>BTUO01000001.1:0-1202585 GCA_045862895.1 Acidobacteriota bacterium
GCGTCTCGTCGCCGCCTCGCGCGCGCCGGCCGCGCTCGAGCTGCCGCGCGCCCTGGCCGACCTCGCCCGGCCGTTCGACTAGACTCGGCGTCGCCACCCCGTGATGCCCTCGCGTTCGACCTGGACCCTGCTCTCCGACCGTCTGCGCCACGCGCTCTCGCCGGAGGAGTACGCCACCTGGATCGCCCCGCTCAAGGTCCGCAGCGAGAGCGACGAGTCGCTGGTGCTGGTGGCGCCCAACTCGCGTTTCGTCCACACCGTAGAGGAGAACTACCGCGCGACGATCGACCGCGAGGCGGCCGCCACCCACGACGAGCTCTTCCAGGTGCTGATCGCGGCCGACGACCTCGACGACACCGCGGTGCCGGCACCCGAGCCCGACCCCGCGGCGCGGCTCAATCCGAAGTACACCTTCGACACCTTCGTGGTCGGCGCCTCGAACCAGTTCGCGCACGCCGCCGCGCGCGCGGTCGCCGAGAGCCCCGCCCACAGCTACAACCCGCTCTTCCTCTACGGCGGCGTCGGGCTCGGCAAGACCCACCTGCTGCACGCCATCGGCCACCGCATCCGCGAGCGCCACCCGCAACTGCGCATCCAGTACCTGACCGCCGAGCAGTTCGTCAACCAGCTGATCAACTCGATCCGCTTCAAGTCGACCCACTCGTTCCGCGAGCGCTACCGCTCGATCGACGTCTTCCTGGTCGACGACATCCAGTTCCTGGCCAACAAAGAGCGCACCCAGGAGGAGTTCTTCCACACCTTCAACACGCTCTACACCAGCCAGAAGCAGATCGTCCTGTCGTCGGACTCCTCGCCGAGGAACATCCCGTCGATCGAGGAACGGCTGCGCTCGCGCTTCGAGTGGGGGCTGATCGCCGACATCCAGCCGCCCGACCTCGAGACCAAGGTCGCGATCCTGCGCAAGAAGGCCGACATCGACGACATCGATCTGCCCGACGACGTGGCGCTGTTCGTCGCCAACCAGGTCAAGACCAACGTGCGCGAGCTCGAAGGGTTGCTGACCCGGGTCGCCGCCTTCGCCTCGCTCACCGGACGGCCGCTGTCGCTCGAGCTGGCGCGCGAGACGCTGCGCGACATCCTGCCCGAGGGCGGACGCCGGCCCTCCGCCGCCGAGATCATCAAGTTCGTCGCCCGTCACTACGGGCTCAAGGTCGGCGAGATCAAGTCGAAATCGAACTCCAAGCAGATCGCTTTTCCGCGGCAGGTGGCGATGTACCTGTGCAAGCAGTTGACCGATCTTTCCTACCCGGAGATCGGCCGGCAGTTCAACGACAAACACCATTCGACGGTGATGTACTCGGTCGAGAAGATCGACAACCTGCGCTCCTCGGACGTCGAGCTCGCGCGCACGCTCGACTCGATGACCCGCCACCTCTCCTGAGGAGAGGCTCCGGAAAAGCCTGCGGAACGCCCGCGGTCGTCCGGAGCGCGCGGCCGCTTTTCCGCATCTCTCCATGCGCCGATCCGCAGCCCTTTTCCGAATCCGCGACCGCGGACGCACCCCATTTCGCGGCACCTCCGGCGCCGATATCCGCGCCTTCCACAGGACCTACGACTGGGTACTGCTGTGTTAGATTTAACGCTTCTGAAAGACACCCGCAGGAGAGGACCCGAGCAATGGAAATCCGGCTGAAGCGCGAGGAACTGCTCGCCGAGCTCGTTCCGATGCAGGGGATCGTCGAGCGCCGCACCACGATCCCGGTCCTGTCGCACCTGCTGTTGCGCGCCGAGGGCGGACGCCTGAACGTCGCCGCCACCGATCTCGACGTCTCGCTCGCCTCCTCGCTCGCCGCCCAGATCAAAGGCGAGGGCGCGCTCGCGGTCCAGGCGCGCAAGTTCCTCGAGATCGTCCGCGCCCTGGTCGCCGACGAGATCACCCTGGCGCTCGAGGACGAGCGGTCGCTGCGCATCTCGGCGGGGCGCTCGCGCTTCCGCATCCACGGCCTGCCCGCGGCCGACTTCCCGACGCTGCCCGAGGTCGCCGGCAAGGCTTCGCTCGAAGTTCCGCTCAAGTCGTTCCAGCGCATGATCGGCAAGGTGCTGTTCGCGGTCTCGTCGGAGGAGTCGCGATTCCAGCTCTCGGGTGCCCTGCTCAAGCTCCACGAGCAGCGCGCCGAGATGGTCGCCACCGACGGTCACCGCCTGGCGCTGATCGACGTCGCGCTGCCCAAGGCCGCGACCGCGGCCGACACCGTGCTGGTGCCGCGCAAGGCGCTCCAGGAGCTGCTGCGGCTGGAAGGCGAAGGCACGCTCGAGTTCCGCCGCGGCGAGCATCACCTGGCGTTCCGCGCCGGCCACCGCGAGATGATCTGTCGCGTGCTCGAGGGGGCCTTCCCCGACTACGAGCGGGTGATCGCGCGCAACAACGACAAGAAGGTCACCTGCGAGAGGAAGGCGCTGGGCGACGCCGTGGCGCGCGTCGCGCTGGTGACCGGCGACCGCAACCGCGGCGTTCGCCTCGAGTTCGCCGCCGGCGAGATCACGGTCGCCGCGGCCAACCCGGACCTCGGCGAGGCCACGGAAACGCTCGGCTGCGAGTACGGCGGTTCGTCGATCAAGATCGGCTTGAACCCGGACTACCTCGCGCAGTTCTTGTCCGCGGTCGAGACCGACAAAGTCCTGCTCGAGCTCAAGGACGAGAACAGCCAGTGCGTCGGCCATCCGGTGCGTCCGGCGGGCGCCGAGGGGCCCGACGAGCGCTACCTGTGCGTGATCATGCCGATGCGGATCTGACGATCCGCCGCGCGTGACCGAACCGGTCCTTCGCCGCCTCCAGCTCCGCGATTTCCGCTGCTTCGCCCGGCTCGACTGGGAACCGCCAAGCCCGCGCCTCCTGCTCGCCGGCCCCAACGGCTCGGGCAAGACCTCGGTGCTCGAGGCGACCTACCTCGCGGCCACCAGCAAGAGTTTCCGTGCGCCGCGCCTCGAAGCCTGCCTGCGTCGCGGCGCCGGCTCGTTCGAGGTCGTCGCCCGCGTCGGCGAGCGTCCGACCCGGGAGCTCGCCGTCCGCTGGTCGCCGGCCGAGCGTTCCCGCACCCTCGACGACAAGCCGACGCCGCTCGCCGAGCACCTCGCCGTGCTGCCGACGCTCGCCTGGAGCCACGCCGACCAGGAGTTGCTGACCGGCGCCCCGGAGCTGCGCCGCCGCTTCCTCGATCGCGCCGCCGTGCTGCTGCGGCCGGCGCTGCTCGACGACCTCACCCGCTACCGGCGGGCGCTCGCCGCCAAGCGCGCGCTGCTCGAACAGGGACGACCCTCCCCCGCGGAGCTCGACAGCTGGAACCGGCTGCTCGCACGCCACGGCGCGGCGCTGGTCGCGGCGCGCGGCGCGCTCGCGGCCGGGCTCGACGCCGCGCTGACGGCGCTGGCCGTCCGGCACCTGCCGTCGTTGCCGCCGGTCGCGCTCGCCTATCGCGCGTCGACCCCGGCCGCAGGGGCGGGCGAAGAGGCGCTCTACGCCGCGCTCGAAGCGGCGCGAGCTCGCGAGCTCGCGCGTCGTGCCCCGCTCGTCGGTCCGCACCGCGACGACCTCGAGATCTCCTGGAACGGCGGCAGCGCGCGCGCGGGAGCCTCGGCCGGCGAGTGCAAGGCGCTCGGGCTGCTGCTGCTCGCGGCCACCGCCGAGCGCTTGACGAGCTCCGGGCGCGAGCCGATGCTGCTCGTCGACGACGCCGACGCCGAGCTCGACCGCGAGCGCCTGGTCGCCGTCGTCGGCGCCTTCGCGGGGGTCGCGCGCCTGGTCGCGACCTCGGCGCGACCCGAGGTCTGGGGCGACGGACTCGGCCTCGAAACGGTCGCCTGGACCGGCTCGGGACCGGCCACTTCCGGGGCTTCGTAAAGGCGCCGGAAAGTAGTCCGCAAACGACTGAAAAACAAAGCACTTAAAGGGCTGCCCGCGGACCCGCACTGTGATAGCTTTCGGGGGTTCCGAACGACGCGACTCCGGCGCGCCGGGCCGGTTCGAGCAGACCCTCGAAGCGAGGCAACCTTTGGCCACGAACGAAGCGACTTACACCGCGGAAGACATCAAGGTACTCAAGGGGCTCGAGGCGGTCCGCAAGCGCCCGGGCATGTACATCGGCGACACCGACGACGGCTCGGGCCTGCACCACATGGTCTTCGAGCTGGTCGACAACTCGATCGACGAGGCGCAGGCCGGCTTCGCCGAGGCGATCCAGGTCACCATCCATTCCGACAACTCGGTGACCGTCGAAGACGACGGTCGCGGCATCCCGGTCGACCTGCACAAGGGCGAAGGGCGCTCGGCGGCCGAGGTGATCCTCACCGAGCTGCACTCGGGCGGCAAGTTCGACAACAACGTTTACAAAGTCTCGGGCGGCCTGCACGGCGTCGGCCTGTCGGTGGTCAACGCGCTCTCTTCGCTGCTCGAGCTCGAGATCAAGCGCGAGGGGCAGGTCTTCTTCCAGACCTACCGCCAGGGCAAGCCCGACGGCGCGATCCAGGCGATCGGCAAGTCGAAGAAGTCGGGCACCAAGATCCGTTTCGTCCCCGACCCGGAGGTCTTCACCTCGGTCGAGTTCAGCTACGACGTGCTCGCCAACCGGCTGCGCGAGCAGGCGTTCCTCAACCGCGGCGTCAAGATCGCGCTCGCGGACGAGCGCACCGACAAGCAGGCCGAGTTCGCCTACGCCGGCGGCATCGCGAGCTTCGTCGAGTACCTGAACCGCAACAAGTCGGCGCTAAACGCCAAGCCGATCTCCTTCGACGACAAGGTCGTGCGCGACGGCGTCGAGGAGCAGTGCGAGATCGCGCTGCAGTGGAACGACGGCTACGGCGAGCAGATCTTCTGCTTCACCAACACCATCAACAACCGCGACGGCGGCACCCACCTCGAGGGGTTCAAGGCGGCGCTGACGCGAACGATCAACGCCTACGCGCAGTCCTCCGGGCTCTCGAAACAGCTCAAGGAGACGACGCTCTCGGGCGACGACGTGCGCGAGGGCCTGACCGCGATCGTCTCGGTGCGCATCCACGACCCGAAGTTCTCCTCCCAGACCAAGGACCGGCTGGTCTCCTCCGAGATCAAGGGCTGGGTCCAGCAGGTGGTCAACGAGAAGCTGGGCAACTTCTTCGAGGAGAACCCTTCGGTCGCCCGCAAGGTGATCGAGAAGTGCGTCGAAGCGGCGCGCGCGCGCGAGGCGGCGAGGAAGGCCCGCGAGCTCACCCGCCGGAAGGGCGCGCTCGACGGCTCCTCGCTCCCGGGAAAGCTCGCCGACTGCTCGGAGAAGAACCCGGAGTTCTCCGAGCTCTTCCTGGTCGAGGGTGATTCGGCCGGCGGCACCGCCAAGCAGGGGCGCGACCGCAAGTTCCAGGCGATCCTGCCGTTGCGCGGCAAGATCCTCAACGTCGAGAAGGCGCGCTTCGACAAGATGCTCGGCTCGGAGGAGATCAAGACGATCATCACCGCGCTCGGCACCGGCATCGGCAAGGAGGACTTCGACGTCGCGCGCCTGCGCTACCACAAGCTGATCATCATGTGCGACGCCGACGTCGACGGCTCGCACATCCGCACGCTGATCCTGACTTTCTTCTTCCGCCAGATGCACGAGCTGATCCGCCGCGGTCACCTCTACATCGCGCAGCCGCCGCTCTACAAGGTCGCGGAAGGCAAGCGCGAGAACTACCTGAAGGACGACCGCGAGTACCGCGCCTTCCTGGTGTCGCGCATCGAGGGCTCCTGGGAGGTCGCGGTCGACGGCGGCAAGGCGATCCGCGGCCCGCGGCTGGCCAACTGGGTCGAGAAGGTCGAGCAGCTGCGCGACAACCTCGGCAAGCTGGTCACCCGCGGCTATCCGCAGGACGCCCTGCGCGCAGCGCTGCTGGGCGGCCTGACCGACAAGAAGTCGCTCGCCGACGCCGCCAAGGTCCGCGAGGTCGCGCACGTGCTGGAAGCCATCGGCTTCCGCGGCGTCGAGGTCTCGCAGGACGTCGAGCACGGCACCTCGATCCTCGCCTTCGTCTCGCGGCGCGACGGGGTGGAGCGCGAAGTCCGCATCGACTGGAACCTGCTGACCTCGGTCGAGTATCGCGCGCTGGCCGGCAACGGCCCCGGCCTCGAGGCGCTCGCCGGCAAGCGGTTCACGCTCAAGAAGAACGAGGAGGAGCCGGCCGAGGGCGAAGCCCCGGCGGCGCCGGTCAAGAAGTCGCGGGTGAAGATCGAGCCGGTCGAGGTCGAGACGCTCGACGAGGCCATGGAGACGCTCTACGCGGGCGCCAAGAAGGGCCTGTCGATCCAGCGCTACAAGGGTCTCGGCGAGATGAACGCCGAGCAGCTCTGGGAGACCACCATGGACCCTCAGAAGCGCCGCCTGCTGCAGGTCAAGATCGAGGACGATGTCGAAGCCGACTCGATCTTCACCATCCTGATGGGCGACCTCGTCGAGCCCCGCCGCGAGTTCATCGAACAGAACGCCCTGAACGTCCGCAACCTCGACGTCTGACGTCCGAGGCGACCCCGGTTTCCAGGAACGAGGAATGAGCGACGAGACCACGATGCTGCCGTTCGATCGGCCGGTGCCGGTCGACATCGAAGAGGAGATGAAGCGGTCGTACCTCGACTACGCGATGAGCGTGATCGTGGGGCGGGCGCTGCCCGACGTGCGCGACGGGTTGAAGCCGGTCCACCGCCGCGTGCTCTACGGCATGTGGGAGGCCGGCAACACGTCGACCAAGCCCTACAAGAAGTCGGCGCGCATCGTCGGCGACGTCATGGGCAAGTACCACCCGCACGGCGACACCGCGATCTACGACACCGTGGTGCGCATGGCGCAGGACTTCTCGATGCGCTACACCCTGGTCGACGGCCAGGGCAACTTCGGCTCGATCGACGGCGACAACCCGGCGGCGATGCGTTACACCGAGGTGCGCCTGACCAAGCTCGCCGAGGAGATGGTCAAGGACGACATCGACAAGGAGACCGTCGACTGGGTGCCCAACTACGACGGCCAGGAGACCGAGCCGTCGGTGCTGCCGGCCAAGGTCCCCAACCTGCTGGTCAACGGCGGCTCCGGCATCGCGGTCGGCATGGCGACCAACATCCCGCCCCACAACCTGGGCGAGGTCTGCGACGCGCTCTGCCTGATGATCGACGACCCCGAGATCGAGACCGCCAAGCTGATGAAGGCGATCCCCGGTCCCGACTTCCCCACCGCCGGTTTCATTCACGGCGTCGAGGGGATCCGCCAGGCCTACTCGACCGGCCGCGGCATCATCCAGATGCGCGCGCGCGCCGCGATCGAGACTCAGCGCCGCGGCGAGAAGCAGTCGATCATTGTCACCGAGATCCCCTACCAGGTCAACAAGGCGCGGCTGATCGAGAAGATCGCCGACCTGGTGCGCGAGAAGAAGATCGAGGGGCTCTCGGACCTGCGCGACGAGTCGGATCGCGACGGCATCCGCATCGTGCTCGAGGTCAAGCGCGGCGAGCAGCCGGAGATCATCCTCAACCAGCTCTACAAGCTGACGCCGATGCAGTCGACCTTCGGCATCATCCTGCTCGCGATCGTCGACAACCAGCCGAAGATCCTCAAGCTGCGCGACCTGCTGCGGCTCTTCCTCGATCACAGGAAGACCGTGATCATCCGCCGCACCCGCTACGACCTGCGCAAGGCCGAGGAGCGGGCGCACATCGTCGAGGGGCTGCTCAAGGCCATCGACATGCTCGACGAGGTGATCACCACCATCCGCCAGAGCCCGACGCCGCCCGAGGCGCGCGACCGCCTGATGGCCAACTTCGGCTTCTCCCAGGTCCAGGCCGAGGCGATCCTCGACATGCGCCTGCAGCGGCTGACCGGCCTCGAGCGCCAGAAGCTGCTCGACGAGTACCAGGAGCTGCTGGCGCTGATCGACCGCCTGCGCGCGATCCTCGGCTCCGACAAGCTGGTGCTCGAGGAGATCCGGCGCGAGCTGACCGAGTTGAAGGACCGCTTCGGCGACCCCCGCCGCACCGAGATCGTCCCCGAGACCCACGAGATCCGGATCGAGGACCTGATCGCCGACGAGGACATGGTGATCACCGTCACCTCCTCCGGCTACATCAAGCGCTCGCCGCTCTCGCTATACCGCGCGCAGGGGCGCGGCGGCAAGGGGCGCACCGGCATGGCGACCAAGGAAGGCGACTTCGTCGAGCACCTGTTCGTCGCTTCGGCGCACTCCTTCGTGCTGGTCTTCACCGAGTCGGGGCGGGTGCACTGGGTCAAGGTGCACGAGATCCCGCAGGCGGGTCCGGCGGCCAAGGGCAAGGCGATCGTCAACCTGCTCAACCTCTCGGCCGACGAGCGGGTGGCGACCACGCTGGCGGTGCGCGATTTCCCCGAGGACCGCTTCCTGGTCTTCGCCACCGAGCGCGGCACGATCAAGCGCACGGCGCTGGCGGAGTACGGCAACCCGCGCTCCGGCGGCATCATCGCGATCAACCTCGAAGACGGCGACCGCCTGCTCGCGGTCAAGGTCACCGACGGCTCGAAGGACCTCTTCCTCGCCACCGCCGCCGGCATGTCGATCCGCTTCCCCGGTGCCGACTGCCGGCCGATGGGGCGCGCCACCTACGGTGTGCGCGGCATCTCGCTGCGCGACGGCGACCGCGTCGTCGGCATGGAAGTGCTCGAGCAGGAGGGCGCGATCCTGACCGCCGCCGAGCGCGGCCTCGGCAAGCGCACCGACATCGCCGAGTACCGCCAGCAGGGGCGCGGCGGCCTCGGGCTGATCAACCTCAAGGTCACCGAGCGCACCGGCAAGGTGGTGGGCGTCGCCCAGGTGCTGCCGGGCGATCAGCTGATCCTGATCACCCAGGAGGGGATGATCATCCGCACCTCGGTCGACGGCATCCGCGAGATCGGCCGCTCGACCCAGGGCGTGCGCCTGATCAACCTCGAGGAGACCGACAAGCTGGTGGCCATCGCCAAGGTCGTCGAGCGCGACGACGAGGACGCCCCGGCGCCCGACGAGCCGCAGACGACGATTCACTGAGGCGGGCGCGGTACCGGTCGGGCCGCGCTCGGTCGCGCGCGGCCCGAGTAGAGTCCGCCGTCGAGACCGGCGCGAGCCCGCCGAAAGGAGCCGCGATGATCCCCGTCAAGCCGTCGATCGCTCAGCGCGCGCACGTGGCGTCGCTGGCGGACTACGCCCGGGAGTACCAGCGCTCGCTGGACGACCCGGAGGGTTTCTGGCGCGAGCAGGCGCAGATCCTGACCTGGTACCACCCGCCGCAGCAGATCTTCGACGCGGACCTGCACGAGGTGGATTTCAGCTGGTACGGCGGCGGCCGTCTCAATGCGTGCTTCAACTGCGTGGACCGGCACCTGACGACGCGGGGCGACAAGCCGGCGATCCTGTGGGCGGGCGACGAGCCGGGCGACTACCGTTCGATTTCGTACCGGGAGTTGAAGCACATGGTCTGCCGGATCGCCAACGTGCTGATCGCGCACGGGGTGGGCCGGGGCGACCGGGTGGCGATCTACCTGCCGATGATCCCGGAGCTGGCGGCGACGATGCTGGCGTGCGCGCGGATCGGCGCGGTGCACTCGGTGGTGTTCGCGGGGTTCTCGGCCGAGTCGCTGCGCGGCCGGATCCTGGATGCGGGGGCCAAGGTGGTGGTGACGGCCAACGAGGGGCTGCGCGGCGGCAAGCGGATCCCGTTGAAGACGACGGTGGACAAGGCGGTCGAAGGGCTGTCGTTCGTGACCTCGGTGTTGGTGGCGCGTCGCACCGAGGCCGAGCCGGCGATGGTGGCGGGCCGCGACCACTGGCTCGAGAGCGAGATGTCGCGGCAGCGCTCGACCTGCCCGGTCGAGTGGATGCACGCCGAGTCGCCGCTCTACACGCTCTACACCTCGGGCTCGACCGGGAAACCCAAAGGCGTGCTGCACACGACGGCGGGCTATCTGGTCTACGCGGCGCTCTCGCACAAGCTGGTGTTCGACCTGCACGAGGACGACGTCTACTTCTGCGCGGCCGACGTCGGCTGGGTGACCGGTCACAGCTACATCGTCTACGGGCCGCTCGCCAACGGGGCGACGACGGTGATGTTCGAGTCGATCCCGCTCTACCCGGACGCGTCGCGCTACTGGCAGGTGGTCGACGACCTGAAGGTGACGATCTTCTACACGGCGCCCACGGCGCTGCGGGCGCTGATCCGCGAGGGCGACTCCTGGGTCAAGAAGTCGTCGCGGAAGACCTTGAGGATCCTCGGCTCGGTGGGCGAGCCGATCAACCCGGAAGTCTGGAAGTGGTACCACGATGTGGTGGGCGAGGGCCGCTGCGCGGTGGTCGACACCTGGTGGCAGACCGAGACCGGCGGCATCCTGATCACGCCGCTGCCCGGGGCCACGCCGACCAAGCCGGGCTCGGCGACGCTGCCGTTCTACGGGGTCGAGCCGGTGCTGGTCGACGACGACGGCAACGAGCTGAAAGGCAACGGCGTTTCGGGCAATCTGTGCCTGAAGCGCAGCTGGCCGGGGCAGGCGCGCACGATCTGGGGCGACCACTCGCGGTTCCGGGAGACCTACTTCACGCGCTTCCCCGGGCTCTACTTCACCGGCGACGGCTGTCGCCGCGACGAGGACGGCTACTACTGGATCACGGGGCGGGTCGACGACGTGTTGAACGTCTCGGGCCACCGGCTGGGCACGGCCGAGATCGAGAGCGCGCTGGTGGCGCACGCGGCGGTGGCCGAGGCGGCGGTGGTGGGCTTCCCGCACGAGATCAAGGGCACGGGCATCTGCGCCTACGTGCTGATCACGCCGGAGTTCGAGAGCTGGGACGCCGACGAGCTGATCGGGGCGTTGAAGCAGCAGGTGCGCGAGGCGATCGGACCGATCGCCGCACCGGACCGCATCGTGATCGCGCCCGGGCTGCCCAAGACCCGCTCGGGCAAGATCATGCGCAGGATCCTGCGCAAGATCGCCGCCGGCGAAACCGAAGACCTCGGCGACGTCACCACGCTCGCCGACCCCGCCGTCGTCGACAAGCTCCTCGCAGCGGCGCGCGCTTGAAGCGGACCGGAGCCCGTCGCTTCTTTCCGCTCGCCGGCGCCTTCTACCTGGCGCTGGCGGTGGTCGGCATCGTCGGCCTCGGCGCCCAGCGCGGCGCGCTCGGTGTCGCGGTCTGGATCGATCCCGGCACCTGGTGGATCGACCTGGCGATCGGCGTCGGCCTGGGCGCCCTGCTGCTGGCGCTCTGGGCGGCGATGGTCCGCCTCGCGCCGGGCGCGCGCCGGGTCGAGGCCGAGCTGCGGTCGCGGCTCGGTCCGATCACCCGCTCCGAGGCGGTGGCGCTCGCGGTGGTCTCGGCGCTCGCCGAGGAGGTCGCCTTCCGCGGCGCGCTGCAGACCTGGCTCGGCTGGCTGCCGGCCGCGATCCTCTTCGCCCTCGCCCACTGGGCGCCGCAGCGCCATTTCCGCTGGTGGACCACTTGGGCGCTCGCCGGCGGTCTCGCGCTCGGCTACGTCACCCTCGAACGGGGAACGCTCGCCGCCGCGATCGTCGCGCACCTTGCCGTCAACTCATGGCAGCTCGTGCGGTTCGCGCTGCACGCCCGCCGTGCGGGTCGAGCCGGTGCGCTCGCGGCCCCCGTAGCTCCGACCTCCGCCGCGGTGGGCGGCGACGGGCTCTCGCCGTCGCCCGAGCTGCCGACCGACGAAGTTCCGGAGCAGGTCCTGGTCGAGCTCTCGCACCAAGAGGCGGAGGTCGTGAGCGACGAAGCGGTAGACCCGGCGTCGGGGGCCGCGAAGGCGCCCGTCGACGAGCCGGCGCACGCGCGCGGCGACGAAGAAGACCCGCCGCGCGAGGAGTGGCGCTAGCCGATCAAGGCACCGCCAGCGACCAGTGCGCGGTCCCGCCCTGGTCGAAGCCGTCCGCGAAGATCCAGTCGTTTTCGAGTCGCGCCACCGCCCAGCGGGTGCCGTTGGTGTCGCCGAGCTGCTCCACGCCGAGATCGAGCGCGCGCTCCCAGGCGGTGCCCACCAGCACCGGCCGGCCGGAGACCAGCGCCAGGTCCATCGCGAAGTCGTGGGTGGGGACGCCCGGGACGTCGAACTCGACGAAAGTCACGCCGTTGCCGCCGAACGCGGGATCGAGCTGACCGTTGTTCTGGTAGCGCGCCGCGAAGAAGCCGTAGGCGCCGTTCTGGAGATCGGTCTCGGCCGAACCGACGAGTAACAGCTCGCGCCCCTGCGGGACGAGGCCGTTGACCCCGACCTCGCCGCCGAGGTCGAAGGTGACCGCCCCGGCCGTCCCGAAGCTGGGATCGAGCGCCCCCGCCGTCGTCCAGCGGTAGATCCGAGCCGCCGCGCCGGTGTAGCCATCGATCGCCCAGGCGGTGAGCGGCCGGCCGCGGCCGTCGACCGCGAAGGCACGCACGGTGTCGTCGATCGCGGGCGAGCCCTGGTTACCGTGGTCGATGACCACCCAGCCGCCCGGCCCCCAACCGGTGTCGGGGGCGCCCTGGGCGGTCAGGCGCAGCAGGCCGGCGACGCCCTGGCTGTTGCCCACGGCCGCCCAGATCTTGCCGTCGGCGGTGCGGGCCCAGTCGGCGAAGTACCAGTCGATTCCGGCGATCGCGGCCGGCGGCTCGACGAGCAGCCAGCCGTTGGTGCCGAAGGCGAGATCGTGAGTGCCGTTGGCGAGCACGCGCGCGAGAGCGAGGCGGCGGCGACCGTCGGCGGTACATTCGTAGCAGAGGTTGGTCACCCAGACGGCGCCGTTGGCGGCGGGCAGGAGCGCGGTGGTGCTCGAGCCGGCGGTGAACCCCTGGTCGGGGAAGAGCAGCACCAGCTTGCCGTCGCCGCTGAAGGTCGGGTCGAGGTCCCCCTCGGCCGTCAGCTGCACCAGAGCCGGCGTGCGGCGCACGCCGTCGAACGGGTCGTTCTGCGCCAGGCCGTGGACGAGGATGCGGCCATCGGGCCGCAGCCAGACGGCGTCGGCGTAGTCGTGGCCGCCCCCTTCGAGGTCGAAGCCGACGCGCTGGCGGCCGGCGTCGCCGAAGCTGAGGTCGCGCTCGCCGTTGGCGAGAAATCGGGCGACGAGGTAGTCGGTGTTGGTGTCGTTGCCGGTCCCCTCGCGCGAGTTGCCGGCGACGACGACCCTTCCGAGACCGTCGCCGCGGGCGGCGAAGGCGTCGGAGAAGTCGCCGATCGGCGCCCAGGTCGCGCGTCCGTCGCCCGCGAAGTCGGGGTCGAGCTCACCGATCTGGGCGGCGATCGGCGTCGAAGCGGCGAGCATCGCCCACACGGCGAGCGGGATGCAGAGTCGGCTGGAGCGCATCGCGAATCCTCCGGGGTCATCCGGAAGAACGTCGACCGGAGGCCCACCGTGACAGGGACCGCCGAGCCTGCGCCCGAATCGTCGGCACGACCGGCAGCGCGCACGGGTACAATCCGTGCCGGTGCCCGATCGCGAAGAGTCCTCCGGAGCCGCGCCTCCCGCCGGCGAGGTGACGCGCCTGCTCGCCGCCGCGCGGGCGGGCGAGAGCGGTGCCTCGGAGCGGCTCTTCGAGCTGGTCTACGACGACCTGCGCCAGCTCGCCGGGCGCCACGTCCGCTCGCAGCGCCACGGCCAGGGGCCGTCGGAGACCTCGCTCGTCCACGAGGCCTTCCTGCGGCTGGCGCGGCGCGGCGACCTGCCGTTCAACGATCGCGTCCACTTCTTCGCGGTCTGCTCGCGGGCGATGCGCCAGATCGTGATCGACGAAGCGCGTTCCCGCGGCGCCGCCAAGCGCGGCTCGGGTCGCCCGGCCGAGAATCTCGACGCGGTCGCGGCCGCGGCGCCCGCGCCGGCCGCGCCTCCCGAGGAGCTGCTCGCGCTCGACCACGCGCTGGCGAAACTCGAGGGCGAGGAGCCGCGCCTGGCGCAGGTCGTCGAGTGGCACTTCTTCGGCGGCCTGACCTTCGCCGAGATCGCCGAGGCGCTCGAGGTCTCCGAGCGCACCGTGCTGCGCGACTGGCGCGCGGCCCGCGCGTTGCTCCACGTGCGCCTGGCCGCCGCTCCGTGACCCGCGGGCGTCAGCCTCCACGGCGCGAATCCGTTTCACCCTGCGGAACCGATCCCGCTTGACCGATCGCGCGCAGCGCTCCGTGACCGCCTCGGCGGCCTCCCTCTTCGCCGACCTGGTGGAGCTCGAGCCGGAGGCGCGCCGCGAGCGCCTCGACCAGCTCGAACGCTCCGATGCCGTGCTCGCCGGCGTGGTGCGCGAGATGCTCGCGGCCGACGCCTCCGGCGCCGGCCCGCTCGAGCGGCTGCGCGACGAGGTCGCGACGGCGGCGAGCGAACGCCTGCTCGGCGCCGCCGCGACGCCGCCGTTCGAGCGGCTCGGCGCCTGGCGGCTGCTCGAACGGTTGGGCGCCGGCGGCATGGGCGAGGTCTGGGCCGGCGAGCGCGAGGACGGCGGCTTCGCGCAGCGCGCGGCGATCAAGCTGGTGCGAGCCGGGTTCGCCAGCGAAGCGGTCGTCGCGCGCTTCGAGCTCGAGCGCCAGGTGCTGGCCCGGCTCGAGCACCCGGCGATCGCGCGCGTGCTCGACGGCGGCGTCGCCCCGGACGGCCGTCCCTGGTTCGCGATGGAGCTCGTCGAGGGGGTGCCGATCACCGAGCATGCCCGCGCGCGCGAGCTGTCGCTCGAGCGGCGCTTGCGACTGATGATCGAGGTCTGCTCCGCGGTCGATGCCGCCCACCGTTCGCTGGTGGTGCACCGCGACCTGAAGCCCTCGAACATCCTGGTCACCGCCGAGGGGCGGCCGAAGTTGCTCGACTTCGGTCTGGCCAAGCTGCTCGAGCCCGAGCTCGACCCGCGGCTGACTCGCACCGAGATGCGCGCGCTCACCCCCGCCTACGCCGCGCCCGAACAGGTGCTGGGCGAGCCGGTGACGACAGCGACCGACGTCTGGGCGCTCGGCGTCGTGCTCTACGAGCTGGTCACCGGACGCCTCCCGCACCGGCGCGAGGCACGCTCCGGGCCGGCGCTCGAGCGCGAGATCGAGCGCGAGACGATCGAAGGGCCGGCCGCCGCGATACGGCGCGACCCGGCGGCGGCACCGGCCTGGCCCCACCACTTGTCGCGGGACCTCGATACGATCGTGCTCCAGGCGCTGCGCCGGGAGCCGGCGCGTCGCTACCCGACCGCGGTGGCGCTCGGCGCCGACCTCGAGCGTCTGCTCGACGGCCGGCCGATCTCGGCGCGCAGCGACAGCGTCGGCTACCGCGCAGCGAAATTCGCCCGGCGCCACCGGGTCGCCGTCGCATCGGCGGTGTTCGTCCTGCTCGCCCTGGTCGGCGGCCTGGTCGCGGCGCTGATCTCGGCGCGCCGCGCCGAGCGCGAGGCACGCCGCGCGCTCGAGGTGCAGGGCTTCCTGGTCGACCTGTTCGAAGCGGCGGATCCCGAGCGCGCGCTGGGCGCCGAGATCACCGCTCGACAACTGCTCGACGCCGGCGTCGCCGAGCTCGAGCGCGGCCTGACCGGCGAGCCCGAGGTCCAGGCGGCGCTGTTCGACACGGTGGCCCAGATCGAGCGCAGGATCGGCCGCTACGACTCCGCCGAACGGCTGGCGCGCGTGGCCATCGAGCGGCGCACGGCGAGCTTCGGCGCCGACGCGCTCGAGACCGCCGAGGCGAGGCTGACGCTCGCCGAGGTCCTGTTCTCGCAGGGCGAGGTCGAACCGGCGGGAGAGCAGTTCCGGACAGCGCACGCCGCGCTCGAACGCGCCCGCGACGCGCGCCCCGAAGTGCTCGTGCGGGCCGGCCTCGGACTGGCCGAGGCGGAGCTCTACCTCGGCAACAACCAGCGGGCGCTCGAGATCTCCGAGCGGGTGCTCGCCCGCGCCCTCGAGGCCTGGGGCGAGGAGCACGCGACGACCGCGTCCGCCCTGCTGCTGCACGGCCAGCTGCTCGATCCGGCCGGGCGCTACACGGAGGCGGTCGCCGAGATCGAACGGGCGACCGCGATCCTCGAACGCAAGCTCGGTCCGGACCACCCTCGAACCAGCGAAGCGCGCCTCGGGCTCGCCGAGTTCGTCGGCTATCTCGGTGATCGACCGCGCGCCCACCGGCTCTTCGAGCAGACCACCGCGTCGCTGCGGCGCACGCTCGGCGACCGCCACGCGCTGCTCGCGCAGTCCCTGGTCAAGCACGCCCTGGTCTGGATCAACGACGCTCGCCCCGACGAAGCGGAGCGCGCTCTGGCCGAGGCGCTCGAGATCTTCTCGGCGCTCGATCACTTCGAGGCGGCGAGCTGCGAGCGGCTGCTCGGGCACACCTTGCTGTCGCGGGGACGCACCGCGGAGGCCGCCGCAAGGTTCGCGTCCGCTTACGAAAAGTTCCGCGCCCGGCTCGGCGAGGAGCACGCCTACACGTTGACCGCCCTCGGCAATCTCGGGACGGCGCGGGTGCGCCTGGGCGAGCACGAGAGCGCCGTCGGAGTCCTGGAGCGGGCGATCGCCGGCATCGAACGGCTCGAGGGCGTCGAGAGCGACGACCTGCGCCAGCCCCTGCTCTCGATCGGCGAGGCCGAGCGCGCGCGCGGCAACCTGGAGGCGGCGCTGGCGCACCATCGGAGGGCGCTCGCGATCGCCGAAGCGCGGGTCGGCCCGCGCCACGCCGGCGCCGCCAATGCCCGCCGCGAGCTCGCCTTCGACCTGGCGGCCACGGGAACCGTCGCCGAAGCGCTCGCCGAGTTCGAGCGGGCGCTCGAGATCCGGCGCGAGGCCGACGGCGCCAGCGTCCGACTCGCCGACTGGCTGGACGAGGCGGCGCTCCTCGCCGAGCGCGCCGGGGATCCGACCCGCGCCGGAGCCTGGCGCGAGGAGGCTGCGGGGATTCGCGAGAAAGCGCCGAGCGAGTAGCTTCGCAGCCCGCCCGGCGCCGGCGGGCGCCCGGGCTCAGGGGCAGACCTCTCCCCAGTCGCGCCGGCGAGCCTCGATCCACTGGCGCTCCTCCGCGAATCGCGCCGTCGCGACCGCCGCCACGCGCTCGTCGAAGAAACCGTCGAGACCGTCGAGCGTCGCGCGCTTCGCGGCGTAGCCGACGCTGCACAGCGGCGGCCAGTCGTCCTCGAGGATCTGGACGAGGAAGCTGCGCGCGAGCTCGCGCGTCGACTCCGAGCGCGCCGGATCGAGCGCGGCGCGGTGGGCGGTCTCGACCAGCACCGACGCGACGGCACCGCGGTGGTAGGGGGCGAAAGCGTGCGACTCCTCGGCGAGAACGCGCTCGAGCTCGGCGTCGGGCAGTGCCGCGGTCACCGCGGTGAAACGGGCGACCAGCTCCCGCCAGACCGCGTCGGCGCTGTGCAGTGGCTGGGGCGGCCGCGCGAGGTCGATCCGCGCGAGCAGCGGCGCGAAGCGCGAGCTGCGCAGGTCGAGAACGTGGCCGGGTCCTTCGAGCGCCTCGGCCGGCTCGCAGCCCGGCAGCACCTGAGTCGAGCCGAGCTTGCGCGCGAGCACGTTCGAGCTCGATCCGGGCGAGAGCCGCTCGACCACCTCGAGGTAGCGCGTCCCCCACAGCGGCAGCAGCGCGAGCGGGCCCCAGAACAGGACGTGGCGCCAGCGCCGCGGCAGCGGCCGCGCCAGCAGCCGCGTGCCGAACCACCAGAAGGGGAGGCCGAACGGCAACGCGACGATGATCGAACCGAACAGCTCCCCCCAGCCGGCGCCGAGCGTCGGAGGCAGGCGCGACAACGAGTCGCCGACGAAGATCCGGTGCGGATCGCCCGGCGGGAAGCGCACCGGCAGGACGAGATCCTCGTCGGGTCTGCGCCGCCATTCCGCAATCAGCCAGTCGAGCGGCAGGTCGAGGTCGGCGAGCGCGTTGTCGAAGTAGGTCTCGCCGTTCCAGGCCGCGGGGAGCCCGACGAAGGCGACGTCGTCGGGGTGGACGTTGACCTCGATCGCCGGCTCGCCGGTCGCCGGGTCGACCCAGCGGAAGCGCCAGCCGCTCGCCCAACGCGGTGGCGAGACCAGCAGCGAAGCGTCGAGCCACGCCTGGTTGAACGACTCGAGACCCGCGCCGTGCGGCAGGTAGCGCACCCGCACGGTCTTTCCCGGCTCGGGCTCGAAGGCGAGCACGACGTAGGGCTCGCCGCGCAGCCCCCCCTCGTCCGCGACCGGCAGCACGCGCACCCCGGCCCGTTCGACGCGCGCCTCGGCGCGGGCGGTGGCGGTCGCGCGATACCAGGCCGCCTTCACCATCGTCTCGGCCTGCCGGTACGGGAAGACGAAGAAAGGGGCCGACATCGCCACCAGCAGAGCGCCGGCGACCCAGCTGCCGCGCCCGAGCGCCAGCCGCACGACGAAGACCGCGAGCTCGGCGAGCGGCCCGCGCGGCGGCGGCAGCTTGCGGTCGAGCCAGCCGTCGATCCGGTCGAGCCAGAGCGCCGGGTCGGGCGGGCCGTCGTCGATCTCGCGCCGGCGTCGCGCGGGGCGAGGGCTCGGGTCCAGGGTCAAGGCGGGTCCTCCACGGCGGGCGGCATTCTGACCGCGCGCGCGAGACTTCGGTTCATGTTCTTTCCCTCGGGGGGAGCCGGTCGTTTGGGGGAACGCAGGCTGCCTGTAGAAGGCGACCGCTATCCGCGGCTTGCCCCAACCCCCAACAGGATGGCCCCGACGAGCAGGAGTAACAGCGCGCAACCGATCTTGGGCGTGCGTTCGACGGCGCGACCTGCCGACGGCAGGGCGGGGTCGTAGGCGATCGCGACGACGGCGCCGACCTCGCTCGGCGCCTCCGGTGCGTCGATCTCGTACTCGAGGTCGTCGAGGGCACGGAAACGCAACACCGGGATCGTCGTGCTCGCCGGGTCGGTCGGCATGCCCGCCGCGTCCTCGCTGAGACCGCCGGAGCTGCGCCGCTGCACCAGCCGGGAGACGACCCCGTCCACCTTCGTGCGGCTCGCGCACCATCGCGCGTGAGCACGCTGCGCCCTTACTGCGCTCCACCCGAACACCGTGGCCGCCGCGCAGGCGACGACACCGACCGCTACCAGTGAGGCGTCGGCCACGAGGAGGCCCCGGCGACGGCGAGGTGTCGGGACGAGCGGACGTGAACCATGGGAAGCGGCACGGCACGAAACCGCTTCACGGTTCCCGCCAAGCGGTCGCGTCGCCGCGTTCGAAGCCGTCGGCGAAGAGATAGGCGTTGGTCACGCGCAGGACCGCGAAGGCGGTGTGGTCCGAGCTGTCGGCGGCGCTGCCGACCAGCAGCGGCCGCCCTTGCGCGAGGATCAGGGCGCGGCCGAGATCGTCGCCACCCGGGTCGCGGTCGAACTCGTAGCGAGCGACGCCGTTGCCGTCGAAGCTCGGGTCGAGCAGGCCCTGGGCGGTCGTGCGCCCGAGGAAGAAGCCGGCGCCCGAGGCGGCGGTGGCGATGCGGCCGCCGACCACGATCCGGCCGTCCCCCTGGCGGGCGATGGCGCGCAGCCGCACGCCGTCGTCCTGCTCGAAGAAGGTGTAGCCGGCGCTGGTGCCGAACGAGGAGTCGAACAGCCCGGCCCCGGTCAGGCGGAACAACACGCCGGTCGAGGAGCTCACCGGAATCCCCCAGCCGGCGGCCAGCACACCGCGCGTCCCCGGCTCGACGACCAACCCTTCGATCCGCCACTCGTCGCCGAGCAACGGCGGATGGATCGAGCCCGAGTCGCCGAAGGTGGTGTCGACGCCGCCCAGGCCGTGCAGGCGCTTGACCCACGGCACGTCGTCGCCGAGGTAGGCGAGCACGACGGCGCCGGCCGGATCGGCGGCGACCGCGGTGAGGAACTCGTCGGTGGTCTCGGGGCTACCGATCGTCGCCCAGCCGTCGAAGGAGAAGCTGGTGTCGGGCGTACCGTCGGGGTGGACGCGCAGAACGAAGAGGTTGCGGTGCGGGCTGGTCCCGGTCGTCGTGTAGTCGCCGGCGAAGAGGAACTTGCCGTCGCTCTGGCGCGTCGCGGCGACGAAGTCCGGGCTCGCCATCGTCGCGGGGACGTTCGCGATCCAGAGGAAGCCGCCGTCGCCGAAGGCCGGATCGGGGGCGCCGTCGGAGAGCAGGCGGATCATCGCCGGGCGTGCTCCCGTGCCCGACGCGGTCCAGGCGAGCACGGTCAGCTTGCCGTCGGGGTCGGCGAACAGGCCGAGCAGCTCGTCGAAGCCGTCGTCGACGAGGTCGAAGCCGAGCCGCAGCCGCCCGTTGTCTCCCCAGCTCGTGTCGAGGATTCCACCGTTCGTCCAGCGCGCGAGCAGCAGGTCGGCGCTCGACGGAGCCCCGCTCTGGAGATAGAAGCCGGTTCCGCCGACGATCACCGCGCCGCCGTCGACCGTCGCCGCGGCGGTCGCCTCGGCCCAGGTCTCGGTGCCCAGCGACCAGACCGCGGTGACCTTGCCGTCGGCCGAGAAACCCGGATCGGGCGCTCCGTCGGCCGCGAACGCCGGCGCGGCGGCGAGCGGCGCGAGCAGCACAAGAACGGCGAAACCACGGCGTCGCACGTCGGTCTCCCGGCCGAACGGGCTCAGTACCCGGCCCAGCCGGCGGTCGTGCCGCGCTCGAAGCCGTCGGCGAAGATCAGGGCATTCAACGTGCGCAGGATCGCCCAGCGTTCGTCGCCGTCCCCCTCGGTGGCGAAGCCGACGACGACCGGCTTGCCGGCGGAGAAGGTCACCGCCTCGGCGATGTCGACCGCGCCGGCGGCGAGATCGAAAGGTACGCGCCGCACGCCGTTGCCGTCGAAGGTCGGATCCGGCTGACCGTCGAGACCGAGGCGGATCAGGAAGACGTCGGAAAGGCCCGCGCCGACCGGATCGATGCCGCCGACGCCGACCAGCTTGCCGTCGCTCTGGAGGGCGAAGTGGCGCACGAAGCTGTCCTCGTCCCACTCGCCGAGGTACGTCACCCCGGCGTCGCCGAAAGCGGCGTCGAGAGCCCCGGTCGGCAGCACCGCGCGGATGGCGTAGGAGCCGTAGAGGTAAAGGCGGTCGCCCGACGGTTCGGCGATCAGCTGGAACGGGTTGCCGGTGGTGAAGGCGGTGTCGACGTGCCCGTCGCCACCCCCCCAGGCCGGATCGGGCGCGCCGGCGGAGGTCAGGCGCCAGATCGCGACCGGCGCCGCGCTCTCGACCGCGACGAGCGGACGGCCCGCGGCGTCGAGGGCGATGGCGAGCCGCGGATTGGCCGAGAGATCGGTCGGCAGCACGGCCCAACCGTCGCCGTCGAACCCAGGGTCCGCCGCGCCCGCGGCGGTCACCGCCAGCACGAACGGACGGAAGGCGTCATTGGCGGGGCAGAGTCGGCAGCGGCCGACGAAGAAGACCCGCCCGGAGGCGTCGCGCCGCTCGGCGGGCGGGAAGGTGAACAGCTCGGCGGACGGCCACGGGGCCTCGACGGTGGCGATGCCGCCGACGCCGAAAGTGGCGTCGAGATCGCCGTCGACGGTCAGGCGCGCCAACGCCGGATCGGCCAGCGCACGGCCGGCGAGCAGGATCCGGTCGTCGCTCTCGACGAAGATCCGATCGAGGTAGTCGTCGCCGCCGACGTCGACGGTGGTGCTGCCGAGGGTGCCGAAGGCGACGTCGGGGGTCCCTCCGGACAGGTAGCGGACGACGCCGAAGTCGCCGACATCGACCGCACCTCCCCAGGAGTAGCCGCCGATCAGAAGCGAGCCGTCGGCGAGCGCGGTGACCGCGCTCGCTCGCTCGCCCGTCACGGCCGGCGAGGAGATGGCGTAGGTCGTCTGGCCATCGGTCGAGAACGTCGGGTCGGCGTCGCCGTCGTCGGCGGCGAGCGCGGCCGGCAGCGCGCAGACGGCGAAGGCGAGCGGCAGCAGCCGGGACTTGCGAGACGGGTTCGGGCGATGGGCGGTCATGGGCGGTCCCTCCGACGGTCTGTGAAAGGGAACGCGATCGCCGACGGCCCCCTGACATTCATCGGTTCGGGAGCGACGCAACGTCATCCCTCCGGCCGCCCTTGCGTTCCTGTCGCTGGAGACCGCCATGATGACGATCGCTCGCGTAGCGCAGCTCGCCGCCGTCGCCCTGCTGCTCACCTCGCCGGCCGACGCTCAGCCGTCGGAGGCGTTCGACCGTCTGCTCCTGCTGCCTGCGACCGGCGACCGCAGCTTCTTCGGCCAGGTCGTCGCCGCCGGCGACGTCGACGGCGACGGTCGCGGCGACCTCGCCGCCACCGGCTTCGTCGACACCGGTTCCGGCGCTCGCGGCTACGTGCGCGTCGCGCGCGGCGCCGCGCCGCACGCGCTCACCGTCGACGCCATCCTGATCGGCTCGCCCCTCGAGAGCTGGGGCGCGGCGCTCGCCTTCGGCGACTTCGACGACGACGGCCGCGACGAGCTCGCGATCGGTCGTCCCGGACGCAACGTCGCGGGGCTGACCGCGGCGGGCGACGTCGGCATCCTGCGCCGTCTACCCGACGGCAACTGGCCGGAGCAGTCGAACTGGAACCAGGAGATCGCCGGCGTGCCGGGCGCGCCCGAGGCGGAGGATCGCCTCGGTGCCGCGCTCGCGGTGGGCGACTTCGACGACGACGGCGTCGACGACCTCGCGATCGGTGTCCCCGGCGAAGCGGTCGGCGGCGCCGCCGCCGCGGGCGCCGTGGTGGTGCTCTACGGCGACGCCGGCTCGGGACTGACCGCGATCGGCAGCCAGCTCTTCCATCAGGACAGCTCCGGCGTCCCGGGCGGCGCCGAGGTGGGCGACCGCTTCGCGAGCGTGCTCGTGGCGGACGACGTCACCTGCGACGGCATCGACGACCTCGTCATCGGCGCTCCCGACGAGGACGTGGGCGCTACCGCCGATGCCGGCACGGTGACGGTGCTGCCGGGTTCAGCCTTCGGCGTCACCACGACGGGCGCGTTCCTGCTCGAGCAGTCCGACTTCGGCGCCGTCGCCGAAGCCACCGACCGCTTCGGCTCGACGCTCGCCGTCGGCCGGATGAGCAACGTCCTCGGCGGCTGCAAGACGCTGTTCGTCGGCGCGCCCGCCAAGGACGTCGGCGCCGACGCCCGCGCCGGGGTCGTCTTCTGGTACCGCGACGGGGCGACCGACTTCTGGAGCGAATCCGACGTCGGCCACGTCGAGGGCGAGCAGGAGCGGTTCGGCACGGCGCTCGCGGTCGGCGACTTCACCGGCGACGGCCTGGTCGACCTGGCGATCGGAGTGCCCGGACAGGACTACGCGGCCGGCCCCGCGAAGGGAGGTGTCCGCATCCTGGCGCGCCGCCTTCTCGGCCAGTTCGATCCGTCGGGTGCGACCACCCTGCGCGTCGAAGCCGGGGTCGAGGCCTACGACACCCGCGAGCCGGACGAGTTCGTCGACTATTTCGGCGGCGCCCTCGCCGCCCCCGACCTCGACGACGATGGCTACGCCGACCTGGTCGTCGGCATGCCGCTCTCCGACTTCGACGGCGACGCGCTCTCGGGCGGCGTCGAGGTCTTCTTCTCGGCGCTCTTCGCGGAGGACTTCGAGGGCGAGGACCTGGCGGAGTGGAGCCTTACGCAGCCCTGACCAGCGGTACGCGCTTTGCTATGCTCCTCGGCCCCACGCTGCCCGATTCGCGGCGGGGAAATCGAGGTCAGGCTCCCATGGCTCACTCCAGTTCGGACGTCTTCGCCCGCATCGACCGCGACAAATCCCGTTACCTCGACGAGCTGCTCGAGTACTTGCGGATCCCGTCGATCTCGACCGACCCGGCCCACGCCGGCGACGTCGACCGCTGCGCCGACTGGCTGATCGCCCGCCTGCAGGCGGCCGGGCTCGCCACCGAGAAGATCGCGACCGCCGGCCATCCGCTGGTCTACGCCGAGTGGATGGGGGCTGGGGCCGGCCGGCCGACCGTCCTGTTCTACGGCCACTACGACGTCCAGCCCCCCGACCCGCTCGGTGAGTGGAGGAACCCTCCCTTCGAGCCGACGATCGAGGGGGAACAGATCGTCGCCCGCGGCTCGACCGACGACAAGGGGCAGTCCTACGCCCACGTCAAGGCGGTCGAGGCGATGCTCGCCGAGCGCGGCGCGCTGCCGGTCAACGTCAAGTTCATCGTCGAGGGCGAGGAGGAGTCGGGCGGCGAGGCGATCGAGAAGTTCGTGCGCGAGCACGGCAAGGAGAAGCTCGCCGCCGACGTCGTGGTCGTCTCCGACACCGCGATGTGGGAGCGTGGCGTGCCGGCGATCACCTATGGCCTGCGCGGACTCGCCTACTTCGAGATCCGCGTCCAGGGGCCCAACCGCGACCTGCACTCCGGCGTCTACGGCGGCGGCGTCCAGAACCCGGCCAACGCGCTGGCGACGATCGTCGCCTCGCTGCGCGACCCGGTGAGCGGTCGCATTCTCGTCGAAGGCTTCTACGACGACGTCCGGCCGCTCGCCGACTGGGAGCGCAAGGAGTTCGCGGGGCTCGGCCTCGACGACCGCGAGGTGCGCGAGGACCTCGCCGTCCCGGCGCTCCACGGCGAGGAGGGCTACAGCTACGTCGAGCGCACCTGGGCGCGGCCGACCTGCGACGTCAACGGCATGTGGAGCGGCTACCAGGGCAAGGGCGCGAAGACCGTGCTGCCCGCCGCGGCCGGCTGCAAGGTCTCCTTCCGCCTGGTCGCCGACCAGCGCCCGGCGAAGATCGGCGAGCGGGTCAAGGCCCACGTCGCCAAGGTGGCGCCCGCGGGCGTGCGCGTCGAGGTCGAGTACCTGCACGGCGCCGAGGCGGTCACCGTCGACGCCACCGGCCCCTACGCCGCGGCGACGCTCGCGGCGCTCGAGGACGTCTGGGGGCGCCGCTCGGTGCGCATCCGCTCCGGCGGCTCGATTCCGATCGTCGGCACCTTCGCCGCGGTGCTCGAGGTGCCGGTGCTGCTGGTCGGCCTCGGTCTCGAGGAGGATCGCCTGCACTCGCCCAACGAGAAGTTCGACATTCCGAACTTCGAGAACGGCGTGCGCGCGATCGCGCGCATCCTCGACCGGATCGCGGAGGCCGGCAAGTGACGCCGAGGACCAAGCCGACGATCGAGCGCGAGCTGAAGTTCGCGCAGGTCGATCTCGACGCGTTGCGCGGACGCCTCGCCGAGCTCGAGGCCGAGCGGGTCGGCCCGGCGGTGTTCGAGGAGAACTGGATCCTCGACCGCGGCGGCGAGCTCGCCGTCGGCGGCTCGGTGCTGCGGGTGCGCGCCGAGGAGGGGCGCGGCGCGCTGCTCACCTTCAAGGGGCCGGCCTCGTTCGACGGCCCGGCCAAGGTCCGGCGCGAGCTCGAGATGCGCATCGAGAGCGCCGACACCGCGCTCGAGCTGCTCTCCGCGCTCGGCTACGCGGTCACCAAGCGCTACCAGAAGATGCGCGAGGAGTGGCGGCTCGGCTCCGAGCTGATCTGCCTCGACCACACCCCGCTCGGCGACTTCGTCGAGTTCGAGGGGGCCAAGGCCGAGGCGGTCGCCAAGCGCTGCGGCTTCGATCCGGAGTCGGCGGTGCGCAAGTCCTACCTGATGCTCTGGGCCGAGCACGCGGCGGTGCACCCCGAGGCGCCGCGCGACATGATCTTCACCGACGGAGAGTAGGCGGGCGGTGCGGCGGCGGCCGGAGCTCGCCGCGCTCCTGCTCGCCGCCGGCCGCGGCGAGCGGCTCCGGCCGCTCACCCTCGAGCTGCCGAAGCCGCTGCTGCCGGTCGCCGGCCGCCCGCTCGCGGCCGGCTCGCTCGACGCCCTGGTCGGCGCCGGTTGCGGGCGCATCGCGGTCAACCTCCACCACCGCGGCGAGGCGATCCGCGCCGCGCTCGGCGCGAGCTGGCGCGGCGTTCCGCTCACCTGGTCCGACGAGAGTCGCGAGCTGCTCGGCACCGGCGGCGCGCTGGTGCCGCTCGCCGACTTCTTCGCTGGCGCCCGCGCGATCGTCGTGGTCAACGGCGATTCGCTGTGCCGCTGGCCGATCGACCGGCTGCTCGCCCGGCACGCGCGCGGCGACGTGGCGGCGACGTTGCTGGTCGCCCGGCGCGTCGATCCGCGCGGCTTCGGCGGCGGCGTGGCGATCGATCGCGGTCGGGTGACCGCGTTCCGGCGCGGCGCTCTGGCCTGGGCGTCGGCGCCGACGCACCGGGTCTTCGCCGGCGCGGCGGTGCTCGACCCCGCGCTGCTCGGCCGGCTTCCCGCGGGGCCCTCCGACATCGTCGCCGCGCTCTACGAGCCGCTCGTCGCCGGCGGCGCGACGATCGCTGCGATCGAGACCGCGCGGGCATGGCACGACCTGGGGACGCCGGCGCGCTACCTCGAAGGCGCGCTCGGCTTCGCCCTCGAAGGGCTGGCGCCGCGCCAGAGCCGGATCGCGCCCGCGGCCGAGATCGCGCCGGGCGCGCGGGTGCGCCGCTCGATGGTCGAACCGGGGGCCGCGATCGCGGCGGGGGCCCGCATCGACGACAGTCTGGTGCTCGCCGGCGCCCGCGTCGGCGCGCGCTGCGAGCTGCGACGGGTCATCGTCGGCCCCGGAGTCGAGCTCGGCGCCGACTCGGTTTTCGGGTCGCGGATGCTGGTCCGCGCCGCCGACGGCGCGCTGCTCGAGACCCCGATCGACTGAGCCGGTGCGCCGTCGAGGGCGGTGCTAAATTCGATCGCCCCGATGGAAGAGTCCCGCGCAGCGCGGCGCCGATCCGCTCTCCTGCCGCTCCGACTGATCCTGGTCGCGACGCTGGTCGGCGCGTCCGCCGCGTCCGCGCTCGACCCCGCGCGCGAGCTCGACGAGCTGGTCGTCGACCACTGGACCACCGACCGGGGCCTGCCGCAGAACTCGGTCAACGCGCTGCTCGAGACGCGCGACGGCTACCTGTGGATCGCCACCTTCGGCGGACTGGCGCGCTTCGACGGAGTGCGCTTCCGCGTCTTCGACGGCGAGGAGGACAGCGGCCTGCCGAGCAGCCGGATCCTCTCTCTGCTCGAGGACCGCGCCGGGCGGCTCTGGGTCGGCACCCAGGACGGCGGCGTCGCCCTGCGCCTCGGCGAGCGATTCGTCGATCCCCTGCCCGGGCCGCTGCCCTCGGCGGTGGTCTGGAGCCTCGCCGAGGATGCCGAAGGCGGCATCTGGATCGGCACCGAGGCCGGGGTCTCGCGCCTGCTCGACGGCCGCCTCGACCACTTCGACGCCGACGACGGACTGCCCGGTCGCTGGGTGCGCGAGGTCGCGGTCGACCGCGCCGGCACGGTCTGGGCGGCGACCGAGGGTGGTGTCGCCGTACTTGCCGGCGGCCGCTTCGAGCAACGAGCGGCGGGCGCCTACTGGGCGCTGGCGCTGGCGCCGACCGGCGGCGGTTTCGCCGGCGGCGAGCTCCAGGTGGTCGAGCTGCCCGGCGGCGCCGTCCGCTTCGTGCGCGGACCCGGCGGGACGGCGGTCTTCGCGCGCAAGCTCCACTTCGATCGCTCCGGCGCGCTGTGGATCGGCGGCGAGCGGCTGGCGCGCCGGCGACCGGGCGCGGCGCTGCTCGACGTCGACGCGGGGCGCCGGATCGAAGGGACGATCCGCGCCCTCACCGAGGACCGCGAAGGCGGGCTCTGGGTCGGTACCGACGGCGGCGGTCTGTTCCGGCTGCGCGCCGGCGCGGTGCGCTCCTTCGGCCGCGAGGCGGGGCTGCCGGGCGACAGCGCGCTGCCGATCGTCGAGGACGGCGCGGGGCGGCTCTGGATCGGCACCCTGTGCGGCGGCCTGGCGCTGCGCCAGGGCGACGCCTTCGTCCGGATCGAGGGTCCGGAGCCGGGCGAGGCCCCCCTGTGCGTGCGCAGCCTGGCGCCCGGTCGCGACGGCGGGCTGTGGGTCGGCAGCCTCGGCCTGGCGCGCCGCGATGCCGAAGGCTGGCAGCAGATCGCGCCCGGATCCCTGGTCGGCACCGTTCACGCGCTGGTCGAGGATCGCGCCGGAACGCTCTGGATCGGCACCGACCGCGGCATCTTCCGACGCCGCGCCGGCGAGGTCGCGCGCGTCGAGGCGGCCGGGACCCGCACCATCTGGTCGCTCGGCGAGCGCCGCGACGGAGCGATCGTCGCCGGCGGCGCCGGAGCCGTCCTCGTCCTGGCCCCCGACGGCGGCCTGCGCGCGACCTTCGAGCTGGGCGGGGCGCGACCGACGGTGCCGGTGCGCGACCTCTGGGAGTCGCCGCAAGGCACGCTGTGGGCGGCGACCTACGGCGCCGGCCTGGCGCGGATCGACGCCGACGGCGGCGTGCGCTGGGTCTCGGTGGCGCAGGGTCTCGAGGAGCCGTTCGTCTCGCGGCTGCTCGAGGACGGTCTGGGTGCGATCTGGCTGTCGGGCAACCGCGGCCTCTACCGGATCGCGCCCGCGGAGCTCGAGGCGGCGGCGCTCGGCACCGCGCGCGTGACGCCGCGCCGACTCGACACCGCCGACGGCATGCGCGTCGCCGAGACCAACGGCGGCGGCGCGCCGGCCGGCTGGCGCGCGCGCGACGGCCGACTCTGGTTTCCCACCGTGCAGGGGGTGGCGGTGCTCGACCCCGGGCGGGTCGAGTCCAATCCGTTGCCGCCGCTGGTTCACGTCGAGGAGCTGCTGGTCGACGGCCGGCCGCGCACGCCCGCCGGCGGCGCCGACCTCGCCGGCGCCGAGCGGATCGAGCTGCGCTTCACCGCGCTCGGGCTGACCCGACCGGACCGGCTGCGCTTCCGCCACCGCCTGGTCGGTTACGACAGCGGCTGGCAGGAGTCGGGAGACCGGCGTTTCGCGGGCTACACCCGGCTGCCGGCCGGCGACTATCGCTTCGAGGTGATCGCCGCCAACGAGGACGGCGTCTGGAGCCCGAGCCCGGCGACGCTGTCGTTCGCGGTCCCGGCGCGCTGGCACGAGACGACGGCCTTCCGCGCGGCCGCCCTGGTGGCGCTGCTGCTGGTAGTGCGCGGGTTCTACCGACTGCGCTCGCGCGGGTTGCGCCGCCGGCAGGCGATGCTCGAGGCGGTAGTCGCCGAGCGCACCGCGGAGCTGGCGCGGCTCAACGAAAACCTCGAGCGGCTGGTCGCCGAGCAGACCGGCGAGATCCGCGACACCCGCGACCAGGCCATCCTGACGCTGGCCCGCCTCGCCGAGCTGCGCGACGGCACCACCGGCGAGCACCTCGAGCGCATCGCGCTCTTCTCGCGCCGTTTGACCGAGTCGCTCGCCGACGGTCCGTTCGGGCCGCTCGGCGGCGACTTCGTCGAGGAGATCTTCCGCTCGAGCCCGCTCCACGACATCGGCAAGGTGGCGATCCCCGACTCGATCCTGACCAAACCCGGACCGCTCGACGCCGCCGAGCGCGCGGTGATGGAGGGCCACACCACGATCGGCGGCGACACGCTGCGCGGCGTGATCGAGCGCAGCCCGGTCCACTCCTTCCTGCGCATGGGCATGGCGATCGCCTACGCCCACCACGAGCGCTGGGACGGCGGCGGCTACCCGCGCCGCCTGGCGGGCGAGTCGATTCCGCTCGCCGCGCGCATCGTCGCCCTGGTCGACGCCTACGACGCCATCACCGCGACGCGCCCCTACAAGCCGGGGCACGACCACGACGAGGCGGTGCGCCGGATCCTGGCCGACGCCGGGCGCCACTTCGACCCGCGCATCGTCGAGGCGTTCCGGCGCATCCACGCCGACCTCGACCGCATCCGTCGCGACCACGCGACCGCGATCGGCTGACGTCGGTCGTCAGTCGGCGGCGGCCGACTCGGCGAGGATCCGTCCGCGCGGGTCGACCGCCACCTCGGCGCCGGCGGCGATCTCGAAGGTGGCCCGGCCACCGGGCATCTCGACACGGCGCTCCTCGCCGTCGACCGCGACCGGCAGCGCCAGCTCGAACGCCGGGTCGTCCCAGGCGACGGTGACGCGCTCGCCGGCGCCGGCCGGAGCGCGCGCGAGCGTCCAGCGCGGCGGCTCGGCGCGGGCCAGGTAGCGCTTCCAGAACCAGGGCAGCTCGCGGCCGGCGACCTCGGCGACCAGGCGCTCGAAGTCGGCGGTCTCGACCAGCCGGTAGGCGAAGCGCTCGTCGTTGGCGAAGCGGTGGAGCGCCTCGAAGAAGGCCTCGTCGCCGAGCTCCCAGCGCAGCGTGTGGAGCACCGCCGCGCCCTTGGTGTAGATGTCGCCGACGTAGGCCTCGAAGGCGGTCTTGTCCTTGCCCTGGACGATCGGCGTGCGGTTGCGCACCCGACGCCGGATCTTCGCCATGTAGTCGAGATAGCGCTCCTCGCCCAGCGTGTCGAGGACGTAGAGCGCCTCGGCGTAGGTGGCGAAGCCCTCCTGCAGCCAGAAGTCGGCCCAGTCGCGCGCGGTGACCTTGTTGCCCCACCACTCGTGGGCGACCTCGTGGAGCAGAAGCTCGTCGAAGCCGTAGTCGTTGTCGGTGAACTCGGCGCCGTAGGCGACGATGGTCTGGTGCTCCATGCCGAGGTAGGGGGTCTCGGCGACCCAGAACTTGTCGGCGAGGAACGGGTACTCGCCGAAGCGGCGGCCGAGCACCTCGAGGATCCTCGCCCCCTGCTCGGCCCACATCCGCTTCGCCGCCTCGACGTGCTCGGGGATCGCCCAGAAGACGATGGTCTCCTCGAGCGTGCCGTCGATGCCGCGATAGGTCGCCTCGATCGGTACGTACGGCGCGGCGTTGAAGGTCACCAGGTAGTTGTTGATCGGGTAGGAGACCTCCCAGCGCGTGGTGGTGGTGCCGTCGTCGTGGACGGTCTCGCCGACCTTGCGGCCGTTGGACAGGCCGACCAGCGACGAAGGGAGGGTCAGCGCGATCGACATCCCCTCGTCGGGCTCGTCCGAGGGGTGGTCCTTGGCCGGCCACCAGTCGTCGGCGCCGTCGCCCTGGACGGTGACGCCGAGCCAGGGGGCGCCCGACGGCGTCTCCTCCCAGACCAGGCCGTCGAGCCAGGGTGGCCGGGCGGCCACCTTCGGCTCGCCGCCGTAGGCGAGCTCGACCGCATGTCGCTCGCCGGCGGCCCAGGGCGCCGGCAGCGCGACCGTGACCAGTCCGTCGTCGTGACGGAAGCCGGCAGCGACGCCGTCGACGGTCGCCGCGGAGACCTCGAGCGCGTCGTCGAGCTGGATCTCGAAGGCGTCGAGCGCGGCGACGGTGGCGACCGTCGCCCGGTTGCGGCCGGAGATCGTCCGCGTCGTCGGGTCGATCGCGACCTCGAGGTCGTAACGGCGCACGTCGTAGGCCGCCTGCGCCGCGCGCAGCGGGCCGCCCGACGGGCGGATCTGCGCCTTGAACCAGAGCCAGGCGCCGACCGCGACGGCGACGGCGAGGACGACCAGCGTGACGAGGACCCAGGCGAGGCGACGCAGCCAGCGGCGGCGGACGGGGCTCATGGCGGGAGTCTACGCGCGAGGGTAGGCTCGGGTTCGACCATGCGCCGCGTCGCGACCCTCGCTTGCGCCCTCGCCGTCCTCGCCGTCCTCGCCGCCCCCGCGGCCGAAACCGCGGCCGAGGGGCCGCGTCTCGAGCCGCTCGTCTCCGGGGTCGCCGAGAGCCTGCGCGGCCTTTCGGTGGTCGACGATCGAGTCGCCTGGGCGTCGGGGACGCGCGGCCACGTCGGTCGCACCCTCGACGGCGGCACCACCTGGCAGTTCGTGCGAGTCCCCGGGCACGAGGAGCGCGACTTCCGCGACGTCGAGGCGTTCTCGGCCGAGCGCGCGCTGGTCGTGGCGGTGGCCTCCCCGGGCGTGATCCTGGAGACCGTCGACGGCGGCGTCACCTGGAGCGAGCGCTTCCGCGACGAGCGGGCCGAAGTCTTCCTCGACGGCCTCGACTGTGCCGGCGCGCGCTGCGTCGCCTTCGGCGATCCGATCGCCGGCCGATTCCAGGTGGTGGCGAGCGACGACGCGGGGCGCGGTTGGCGGACGATCGAGGGTCCCGTCGCGCTCGACGGCGAAGCCGCCTTCGCGGCGAGCGGGCGCTCGATCCGGATCGGCGCCGACGGGCGGGTTCGGATCGGCACCGGCGGGGTCGCGGCGCGTATCCTTCTCGAGACCGCCGACGGGTGGCAGTCGGCGCCGGTGCCGCTCGCCGCGGGCGAGGCGACCCGTGGCGTCTTCGCGCTCGCCGAGATCGGTGGCGGGCGCTGGGTGGCGGCGGGCGGCGACTTCCGCGCCGAAGCGGAGCGTGCCGGTACGGCAGCCCGCTCCGACGACGGTGGCATCACCTGGCGCGCGTCCGACGAGCCTCCCGCCGGCTACCGCTCGACGGTCGAGTGGATCGATGCCGACCGCCTGATCGCCGCCGGCCCGTCCGGGACCGACGAGTCCACGGACGGCGGTGCGACCTGGCGGGCGCTCTCCTCCGACGGATACCACGTCGTGGCGCGGGCGCGCTCGGGTCGCCTCGTGCTCTTCGCCGGCGCCGACGGCCGGATGGCGCGGCTGCGCTAGCCGGCGCCGCCCTCAGAGGTCCCAGGTCCAAGCCGCGGTCGAGCCCGACTCGAAGCCGTCGCGGAAGACGAGGTCGTTGGTGAGGCCGAGGATCACGATGCGCCGAAACCCGCCGTCGTCGTCGTCGGAGCTCGACAGGTGGGCGCGCCCGGATGCGAGCGCGAGGCGGGGATTTTCGACGCCGCCGGCCGCGCCGACCGCGGCGGAGTAGACCGCGCGGCCGTCGGCGGAGAAGGTCGCATCGAGCGCACCCGAGGCCGTCAGGCGCACCGCGCAGAGCGAGTGATCGGGATCGGTCCAGACCGCGCCGCCGGCGACGATGCTGCCGTCGCTCTCGACGACGACCTCGGTGAACTCCGTCTCGACGCCCGGAATGCAGCGCACCTCACGTGCGCCGTCGCCGTCGAAGGTGGCGTCGGCGTCGAGGTCGGGAAGCGTGCGGCGCGCCACCACGCCGAAGTTGCCGGTGTCGTCGAAGGTGTCGCCCGCGATCACGATGCGACCGGCCGGTGTCACGCGCAGGCCGTAGCCGCGGCCCTGGTCGGCGGCAAGCGGAGCCAGGTCGAAGACGGTCCAGCCCGGATGGCTACCGGCGTGGGGCAGCAGCCCCCCGTCTTCGTCGAGGCGCAGCAGCGCGGTGCTCGAGGGCTGAAAGACGTGCGCGAGCACCACCAGCTCACGCCCCGGCGCGACCTCGAGCGCGGTCGCGGAGATGCGGTCGGCGAGGTCGTGGATCGCCAGACCGTCGAATCCGAAGTCGGGGTCGAGGTCGCCGTCCGCCTGGTAGCCGACCAGCATCACGTTCTCGAAGAAGTCCGGGCCGATCGACCAGCCGAGGGTGCCGACACCGACCAGGCGGGTGGCGAAGAACGGGATGTTGTTGAAGACGAAGCGGGCGCGAAAGGCGACGACGTCGACGAAATGGAACGATCCGAGCGCTCCGGCGAGCACGTAGCCGTCGCCGCCGCCGAAGCTGGTGTCGAGCTGGCAGGCGGGGTAGAGATAGACGGCGAGCACCCCCTGGCGCTGGCCGGCGAAGTCGACCTCGCCGGCCACCACCAGCCGGCCGGTGGGGTCGAAGGTCCCCGCCCAATAGCGACTCCAGGTCGCTCCCGCGACCTCGAGATTGCACGAGGCCGGGTCGGCGCTGGTGCGCGCGACCCGGCTCCAGCTCGCGCGCTGTGAGGCGCCGATGAGGGTCGCTCCGGCCGAGACCAGGGCGCCGTCCGGGGCGTCGATCAGCCGGTAGCTCGCGAAGTGCGCACCGGGGATCGGATGGAGCTCGACGCGGCCGTCGCCGTGGAATCCGGGATCGAGCTCGCCGTCGGCGCCGGCGAGCGGCGTGCCGAGCGCGAGCACGACGAAGGCGACCGGGAGCGGGCGGATCCAGGGCATTTCGAGCACCTCCCTGCTGGTGGAATCGTCGAAACTTCGGCGCCGGGGCCAGCGCGCCGCCGCCGGCTGGCGGCGCGCCGGCTGATAGGATCGCGCTCCACGCCGCCGCTGGCGGCCCCCGTATCCGCCCCGTGGCCGAACCGCTCTTCGCCGCCGACCGCCGTTTCCGTCTCGTCGTCTTCGACTGGGACGGCACGCTGATGGACTCGATCGGCACCATCGTCGAGTGCACGCTGGCCGCGCTCGAGGACGTCCCGGAGGCGCCCCGGCCGCCGGCCGAGCGGATCCGCGAGTCGATCGGTCTCGGCCTGATCCAGACCATGGAGCGCTTCTTTCCGCACGGCGACCTGCCGCTGTTCGAGCGGGTGGCGGAGGCCTACCGCAACCGCTGGCTGGCCGAGTTCAAGGGGCGCTCGACGCTGCTCGCCGGGGCGCGCGAGACGGTCGAGCACCTCCACGCCGAGGGCTACTTCGTGGCGATCGCCACCGCCAAGAGCCGACCGGGCCTCGAGCGCGAGCTCGACCAGACGGGGCTGCGCGCCTTCGTCCACGCCTCGCGCACGGTCACCGAAGCCCCCTCGAAGCCGGCGCCCGGCATGCTGCTCCAGCTCTTCGAGGAGCTCGGCGTCCGCTCGACCGACGCGGTCATGGTCGGCGACACCGCCTGGGACCTCCAGATGGCCGCCAACGCCGGCTGCGGCGCCGTCGGCGTGCTGACCGGCGGCCACTCCCGCGCTCTCCTCGAAGCCGAACGCCCGCTCGCCTGCCTCGACTCGGTGGCGCACCTGCCGGGGTGGCTGGGGGGCGAGCTCGGGATCGAGCGCTGACGCCGTCGATCGCCGGCCCCACGGGCGCTCTCGCGCGCAGCCTGCGCAAGGTCGACTCCAGCGGATCGTGTGTCACAATCGAGCAGGCGGGCCAAGTCTGCCGGGAGGGTTCGATGCACGACCGGCGCGGCGCAGTTGCTCGGCATCTTTCACTCGGCGCGGCACTCTGCGCCACCCTCGGGTTTCTCGTTTCACCGCTCGCCGCGGGGAGCGACGCCGGCGAGCCGCTGACGAGCTTCCATCGCGAATGGGTCTGGTCGACCGCCCAGTCCGTCTCCGGCGTCGGCGGGCTCGAAGTCGTCGACCTGGATCACGACGGTAGCGGGGAGATTCTCGCGACCCAGCTGTCGTGGACCGACGTTCCGGCGTTCTGGACGGACGGGCGCTGGCTCGAGGTTCGATTCTCGGATCCCCTCGAGGTTGCCTGGACCTCCCTTCCATATGCGGAAGGTCTGCGCCGAGTGCGCACGATCGAGATCGAGGGGCGAAGCGAGGTCGCCGTGTTCGCCTCGCCCCCCTACTCCTCCTCCGCTCCCGCGCGAATCTACGTCCACGACGGCGCCTCGAAGGCGCTGCTTGGTCATTTTCCCGTCGCCGCGGGAGCGATCCGGGCGGCGGTCGTCGCGGATCTCGACGCCAGCGGCAGCGTGGAGGTGGCGTTCTGCAACGAAGACGCGTTCCACGTCTACGACTACGCGTCCGGAGCTCCGGTGGCCTCGAAGGAAGGCTTCACGTGTTCCGACCTGGACGTCGGCCAGGTCGACTCGGATCCGCAGCTCGAGATCGCTCTCGCCGGCAACGGGCTCGGCGGGTTCGTTCTCGACGGATCGTCGCTCGAAGTACAGTGGGCCGATCTCTCGGGATTCGGCGCAGCGGCGCGATTCGTCGACGTCGATCAGGACGGATCGGACGAGATCGTGGCCGGGCGCGACGACGAACCAGCCTTGAGGGCCGTCGAACCGGGCACCGGCGAAGTGCGCTGGGAGATCGGAGAGCAGTTTCGAGCCCTCACCAGCGGCGATCTGGACAGCGACGGCGTTGACGAAATCGTCGTGGGCATGTACACCTTGCGCACGTTCGACTCGTCAACCGGGGAGCTCGTTTCGGAGATCGCCATCGGCGAGGTCGAGATCTTCGCACTCGCCGTCGGTGATGTGGACGGTGATGGCAACCCGGAAATCCTGGCGACGGCGTATCGAGATCCCGGAGTCGCTCCGCATCTCGTCATCGCAGACGTTGCAGCCGGCCAGGTCGAAGCCAGCGCCGGCGGCCTGCCCGGGCCCTTTCTCGCGATTCACGGGTCCGATGTGGATGCGGATGGCGACCGCGACCTCATGACAGCAACGGAGAGAAGCTGGGGGCCTCTCGGATCGGATGCGAACCTGGTCAGATTCGACGTCTCCAACCGGGCGATCGAATGGGTGCGCGAGCCCCTGCCCGGAGGCAATCAGAGCACGAGCGTCGAGGTTCTGGCTCTCGCCCAGATCGATACCGATCCGCAGCGGGAGATCTGCTTCTCGGCGACGACGTACTCGCCGACCTCGTCGAGAATCCGCTGCGAGGACGGAGCGACTCTCGACGTGGAGTGGCAGACGTTCCTGTCGGGAGACGCGATGCCGACGGCCATGCTCGCTGCGGACATCGACGGGGTCCCCGGAACGGAGATCGTCGTCGGCCTCGACGACGGCTCGGTGGCGCTGCTCGAGGGCGGAGACGGTCAGCTTCGATGGCGCAGCGAGAGCATCGCGCCCGCACCTCCCGTTTCGGTGCTGAGATCGGGGGTGGTCCGGCCCGGAGCGGGCCCCGAATTGGTCGCGTTGCTGTCACAGCAGACCGGGGTGCTCGCGATTCTGTCGCTCGAGGACGGGAGCATCACCGGCGGACCGTGGTTCGTGAGCGCGGGCGCGCTCGACCTCGCCTTCTTGGACGCAGACCCGGAGGAGGAGATCGTCCTCGGTGACCATCTCGGCGAAGTGACCGTCTGCGATCCTGGGACCGGGCAGCAGGGTCCTCCGCTGGCAGCGCTCTCCGAGGCGATCGTCGCGTTGAGAATCGAGGATTCGACGCGGGACGGCGTAGCCGACCTGCACGCGGTCGCGGGGAACCGCCTCGTCGTCCGGGAGCTCGTCGAAGGTGGCGAGGAATGGGTGAGCGCTCCCATCGGCCTCGGTGCGGGAGCGTCCGAGCGCATGACGGTCGGCGAGCTCGACGGGGATCCGCTGGTCGAGGTCGCCGTCGCCACCGACTACGGCTTCGCCATCTTCGAAGGTCCGTACCATGTCCTGTTCGTGGACGGCTTCGAGAGCGGAGACACCTCGGCGTGGACGGCGACGCAGCCATGACCGCGAGTGGCCTTCCCTCCGGTCCGGAGCGACAGCGGAGGCAGCCGTCCGGACGCCGCCACGCGGCGGGACGAGGGTGGTGGATGGCGGCGGTCCTGGTCGCCCTCTCGACCCCGGTTCGAGCGTCGGCCGGCGATTCCGAGACGCTTCGGCTCGATTGGGTCTGGACCAGCATCCAGAAGCGCACCACGGAGCGGGGTTTCGTGGCCGCGGATCTGGACGGAGACCAGCGTTCCGAGCTGATCGCGGCCTTCGCGGTGAGCCCTCTCGTCGATGTTCGGGGCGGCTACTGGTCCGTGCTGCAGTACGACGAAGGGGTATTCAACGCGGTCTGGACGTCGACCGACTTCGAGACCGGCCTGGCCGGAATCGAGTATCTCGCCGCCACGAACGAGATCGTCGCCGTTGGTCCGGATCTGGTGCGGATCTACTCCGGTGCGAGCCTGGAGGTCGTTCGGGAGTTCGTTCGCACTCCTGCCGACACGGACGACTTCTCGATCGTCGACCTGGACTCGGACGGTAACCTCGAACTGGTCACCTGTGGCTATGCCGGCCTCGAAGTCATCGACTTTGCGAGCGGTGGCGTGGAGTCGACCCTGCCGTTCGCCGAGTGCCGCGAGCTCGCATTCGGGCAACTCGACGAAGACTCGGCGCTGGAGATCGCGATCGCTGCATTCGACGCGGGCACGGTCATCGACGGCGCAACGCTCTCGATCGAATGGACGGATCCGTTCGGTTTCGGCACCGACCTCGCCGCGTTCGACGTAAATGACGATGGAGTGGAAGAGCTCGTCGCGGGCTGGAACGAGAACTCAGGCCTTCGGGCATTCGGCCTGGGGGGCGCGCCGGTGTGGTCGATTCCGGAGTTCGATTTCGGGGAGTTGTCGTTCGTCGATGTTACCGGCGACGGAGCGCCGGAGCTGCTCGCGCGTTCGAACTGGCAGGTGACGGCACTGGACCCCGCGAACGGAATCGAGCTCTGGACCTGGTGGGTGACCAGCGGCACGCCCTACGGCGAGGCGCTGGCAGCGGCCGACGTGGACGGCGACGGAACGATCGAGGTCCTCGTCGGCCCCTCGCCCGGTTCGGAGTACGGGATCATCGCCTTCGACGCTTCGACGCGAGCGATCGAAGGCGAATCGGTCAACGTCGGTTGGAGCCTGGAGTCCTTCGGGCTCGGCGATATCGACGGAAGCGGAGGCTCTCGAGTCGTGATGGGTCCCTCCGGAGAGTTCGGGCTCGCCGGCGTCGAGTCGAGACTCGTGATCGACCTCGAGTCCCGACGACAAGTGGCGGTCTGGGACCTGCAGAACGCCGAGAGCTCGGAGGGGGCGGGGACGATCGCAGCGCAGTTCGACGACGACCCGGCGCTCGAAGTCTGCTTCGGTGAGTTCCTCTGGTTCGAGGACTGGCACTTGTACTGTCAGGACGGCGCGACCACCGAGATCGAGTGGGCGCTCGACGCCACCGCGACGGGAAAGATCACGGCGCTCGAGCTGGACGACGATCCGCAGCTGGAGCTGGTGGCGAGCACGAGCGGTCCGTACCTCCACGCTTTCGAAGGCGAGTCCGGGTGGCTGAAGTGGCGTACCCCTTCGATCGGTTTCTGGAACGACGAGTACCTGATCGCACTGCGACTGGCCGACTTCGACGGGGACGGCGAACGGGAGATCGCGGCGGCGAGTCGGTCGTTCTGGCCGGGCGGCCGTCTCGTGGTTTTCGCTGCGGCGACCGGCGCCCTCGTCGCCGGACCCTTCGACACGACCGAGTTCCGGGCGATCGAGGCCTTCGAGCTCGACGGGGACGCCGGCGAGGAACTCCTCGCGGTCGACGCCGCCGGTGCCTTGGTCGAAGTCGACGTCGAGACCGGAGCGGTTTCGCCCCCGATCGCCCTGCTCGGAGAGGGCGAGGCGGCGATGACGTCCGGGGACGTGACACGGGACGGTCGCGACGATCTCCTGGTCGTCGCGGCGGGCCGGCTGCACGTGTTCGATGGCGAGGACCTCTCCCTGCTGTGGACGAGCCCCTTCCTCGGCGACGACGCCGGCCGCTACGACACCCTCTACTTCGGAGACTTCGTCGGCGACGGACTGCCGGAGCTGCTGGTGGGGACGGGGCACGGCTTCGTCCTCCTCGCCGTCCCCGCGATGCCGCTGTTTTCCGACGGTTTCGAATCGGGCGACCTCTCCGCCTGGAGCCATTCGACGCCCTGATTCTCGTTCGCGCCGGACGCGGTGGCCATTGCCGGATCCCGCCACGGAAACCGGCGGGAGAGCGCGGTTCCCGGCTCCGAGCCTGGCGAGCGGCGCGACTTGGCGCCGGAAGGGCTGAGTCGACGGCCCGTCGCGAAATCCTCCCGACCCGCGCCCTGGTCGATTTGCCCCCCGGCGGGGGCGGGGTTATCTTCTCCGGGTCACCCTCGCTCCAGAAGGAGGTCCGCATGACCCGGAGAGCCCAGTCCCGGCACGGAGCAGCGACACTCCTCGTCGCTGGCGCCCTCGTCCCCACGCTCGCATTCGCCGGACTCGCGAAGCCCGACTTCCGCACGCCGCCGTCCGACGCGCGCGCGAGAGAGATCGCGCTCGCCTACCTCGAGGCGGACGCCGCCGCGCTCGGCGCGACCGCGGCCGACTTCGCCGGCACGGTAATCACCGACGAGGTGCGCACCGCGCGCAACGGCGTTACCCACGTCTATCTCCAGCAAACGATCGACGACCTGCGCGTCGACGGCACCGAGTTCGGAGTCCACGTCGATCGCCACGGCCGCGTCTTCCACGTCACCGGTCGACCGCTCGCCGGCCTCGCCGAGCGAGCCGCCCAGGCGTCGAGGTTCCCAGTACTCGCGCCGGAAGAGGCCGTCGACGTGGCCGCCCGGAGCGTCGGTCAGCAGCCGGTCCAGGCGCTCGACCTGGTCGAGAGCCGCGGCGGCGTCGAGCGCGGAGCGGTGTTCGCCAACGAAGCGGTGTCCGAGGAGCCGATTCCGGTCCGGCTCGCCTACTTCCGGCTGCCGGAGAGCGACGTCGTCCGACTCGCCTGGAACCTGTCGATCAAGAGCCCGACCTCGGCCGACTGGTGGAACTTCTGGGTCGACGCCGAGAGCGGCGTCGTGCTCGGCCGCCACAACTGGACCAGCGACGCGACCTACCGCGTCTTCGCCTCGCCCAAGGAATCGCCGGACGACGGCGTGCGCACGGACGAGGTGGACCCGCACGTCGCGGGCGGCACCGACCCCGGCACCGGTGCCTCGCCCTTCGGTTGGCACGACCTCAACGGTACCGCCGGCGCCGACACCACGCTGACCAGCGGCAACAACGTCAACGCCTGCGTCGACGCCGACGCCAACAATCTGTGCGACGTGGGCAGCCAGCCCGACGGCGGCGGCAGCCTCATCTTCCAGCCCAACCTCGACCTGTCGACGCAGCAGCCGGCGGACTATCGCGACGCGGCGGTGGTGAATCTCTACTACTGGAACAACATCCTGCACGACGTCTTCTACCAGTACGGGTTCGACGAGGCGTCGGGCAACTTCCAGGAGAACAACTACGGGCGAGGCGGCCTGGCCAGCGACTCGGTCAACGCCGACGCCCAGGACGGCTCGGGGACCAACAACGCCAACTTCGCGACGCCGAGCGACGGCTCGAATCCGCGCATGCAGATGTTCGTCTGGACGGCGCCGCTCGGGCTCGAGATCAACTCCCCGGCGCCGATCGCGGGCATCTACCAGGCCGGAACGGCGTCGTTCGGTCCGCAGACCTACAACATCACGCACAACGTCGTGCTGGTCAACGACGGTTCGGGCACGGTGACCGACGACGGCTGCTGCAACGACGGCAACACGCTCTGCGTCGCACCGGTCTGGCCGGGGGTGGCCGGCAACATCGCGCTGCTGCGGCGCGGTCAGTGCGAGTTCGGAACGAAGGCCGTCAACGCCCAGAACGCCGGCGCCCTCGGCGTGATCTTGATCAACAACCAGGGCGACGGAGTGGTCGCGATGGGTCCCGGCGCCAACGGTGGTGCGTCGCTCATCCCGATGAACTCGGTCGGCCAGTCCAACGGTAACCTGTTCGTGGCCAACCAGGCCGGCCTGAACGCGACGATGGATTCGTCGCAGGCGGTCGGCCCGAATCGCGACAGCGACCTCGACAACGGCATCATCGCCCACGAGTACGGCCACGGCGTTTCGAACCGGCTGACCGGCGGCCCGGCGCAGTCCGGCTGCCTCCAGAACGCCGAGCAGATGGGCGAGGGCTGGAGCGACTGGATGACGCTCTTCCTCCACGCCGATCCCGCCGACACCGCCACGACCTCGCGGCCGATCGGCACTTACGCGATCTTCGAGAGCTCGGCGACCGGCGTCGGCATCCGCCGGTTCCCGTACAACACCGACTTCGGCGTCAATCCATTCACCTACGCAGACGTCGCCGACACCTCGAACTCGCAGCCGCACGGAATCGGCTCGATCTGGGCGACCATGCTGTGGCAGATGTACTGGGAGCTGGTCGATGTCTACGGTTTCGACCCGGACATCTACAACGGCAGCGGCGGCAACAACCTCGCATTCCAGCTGTCGATCGACGGTATGAAGCTCCAGCCCTGCTCGCCGGGCTTCGTCGACGGCCGCGACGCCATCCTCGAGGCGGACGCCGTCAACTACGAGGGCGACAACTCCTGCGACATCTGGGAGGCTTTCGCAGTGCGTGGGCTCGGCTTCTCAGCCAGCCAGGGCTCGAGCGGCAACCGCAGTGACGGCATCGAAGCCTTCGACCTGCCGGCCGAGTGTGTCGACCTGATCTTCGCCGACGGCTTCGGCATGGGCTCTCCCGTGCGCTGGAGCGCCGAGTCGCTGTAGGCCGTCGTACCGTTCCGTGCTTCAACCCGAGGGCCGCCCGCGAGGGCGGCCCTCTGCGCACCTTCTGGCTCGCGCATCTCGACTCGATCGCGTGGCTGTCGGGTTGGCTGGGGGCAGGGGTCGCTTCGACGCCCCTGTCGCGCTGGTCCCGCGGGTCAGATCGGCCCTGCCCGGAGTGCCAATTGCCCGCGCGGCCGACGAGCGGTAAGGTTTCGACTCACCCCAAATTGGCGAGGAGGTAGAAGCATGGCGAGGAACGGTCTCTCCGTAGCTCTGACGATCCTGGTGGCCGTGGCCGCGCCGCTCGCGGCGGGCGCCGCATCCGTCTCGGAGGCGCGCGAGATCGCGCTCGATCACCTGCGCAGTACGGCGACCGAGCACGGGCTCGCGGCCGGCGATGTCGCGGGCGTGGCGGTGACCGACGTGGTACCGACCCGGCACAACGGCGTCACGCACGTCTATCTGCGCCAGACGGTCAACGATCTGGAGATCGACGGCACCGAGGTGGGCCTTCACGTCGATCGCAACGGCCGCGTGTTCCACCGCACGGGGACTTTCGTCCCCGGCGTCTCCGGCCGAGCGGCGGCGGCACCGACCTTCCCGGCGGTCTCGCAGGAGGCCGCGATCCGCAGCGCGGCACGCCAGCTCGGAGTCCGCCAGGTCGACGCCGATCTCGCGCTCGAGGAGTCTTCGCTCGGCGCCGACCGCAAGCAGGTCTATTCGAGCCCCGAGCTCTCGGAGGATCCGATTCCGGTCCGGCTGCGCTACCTGCGCGGTTCCGATTCGGACCGCTTGACCCTGGCCTGGAATCTCGTCTTGAAGATGACCGGGGGCGACGCGGACTGGTGGGATGTCTGGGTCGACGCGACCACGGGCGAGATCGTGCGCCGAGTCAACTGGACGTCTCATGCGACCTACCGGGTCTATGCGTCGCCCCAGGAGTCCCCGGATGACGGCGATCGTACCGACGAGGTCGACCCGCACGTCGCGGGCGGAACGAGTCCGACAACGGGCGCGAGCCCGTTCGGCTGGCACGATCTCAATGGCGCGGTGGGTGCGGAGACGACGCTGACGTCCGGCAACAACGTCAATGCCTGTGTGGACGCCGTCGCGCCAGCCAACGCCTGCGATCCGGGCAGCCAGCCGGACGGCGGCGGCACGCTCGTGTTCCAGCCCGCGATCGACCTGTCGACCCAGCAGCCGGCCGACTACATGGACGCCGCGGTGGTGAATCTCTACTACTGGAACAACCTCATGCACGACGTCACCTACCAGTATGGATTCGACGAGGCGGCCGGGAACTTTCAGGAGAACAACTACGGCCGGGGTGGCGCCGGGAGCGATTCAGTGAATGCAGACGCCCAGGACCTTTCGGGCCTGAACAACGCGAACTTCGGAACCGGTCCCGACGGCCAGAACCCCCGGATGCAGATGTTCGTCTGGACCAATCCCTTCGCCCAGCAGGTCACTATCAACTCGCCGGGACCGATTGCCGGGACTTACGTCGCCAACCCCTCGAACAACGGTGGCACCGCGAACGGTCTCACCGCGGACCTCGCGATCGTCGTCGACGGAACCCCCCCGACGACCGACGCTTGCCAGGCGGTGACCAACGACCTCACCGGCAAGATTGCCCTGATCCTCTGGAGCGAAGGAGTCTGCAATTCGAGCGTCTTCGTGTTGAATGCCGCCAACGCCGGAGCGGTGGCGGCGATCATCATCGACAGCACCGACGTCCCCTTGACCAACTTCGGCGGCAACGCCGCGATCCCCTCGGTGGCGGTCGGCAATGCGGACGGTCTGTTGTTCATGGACACCATCACGGGTGGCGCGACGGTCAATGGCACGATCGACGACAACCCGGCCGGCCAGATCAATCGCGACAGCGATCTCGACGCCGGCGTCATCGCCCACGAGTACGGTCACGGCATCTCCAACCGCCTGACCGGCGGCCCCGGGACCGCATCCTGCCTGGGCAACCAGGAGCAGATGGGCGAGGGCTGGAGCGACTGGCAGACGCTGTTCCTTCACGCGAAGCCCGCGGACACGGCGACGACCCCGCGACCGATCGGGACGTACCTGACCTTCGAGGACCCGGATGCGGGTTTCGGTATTCGCGCGTTCCCGTACAACACCGACAACACGGCGAATCCCCTAACCTACAGCGACATCCCCACGCAGTCGGTCCCGCACGGCGTCGGCGCAGTGTGGGCCAACACGCTCTGGGAGGTCTACTGGCTTCTCATCGACGAGTTCGGCTACGACCCGGACATCTACCACGGCACCGGGGGTAACAACATCGCCCATCAGCTCGTGATCGACGGCATGAAGCTGCAGCCCTGCCAGCCCGGATTCGTGACCGGCCGCGACGGCATCCTCGCCGCGGATCAGGCCAACTACGACGGCGACCTGGCGTGCCACATCTGGACCGGCTTCGCCGATCGCGGCGTCGGCTTCGGCGCCAGCCAGGGTTCGAGCAACGTGATCGGGGACGAGACCGAGAGCTTCGCCCTCCCGCCGCAGTGCATCGACCTGATCTTCGCCGACAGCTTCGGCTTCGGCACCGATCGCTGGAGCGCGGTCTCGCCTTAAGGTCCGCTTCAGGGGATACTTCTTCGAGGGGCCGCCGTGAGGCGGCCCCTCTTGTTGTTGAACGAAGCACAGCTGGCTGGAAGCCGCCGAACTACCCTTGAAGGTGCACCCTTGAAGGTGCCAGGCGATTGGCCGATGAAGTTACCGAGGATTCCTCGGACGGCGGGTTCGACCAAGAGACGCTGAGCTGAGCTGGGCCGACTGGAGCGACACGCTGGATTAACGCACAGTCCCGACGGACCTGCCGAAGTACCGCTGCCCGAGGAACACGGGCTCATCAAGGAACTTGGCCGGCCCACAAGGACCGACGACCAGTCGCGCGCGGCGCCGCGACTGCAACTGCTAGGAGGCGATGCTGGAGGTGGGCAGGAACGGTCCTGGAGGGGGAAACGAGCCTGCGGGAAAACCCTCCCGAAGCCACGCGAGGCCGGAGGCAGAGGCACGACGGTAGTGGGCGGAGGCTCGTGCGAAGGCATCGACGAACCGCCGATACTCCGCACGAAACGCGTCACGCATTGCTCGAGACGCCGCATGAACGAGCGGTGTCGCACGTCGCGGCGGACGAATGAATGCCTGGTGCGGATTCTGCCGCTCGAGGCGTTTCTGTCCGGGCGGTTCACGGCCGGTCGCGAGAATCCGCCAGCCGGTCTCTGACTCGATCGTTCGCACGATTTCGAGAACGTGACTCCGTCGGACTTCCGGCGCAAGGTCTCGCCAGCACGGCAGTGGGGCGAGCTCGAAGCTCTCGACGCTCTCGTGGGTACCGGAGGAACCGCCAGACTTTCGGCGCGCCGCACGGTAAAGCGAGGTTCGGTCGATCCAGGTTCCCTTCACGCGCTCGCCTGAGAGCATGCAAGGTACGGCGCTGGCGCCCGGCCAGTCCGGGGGGCTTCGTACGAGGTTCTCCTTGCAGCCGTGCCGAAGCAGGTAGACCAAGCGCTCGATCTGAGCGGCGGGTTCAGCCGAAACCACAATCGCTTGATAGCGTCTACCCCAGAACTTCTCCCGCCAGTCGACGGTTCGACCGATTTCGCGTGCGAGATTGGAGTTGAGGAAGTTCATGAACGCCGACAGACGGGCCGCGTCCGGCACGGTGAGCAGCAGGTGAAAGTGGTTGCTCAGAAAGACGAACGCGTGAACCTCGACCGAATGGACCCGGACGGCGCGCGCGAGAACGCCTCGGCAAAGATCGGCAATCTGGCGGGTCGGCCTCATGAGAAGCCTCCCCTGCACGGCTCTACAGGTGACCTCGACCAGCGAATCGGGAGGAACGAACCTCAGGCGTCGAGCCATATCTTAGAAGGACGCAGTCGGCCGTGCCGAACCTCGCAGCGTCCGTCTCGATGGCGGACCTATCGCAGAACGAGCGCGGTAAGGACCTCGCCCAGACCCGATTGGCGGCCAGCCAGCCAGTCGGCTAGCCAGCCGCCAGCCAGTCGGCTGGCACCTACTTCGGCACCTACTTCGGCACCCACTTCGGAGCTGCGGATATTGTGAATCGGCCCACGGGCTACTCACTGGAACTCGAGGATCCCTTCTTCAGAGCGCTCGGTCCAGCCGCAGAAGCGGAAGGTCTGATCTGGGGTGGCCGGTGGGGTTGGGATCCTGGCCACGTTGAGCTTCCGAGATGAAGGAGGGCCTCGTGAATCACGCACCATCGCATTGGTGGATCGCCGTTCTTGTTGGATGCATCCTCTTCTCGGGAACTCGCGAGCGAGTTCTTGCGGAAAGCAGCGGGGGCGCCGCGCAGGAGACTCCAGACATCGTCAACCAACTGGACGAGAGCATCTGGTCAGTTGCCACGGGCGGGCTGTGGAAATCTGACGCAGAGTATGGCACCTACCGAATCGTTGTGGTCGCCAGTGGTAGCGAACATGTGTTGACGAAGGTGTTCATTCAGAAACTGAGGTTTGACGACTCGAAAGAGCTGTACGAAGTCGAGCAAGTCGCTCCAGTAGAGGAGCTCAACAGCTCATTCAGCGTCGTAGTAGGCGTGGCCTACTTGGAAACCCCGCGAGAAGCGAACTTTAGACTTTCCGTTCGAGATCGCGACTCAGAAATGGTCCGAGATGTGACATTGAAATTGAAGAGCGATCTCGATTATCAGATCTCGCAGAGTCCACCGCAGAACTAGGCCGACGACGAGATTGAGCGCAGGATTCGCGCACCTGTGCGGAACAAACCGCGAAGCAGGTTCTCGGTCTTCCGAACTCCCGTGCCGCGTATACGTTCGCGCATTGATTCGGTCAGAGCGCACGAGCGAGAGTCTCGGGCTTCACGCCGACGTCGAGGGAAGCGCTCGAGGGATTCTCACCCGCGGGCTCGGGAATTACTCGACGGTCGCACCGCAGGGGCACGAAAAATGTTTCGGCTACCACAATCTGGATGAGCGGTAATGTACTTGGAGTCATTGAGGAGTAGTTGCGCCTGGCTTGTCGACTTGGAGGTCTAAGAAATGCGAGGCGTCCGTTCCTTGAGTGTCGGGCTGCTATGGGCAGCTGCGATCTCAGCCCTTTTGATGGCCGCCTGTCGGGAGAGGCCCGAGGACAAGAAGGCGTCGAGCAAGGAAGAGGCTCGGAGGATCTTCGAGAGGCAGCTTCAGAAAGTCGAGGCTGCCGCACGCGGCGGAGTCGTGACCAACGAGTTTGATGAAGCTGTAGCATTCTTCAGCGACCTGGCAGGTATCGAGATCCGAACAGACATCAGCTCGGAAGTAGGGCTAACTCCAAACCAGCACACCCTTCTCGATCTGGAGCTCGTTCGACGATGGTTCGAGCGCAACGGCGATCGTCTCGACTGGGACGAAGCGAACAGGACGGTCCGGCTCAAGGCGACTCAGGGATCAATCAACGGCGATCGATAGCGCAACAAATGCGTCGGGTGACTCCCAGGAAGCCGCAGGACTCGGAACGAGCGCGGTAAGGACCTCGCCCAGACCCGATAGGCGGCCAGCCAGTCGACTTAGCCAGTCAGCCAGTCGGCTAGCCAGCCAGTCGGCTGGCACCTACTTCGGCACCTACTTCGGACCGGCACCGGTACGACCCGTCACTTCGCCCTCGACCACCTCGGCTCCGTCCGCCTGATCTCGAGCGCGACCGGTACGACGATCGGCAAGCACACCTACTACCCCTTCGGCCGCGAGGCAACGCCGTCGCTCGACACCGAGCCCATGAAGTTCGCCAACCACGAACGCGACGGCTTCGAAACAGGCTTCGACCTTTCGGACGATCTCGACTACATGCATGCGCGGTTCCGGTCTCCCCTGACTGGGAAGTTCCTGAGCGTCGATCCAGTGCTGGGAGACCCGAAGATGCCGCAGAGCTGGAACCGCTACACGTATGCGATCTCCAATCCGCTGCGAAATCTCGATTCGACGGGCCGTGCGGCCCACGACTTCTCCAGGGGCTCGACCGAAGACGTCAAAACTGCGTATCGGTACCAGCGCGCATTGCGGGAGTTGCTGAAACCCGAAGTAAAGGACTATGTCCAGAAGCAGTACGGCATCGATCTGGAGCAGGCGTTGACGCCGGGCGGGGGTACGGATGACACGCGACTCGTTCCGCTTGTGGGAGCAGTCGCGGACTACGACAACATCGGGAGCACACCGTGGTCGGATATCTTGAGACTGAACATTGACATGGATCTCTTTGGTAACGACGGGGCGTTGTTCAAGGCTGGGCTCCTTCACGAGACGATTCACTGGGCGGCGGACAAGGCAGGGTTCATCTTCGACAAGAGGGGAGAGACTCCAGTTGAGTTTCAAGACGCGATCGACAAGATGTTCAAGAAGTATCCTCAGGTCATGGGCCATTCGCAGCCGCCGTATGTAGTTGAACTGCTTCAGTTCGGCGAGCCGTTGACGCTAACGCTTACGGACTGAGTCGATTCGTGACTAGACACTCGTTCGATGTCTCAGGCCATCCCAGGCTGGCCGTGCTGACCGCGGTCACGGGGTTGATGCTTGTCGCATGCAGCGACCTTCAGTTGAGCCCCGGTGAAGGGGGGGAGGCGATAGGAGCGCGTGCGAAAGTGTCGCTTTCACGAACGGAGGCAGACTCGAGGATCTACCTCGTGCAACTCGTTCCGAGTAGCTGGCTCCCGGCTAGAGTTACTGCTGAGCGCGACGCTCCCACCGCGATTCTCATGATGATTCGGACGGAAGCCCTCGCGACTGGCGAGAGGCGGATTCCAGAGCAAGCAGCGCTGGTTCTGAGGCTCGACGGGGGAGCTGGTGGGATGACCTACGTCGCAACCAAGGGATTCGTCCAAGTCGACGCTGCGAACCCAGCGCTGCTACTCCGGGGGGCCGCAGAGGTCGAGTTCCGAGACCCGTCGGGGCGTCCTCGGGGTCAGGTCGACCATCTGGAGTTCGGCAGGATCGAATCGACCAGCACGAGGGCGGGCTGGCGCGAAATGCTGAGTCCCGGTCACCAGAGCTCGAGCTGGCTCCCGGACTGGGTGATTCCGATGGAGGCCGAAGCTCCCGCGAGCAGCGCCGCCTCCGAGGCTCCCCCTCAGCCCGCCGAGCTCGGGCTGCCCTCGGATTCGTCCGGCGCCGCCGGCGCCAGCAAGTCGGCGACAGAGAAGGAGTAGGACTCAGCGGTCGTGGCCGGACCGGTGGAGCGGGCGAGCTCGACGACGATGGTGTTGTAGCGCTCGATGCCGTCGAAGCGGTGGGCGGCTTCGGTGGCGATCTGGCGGGCGAGGGCTTCGGTGGCGCTGCGTTCGTCGGGGACGGCGAACTCCGGGTCGACGAAGGTGAGGACCAGGCGCTTGTCGGAGACGCCGTTGGTCGAGGAGAACTGGACGTTGGCGCCGAGCTGGGCGGCCGGGTAGAGCGCCAGCAGCTCCGAGCGCACCTTCATCGCGCTCTCGAAGTCGGCCTTGGCGCTCGCCGCCTTGTCGGCGATCGAGCGGTACCAGCCCGACTGCCGGATGGTGTCGAAGTTCATCGCGATGCCGGCGATCACGACCACCCCGAGCAGGAAGACGACGCCGCAGCCGATCAGGATCCCTCGCAGGCAGCCTCCGGAGCTCCCCTTCGCCATGGTTCCTCCCTGGAGCGAGCGTGACGGCGGTTCGAGCCGGGATTCTAGGGCACCGGGTGGTTCGATCCGTCCGGGCGACCGCGTCCGAGAGCGGTCCGGCTCTGCTCGACCAGCTCGCGCGGCGAGCTCACCGAAGGACGACTGCGCGAGTAGACCAGCGCGATCGGCGACCCCGCGGGGTGCCGCGCCGCGAAGTCGGTCGAGACCAGGGAGCGATGCTGGTGCGTGCCGCCGCCGGAATCGACGTACTCGTAGCGCAGGTAGAGGCTGGCCGAGGTGCCGCCGGCCTTGCCGACGAAGCGGGTGATCTCGACCACGCGCCCGTCGACCTCGACGCCATCGTCGACCAGGCGTCGCAACTCGAGCCCGCGGCGAACCACGCGCCAGACCGCGATCGCCACCAGCAACGCACCGACCAGCAAGGTCACCGCGCAGCCGTTTGCCATCGCGGCATCTTACGCAAGGACGATTCCCGACTCGGGGCGCACGTCGCCGCCGAACGATGGCGGGTGGCCCCTTCGCCGCGCCGATGTCGCTCTTCCCGCATGGGGGGAGCCGATGGCGCCAGCCGAGCGCAGCAGGCCGTTCGCGCGGATCCGCGAGGAGTTCGAGCGGATGATCGAGGTGCCGGAGCGCGAGCGCGGCGGCGAGCTCGACCGCCTGGGGCGCGACGACGCGGCGCTGGCGCGGGAGGTCGCCGCGCTGCTCGCCGCGGATGCCGCGGCGAGCGCGGTGCTCGACGGCACCGTCGAGCGCTACCTCGGCCTGCTCGACGAGGGCGACGGCGAGAGGCCACCGGCTCGCGGTGGGCGCCGCCCCGGCGGCGCCGACTAGGATCGTCGCCGTGACCCGCGGCGATCGCGACGGGGCGCGGCGGCCCGACGAGATGGCCGAGACCACCGCGCTGCTCGCCGCCGGCGACGACGACGCGCCGGCGGTCGAGGAGCTGCTCGCCCTCGACCGCGCCCTCGAGCGGCTCGCCGCGGTCGACACCGGGCTCGCGAGGCTGGTCGAGTGGCGCTTCTTCGCTGGGCTGACCCTCGAGGAGATCGCCGTGATGACCGGCGTCTCCGAGCGCACGCTGAAGCGCGACTGGCAGGTGGCCCGCGCGTTCCTGTTGCGCGAGATCGCCGGCGGCGGCACGGCGCCGGACCGGAGCGGGAGCCCGGCGCCCGCCGGACCCTGACCGAAGCGCCGGTCGCGGCCCCCTCCTCTCGATTCCGTCGTTCTGGGTCCCGAAGGGGGATCCGTCCATGCGTCCGACCGTCACTGCCGTCCTCGTCATCGTCCTGACGCTCGCAGCGGCCGACCCGTCCGAAGCGGTCCGCCGCCGGGCCTTCGTCACCTCGGTCACCGGCACCGGCAACCTGGCGAGCTGGCCCGATGCCGGCGGTCAGGCCGGCCTCGCCGCCGGCAACCAGATCTGCCGCAACCGCGCCGCCGCCGCGGGGCTGCCGAACGCCAACAGCTACCGCGCCTGGCTCTCCACCGCCTCGACCGACGCCTACTGTCACCTGCGCGGGCTGACCGGCAAGCGCAGCGTGGGGTGCGCCGGCGGACCGCCGCTGGCGGCCGGTCCCTGGTACCGCTCGTCGGCGCCCGGCTCGCAGGCGATCGCAGCGGACCTCGCTCGGCTGGTGACGCCGGGCGGCGAGATTCTCGCGCCGGTGCTCCTCGACGAGTTCGGGACCGCCATCGACACCGGCGGCGGCGTGCCGAACTACTGGACCGGCACCGACCCGGCCGGCGAGGTCTATCCCGACGGCAACTGTGCGAGCTGGGTTTCCGCCGCCGGCGGTCAGGTCGGAGTGACGGGATCGGCCCTGGGTACGGCCCAGCTCTGGACGCTGGGCACCGGCGCCGCCTGCGGCGCGAGCTTGCGGCTGCTCTGCTTCGAGCCCGGGGCGAGCGAGGCCGTGGTCGGCGCCTGGCCGGGTCCCGCCGCGCTGGTCTTCCTGACCTCGGCAACGGGAACGGGCGATCTCGGCTCCTGGTCCGAGGCGGGCGGCGCGACCGGGGCGGCGGCGGGCGACGCCATCTGCCGGACGCTCGCCGCCGACGCGGGGCTGCCGGCGCCCGACAGCTTCGTCGCCTGGCTCTCCGACAGCACCCAGGACGCGCGCGACCGGCTCACCCTGGACGATCCGCCCGGCCGTGCCGATCCCGGCCTCTCGGGACCGGACGCTCCATACTCCGAGCTCGACCACGCCGTGCCCTTCGCGCGCCTCGACGGCGTCGTCGTCGCGACCTCGGTCGCCGATCTGCTCGACGGAGCCAACGCCGGCTCGATCCACCAGTACGAGACCGGCGCGTACAAGATCGGCGGCGGCGGCGGCGAGGTCTTCTCCGGCACGCTCGAGGACGGCACCGCCTCGGGGTTCGACTGTTCGGACTGGGCGAGCTCGGCGCCGGCCGACGTCACCCGGGGTTCCGCAGCCTCCACCCGGACCGCGGCGTGGACCGATAGCGGTGCCACGTCGTGCCAGTACTCCCAGCACCTCTACTGCTTTTCGAACGCCATCCTCACTTTCTGGGACGGCTTCGAGTCCGGCGGAACGGATCGCTGGTCGGCGGTAGCGCCGTGAGCGTGCCTCACCGCAGCGGCCGGCGCGAGCGCCCCCGACCGCGCCTCCGGATCGCGGCTCGGGCATCGAAAGGAGGAGCGATCATGCGGTCGAAAACTCTCGCCTTGCTCTCCGTCACCGTCGCGCTCGCGACGGCCGATCCGTCGACGGCCGCGCGCCGCCGCGCGTGGGTCACCTCCGTCACCGGCACCGGCAATCTCGCGAGCTGGCCCGACGCCGGCGGTCTCGGCGGGCTTGCGGCCGGCGACGCGATCTGCCGGGCGCGCGCCGCCGCCGCCGGCCTGCCCAACGCCAACGCCTACCGCGTCTGGCTCTCGACCGCGTCGACCGACGCCTACTGCCACGTCCAGGGACTCACCGGCAAGCGCTCGACCGGCTGCGACGGCGGCACGCCGGCGCCCGCGGGGCCCTGGTACCGCGTCAACACCACCGGCGTCCTGCCGGCCACCGAGAGCCTCGACGCGCTGGTCGACGAGGGCGTGATCTACCGTTCGATTCTCTACGATGAATTCCGGCAGCCGCTCCACGAAGATCCGCCCACGAGGTACTGGACGGGAACCCGCGACGACGGCTCGGTCCACGCCAGCAACTGCACGAGCTGGGTCGTCGCCTCGGCCGACGTGAGCGGTGTTTACGGTGAAGTGACGACCACCGCCCAGGTCTGGAGCCTGGGCGCCGCCGCCGCCTGCAATCAACCGCAGCGTCTGCTCTGCCTCGAGCCGGGCACGTCCGAGCCGACCGGGCAGAAGTGGACGGGCGCCGGCTCGATCGTCTTCCTGACCTCGGTCCGGAGCACGGCGAACCTCGCAACCTGGCCGCAGGCCGGGGGCGAGGCCGGCCTCGCGGCGGGCGACGCTATCTGTCGGAATCTGGCGGCCGCGGCGCACCTGCCCGCGCCGGATTCTTTCTTCGCGTGGCTCTCGGCCGACGCGGTCGACGCCGCCGACCGGCTGACCTCGGACGGCCCCTTCTGGCGCATCGACGGGGTCGCCGTCGCGAGCTCGAAGGCCGACCTGCTCGACCTGTCGAACGCGGGCTCGATCCACCAGTTCGAAACCGGCGCCTACAAACAGGGCAACGGCGGCGGCTCCGCGTGGACCGGCACGGACGGCTTCGGTACGGCGACCGGGGAGGACTGCTCCGGGTGGACCTCGGCCGCGATCGAACTCCTCGCCCGGCGCGGCGAGGCGGAAGCGACCCTCGACGACAGCTGGTCGAGCTTCAACACCACGAGCTGCGGTAACCCGCTCCACCTCTACTGCTTCTCGAACGCCGTCGTTCTGTTCTGGGACGGCTTCGAATCCGGCGCAACGAGTCGCTGGTCGGAGGTGACGCCGTGACCGGCCGGCGCCGATCGCTCGGGGCAGCCTCCGAGGCCCGCGCGTCGGTGCGGGCCGGCGCGAAGCGGCTCGCCCTTGCTCCTGCGTTGCTGCTGCTCGCCAGCACCGCGCCGCTCGCCGCGCAGCCGCAGCCCGAAGGGGGGCAGTTCCAGATCAACGCCTACACCACCAGCCACCAGAGCGACCCCTCGGTCGCCCGGACTCCGGACGGCGGCTTCGTCGTCGCCTGGTCGAGCTACGGCTCGTTCAGCGGCGGGGACCCCGTGCACCGGAACATCCTGGTCCGGCGCTTCGGCGCGGACGGCGCGCCGCTCGAACAGGACTTCCAGATCAGCGTCCAGCCTTACACCTGGGTCGGCCACGACGAGCCCAGCGTGGCGACCTGGGCGGACGGCAACTTCGTCGTCGCGTGGCACAGCAACTTCTCCGACGCGTCCGATCAGTCCTCCTTCAGCGTTCAGGGCCGGCGCTACGCGGCCGACGGATCGCCGCTCACGGGGCAGTTCCAGGTCAACACCTACACGACGGGACCCCAGGCCACCGCCGACGTCACGGCGGCAGCGGACGGCGGCTTCGTCGCCGTGTGGAGGAGCACGGGCTCGGCCGGCGGCGACACCTCGGGCACGAGCATCCAGGGCGCGCGCTTCGACGAGAACGGCGAGCCGGTCGGAACCGAGTTCCAGGTCAACACCTACACGACGAACAACCAGTACAGCCCGGCCATCGCGGCCGAGGCCGACGGCGGCTTCGTCGTGGTCTGGGAGAGCCTCGGCTCGCCCGGCAACGACAGCTCGGAGTGGAGCATCCAGGGCCGGCGTTACGCGGCGGACGGCGCGCCGCTGGCGGCGCAGTTCCAGGTCAACACCTACACGACGGGGACCCAGGCGGTCCCCGATGTCGCGGCGCTCGCGGACGGCGGCTTCGTCGTGGTCTGGGCCGGCGGCGGCTCCCCCGGCGTCACCTGGACCGTCCAGGGCCGGCGCTACGGGGCGGACGGCTCGCCGCTCGGCGCGCCGTTCCAGATCAGTACCTGGAACTCGAGCCACCAGTCCCGGCCGGCCGTCGCCGCCGGCGCGGACGGCGGCTTCGTCGTCGTCTGGCACAGCGTCAGCGGGTCGCCCGGCGGCGACTTGTCAGGCTACAGCATCCAGGGGCGGCGTTACGCCGCCAACGGTTCGCCCGACGGGCCGCAGTTCCAGGTCAACACCTACACCACGAACCACCAGCGCGAGCAGGCCGTCGAGGTCCTCGCGGACGGCCGCTTCGTCGTCGCCTGGTCGAGCAACGGCGCCACGGGTGGAGACACGTCGGGATACAGCGTCCAGGGCCAGCGCTACGCGGCGGCGGTCCTGTTCGCGGACGGCTTCGAAACCGGCGACACCACGGGCTGGTCGATGACCGTGCCCTGATCGTCCGCGGCCCCCTGGCGCGGACGCCGGGTTCGAGCCGACCGGCGACGAGCGCGGCGGAGCACCGATTCGGTGCCGCGGTCGCCTGGCGCGGAGACGGTCAACCCCGAAGGTTGCCCGCGCGCCCGAGCGCGGCGGAGTCGGCGCGGGCGACCAGGGCACGGAGCCCGAGGCGGGTCGCCTCGCGCCGAATCTCGACGAGGCGGACGGTGTCGGGCGCCTCGCCGTCGAGGGTCGCGAGCTCGAGGCCGAGCTCGAGCTTGGCGACGCGCCAGCCGGCGGCGGCGGCGAGCGCGATCGCCGACTCGAGATCGGCGCGAGCCGAATCCGGACGCCCCTCGGCTTCGGCCAGCTCGGCGCGCGCCCGGAGCCAGGCGAGCCGTCCGCTCACGCTCGGGGAACCCTCGAGCCCCGCGCCGGCGTCGGCGAGGCGGCGCCGCGCCGGCTCGAGCCTCCCGGCCCGCGCGTCGAGACGGACCCGGAGCAACTCGGCGCGCCGCGCCGGCAGGGTCGCCGAGGCCACCGCGAACGGGCCGAGCCCCTGATCGAGCCAAACCGCCGCCGCCGCGTCGTCGCCCGCGGCCGCCGCCGACTCGGCTGCGAGCAGGCTCGTCTGCGCGACCAGGTCGGCGTCCCCCTCGACCCCGAAGAGCCGCCGCGCGTCGGCGAAGCGCTCGCGTGCCGTGTCGGTCTCGCCCGCGAGCTCGGCGAGTTGGGCGCGCACGAGCTGGGCGAAGCCGAGCGGTCGCCGCCGCGAGCTTTCCTGCGCCGCGGTCTCGAGCTCGACGACCAGCGACTCGATCTCGTCCAGCCGGCCGCCGTCGAGGTCCGACTGGGCGCGCGCGTAGAGCGCCACCGAGCGGTTGAGGGCGTTGTCCGAGGCGCGCAGCAGCTCGAGGGCGCGCTCGATCTCGGGCTCGGCCTCCGCCGCGCGGCCGAGATCGCGCAGCACGAAGAAGAGACGCGTCCGCTCGTCGCCTTCGCGATGCGCGCTCGGGAAGCGTGCGCGCTCGGTCAGCGCCTCGCGCGCCAGCGGCTCGGCGAGGTCGGGGCGGCCGAGCAGCAGCCGGACCTCGGCGAGGTTCGACAGCACGATGATCGGCGTCAGGCCGGCGCGCCGCGCCGCCTCGAGCGCCGCGGCGAGCGCCGCTTCGCCGCGCGCGATCTCGCCGTGCTGGATGTCGTCGACCGCGATCTCGTTCAATGCCCGGAACAGCACCAGCGGCTGGTCGGACCGCACGGCCTCCTCGCGCGCCCGCTCGAGCTCGGCGCGCCCGGCCTCGCGCTGGCCGAGAACGGTCAGGAGCGCTCCGCGCGCCTGCCGGATGGTGGCAACGAGCTCCGTGCGTCCGGCCGCGGTCGCGCGCTCGAGCGCGCGGCCGAGGAAGACCAGGGCGCGCTGGTTCTCGCCCGACAGCAGCGCGACGCGCCCCTCGGTGAAGTCGACCAGCGGCTCCGCTTCGCTGCCGGGCACCTGGCGGAGCCGGCCGACCACCAGCCGCGCCTCGTCGAAGCGCCGCTCGCGCGCGAGCCCGAGCGCGAGCGCGGCGCCCGCGACCAGGTCGTCCGGCGCTTCGGCGAAGCGGCGCTCCGATTCCGCGATCGCGGGCGGATTGACCGGGTCGAACGGAAAGCCCACGGGGTGGGGGGCGGGAGCGGCCGAGCTCGCGGCCGGTCGATCCCGGAGGTAGTAGGCCCCGCCGGCGAGGCCGAGCCCGACGAGCGTCGCGACCAACGCGGCGCGCTGGCCGCGCCGCCGCGGCGTGAACCGGAAGGCGAGACCGTGGCGTCGGGCGGCGACCGGCTCGCGGTCGAGATAGCGGCGCAGGTCGGCGAGCAGACCGGCGGCGTCGGCGTAGCGCCCGGCCGGATCGTGGCGCAGCGCCTGGAGGCAGATCGCGTCGAGATCGCGCGAGATGCGGCGACCGGAGCGGCGTCGGCCGGGCGATCCCGACGGTGGGCGTTCGCCGGTCGCCGCCAGCCGCCGCGCGGCGGTGCTCGGGGGCTCGGGGCTCGCGGGCGCGGTGCCGTCGCCGGTGGCGGTGGTCGGCCGCGTCCCGGCGAGCAGCTCGTAGAGGATGACGCCGAGCGAGTAGACGTCCGAGGCCGGAGTCACCGGCCGCCCGCCGAGCTGCTCCGGGCTGGCGTAGGCCGGGGTCAGCAGTCGCGCGCCGTGGGCGGTGGTGGTCAGGTTGGCGTCGCCGCCGGGCTCGAGCAGCTTCGAGATGCCGAAGTCGAGCAGCCGCGGCCGGCCATCGCGACCGACCAGAACGTTGCCCGGTTTCAGGTCGCGGTGGACGACGCCGCGCTCGTGGGCCCAGGCGACCGCTTCGGCGACCGCCATCACCAGGCGCACGCGCGCGTCGACGTCGAGATCGTGGTTGCGCGCGTGGGAGACCAGGTCCTCCCCCTCGACGTACTCGAGCGCCAGGAACCAGATCCCCTCGGGGCTGCGGCCACCGTCGAGGAAGCGGACGATCCACGGATGCTCGAGCGAGGCGAGGATGCGCACCTCGTCGCGGAAGCGGCGCACCGCTTCGGGATCGGGACCCGGGCGGTCGATCAGCTTCAGCGCGACCTTGCGCGTGAAGTCCGGCGTCGACTGCTCGGCGAGGAAGACGCGGCCCATCCCCCCTTTGCCGATCTGCTCGAGGAGCCGGTAGGGGCCGACGCGCTCGGGCGGCCGGTCGCCGTCGCCGGGTTCGCCGGAGCGCAGCGGCGTCGGGGCGGCGTCGATCGGAGACGGCGCCGCCTCCGGCGTGGCGAGCAGGCGCGCGAGCTCGTCGGCGAGCAGGGGATCTTCGCCCCGGACGCGCTCGAGCAGCCGGCGCCGGCCCTCGGCGTCGAGCGCGCTCGCCTCGTCGTAGAGCTCGGGGAGCCGCTCGTCGCTCACGGCGTGGTGGAGAGCGCGTCGCGCAGCCAGGCGCGGGCGAAGCTCCAGTCGCGCTTGACGGTGCGTGGCGACAGGTCGAGCGCGCGCGCCACGTCGTCGAACTCGAGACCGGTGAAGTAGCGCATCTCGACCACCTTCGCCTGGCGCGGGAAGCGCTCGGCGAAGCGGTCGAGCGCACGGTCGAGATCGAGCAGGTCGACCGCCTCGCCGTCCGAGGTCGCGACGGTGAGCGGCGGCGGACCCTCGCCCGGGTCGCGGCGCTTGGCCCGGCGCCGCCGGGCGTGGTCGACCAGAACGCGGCGCATCGTCACCGAGGCGAGCCCGAAGAAGTGGGCGCGGTCGCGCCAGTCGACTTCGCGCTGGCCGATCAGTCGCAGGTAGGCCTCGTGGACCAGCGCGGTCGGCTGCAACGTGTGCTCCGGACGTTCGCTACGCAGATGGGCGACCGCGATGTTCTTCAGCGTCGAGTAGACGTGCTCGAGCAGCCGGTCGTCGGCGCTGGCGTCGCCGCCCCGCCAGGCGCGCAGCAGCTCGGTGACCTCGTCCGGCCCGGCCTGGTTCGAGGACATCGGGCGGATTCTACCCGGGGCGTGGCACTCCTCCGGGGCGCCTCGCGCGAAACTGCCACCGGGATCACGACGAGGCCTCCGCGAGCGAGCCGGTGGCGCCGGCGCGCCGGATCTGGCACCGCTCGTCGCGGGCTGCGCGTAATGGCGCATGAACAGAACTTCCCGCACTCTCTCGTCACTTCGATCGATCCTCCGCGCGCCGGCCGTCTTCCTGGTCTCGGCGCTGCTGCTCGCGTCCCCCGCTGCCGCCCAGCAGCGTCCCCAGATCGGCCTCACGGCCCGGTTCGCCCAGCTCCACGAGGAGGCCGGGACCTACCCGCACAGCCCGGGCTCGGGCGACCACTTCGGCCTCGCGGTGGCCGCCGCCGACTTCAACGGCGACGGCTACGACGACCTGGCCTCGGGCATCCCGGGCAACGACTGCGACTTTGTCGTCTGGGACTGCGGCGCGGTACAGATCCGCTTCGGCTGGGAGGCCGGCGCCCTCGGCGCGAGCCTGACGCTCGACCCGGCGGCCGCCGGTGCGCCCGAGCCGGCCAACGCCTTCGACGAGTACGGCCGCACCCTCGCCGCCGGCGACTTCGACGGCGACGGCTTCGACGACCTCGCGGTCGGCATCCCGTTCAACTTCGGCCTGCGTCCGGACGGCCAGACCCAGAAGGTGGGCGGCGTCCAGGTCCACCACGGGCGGCACGGCTCGAACGGCAGCATCGACTTCGCCGCGCGCCACTATCTGCAGCAGGACAACGCCGAGATCCCTTCCTACCCCCACGACAACGAGCGCTTCGGTTGGGCGCTGGCGGTCGGCGATTTCGACGGCGACGGCCGCGACGACCTCGCCATCGGTGCCCCCAAGAACTGGTTCGGAGTGCAGGGCGGCAACGTCACCGTCGCGCACGGCGGTGCCGCCGGGTTGCGGCCGTTCTCGGGTTACGAGATGCGGCTCGGACTCGAGGGTCTCCCGGACACGGTCGAAGCGGGCGAGGACTTCGGCTGGGCGCTGGCCGCGGGCGACTTCAACGGCGACGGCTTCGACGATCTCGCCATCGGCGTGCCGAGCGAGGACGATGTCGGCGCGGTGCTGGTGGTCTACGGCAGCCAGTTCTCGCTGCTCTTCTCGAACCACTGGTACTTCAGCCAGATCGACCTCGGCGACAGCCCGGAACCGGGCGACCGCTTCGGCGAGGCGCTCACCGCCGGCGACTTCAACGGCGACGGCTTCGACGACCTCGCGGTCGGCGCGCCGCGCGAGGACGGCGGACCCGGCTCGGACGACATCGGCCAGGTCAGCGTCGTCTACGGTGGCGCGGGCGGGTTGACCGCCACCGGCGTCGAGCATCTCTGGGAGGAGCTGCTGTTCGGCGGCGGCACCAGCGAGCCGTTCGACAACTTCGGCCGATCCCTCGTCGCCGGGGACTTCGACGCCGACGGGATCGAGGATCTCGCCATCGGCGTGAGCGGCGAGAACCACGACCTGTCGAATCACCCCAACACCGGCGCGGTCGTGGTGGTGAAGGGGTACTCGGCACCGGGAGATCTGGGCAACACGGTCCGTCGCCTCCATCCGCGCGGCGGCGATCCGAACCTGCCGTATCCCTCCTACGACCCGGCCGGGATGATCCCCGACCATCGCGGCGGCGAGCCGTTCTGGGGCGTCGCCCTCGCCGCGGCCGACTTCGACGGCAACGGTTTCGCGGACCTCGCGATCGGCGCGGCCAACCGCGACCAGCTCCAGCCGGCATCGCTGACCGACTCGGGCGCGGTGGCGGTGCTCTACGGCCAGCTTTTCGCCGATGGTTTCGAGACCGGCGACGCGGGCGAGTGGTCGTCGGTCACGCCCTGACGCGGATCGCTGTTCCGTGGTGACACTCGCGCTCGAGACCTGCGCGTAATCACCATGCGAATCACAACGTCCACCTTCTCTTCCACCTGGCGCCCGGCCATTCTGTCGGGCGCCTTTCTACTTGCGACCGCGACTGCGGGGGCCGCCCAACCTCTCCAGTCGGTCGGCCTGAGCGCGCACGGCGCGCGTCTCCTGGTCGAAGAGGGGTCCGGCCACGCCGGGCCCGGTGCGGCTGACTTCTTCGGCTTCGCGGTGGCCGCCGCCGACTTCAACGGCGACGGCGTCGACGACCTGATCGCCGGCTTGCCCGGCAACGACTGCGACTTCGTGGTCTGGGACTGTGGCGCCACGGTGCTGCGGCTGGGAGTCGCCGGCGTCGGGCTGTCGGACGGGACGACCCGGCAGGTCCAGTCTCCGGGCCCTGGCCATCCGGCTTTCGCCGAGTTCGGCGCGACGCTCGCCGCGGGCGACTTCAACGGCGACGGCAGGGCGGATCTCGCCGTCGGCATGCCCGGCGATCGCGTCAACTTCTCGCCGGGCGGTGACACTCGATCTTCGAAACGACGCGTAATGGCACGAGACCCCGCCGTGGGGACTCCCCGAGAACCCGACCCTTCCCATTTCAGGAGCCGGATATGAACGCCAGAACCTCCAGCCACAGCACCGCCCTCGACCATCGCGCCCTCCGCTCGCGCCGCCACTTCGCGCGCGCCGTTCCGGTCGCGGCCCTCCTCGTCCTCGCGGCGAGCCTGCCGGCCGCCGCCGATCGGGGCCCCGGCTGCCCGACGCCGCCGCCGGTGCCGGCCAACCTCGAGGTGCCGGCCGGGCACCGCCCCTACCTCGCCGTCCACGCCACCGGCACGCAGAACTACGTCTGCCTGCCCGGCGCCTCCTCGACCGGCCTGGTCTGGACCTTCTACGGCCCGCAGGCGACCGGCTTCGACCGCCGCGAAGAGCAGGTGATGACCCACTACCTGTCCGCCAACCCGGTCGAGGGCGGCACCGCGCGGCCGACCTGGCAGCATTCGCGTGACACCAGCGCGGTCTGGGCACGGCCGATCGCGTCGTCGACCGATCCGGACTACGTCGAGCCGGGCGCGGTCGCCTGGCTGCTGCTCGAGGCCGTCGGCACCGAGAACGGCCCCAACGGCGGCCGCCGCCTCGCGCCGACCACCTACATCCAGCGCGTCGAGACCTCGGGCGGCGTGGCGCCGGCCGACGGCTGCGCGACGCTCGGCGCCAAGCTGTTCGTCCCCTACGAGACCGACTACTACTTCTTCCGGGCCGAGTGAGCCGTCCGGCGCGCGACGGGGAGAACGCCATGCTCGACACCACCATCGACTTTTCCGAAGTCAAGATCCGGCAACAGCGCGCCTGGTCGACGGGCGACTACGCGGTCGTCGGCACCACGCTCCAGATCGTCGGCGAGAACCTGTGCGAGGCGGTCGACCTGCGCTCCGGCGCGCGCGTGCTCGACGTCGCCGCCGGCAACGGCAACGCCACGCTCGCCGCGGCGCGTCGATTCGCCGAAGTCACCTCGACCGACTACGTTCCGGCGCTGCTCGAAGCGAGCCGCCGCCGGGCCGAGGCCGAGGGCCACCCGATCCGCTACCAGGAGGCGGACGCGGAGAACCTGCCGTTCGCGGACGGCTCGTTCGACGTCGTGCTGTCGACGTTCGGCGTGATGTTCACCCCGGATCAGCACCGCGCGGCGTCGGAGCTGCTGCGCGTCTGCCGCGCCGGCGGCCGGATCGGGCTCGCCAACTGGACGCCGGAGAGCTTCATCGGCCAGCTGTTCCGGCTGCTCGGCCGCTACGTCCCGCCGCCGCCCGGCGTCCACTCGCCGGCGCTGTGGGGGACGCGGGCCCGTCTCGAGGAGCTGTTCGGCGGCGACGCCGAAGTGCGCGCCACGAGCCGCCACTTCACCTTCCGTTACCACTCGGGCGAGCACTGGCTCGAGGTCTTCCGCACCTTCTACGGCCCCGTCAACCGCGCCTTCGCGGTGCTCGACGAGGGCGAGCGGGTGGCGCTCGAGCGAGAGCTGCTCGATCTGATGGAGCGTCACAACCGCTCGGGGGACTCGGCGCTGGTGCTGCCGAGCGAGTACCTCGAGGTCGTGATCGAAAAGCACGCCTAGAATCGGCCGCCGTGCGGTCGGGAGGGACGCGAGGCGCCGCCCAGTGCCTCGCGTCCCGTCGGGTCAGGGCACCGCGGCCGACCAGTGGCGCAGCTCGGCGTCGACGATGCCGTCGCAGAAGCGGTTGGCGAGCGGGATCGACGAGCTCCCGGCGGTCGCCGCGGGGCCATACAGGCTTAGAATCCCCGCGGTGCTCCCTCCTGCCGAAAGCGACGTCACGTCGCTGCTGGCCGCCGCCCGCGGCGGCGATCGCTCGGCGCTCGCGCGCGTCTACGAGCTGGTCTACGCCGAGCTCAAGCGGATCGCCTCGCGCCAGCGCGGCGGCTTCGGCCGCGCCGAGACGCTGTCGACCACGGCGCTGGTCCACGAGGCCTATCTCAAGCTCGCCGGCGATCGCGGTGACTGGATCGGCAGCGACCGCACCCACTTCTTCGCCCTGGCGGCGCGCGCGATGCGCCAGGTGCTGATCGACCACGCCCGCCGCCGCGGTCGGCAGAAGCGCGGCGCGGGGGCGCCCCACCTCGACCTCGACCTGGTCGACCCGGGTGCCGAGGCGCCGATCGAGGAGCTGCTGGCCCTCGACACCGCCCTCGAGCGGCTCGGCCAGCTCGACGCCGAGCTCGAGCGACTGGTCGAGTGGCGCTTCTTCGCCGGACTGACGCTCGAGGAGATCGCGCCGATGGTCGGCCTCTCCGAGCGCACCATCAAGCGCCAGTGGCGCACCGCCCGCGCCTTCCTGCTGCGCGAGCTCGGCGGCGCGCCGGACGCGACCCCCGCGCCGTGAGCGGAGGCGTTCGCGACGATTGGGCGCGCGTGCGCGCCCGTTTCGAGGAGCTCGCCGAGCTGCCGGCCGCCGATCGCGCGCGCCGCCTCGAGGAGCTCGAGCGCGAATCGCCCGAGATCGGCCGCCAGGTGCGCGAGCTGCTCGCCGCCGATCGTCACGAGGCGTCGCTCGCCTTCGAAAGCGTGGTCGCCGTCGGCGCGGCGCGCGTGCTCGAGGAGCTCGAACCGGCGGACTCCGCCGGCTCGTTCGCCGGGGCGACGCTCGGTCCCTGGCGGCTCACCGAGCCGATCGGCCGCGGCGGCATGGCCGAAGTCTGGGGGGCGGCGCGCGCCGACGGTCAGTTCGAGCAGGAGGTCGCGATCAAGCTCCTCAAGCGCGGCATGGACAGCGACGAGCTGGTGGCGCGCTTCCGGCGCGAGCGCCAGATCCTGGCCCGGCTCGAGCACCCCGCCATCGCGCGGCTGCTCGACGGCGGCGTCGCGCCGGACGGCCGCCCCTACCTGGTGCTCGAGCGGGTCGACGGCGAGCCGATCACCGCCTGGTGCGAGCGCAGGGGCCTGCCGGTCGCCGCGCGGCTGCGCCTGGTCGTCGAGGCCGGCCGGGCGGTCGCGGCCGCGCACCGGCAGCTGGTCGTCCACCGCGATCTCAAGCCCTCGAACCTGCTGGTCACGGGCGAGGGCCAGGTCAAGCTCCTCGACTTCGGCATCGCCAAGATCCTCGCCGGCGACGACGCGGCCGCCGGCGACGCCACCCGCGTCGAGCAGCGCGTGCTCACCCCCGCCTACGCGGCGCCCGAGCAGATCCGCGGCGAGCCGGTCTCGACCGCGACCGACGTCTACTCGCTCGGCGTCCTCGCCTACGAGCTGGTCGTGGGGCGGCTTCCGCACCGCCGCGCCGGGCGCGGCGCCGCCGATCTCGCGGCCGAGGTCGAGCGCGAGTCGATCGAGGCGCCGTCGACGGCGGTGCTCACGGTCGCGGAGAGCGGCGAGTCGGGACCGGAGGAGCGGCGCCGGCGCCGCCGGCGCGCTCGCGAGATCGCCGGCGACCTCGACACCGTCCTGCTGACCGCGCTGCGCCGCGATCCGGCGCGCCGCTACTCCTCGGTCGAGGCCTTCGTCGAGGACCTCGAGCGCTGCCTCGACGGCCGGCCGATCCTGGCCCGCCGCGACTCCTTCGGCTACCGGGCGCGCAAGTTTCTCGGGCGCCACCGCGCCGCGACCGCCGTGGCGGCGGTCGCTCTCGCCGCCCTGCTCACCGCGTTCGCTGTCGCCCTCTGGCAAGCGGAGCGGGCGCGGCGACACGCCGCGGAGGCCGCCACCAACGCCCATCGCGCCGAGCGGGTCCAGGAGTTCCTGGTCGGCCTGTTCGAAGTCGCGGACCCGGAACAGTCGGGCGGCGCCACCGTGACCGCGGCCGAGCTGCTCGACCAGGCCGGCCGGCGCCTGCCGCAGGAGCTCGCCGCCGAGCCCGACGTCCAGGCCGAGCTGCTCGAGACCGTGGCCCGCATCGAACGAAGCCTCGGCCGGCTCGACATCGCGGAGCGCCTGGCCCGGCGCGCGCTCGACCTGCGCTCCTCCGGCGTGGGGGACGCCGCGGCGCTCGGCGGCGCGCTCGCGACCTTCGGGTCGGTACGCCTGGCGCAGGGGCAGCTCGACGAGGCCGCGAACCGACTCGAGCAGGGGCTCGGTCTGCTCCCCGCGGACGATCTCGCGGCGGCGCGCGCGCGAAGCGATCTCGCCCAGGTTTCGTACTGGCGCGAGAAGCTCGACGAGGCGCGCCGGCTCGAACAGGAGGCGTGGCAGACCTACCGCCGGGTCCTCGGCGACGAGCACGTCCTCACCGCGATCCACCTGCGCAACCTCGGCGTCATCGACTACCAGGCGGGCCGCTACGCCGAGGCCGAGACCCGGTTGGTCGCGGCCCAGGAGGTGCTCGAGCGGCAGCTCGGTGCCGACCACCCCACGCTCGCTCAGAGCTACCTCGACCGCGCCGCCCTCTACGCCTCGCTCGACCGTCCGCGCGAGGCCGAACCGCTCTACCGGCGCGCGCTCGAGATCCGGCGACGCCGGCTGGGCGACGGCCACCCTTCGACCGGCCAGTCGCTGCAGCTGCTCGGGGTCCTGCTCTACCAGGAGCGGCGCTGGGACGAAGCCGAGGCGGTGACGCGCGAGGCGCTCGAGATCTTCCGCGCCATCGATCCGCAGCACTTCGAGGTCGGCAAGGCGATCCACGGCCTCGGGCAGATCGAATCCGGGCGCGGCCGCCCCGCCCAAGCCGAGCGCCACTTCGCCGAGGCCGTCGAGCGCTTCCGCGCGGCGCTCGGCCCCGACCACCCGTTCGTCTGGATCACCACCGGCCACCTGGGGCAGCAGCTGGCCCGGCAGGGGCGGCTCGAGGAGGCCGAGCGCTACCTGCGCGAGTCGCGGTCGCGGCTGATCGCGATCGTCGGTGAAGGGCACGAATACAGCGCGGAGGCCGCCAACCGTCTCGGTGAGATGCTGCGGCGCGCGGGCGCGCCGGACGAGGCGATTCCGCTGCATCGCGAAGCGGTCGCGTTCTACGTGGGCCAGGTCGGGCCGCGGCACCAGCGCGTCGCCGATTCCCGGTATCACCTGGCGGCGGCTCTCGCGGCCGCCGGCCATCCGGCGGCCGAGGAGGCCGCGGTGGCGCTCGAGCTCGTGCGCGAGCTCGACCCGGCGAGCCCGCGCCTCGCCGAGCTCGAACGCTGGGCGGCGGCCGACTCCCGCTGACGGCGGCGCTAGACTGCCGGCAGGTGACCTCCCTCGCGCTCGAGGCGCTGCTCGGCCAGGCGACCATCCTGCTCGGCGCGGCGGTCGTCGTGCTGCTCGCCAGCCACCGGCTGCGGCTGCCGCCGATCGTCGGCCTGCTCGTCACCGGCGCGCTGATCGGCCCCTCCGGGCTCGGCCTGATCTCGGACCCGCTCGCGGTCGAGGTCTCGGCCGAGATCGGCGTCGTCTTTCTGCTCTTCACCATCGGCCTCGAGCTCTCGCTCGCTCGCCTCAGGGAGCTGGCGCGGATGTTCTGGGTCGGAGGCTCGATCCAGACCTTCGCGACGATGGCGCTGGCCGCGGGGGCGGCCGTCGCCGCCGGATTGCCGTGGCCGGCGGCGGTGGTGCTCGGCTTCGTCGCGGCACCGTCGTCGACCGCGATGGTGCTCAAGCTCTACCGCGAGCGGCGCGAGCTCGAGTCCCCGCAGGGGCGTACCGCGCTCGGCATCCTGCTCTTCCAGGACGTGATGCTGGTGCCGATGCTGGTGGCGCTGCCGTTGCTTGCCGCGCGCGGCGGCCGGCCGCTCGACCAGTTCCTGGGCCTCGCCGCCGCGGCGGCCATCGGCGCCGTCGTCTTCGCGGTCGCGCGCCGGCTGCTGCCGCGGCTGCTCGACCGGGTGGCGAGGACGCGCGTGCGCGAAGTCTTCCTGTTCGGTGCGCTGTTCGGCTGCCTCGGCCTCGCGCTGCTGACCGAGAAGCTCGGCTTCTCGCTGGCGCTCGGCGCCTTCGTCGCCGGGTTGCTGCTCGCCGAGACCGACTACCGCTCGCAGGTGGTCGCCGACGTCGAGCCGTTCCGCGATCTCTTCGCCAGCGTCTTCTTCGTCTCGATCGGCATGCTGGTCGACGTCGCCGCGGGGCTCGCGCGGCTGCCCGAGATCGCCGCTTTCGTCGCCGCGCTGGTGGCGATCAAGGTGGCGACCGCGGCGGTCGCCGTGCGCGTCGTCGGCTTCACCGCGCGGATCGCGGCGCTCGTCGCCTGCGCGCTCGCGCAGATCGGCGAGTTCTCGTTCGTGGTCGCCGCGGCGGCGCGCACGCAGGGTCTGATCGACGCCGAGCTCCACGCCGTGGTGATCGCCGCCGCGGCGCTGACGCTGCTCGCGACCCCTGGCTTGGTCGCGCTCGCCCCGTGGCTCGCCGACCGCCTGCCGCGCGCTCTCGCCGAACGATTCGACCGCCGCGCCTCGCTCGGCGAGGTGCCGGCGCCGAAGCTGCTGGACGATCACGTGGTCATCGTCGGTTTCGGCGCCGGCGGTCGCACGCTCGCCAAGGTGCTCGCCGAAGCGCATGTCGCCTACCAGGTCATCGAGGCCGACGCCGAGATCGTGGCGCGCGGGCGGCTCACCGGCGAGCCGATCCTCTACGGCGACGCCACCCGCCCGGAGATCCTGCGCGCCGCCGGGTTCGAGCACGCGCGCCTGGCGGTGCTCGCGATCTCGGACCCCGAGGCCACCCGCCGGACGCTGGGGCTCGCGCGCACGCTGGCGCCGCGCGTCCACCTGCTGGTGCGCACGCGCCTGGTCGCCGAGATCGAGAAGCTGCGCGCGGCCGGCGCCGACGACGTCATCGCCGAGGAGTTCGAGAGCTCGATCGAGATCTTCACCCGCGTGCTCGAGACCTACCACGTGCCGCGCAACGTGGTGCGCGCCCAGATCCGCGTCCTGCGCGGCGAGGACTACCGGATGCTGCGCGCGCCGGCGCCCGGCGGCCGCGTTTCGGCGGCGGTGCTCGACGCGCTCGCGGCCGGCACCACCGAAGTGGCGCGCGTCGAGCCGGGCAGTCCGGCGGTCGGGGTGACGCTCGGGGCCCTCGACTTGCGCCGACGGGCGGGCGCGACCGTGATCGCGGTGGTGCGCGGCGAACAGTCGCGCACCAACCCGCCCGCCGACTATCGCTTCGAGGTCGGCGACGACCTGGTCCTGGTCGGCAGCCACCAGGAGATCGACGCCGCCTTCGCGCTGCTCGAGGGGGAGGCCGGCGACGCTCGGCCGACCGGCCCGGCGGAGCGGCCGGCGCCGGACGCGCGGAGGCCGTCCGGGTAGCGTCCGGGCGTGGACTTGGCCGCCTCGAGAGAGTCTCCGGCGCATCATGGCCTCGCCGACCGATTCGCAGCGCTCGTCGCCGGTTCCCGAGCCGCTCGATCTCGTCGCGGGGCTCTCGACCATCCCCGCGGACGTGGCGGCGCAGCGCCGTCTCCCCCGGCAGCCGGTGCCCGGCCTGCTCGAACGGATCGACGATCTCTCGGCGGTCCGCCTCGGCCGGGTGCGCGAGCAGCGCCGCGCCGGGAGCGCCGGGCGCGCGCCGTTCACGCTCTGAGCGCGCCTCGGGAGGGTTCGCTACACTAGGCCCCCGAATCGACTCCGGAGGTCCACGGCATGAAGCTGACGGGGCTCGGCAAGCTGATGTTGTTCCTGATCGGGCTCGGCCTGGTCGCGACCGCGGTCTGGAAGTTCGGTCCGCCCGGACTGCTCGACAAGGTCAAGGGGCTGGGCGCGAAGGCCGAAACGCCGGGCACCGAGCGTCCGGCCGAGGAGCGCCGCGCCGAGCGCCGCAGCGACACCCGGACCGCGCCCGAGACCTCCTCCGACGGTCGCTGGATCACGGTTCCGGCCGGCCTCTTCCGCTCCGGACCCGACCAGGTCGACGTCGAGGTCGCCGCCTTCCGCATCGAAGCGACCGAGGTGACCAACGGCGCCTACGCGAAGTTCCTCGACGAGTGCCCGGCCGGCGACGCCTGCGGGCCGCGCGACCTGCCCTCCTACTGGGACGACGCCGCCTACGTCGAGTCGAACCCCGATCTGCCCGTGGTCTTCGTCACCTGGAGCGATGCCGCGGCGTACTGCCGCTGGGCCGGCGGCCGATTGCCGACGATCGCCGAGTGGGAGAAGGCGGCGCGCGGCACCGACGGACGCACCTTCCCGACCGGCCCGGCGCTCGACCCCGACGCCGTCAACATCCTCGGCAGCGACAAGCGCGAGCTGCGCAACCGGGCCGCCAAGCAGATCCCGACCTGGAAGGTGACCGACTCGCGCTACGCCCGCGACAAGAGCGCCTTCGGCGCGCTCGGCATGGCCGGCAACGTCAGCGAGTGGACGGCGACCGCCTCCGAGGAGGAGCCCGACCTGCGCTACGCCGCCGGCGGCTCCTGGGACAGCTGGGAGCTCTCCGACGCGCGCGTCTACCACCGCATCCCCAAGAACCCCTCCGACCGCAGCTCGAGCCTCGGCTTCCGCTGCGCGTCGGCCGCCCGCTGACCTTCCGAGGTGACGAGATGAGCTCGATTCGCAACTCCCTGCCGCTGCTGCTCGCCGGGGCGCTCGCGCTGCCGGTCGCCGCGTCCGCCCAGGACGACTCGCTCCAGAACGTGATCGATGCGGGCGTGCTGCGCGTCGCCGCCGAGCCGGGCACGCCGCCGATGCTCTACAAGAACGGCGCCCGCTACGACGGCTTCGACTGGATGATCGCCAAGGCGATCGCCAAGCGGATCGGCGTCGACGACGTGGTGATCGTCCCGGGCAAGTACTCGGAGCTGCCGGGCCGCCTGCTCGCCGGCAAGGCCGACGTCATCATCTCGGGCTACACCGAGGACGATTCGATCTCCGGTCTCGACTGGTCGGAGTCCTACTACGACTACGGGCTCTGCCTGGTGGTGCGGCGCGGCTCGGCCGTCCGCTCGGTGCGCGACCTCGACGGCAAGGTGGTCGGCATCTTCAACGACCCGGCCGCCGAGGAGGCGGTCAAGGAGCTGGTGCCGAACTACTCGAGGCTCGAGAAGTACGAAGACGGCTACTTCGACCTGCTGGCCGAGGGCAAGCTCGACGGCTTCGTCTACGACTATCCGTACGCGCAGGAGGAGATCAAGCCGTACGGCAACCGGCTCGAGATCGTCGAGTTCAACCTGACCCAGTCGACCTACAACGTCGGCGTGCGGCGCGGCGCCAACACCCTGCTCAAGATGGTCGACTCGGCGATCCGCTCGCTCAAAGGTTCGAACGAGTACCGCAACCTGGTCAAGAAGTACCTGGGCGGCACCGGCCCGGTCGAGGTCCGCCGCGAGTCGCTGGCGACCGGCCAGCAGGTATACAAGGTGGTCTCCGGCGACACCCTCTCGGGCATCGCCCGCCAGCATCTGGGCAGCGCCGGCCGCTGGCCCGACATCTGGAACGCCAACAAGAACCGCATCGCCGACCCCAACCTGATCGAGATCGGCTGGGAGCTCGTCCTGCCGGCGCGGTGACCGGCCCGGATCGGAGCTAGCGCTACCTCGCGCCTCGCCCAGGCCCCGAATCAAGCCTGGAAGCGACTCGTGGGTCTGAGCGAAACCCGATGGCGAGGTTTCAGTCGAGCCGTAAGACCCTTTGCGCTCCAGGACATCGACCTGCTCAGACCCGCTCATCGTGCCCGGACGCGACCCCAGGGGTCTGAGCGAAAACTGATCGAGACCCGACCCGCCGGGTGGGGCCGGGGCGCTCGTTCGTCGCTACGGTAGGGGTGCAGCGGCCCGGCCGCGCCGGCCGGGCGGGAGGCATCCAATGGAACGCAAGCGAGTGGTCATCCTGGGCGCGGCCGGCCGCGACTTCCACGACTTCAACGTGCTGTTCCGCGGGGACCCGAGTCGGGAGGTCGTCGCCTTCACGGCGGCACAGATCCCGGACATCGCGGGCCGGCTCTACCCGCCCGTGCTCGCCGGCGAGCTCTACCCCAAGGGGATTCCGATCCGCGCCGAGGCCGAGCTCGAGTCGATCGTTCGCGGCGAGGCGATCGACGAGGTCTGGTTCGCCTATTCCGACGTCGCGCACGAGGACCTGATGCACCTGGCCAGCCGGGTGGTCGCCTGGGGCGCGAGCTTCGGCTTCTGCTCGGCGCGGCGCACGATGCTGGTTTCGAGCAAGCCCGTGGTGGCGATCACCGCCGTGCGCACCGGCGTCGGCAAGTCGCAGACGACGCGCTTCGTCGCGCGCCTGCTGCGCCGCGAGGGTCTGCGCGTTGTGGCGATCCGCCATCCGATGCCGTACGGCGATCTGGCGCAGCAGGTCAGCCAGCGCTTCGCGAGCTACGACGACCTCGACCGCCACCACTGCACGATCGAGGAGCGCGAGGAGTACGAACCGCACATCGACGCCGGCGTCGTGGTTTACGCCGGCGTCGACTACGAGAAGATCCTGCGCCGCGCCGAGCAGGAGGCCGACGTGATCCTCTGGGACGGCGGCAACAACGACACGCCGTTCCTCAAGCCCGACCTCCACATCACGTTGCTCGACCCGCACCGCGCCGGCCACGAGACGCGCTACTGGCCGGGCGAGGCGAACCTCGTGATGGCGGATCTCCTGATCATCAACAAGGTCGACTCCGCCTCGCCGCGCGAGATCGGCGAAGTGCTCGCGAGCTGCGCGCGCAACAACCCGCGCGCCAAGGTCGTGCAGTGCCGCTCGCGCGTCACGCTCGACCGGCCGGAGCTCGTGCGCGGCAAGCGAGCGCTGGTGGTCGAGGACGGCCCGACGCTCACCCACGGCGGCATGAGCTGGGGCGCCGGACTGCTCGCCGCCCGCCGCGCGGGTGCGGCCGAGATCGTCGACCCGGCTCCCTACGCCGTCGGCTCGATCCTCGCCACCTACGAGAAGTACCCGAACGCCCGCGGCATCCTGCCGGCGATGGGCTACGGCGACGAGCAGGTGCGCGAGCTCGAGGCGACCATCGCCGCCACCCCCGCCGACGTCGTCGTCGAGGGGACGCCGATCGAGCTCCGGCGCGTGCTGCGCTCGGACAAGCCGATCGCCGACGTCCGCTACGAGCTCGAGGAGGTCGAGCCCGGCGCGATCGAGGCGGCGCTCGCCGGCGTGCTCGAAGCCGGCCGCGCGTTGGAGCCGGTGCCGAACTGATCGGCCGTCGCGGCGACCGGCTCCGAACCGCCCGGCCGGAGGTGCCTCCACCCAGCCGAGTCGCCGGCCGGCTCGCGACTCGGCCGGGTTCTGGTGCTGCCGACGCGGTGAGCGCCGGAGGAGCTCACGCCGCGCGTTCGATGCGGGCCAGGTAGCAGCCGGCGCGGGTGTGGCGCAGGTGGACGTAGGCGACTTCGGGGCGGGCCAGCAGCGCCGCGATCACCGGTTCGACGGCGCCGTCGGCGACGTACTCCTGCGCCACCAGCCTGCGACCGTTGCCGTAGGCGTTGAAGGTGAGCGGCACGTTGCGCAAGTCCTCGGGAAAGCGATTGTCGCCGGTGAAGCGCTCGCAGCGCTCTTCGTGGACGTAGACCGGGCCGGGCAGCGGCAGTTCTTCGAGTTTGTGGAACGGGTCGTAGGTGAACAGGATCCGCCGTTCGCCGTGCGGGTCCTTGCGCTCCAGGCAGACCCGGCAGGGCCAGGGGCCGTCGGCCAGGTCGGTGTGCGCGGGGTGGCCGTAGCCGGGGCTCTTGCCGGTCTCGCGCACGTGATCGGCCAGCTTCTCGGACATCGCGATCACCCGGAATCCGCTCGTCGTCGCCATCGTCGTCGCTCCTCTCGGTTCGGGCCGCCCTCGGGCGGCGGGACGGGGGGAGCGTAGGGCCTGCGGCAAAGCGGGTCCTCCGGAAACTGAACGCCGAATCTCGACCGCGGGCGCCCCCCGATCAGAGCGTCGTCCAGCGGCAGGGGGTGGCGCTGTCGGGCTCGTTGCCCTCGAAGCCGTCGAGAAAGACCGGCTCGAACGGCGTCAGGTGGACGGCGTCGACCACCAGCCCGTGCGGCGCCGGGTCGATCGCGGTGACGATCAGTCGCACGGCGCCGGCGTTGCCGGGAACGTCGGCGGCGAGCGTGGCGACCGACCACTCGGTGGGCGTACCGGCCCAGGAGTCCGAGACGTGGTCGATCGCCCCGGCGCCGCAGTTGATTGCGGTATAGAACTCGAGTCGCACGGTCAGCGTGCCGTAGGCCCGGTGGTGGAGCCGGACGTGGATCTCGGTCTCGTCGCCGAGCCCGACGCACTGGCTGAGCGCGGCGTAGTGGCCGAGGCCGGTGTCCGCGCTGATGACGATCCCGGAGCCGGAGCTGGCGCAGTCGCTCTCGTCCGGGGCCGGCGACCAGACGAGGTCGGCCCCGGGGCCGAACTCCCAGCCGAGGTCGTCGTCGTGAAAGTGCGGGTTGTCGACCCGGTTTTGCGCGGCGGCGGCACCGGCGCCCCCGAGCAGGGCGGCGACGAGGCCGGAGAGGACGAGAGCGGCGAGGCCGCGGGCGGCGGGCGCCGAGTGGCGCGCGGACGGGCGAACGGGCATGGCGATCCTCCGCAGAGTGAGCTGTCGCAGACCTACGCGGAGCGGGATTCCAACGGGGGACAGACCGGGCTCAGGGCGCGGCTTCGGACCACCACGGAGCCAGCGACGCGCTCTCGAAGCCGTCGACGAAGATCCCCGCGCAACGCCCGAGCTGCGCCGTCCCCTGGCGCGTCGCGCCGGCGACGATGGTCGGAATCAGGTCGTTCTCGACCACCACCTTGCCGTGGACGTCGGTGATCCGCACGTCGAGCGGCGGGTCGAGCCCGGCCGGCGCGCCCGACTCGATCAGGAAGTAGTTGTAGTCCTGGCGCGCCGTCGTCTGCCAGTTCGCGGCGCCATCCTCGCGCACCTCGACCGCCGCGATCGCGTGCCGGTGGTTGCGCGGCTGGAGCGCCAGCCACCAGGGGTTCGACCCCTCCTTCTGCTTGACCGCGATCGGCCCGGCGACCGGGCAGGCGATCGAGCGGTAGGCGACCGGCACGACCCCCTGCTGCGGATCGGCGACGAGATCGAAGGCCTCGGCCGAGAGATCGATGTGGTCCGCACCGCAAGTCGGGCAGGAGTCGACCACGCGCACGACCACCATCCCCTCGGGCCCCCAAACCTGGAGACACCGCCCGCAGTGCGCCGACCCCGCCCAGTCGACGCTCGAAACCGCCACGACCATCCGGTCCGGCGCGACGTCGTAGCCGCAGTGCCCGGTGCCGTCGGCGTCGTAGAAGGTGGCGACCGCCGTCGCGTCCTCGAACACGGCCGGACAGCCGGGCACGCCGTCGGCGAACGCCGGTCGGGCCAGGGCGAGGACGAGGTGCGTGAGGGCGGCTACGCTTGCCGGACGTCGCTCGAACCGTGGCACGAGCGCGAAGATACGCCGGCCCGGCAGGGACCGGCAATGCTGTTCCCGCCTACGCCCTCAGAGGGGCGACTCGCGGCCTTCAAGCGGGGCGCTCGCCGACCATCCAGACGCGTCGCCCGATTCGAAACCGTCGGCGAAGAGGCCGGGAAAGGGAAACTCGAAGACGGCGATCGAGCCGCCAAACGTGGTCACGATCTCTCCGGCGAGATCGAGATCGACGTTGTCGACGACGACGGCTTCTGTTCCGCCGGACCCTCCGAGAAACGGGCTCTCCCACAGGACGGACTGCTGGGTACCTCCAAGTACGACGACACGCTCTGCCGTTCGAACGACGAGATCTGTCGTGCCGTCTCCGTCGACGTCCGAATCAGCAATGCCTCCGATGCTGGTGGCGAGATTCGCCAGCGGTGGTTCGAGATCCCCCTGATTCAGATCAACTACGGAGACGTCGCCGAACCCGAATCCGAGAACGATCTCGAGCTCGATGTCGTCGTCGAGTTGAGCCAAGCCCATTGCGGTCGCTCCGAAGTACGTCTCAGGACCCCAGAGAAACGAACCGTCCGCCGGATCGAGGAGCGCGAGATACCCGACGTAAGCGGAGGAGGTCCAGCTCACGATCTCGGGTCCAGAAACGCCGTCGACGTCGGCGAGCTCGATCCGGGTCGCGTGGGTGAAGTGATCGGTGGGCGGCGATCGCCACCGCAGCCAGCCGGTAGCGGCGTCGAGTGCGTAGACGAGCCCTGAACGAGCGCCGACCAGGATCTCGGATCGGCCATCACCCTGGAGATCGGCGAGTGAGATCGCCGACAAGTCGACCTCGTCTGGAAAGAAGACGAGCCAGTGCCGCTCGTGCGACAGGCCGTCCTCGCAATACAGCCCGTTCCCTCCGGCGGTGCAGAGCTCCAGCTGCACGTCGGAATCCATCTGACCGGCGATCGAGGCCTCGACGACGGAGGGGACGATCGGCTCGGGAGTCGTCGACGCGTAGGTCAGGCGGTGGGCCACCGGATCGAGAACGATTAGCCGTCCGCCGTCCCCGGATGCTCGACTGGTGAGGCTCGCCGTGACGAGATGCGGCATTCCATCGCCACTCACACGAGCCGCGTGGACGTCGACGAGCGGCGGAGTGAAGCTGAAAGTCTCGTGCTCGACGGCGTGAGTGGCGAGGTCTACGACGACGAGTCGTTCCCCAGCCCCTGGACGCTGGTCGGCGCCGAACACGGCCTCGGGAACACCGTCCGAGTCGAGATCCGCCGCAGTGAGACCGAGGAACTGCCGCGAGTCGACGGCGACGTTCCACTGGATCTCTCCGTTCAAGACGTCGATGGCCCAGAGCTCCTGTTTCCCTGCAAGCAGGCGCCGTCCCTCCGGCTCCTCGAGAACGACGGGCGAAACCGCATCGACGTTTCCTACGGTCGACGTCCAGAGCGTGGCTCCGGAGGGCAGCTCGAGGGCTCGGAGGTCGTCGGTCACTGGGTCAATGCAGATCAGCTCGGCGTCGCCATCCGATTGCAGATCGACAAAACGTGCTGCAACTCCCAGGCTCTCGCTTGCGCTCCATTCCGTCCCGAGCGTAGCTCCGTCGAGTATCAGCCCGCCGGCTCCGAGTCGGACGAACAACTCGAGACTCGGGTCGGAGTCCACCTGGGCCGAATCCAGTGAGCGGCAGTCGATCGCTGGCACCGATCCGACAGGAGCGAGAGTCTCGAAGTCGAGCACGACGAGCTCCCCGAGGTCGCAGATCGCCAGCTCGAGGAAACCATCGGAATCCAGATCCTCGATCAGAAAATCCAGCAGGTCGGTGGCGATCGATGGTACTTGGCGAAGAATCGCCTTCGAGTCTCCGTCGACGATCTGAAGAGCCGTCGTCGTTCCGATCGCCAGATTCGTTCCGCCTGCGACCTCCAGGGGCCGTAGCCGGACGATTCTCTCGCTGAAGGGCAGAGAAGACCAAGTCTGATCTACTTCTCCCTCGTAGCCGAGCTCAAACCAGACATCACCGACGGCCCCGGGAGAACCGGATCCATGGTTGCTGCCTACGATCTCCAGCTCACCGTCGCCGTCGAAGTCGGCAACGACCAGCCCCGAGGCGCCGACCCGGCGTCCGAGCAGCGACCAGCTCCATTCGAGCGTGGGCGACCACACATCCCCGTCCCGGAGGGCAGGGGGCCCGCTGGACGCCGGAGCCGTGCTCGTGAATACGATCACGGCGACTCCGGTCAGGAGCGCGGACCGAAGGAATCCGGGTCGAGCGGCGGCGGACAGCGAGCTCGCAGTCAGTTCTGGGTGGAGCTCCATTGAGCCGTATCTCCACTTTCGAAGCCGTCCGAAAACAGAACGAAAAGGGGCGCCTCGAAGACGACGAAGCCGACCCTGGAGTTGACGAGAAGGTCGGGGACCGAATTGGCGCCGAGGTCCGCGACGTAGATCGAGTTCTCTTCCGCCGCCAGCGGATCGAGGAAAGGACTCTCCCAAACCGAGGAGTCCCCGCCAGCGTGAACGAAGAGTCTTCCCTCCGCGCCGATTGCCAGGTCATGTAGACCGTCGCGGTCGAGATCCGCGCAGCGGAGACCGCGGATCGGGCCCCCGAAGGAGGCGATCGGCGACGCGAGTTGCCCCGACGACAGATCGAGGGCGGCCACGTCGCCTCCGAAGGTTCCGACGAAGACGACAGCCGGAGCGCTGACGCTCGCAGGACAGACGCCGGCGACGCGGGCATCGACATGGAAGGGTCCGTACTCGAGGGTTCCGGACAGTCCGTCGAGAATGGCAATCGCGTCGCGTTGGGAACCGACCCCGGCGAGTACGATCTCGAGCTGCGTATCGAGATCGGCCTGGCCGACGCGAAGAGCCGATCGATCGTTGTTCTCGGCGAGACCGACGGAGCTCCACAGCCATCCGAGCGGGACCCCACCGAAGACATGGACCAGACCGTCATCGCTCAGAACCAAGAGTTCCGATAGCCCGTCGCCGTCGAGATCTCCGGAGTCCAGCGACCGCGGAATCTCGTCGAGGGAGAGCGGCCAGGAGAAATCGACTTCGGACGTCAATCCGTCGAGGCATCGGACGCCGCTCGTACCGGGACCATCGTCGAATGCCGCGCAGAGCTCCAAGGCAGGGTCTCCGTCGACTTCGATTACTGCCGAGCCAACGGCAATCCCGTCGTGGGCAGATCCGGGATCGCCGAGGTACTCGATCGAGTGCGTTTGCGAGTCGAAGGTGAGTCGATTCCAGTGGGGCGAACCGGAGAGCTTCCACTCGGCGATGGTCGACAGCTCATCGAACCCGTCAGCATCGAGATCGGCAACGGAGAGCCCCAGGTAGGGCCCCTCGATCCGCCGTTCCTCTGCCTCCAGCTCCTGGGAGTCGATGTCGAAGACCGCGACTGTCCGTTCTCCCGAGCTCGCGAGAACGACCTCCAGAGATGGATCACCGTCGAGTTCGCCGATCGCGATCCTCTCGTGATCCAGGTCATCGACCAGAGGGATCGTCCACAGCAGGGATCCGTCGGAGACCGACAAGGCGACGATTCCGCCGTCGAAGTAGGAGTAAGCGACGATCGCGGTCGATGAATCGGCCAGCGTCGCAATCGTTGTACCCAAGAATACGAGCCCGGTCTTGGACCAGATCTGCGCACCCGTTCTTGGGTCTCGGGCCTCAAGTGAGTCGTATCCGCCGTGCACGAGCTCTGCGCGGGAATCTCCGTGGACGTCGACGAGCCAGGCCTCACCGCCGAAGCCCTCGAGGAGCCCCCATTCGACCTCCAGCGAGGCGCCATCGATGATGTAGCCTCCCAGGGGGTTCCCGGCAAGAGCGATCTCGAGCGCCGAATCGCCGTCCACCTCTCCGACTTGGATCCTGCTACCCCCGAATCCGAACCTAGTAGCGAGCAGCTGACCAGACTGGAAGTCCAGGACGTACATCGCATCAGCGTCGCATGCCAGAAGCTCGTTCCCGTCGAATCCGTCGATGTTCGCAACGGCAAGCGTCACGATCTCTTCGGACGGAAGCTGCAAAGTGCGAACCAGTTTCTTGGTCCGTGAATCGAAGACCAGGGCCTCAGCACTCGTCCAGATGATTGCGAGCGGCGGCTCACCCTCTACGATCACCAGACCGCGAAGGGCCACCGATGATCCGAAGGAGCTCCACGTCTGGCGCAGCGCTCCGCCCGTGAGCTGGAGCGTGAACCAGTAGTTCGACCAACCGAGCATCACGATCTCGGCCTGCCCGGTGACGCCGGTGTCGGCGATAGCCAGTGCGTCGGTGTTCGGCTGTAAAGAGCTCTGTGTCCAGATCCAAGTCGGGTGGAAGTCGGTGAGCGGAGAGTCGAGTGAATCCGCAGTCGATGGTCGTCCGATCGGGATCAGGAGTGCCACCACGAGGCATCGAAGGGCGCGAGCGGACATCGCGAGCGAGTATAGACCCCCGCGCGAAGCGAGGAGCGTGAGCGCGCAGCGATCGACCGACGGTACGAGTGCGCGCAATCGGGTCATGGCGATCGCCTTGCGGCGGGGAAAAGAAGAGCGGATCGATTCCGACGCAGGATACCGCCGGTCGGAGCCGCCGCAGGTATAGCCACATGGCGTACAATGGTTATGCCAGATGCCGGAGGTGCCGTCGTGACCCTCGCCGCTCCCGTTCAACTCTCCACCCCACGCGACCTCGCCGCCTTCCGCCGTGCCGTCCGCGATCGGCGCGGCGAGGGCAACGAGTACGTGCTGCTGCTCGGACTCAAGGCCCAGCCGGCCTTCTCGCTGCTGGCGCGGATCGAACGCGGAATCGAAGTCGCGGCGGTCGAGCGGCTGCGTGAGGCGTTGGGGATCCCGAGCGCGGAGCTGCTCGAGACGATCGGCGTCTCCGATCGCACCTGGGCCCGGAGACGACGGGAAGGCCGGCTCGACCGCGACGAGTCGGACCGGCTGCTGCGGGTGGCGCGGATTTACGGCCGCGCGCTCGAGCTGCTCGACTTCGACGCGGCGGCCGCGCGCGCCTGGCTCGGCGAGCCGCGGCGGGCGCTGGGCGGCAAGGTCCCGCGCGAGCTGCTGGCGACCGAGCTCGGCGCGCGCGAGGTCGAGGCCCTGGTTGGCCGCATCGAGCACGGCGTCGTCGGGTGATCCGCACGGCCTACCGCCTGGTGCGCGCGCGCCACGCCGCGCGCGCCTTCGACGGCGAGGGGGCGCGACGCTTCGGCGGGCGCTGGAACCCGATCGGCACGCCCGCGGTCTACCTCGCCAGCCACCGCTCGCTCGCGGTGCTCGAGATCCTCGCCAACCTCGAGCGCACCGACGCGCTCGCCGGCTTCGTCTTCTTCGAGGTGCGCTTCGACGAACGCGCGGTCGAGCGGCTCGACCCCAAGCGCCTCCCCGCCAACTGGCGGCGCGCCGAGCCGCCGTCCGCGCTCGCTCGCCTCGGCGCCGCCTGGGCCGCCGAGGCGGGCAGCCTCCTGCTCGAGGTGCCGAGCGCGGTGGTGCCGCCCGAGTCCAACTTCGTGCTCAACCCGCGCCATCCGGAGTTCGGGTCGCTCGAGATCGGCGCCGCCGAGCCGTTCGACCTCGACGCGCGCCTGCTCGAGAGCACCGGCGCCTGAGCCGGCGCTCAGAACCGGAAGACCGCTCCGAGCGTCAGGTCGAAGTCGTTCTCGATGTCGTCGGTCGCGTCCGATTCGTAGAAGTTGAGCCGGCCGTCGGCGCGCAGCGCGAACCAGGAGGCGAGCTCCCAGTCGATGCCGCCGCCGACGAACGGTCCGATCTCCTCGCGCTCCTCTTCGAGCGGTGGACAGGGCTCGGTGAATTGGGTGCAGACCACCTGTCGCGAGACCTCGGCTTCGCGAAAACGCGCCCCGGCCTGGAGGAAGGGGCGCCAGGGCGCGGCGTCGAAGAAGCGGCGCAGGCCGAGCTCGAAGCTGCGCTGCTCGTAGCTCTCGAAGGTGGCGTCGCCGTCGCTGCCGAGGCCGCGCAGCTCGATCTGCCAGTCCCTGGCGACCTCGAAGCCGAGCCCGAAGCCGTAGGCGGCGTCGAGCTCGAATCCCTCGGACTCGGAGTAGACCCCGCCCGGGGCAACCAGCAGCGACAGCTCGACGGCGCCACGTTGTGCCAAGGCCGGAGCGCCGGCGAGAACCGGCAGGAGAATCCAGCAGACCGAACGGAGACGTTTCGCGATTTGAATCATGGTTGCGCTCCTTTCCCTCGCGCCGGAGGACTAAGCACGGCGCGTGCCGGAGGGGCGCGGCGTCAGGCCGAGCGCAGCTCGCGCTTGAGCGCGGCGATGCGCGCGGCGAGGTCGCCGCGATCGGCGTCGCGCCAGGCCGCGGGGAGCAGCTCGCGGCTGGTGCACTCGAGCACCGCGGCGAGGATCTGGAGCTCACGCTCCTTGGCGGAGGTCGCCGGCAGGAAGTCCTCGAAAGTGAGCTTCAGGTCCTCGGCGGTGACCTCCGAGCGCTCGGCGGCTTCGGCCTCGAGCACCGAGCGGACCAGGATCGCCTCGAGGTCCGAGCCCGAGAGCCCGAGCAGGAGCTCCTCGGAGACGAGTCCGATCAGCGAGTCGACGGCGGTCGAGATCTTCAACTTGCGCTTCATCACCCGGAAGATCTCGTCGACCTCGGCCGCGGTCTCCGGGTAGAACAGCGGGATGTGCTCCTCGGCGCGCCCCTGGCGCTTGAGGTCGACCGGCAGCAGGTCGGGCCGCGCGGTGATCAGGAACCAGAGCACCCGGCCGCGGTTCCGGGTGTCGGCCATGAACGAGGCGATCGAGGCGAAGACACGCGCCTGGGTGCCGGAGTCTCCCGTCTGTTCGCGGTTGCCGAGCGCGGCGTCGGCCTCGTCGATCATGACGCCGACCGGGGTCAACGAGGCGAGGATCTTCAGGATCCGCTCGAGGTTGGCCTCGGTCGAGCCGACCCACATCGAGCGGAAGTTCTTGAGCTTCACCATCGGGAAGCCGAGGTCGTGGGCGAAGCACTCGATCAGGAAGGTCTTGGCGCTGCCGACCGGGCCGCAGACGAGATAGCCCATCGGCACCGCCGCCGGATTGCCGCGCGCGATCGCGCGCGCAGCCCGTCCGAGCCGCGCCTTGACCGCCGGCATGCCGGCGACCATGTCGAGGCCGTACTTGGGCTCGAGGTACTCGATCAGACCGAGTCCCTCGCTCTCGAGCACCTCCTTCTTGAACGAACGCACGCGCTCGATCGAGAGCCGCTCGCCGTCGGCGTCAGCGCCGTCGACCAGCTGCGCGAGCTGGCCGCGGGTCATGCCGGCGGCCAGCCGTGCGAGGCGCCGGGCGTCGACCTCGGAGCGCTCGGCGAACCAGGGGGCGTCCCGCAGGTGCTCGAGGAACTCGATCCGCTCGGCGTCATCCGGGCGCGGGATCTCGATCTCGCGGGTCGCCGCCGCGCGCACCAGCTTGGGATCGAGGTCGGCCAGGCTCTCGGTCACCAGCACGATCACGATGTTCTTGGCGAGCAGCACCGGATCCTGCGCCCACTTGCGCAGGTAGACCAGCACCGCGCGGTCCTCGGGGCTGCGGTAGGAGGCGTCGCCGGCGGGCGCCAGCGTCTCGGCGTAAGGCAGCAGCAGCGTCACCGCCCGCGCCGGCTGCAGCGCCGCGCAGTGCCGGAAGTAGGAGTCGAGCAGCGCGAACGAGTTGGCGGCGTCGCGCGGCAGCCCCTCGGCCCACCGCGTGCCGTGCACGGCGTCGTAGGCGGCGAGCCGGGCGAGGAAGTGCTGGCGCGCCTCCGGAGTGGCGAAGCCGATCCCCTCGGCGCGGTTGTAGGTGACCACCGACGGCCAGCCGGCGAACAGGTGCCCCGGCAGGAACTCTTCCAGGCGGAGGAACTCGAGTTGCGACGCGGCGCCGGCCGGCGGCGCCGGACGCACCGGCACCAGCTCCGCGGGCTGGCCGTGGAGGACGTAGGTGTTGGCCTGCTTGGCGCGCACCGAGCGGGCCAGGCGCTGCGCCCAACCGGGCAGGGTCTGGAGGAAGGCGTCCACGGTCGATCGATCTCCCTGGGCCGGCGTGCCGGTCCGTGCCTCGCTCAGCGCAACCGCTGCCGCGCCGCGTCGCCGGCGCGGTCGACCGCCGCCGCGGCCGCGTCGTCGAGGCGAGGGATCGCGCCGGCGCGCCCCGACGCGACCGGCGGCAGCGCGCCGAGCATCCGTTCCATCTCCTCGACGCTGGCGGCGTCGGCCTCGGCCTGGGCGAGGGCGTCGTCGATCTCGGCCGAAAAGGCGACCGCGTCGGTGGCCGCCACTGACTTCTGCAGCAACAAGTGGAGCAGGGCCTCGAGCGAATCGAGCTCGGCCCCCAGCGCGACCCGGTTGTGCTCGTTGCGCTCGAGCGCGCCGACCAGCTGCTGCTTGATCTCGAGGTTCTTCTCGACCGCCTCGGCGACGCGCCGGGCGAGCCCCCCTTCGTCGCGCGCGCGGGCGAGCTCGACGATCTCGCGGCGCAGCACCTCGACGTCGATCGCGCCCGCGAGCTCCTCGTAGCGCTCGGCGACCCACAGCCGCTTGAGGAACCCTTCGAGAATGGCGTCGAACTTCTCGCGCTGGTCGGCGAGCAGGCCCTGCGAGGCCGGCGACAGGCCGCGGTAGTTCTCCTGGATCCGGTCGCACAGCATCGTCATCCGGTCGAGCCGCGCCCGCGCCGCCTTCGACAGCGCGCGCAACCGTTCGTCACGGCTCATCTCGTGGGCGCGCCGCTCGGCGTGCTTCTTCTCGATCTCCATCCTGCGCCGCAACCGCTCGAACAGGAACGGAAAAGCCATCAGCTCGCCACCCAGCAGCAGCAGCAGGGGCAGCGGATTGGCGAGCAGCAGCGAGAAACCGACCGCGCCGGCGGCGAGGATCGCCTGGTACTGGTTGGCGATCGCCTTCTTGAAGACCGGATGGCGGTCGAAGAATCCCACCCGGGGTCAGGAGCCCTTCTGGGGCTCGGCCTGGGCGGGCTGCGCCTGGCCGGGCGCCGCCTCGGGGAAGGGCGCCGCCTCGCGCACCGCGTCCGGCTTCTTCAGCCCCATCTCGACCTCGAACTCCGAGAGGATCGACGCCGCCTGGATTTCGCGCGCCTTCCTCTCCATCTTGATCCGGTCGGCGTCGAGCCCCCCGGTGGCGACTTCGACGGCGGCCTTCGACTCGGCGACCTTCTGCTGGATCTGCTCGAGGTACTTGTCGGCGGTGGCCGCGGTGCCGTAGGTGTCGAGCTCGGTGAGCGCCGCCGCGGCCGACTTCATCACCTCGGCCTTCTTCGACTCGGCGATGGCGCGGCGCGCCTGTTCGATCTTCTGGCGCAGCCGGTCCTTGATGTCGGAAACCGAGAGCTGGGCGTTGTCGAACGCCTTCGCCGCCGACTCGAGCTGGTCGTTGGTCGCGGCCAGGTCCTGGCGCACCTGCTGGAGGGTCATCGCGTCGGACTCGGCGATCTTGCGCGCCTCGGCCGAGCCCTCCCGCAACGCCGCCTGGATCGAGGCGACCAGCGACTTCTCCTTCTTGGCGAGGGCGTCGCGCTCCTCCTCGAGCCGGATCACCGTGGCGCGGGTGGTGACCAGGATCTGGTTCAAGCGCGGCAGGGTGTTGCGCATCTCCTCGATCGACTCCTGGAGCATGACCTCCGGATCCTCGGCGAAGGAGATGAAGAACCCCATCCAGCTCTTGAGCACGCGCATCAGGCGCTTGAACATCGCTTCGCTCCTTCCGGCCGGCCGCGCGGGCCCGGCGAACGGTTCAGTCCTCCGTGGTGATCGGCGAGCCCTCGACGAACGGCTCGACCGCCTGCGCCAGGCGGCGCTCCTCGGCCTGCTTGGCCGCCCGCCAGGTCTCGAAGCGCTCGCGCGCGGCGTCGATGGCGCCGCGGTTGGCGTCCATCTTCTCGCGATTCGCGCGCACCAGCTCGTCGATCTCGGACTGGAGCCTGGCGTTGTCGCGGTCGGCGGCGGCGGCGCGCTCGGCGAGCTTGCCCTGCAGGAAGCGGGCGAACTGGTCGAGCGCCTGGTCGCGGCGCACCGCGTCCTCGACGATGTCGGTGATCGGCACCGCGCCCGCCGGGTTCATCTTGAGGAAGGCGGCGAGCGCGCCGGCGCGGGCCTTGCCGTCGAGCGCGGCGAGCTCGGGCGAGGCGAGCATCTCGAGCACCTTGCCGGCGGTGAAGCCGTGCGCCGGGGTCTCGATGCCGGCGGCGCGGTAGATGGCGTCGAACGACGGCAGGTCGACCAGCGGATCGCCGGTCGCGGTTCCGGCGGCGGGCGCCGCCGCCGGAGCGCCACCGCTCGCGGCCGGCTTCGCCGCGGCCGGGCGCGGCGCCGCCGCGGCGAGCTTGCGCTCGTCGATCGGCGCCGGCGGCGGCAGCTTGGCGAGCAGCGCCGCGAGCTCCGGCGAGTCGCCGGTCGCCTCGGCCGCGGCCCCTTCGACCTCGACCAGCTTCAACTTGACCAGGACGTCCTTGAGCCCCATCGTCGCGTCCTCAGCGCCCGCCGCTCAACCCAGCGCCTCGAGCAGCTCGCGCCGCCCGAACGACGCGGCCTCCTCGGCCGCCTCCTCCTCCGGCTCCTCGGGCGCGGCGAGGCCGAGGTCGACCAGGATCTCGCGCGCGGCGCGCGCCCCCGACTCGGCGCCCCCCTCCATGTAGCCCTGGAAGTCGAGCGAGGTGTGCTCGCCGGCGAAGTGGAGGTTGCCGACCCGCTCGCCTTCGGCGCCGCAGATCGACGTCCACTGGCCCGGGCGGTAGCAGGCGTAGCTCCCCTTCATCCACGGGAAGGTCGGCCAGTGGAAGCGCGCCTCGCCGATGCGCAGGGCCGCGATCCCCGGGAAGACCCGCTCGAGCTCGCGCGTCAGCCGCTCGCTCTGCTGCTCCGGAGTCGCCTGGCCGACCTCGATGCCGGGCTTGCCGCCGCTGTAGAAGACCAGGATGCCGGCCTTGCCCGGCTGCAGCCGCGTCGACTCCCATGTGAGCTGGAACGGCAGGTCCGACAGCACGCTGCCGTTCGAGCCCCCTTGCGTGCGCCAGAGCCGCTCGGAGAAGCCGACCATCAGCTTGGCGTTGGTGCCGTAGCCGAGCTCGGCGATGGCCTTCTGCTTGACCGCCGGCAGCTCGACTCCGATCTCCACCTCGCGCAGCAGGGTGAACGGAATCGTCAGCACCACCCGCGCGGCCGAGACCTCGCGGCTGCCGCCGCCGGCGCGGTCGAAGGTGAGCAGGTAGCGGCCGTCGGCGCCCTGTCCGATCCTCCGCAGGATGTGCTCGGTCTCGATCCGGCCGTCGAGCTTCTCGGCGAGCCGGGTCGGCAGCAGGTCGTTGCCTCCGCGCAGGTGGAAGCGCTCGTCGCTGTCGCCGAAGATCCGGAACGGATCCGGGTTGGTGTCGATCAGCATCAGCAGGTTCCACGGCGACTGCTCGGTGATGTCGAGGCCGTATTCGGTGGTGTAGCCGACGTCGAGCAGCTCGTAGAACCAGCCCGAGGCGCCGGCCCCGGTCAGCCACTCGGCCATCGTCATGCGGTCGATCGCCTCGCCGCCGGCCGGGTCGGAGTAGGTGATGTAGTCGCCCGAGATCCCCTCCCAGGCTTCGTCCATCTTGGCGGCGATCGGTCGGAACGCCTCGACCACCTCGGCATCGCTGTAACGGCGGCCGTCGAAGTACCAGAGGTCGCGCGAGACCTTGGGGTCGTCCTGCTCGAAGTCGTCGAGCTCGATGCCCATCTCGGCGCAGAGACCGCGGATCGTCTCGTGGCCGGTGTCGACCAGCTCGCCGCCGAGCTCGCAGACCAGGTTCTCCGGGAAGTGGCCGCGCAGCGACCACATCCGGCCGCCGGTGCGGTTCTGCGCCTCGAACAGGCGCACGCCGACGCCGGCCTGCATCAGCCGGTAGCCGCAGGTCAGGCCGGCGATACCGGCGCCGACCACCACGACCTCGTCGCCGCCGGGGCCCGCGGGGCCGGCGGGCGAGGGGGCCGCTCCCTTCTTCTCGCCGCCGAAGCGGCCGCAACCGAGCGCCAGGCCGGCACCGGCGACCGCGCCGGTCGCCAGCAGGTCGCGCCGGTTCCAGCGCAAGCCCGAGCGGTCGAGGTCGATGATCTCGGCGGTCGGACGGCCGGTGGCGTTGGCCACCCGCGCCAACGCGAGGGTGCGGCGCAGGTACCGGAAGAGCGGCGTACGGGCCATCTCGATCTCCTCTCGTCCGGCCGCGGCCGGGAGGTTCCGGGGACAGGTCCGGGGTTCGCCGCGAAGCGTAGCCGCGCCGGGCTCCCGATTCAACCGCCGCGGGATTCGGGGACAGGATGGTCAACCATCCTGTCCCCGGATCTCGGCTGGGGCAGGCTTGGGGCGGACCGACAGGAGCTTCTCGACCTCGGCGACCAGCTCACCCTCGGCGCCGCGGACCTCGGCCGTGAAGCTCGGCTCGGCGCGCCCGGCGCGGTCGGCCTCGGCGCGGATCTCCTCGATCCGCTGGCGCGGGATCTCGAAGCGGGCGCGCACCGTGCCGCGCCCCGGTCGGCGGAAGCGGATCGTGGCCGCCTTGTCCCAGACCACGTAGTCGCGGCCGAGCGCGTCGAGCAGGATCAGCATGTAGAACGGGTCGCACATCGTGTAGAGCGAGCCGCCGAACTGGGTGCCGACGTAGTTGCGGTTCCACCAGGCGAGCTTCATCACCGACTCGAAGGCGAACGGATCGGTCGCGGTCACCCGGGCGCGCACGCCGGCGCCGGCGAGCGGCGGGTAGAGGGCGAGCATCCGGAGGCGCCACGGCAGCCGGCGGCGAGGGGAGTGCGAGGGAGACATGGCGCGATTCTAGGAGCGCCGGGAGACGGGGAGCCGTCGAAAGTCCGGAGTGGCAGCCGTTCGTCGCCATGGAGGAGAGGAGGTCTTCGCCATGTCTCGAAGGACGAACCGAAGCCGCACTGCGCTCCTCGTCGCGGGGGCGTTCGCCGGCCTGCTGTCGTCGCATCCGCTCCCGGCGCAGCCGCTGTCGCCGGCCCTGTGCCCGCCGGGAAGCCCGTTCAATCTGCGACCGGAGGGCTTCGCGCCCGCGATCGCCGGCGCGCCGGACAACCTCGCGCGGCACACCCTCGACGTCGCCAGCTATCCCGATGCGATCTGCAACGACGGCTCGCCCGCCGTTGCCTATCTGCGCCCGGCGAGCCCGCAATGCGCGGCCCAGCCTCAGCGGCCGGAGTGCCGGCGGTGGATCCTCTACTTCGATGGCGGCGGCGGCTGTCGCGACGCCAGCGACTGCCTCGACACGCGTTGGTGCAGCGGCGGCGGCCGGGTCTTCGATCGCGCCGGCAAGATGAGCTCGCGCGGCGCCTGGCCGGCCATCCGCAGCCTCGGCGGTCTGTTCCGGCGCAACCCGCCGCCACCGCTCGCCAACGCCTTCGCCGGTTTCAACGTCGTGGTCGCGCACTACTGCAGCTCCGACAACTGGATCGGATCGGCCGACCTCGCCGGAATCGCCACCAGCGGCGGCGTCTCCTACGACATCCACTTCCAGGGCGAAGCGATCGTCGACGCCTTGCTCGACACTCTGCTCGCCGGTCCTGTCGCTCCGGACGTCGCCTCCGCGCCGTTCTGCGAGGGCTGTGCGCTGCCCGATCTCGACCATGCGGAGCTCGTCCTCGTCGCCGGCGTCTCGGCGGGAGGCGGCGGCGTGCGCCACCACCTCGACCGGCTGCGCGACGAGCTGGTCGCGCGCATCCCGAAGGTCGAGGTGCGCGGCATCGTCGATGCCGGGGTGCCGCCGGCGCTCGATCGGCCGGCGCTCGACTGGTCGGACCCCTACTCGCCGGGCGACTACGCCCACCACCTGGCGACCACCGTCGAGCCGGTCGTGCGCAGCTTCTGGGGCGCGGCCGACACGGCGCTCGACGCGAGCTGCCTCGACCCGGCCTGGACCGCGGACCACGAGCTCGTCGGGACCCACCCGCAGGTCTGCTACGACACCACCTACACGTTGCTCCAGCATGTCACGACGCCGGTCTTCGTGCGTCAGGACATCGACGACTTCCTGGGCAAGCAGCGCTACGTCGATTGGAGCCTCTACCCGTCGAACGACGAATTCTGGGCCGAACAGTTCGATCAGCTCTCGACGCACGCCGGCTACTCGCCGGCGGCCGGCGGGCTCGAGGCGCCGGACGCCGCGCCCGGGATCTACGGCCCGAACTGCGGCCTGCACGTGGCGCTGACCGCCGATCCCGGATTCTTCCGCCATCGCGTGACCGTCGCCGGCGCGCCGGTGGCCGAGACCTACCACGATCTGTTGCGCAACTGGGTCTTCGGTGGCGGCGGCGCGACCCAGAGCCTCCAGGTCGACACCGCCGGCTTCGGCGTCTACAGCCCGTCGTTCTGCCCCTGAGGCGAAACGCGGAGACCGGCGGCCGCGGCGACGCCTCGCCGCGGCCGTCCGCGCGTTTGGGCCCGCCGCGACGGGCGGGTACACTGGCCGCACGCGATGAAAGGAGTCGATGCCCTCCTGGCTGCTCCGGTGGCCGATCCGCGGGCGGTGCTCGACCGCCTCTTGCCCCTGGTCTACGACGAGCTGCGCCGCATGGCGCACCGCGAGCTCGCGCGCGAAGACGGCCCGCGCACGCTCGACACCACCGGTCTGGTCCACGAGGCCTACCTGAAGCTGGTCGACGAGCGGACCGTGCCGGTGAGCAACCGCCGCCACTTCTTCGGCGCCGCCGCGCGCGCGATGCGCCAGGTGCTGGTCGATGCCGCGCGGCGGCGCCATCGCGCCAAGCGCGGCGACGGAGTGCCGCCGCTGCCGCTCGACGAGGCCCGCGTCGAAGTGGACGCTTATGCCGCCGAGCTCGTCCAGCTCGACGAGGCGCTGACCCGCCTGGCGGTCGACCATCCGCGGCCCGCGCGGGTGGTCGAGTGCCGATTCTTCGGCGGGCTTTCCGTGGAGGAGACCGCCGAGCTGCTGGAAGTGTCGACGCGCACGATCAAGCGCGACTGGATCCTCGCCCGCGCCTGGCTCGCCCGCGATCTCGAAGAGGGCTGAGCGCGAAGATGCCTGATCTCGAAGAGGTCTGACCTCGAAGATGGCGGAGCTCGGAAGCGGCGATCGGGTCGCGGTGCTGTTCGGCGAGGCGCTCGATCGGCCGCCCGACCAGCGGCGCGACTTCGTCATGACCGCGACGGAATCCGAAACCGTCCGTCGCGAGGTGCTCTCTCTGCTCGATAGCCACGCCCGGGCCGATGCCCGGGCCGAACGGCTCGACCCGGAGCTCGCTGCCGCGCTGCTCGGCACCGATCGACCGCTGGCCGATCCGAGCGGTCGCCGGATCGGGCCGTACCGGATCCTGCGCCAGCTCGGGCGCGGTGGCATGGGGGTCGTCTACCTCGCCGAGCGCGCGGACGGCGCCTGGAAGCAGCGGGTCGCGCTCAAACTGCTGCCTCCGGCGCTCGCCTCCGAGGCGCTCGCCGAGCGCTTCCTGCTCGAGCGCCGGATCCTCGCCCGGCTCGAGCACCCGGGTATCGCCCGCCTGCTCGACGGCGGCGTCACCGGCGACGGCGAGCCCTACTTCGTTCTCGAGTACGTCGTGGGCGAGCCGCTGACCGCGTGGTGCGACCGGCGCCGGGCGGCGATCGACGAGCGACTGCGTCTCTTCCGCCGTGTCTGCGAGGCGGTGCAGTACGCCCACGGCCGTCTGGTGGTGCACCGCGACCTGAAGCCCGCGAACATCCTGGTGACGACGGCGGGCGAGGTCAAGCTGCTCGACTTCGGCATCGCGAAGCTGCTCGACGCCGAAGGGGACGCCGAGGCGACGGCGCTGACCCGGCACGGCCTGCGTCCGCTGACCCCTGGCTATGCGGCCCCGGAACAACTGCGCGGCGAGGCCATCACGGTCGCCACCGACGTCTACGCGCTCGGCGTCGTGCTCCACGAGCTGCTGGTCGGAAGGCGGCCGCGGCGATCCGCGGAGCCGGCGGCGCCACCGACCCGGCCATCGGCGGCGATGGTCCACCGCGATCCCTCGGCGGAGCGCAGCGCGACCGAGCGTTTCGATTCGAACGCGGCCGCGCACGCCCGGGGCACGACTCCCGAGCGGCTGGCGCGTCGCCTCGCCGGGGACCTCGACACGATCGTCCTCCAGGCGCTCCGGGAGGAGCCGGAGCGTCGTTACGAATCGGCGCAAGCACTGGCGGACGACGTCCGGCGGCACCTCGAAGGGCACCCCATCGCTGCCCGCCCGGCTGGAGCGCTCTACGTGGCCGGCCGCTTCTTGCGCCGCCACCGCCTCGGCGTCGCCGCTGCCGCGCTCGTCGCCCTCGCCGGCGCCGCCGGCCTCGCCGCCACCACCTGGCAGGCGCGCGCCGCCGCACGCGAACGCGACGCCGCGCGTGTGGAAGCCGAGAAACTCGCCACGGTACGGGACTACCTGGTGAGCCTGTTCGAGGCGGCCGACCCAGCCGAGGCGCGAGGCGAGGAGATCACGGCTCGCCAGCTGCTGATCCGCGGCATCGAGCGACTCGAAGACGAGCTCGTGGCGCAGCCCGAGGTGCGGCTCGAGATGTCGCGCGTCCTGGCGCGAGTGTCGCTCCAGCTCGGCGAGTACGAGGAGGCTGGCCGTCTGTTGCGCGACGCCTTGCCGCTCGCGCGGCGCCTCCACGGCGCCGGGAGCCTCGAAGCGGCGGACCTGACGAGCCTGCGCGGCGCGCTCCTGGTCGCGAAGGGGGAGTGGGAGCCCGCCGAGGCGGAGCTCCGGCGCTCGCTCGCCGCGTACCGGCGAGTCGGCGCGGAAGCTCGCGAGGAGGCGATCGAAGCATTCGACCAGTTGGGCGCGGCGCTCACACGCCAGGGGAAAGAGGCCGAGGCGGTCGCGGTCTACCGCGAAGGGCTGCCGGTCGCTCGCCGCGTCCACGGCGATCGCTCGCCGAGCGCCGCGACACTCCTCAATGCCCTGGGCCTCGCGTTGCGGGGCCTGAACGATCTCGATGCCGCCGAGGAGACGCTGCGGGAGTCGCTGGCCATTTTTCGCGAGGTTCACGGTCCGGATCATCCCGACGTGGCGACGGCGACGATCAATCTCGCGGGCGTCCTGCGCAATCGGGGCAAGCTTCTGGAAGCCGAGCCCCTCTATCGGGAGGCGGCAGCGGCGAAGCGTCGGATCCTCGGAGAGAGCCACCCGGAGATCGCCGTGACGCTCCACAACCTGGCCGCTTTCCTCCACAGCCTGGGGCGCTACGACGAGGCGGCGGGCCTCCATCGACAAGGGCTCGCGGTCTTGCGCGAGCACTTCGGTGACGAGCACCCGCACACCGGTGCCATGCTCGATGCGCTCGCCAACGACCTCGCAGCGGCGCGAGACTTCGCCTCGGCCATGCCGCTGTTCGAGCAGGCCCGGAATCTGCTGCTCCGGACGACCGGCACCGAGCACTGGCTCTACGGCCTGCACCGGCTGCGCGTGGGGCGGGCGCTGCACGCCCAGGGCCGGAACCGGGAGGCGCTCGAGGCGATCGACGAAGCGGTGGAGGTCATCGGCCGGGTTCGCGGCGCGGACCACCCGGAGCTCGCCGGCACTCTGCGCGACCGCGGCCGGGTCCGACTCGCGCTCGGCGACCTCGACGCGGCCGAGGCCGACCTGCGCCGGGCGCTCGAGATCCAGCAAGGGGCCGCGTCGGCCACGGACTATGCCTCGGCGACGACGCTCGTACCCCTGGCGAAGCTGCTCCTGGCGCGCGGCCGCGCCCGCGAAGCCGAGCCGCTGGCGCGCGACGCCGCCCGGATCCTCGGCGCTTCGCTGCCCGACGGGCACCAGCTCCGGACGGAGGCCGACGCCGCCCTGGCCGCGACCGAGCGCAGCCTGGCCGTTCCCGCCGGCGAGTAGCTCCCGCCCGGCGCGCCGGGCTTTCCACCTTCCGCCCGGCGACAACGGCCGGCGGATGTCACCTCCGACCCGAGCACGACGCATGGGAAAGGGACACGAAGGATCGGGCATCTCGGCCCGCGCCGAGCCAGGCGTGTGCGAGGAGGAACGTCGATGAGGAGGAGTTCGCGATGAATCATTCAACCACCCCGCGGGTGCCGGCCCTGATCGGCGTCGGGGCCCTCGGCCTCGCCCTGGCGGGCGCCGCCGCCGCGCCGGCTCAGGTCTGGGAGGTCGACGATCGTTTCCTCACCGTGAACACCGCCGGTTTCCTGCATGGCGCCTCCATCGCGGTCGCCGACCACGACGGCGACGGGCTCGACGACCTGGTCGTCGGCGCGCCGGGATCGAACAGCGGCGGGACCGATGCCGGCGCCTTCGGCTACCACCTCGCCGGCGGGGCACGGACGATGAACCTGCACACCTTCGCGGTCGGTGAGCCGGGAGACCGACTCGGCTCGGCCGTCGTCCGCGGGGATTTCGACGACGACGGCGTTCCCGACATCGCCATCGGCGCGCCAGGCCGGGACCTCGAGTTCGGCCCCCCGCCGGCGATCGTCGACGCCGGCGGGGTCTGGATCTACGAGTGGAATGCCGTCGTGTCGACCCCCGCCTTCCGGGACTTCCTCAGCCAGGACGTCACGCCGGGAGGCGTACCGGAGACCGGCGACCAGTTCGGCCGGGCGCTGGCGAGCGGCGACTTCAACGACGATGGCTTCGACGACCTCGCCGTCGGCGTCCCCTACGAGGATGCCGGCGCGACGACCGACACCGGCGTCGTCCACGTCTTCTACGGCAGCGCCACCGGATTGCGCACCGACGACAGCGTGACGTTTCGCGCCGGTTTCGGCGGCGTGCTCGGGACCGAGTCCGCCGGCGACCGCTTCGGTTGGTCGCTGGCCGCCGGCGACTTCGACGACGACGACCTCGACGACCTGGCGATCGGCGCGCCGTTCCGGGACCTCGCCGGCGAGCTCGACGCCGGCCAGGTCCATGTCCTCTACGGCTCCGCCTCGGGACTCACCGCGGCGGGTAACCAGCTCTTCGACGACGGAGATTTCGGCTCGACGCCGGTGGGCGGCGTGCAGTTCGGATGGGCCCTGGCCGCCGGTCAGTTCGACCAGACCGGGCTCGCCTGCCTCGCCGCCTGCGAAGTCGACCTCGCGATCGGCGTCCCGTACCAGCCGGTGCTCGGCGTCGCCGACGCGGGCAAGGTCGTCGTGGCCTACGGCTCGCCGTCCGGCCTGACGAATATCGACTCGACGACCTTGACACGCCTCTCGGCCCAGCAGCTTCCCGCGACGGGCGACCTCTTCGGCTTCGCGCTCGCCGCGGGTCACCTCGATCGCAGCGCCGCCGGCCTGCTGTTCGCCATCGAGGATCTCGCGGTGGGGGCGATCGGCGAGACGGTGGAGGGTGTCGGCGACGCCGGCGGGGCCTACCTCTTCTTCGGCTCTTCGGCGGGAATCGGTGGCGGGTCGCTGTCCTGGCAGAAGGTCGTCGCGCGGTCGGGCCTGGGCATCGGAGCACCCGAGCCCGACGACCATTTCGGCTGGGCGTTGGCGATCGGCGACTTCGATGGCGACGGCTGGGGGGATCTGGTGGCCGGCGCACCCTACGACGATCACGCCGCGCACGTCGACGCCGGCGGCGCCCAGTTACTGTACGGTGCCCTCTTCGCCGACGGCTTCGAGCGCGGCACGGCCGAGGGTTGGTAGGGGACCGAGCTGCCGGAGAGTGGCAATGATGGTCGAATCGGTCCCGCGAGCGCGGCCGTGCGAGACTCCACGGTGATGTCCCCGACTCCGGCGCCGCCGCGCGGAATCCCCGTCGTGACGAGCCTGGTCGCGGCCGCGCTCGCGGCGTTCGGTGTGGCGCTCTTTCTCGGCGCGCGCGGCGCGGGGCGGCCGGCGCTGTGGGCGGTCGGTCTTGCCCTCGGCGTGCCGCTGGCGGCCCTGCCGTCTCTCGCGCTGCTGCGCGGCGCCTGGCGCCGCCGGGTCGACGCCGCGGCCCTCCGGCGCCTGCTACGGCGCGAGCCCGCCGAGCCGGGGCGGTGGGTGGCGGTCGCCGGCCGGGCGCGCGGCGCCACCGGCGAGGTCGTCACTAGCCCGGTCGGCGCGGTGCCGGCGCTCGCCTGCCGCTATCGCATCAGCGACCGCCCCTACCGGCGCTCGGCGTCGATGGGCGGCGGCACGAGCAGCTCGGGATCGGCGTCGCGCCTCCGCTACGAGGGGTTCCACCTGGTGCCGACGGTGATCGACACGTCGTCGCGCTCGGTACGCCTGCGCGCGATGCCGGAGCTGCGCGAGCTCGAATCGCGTCCGGGCGGGAGCTGGCGGGGCCGACAGGGGGACGAGACGACCGGTCCGCCGTTGCCGCTGCGCCCCTTTGCCCGCGCGCGCCTGTTCGCGGCGGCGACCGAGACGCTGCACGTCGACTGGCGCTATCGGCACGACGAGACCGACCTCGGCGCGACCACCGCCATCGAATGGGTGCTCGCGCCCGAGGCCGAGGTCTGCGCGCTCGGTCGCTGGCACCCCGACGGGGCGCTGCTCCCCCACCGGGCACGCACCAGCGGTCTGCCCCTCTACGCCGGCACCCCCGAAGCGGTGCTCGCGACGCTCGCGACCGAGATCAAGGTCTACCTGGGATTGGCGGCGGGGGTCGCGCTGGCTCTCGGCGGCGTGCTCTTCTGGTGGCTCGCCTGAGCCGTTCGAGGTGCCCCGGAGCCTCGTAAGATCCGCGGGTGATGACTCGACCCGTCCACGTCTCCCGCAGCTTCGGATCCCCCGCTTTGCGAATCGCTCTCTGCACGCTGGCGCTGACCTTGACCGCGGCCGTGCCCGCGGCCGCCAGCGCCGGCGAGCCGGCGCGCCCCGCGACCGCCGTCGACCCGGCGCTCGCCGCCGAGCTCGGAGCGCTGCTCGAGCTCCAGGCCGCGGCCTGGAGTCGCGGCGACCTCGACGCGTTCGCCTCGATCTATGCCGAGGATGCGCTCTTCCTCTCGCCTTCCGGCACCACCCGCGGTCGTGCCGAGCTGGTCGAACGCTACCGTCGCCGCTACCCGGACGCCGCCGCGATGGGACGGTTGGCGCTCGAAGTGCTCGAGGTACGGCCGGGCACCGACTTCGCCGGGGTGGCGGCGCGCTGGACTCTCTCCTACGAGGACCGGCCGGCGGCGACCGGCCTCACCCTGCTCGTCTTCCGGCGCGCTGCCGACACCTGGCAGATCGTGCAGGACGCTTCGTTCTGAGCGCGTGACGGCCGTGACGACGAGACCTCCGGTGGGAAGTCGGCTGAGTGAGCTGGTGGGCGGGACGCCGATGGTGCGCCTCCGTCGCGTGGTCGAAGGCGACGGCCACGAGGTCTTCGCCAAGCTCGAGTTCCTCAACCCGATGGGGAGCGTCAAGGACCGCATCGCCCGTTTCCTGGTCGAGCAGGCGATCGCGGAAGGTCGGCTGCACCCCGGCGACACGTTGCTCGAGGCTTCGAGCGGCAACACCGCGATGGGCCTGGCGATGATGGCGATCGAGCACGACCTGCGCTGCGTGATGGTCGTGCGCAAGCAGACCAGCCGCGAAAAGCAGGACGCCCTGCGCGCGCTCGGCGTCGAGCTCGTGCTGGTGGACGGCGCGCTGCCACCCGAGCATCCGGACAGCTACAACCGCAAGGCGCGCCAGCTTGCCGCCGAGCTGCCGCGCGTCTTCTTCCCGGACCAGCACAACAACCGCGCCAACAACGAGGCGCACTACCGCACCACCGGTCCCGAGATCTGGGAGCAGATGGCGGGGCGCATCGACTGGTTCGTCGCCGGCATCGGCACCGGCGGCACGATCTCGGGCGTCGCGCGCTACCTGAAGGAGAAGGACCCGAGGGTGCGGGTGATGGCGGTCGACGTCGAGGGGTCGGTTTTCACCGAGCACTTCCGGAGCGGCCGCAAGGTCGAGCCGCACGCGACGAGACTCGAAGGACTGGGCGACGAGGAGATCATCGCCTGCCCCGAGTTCGAGCGCATCGACGAGATGGTCCAGGTCAGCGACCGCGAGGCGTTCCGAGCGACCCGCGAGCTCGCCCGCCGCGAAGCGATCTTCGCCGGCGGCTCCTCGGGTGCCGCGCTCTGGGGCGTGCGCCAGCTCCTCGCCCGCCTCGACCGCCCGGCGCGTGTCGCGACGCTGTTCCCCGATTCGGGCAATCGCTACCTGTCGACGATCTACAGCGACGCCTGGATGCGCGAGCAGGGCCTGCCGGACGGAGCTGGGCGAGAGCCCTCAACGCCGGGCGAACGCGCGCGCGAGTAGCTCACCGATGCCCTCCTCGGGAGGGCCCCTCCAGATTCGAATCCGAAGGGCAACGCGGGATGACCGAGCGGACCCGGAGTCCGCGCGCCCGCCGACGGGTGTGAAAGTTGCCACACTCTGGCGGTAATCTTCCGACCACCGCCATGCCGCCAATCCACGACACCCGAAAGGGGTGTCACGTTCGGTCGGATTGTGCAAACGTATCTGATCGGGAGAACGCCGAGCCGGACGAATCGGAGATCGACACTCCGGTTCTGCCTGAGGCTCGCAAGGCTCTCGCGCCCGCCGGGCGTACCGGCGAATTCTTGTCAGTCGGCGAAAAGGAGGAAGCGATGAGTGGCAGCCCTCGACCCTGGTCCGTATCGCGCTGCGTGTTGGCGACGTTGACGATGGTCGGTCTCGCGGTACCCAATCCGCTGCAAGGCGGAGAGGGAGTGATCAACATCAACCAGCACAAGGTTCCGGACTCGGGTTCACCATGCAACGAGCCTCCTTTCAACGTCATCAACTCCACCGCGGTCGACGTGAACGCCTATCATGTCGATGAACGTACGGCGCGGTTCGACTGCGCTCGTGCCTTCGACCGGCGCTCGCGCCCCATCGTCATCTCCGACGACGCCCCGATTCCGAACGGTGACGAGGAGGTAAGCTTCGAGTACATTGGCGAGATCTGCAGCGACGCTGCGGCGAGTGGCGGAGCGGGACGTGGCAAGGAGCACTTCGAGCACTACCAGCCCGACCTGGAGAAAAAGCTGGAAGCCGGCCAATCCGTCAACGTCTACGCGCACTTCCCGGGGACCGATCCGACGACCATCTGCGCGGCTCCGGACAGCTCATTCGCGACGGACGCGAAGGGCCTCCTCTACTGGATGCGGTGCAAGTGGGGGCCGAGCGGCGTCGATGGAACGAACTGTGCGGGAGCCACTCCTGCCGGGGGCGGCAGCGCAATCCAGTTTACGAAGAACGGAACGCTTGGTCTCTCTTTCGGAAGTGACCGGGAGCGACGAATCACATGGAATGGTCAACCGGCGACATTGATTGGCTACGGTGCAATGGGCGCAGCGGTAGCCGCCGCAGACGGCCGCCTCGATCCCGAGGGCTACTTTCGCGTGCTCCGCTACCACGGATTCAATCTCACACGTGCTTGGATACTCGACCAGTGGGTCGGCCAAGCGATCTGTGATGACCCCGCGACCGGAGATGCACCGACGCCCTTTGGAACTATGACTACCGGATACGACGTCGAGCCAGATAACGACAGCGAGTTCTACGGCAAGTACTTCAATCGCCTCAGGAACTTCGCACAAGCGGCAGCGGACCGCGGGGTCGTCGTTCAGCTCTCGCTGTTCGACAAGTGGGGCTTGGTCGGCTCCGATCAGCCGGATGACGAGAACCAATGCCGAGGCGGATTCTTCGACAGCCCATATCGCGACGGCAACAACGTGCAGAACTATCTGCCCGACCCGGACTGTATCTGCGGTTCATTCGATCCTGTATCGGAATGCACGGACAACTTGACCCATTCGAGAGACGAGAGCAACGCGCCTGGCGGGGGGCCGATCCTCTGCGAGAACACTGCGCACCCTGGATTTCTCCCGCAGGATGATTCTTCCACTCCCGATGCGTCACTCTGGATACATGAGGCGCTGGTTCGAAGGACGGTCGAAGAGCTCGGCGGAATCGGCAACGTGATGTTCGAGGTCGTCAACGAGGCGCGAAAGGATGAAGATTGGATCGAAGCGCCGGATTCGGATGGCATCGGCGACTGGAACGAAACGTGGCAGGAGCAGATGGCACGCGTCGCGCGACAGCACTTGCCGATCTGGATCGGGCGAGACGCTTTCAACGAGACGAACCGAGCCTTGGGGGGCGAGGCCGCGGATGCGGGCGGTCAGTCGTGGACTTCGAGCGCGACGACGAACGCGCGAATCTGGTCCGTCGTGGACCAGCAAGCCAGTGGAAGCATGAGCACGGGTCTTCGAGTCGGCTTTGCTGCAGCACCCGATCCGGCAACCTCCACGACGCTTGCGGGCTTTCTTCCGATTCCAGCGAGTGCGACGAGCAGCGGAAACCTGATGACGGTACGCGCCGATCTAAAGAGGGTCAATGGCGAGCTGGCAGTCGGATTCGAGGACGCTTCGGGCAGCCGCGTGTATGTCGAGATTCGGGCCGCTGGAGCCAATCAGCATGACGTCCGCCTCTTTAAGCGCGTGTCGGGAGTCACAACCCAGCTGGCCCAAAAGACCGTGGCCGACGTGGATGATCCCAGCGAGGCGAATGTGTGGCTTCGCCTTCGCGATGGATCTCCGAACGGCCAGGCATCCGTACGAATTGATGGAGCCGCGTTTGTCGGAATGATGAACGTGGGCCTCGGATTCTCGATGACCCCGGTGCGCGGCTACTTTGTCGGAACGAAGGCGTCCGGCCTTTACCAGAAGTCCGACGGAGAGGTCGACAACTTCGAGATCACCGCGAACTGCGACGAGCCCGTGGGCTGCGCGGCACCGGTGATCGCCGACGGATTCGAGACCTGCAGTTTCGATGGCTGGACCGACTACACTGAGGGGACCGGGAATACGATCTCGGCCAACAGTAGTTCACCTCTCAACGGAGCCTGCGATCTGAAGGTCACGGTCAACGCGTCATCCTCCAACTCGGAGCACGTGCAGTTCGACAACCTCGCTCTGAGCGACTTGAAGGTTCGTTTCGGGTGGAAGATGGACCTGAGCGGCCTGAGCACCGGTGGAAGCGGGTCGAAGACGGTCCGCTTTCTTTCGGTCGACGATACGAGCGGAACCGCGACTCCGCACTTGGTGATGTTCGCGCAACGGCAGGAGGGATCCGGGAACTGGCGTCTGGCTGCCTGGTCCTACGACGTCGGTTCGCAGAACTGGGTTTTTGCCGGAGGCCTCTTCCTCGCCGCTTACCAGACCGCGGGAACCGCGGAGATCGAGTGCACCTGGAAGGCCGACACCAACTCGAGCCCGAGCGTCAACAATGGCGAGCTCACTTGCCTCAAGGTCGGTACGAGCCAGTCGTTCTCGATCACGAATATGAACGACTACGGCCTTCACTTCGATCGGATGTTCGTCGGATTCCTGGACTTCGACAACTTCGGTGGTTCGGGTTCCTACCGGATCGACGATGCCTGGGTAGCGCCGATTCCCTGAGGGGACCTCGGCGGCCCGCAAGGCTGGCTCGAACCGGGAAGAGAGGGAAACTCGGTCTGCTCCCGGTTCAGCCGGCTGGTCGATCTCTTTCGAGATTCCAGGGGAGAAGACTTCATACCGGTCTTCTCGCCCGCGCCAGCGAAGCGGACCTACCACCTCGACGGCCGCACCGCGATCGTCGATGTCAGGGGCGTCGTCGCCGGGAGCGTGGAGCTGGTGGAAGGGCTGGGCCCCGACGATATGGTCGTCTGGCACGTCCGGATGAGCTTGACCGAGGGCGGAAGTCGGCGCCTGGATTTGTTGGTCGGAAGCGAATCGCGGCGGCCAGCTCGGGATCTTCTGGCGCGGGCGGCTGATCGAGGCGCCGATCGTCCACGTCGCGGTCCGCGACCTGATCCTCGTCCGGATCGGAACCTCGAGATCGGAGGCCGAAACACTCGCGAACGACCTTCGAAACGCCGCGGCGAGGGGCGGATCGCTCCCGAGCTACTGTCGGTCGCGCGGCTTTCCCCGGCCGGGACCATCAAGCGACACGATATGGCAGTTCCGCCGGTGCGGATCGCCGGAATTGGGGGGTTCGACGGAGCTCGGGGATCCCGCCGAGTGCGATGTCCGTCGCAACGAGGATCGGCGGCGCGCGACATTTCTCGGTCGAGCTACTTCGCCGCCGCCTTCTCGAACCCTTCGACCAGCGTTCTGCAATGGTCGAGCACGGTCTGGAGGCGCCAGCCGCCGTCCTCCTTGGCGAGCTTCTTCCAGGGGCGGGCGGCGAGCCAGCCTTCGGACTTGGCGAGGGTCTTTTCCGCGCCGGCGAGGTCGAGGGCGGCGACCTGCTGCGCGGCCGCGAGCCAGGCCTGGCTCACCGAGGTGAAACGGGCCATCTCGAGCGAGCCCGAGTGCATCTTGGCGGCGCCTTCGAGGTAGCGGCGGGTGAGCGCCGCGGCCTTGCCCATCGCGTCGAGCGCGGCGAGCGAGGCGGTGTGCTCGGCGGCGCGGCGGGCGCGGGCGGCCTGCAGCGCCGCGTCGAGACGGTCGATCAGGGCGAAGCTTTCGGCGATCATCGTCGGCCGGAGTCTCGCCGCTCGCGCGCCCGCGGTCAAGGGACATCGCCACGGCGGCCGCTCGGCAGTCCGGTGCGTTGCTACGATGCCCGCGCCATGAGCGAACGCGACGCGGTCGTCGTGGGCGGTGGGCCGGCCGGCCTGGCGACGGCGATCGCGCTGGCGCGCGTCGGGCGGCGGGTGACCGTGGTCGAAGCGGCCCGTCCGCCGATCGACAAGGCGTGCGGCGAAGGGTTGATGCCGTCCGGAGTCGCGGCCCTCGCCCGACTCGGCGTCGATCTGTCGGGGATCGGACGGCGGTTCTCCGGGATTCGTTACGTCGCGGGAGGGCGAGTCGCCGAGGCCGACTACCCCGACGGCGAGCCGGGGCGTGGCATCGAGCGCACCGAGCTCCACTCGGCGCTGGTCGAGGCGGCACGGGTCGCCGGAGTCGAGCTCGCCTGGGGCGAGCGGGTCGAGCGCCTGACCGCTGCCGGCGTCGCGACGTCGGCGCGCGAGTTCGCCGCGCCGCTGGTCGTCGGCGCCGATGGTCTGCACTCGAAGGTGCGCCGGTGGGCGGGGCTCGAGCGGTCGGAGCCGCCGAGCGGCGACCGCCACGACGCGGGCCAGCGCTCGGCGCGCCGGCGCTTCGGCGTACGGCGGCACTTCGCGCTCGCCCCCGCCGACGAGCGCGTCGAGGTCGTCTTCGGCCACGGCGCCGAGCTCTACGTCACGCCGATCGGCGCCGACCGGCTCGGCGCCGCCATCCTCTGGGAAGGGCCGGCGAGCGGCTTCGACCAGCTGCTCGCCGCGCGCTTCCCGGCCGCGGTCGCCGCGCGTTTCGCCGGCGTGGCCGCGCTCGGGCGCGATCGCGGCGCGGGGCCGTTCCGGCAGCGGACGCGAGGGGTGGTCGCCGGCGGCCGTCCGGTCCGTGTGGCGCTGGTCGGCGACGCCGCCGGCTACGTCGACGCGCTCACCGGCGAGGGACTCTCGATCGCGTTCCGCGAAGCGCTCGAGCTCGCGCGCGCGGTCGAGGCCGGCGACCTCGGGAGCTACGCCCGGGCGTCGCGGCGGCTGCGGCGGGTCCCGGAGCTGCTGACCCGTGCCACCCTGATCGCGGCGCGGCGACCGGCGCTGGCGCGGGCGCTGGTCGCCGCCCTCGCGGACGATCCGGCCTGCTTCGCGCGCCTGCTCGGTGCGCTCGGCGCCGGCCGTCCGCTCGCGAGCCTCGGTCTCGCCGCTCCGTTGCGGCTGCTCGGCCGCTTGGCGCGGGCGCTGCCGGCGCGCGCGGTGCGCTTCGAGCTGTCGGCGCCCGGAGCCGCGACGTGACCCCGGGCGGCGCGCCGCCCGCGGAGCCGCGCTGGGAGCGGGCGCTGTTCGCGCTCGTCGACCGGCTGGTGGCGCGGCGACGGGCCGTGCTCGGGGTGGCGACTCTGATCTGGGTCGGCGCCGTCGCCGGACTGCCACGTCTGGGCAGCGACAACTCGCCCGAGGTCTGGTTCCTCGAGGGCTCGCCGGAAGTCGCCAGCTACCGGCGGTTCGTCGCGAGCTTCGGTTCCGACCACGGGGTCCGCGTCGCGCTCGAAGGGGAGAGGCTGTGGAGCGCCGAAGGGCTCGCCTTCCTGGCCGCACTCGAGCGCCGCGCGACCGCGCTGCCGGGAGTCTCCGGCGTCTCGTCGCTGGTCGCGCATCACCGCGCCGATTTCGAGAGCTTCCCGCCGGACGATCTCGCCTCCTTCCGCGCGACGGTCTCGGCCGACCCGCTCGACCGCGCGATGGGCTGGGTGGGCGACGGCGGGCGCGTCGCGAGTCTGTTGGTGGAGACCGGTGAGCTCCCGGCCGACGCCGCCCGGGCGCTGGAGCGCTCGCTCGGCGAGCTCGCCGCGGGCGTCCCCGCGGGCGTGCGCGCGACCGTCGCCGGAACCCGCAGTCTCGATCTCGCGTTCGATCGCTCGGCCGCCGAGATCGGTCGTCGTTACCTGCCGCTGCTCGCGCTCGCCGCCGTGCTGCTGCTGGCGGTGACCTTTCGCGACGCCGCCGGCGTCGCCGTGCCGCTCGCCTTCGTGGTCTTCGTCGAAGCGGTGGTGCTCGGCGGGATGGGCTGGGCCGGGGTGCGTCTCCACCTGGTCCTCGCGGTGCTGCCGCCGGTCATCTTCGTGCTGGCTCTGGCCACCGCGATCCACGTGCTGATCCCCTGTCGGGCGCTCGAAGTCGCGGGGCTCGGCCCCGCCGAGGCCGTGCGCGCGGTCTATCGCGACAAGGGGCGCGCTCTGGTCTGGACCGGGATCTCGACCGCCACCGGCTTCGCCTCGCTCGCCCTCTCGGCGGTGCCGCCGGTGGCCGAGCTCGGCCGCTGGGCGGCGGCGGGGCTCGCCCTCCAGCTGGTCGCGGCTTTCACGGTCTACCCGGCGCTGGTGGCGGCGGTCGCGGCGCGCCGCGGGCTGCCCGAGCGCGCGCTCGAGGAAAGGCTCGAGCGGTTCGGCCGGCGCGTGGCGGCGGCCGCGGCCCGCCGGCGCGGCGCGGTGCTCGCGGTCTATGCCGGCACCGCGCTGGCCGCCGCGCTCGGCCTGCCGCGTCTCGAGCGCGCGAGCGACGCCTTGCGTTTCCTGGCGCCGGACGACCCGACTCGCGTCGCGATCGAGCGCATCGAGTCCGCCGGAATCGGTCTCGCGACGATCGAGCTCCACCTGACCGCGGTGCCCGGCGCGCCGGCATTCGACGCTCCGGAGGGGCTCGCGACGCTCGCGGCAGCGAGTGGCGCGCTCGCCGGGCAGCCCGGCGTTCTCGGTGCGGTCGGAGCCGGCGACCTCGCGCTCGACGCGGCCCGCCGCTCGCCGTTCGCGGCGCTCGCCACCGAACAGGAGCTTCCGGGGCAGGGGCTCGAGCTGCTGCGGGGCCTGCCGGAAGGCGAGCGCGCGCTCGCCCGTTTCGTCGCCGCGGGGGGGCGGGAGGCGCGGCTCACGCTGTTCGTCGCCCACGCCGGCCACGAGGCGATCGACGCGCTCTCGAGCGCCGCCGTCGCCACCGCCCGGCGCCAGCTGCCGGCGGGGACCGGAGTCGTCGCCACCGGGGTGCTGCCGGTGCTGCTCGCGCTGCACCGCGAGTTGCTGGCCACGCTCGGCCTCTCGCTCGGCGCGACGCTGCCGGTGCTCGCCACGGTCTTCTTCTGGCTGTTGCGGCGCAAGCGCGACGTCGTCCGGGCCCTGGTGCCCAACCTGTGGCCGGTGCTGGTGCTGCTCGGCGGCATGGGGTGGGCGGGCGTACCGCTCGACGTCGCGACGGTGATGGTCGCCGCGGTCGTCCTCGGCCTGGTGGTCGACGACACGCTCCACACCCTCGCCCACTACCGCGAGCGGCGACTGGAGGCCGGCGCTTTCGCCGCCGTCGCCGACCGCATCGAGCGCACCGCGCCGGCCTACCTGCTGACCGGTGCGATCCTCGCCGGCGGGTTCGCGGTCTGTGCGCTCTCGGACTTCGAGCCGATCGCCCGCTTCGGCGCGCTCTCCGGGATCGCGATCGCGGTCGCCGTGGTCGCCGACCTGGTGCTGGTCCCCGCGCTGTTCGGCCGCGACTGAAAAAGAAAACGGCCCGCCCCTCTCGGGACGGGCCGTGGACCGGCTGAATCGCTGTGCGATTACAGCGCGGAGGAGCTCCAGCGGGTGGTGTCGCCGGTCTCGAAGCCGTCGATGAACGGCATCGAATCCGGAACCACCAGGCACCACTCGAGCAGCGTGCCGGTGTCGGAGCCGACGTGGTCGGACGAGGTCATCGTCCAGGTGCCGGCCAGCTGCTGGCCGTCGAACGCGGCCAGCAGCGTGGTGCTGGCCGGATCGCCGCCCACGCGGTCGCCCGCGATGGTCGGGGTGCCGGCGAGGCAGGTCGTCTCGATGTTGCCGTCGGGACCCTCATCGTTGATGGTGACGTCGATGTTGTCACCCGAGCAACCGAAGGTCGAGGCCGGAACGCCCGGACGGTTGAAGATGGAGACCGGCGCGCCGCCGTTGCTCAGGCGGAACTGCACGTCGCCGACCCAGGTGTGGTTGGCCCGGACGTAAACGTCGAGGTCGCTGATGGTGCCGCCCTCGGTGATCACCATGTTGTCGGTGACGCCGGTCGGGTTGTTGTCCGGGATCGCCTGGTTCGGGGTCCGGCAGAATTCGACCGGGCCCGAGGTGGCGAAGCGGAAGACCGCGCTCACCGTGTCGCCGCAAGCGTTGAGTGCCGTCACGCGCCAGTAGTAGAGCGTGTCGTCGGCGAGCGGCGTGGCCGCCGCGTGCGAGGTGCCGGTGACCACTTCGTCGATCTCCGGGCTACCGAAGGCCGGGTCGTCGTCGACCTCGAGGTGGTACTCGCCGGCGGTGGCGACCGCGCTCCACGAGAAGCTCGGGGAGGTTCCCGTCGTGGTGCTGTTGACCGGCAGCAGCAGGGTGGTCGCCGTCGGAGCCGCGGTGTCGATGGTCAGGTCGAAGGTGCCGACGACCTGCGGCGGATTGGGGGCGTCGTCGCCGGTGACGGTGATCGTCGAGGTGCCACCGGGCGCCGTGGCGGTGTTGCCGATGGTCAGCTGGATGGTCTCCGGCAGCGGGCCCGTCACCGGGTTCTCGCTCCAGGCGATCGTGGTGGGCGCCGGGTTGCCGGCGGCCGACATCGTGACCGGGGCCGTGAACGCCGGGCCGATCAGGATGTCCTGGACGTGGTTGGTGCCCGCGCAGACGCGCGCGTCGTCACCGGCGTTGCCGAAGGTGCAGGTCACCGGCAGGTCGAACGCCTCGGTCTGGTCGCCGGTGCTGCCGGAGCTGCCCTGGCTGGCCGAGAAGCCGAGGCCGTAGCCGGCGAAGGCCGACCACAGCGTGCAGGTGTCGACGCCGTTGTACGGCGGGGCGGCGGCGGCGGCGAGGATGCCGTCGCGCACGTTGACGAAGCCCGGCGTGCAGACGGTGTTCTGCAGGCCCTCGATCAGGTAGTACTTGGCGCGGATGTTGCCCGCGTCGGCCGAGGTGCCGGTGAAGTTGTAGGTGTCCGGGTCGAAGCCGTGTTCGTCGACCAGCGCCCAGTAGGCCTCCCAGTAACCCTGCGCCCACACCGCGCCGACGCCGTGCGGAATCGCGGCGCCGTTGATCGAGTTGTAGGTGTGCGGATTGGTGGCGTTGCTGGTCGAGTAGGGGAAGGGCCGGATGCCGTTCGGGAAGCTGCCGAACAGCCAGGTGCCGACGCCGCGCGAGGTCGGGCCGGTCTGGCTGGCGATCGCGGTCAGCGACAGGCCCCACCAGTCCGACGTGCCCTCGCCCGGCTGCTCGGCGTTGCCGAGGCAGCTGACGTTGCCCGGGCCGCCGACCAGGCGGTTCGAGATGCCGTGGCCGTACTCGTGGACGATGACCATGTTGTCGAGGTCGCCGTCGCGCGCCGGGGAGCCGGACCAGCAGCTCGCCGCCGAGATGAACATCTGCATGCGCGGGTTCGAGCCGTCGGCCGGGGTGCCGAAGTTGGCGTTGCAGGTGCCGGAGCCGTCCTGGGCCTCGGCCTGGACGTAGTCGCTGCCGGCGCCGCCGTTGCCGTAGTTGTTCTCCTGGAAGTTGCCGCGCACCTCGTCGAAGCCGTAGAGGTACTCGATGTCGTGGATGATGTTGTTCCAGTAGAACAGGTTGACCACCGCCGGCGGGCGGTTGGCCGAGGGCGCCTGGGTGAGGTCGAGGGCGGGGGTGAAGATCAGGCTGCCGCCGCCATCCGGGCTGCTGCCGGCGTCGGGGACGTTGTTGGCGTCGACGTCGGTGTAGGCGTGGACGTTGTTGCCCTGGGTGGTGGTGAACTCCGCGCCCGCCGCGCCGTTGGTGTCGTGCCAGCCGAACGGCGAGGTCGAGTTCTGCGGATTGACCGCGTCGGTACGCCCGTCGGCCGGCGGCGCCGGGGTGGCGAAGCCGGGGTGCTCGACCGGGGTCTCGTAGACGCGGTAGGTGGCGTCGGCGACCCAGTTGAAGCGGGTCCAGACCCGGCCGTCGACGGCGTCGACGGTGACGTCGAACCAGTCGTTGCCGAGGTCGACGTTGAAGTTCCACACCAGGCGCGCTTCGCCCGGACGGATCGGCAGGATCATCAGCTGCGGCTCGGAGGTCGGCCGGCCGGCGAGGTCGGCACCGCCCAGGTGCTGGGCCAGCGCGGCGACCGCCGCCTCCGGCGCGAGCGCCGGCACGGTGGTGTTGATCACCTCCGCGAGCTGCGGCACGAACAGGTTGTTGACCGAGAGGATCCGGCCGTCGTCGGCGACGTTGACGTGGAGCTGGCCGTTGTAGACCGGCAGCCCCGCGTGGCGCTGACGCAGGTAGAGGTGGGTGACGCCGCTCTGGGCCGAGACGACCCGATCGGTGACCTCGTAGCCGTCGAGGTCCCCGGCCGTGAGGCCGAGCAGATCGAGGTTCTCCCAGGCGAAGTCGATCGCCACCTGCTCGGCGTCGCCCGAGCGGGGGCCGGTCAGGAAGCCAGAGGCGTTCGACAGCGTGCGAGTGGCGCCGGTCAATCCGTCGGCCGTGGCGAGCAGGCTCGGCACGCTCGAGCGGAACCGCTCGACGGCCGCGGCCTGCGCGGGCGCCAGGGAAGGTGCGCCGGCCTCGAGGGTCGTGCGCAGGTCGTAGTTGCGGCCGCCGAGGCTCTCCTCGCCCTTCGCGCCCCCCTTCCCGAACGCGGGAAGGACGGTGGCGAAGGCGAGCGTGAGCATGGCGACCGTGCGGAAGGCGCGTCGCGAACTGCCGTTGCCCATTGCTTCTCCTTCGTTGAGGCAGCGCAGCCGCCGCGACCGATCGCTTTGGACCGCGCCACCAACTGAAATGTGTGGAGGCAGTCTAGTGCACTCCGGCAGAAAGGCAACCCCCCGGTTCGGGAGGCCCGATCGGGGGTTCCGGGGCGAACCGGAGCGGCGGGGTGGGTGCGGGAGGCGGGTACCGCTCAGCCGCAGAAGCGGGCGAGCTCCTGGGGGCGGTGGACCAGGATGTGATGGGAGCTGTCGACGGTCAGGTAGCCCTTCTGGCGGAAGTCGACCATGACCTGGTTGACCCGCTCGCGCGAGGCGCCGACCAGCTCGGCGAGGTCGGTCTGGGTCAGCCGCAGGGCGACCCGCACGCCGCCGTCGATCGCCTCGCCGTAGCGCTCGGAGAAGGCCAGCAGCTGCCGGGCCAGTCGCCCGGCGACGTCGAGCGAGGAGAGCGACTGGATCTGCTCGTTGGCCATGCGCAGCCGCGAGGAGAGCAGCCGCACCAGGTTCTGGGCGAACTCGGGGACGTGGCGCAGCAGGTCCTGGAAGGTCGCCCGGTCCATCCAGAGGAAGGTGCATTTCTCCATGGTCATGACGTTGGCCGAGCGCCCGGCCGAGTCGACCAGCGACATCTCGCCGACGGTGTCGCCGGGGCCGAGGAAAGCGAGGATCACCTCGCGGCCGTCGACCTGCTCGATCAGGATCTTGACCGTCCCCTCGAGCAGCACGTAGACGACCTCGCCCGGCTGATCGGCCGTGATCATGTTGGTGCCCGACGGCACCGACTTCTTGCGCAGCACCTCGGAGAGCTTCTTCAGGCGATCCGCGGGCAACCCGCGAAAGAGCGGGATCTCGGCGAGTGAGCTCGGTTCGACGACGACGGTCAACGGGTTCCTCCGGCGACCAGCAGGGTCCAGGGACGAATCGGAACGGACCGATTGTAGCCGACGCGTCGATCCGGCGGTCATCCTCGGACCTGGAGGAGCCTCGCCGTGAAGTAGGCTCCCGGGGCCGATGCCGGTCGAGAGGTGGTTCGCCTACGGGACGGTGGCGACGTATGCCGTCCTGGCGTTGCTGTGGGGAGCGATCCTCGTGCTCTACCTGCGCCATCGGCGCGCGGCGAGGGCGGAGGACCCGCTGATCGCGGTGCTGCTGGCGGTGCTCGCGCTCGACGCCTTCAAGTCGCTGGTCGAGAGCGTCTATTTCGGCGTGGTCTGGACCGGCAACTACGGCATCGCGTTCGAGACCTTGCGCGGATCGCTGTCGCACCCGATTCCGCTGACCTTGATCAAGGTGCTCAACGTCATCGTCGCGGCCACGGTGCTCGCGGTGCTGATGCGCCGGTGGCTCCCGGCCGAGCTCGCCCACCGCCGCGCGCGGCGAGTCGAGCGCGAGCGGCTGCTGCGCGAGCACATGGAGGCGCAGAAGCTCGAGAGCCTGGGGCTGCTCGCCGGCGGCATCGCGCACGACTTCAACAACCTGCTGTCGACCGTCTCGGGTCACGCCGAGCTCGCCGCCGAGGAGCTGCCGGAGGGCTCGCCGGCGCGGCCGCACCTGGCGGCGGTGCGCGCCGCCGCTCGGCGCGGCGCGACCCTGACCCGGCAGCTGCTGGCCTATGCCGGCAAGCGCGAGACCGCGGTCGAGCCGCTCGATCTCGGCCGGCTGGTCGCCGGCATCGGCGAGCTGCTGCGGGTGTCGATCCCCAAGCCGGTCGAGCTGGTCTTCGCGATCGAGCCCGATCTGCCCGAAGTGCGTGGCGAGCCGGCGCAGCTCCAGCAGGTCGTGCTCAACCTGCTGACCAACGCCGCCGACGCCATCGGCGAGCGCCCGGGCCGGATCGCGGTCGACGTCTCCGCGCGGCGGCTCGAGAGCGAGGAGCTCGCCGCCTTCCAGGGCGATGGGCTCGCCGCCGGCGAGTTCGTGGTGCTCGAGGTCGCCGACACCGGCTGCGGCATGGACGAGGCGACCCGGGCGCGCATCTTCGATCCGTTCTTCTCGACCAAGGGGAGCGGACGCGGTCTCGGGCTCGCGGCGCTGATCGGCATCCTGCGCGCCCACGACGCCGGCGTCGCCATCGACAGCGCGCCCGGACGCGGCACCCGCTTCCGCATCGCCCTGCCCGCGCTCGCGCGCCGGACCGGGGCGGGAGCGGCGCCGCCGGCTCCGGTCGTGCCGCGCGGCGCCGGCGTCGCGCTGGTGGTCGACGACGACGCGACGGTCCGCGAGGTGATCGTCGCGATGCTCGCCGGCGTCGGCTTCGAGGTCGTCGCGGCGGCCGGAATCGAGGAGGCGCTCGCGCGCGCCGACTCGGCGGGCGCGGCGCTCGCCCTGGCGGTCGTCGACTGGGAGCTGCCCGGCGGCAACGGGCTCGAGGTGGCCAGGAGGCTGCGCGACGACGCTCCGGCCCTCGCGATCATCCTGGTGAGTGGCGCCGACTCCGCCGAGCGCCGCGCCGCCGCCGCGCCCGCGCTCTTCCTGGTCAAGCCGTTCCGCCGCGAGGAGCTCGACGCGGCGCTGGTGCGCCTCGGCTTCACGGGCTGACAGCACGAGGCAACGGCGAAAGCCGTTCTCTGGTCCGTAGTTTTCCGTAGTCGAGCGATTCGCATCGATCCAGACGTCCCGACGGCCGGAGTCCGGGAACACTCCCGGCGGCGCGGAGTGGTGAGAGGGGCCCCGCCGAGCCCGGCTCTCCTTCGAAGGCTTTGACTTCCGGGCGAGGTGTGGGAGCCGAACCCGGAGCGCCGCCGGGAGTGCTCCCGGACTCCGGCCGACTCACGAGCGCTGGTGTCTTTCGATTCTTCGAAGCAACAACCAAGGCACCGAAGCCTCCGAGGGTCGGCCGGGGGCTCGAAGTCCTTCTCGGCTGGATCCTCGGTCCGGCTCCCCACTGCGCTCGGAAGTCAAAGCCTTCGAAGGAGGCCCGAGCTCCATGGGGCCCCTCGGACTCTTCGGATCGAGCCGAGAAGGACTCCGACCCCCGGCCCACGACCGGACGTGGTCGGCCAGGACCCAGGCAAAGACCAGCCGAAGACCTGTGCAGTGTCCGGGGGAGCGGATCGAGCTCAGCGCACGGCGACGCGCGCGCGGGCGTCGAGGGCGAGTGAGCGGCCCGCCGGGGCGGCCAGGAACGGGTTGATGTCGAGCTCGACGACTTCGGGAAAGTCGCGCGCCAGCGCCGCCAGGCGCAGCAGCACGTCGACCAACTTGTCGACGTCGGCCGCCGCCTCGCCGCGCACGCCGTCGAGGAGCTTGGCGCCGCGGATGCCGCGCACCACCTCGCGCGCCTCGGCGAGTCCGAGCGGCGGCACCGCGAAGCGGACGTCGCGGAAGACCTCGACGTACTTGCCGCCGAGGCCGAACATCAGCACCGGCCCGAAGCGCTCGTCGGTCGACAGACCGAAGATCACCTCGTGGCCGCCGCGCGCCATCTTCTGGAGCAGCCAGCCCGACGGCGCGAAGCCCGCCGTGGCGAGGCGGTCGGCCATGCCGTCGAGCGCGCGGACGAGGTCGGCTTCGTCGCGCAGGTCGAGCGCCACCGCGGCGAGCTCGCTCTTGTGCACGAGACCGGGCGCGATCGCCTTGACCACGAGCGGGAAGCCGAGCTCGACGGCGGCCGCGAGCGCCGCGGCGCGGTCGGCCGCGCGCCGCCAGGTGACCACCGGCACGCCGATCGCCTCGAGCAGGGCGAGCGCGTCGCCGGCCTCGAGCTGCCCGTCGGCGCCGGAGCGCGCCAGGATCGCGGCAATCGCCGCGCGATCGAAAGCGAAGTCCGGCGCGGGCTCCTCTTCGGGGCGGTTCTTCCAGGCGCCGTAACGGGCGAGCTGCGCCAGCGCCCGCGCCGCCGGCTCCGGAAAGCGGTAGACCGGCGGCAGGTGCGGTGCGTCCTTCAACCCCTCGTAGAACGACTCCTGGGCCATCATCACCGCCAGCACCGGCTTGGCGTGGCCGGTGGCGACGCGGCCGACTTCGTCGAGGATGTCGCGCGGGTCGGAGAGGATCGGCGTGACGTTGATCACCAGCGCGGCGTCGACGGCGTCGTCTTCGAGCACGGCCTCCAGGGTCTTGCCGTACTCGGCGACGCCGGCCGAGGCGATCATGTCGACCGGATTGCCGGTCGAGGCCGTGTCGGGCAGGAAACCGCGCAGCCGCGCGACGGTCGACTCGGAGAGCTCGGCGATCGCCAGGCCGGCGTCGACGCAGGCGTCGGTCGCCATGATGCCGGGACCGCCGGCGTTGGTGACGATGGCGACGCGCCGGCCCGCCGGCAGCGGGCAGCGCTCGAGCGCGCGGGCGGTGTCGAACATCTCGTCGATGGTCGCCGCGCGCAGCACGCCGCACTGGTCGAGCAGCGCCGAGATGGTGACGTCGGTGCCGGCGAGCGCGCCAGTGTGGCTCGAGGCGGCGCGCGCCCCCTCCGCGGTGCGCCCCGACTTGACGACGAGAATCGGCTTCTTGCGCGTCACCCGCTTGGCGATCTCGGTGAAGCGGCGCGGATTGCCGAACGACTCGAGGTACATCGCGATCACCTTCGTCGCCGGATCGTCCTCCCAGTGCTCGACCAGGTCGTTGCCCGAGACGTCGGCCTTGTTGCCCATCGAGACGAACTGCGAGAGACCCACCCCCAGGTCCTCGGCGACGTTGAGGATCGCCACCCCGAGTGCCCCGGACTGGCTGACGAAGCCGAGCGAGCCCCAGCGCGCGGCGGTCGGCGAGAAGGTCGCGTTCAGGCGCACCGCCGGGTCGGCGTTGATCACCCCCATGCAGTTCGGTCCGATCATGCGCACGCCGGCCGCGCGCACCTTGTCGCGCAGCCGCCGCTCGGCGTCGCGCCCGGCGGCGCCGACCTCGCCGAAGCCGGCGGTGATCACCACGAAGCCGCCGACGCCGACGGCGAGCCCCTGGTCGACCACCGACTCGACGTGGGCCTTGGGCACCACGACCATGACCAGGTCGATCGGGTCGGGGATCGCCGCGAGCGTCGGGTAGCAGCGCAGCGAGTGGATCGAGGCGGCGTGCGGGTTGACCGGGTAGATCGCGCCCGCGAACTCGGCGGTCACGAGGTTGTGCAGGATCGCCCAGCCGAGGCTGTCGCGCGAGCGCGAAGCGCCGACGACGGCGACCGAACGGGGCGAGAAGATCGGGTCGAGGGGGCGGCGGTTCATCGCCCGGAAAGTTATCCGAGCCCGCCGTCGCCCGCCCCACCCGCGGACGCGGGTGCCGCCGTCGCGGGCGCCCCGGGCCGGCGCGCGACGACGACGTCCTGGTAGACCGGCGCGGCGCCGCGCCCCCGCCACGAACCGGCGGAGAAGCTCGCGAGCTCGAGGCCGGCGGCGGCGAGCCAGCGCTCGAGCTCCGGGCGCTCGAAGGCGATCGCCGCCTCCGGGCGGCGCCGCGACTGGACCCGGGCGCCGGCGAGCTCGTGGGCGAAGCCGAGCTCGGTGGTACCGGCGGCGACGGCCGCGCGCGCCGCCTCGTCGAGCACGAAGAAGGTCGCGTAGAGCCGGCCGCCGGGGGCGAGCGTGCGGGCGATCTCGTCGAGGTAACGGCGCGCCGCCGCCGGCAGCAGGTGGGTGAAGAGCGAGATCGCGATCGCGAAGTCGAAGGCGCCGTCGGGAAACGGCAGCTCGAGACGGTCGGCGGCGACCTTTCCGCGCGGATTGTAGGCGGCATTGGCGACGTCGAGGTGCTCGAAGCGGAAGCCCGGGTGGCGTGCGGCGTAGCGGCGCCGGCACCAGGCGACGTCGGCGGCGACCACGTCGAAGCCGGTGTAGCTGCCGCCGTCGAGGTAGCCGGCGAGCGGGCGCGCCATGCGGCCGAGGCCGCAGCCGGCGTCGAGCACGCGATCGCCGGGCGCGAGGCCGGCGCCGACGAACTCGGCGAGCATGGCGTCGCCGACCGCGACGAAGTCGCCGGCGCCGACCCAGGCCAGGCCGCGTGGCGGCACCCGCCGGTCGGCAGGCGGCGCGAGGAGGTCTCCCGGCAGGTGGCGCAGACGCCACCAGAGGCGGCCGAGCCGCGGCGGCAGGCGCAGCATCACCGCCTGTTCGAGACGAGCGAGGGCGTTCACGCGGCGGGCGCCGCCACCAGCACGGTCAGCCGTTCGGTGGCGAGCTCGAGATCGAGCGGCGGCGTCGCCACGAACGGATCGCCGTCGGCCTGGAGCTCGGCGCGGGGCGGGCCGAGCAGGCGGACCCGTCGGACCGGGCGGACCTCGACGTCGCGGCGTTGGAGATGGCGGCCGCGCGCCAGGTCGAGGGCGAAGCCGAGGGCCGCGCGCCGGCTCCGGCCGTGGAACAGCAGCAGCTCGAGCTGCCGATCCTCGGCGCTCGCCGTCGGCACGATCTCGAAGGCGCCGGCGTAGCGCGCGAGGTTGGCCACCACGAAACCGGTGGCGGCCGCCGGACGGCCGTCGACCTCGAGCTCGAAGACCGGGAAGTCGTAGCTGAACCAGGCGCGCAGCCCGGCGGCGACGACCGCCAACTTGCCGAAACGGCGTTTCCAGCGCGGATCGACGCGCGCCATCACACGCGCGTCGAGGCCCCCCGAGGTCTGCATCAGGAAGCGCTCGTCGCCACAGCGGCCGACGTCGATGTCGCGGCGCTCGCAGTGGGCGAAGGCGCGCGCCGCGGCGACCGGATCGTCGGGCAGACCGAGGGCGGCGACGACGACGTTGGTGGTGCCCCCGGGAAGAGGGCCGAGGGCCGTGGCGGAGCCGGCCAGCGCCGCGGCGGCGAGGCGCAGGGTGCCGTCGCCGCCGAGCACGAAGACGACATCGAGGCCCTCGCGCGCCGCCTCGCCTGCCAACTCGCGACAGTGATCCGGACCGCTCGTGGGGCGCGGGCGCAGGCACCAGGTCTTGCCGAGCTCGTGGACGACCCGCGCGAAAGCTCGCCCGCCGCGCCGCTGCCCGGCGCGCGGATTGAACAGGAGCACCGCGCGCGGTGCGCTCGCCGACATCGGCCGGCTCAGGAGCCGAACAGCGTCGGCGCCGGACTGCCGCCCGGGGGCGGGTAGCCGAGGTGCTCGTAGGCGCGCCGGGTGGCGACGCGGCCGCGCGGCGTGCGCTGCAGGAAGCCCATCTGCAGCAGGAAGGGCTCGAACAGGTCCTCGAGCGTGCCGCGGTCCTCGCCGACCGCGGCGGCGAGGGCCTGGATACCGGCCGGGCCGCCGCCGTAGATCTCGATCAGCGTGCCGAGCAGGCGGCGGTCGAGCTCCTCGAAGCCGTGCTCGTCGACCTCGAGGGCTGCCAGGGCGCGGCGCGAGATCTCGCGGGTGATGCGGGCGCTGCCGGCGACCTGGGCGAAGTCGCGCACGCGGCGCAGCAGCCGGTTGGCGATGCGCGGGGTGCCGCGGCTGCGGCCGGCGATCTCCTCGATCCCCGAGCCCTCGCCCTCGACGCCGAGGATCGCCGCCGAACGCTCGAGAATCCGCGCCAGCTGATCCGGAGGGTAGAAGTCGAGCCGGTGGACGATGCCGAACCGTGCGCGCAGCGGCGAGGAGATCAGCCCCGCGCGGGTGGTGGCGCCGACCAGGGTGAAGCGCGGCAGCTCGAGCCGCACCGTGCGCGCCGCCGGCCCCTGGCCGAGGACCAGGTCGAGACGGAAGTCCTCGAGCGCCGGGTAGAGGATCTCCTCGACCGCGGCCCCGAGGCGGTGGATCTCGTCGACGAACAGCACCTCGCCGGGCTGGAGGTTGGTCAGGATCGCGGCGAGGTCGCCGGCGCGCTCGAGCACCGGGCCGGCGGTGACCCGCAACGGTGCCCCCATCTCGCGGGCGAGGATGTGGGCGAGCGTGGTCTTGCCGAGGCCGGGCGGGCCGAACAGCAGGACGTGGTCGAGCGGCTCGTTGCGCTCGCGGGCGGCCTGCACGAAGACCCGCAGGTTGTCGACGATCTTGTTCTGTCCGACGTACTCGCCCAGGACGCGCGGTCGCAGCGAGGCCTCGAGTCCGGCCTCCTCGCCCTCGCGCTCGCCCGACAGCAGCCGCTCGCCTTCCACGCCGGCATTCTAGTCCCCGCCCACCCCCGCACCCCTGCCCGCAGAAAATGGGGACCGGCAAGAAAAGGGGACAGGCAAGAAAACTCCGACAATGGGGACAGGCAAGACCATGACCGGTCCTCGGTCGGGAGACCGGGGGTGGCGAGATGAGCGATCAACCGAGAGGCGGTCTCGACGAGGTCCCGGTGGCTTTCCTGCCGGGCCCCCTTCTCGGAGTTCTCTTGCCTGTCCCCCCATTTTCGAGTTTTCTTGCCTGTCCCCTTTTTAAGGGGCGTCGGGGGGGCGGAACGGGGAGACGCCCGTCCGGCGAGCTGTTGTAGGCTCCGCGCAAATTCGCTTGTTTGCTGGAGGGAGCCATGCGGGAGCTCGTCCGTGCGCTCGTCTTCGCCCCGGCCATCCTCGCGGCCGTCGCGTCCCCCGCGCCCGCCGCCACCGGGGTCGCCTTCGTTCACGGCACCGGCAGCCAGACCAACGCGCTCGACGACTACTGGACGCGGGCGATGGTCGATTCGGTGCGACAGGGCCTGCCCAACTCGGCCGACTACCTGGTCGTCAACTGCGACTTCTCGCAGTACATGTGGACGAGCGGCGCCGCCGGGTGCCTGGCCGGTCAGCTGCACGCCTTCGTCACCGCGCGCAACATCACCGACCTGGTGGTGATCACGCACTCGAACGGCGGCAACGTGATGCGCTGGATCCTGTCGAATCCGACCTGGGACAGCCGCTACCCGACGATCATCTCGCGCATCCGCTGGGTCAATGCCCTGGCGCCGTCCTCGCTCGGCACGCCACTCGCCGACGCGGTGATGAACGGCACCGTCTTCGAGCAGTCGCTGGGGTGGCTGCTCGGTTACCAGAGTGACGCGGTGCGCCAGCAGCAGCTCTCCTGGATGGCGTACTACAACGCCAACTGGCTGCTCGGCACCGCCGGTCGGCCCGCGCTGCCGCGCGGTTTCTGGAACGTGGTCGGCACCGACGTCGAGACCGCGATCTGGGACGGCGACAGCTACTGCGGCGGCTACTCGCTCAACCTCGGGCTCGAGATCACCCAAGCCTGGCTCTCGTCCTGCTCGGACGGTTTTCTCGACTGCTCGAGCCAGGCCGGCGCCGGCACGGTCTGGTTCTACGACACCGACGTGACCGCCGGTGACGAGCCGCTGTCGCACAACCAGAGCCGGCGCAAATGCTTCGGCCTCGACGTCGTGCTGCGCAACGACCTGTGATCCGGCGAGGAGACCACACCGTGAGCCCACGCAGCCTGCTGCCCGCCCTCGCCGTCACTCTCGCCGCCCTCGCCGCGCCCGCGCCCTCCGATGCGCGCCGGCTGACGCTGCCCGCGCCGTCCCCGGGAGATCTGGTCGTCGCCGGCGCGCTCGCGGACCAGGCCCCGGCGGTCGACGCCGACCGCCAGCCGGTGGCGGTCGCCTGGCCGCTCGCCGCCGGCTCTGCGCTCGGCACGGCGGTCGCGCCGTTCGTCGCCGAGAGCCGCGAGCACTGGTTCCGGGTCACGGCCGCGGAGCTCGAGGCCGGCGTCGAGCCGGCGATCGCCAGCCGCGGCGCGCTGCTGCGCCTCTCGCCGCTCGCCGCCGAACCCGGAGCTGCGCCGCCGTCCCCGCCGGCGATCGATCAGATCGTGGTCGTCGACGGCGCCGGCACGCGCCATCGCGGCGGCGCCGCGGTCGCGGCGCTGGCCGACGCCGAGGCGCTCGCCGCCGCCGGCGTCGAGCTGCCCGAGGGGTCGGTCGCGCTGCGTCTGCGCGCGGAGCTCGGCGGCGGTCCGTTCCGGCTGCAGGTCGAAGGCGCGGCCGCGAGCGGGGCGTCGGGCTACCTGGTCCACGTCTTCGAGCCCGAGAGCGACGTCGTGCTCTCCTTCGGCGCCGATCGCTCGACCTACCCGGCGGGCGAGTCGGGGGAGCTCACGCTCGACCTCGACGCGGGCGGCCGCCAGCTCGCGCCCGACCAGATCGTCGGTTTCGTCTCCTCGCCGGAAGGCCGGATCGAAGCTCTGCAGTTCGCGCCCGGCCCGGACGGCCGCGCTCGAGCGTCGTTCGCGCTGCCCTTCGGCGCGGACGGTCGTGCCGGACTCTGGCAAGCAGAGGTCGCGGTCGTCACCTTCGGCGAGGCCGCGGCCGGCCCGGAAGGAGGTCCCGAGACCGGTCGGCGGCGCAACCGTCCGCGCGGCAAGCCGAGGGTCCATCGCCGGACCGCGCGAACCGCGTTCGCCGTCGCGCTGCCCACCGCGCGGCTCGGCGGAGAGCTCGAAGTCGCGGCGGGCGTCGCGGCGGGCGGGCTCGCGATCGGCGTGCCCATCGAGGTCGCGAGCGCCGGCCGCTACGCGGTGCGGGGCATCGTCGCCGAACGTCGGATCGACGGCACGAGGATCGCGGTGGCGCGCGCCGAGAGCGCCGCGTGGCTCGAGCCCGGGGTCGGCGAGCTGCGCCTCGAGCTCGGTGCCGACGTTCTGTCCGGGGCCGCAGCGGGCGCCGCGCTCGAGCTCGTCGAGCTCGAGCTGGTCGATCCGGGCCGTCTCGGCCTGCTCGAGCGTCGCGCACTCGAGCTTTCCCTCGATGTCGAGCCCTGACAGCGACGACGGCCGCCGCCGCGATTTCGTCGGTCAGACCCGGGAGAGCCGGCGCAGGGCGAGGGGGAGCAGCTCGTGGAAGGCGGCGGCGGGGGCCTCGCGCCGGGCCTCGGCGACCGCCTTGTCGGCCTGGCCCCGCTTGTAGCCGAGGTTCTCGAGGGCGGCGACCAGGTCGTCGTCGGAGGCGGCAGCCGCGATCGGCGGCGCCAGCTCGCGCGCGAGCGCCTGCAGCTTGTCGCGCAACTCGACGACCATCCGTTCGGCGGTCTTCTTGCCGACCCCCGGGATCCGGGTGAGGCGGGCGAGATCGCCGGCGGCCAGCGCGGCGACCAAGTCGTCCACCGCCAGGCCCGAGAGCACGACCTGCGCCAGGCGCGGACCGATTCCGGAGACCGCGATCAGGCGCTCGAACAGCTCCCGTTCGCGCGCCGACCAGAAGCCGTAGAGCGCGAGCTGGTCCTCGCGCACGTGGGTATGGACGAAGAGCGCCACCTCGGCGCCGAGGCCCGCGCGGTCGAGCTCGGAGAAGGTGGTCAGCGAGACGTGGACCTGGTAGCCGACGCCACCGACATCGAGCAACACGCGCTCCGGGGTGGCGGCGGCGAGCTTGCCGCGCAGGTGACCGATCACGATCGCGTCAGTCTAGCCCGGACTTCTCACCCGGCTTCCGCTGCGGGTCCGGGCCTGTCCGTGTCGAGCGCGCTCCGGTCGTCGGCGGGAACGGCGAGGGTCTCGAAGCGCCGCCCGCCGCCCACGAGCTTCAGCTCCGGCCGGCGGCGTCGAGCAGCCCGTACTGCTCGAGCAGAGGCCGGTCGTAGGTGACCCCGGCCGCCTCGCGCCGCTCGGCGAGGATCGCCGAGAGCAGGCGCTGGGCCTCCTCGCGGCGGAGCTGGTCGCGCGTCTCGGTGCTCGCGGCCTCGAACGCGGCGCGGTCGAACTCGGTCTTGGCGACGACCTCGAAGACGAGCGAACCGGACGGCACCGCGACCGGACCGCCGACGTCACCGACGGCGAGCGTCGCGAGCGCGTCGGCCACCGGGCGCGCCGATCCGATTCCGGCGATCGAGCCACCCGGAGTGAACTCACCCGAGTCGGTCACTTCGACGCCGAGCTCGGCGGCGACCTCGTCGAGACTGCGTCCGGCCGCGAGCCGCTCCTTGACCGAGGCGGCCTCGGTCGCGGCGAGCTCGCCGGCCTGGATCCGCTGGACCGCGGCGCGCACGCGCGCCTCGACCTCGGCGAGCTCGGGGTCGCGCGCCGGTTTCTCCTCGCGCAGGCGCATCACCAGCCAGCCGCGCGGCACTTCGATCGGCTCGGAGACGGCGCCCGGGGCGAGCGTGAACGCGGCGTCGAGGAATCCCGGATTGCGGCCGATGCCGGGCACCGAATCCTCGCGCGAGAAGGCCGGCGTGGTCACGAAGGTGACGACGTTGTCGTCGGCGAGCTGCTTCCACGCCTCTTCGGACGCGGACTTGCCGGCGAGCGACGCCGCCAGCTCGCGGGCGCGTGCCGCGGCCGCTTCGCGGGCGCGCTCGCCCGCCAGCCGGGCGCGAATGCGCGGCTCGGCCTCGACCAGCGGTGTCTCGCCACCGGCGCGGCGGTCGAGGACCTCGATCAGGTGCAACCCGTAGGAGGTGCGCACCGGCCCGACCACCTGGCCGACCTCCCCGCCGAACGCCGCGTCCTCGAACTCGCGGATCATGCGGCCGCGACCGAAGTAGTCGAGGTCGCCGCCGCGCTCGCGGCTGGCGGGATCGTCGGAGTACTCGCGCGCCAGTTGCTCGAACGACGCGCCGCCGGCGAGCTTGGCGCGGACCTCGTCCATGCGCCGGGCGGCGGCGGCCTCCTCGCGGTTCTCGTCGATGTTGACCAGGATGTGGCGCGCGCGAACCTCTTCCGGCCGGCGGAACTCGGCGATGTTCTCGCGGTACCAGGTTTCGACGTCGGCCGCCGGAACCTCGAGCGTGGCCCGCAGCTTCGTGACGTCGACCAGCAGGTAATCGACGACGCGCTGGTCCGGGATGCGGAAGTCGCCGCGGTGGGCCTCGAAGTGGGCCGCGACTTCCTCGGCGTCCGGTTGGGCGGCGCCGAGATGGCGCTCGGCTCCGATCACGACGTAGCGCACCTGGGCGCGCTCGTTGGCGTCGCGCCAGCTCGCCTCGACCGTCGCGTCGGCGACCGGAACGGAGGAGACCAGCGTCTCGGTGAGCTTCTCGATGGCCAGGTCCTCGCGCACGGCGTCCTCGAACTCGCGCGGCGACGCGTAGCCGATGGAGCGCACGAAGCGCTCGTAGACGTCCTTGCCGACGAACTTGCCGTCCGGCCCCTGGAGCGCGGGCTGGGCGAGCAGGAAACGGCTGACCTCGCCGTCGCTCACCCTGAGGCCCCGGCGACGCGCCTCCTCGGCGAGCAGCTCGCGGTCGATCAGCCGGTCGAGAGCCTGCACCGGCAGCCGCAGCTGCTCGGCGAACTGCGCGGGAATGTCGCCGCCGAAGGCCTGCCGGTACTGCTCCTCGAGCCGGCGGTACTCGCGCTCGAACGCCTTGTAGGTGATCGTGGCGCCGCCGACCGTCGCCGCGGGCGTGGAGGCGCCGCGGGGAGCCCCGAGCGCGCCGCCGAAGTCGACGAAGACGAAGGCGATGAACACGAGGATCACCACCCAGAGGATCCAGCTGAGGTACTTCAGGTTGTCGCGCAGGACCTTGAGCATCGGAACTCCTGGGGGACTCCGGCGGGGACTCCGGATCGGCCGGGCACGGCCGAAGGGGCGGCATGGTACCAGCGCCGACGCGGGAGCGGCAAGGAGAAGGCGCGCGCGCGGCCCCCGGGCCGGCCGCTAAATCCAAGCGGAATCAAGGTCTTCCTGCTACACTCGCGGCGCTCCCGCGGGAGGGTGGGTGGAGTCGACCAAGCGCGAACCGAGGACCCGAGGCTGGTACACCGTCTCGGTCGACACGCTGCGGGCCCTGGGCGGTCTGGGCATCGTCCTGGTGCTCGGCCTGGCCGGATGGCTGGGCTACCGCATCTGGGAGAACCGCGAGCTCGAGCGCGAGGCGGTGGCGCTGCTCGAAGAGGTCGGCGGCCTGCTCGCCCGCGCCGAGCGCGAGCGGCCCGCGGGGAGCTTCGAGGAGGAGTACCAGGACGCGCAGTCGAGCCACGCCGCGGCCGCGACCGCCTTCGAACGCGAGGACTTCCGCACCGCGGTCGCCGAGGGGCAGCGGGCGCGGGCGCTGCTGCTGGCCGTGCTCGACGTCGACTCGCGCGCGAGCCGCGGCGAGGCGCAGTTCATCGCCGTGCAGGGCAGCGTCGAGCTGCGACGAGGCGACCAGGGCGAGTGGGAGCCGGCGCGCGCGCGCGACGTGCTGCGCTCCGGCGACTACGTCAAGACCGGCGGCGGATCGGCCGAGATCGTCTTCCTCGACGGCACGCTCTACACCGTGCGTCCCAACACCCTCTTCCTGGTCACCCGCCAGCGGGCGGCGCTCGGAACCGCCACCGAGCAGACGATCTCGATGGAGTACGGCTGGGTCAACCTGAATACCGCCCAGCGCGGCGGACGGGTGTCGACGCCGCGCGCCGAAGCGGTGGTGGCCCGGGATTCCGAAGCGCAAGTGGCCGTCGATCGCGGCGGCTCCGCGCGCTTCGCCGCCTTCCGCGGCGAGGTCGAGGTCACCGCCGAGTCCGGCGTCGTGCGCAAGGTCGGGCCGCTCGAACAGGTCACGCAGACCGGCGCGCTGCTCTCCGAGGCCCAGGCGCTGCCGGCCGCGCCGCTGCTGCTCGATCCGGGCGCCGGCCTCGAGACCACGCTTGACGGCAACCGCGAGCTCGTGCTTTCTTGGGATGAGGTCGCTGGAGCGTCGCGCTACGCCCTTCAGGTCTCCCGCAGCCGGCTCTTCGTCGACAACCTGATCGACGTCGATTCGCGCACCGCGCCCCGGGCAAGGCTCGGCCTGCGCGGGGAGGGGACTTTCGAGTGGAGGGTCGCGGCGCGGTCCCGCGAGGGGCTCCAGGGACCGTGGAGCGAGCCGCGGACGTTCCGCGTGGTCGCCTCGCTGCGCTCCGGTGACCGCGGCGACACCACGCCGCCGCTGCTCGAGATCGACCAGGTGCAGACGTACGGAAATGTGTTCATCGTCAACGGACGGACCGAGCCCGGAGCGGGAGTGACGGTCAATGGCGAGGCGGCCACGGTCGCGGCCAACGGCACCTTCACCAAGACGGTGCAGGTGACCAGCGACGGCTGGAGCTTCATCGAGCTGGCGGCGACCGACAAGTCCGGCAACGTCGCCCGCCTGCGCCACCGCGTCTTCGTCGAGATCCTGTGACCCGACTCCCCGGAACGCCGTAAACCAGAGGACCCCGAATGGCCTTCGGCTCGCTGCTGCGCTACTTCTCGAACGATCTCGCGATCGATCTCGGCACCGCCAACACGCTGATCTACGCGCGCAACCGCGGCATCGTGGTGCGCGAGCCCTCGATCGTCGTGGTCAACAAGCTGACCGGCCGCGTCGAGGCGGTCGGCGCCGAGGCCAAGGAGATGCTCGGTCGCACGCCGGGCAACATCGAGGCGATCCGGCCGATGAAGGACGGCGTGATCGCCGACTTCGAAGTCACCGAGCGGATGCTCGACTACCTGATCAAGAAGGCGCACGGCCGCAAGATGTACGTCCACCCGCGCATCGTGATCGGCGTGCCCGGCGAGATCACCCAGGTCGAGAAGCGCGCGGTGCGCGACTCGGCGCAGAAGGCGGGCGCCGCCGAGGTCTACCTGGTCGAGCAGGCGATGATGGCGGCGATCGGCGCCGGACTTCCGATCACCGAGCCGTCGGGCAACATGATCGTCGACATCGGCGGCGGCACCACCGACATCGCGGTGATCTCGCTGTCGGGCATCGTCTACTCGCGCTCGGTGCGCGTCGCCGGCAACGAGATGGACGAAGCGGTCATCGGCTACCTCAAGCGCAAGTACAACCTGCTGATCGGCGAGCGTACGGCCGAGCAGATCAAGTGGGAGATCGGCTCGGCGTTCACGCTGGACGAGCCGCTGTCGATGGTGATCAAGGGACGCGACCTGATCGAGGGCGTGCCCAAGGAGCTGACCATCTCCGACACCGAGATCCGCGAGGCGTTGGCCGACACGGTCACGGTGCTGGTCGAGGCGGTGCGCATGGCGCTCGAGCGCACGCCGCCCGAGCTCTCGGCCGACATCATGGACAAGGGCATCGTGCTGTCGGGCGGCGGCGCGCTGCTGCGCGGGCTCGACGAGCGGCTGCGCCACGAGACCGGACTGCCGGTGGTCCAGGCCGAGGATCCGCTCGCCTGCGTCGTGCTCGGCGCCGGCAAGGTGCTCCAGGACATCGAGCTGCTGCGCAAGGTCTCGATCCGCTGAGGGTCGCGGCCGGGGGGCGAGCGAGGATGCCGCGCGACCGACGTCGACCCGCGAGCGCCTTTCCGCGCGCGTCCGACGGGACGCACCGGTGAGACCGAACCGGAGCCGGTTGCTCGTCCTCGCGCTGGTCGGCGGGCAGCTCTTCGTGCTCTCCGCGCAATCGCGTGACGCCACGGGCGGTAGCGTCCTCGAGCGCGCCTGGCTCGGCCTGGTCTCGCCGCTCGCCCGGCTGGTCGACGCGGGTGGCGACCTGGTCTCCGGCGCGCGCGACGCGGTGCGCTCGCGCGGCGAGCTCGAGCGCGAGAACGCGGCGATGAGAGCCGAGCTCACCGAGTTGCGCCGCGAGCGATTGCGCCAGGCGGGCCTCGAGCTCGAGGTCGAGGAGCTCGCACGCGGTGCCGGCCTGCCCGCCTCCGGCGCCGCTTTCGAGCTGCGGCCGGCGCGCGTCGTCCACTTCGACCGGCGATCCCACCTGCGCACGATGGTGATCGACGCCGGCGCCCGCGGCGCACGCCGCGACCAGCCGGTGGTCGCCGACGGCGGGCTGGTCGGCCGCGTGGTCGAGACCTCGGGGCGCTGGGCGAAGGTGCAGCTGCTGACCGACCGCGCCGCCGCCGCGGGCGTCGTGATCGAGGGAGCACGTCGTCAGGGGATCCTGCGCGGCGCCGGTCCCGGCCGGCTCGAGATCGACTTCGTGCCGCGCCAGACCGAGGTCGCCGTCGGCGACCGGGTCTCGACGGCGGGCATCGACGGCGTCTATCCGCGCGGGCTGCCGGTCGGCACGATCGAGAGCATCGAGCCCGGCACCGAGATCTTCCACCACGTCAGCGTGCGACCGGTCGTCGACTTCACCAACCTCTCGCTGGTCTATCTGATCGAACGCGAGCGGCCGCCCGCAGCGCTTGCTCCGGAGGTTCCGAGCGGTGCCGGTCGCTAGGTTCCTGGCCGCCCTGGCGGCCGCCGCGCTGGTCGCCGTCGCGGGGGCGCGGGTCAGCCCGCTCTTCCCGCTGGCGGTCGATCCCTTCCTGCTGGTGGCGGTGGTGGTGGCGCGCTCCGGGCGCCCGCTGCCGGCGATGCTCGGCGGCACCGCCGCGGGTTGGGCGGCCGACGCCCTGTCGGGCGGACCCTTCGGCCTCTACGGCCTGGCCGACGGCCTGGTCGCTTACGGCACCGCGCGCGCCGCCCAGCAGCTGGTCGTCCAGCGCAAGAGCTCGCTGGCCGCGATCTTCGGCGCCGCGGCGGCGGCGCAGGGCGCCATCGTCGCCCTGCTCGGTCTGGTCTTCGCTCCCGGACGCGAGCTGCCGTCGCCGATCTGGTTGGTGGTGCGTCTCGGCATCACGGCGCTGCTCGGTCTGGCCTGGACCGGCCTGGCCGCCACCGTCAGCCGCCGTTTCGCGGCCCGCCGCCGACGGCCGGCCGGAACCCTGACGCTCGGCCGCTGAGGCCGGTGCACGCGGCCGCATCCCCCGACAACTGAACGTGTTACCTTAGCCGGCCGGGGGTCTGCGGGCGGCGTGAAGATCGGCGAGCACCGAGAGACGTTGCAGGCGCGCGTGCGCGTGCTGTCGCGGGTGACGAGCGGGGCGCTCGTGGCGCTGGCGCTCGCCTTCTGGTTCGTACAGGTGCTCGAGGGCAGCCACTACCGTGACCTCGCCGAGAACAACCGGCTGCGGCGGCTGTCGGTCGAGGCGCCGCGCGGCACCATCGTCGACCGCCACGGCCGTGTGCTGGTCGAGAACCTGCCCGCCTTCAATCTGTTGCTCGACCGGAGCCGCGTCCGGGACGTCGGCGCCGCGCTCGACTTCGCTGCGCGCGTGCTCGCTCGCCCGCGCGCCGAGCTCGACCTGGTGATGGGCCGTTACCGCGGCGTGGCGGCCTTTCAGCCGGTGTTGCTCGCCGAGAACCTGACCTTCGAGCAGATCGCGCGCTTCCGCGTCGCCGAGCTCGAGCACCCCGAGTTCGACGTCGAGGCCACCCACCGCCGTGTCTACCGCTTGGGCAGCCACGCCGCGCACGTGCTCGGCTACCTCGGCGAGGCGCGGCCCGAAGAGATCGCGGCCACCGCCGGGCTCGGCCTCGGCGACTGGGTCGGTCGACGTGGCGTCGAGCGCGCCTACGACGCGCGCCTGCGCGGCGCCGACGGCGAGCGCATCGTGGTGGTCGACAGTCGCGGGCAGCCGATCGAGGAGCAGGGGCGCGAGCTCGGCCGGCCGGGAGAGAGCCTGCGCCTGACTCTCGACGCCGATCTCCAGCAGGAGGCCGAGCGCCTGCTCGACGGGCAGGTCGGCGCGGTGGTGGCGCTCGACCCGCGCGACGGCGCGATCCGCGCGCTGGTGTCGGCGCCGGCCTTCGATCCGAACCTGTTCGCGCGCCGCCTCGGTGTCGAAGAGTGGCGGACGCTGGTCGACGATCCGCGCCATCCGCTGCAGAACCGGGCGCTGCAGAGCGCCTTCCCGCCGGGCTCGGTGTTCAAGGCGGTGGTGGCCGCGGCGGCCCTGGGCGAGGGCGTCGACACCGCCGGCAAGGGAGTCTACTGCCCCGGCTTCGCCGAGCACTACGGCCGCCGCTTCCACTGCTGGAAGCGCGGCGGTCACGGCTGGGTCGACCTCGAGAAGGCGATCGAGGTGTCGTGCGACACCTACTTCTACCAGATCGGCCGGGAGCTCGGGATCGACCGGATCGCCGCCTGGGCGCGCCGCTTCGGACTCGGCGCGGCGACCGGCATCGACCTCGAAGGGGAGCGCACCGGGCTGGTGCCCGACTCGGCCTGGAGCCAGCGCGCCCGCAAGCATCCCTGGTACCCCGGCGAGACGATCTCGGTCGCGATCGGTCAGGGCGCTCTGCTGACGACGCCGCTCCAGGTGGCGGTGGCGATCGCGGCGATCGCCAACGGCGGCCGGCGGGTCACGCCGCACCTGCTCGAGGGCGCGCTCGCCCCGGCGCCGCAACCGACCGGGATCCCGGCGCACGTGCTCGCGCCGGTGCGCCAGGGGCTCTGGCGGGTGGTCAACGCCGGCGGCACCGGCGCTACGGTGCGGCTGCCCGGCGTCGAGATCGCCGGCAAGACCGGCACCGTCCAGGTGATCTCGCACGAAGCTTGGCAGGACACCAGCAGCCTGCCCTGGGAGCAGCGCAACCACGCCTGGTTCGCCTCCTACGCCCCGGCCGCGGCGCCGGAGCTGGTGCTGGTGATCTTCGTCGAACACGGCGGACAGGGGTCGCGCTCCGCGGCGCCGCTCGCCAAGGCATTGAATGCTCTCTGGTTCCGGGTCGATCTCGGGGCGGCTGCCGCTTCCTGACGAGCGGCCGCGGCTGGGGCACCTCGCGACCCTGCGCTGGGGGTTGCTGGCCTCGGCCCTGGCGCTCGCGGCGGTCGGCCTGTTCGCGGTGCGCAGCGCCTCGGCCGAGGTCGCCGCCGACTACTTCACCCGTCAGCTGGTGTGGGTGGCCGCCGGACTCGTGGCCATGCTGTTCGCCTTCGGCGTCGACTACCACCGGTTGCTCGGGATGGCCCCGCTCGTCTACGGCGCGGGGCTCGTGGCCCTGGTGCTGGTCCTGTTCGTCGGGCACGAGGCCGGCGGCGCCACCGGCTGGTTCCGCATCGGCTCGGTCGGCATCCAGCCCTCGGAGTTCGCCAAGCTCGCCACCGCGCTGATGCTCGCGCGATACCTCGCCGGGCTCGCCGAGAAGCGCCTTTCCTCACGCCATATCATGACAGCCATCGCCCTGGCGGCGGCGCCGATGCTGCTGACCGCCGTCGAGCCCGACCTGGGCGGCGCAGCGATGTTCGCTCCCATGGTCGCCGGCATGCTGCTGGTCGCCGGAGTCCGGCCGCGGCTCCTGATCGGCGCGGCGATCGCGGCGCTGGTCGTCGGCTCGCTGGTCTGGAACTTCGGCATGAAGGACTACCAGCGTCAGCGGGTGCTGACCTTCCTGGCGCCGTCGCAGGACCCGCAGGGTGCCGGCTACCACGTGCGCCAGTCGAAGATCGCGGTCGGCTCCGGTCAGCTCACCGGGCGCGGCTACATGCAGGGGACCCAGAGCCAGCTGCGCTTCCTGCCGGCCCGCCACACCGACTTCATCCTGGCCGTGATCGCCGAGGAGGCGGGGTTCCTCGGCGTCGGCACCGTGCTCGCGCTCTACGGCGCCTTCCTCGCGAGCGCGGCGTCGGTGGCGCTGCGCTCGCGCGACCGCGCCGGCATCCTGCTGGTCACCGGTCTGGCGTCGATCACGGCGCTCCACGTGCTCTACAATTCGGCGATGGTCATCGGCTTGCTGCCAGTTACGGGCATCCCGTTGCCGTTCCTGTCCTACGGCGGCTCCTTCACGCTCGCGACCTGGGTCTCGGTCGGCCTGATCCTGGGCGTCGACTTCCGCCGTTACGTCAACCGCTGACCGCCGAACCGCGAACGTGAGCCGTCCCGGCGCCAAGATGCTGGTCGAGAGCGATCCCTGGGAGACCCGCATCGCGGTGCTCGAGGAGGACCGGCTCACCGAGCTCTACCTCGAGCGCCACCTCCATCGCGGCTACGTCGGCAACGTCTGCAAGGGCCGGGTGTCGCGGGTGCTGCCCGGCATGCAGGCGGCGTTCGTCGACATCGGGCTCGAGCGCGACGCTTTTCTCTACGTCGCCGACGTGGCGCCGGCGATCCCGCCCGGCGAGGAGCCCGAGCTCGACGGCGAGGAGCTGCTCGGGCCGGCCGCCGTCGGCGCCTCGATCGACACGCTGCTGCGCGCCGGCCAGGAGCTGCTGGTCCAGGTCACCAAGGACCCGATGCCCAACAAGGGGGCGCGGGTCACGACCCACGTCACGCTGCCCGGGCGCTTCCTGGTCCTGCTGCCGACGGTCCGCCACCTGGGCATCTCGCGGCGCATCGAGGACGAGGTCGAACGGACGCGCCTGCGCAGCCTGCTCGATGCCCTGAGCCACGACGACGGCGGGCTGATCGTGCGGACGGCCGGCGAGGGGCGCGCGGGCGACGAGCTGGCGGCCGACCGGGCCTGGCTCGCCTCGCTGTGGCGGCGGATTCGCGACTCGTCCGAGCTGCTCTCGGCACCAGCGCTGGTCCACCAGGACCTCGATCTGGCGCTGCGCGTGGTGCGCGACCTCTTCTCGGCCGACTTCGCGGTGCTTTGGGTGGCGGGCGAGGGGACCTACGGCCGCATCGTCGAGTTCCTCGATCAGGTGCAGCCGGCGCTGGTGCCGCGGGTCAAGCTCGACCGCGAGGAGCGCGGCCTGTTCGAGCGCTTCGGCATCGATCACGCCATCGAGGACGCGCTCAAACCCAAGGTCTGGCTGCCCTCCGGTGGCTACCTGGTGATCAACCCGACCGAGGCGCTGGTGGCGATCGACGTCAACACCGGCCGCTACGTCGGTCGCGACAATCTCGAGGAGACGGCGCTCGCCACCAACCTCGAGGCGGTGGTCGAGGTCGTGCGCCAGGTCCGGCTGCGCGACCTCGGCGGCATCCTGGTCGTCGACTTCATCGACATGGTCGACCGCGGTCACCGCGAACAGGTCTTCGCGGCGCTCGAGTCCGAATTGCGCAAGGACCGTTCGAAGTCGAAGGTGCTCGCGATGTCGGAGTTCGGTCTGGTCGAGATCACCCGCGAGCGCAGCCGCGCCAACCTCGAGCGCCAGCTGACCTCGAGCTGCACGTACTGCGAGGGCAGCGGCCGCATCGCCTCGGTCGTGACCACCTGCCTGGCGATCCGCCGCGCCGCGCTGCGCCTGGCCGGCACCATCGGTTCGAGCGAGCTGATGATCCGGCTCCATCCGGAGGTGGCGCGGGCGCTGCGCGGCGAGGAGCGCTCGATCCTCGAGGAGCTCGAGCGCGAGCTCGCGACCCGAGTCCTGCTCCAGGAGGATTCCCAACTGCACCGCTCGGGCTTCGATATCCTCGAAGTGTGACGCCTCGGCCCTTCGTCTTCGACGGCTTCCGGGGCGAGGCCGCGCCGGGGTTCGCGGTCGCCGATCCGGCCGCCGAAGCACGCCGGCTGCTCGATCCGGCCGTCGCGTTGCGCACGCTCCATTGGGGGCGCAACTACCTCTACCTCGCCCGCGTCGATTCACCCGCGGGAGCGCTCGACGTCGTGGTCAAGCAGTTCCGCGAACGCGGGCTGCGCGACCGGCTGCGACGGGCGGGCGGCGGACCGGGGCGGGCGCGACGCAGCTGGGACAACGCCCGGGCGCTCGCCGCGGCGGGAATCTCGACGCCGGAGCCGCTGCTCATCGTCGAGCCCGAGGCGCCGGGCGCGCCGTCGCTCTACGTCTGCCGCCACCTGGCGGAGCGGCTCGAGGCGCGCTATCCGCTGCGCGCGCGCAACGCCGGCACCGAGCACGACCAGTTTCCCGGCCTCGACCTGCCGGCGCTGATCGCGGCGGTCGGGGCACTGGCGCGGCGGCTCCATGATGTCGGCTTCTGGCACCGAGACTTCTCGGTCGGAAACCTCCTGCTCGAGATCGTGGCGGAACCGCCCGGCTTCGGCGACATCGCCCTGGTCGACCTCAATCGCGCGCGGCGCAAGGCGCGGCTCACGGTGGGCGAGCGGATGCGCGACCTGGCGCGGCTGCCGCTCGACCGGCGCGAGGATCGCGAGCGGCTGCTCGCGGCCTATTTCGGCGCGCCGGCGCCGGCGCCGGCGCGCCTGCGTTACGAGCTGGCGCGGCGCTCCTTCCACGGCCGCCATCGCCTCAAGCCGAAGCTGCGCGCGGCGTGGGCGCGGGCGAAGTCGTGGCTGGTGCCGCGCGGCGTCCATCCGCACATCCCGCCGGCGCCCGAGGGCGCCGGCGCGCGCGACAAGATCGTCTGGGACCGCCTCTCCGATCAGCCTCACTCGCACGCCGGCCGGCTCGAGCGGACGCTGGTGCGGCTCGCCGACGCGCCGGCGCACCTGGCTGCGTTCGCCGCGTTCGCCGGCTCCGCGCGGCGCGTGCGGCGGCGCTACCGCGAGCTCGTCGCCGCGCGCAACGTCGAGCCCTTCGCCTGGCCCGGAGCCGGCGTCGCGCTGCGCCCCGGCGCGACGAGCGAGGCCGAGCTGCTCGCCGCTTTCGACGCGCTCGGCCTGCGCCAGGCTTTGATCCGGCTCCACCCGTGGCAGGAGGATCACGAAGAGGAGGAGTCGCTGGCGCGCGCGCTCGCCGCGCGCGGCGTCGAGCTGACCTTCGCGCTGCCGCAGAATCGCGACCTGGTACGCGCGCCCGAGCGCTGGCGCTCGGGCGTCGAGGCGCTCGCAGCGCGCTTCGTCCCCTACGGTCGACGCTTCCAGATCGGACAGGCGATCAACCGCAGCAAGTGGGGCGTCTGGAATTACCGCGAGTACCTCGAGCTGGCGGCGGCCGCGGCCGAGATCCTGCGCGGCCATGCGACCGGGGGCGAGGTCGAGCTGGGCGGGCCGGCGGTGATCGACTTCGAGGCGCACGCGACCGCCGCGGTGGTCAACCTGCGCCATCCGACGCTCCGATTCGACGCACTGGCTTCGCTGCTCTACGTCGATCGCCGCGGCGCCCCCGAGAACCGACAGCTCGGCTACGACACCGCCGACAAGGTGACGTTGCTGGCGGCGATCGCCGAGACCGGGCGCCTCGTCGGCCGGCGTCGGCAGTGGATCACCGAGGTCAACTGGCCGCTCGCCGAGGGTCCGCACTCGCCGGCGGGCAAGTCGGTCGCGGTCGGCGAGCCGCAGCAGGCCGACTACCTGGCGCGCTTCTACCTGGCAGCGCTCGGCACCGGCTACGTCGAGCGCGTCTTCTGGTGGCAGCTGGTGGCCAAGGGCTACGGCCTGATCGATCCGGCGGCCGACCGATCGCTGCGCCGGCGGCCGGCGTTCGCGGCGCTCGCGGCGCTCGAGCGCGAGCTCGCCGGCGCGACCTGCCTCGGCCCGCGCGCGCTGCCGGAGCCCGCGCGGGCGATGGCCTTCGTGCGCGCGGACGGCGGCGAGACGCTGGTGGCCTGGAGCACCGCCGGCGAGCTGCGCTGGGCACCTCCAGGGCCGGTCGAGAGCCTCGCCGATCGCGACGGCGGCGCGCTCGCGCCGGCGCCGGACGGTACGGTCACGCTCGGGCCTTCCCCGGTCTACCTGCGCCTCGCGGGGGTGCATCGATGAAGAGCGGCGAACGGCTCCGGCTCCTGCTGCGCGTGGCGCGAATCATCGCGGCCGACCTGACGATCGAGGAGATCCTGGACGGCGTCGCCGACGCCATCCACGAGCTGCTCGGCTTCCCCAACGTCGATCTGCCGCTGGTCGATCCGCAGGACCCGGCGGTGCTGGTGATCCGCGCCCGCGGCGGCGCATACAAACAGCACATCCGCCACGAGGATCGCCTGCCGGTCGACCGGGGGATCATGGGTGCCGCGGTGACCGAGGGGCGGACCCAGCGGGTCGACGACGTCGCCGCCGATCCGCGTTACGTGCAGCCGCCCTCCGGCTTCGCGGTTCGAGCCGAGCTGGCGGTGCCGCTGCGTCACTCCGAGCGGGTGCTGGGCGTGCTCAACGTCGAGGGCCCGGAGCCGTTCAGCGACGACGACGTCGAGCTGCTCGAGGCGATCGCCGACCTGCTGGCGGTCGCGCTCGAGAAGGCCCGCCGGGTCGAAGGTGAGCTGCGGGTGGCGGTGCTCGAGGAGCGCCAGCGGCTGGCGCGCGAGCTCCACGACTCGGTGACCCAACTGCTGTTCTCGGCGACGCTCACCGGCGAATCGCTGCCGGCGGTCGCGCGCCGCGACCCGGCGGAGGCCGAGCGTCGACGCGAGCGGATGGTCGAGCTGGTGCGCCAGGCGCTCGCCGAGATGCGCGCGCTGCTCAAGGAGCTGGCGCCGGCGGCCGCCACCGACTTCTCCAGCCGCGAGTTCCCGCCGGCGTCGATCACCCGCCTGCACCGCGAGGGGCTGATGGCGCTGCTCTCCTCCGAGCTCGACGGGCTCGCCGCCGCCGGCATCGCGACGCGGCTCGACGGCGCGAGCTACGAACGCCAGTCGCGCGAGCGCGAGGAGGTGCTGCTGCGGGTGGCGCAGGAGGCGCTCGCCAATGTCGCCAAGCATTCGGGCGCGCGCACGGTGCGGGTTCTGCTCGACTGCCGCGACCACGAGGTCGTCCTGCGCGTCGCCGACGACGGGCGCGGCTTCGATCCCGCGACGACCGCGCGCGAAGCCGGCGGGACGGGGCGCGGCGGGCGCGGTCTCGGGCTGTTCACGATGCGCGAGCGAATCCGCGGGCTCGCCGGCCGCTTCCGGGTCGAGAGCGCGCCCGGCATGGGCACCACGGTCGAGGTCGTGCTGCCGCGCTGACCGGCGCGCGGTCCGGCGTTAGACTCGGCTCCGTCATGAACGAAACCGACACGGCCCCGGTCCGCGTCCTGCTGGTCGACGATCACGCCATCGTGCGCGAGGGACTGCGCGCGCTGCTCGAGGAGGAGGGCGGCTTCGCCGTGGCCGGCGAGGCCGCCGACGGCGAGCGCGCGGTCGCGGCGGCCCGCGAGCTCTCCCCGGACGTGATCCTGATGGACCTGCTGATGCCCGGTGTCGACGGTCTCGAGGCGCTGCGCCGGATTCGCGCCGCCGACCCGCAAGCACGGGTGCTGGTACTGACCTCGGCGCAGGACGACCGGGCCGTGCGCGAGGCGATCGACGCCGGCGCGGTCGGTTTCCTGTTCAAGGACGTCTCGCGACGCGACCTGGTGCGCGCGGTGCGCGACGCCGCCGTCGGCCGCCCGACGCTCCACCCCGAGGCGCAGCGAGTGCTGATGAAGCGCCCCGAACGCTCGCCGCTCGACGAGCTGACGCCGCGCGAGCGCACCGTGCTCGAGCTGATCGCTCAGGGGCGCAGCAACCGGCAGATCGCACTGCGCCTCGAGCTCACCGAGGGAACGGTCAAGGGCTACGTCTCGACCATCCTCGACAAGCTCGGCGTCCAGGACCGCACCGGCGCCGCGCTCTTCGCGGTCCGCCACGGCCTCGGCAAGAGCTGAGCGACCGCGCCCGCGACGCCGGCGCCACGGTCGCCGGCTGCGGCTCAGAGGTCGGAGCTCGACCAGTACCCCACGTCGCCGCTCTCGAAGCCGTCGCCGAAGATCACGCGACGCTGGTAGCGGCGCGCGAAGATGCCGTCGGCCTCGGCGTCGGGGCCCTGCCAGGCGAAGGCGTAGCGGCGGTCGCCGATCGCCGCGCTCGCCGCTTCGTGGTCGCCGGCGGCGGTCGAGACGATGAAGACCGAGGTCGCGGGCGAGCCGGTGCGCGAGAACTCGCGGGCGAAGATCCCTTCGCTCTCGAAGTCGGCACCGCGCGACCAGACGACCACGAAGCCGCCGTCGGACGCCATCGCGACGTCCGGCGCCCCGGTCACCTGACCGTTCGCGGCTTCGACCAGCTGGATGCCGCCGATCGGCGTGCCGTCGGCGCGGAAGCGGCGGGCGACGATGTCGCCTTCGGCGTCGTTCCAGACGACCACGAAGCCGCCACGTCCGTCAGCCGCGACGCTCGGATGGGTGTCGGCACCGGGGCCGTCGGCGTCGACGGGGAATGGGAGTCCGGAGCCGGAACCGTCGCTTTCGACGAAGCGACCGACGACGTCGGTGGTGGGCAGCGCCGAGGCGTCGAAGACCACCACCGACCGACCGGCGGGCAGCGCGGCGACGTCGATGGTCCCGACGTTGGCGTCGGCACCGACGGTCTCGTCGCCGCCGAGCGACGCGCCGGTTGGGCCGTAGCGATGGGCGCGCAATGTGTCGTCTTCGAGTCGCACCACCACGAAGCTGTCGTCGGAGTGGCGCGCCACCGCCACCTGCTCCGGGTCGCCGAACGAGTCGTCCTGCGCCAGGAACTCGGCCTGGAGGACGGTCCCGTTGGCGGTAGTGAAGCGGGCGATGGCGTCCTGATCCGAGCTCGGCCCGAACTGGTCGGTCGAGATCCAGGCGCCGACCCAATCGCCGCTGGCGTTCATGGCGAACGCGGGGCTCGCCTGGTTCCCGGTGGTGAAGGTGTTGAGGAAGATGTCGTTGGCGCCCGGCGTGCCCGCCGCGTCGAAGCCCCGGGTGACGATCTCGCGAGGATCGTTGACGAAGCTCGACCAGGCGACGCGGAAGCTGCCATCCGGCGCCATGCCGATGACGGCGCCCGATTGGTTGGCCGCGGTCGAGGAGTTGACGGGGGACATCGGCCCGAGCGGCAGCGGCAGCTGGCCGAGTCCGGGGCCGGCGGCGAGCGCCGCGGCGAGGGCGAACGAGATGGTCCTGGGCAAGCGCATGGTCGAGGGCTCCGGAGAGTGTGAGGTACCTTCACCCTCGTCCACGGAGTGCGCCGCGGAAACCCGCCACCGCCGACCGGCGCCGCGGCGATCGGCGCTGACGGCGGCTCAGACCGGTCGCGCGGCGAGCTCGGCCCCGCGAACGCGCGCCGCGGCCGGCCGCGGCGCGCGCAACCGCTCGGCGCGCTCGTAGTGCGGGCGGGCGACGTTCCAGCCGGAGGTCAGGTAGAGCAGTCCGGCGAGCGTCAGCAGGTAGGGCACCAGCGACGGGTCGCGCTCGCCGACCTCGAGCTCGCGCCGGGTGAGCGCGCGCTCGGCGGACTCCACGGCTTCGAGGAAGCGCCCCTCGGCGTGGAGCGTGCGCGCCCGGGCGACGAGCTGTTCGGCCGACGGACCGACGGCGGGGGGCGAAGCGGGTCGCGGAAACGACTTCTTCCAGAGCGAGGCGAGCGACATGGCGGACCTCCCGGGTTCGACGGCAAAGGACGTGATGTCGAGAGGATCGCGCGCGGCGGCGCCGGCGGAAACCGTCGCCCGGGGGGGCCGCGGGGCTGACCAAAGTCGGATCGCGCGGCCCCGACGGGCACGCCGCGTGCTTAGGACCGCCGGCCGATGAGTCAACGTGCCTTTTTCGCGGGGTGGATGGCGGCGGCCGCGCTGGCGATCAGCGCGGCGCCGGCGTCCGGGCAGGCGTCGAACGTCCGGCGCACGCCGGTGGTCCAGGCGGTCGAGCGGGTCGCTCCCGCGGTGGTCAACATTTCGGCCGAGTCGATCGTGCGCGACGTCGACCCGTTCTTCGGCGGCCTGTTCGGCTCGCGCACGCGGCGGGCGCAGTCGCTCGGATCGGGACTGATCGTCGACCCTTCGGGGCTGGTGGTCACCAACGCCCACGTCATCGAGGGGGCCTCGCGCATCCTGGTGACGACCCTCGACGGCCGCGAGCTCGAAGCCGACGTGCTCGGCGCCGATCGCGACGCCGACCTCGCGGTGCTCAAGGTGGCGACGCGCGGTCTCCCCTCGGTGCCGCTCGGGCGCAGCGCCGATCTGCTGATGGGCGAAACCGTCGTCGCCATCGGCAATCCGTTCGGCCTGTCCCACACCGTGACCACCGGGGTGCTCTCGGCGCGCGGCCGCACGGTGCCGGGGGACGCCTCGGGCGTGCGCTACACCGACTTCCTGCAGACCGACGCCTCGATCAATCCCGGCAACTCGGGCGGCCCGTTGGTCAACCTCGCCGGCCAGGTGATCGGCATCAACACCGCGATCATCCGCGGCGCGTCCGGCATCGGTTTCGCGATCCCGGCCGATCGCGCCCAGCGCGTCGTCGACGACCTGCTGCGCTTCGGCGAGCTGCAACCGCTGTGGACGGGTCTGAGGCTCGAGACGCTCGACCCGGAGCTGGCGCGGCGCGAGGGGCTCTCGTCCGTGCGCGGCGCGCTGGTCGTGCGCGTCTACCCGGACTCGCCGGCGGCGCGCGCCGGGGTCGCGGCGGGCGACGTGCTCGCCGCGGTCGACGGTCGGCCGCTCGCCGCGCGCGAGGAGCTGACGACGGCCTTCCACTCGGTCGCGCCGGGCACGCCGCTCAGGGTCGAGGTGCGCCGTGGCGAGCAGAGCTTCCCGCTGGCGCTCTCGGCGGTGCGGCCGCCGAAAGGGCTGGGGCTCCAGGTGCTGGCGGCCGCGCTCGGGCTCGAGGCCGAGCGCGCCGGCGACGCGCTGGTCGTCGCCACGGTGGCGCGCGGGTCGGAAGCGGCGCGCGCGGGCCTGCGGCCGGGCGATCGCCTGCTGGGCGCCAACGGCCAGCGGCTCGCCGACGCCGAGCAGCTCGGCCGCGAGGTGCTGCGCAGCCTCGACCGCGGCAGCCTGCTGCTGGTCGTCGGCCGCGGCCGCTACGCCTACAACCTCAACTTCCCGCTGTGATGCCGCCTCAGTCGAGGTCGAACGGCCGCTTCGGGGGCAGGTCGGGTTCCTCGTCGGCGCGCTTCATCGCCTCGCGGAACTTCTCCTCGAGCAGGCGGTCGCGGTCGGCGAAGGCGGCCTTCTCGCGCTCGAACAGGTCCTCGGCGCGTGCCTTCTGGGCGTCGAGGTCGGCGAACAGCGCGTCGAAGCTCTTGCCACCCGCTGGCGGCGCCTTGGGGGCGCGATGAGCGAGCACGGCGCCGGTCGCAGCGTCGACGGTGAGCTCCGTGCCGCAGTCCGGGCAGGTCACCGTGAGTTTGGGAGAATCGGCCACCTGAGCATTCTAGCCGCGCTTGACACCCCTCGGCGGCTGGCATACAAACCGTTCAGCACGAGAACTTTCCGGAGCGATCCATGTCCCGCATAGGTCGTCTGAGCGCCGTCGTTTTCGCCGGGATCGCCCTCGCCGGCTGCCCCGGCAAGGGTCCGCTGAAGCTCGGTGCGGTCCTGCCGCTGACCGGGCAACACGAGGTCTACGGGCAGGCGATCCGCAAGGGAGTCGAGCTCGCCTACGAGCACGCCAAGGCCGACGAGACCGCGCCGCGAGTCGAGCTCGTCCTGCGCGACTCGGCGAGCGACCCCGAGACGGCCCGCAAGCGCCTGACCGAGGTCTACGAGCTGGGTGCGATCGCCGCGATCGGCGGCGTGACCAGCTCGGAGGCGCTGGCGATGGTCGAGATCACCGACGACAAGCGCCGGGTGCTGCTGTCGCCTTCGGCCTCGCTGCCGCAGCTGTCGGGAATCTCGGAGAACTTCTTCCGCGTCTACCCTTCCGATTTTTCGGAAGGGACGGTGATGGCGCGCTACGCCTACGACCGCCTGAATCAGCGTACGGGCGTGATCCTGTCCAAGGAAGAGACTTACGCCAAGGGCATCCAGCAGGTCTTCACCGACGAGTTCCAGCGCAAGGGGGGCAAGATCCTCGAGATCGTCGACTTCCCTCCCGGAACCCGGGATTTCGCCGCTCTCGCCGATCGCGCGGTGACGCTCAAGCCCGACTTCGTCTACGTCGCGGCGTACGCCGAGGAGGCCTCGCGGCTGATCGCTCAGCTCGCCGCTCACCAGTTCAGCGGGCACGTCCTGACCACGTCGTCGATCGCCGCGTCCGAGACACTCCAGCGCATGGGCGCCGCCGCCGAGGGGATCTTCTTCACCCAGACCTCCTTCGATCCGGGCGGGGCCAAGGCGCCGGAGCAGGTCCAGCGCTTCGTCACGGCCTACAAGGCCAAGTACGGGCAGGATCCGGACATCTACGCCGCCCACGGCTACGACGCCTTCATGATCCTGGTGCAGGCGATCCGCCAAGGGGGTGACTCCGCGCTGGCGTTCTGGAAGGGGATGCGCAACATCCACGAGTATCCCGGCGTGACCGGCGCGCTCCAGTTCGACGACAAGGGGGACGTGCAGAAGTTCCCGCACGTCTACATCGTGCGCGAGGGCAAGGCGATCGACGACGAGGTCATGCGCCAGGAGCAGATCGACGCTGCGCGAGCCGAGATGGAGAGACTCGAGCGCGAGCTCCGCAAGCTCCAGAACCAGGGCAGCTGACCCTCCGCCGTTGATCGAGACGGCTCGCGAGCTCGCGCGTCACCGCGGTCTCCTGGCGACCCTGGTGGCGCGGGAGCTCAAGGGGCGCTACCGGGGGTCGGTGCTCGGCTTCTTCTGGTCGCTCGCCCAGCCGCTCTTGCTGCTCGCCGTCTACAGCTTCGTTTTCGGCAAGGTCTTCCCGCCGCGCGCCGGCGCCGGCGACCAGCCCTACCCGCTGTTCCTGGTCAGCGGCCTGTTTCCCTGGATCTGGTTCTCCGCCGCGCTCGCCGAGGGGACGGTGTCGCTGGTCGCCAACGCCGGCCTGATCCGGCGCGCGGTCTTCCCGGCCGAGCTGCTGCCGATCGTGCCGGCGGTGTCGAACCTCGTTCACCTCCTGCTGGCGCTGCCGGTGGTGGCGCTCGCGGTCGGGCTCGGACGGGCGCAGGGCTGGCAGGTCGGCGGTTGGGGGGCGCTCGCCCTGCCGGCGATCGTCGCGCTCGAGCTGGTGCTGATCTCTGGCCTGGCTCTCGCCCTCGCCGCGCTCCATGCCCATTTCAAGGACGTGCGCGACCTGCTCACCAGCGCGCTCACCGTGCTCTTCTTCCTGACGCCGATCCTCTACTCGGTGGCCGCGGTCAGCGCGGCGGCGCCGAAGCTCGCCTGGCTGGTACGGTTGTCGCCGGCCACGCCGTTCACGATCGCCTACCAGCAGGCGCTGTTCGCGGGCCGCTTCCCGGAGCCGCGCCTCTGGCTCGAGATGGCGGCGATCGCGCTCGCCGCCTGGGCCCTCGGCACCTGGATCTTCGGGCGACTGCGCGAGACGCTGGTCGAAGCGGTATGAGCGCGGCGATCGTCGTCGACGACGTTTCCAAGCGGTACCGGCGTCTCTCGCCGGGCCACCGCCTGCGCACGTTGAAGAGCGCCTTCGTCGGGCGCTCGCTCGCCGCCGGCGCCGCCGACGCCGACACCATCCCGGCGCTCGACCGGGTCTCGTTCGAGGTCGCCCGTGGCGAGGCCTTCGGCATCGTCGGCGGCAATGGCTCGGGAAAGTCGACCCTGCTCAAGCTGATCGCCGGGATCCTGCGCCCCGACGCCGGGCGCCTGGTCGCCGACGGCCGGGTGGCGGCCCTGATCGAGCTCGGTGCCGGCTTCCACCCCGAGATCTCGGGGCGCGAGAACATCTTCATCAACGGCTCGGTGCTGGGTCTGACCCGCCGGCAGATCGAAGAGCGCTACGAGAGCATCGTCGAGTTCGCGGGGCTCGAGGAGTTCATCGACGAGCCGGTCAAGAACTACTCCTCGGGCATGTACGTGCGGCTCGGCTTCTCGGTGGCGATCCACACCGACCCCGACATCCTGCTGGTCGACGAGGTGCTGGCGGTCGGCGACGAGGCCTTCGCCCACCAGTGCCTGCGCCGGATCGAGGAGCTGCTGGCGGCGGGCAGGACGGTCCTCTTCGTCAGCCACGCGCTGACCCTGGTCGAGGACGTCTGCTCGCGGGTGCTCTGGCTCGACCGCGGCCGGGTGCGACTGATCGGCCCGCCGCGTCGGGTGGTCGACGCCTACCGTTCGGCCGTGGCCGAGGCCGAAGGCCGCGCCCACCGCGAGGAAAAGGAGACGCGCGAGCGCGAGGAGGCCGATGCCGCCGAGGCTTCGGCGGCGGGTGCTCCCGATCCCGATGAACCGCGCGAGGAGGAGCCGGACGAGGTCCTGCGCTGGGGCTCGCGCGCCGCCGAGATCGCCTCGGTGCGCCTGCTCGGCGCCGACGGCGCCGAGCGCTATCACTTCGTCTCGGGCGAGTCGGTGGTCTTCGAGATCTCGGCGCGCGCCCACCGGGCCCAGGACGACTTCGTCTTCGGCGTCGCGGTCGCGACACCGCGCGGCGTCGAGGTCTGGGGCACCAACACCGATCTCGACGGATTCCGCCCCGAGCGCTTCGCCGGCGCCGCGCGGGTTCGGCTGGTGGCGCCCGCGCTGCGCCTGGCGCCGGGCGAATACCTGGTCGACGTCGCGGTCCACGCCCGCGACGGCGCACCGTACGATTATCGTCGCAAGCTACTGTCGTTCTCCGTCACCTCGCCCGAGCGCGGTGCCGGGGTCTACTTTCCGGAGCACCGATGGGAGTTCGAGGGGGAGCTCTCCTTCGAGCCGAGGAGCGAGCCATGAGCGAGCGCGAGGGCGCGGCGCCGACGCTGGACGTCAAGATCTCCGACGACGAGATCAAGGGGCGCTACGCCAACCTGCTGCGCGTCACCCACACCCGCGAGGAGTTCATCCTCGACTTCATCCAGATGGTGCCGCCGCAAGGCGCCGTGACCGCGCGGGTGATCACCAGCCCGGGGCACCTGAAGCGCATCGTCCAGGCGCTGGCGTCGAACCTGGCCCGTTTCGAGGAGGCCTTCGGGCCGGTCGCCGAGGCGCCCGGACCGGACGCCGGCCGCGGCGTGCACTGATCCGGGGTCAGCCGCGGCGCAGGCGGCGTCGCGGGCGGCGCAGTCGCACGGTCGGCTCGTCGTCCTCCGCTACGGCGCCCTCGGCCGCGCCGCCGCGCAGCCGGATCTCGGCGACCACGCCGAGGTGGTCGGAGAGCTGGTCGGGCAGCGTCTCGTAGCCCGAGAAGGTCAGCTCGTCGGAGACCAGGATCCAGTCGAGCCGCACCAGGGGCCGCCAGCTCGGGAAGGTGGCATGGCCGGCGCCCTCGACCGGGCGCAGCTTGAGCTCGCGGCGGAGCAGCTCGAGACAGCGCCGCCGCTCGCTCCATTCGCAGTTGAAGTCGCCCATCAGCACCAGGGGACGGTCGTGGCCGCGGAAGTGCTCGACCAGCCGCTCGACCTGGCGTCGCCGCACCCGCTCGGCGAGGAAGTCGAGGTGGATCGAGACGACGTCGATGGGCGGCGCCGCGATCGACTCGCCCGAGAGCGTCGCGGCGACGAACCCTTTGGTGTCGCGCCAGCTCTCGGCGAAGGCCATCGAACGGGTGGCATCGAGTGGCACCCGGGCCAGTAGGGCGGTCCCGGAGGAGAGGTCGAATCGGCCGAGCGAGAACGGGTTGTGCTCGCCGCGGAAGGCGTGAGGGTAGCCGGCGAGCTCGGCGAGTGTCGCCACGTGGTCAAAGCCGCCGCTCCAGGCCGACGGTCCGTCGGCCTCCTGCAGCGCGATGACGTCCGGCCCTTCGCGCCGGATCACCGCCGCGATCGCCGCCAGGTTGCCGCGCAGGGTCGATTCCGAGAGCAGCGCCTGGTGGCGCCCCTGGCGGCGCGCGTGCGCGAGGTTGAGCGTCATCAGGCGCAGGGCGCTGCCGGCCGAGGCCGCGGGACCGGTCTCGCGCGGCGCCGGCGCGCGGCGCCGGGTGCGCGGCGCGGCGTCGGCACCGCGGCGGCCAATGCGCAGGGTGATCGCCACCGTCAGCCGCCCCCCATCGCGAGGAGGCGTTTCCAGAGCGCGTCCGGCACCGGCATCACCGACAGCCGGCTCTGGCGCACCAGCTCGAACGCGGCGAAGGCCGGCTCGGCGCGCACCGCCGCGAGCGTCACCGGGCGGGGGAGCCGGGGCCCGGCTTCGAGGTCGATCACCAGCCGCTTCGGATCACCGACCGCCGGGTCGGGATAGGGCGCCGAGACCACCCGCGCTCGGCCCACCGCGGCCTTGACCTTGCCGCTCTCGTAGACCAGCACCTCGTCGCCCGGGCGCATCGTCGCCAGGTGGCGCAGCGCCAGGGCGTTGGCGACGCCGTCCCAGCGCGCGCGTCGTTCGCGGACGAGGTCGTCGAAGGCGTAGGTCTCGGGGTCGGACTTCACCAGCCAGCAAGGCATCGCGGAGGTGGGCTCTCCGGGGAGCGCTCGATCGGTCGACGGTCAATCCGGGCGCAGCACGTTGCCGGCGCGGAAGACCTCGCGCCCCGACTTGACCACGGAGCGCACCGGGTTCACGCCGTAATGATAGGCGAGGTGCAGCAGGTTGGGGGCGTCCAGCACCAGCAGATCGGCGCGCTTGCCGACCTCGAGCGAACCGATCTCGTCGGCCAGCGCCAGCGAGGCCGCGGCGTTGAGAGTCACCGCGGTCAGCACCTCCTCCACCGTCAATCCGAGCTCGAAGACCGCGAGCTGGGCGATGGTCGGAACCGACTCGGTGTAGGAGGAGCCGGGGTTGCAGTCGGTGGCGAGCGCCACCGGCACGCCGGCCTCGACCAGCCGCCGCGCCGGCGCCCAGTCCTTCTTGCGCAGGAAGAAGCTCGTGCCGGGCAGCAGCAAGGCGGTGACCCCGGCGCCGGCGAGCGCTTCGATGCCGCGATCGGAGACCGCCATGAGATGGTCGGCCGAGAGTGCTCTCAAGTCGGCCGCCAGCTCGGCGCCGCCCGAATCGACGAACTCGTCGGCGTGGAGCCGGGGCAGCAGACCGTGCGCGAGACCGGCTTCGAGCACCCGCCGCGACTCGCCGGCCGAGAAGACGCCGTGCTCGCAGAAGACGTCGCAGAAGCGCGCCAGGCCGCGCGCCGCCACCGCCGGCACGATCTCGCGACAGACCAGATCGAGGTAGCGCTCGCGGTCGGCGCGGTGCTCGGGGGGCACCTCGTGAGCGGCGAGCAGGGTCGGCACCAGCTCGACCGGTTGGAGCAAGGCGGCGTCGCGGATCGCCTCGAGCTGCGCCAGCTCGTCGTCGAGCGACAGGCCGTACCCGCTCTTGGCCTCGGCGGTCGTCGTACCGCAGGCGAGCATGCGATCGAGCCGCGGCAGCATCGCTTCGACCAGCGCGGCGCGTCCGGCGCCGCGCGTCGAGCGCACCGTCGAGAGGATGCCGCCGCCGGCCGCGGCGATCTCCTCGTAGGATTTGCCGGCCAGCCGCTGCGCGAACTCCATCTCGCGCGAACCGGCCCACGGCAGATGGGTGTGGGCGTCGACGAAGCCCGGCACGGCGGTGCCGCGGCGACCGTCGAGCCGCTCGGCCCCGGGCAGCGGTCCGAGCGCCGCTTCGCGCTCGGCGCGGCTACCGACGAAGGCGATCCGCCCGGAGCGGCAGAGGATCTCGCCGTCGCGTACGCGCTGGACGACGCCCTGGTCGCGGCCTCGGCGCGACGAGCGCCCGAGCGGGGTCGCGATCTCGGCCAGATTCTCGATCAGCAGGTCGGGCGGAGCGCCCGGCGCGCTCGGAGGCGGCATCGCGGTCAAGGCACCAGCACCTCGCGGCCGAGCCGCGCCGCCTCGCCCGACGCCCACTCGCGCACCGCGCTCCAGGCGACCGGCGGCTCGAGCGCCGGCATCGGTTCGTCCTCGGCCTCGGAGAAGTCGGCCAGCGCCTTGGCGGCCTGGAGCGGGAAGTCGCCGACGTGCCCGAACTTCTCGGCGGCGCGCCCGAGCAGCTCGTCGAGCGGCAGTCGCCGGCAGAGCGCCCAGAGGTCGACGAAGTCGCGCCGGGTGCCGCGACTGATCAACGCGCCGAGTTTCATCAGGCCGAGGTCGAGCGCCGAGGCGACCGCGAAGCCGCAGGCCTCCTCGACCGCCTCGGCGAGCGGATACGGGTACCAGAAGAAGCGCGCCGCGACGCCGTCGGGGAAGCGAACGAAGAGATAGCCGTCGCGCGCGGTCTCGACCTTGACTCCGGGTTCGAGCGCCACCAGGTCGGCGAGCAGATCGCGACGCTCGGCGGGCGCCAGTCGCGCAATGCCGCTCATCAGGTCGAGATCGCGGGCCGGGCGGTGGCCGAGGTAGAGGGCGAGCGCGGCGCCGCCGGCGAGGTAGAAGTCACCGCTCCAGGGACGGGGGGCGAGCGCGGCCAGCCGTGCGCGCGACGGCGCGGCCAGGCGGTCGAGCCGGTTGGGGGTCAGGCGAGCGGCCAGAGCGCCTCCGCGGCGGGGCTCGCCGACGGCGTTTCGTGCGCGAGGACCGTCGACCAGAAAGCGCGGCTGCGGCGCGACAGTCGCCGGCTCCCGTGCCGCGCGACCCACCCGGCGATCGTGTCGCGCCCGACCAGGGCGGCGAGCGCGCGCAGGTCCTCGCGGTCGCCGTCTTCGAGCAGCCGGGCGAGCAGTGCCCCGCGCCCTTCGACCGTCCCGAGGTCGGGAGCTCCGTCGGGGAAGTGGCGAAGCGTGCGCGCGCCGAGCGCGGTCATCCGGCCTGGTTGCCCTTGCGCCGGCCGATGGTCTGGACGTTGGCGGTCGACAGCTCTTCCTCCATGTCGGCCTGGAGGATCTGGGCGAACAGTTCGAGCGTGCCGCGCAGCTTGAGCTGCAGTTCGCGCCGCCGCGTGCGCAGCTCCTGGATCCGGTTGTCGATCTCCTGGGCGCGCTCGGTGGCCTGCTGGATCAACCGGTCGGCGTGCAGCTCGGCCTCCTTGACGAGAAGCTGCGCCTCGCGCTGCGAGGTCGAGATCATCTCGTCGGAGACCTTCTTGCCGCGCAGCAGCGAGTCCTGGAGCTCGCGCTCGCGCCCCTCGGCGGCGGCGACCCGCTCGGAGAACTGTCGGTTGTCGCGCTCGAGCCGCTCGATCTCGGCGAGTCGCTGCGAGAGCTCCTCCGCGACCAGCCCCAGGAAGTTCTCGACCTCGGTCGGGTCGTACCCGCGCAGCTTCATGCCGAAGCGCTGTTTCTGGATCTCGAGAGGCTGGAGCGGCATGGCGATCTCCTAGAAGAGCAGCCGCGGGCCGAAGCCGACGCTGTAGAGGATTCCGTTCTTGACGAACTGCAGGATCAGGATGGCGAGCAGGGGGGACAGGTCGATGCCGCCCAGTTTGTGCGGCGGCACCAGCCGGCGCAGCGGCCGCAGCACCGGCTCGGTGACCAGGGTCAGGGTCCGGACGATCGGGTTGTACGGATCGGGCGAGACCCAGGACAGCAGCGCCCGGATGATGATCACCCAGGTGAACAGATCGAAGATGCCGGCGACCAGCTGCAGGAGTGACAAGCCGAATCCTCTCGCGAACCCCAAGTCCTTTCCTCCGAGCGCTTTCCGTCCAGCGGCAAGACTCTAGGGTAGCACGGAAACTGGTGCGCTCCCGGTGCAGGGTGCCGGGCTGGTCACTCGGGCTCGGCGAGCGCCTCGAAGCGCGCCTTGTCCTGCGCCTTGGCGGCCGCGTCGCGGGCGGTAATCACCTTGCGCTGGACGAGGTCCCAGAGCGTCTCGTCGAGCAGCTGCATGCCGTCCTTCTTGCCCGCCTGCAGGACGTTGGCGAGCATCGGGACGTTGCCCTCGCGGATCAGGTTGGGCAGCCCCGGAGTGCGCAGCAGGATCTCGTGGACGGCGACCCGCCCGGAGCCGTCGGAGCGGGGCAGCAGCAGCTGCGCGACGATCGCCGCCAGCGACTCCGACAGCGACAGGCGGGCCTGCGGCTGTTCGTCGGCGGGGAAGACGTCGATCAGCCGGTCGATGGTCTTGGCGGCCGAGTTGGTGTGGAGCGTGCCGAAGACCAGGGCGCCCATCTCGGCGGCCTTGAGCGCCAGCGAGATGGTCTCGAGGTCGCGCATCTCGCCGACCAGGATGACGTCGGCGTCCTGGCGGATCGCGGCGCGCAACGCGGCGGCGAAGGAGACGGTGTCGGCGCCGACCTCGCGCTGCGAAAAGACCGAGCGCTGGTTGGTGTGAACGAACTCGACCGGCTCCTCGATGGTCACGATGTGGCGGGCGAAGCTGCGATTGATCCGGTCGATGATCGCCGCCAGGGTCGTCGACTTGCCCGAGCCGGTCGGCCCGGTCACCAGCACCAGGCCGCTGCGCAGCTCGGCCAGGCGGGCGAGCACCGGCGGCAGCGCCAGCTCCTCGAGCGAAGCGATCCGCTCGGGAATGGTGCGGAACACCGCCGACGGACCGTGCTGCTGGCGCAGGTAGTTGCCGCGGAATCGCGCGACGCCGGGCACGGCGATGGCGAAGTCGAGATCGCCGGTGCGCTCGAAATCGCGCCAGGAGTCCTCGCCGACCCCTTCCGCCAGGATCGCGGCGAGCGTGGCGGCATCGAGCAGCTGCTCGCCGGCGAGCGGCTCGAGCGCGCCGTGACGGCGGATGCGCGGCTCGAGCCCCGAGACCAGGTGGAGGTCCGAGCCGCCCTGCTCGCGCGTCGTCCGGAGGAGCTGGTGGAGTCTGGGCATGAAGGTCAGGCCGCCGGGATCAGCTTCGGGTCGTCGGCGTGGCGCAGGGCTTCGTCGCGCGTGACGACCTGCTCGCGCACGAGCTGGGCGAGCGACGTGTCGAGCAGGCACATCCCCTGGGCCTGCCCGGTCTGCAGGATCGAGCGGATCTGGAAAGTCTTCGACTCGCGGATCAGGTTGGCCACCGCGCGGGAGCCGAGCAACAGCTCGAGCGCCGGCACGCGGCCGCGGCCGTCGGCGCGGCGGACCAGCCGCTGCGACACCACGGCGCGCAGCGACTCGGAGAGCATGGTGCGGATCTGCGACTGCTGGTTGGGCGGGAACGAGCCGACGACGCGGTCGACGGTGCGGATCGCGCTGCCGGTGTGGAGCGTCGCCAGCACCAGGTGCCCGGTCTCGGCGGCGGTCAGCGCCAGCGAGATGGTCTCGAGGTCGCGCAGCTCGCCGATGGCGATGACGTCGGGGTCCTCGCGCAGGGCGGCCTTGAGCGCGCGCGCGAAGCTGCCGGTGTCGCGCCCGACCTGGCGCTGGTTGACCACGCAGCGCAGCGGCTGGTGGACGAACTCGATCGGATCCTCGACGGTGATGATGTGGTCGCGCCGTTCTTCGTTGACCAGCCGCAGCAGCGCCGCCATCGTCGAGGACTTGCCGCAGCCGGCCGGCCCGGTGATCAGCACCAGGCCCTGGTGGTGGTTGGTCAGCTTGGCGAGCGCCGACGGCAGGGCGAGGTCGGCCAGGGTGGGCACCTCGAGCGGGATCGTCCGCAGGACGAGGCCGAGGCCGAACTGGTGACGGTAGGCGTTGCCGCGGAAGCGCGCGCGCTCGCCGAGCGTCCAGGCGAAGTCGACCTGGCCGTCCTGGGCGAGCAGCTCGCGCTGCCCGGCGTCGAGCGCGGCCGCGACCAGGCGCTCGACCTGGCGGGCGCCGAGCGGCGCCTCGCCGGCGAACGCCAGCTCGCCGTCGCGACGCAGCAGCAGCCGCTCGCCGGTCGCGACGTGGAGGTCGCTGGCGCCGTGCTCGAGCGCGATCGTGACGATCGCCTCGAGGTCCGCCTCGGTCGCCGCCTCGGCCGGGGCGGCCGCGACCGGCGCCGCCGCCACGAGCGGCGCGACCGGCGCGACCGGCGCGGAGGGTGCGGCGGGTGCGACGGGCGGGGCCGCCGACGCGGCGCGCTCCGCCAGCATCTGGCGCTGGATCTCGAGCAGCCGTGCGAGCTGCTCGCGCCGGAGCATGCCGAGATCGACCAGCACGTCGCCCAGCGAGCGCGGCTCCTCCTGCCGCGCCTGCAGGCGCGTCGCCTCGGCCAGCTGATCGTGCGTGATCAGCTTGTAGTGGACCGCCAGGCGGCCGAGCAGGTGGGGTTCGGCGGACACGGGCGCGGTCGAGCTTAGCCGACGCCGGCGCCGCCGAGCACCAGGTCGGCGGCGATCGCGGCGAACAGCCAGGCCGCGAGCAGGCCGTTGGCGGTGAAGAAGGCGGCGTCGAGCCGGGACAGGTCCCCGGGCCGGACGATCGCGTGCTGCCAGGCGAGCAGCGCCGCGCAGCCGGCGAAGCCGACCCAATAGATCGCGCCGAGCCCCGGCGGATAGACGAACGGCAGGGCGGCGAGCAGCGCCAGGGTCGCCAGGTGGGCCGCGGCCGAGATCGCCAGGGCGGCGCGGTTGCCGAAACGGGCCGGGATCGAGTGCAGCCCGGCCGTGCGGTCGAAGGCCTCGTCCTGGAGCGCGTAGAGAACGTCGAAGCCGGCGACCCAGGTGAGCACGGCGCCGGCCAGCACGAACGGAGTCGCCGCGAAGCGGCCGGTGACCGCCGCCCAGGCGCCGAGCGGCGCGCCGGCGAGCGCCAGGCCGAGGGTGGCGTGGGCGAGCCAGGTGAAGCGCTTGGTGTAGCTGTAGCCGAGCAGCACCGGCACGGCGACGACCGAGAGCGCCAGACAGAGCGGGTTGAGCCGCCAGGCGGCCAGCAGCAGCAGGGCGAGACTGGCGACCACGAACAGCGCGACGAAGCGCGGGGTGACGAGGCCGGCGGGCAGCGCCCGTGTCGCGGTGCGCGGATTGGCGGCATCGATGCGCCGGTCGACCAGCCGGTTGAACGCCATCGCCGCCGAGCGCGCGCCGACCATCGCCACCAGGATCCAGCCGACGATCCGCCACGCCGGCCACCCTTCGGCGGCGAGCATCATCGCGGAGAGCGCGAACGGCAGCGCGAAGAGCGTGTGCTCGAACTTGATCATCTCGAGCACGACGCGCAGCTGGCGGGTAGGGCCCATCGGGGGAGGAATGCTATCCCGCGCCTCGCCGGCGGCGGCGGGCTAAGCTCCGCGCGCGTGAACCCGGTGCTGACGGTGCTGACGGTGCTGACGCTGCTGGTGGCGGTGACGCTGGTCGGCGTCGTGGCGCGGCGCGTGCCGGTGCCGGCGCCGATCCTGCTGGTGGCGACCGGTTTGGCGCTCGCGAGCTGGCGGGCGTTCCCCGACGTGAGGCTCGAACCGGGGCTCTTCTTCGCCCTCTTCCTGCCGCCGCTGCTCTACGCCGACGGTTGGCTCACCAACCTGCGGGAGTTTCGCGCGGCGCTTCGCCCGATCCTGCTGCTGGCGATCGGCCTGGTGGTCGCGACCACCGTGGTGGTCGGCTACGCCGTCCACGCCCTGATTCCGGCGATCCCGCTACCGGTCGCCTTCGCGCTCGGCGCGATCGTCTCGCCGACCGACGCGGTGGCGGTCGCGGCGATCACCGAGCGCCTGCGGGTACCGATCCGGATCTCCACCATCGTCAACGGCGAGAGCCTGGTCAACGACGCCACCGGCCTGGTCGCCTTCAAGTTCGCGCTGGCGGCGGTGGTGGCCGGCGGCTTCGACCCGGCGCGGGCGGCGGTCGAGTTCGCGCGGGTCGCGGGCGGCGGCCTCGCGCTCGGCCTGGCGGTCGGCTGGATCTCCTCCCAGGTGCGCCGCCGGCTCGAGCGCTTCGGCGAGTCCGACGCGATGCTCGAGGTGACGCTGTCGCTGCTGACGCCGTTCGCCGCCTACCTGCCGGCCGACCAGCTCGGGCTGTCGGGGGTGATGGCGGCGGTCGCCGCCGGCCTCTACAACGGCTGGTCCGACCCGATCCGGATGTCGGCGCCGACCCGCGCCACCGCCTGGTCGGTCTGGTCGATCGTCCTGTTCCTGCTCAACGGGCTGGTCTTCCTGCTGCTCGGGCTCGAGCTGCCGAGGATCGCCGACGCGCTCGCCGGCGAGTGGTGGACGGCGCTCGTCGCCTACGCGGTCGTGGTCTCGGCGTTGGTCGTCCTGGTGCGCCTGCTCTGGGTGTTTCCCGGCGCCTACCTGCCGCGCTGGCTGGTGCCTTCGATCCGCCGTCGCGAGCCGGATCCCGGATGGCGGGGGGTCTTCGTCGTCGGCTGGTCGGGGCTGCGCGGCGCGGTGACGCTGGCGGCGGCGCTCTCGATTCCGCTGGCGCTGCCCGGCGGCGAGCCGTTTCCCGGGCGCGCGCTGGTCATCTTCCTCGCCTCGTCGGTGATTCTCGCGACGCTCCTGTTGCAGGGTCTGACGCTGCCGCACGTCATCTGCCGGCTCGGCGTCCAGGACGACGGGCGGCAGGTCGAGGAGGAGCGCGAGGCGCGGCTCGAGGTGGCGCGCGCGGGTCTGGCCCCGCTGCGCGCTCCGCTCGATCGCTCCGGCGTCGGGAGCACCGAGCTCGAGGCCGCCGCCCAGCTCGCCGCCGAGCTCGAGGAGCGCGTCGAACGGCTCGCCGCCGAGGCCTGCGAAGCGAGCCCGGCCGGCGAGCGCCGCCGCGCCGAGCGCGCGGTGCGGGCTCGCTCGCTCGCCGCCCAGCGCGAGCGGCTGGTGGCGCTCTACCAGGAGGGGAGGATCAACGACGAGGTCCTGCGTCGTCTCCAGACCGAGCTCGACGCCGAGGAGGCGCGACTCGCCGCGGTCTGAGGCGTCGACCGTCGCTGCCGGGACGCGTCAGGCTCGGCGCAGCCAGCGCCAGAGCTCGGGCAGCGTCGGCCGCTTGCCGTGCATGAGCAACCCGACGCGGTAGATGCGCGCGCAGCCCCAGATCAGGAAGGCGACGAAAGCCGAGGTCAGCAGGTAGCCGGCGGCGACCTGCCAGAGCGGCGGCATCTTGACCGCGATGCGCAGCATCATCAGCAGCGGCATGAACGGCGGGAACAGCGAGAGCGCCACCGCCAGGGTCGAGTCCGGGTCGTTGATCACGGTGAACATGAACAGCACCGGAGCGACCACGAAGACGACCACGAAGCCGGCGAGCTGCTGGGCCTCCTTGATGTCGTTCGACGCCGAGCCGACCGCGGCGTAGAGCGCGGCGAAGAGCAGGAAGCCGAGCAGGAAGCAGGCCAGGAAGTGGAACGCGAGCGCCGGCGTCACCGCCGGCAGCGAGACGCCGGCCGGCAGCGAAGTGAACGAGGCGAGCAGACCCGGCGCCGAGAGCAGGAGCGCCGCGCCCATCCAGATGCCGAGCTGGGAGAGGCCGACCGCGCCGATGCCGAGGAGCTTGCCGGCGAGCAGCTCGACCGGTCGCGCGGTCGCCAGCACCACTTCGACGATGCGCGAGGTCTTCTCCTCGAGCACCCCGTTCATCACCTGCTGGCCGTAGATCAGCGTCACCGTGTAGAGCAGGAAGAAGAGGGTCATGGCGAGGGCGAAGCCGGTCATGCCGGCCTCGCGCTTGGCGCCTTCGGCCGAGACGCGCACGGTCTCGAGGTCGACCTCGGCGGTCAGCTCGTTTACCTTGGCGGCGTCGATGCCGGCGGCGCCCAGCCGTTCGGTCGAGACCGCGCGGGTCAACGCGTCCTCGAGCATCCGCTGGGTCACGAAGTTCGAGACGCTCTCGGCGTGGTACGGGACCTTCGCCCCGGTCAGCGCCTCGGGGGCGATCCAGATCCAAGCGTCGATCTTCCCCTCGAGCACTTCGCGGTCGAGCTCGGCGCGCTCGCCGGCGGTGTTGGCGCCGGTCGGCCGCACCTCGACGGCGAAGCGCGACGACTCGGCGCGGCGGTCGCGGCTCGCCGGCGATGCGTCGAGCGGGGCCTGCTCGGCGGCGTCGAGCTCGGCGGCGAGGCGCGTGCCGACCTTGCCGGTCTCGTCGACCACCGCGAGACGCAGGGTGGTGCGCGTCTTCATCATCAGCAGCGACGGCACGAACAGCATCGCGGCCATCAGCACGGGCAGCAGCAGGGTCGAGATCCAGAACCCCTTGGTGCGCACGCCGGCGAGGTACTCGCGGCGGGCGATGGTGGCGATCCGTTCAACGCGCATCCTGCACCGTCCGGACGAAGAGGGTTTCGAGGTCGGGCTGCTCGGAGCGGAAACCGGTGATCTCGGCCGTGCCGGCGAGCACGCGCAGCACCGCCGCCGGGTCGGCGCCGTCGTCGAGCACCAGGCGCACGACGCCGTCGCCGGCTCCGACGACGCTCTCGACGCCGGCGAGGCCGGCGGCGGCCGCCGCGAGGTCGCCGCGCCCCTCGACGCGCCAGACGTTGCCGCCGTGCTCGCGCTGGAGCGCCGCCAGCTCGCCGGAGAGCCGCACGCGGCCGCCGGCCACCAGCGCGATGCGATCGCACAACTTCTCGGCGTGCTCGAGGATGTGGGTCGAGAAGATGATCGTCCGCCCCTTCGCCGAGACCGCAGCGAGCAGATCCTTGAACATCGTCTGATTGAGCGGATCGAGACCCGAGAACGGCTCGTCGAGGATCAGCAGCTCCGGGTCGTGGAGCAGCGTGCCGGCGATCTGGATCTTCTGCTGCATCCCCTTCGACAGAGTCTCGACCTTGGCCTTGGCGCGGTCGGCCAGACCGACCTTGCCGAGCCACTCGCGCGCCAGCTCCTTCGAGCGGCGGCGGCCGAGGCCGTGGAGCTCGCCCAGGAAGACCAGCTGCTCCTCGACCTGCATCTTGCGGTAGAGGCCGCGCTCCTCGGGCAGGTAGCCGATCCGGGCGCTGTCCTCGGGCTGGCGCGGGTGTCCGAACAGGCGCACCTCTCCGCGGTCCGGCGCCAGGATGTCCATGATCATCCGGATCGTCGTCGTCTTGCCGGCGCCATTGGGCCCGAGCAGTCCGAAGACCGAGCCGGTCGGGATCGCGAGCGACAGATCGTCGACCGCGAGCTGGCCGTCGAAGGCCTTGCGCAGGCCGACGAGCTCGACCGCGAAGTTTTCCGCCATGGCTTCGACCATCCTTCCGGAACCCAAGTACGTGGGCGAACGGCGCGGGTTCTGGTCCCGCGGCGGGACCGACCGGCTCCGGGGCGGGACGGGGCAACCCGGAGGGGGCGTCCGACGTATTCTGCGCCGAATCCCCTCGACTCCGACACGGGCCGGTGCGTACCGGACCGTCGCCGGAGCCGTCCCGCGTCCGAATCGACCGCCCGGAGGCCGTCCATGAAGCGTATCGTCGCCACCGCAGCCCTCGCCGTCGCCATGCTCGCCGCCGCGCCCGCGGCGCGAGCCCAGACCCTCGAAGAGCTCCTCGATCGCCACTTCGACGCGCAGGGCGGACGCGCGCGTTTCGCCGCCGTCCAGAGCGCGCGCATCACCGGCCGCCAGATCGCCGGCCCGCAGGAGGTCGCGATCTCGCTGCTCTGGAAGCGGCCGTCGAAGCTGCGCCTCGAGTTCACACTGCAGGGGATGACCGGGATCCAGGCCTACGACGGCGCCAACGGCTGGATGGTCATGCCGTTCCTCGGCAAGAACGACCCGGAGGCGATGTCGCCCGAGGACCTGAAGTCGGTCGAGGAGCAGGCCGACGTGCTCGAAGGTCCCCTCTTCGACTGGCAGAAGAAGGGGCACCAGGTCGAGCTGGTCGGGCGCGAGAGCGTCGAGGGGACCGACGCGTGGAAGATCAAGGTGACGCGCAAGGGCGGCGACGTCGACTGGATCTGGCTCGACGCCGAGTCGATGCTGCAGATCAAGTCGGAGAGCCGGCGCACGCGCAACGACCAGGAGCTCGACGTCGAGGCGTCGTTCGGCGACTACAAGGAGGTCGGCGGCCTGCTGTTCGCCCATTCGATCGAGCAGAAGCCGAAGGGGGCGCCGACGGGCGCCACCCTGGTGATCGACAAGATCGAGCTCGACGTCGACCTGCCCGACGCGCTGTTCGTGATGCCCGCCGCTCCGGCCGCCGCGGCGACGGAAGCCAAGCCGTGAGCGGGCGCGGCGGAGCTCGCCGCGGCCGGGCGCTCCTCGCCGCCGTCGTCGCCGTCGCCGCCGCGGCCGGGCCCGGCGGCGCGCAGACCGCTGCCCCGTCGCCCTACTCCGCGGACACCTTCGGCGGCCTCTCGGCCCGCGCGATCGGACCGGCGACGATGAGCGGCCGGATCGCCGCGATCGAGGCCGTCTCCGGCGACCCGCTGACGATCTGGGTCGGCTCGGCCTCGGGCGGCGTCTGGAAGTCGATCGACGGCGGTACCACGTTCAAGCCGGTGTTCGACAAGCACACGCAGTCGATCGGCGCGCTCGCCGTCGATCGGTCGGACCCGAAGACGGTCTGGGTCGGCACCGGCGAGAGCTGCGTGCGCAACTCGGTGTCGATCGGCGACGGCGTCTACCGCACCACCGACGGCGGCGACAACTGGACCCACCTCGGCCTGCCGGCGAGCGAGCGCATCGCCGCGATCCGCCTCGACCCGGAGCGGCGCGACACCGCCTTCGTCTGCGCGACCGGGCCGCTCTGGGGACCCGGCGCGGAGCGCGGCGTGTTCAAGACCACCGACGCCGGCAAGACGTGGCAGAAGGTGCTCTACGTCGACGACACGACCGGGTGCTCGGACCTGGCGATCGATCCGCAGGAGCCGTCGATCCTCTACGCCGGGATGTGGAGCTTCCGGCGCGAGCCCGACTTCTTCCGCTCGGGCGGCTCGGGCAGCGCGCTCTACAAGTCGACCGACGGCGGCGCGACCTGGCGCCAGCTCGACAAGGGGCTCCCCGCGGGCGAGAAGGGGCGGATCGCGGTGGTGGTGGCGCCGTCGCGGCCCAACCGGATCTACGCGCTGGTCGAAGCGAAGAAGACCGCGCTCTACCGCTCGGACGACCTCGGCGAGTCGTTCACCGAGGTCAACTCGTCGTTCAACGTCGAGGTGCGGCCGTTCTACTTTTCGCACCTGGCGGTCGATCCGACCGACCACGACCGCGTCTACAAGCCGGGCCTGGTGCTGACGGTCTCGACCGACGGCGGCAAGTCGTTCACCTCGCCCTTCACCGGCGGCTTCGGCGGTGCGGTGCACAGCGACCACCACGCGCTCTGGATCGATCCGACCGCGCCGCACCGGCTGCTGCTCGGCACCGACGGCGGCCTCTATTCCTCGAACAACCGGGGCGGGGCGTGGCAGTTCGCGCGCAACCTGCCACTGTCGCAGTTCTACCACGTGGCGGTCGACGGCGAGGATCCGTACCGCATCTACGGCGGGCTCCAGGACAACAGCTCGTGGGTCGCGCCTTCGGAGAGCTGGGGCGGCATCGAGAACAAGGACTGGACCTCGCTGTCGGGCGGCGACGGCTTCTGGACCTTCGCCGATCCGAACGATCCGCGATACGTCTACACCGAGATCCAGGGTGGCCGCGCGACCCGCGTCGACCTCGCGACCGGCGAGTCCAAGGACATCCAGCCGCAACCGGGCGCCGGCGAGCGGACGCTGCGCTTCAACTGGAACACGCCGTTCGTCACCTCGCCTTCCGATCCGGGGTCGATCTACCTCGGCGCCCAGTTCCTCTTTCGATCGCGCGATCGCGGCGACAGCTGGGAGCGGATCTCTCCCGATCTGACCACCGACGACCCGCGCCGCCAGCGCCAGAAGCAGTCGGGCGGGCTTTCGATCGACAACTCGACGGCCGAGAACAACGCCACGATCTACACGATCTCGGAGTCGCCGAAAGACCCGGGGGTGATCTGGGTCGGCACCGACGACGGGCTCGTTCAATTGACGCGCGACGGCGGCGCGACCTGGACCGACGTCACCGCGCGGATCGCCGGCGCTCCGGCCGGTGCCTGGGTCTCGCGCGTGGTGGCGAGCCGGTTCGACGCCGCGACCGCCTACGTCGCGATCGACGACCACCGCCGCGGCGACTTCGCGCCCTATCTCTGGCGCACGCGCGACTTCGGCGCCACCTGGGAGTCGCTGGTGACACCCGGAATCGAAGGGTGGGTGTGGGTCGTCGCCGAGGACGTCGAGCGCGCCGACCTGCTCTTCCTCGGCACCGAGTGGGGGCTGTGGATCTCGATCGACGGGGGCGCGCACTGGGCGCGTTTCGAAGGGGGCGTGCCGAAGCGGGTGGCCGTGCACGACCTCGCGATCCAGCCGCGCGAAGGGGACCTGGTGATCGGTACCCACGGCCGCGGCGTCTTCGTGCTCGACGACCTGACGCCGCTGCGGGCGCTGACGACCTCGACGCTGGACCAGGACGTCGCCTTCCTGCCCTCGCGCCCGGCGGAGCTCAAGCTGCGCGCGTCGATCGGTTCCTGGTTCTCGGGCAACGACGAGTTCGTCGGACCGAACCCGCCGGAAGAAGCGTCGATCGTCTACTTCCTGCGCAAGCGCCACCTGATCGGCGATTTCAAGATCGAGATCCGCGACGCCGCCGGCGAGCTGGTCGCGACGTTGCCGGCCTCGAAGCGGGTCGGCGTCAATCGCGTCCCGTGGCCGACCCGGATCAAGCCGCCCAAGGTGCCGCCGGCGTCGAGCCTCCTGTTCGGCGGCTTCGAAGGGCCCCGTCTGCCCGAGGGGGACTACCGGGTCACCCTGATCAAGGGCCAGGCCACGTACGAAGGCGCCGTCCGTCTCGTCGCCGACCCGCGCAATCCGCACCCGGCGGAGGATCGGGCCGCGAAGCAGTCGACCGAGCGTCGCGTCTATGACGACCTCGAGCGGCTGGCCTGGATCGGCGATTCGCTGGTCGCGCTGCGCGACGCCGCGCGCTCGCGGGCGGCCACGGCGGGCTCCGGCCTGCGCCGCAAGCTCGAGGCTCTGGCCGACGAGGCCGAGGCGTTGCGGACCTCGTTCGTCGCGACCGGCGACGGTTACATCTCGGGCGACGAGAAGCTGCGCGAGCATCTCGGCACGCTCTACGGCAACGTCCTCGGCTACGAGGGACGCCCGAGCCGCTCGCAGCTCGACCGGCTCGCGGTGCTCGAAGCCGAGCTCGGCGCGATCGAGCAGCGCTTCGGCGAGATCGCCGGCGGGCGCCTGGCGGCCGTCAACCTCGAGCTCGACCGCGCCAGGCTCGAAGCGATCGAACTGCCGGACTTCGCCGCCTGGAAGGCGAGGGACGCGGTCGGGGGCGCGGCGCCGGGCGCCCTGGCGCCGAAGCAGGTCCGGCGGCTGCTCGCGGCATTCCCGGGCCTGGCGCAGCTGCCCGCGCGCCTGCTGGCGGCGTTCTAGGGCGGCGACCGCCGACTTTGGTCAGGCCGCGACCCTGACCGGAGCGGCTTCCCGGACCCCGGATCCGGGAGCGATCCTCTCCTCGGCCGCCTGCCGCGCGATCCGTGCCGGGTCGCGCGGTGGGCGGATCCCTCGAACCGAAGGAGACGACCCATGCTCTTCCGCTACAGCTCGCCCAGCCGCCGGCGCCGTGCGCCGGGGCTGCTCTTCGCCCTCACCCTCGCTTGCGCCGCTCCGGCCGCGGCGACCGCGCTCGACGGTCGCGTCGTCGTCGACTGGAGCGAGCGGGCGTTCGAGACCCTCCTCGCCCACGACGGCTACTTCGACACGCTCGCCGCCAGCCGGGCGCTCGCCATCGTTCACACCGCCGTGCACGACGCGATCAACGCGGCCGCGCCACGCTACGAGACCTACAACCACGTGCCGGGCGACGCCGGGGCCGATCCGGTCGCGGCGGCGGCGGCCGCGGCCCACGAGACGCTCACGGCGCTCTACCCCGCGCAGCGCGCGGCGCTCGACGCCGCGCTCGAGCGCTCGCTCGCCGCGGTCGCCGACGACGGAGCGCGCGCGCGCGGCGTCGCGGTCGGCCGCGCGGCGGCCGCGGCGATGCTCGCCCGGCGCGCCGACGACGGCGCCGGCCGCCCGGCCGAGTTCTCGCTGCGCGACGAGCCGGGGGCCTATCGCCACGTCCCGGGCTGGGAGATCCTGGTCCACCCCGAGTGGCGCGAGCTCACCCCCTTCGTGCTCGCCACGCCCGACGAGCTGCGCGTCGCGCCGCCGCCGCCGCTGTCGAGCCGTGAATACGCACGGGCCTTCGACGAGGTGCGCCGCTTCGGCGTCGCGGCGAGCGAGGTTCGCTCCGCCGATCAGACCGGCTACGCGAAGTTCTGGTACGAGTTCTCCGACCGCGGCTGGAACCGGATCGCGCGCATCGTCGCCACCCAGGAGCGGCTCGACCTCTGGCAGGCGGCGCGGCTCTTCGCGCTGGTCAACCTGGGGATGGCCGAGGGCTACATCGCCGGCTGGGACTCCAAGCTCCACTACGACCTATGGCGCCCGGTGACCGCGATTCCGCTCGCCGCCGAGGACGGCAACCCGGCGACCGCGCCGGCCCGGGACTGGGCACCGCTGATGCCGACGCCGCCGATCCAGGACTATCCGTCGACCCACAGCGTGCTGGGCGCCGCGGCGGCCGAGGCGATGATCGGCGTGCTCGGCCGCGACGTCGCCTTCGAGATGACCTCGCCGACCGCGGAGGATCCCTCGAAACCGCGCCGTCTGCCGGGCCTGCGCGCGGCGGCCGAAGAGAACGCCGACTCGCGGGTGATGGCGGGGATCCACTTCCGTTTCGCCTGCGACGCCGGGCTCGAGCTGGGGCGCAGCATCGCGCAGCGGGCGCTCGCCTCGCGGCTGCGGCCGCTCGAGCAGGTGGCCGTCGCCGGCCGTTGAAGCCGGCTCAGGCCCGGGTCAGGTGCATCGACGCGGCCTCGGGGTCGCTCTCCGCGTAAGCGCGAGCGACCTCGAGGGCGCGGTCGAAGTCCTTGCCGATGGCGAGCGAGCCGGCGACGTTGCGCCAGCCGGCCTTGGCCAGCGCGCGCAGCGGTTGCGCCTGGATGCCCGCCAGCACGACGATCAGCCCGGCGTGGCGGAGCTTGCCGACCGTCGAGTCGAGGGCGACCAGGCCGGTGGCGTCGAGCATCGGCACCGAACGCAGGTCGAGCACCACCACCTGGACGCCCTTCTTGGCCACCGTGCGCAGCGTGGTCATCGCCTTGTTCGCCGCGCCGAAGAACAGCGGGCCGGCGATCTCGTAGAGCACGACGCTCGCGGGCAGCGGACGGTCGAGCTCGAGCTCGGCGGTGTTGACCAGCTGCGCCTTCGAGACCTCGGCCATGCGCTGCATGAACATCAGCGAGGCGAGCACGATGCCGACGGTGACCGCGACCACCATGTCGAAGACCACGGTCAGCGTCAGGCAGGAGCCGAGCACCAGGATGTCGGCGCGCGGCGCCACTCGCAGCATGTGGAGGACGTGGCGCACCTCGCCCATGCGCCAGGCGACCTGCAGCAGCAGCGCGGCGAGCGCGGCCATCGGCAGGTAGCCGAGCGCCGGCGCGAGCGCGACCACGGCGGCCAGCACGAACAGTGCGTGGACGATCGCCGCCACCGGCGTGCGAGCGCCGGCGCGGATGTTGGTCGCGGTGCGCGCGATCGCGCCGGTGGCGGCGAACCCGCCGAAGAACGGTGCGACCAGATTGCCCAGCCCCTGCCCGACCAGCTCGCCGTCCGGGTCGTGTTTCTTGCCGGTCATGCCGTCGGCGACCACGGCCGAGAGCAGCGACTCGATGGCGCCGAGCATCGCGATGGCGAAGGCCGACGGCACCAGCTCGCGCAGCAGCGACCAGGAGAGCACCAGCGGCTCGCCGTCGCCTCCCGGCAGCCGCCAGGGCAGTCCGGGCAGTGGTGGCAGCGGCGGGATCCCGACGCCGACCGAGCCGTCGGAGGCGGTCCAGGTGAAGCGGCGCGCGATGGTCGCCAGCTCGACTCCGGGCACCAGGGCCTCGATCGCGAGCGCCGCGCCGGCGCCGACGGCGAGCGCGACGAGCGGGGCCGGGATCCGGCTCGACAGGTAGGGCCAGACCAACAGCACGGCGAGCGTCAGCGCGCCGACCGCGATCTCGGGCCAGCGCGCGCTCGGCAGCGCGCGCACCAGAACGGCGACGCGCTCGAGGAACTCGGCGGGCATCTCGGCGACCTCGAGTCCGAGGAAGTCCTTGAGTTGCAGGACGCCGATGACGATGGCGATGCCGGCGGTGAAGCCGGTGGTCACCGGGTAGGGGACGAACTCGACGAAGCGCCCCATGCGCGCCAGGCCCATCGCGAGCAGCAGACCGCCGGCGAGCAGCGTCGCCAGGCAGAGCCCGCCGACACCGTGGCGCGCGGCGATCGGCGCCAGCACCACGACGAACGCCGCGGTCGGCCCCGAGACCTGGACCTTCGAGCCGCCGGCCAGAGCGATCACCAGCCCGGCCACGATCGCGGTGTAGAGGCCGTGCTGCGGCGGCACGCCGGTGGCGATGGCGAGCGCCATCGACAGCGGCAGCGCGACGATGCCGACGACGACGCCGGCGGTGAGGTCGGCGCGCAGATCGGCGGCGCCGTAGCCCTGCCCGAGCGCGCGCCGCAGGGCCGTGCCGAAGCGCCCCGCGCGGCCGAGCTCGTAGGAGCCGGACGCGAGGGGCGTTTCCGAAGGCATGGCGCTACGATTCTATTTCATGGCGGATCGCGAGCGGGTGGAGCGCGAGAGGCTCGAGCGGCTCTATCGGCGCGCGCGCTATCGCGTCGAGCTCGCCTCCGGCGCGGTCGAGCTCGCGATCGGCGAGCGCTCGGCGGAGCTCGACCGCGATCTCGAACGGGCCAGGGCTTCGACGTGGGCGATCGTCACCGCCTGCAACCCCGGCTCAGTGCTGCTCGGCGAGGAGGAGAACCGGCGGCGCTCTGCCGAGCTCGCACGGCGCCTCTCGGATGCCGGCGGGTCCACTCGCCCTTCGACCGGGATCGACCCCGACGGACGGTGGCCCGACGAGCCGGGCTTCCTCGTCACCGGCGCCGCGCGCGCGGCGCTCGTGGCGCTCGCGGCCGAGCTCGGCCAGATCGCCATCGTCGTCGGCCGTCGCGGTGGCGCGGCGGAGCTGCTCTGGATCGGCGACGCGGCTCAGGCGCCGCCGGACGACGCGCTCTGACGCATGTCGCCGATCGTGAACTGGACGGAATCGACCTCCCCGCCGTCGACCGCGAGGTCGAGCCGGTAGGTGCGGCGCGCCAGGTTCGCCGCGCCGGGAAGGCAGAGCCCGGCGCGCGGCGGCGAGCCGCCGAAGTCGGCCGAGGAGCTGCCCAACTCGTTGCCGTCGTCGTCGAACCAGGCGAGCTCGACGCTCGAAGCGGGATCGCTCTCGAGGCGCAGCACGGAGACGCACACCGGGTCGCCGGCGGCGAAGGAGAGGACCGGGTCGACCACGTCGCCGTCGGCGGCGAGCGCCAGACCGAAGCGAACTTCGAAGCCGCCGTCCGCGCCGAGGCGTTCGGGCTCGGGCTCGGCAGGTACCGGATCCGCCGGCGGGGTTGCGGGCGCCGCTTCGGCGGCGGGTGCGGCCGGTTCGGTGCTCGCCGGGGCGGGCGCGGCCGTGCGCTCGCGGCAGGCGAGCGAGGAGATCGCGAGGGCGACGAGGGCGGGGACGAGGATCGGACGCGGCAGGACCATGGCGCTCCTTCGGCGGCCATCGGGGCCGCCGTCCGAACCTAGGTCAGAGGCGGTGCCACCGTCAACGCCGGCGGCCGGCCGGCGTCACGGCTCCTCGGCCTCGGTCGCGCTCTTCTGCAGCGTCTCGACGAAGGCGACCAGCTCGCCCAGCTTGCGCTCGACGTGGGCGCGCCGCTCGGGGCTCTCCTCCTCGGGCCAGAGCAGGGCGTCGCCCCAGATCGGCATCTCGCGCGTGCCGTGGAGGCGTACCGCCTGGCGACCGTCGATCGCCGCCAACACCCGATCGGCCGGGAAGGTGCCGCCGTTCTTCTCGGCGAGCACGGTGAGGTCCGACGGCACCTGCTTGAGGCTGTCGGCGAGGTAGCCGTCCCCCTTGCCATCGACTCCGTGACAGTTCATGCAGTAGGTCTTGTAGGTCTGCCGCCCAGCGAACGGCGAGTATCCGGACTCCTGCTCGTCGCCGCGCGCGCTCGGTGCCGCGGCGGCGAGCGCCAGCAGCGCGCCGGCCGTCAGGACTCCGGCGAGCACGCCGCGCGCCGGCTTTCTCGTGGTGGAAGTCATCGAGACCCCCTTTGCGGACGCTCCGGACCCGCGGACCGGGCCCGGATCGCGATCAGCTTAGCGCCGACGGCCGACCCGACGCCCCGTTCGGGCGGGCGGGGGAGATGGAGCTGTTCGGGGGGTGGCGGCGACGGCCGCCGGGAAGGGGCGAAAGTTGGTGCAGCCAGGAGGAGTCGAACCCCCAACCTACAGATCCGTAGTCTGTCGCTCTATCCAGTTGAGCTATGGCTGCACCGGGCCCTACTGGCGCGCGGAGCCTATCGGAAACCGCCGCCGGGCGGCAAGCCGACCCCGACCTCGGGGCCCGGACCGACCGTCCGAGGGAGAATGGCGGCCTTGATCCGCCCGCTCCGGTATCTCCCGGCGCTGCTCGGCAGCGCCCTCGCGCTGGCCGCCTGCCGCGGCCCGGCGGATGCGCCCGCCGTGCCGCCCAACGTGCTGGTCGTGCTCGTCGACACCCTGCGCGCCGACCGGCTGTCGCTCTATGGCTACGCCCGCGAGACGAGCCCGGCGCTCGACCGCTTCGCGCGCGAACGCGGAGTCGTCTTCCGCTCGGCCTGGTCGAACGCCGGCTGCACCTACCCGTCGGTCAATTCGCTGCTCACCGGCCGCTACCCGCAGCGGGTCCTCGCGCGGATCGACGAAGCCGGCCTGGCGATCCCGACCGGCATGCCGACGCTCGGCGAGCGCTTCGGCGCCGCGGGATACGCGACCGGCGCGGTGTCGGCCAGTACGATCGTGCGCGCCACGCCGACGAGGGTCAACCGCCAGGGCGGGTTCGACCGCGGCTTCGACTTCTTCGACGAGAGCTGCCACGAGCGCGGCGCGGCCTGCCTGAACGGCCGCGCGTTCGCCGCCCTCGATCGGCTCCCCGGGCCTTTCTTCCTCTACCTGCACTACCTCGATCCGCACTCCCCCTACCGGCCTCCGGAGTGGGCCGAGCGCCGCTTCTCGGCGGGCTCGGCCGCGGCCGCGCGCGGCTGGGCGCGGCGCGGCGAGCCCTGGAAGATCCAGCGCAAGCTCTACCACGGTGAGTCGGGCAACGAATACGGCCCGGACGACGTTCGCCACCTCTCCGACCTCTACGACGACGAGATCCGGTTCTTCGACGACCACTTCGAACGGCTGATCGCGGAGCTCGCACGCCGCGGCATCCTCGAGCGGACGATCGTCGCCTTCGTCGCCGATCACGGCGAGGAGCTCCACGACAACGGCGGCTGGGCCCACTGCGGCGACCTCGCCTGGGAGACCGTGCTGGCCACACCGTTCGTGCTCGCCGGACCGGGGATCGCGGCGGGCGAGCGCGCGACGCCGGTGTCGAACGTCGACCTGGCGCCGACGCTGCTCGAGCTCGCGGGGGTCGCCTTCGATCCGCTCGACTTCGACGGCGCGAGCCTGGTGCCGCTGGTCGAGCGGGGCGACGGCGCGCTCGGCGGGCGGGTGGTGTTCGCGGCGCAAGGGCGGATCCGCGCCGCGCGCGACGCCAGCGTGCGCCGGACGCTCGATCTGGAGACCGGCAAGAGCTGGCAACTGCCACTCGCGGACGGCCTGTCCTCGGAAGGTCGCGACCTCGCGGCGGCGCTCGGCGGCTGGATCCGCGCGATCGAGGGCGAGTCGGACGAAGCGGCGGTCAAGCGCGCCGACCGGCTCGAGGCCGACCTCGCCGCGCTCGGCTATCTCTGAGGCGGCCGGCTCAGTCGATCAGGCCGTCGATCGGCGAGGAGGCGGAAGCGTAGAGCCGGCGCGGGATCCTGCCGGCGTGACGCGCGAGCCAGCCGGCCTCGACGCCGAGCTTCATCGCGCGCGCCATCGCCACCGGATCGGCGGCCTCGGCGACGGCGGTGTTCATCAGCACCGCGTCGGCGCCGAGCTCCATCGCCACCGCGGCGTCCGAGGCGGTACCGACGCCGGCGTCGACGATCACCGGCACCTGTGCCTGCTCGAGCACGATCGCGAGATTGGCGCGGTTGCGGATTCCCAGGCCCGAGCCGATCGGCGCCGCCAGCGGCATCACCGCCGGACAGCCGAGCTCCTGGAGCTTCCTCGCGACGATCGGATCGTCGTTGGTGTAGGGCAGGACGACGAAGCCGTCGGCGAGCAGCGTCTTGGCCGCCTCGAGCGTCGCCTGGGTGTCCGGGAAGAGCGTCTTCGGGTCGCCGATCACCTCGAGCTTCACCCAGTTCCAGCCGCCGAGCTCGCGCGCGAGGCGCGCCGTGCGCACCGCCTCTTCGGCGGTGAAGCAGCCGGCGGTGTTGGGCAGCAGCAGGTAGCGCTCGGGGTCGATGCGGTCGATCAGCGAGCCCTTGCCGAGCTCGTCCAGGTTGACGCGGCGCAGGGCGACGGTGACGATCTCGGTACCCGAGGCCTCGAGCGCCGCCGTCATCGTGTCGGCGTCCTTGTACTTGCCGGTGCCGAGGATCAGCCGCGACCGGAAGGTCCGCCCGGCGACGACCAGCGGGGCGATCTCCGGCGCGGCGGAAGCGGTGGTTTCCATGGCCCGATCCTAGCCGACGGGGGCGACGGCGGCGGCTCGACGGAGGCGGTCAGGATGCGCCCGCTCGAGCTCTCCGGACCAGCGCCGGGACGGCGATCAGCGCGGCGCCGTAGAGCGTCAGGCTGAACACCAGGTGGGCGGCGCCCTCGAGGCGCAGATCCTCCGCCAGCAGCTTGGCGCCGCCCAAGACCAGAACCAGGAAGGCGGTGCGCGCCAGCGCGGCGCGCCCCGCGCCCGCCGAGGCCGCGGCGAGCGCCACCGCGGCGACCGCCAGCACGGCGGTGCGGATCGCGGCCAGGGTGCCGGCGTTCGCGTCGGGCCCCGGCGCGTCGGCCAGCGCGCCGGCGGCGAGCCGTGCCGTCCAGCCGCCGAGCCCGGCCAGCGCGGTGAGCAGCGCGGTCAGGCGGGCGGCCGCCGCGGCGCGGCTCGGCCCGGCCCGCGGCGCCGAACGATGGAGGATCGCCGCGGTCGCCAGCGCGAGGCCGAGTACCGCGATCGCCGAGGCGCTGAAAGGCGGCCAGTCGTCGGTCGGGCGCCGCGCCAGAGCCGCCAGCGTCGCTCCGGCCAGGCCGGAGGCGATCGCCCCCGCGAGCGTGAGCAGCGCGGCGTGGACCTGGAGGATCGGACGATCGCCGTCGCGGCAGAGCACGGCGAGCGCGACGGCGGCGGCGAGCCAGAGCGGCGCGTAGACCGCCGCCGGCAGCAGCACCCGCGTCCCCTCCGCCGCGAGGAAGGTGGCGACCGAAGCGAAGTAGCCGACGGCGAAGCCGTGGCCGAACCGGCGCTCGCTGCCGCGCGCGAGTCCGGCGTGGAGCAGCGCGCCGACGACCAGCGCCGCCCCGCCGAGCAGGCGGCGGGTCTCGTCGCCGCCGGTCGCGAGCGCCCCTTCGAATCCGATGGCGAGCGCCAGCACGGTCTGGGTGACCGCGAAGCCGGTGACCAGGCGCCCCTGGACCAGCAGGCGCACCATCAGGGCGCCGAGGTAGATCGCGACCAGGCCGATCTGCGCGACCAGCACCGGGCCGGCACCGAGCCACTCCGGCGGCGTCCTGCCGACCAGTCGCAGCGCGCCGAGCAGCAGCACCACGGCGTCGAGCGACAGCGCCACCAGCCAGCGCTGCGCGCGCCACTGGCGACCGTAGGCGAGCGCCAGCGAGGCGGCGCCGATCAGCAGCAGCACCGCGATGAACGGCAGCGGCGTGCGGGTGCGAAACAGCAGCAGGGTGGTGACCGCGAGCGCGGCCGAGACGGTGATCCAGGCGACGGCGTGGAAACTGCGACGCCAGGCGACCGCGAGCCCGGCCGCGGTGGCCGCGGCGAGCGCCAGCGCGGCGCCGAGCGGCGACAGCAGGGCGAAGCGGGTCGACGCCTCGAACAGCAACGGGTAGACGATCAGCGCCGAGGCGACGGCGTGGAAGGTGCCGGAGAGCGCCAGGCCGCGCGCCGAGGCGCGGTCGGCCAGCGCCAGCCAGACCGCCGCGTAGAGCAGGCCGAGCGCGACCCCGGCGGCCGCCGGCAGGGTGTCGTTGTCGGTCAGGGAGCGGACCAGGAACGCGCCGCCGAGCACCAGGCAGGTGCGCCCGAGCAGGGCGGGCACGCCGGCCAGGCCGTCGAAGGTCGACGCCGCCGGCGGGGCCGCGACCGCGGAGTCGCCCGGACCGTCCCCCGGCGCCGCCGGAGCCTCGAAACCGGTCCGGGCTTCGAGCCGCGCCACCGCGGCCTCCAGCCGCGCGACGCGCTGCTCGAGACTCTCCGCGGCGATCGCGACCACGTGGGCCTCCGCCGCCTAAGCCGTGCCGCCGGTCGACGGGGTGTCGCCCGGCGCGCTGCCGGTCTCGCCGTGTCCGAGCATCGGCGGGAACAGCCGCACCAGCACCGCCAGGATCACGAACGGCAGGATCATCAGCAGGATCGCCGGCAGCAGCCCCTCGCGCGTCGCGAACCCCATCTTGTAGGTCGTGTAGCCGAGGAAGCTCTTCGAGAAGAGCTGGCCGCCGATCACCACGTTCCAGCGCATCGCGAAGATGCCGACCAGTGTCAGCAAGGCGGAGGCCGCGTAGAGCCCCTTGCGGGCCCGCTCGGAGAGCCTGACCAGCTGGGTCAGGGCCAGCAGGCCCAGCGGCACCAGGGTGCCGAAGACGATCTGCCCGAGGATCTGCGAGTTGTACAGGCGCGTCTTGACCATGAAGTCGAGCGAGCGGAACGACTCGTCGGCCTCGTAGATGCGGTGGACGAGGTCGAGCATCTCGAGCGAGAAGTCGACCAGGAAGGCGTAGAACAGGTACTTCGCCATCGTGTCGAGGCAGGGCATGTCGATCTCGATCCCGCGCCAGAGGCAATAGGCGAGGTAGATCAGCAACACCGCCGCGATGCCGGAGACGATCGCCGAGAACAGGAAGACGATCGGCATCAGCGGCGTCGACCACCACGGGTTGGCCTTGACCGAGCCGAAGATGAATCCGACGTAGCCGTGGAGCAGGAACGCCGAGGGAATGCCGACGACGGTGACGAAGTAGCCGACGCGCTCGTCGATCGCGAGGGCACGCGGACCGACGTCGCGCGAGCCGAGCGTCATGGCGCGATAGAGCCAGCGCAGGACGCCCTTCGTGTCGCCGGCGCGCGCCACGATCCAGGGCCGGTACTCGAGCCAGATCTCGATCACCAGCACCGCCAGCAGGTACCAGAGGTAGACGAAGCCGAACATCGCCATCGCCGAGGTCTTGTGCGGCGTCAGGAACATCTCGAACGAGCGCTCGGGGTGGCCGAGGTGGAGCTGGAGCGGCAGCGGCGCGACCAGCAGGAAGGCGAGCGCGGTGAGCAGCGCCAGCCGGTAGGTCGGCTTCACCGCCTCGACCTTGAACACGCGCTGCAGCGACGCCAGGATGAAGGCGCCGGCGACCAGGCCGGTGATGAACGGATAGAGGACGATCAGCACGCTCCACTGGAGCTCGATCTCGTTGGGATACATGAAGCCTTCGACGCCGGGCGGCAAGGGGTGCATTCGGGTCCTCCGCTCAGCGCACCGCGACGTCGAGGCCGTTGTAGTAGACCTTCGCGCCGGTCGCCATGTTGGGTTTGAGCACCTGCACTTTGTGGGTGCGCAGCAGCTCGTGGATGGGGTCGGCGGGATTGCGCAGGTCGCCGAGCTGGCGCGCGCCGGTCGGACAGACCTCGCAGCAGGCGGTGGTCAGCCCCTTGGTGATCCGGTGGTAGCAGAGCGTGCACTTGTCGGCGGTGTTGGTGCGCGGGTCGATGAACCGGCAGCCGTAGGGGCACGCCTGCACGCAGTAGCGGCAGCCCACGCACCAGTCCTTGTCGACCAGCACGACGCCGTCGGGGCTCTCGAAGGTGGCGCCCACCGGGCAGACCTGCACGCACGGCGAGTGCGCGCAGTGGTTGCAGAGCTTGGGGACGAAGAAGCTCTTGGCGCCGTCGTCGTGGCCGTGGATCTCCTCGAAGCCGTCGCGACCGCCGTTCGGCGAGTCGACCCGGGGATGATCCTCGGCCTCGAGCCGGGTCACGTCGCGCGCCGGGATGTGGTAGCGCTCGACCCAGGTGCGGAAGTAGTGGGGATCGTCCGGAACGTCGTTCTCGAGCTTGCAGGCCTCGACGCACTTGCCGCAGCCGATGCACTTCTCGACGTCGATGAACATCGCCCACCAGTGGCGGGTGACGTCGTAGCCGGGGGCGTCCTGCGGGCGGCCGGCCTCGATGAACGCCCAGGCCTCGCCGGCGGCGCCGGTCAGCAGCAGGAACTTGCCGGTCTCGGCGAGGAACTGTCGGCGGTCGTAGCTCATGGCGCCCTCCTCACTCCATCCCCGGCGCGTGCGGGGCGTGGCAGTCGGTGCAGGCGTTGCCCTCGGCGTGCGCCTCGACGTCGACCTGCGGGTGGCCGGCGGGACGGGCCTGGTTGGCGGCGTGGCAGAGCGCGCAGGTGGCGATCGCCTCCGGCGCGGCGGCGGCGCTCGGGTCGGCGGCGTGCTCGGCGAGCGGCCCGTGACAGGCCTCGCAGCCGACCGCGGCGTGGCCGCCGCCGGCGAGCTCTGCGGCTGCCTCGTCGTGGCACTCGGCACAGGCGACGCGCCCGGCGAAGCGCGGCTGCCGCTCGCGGGCGTCGTCGAGCGCGCTCGCGCGGTAGTGGCCGTACTTGCCGAAGTCCGCCGGCACGGCGACGGCGCGGACCACGACGAACGCCACCGTCCCGGCGGCGAACAGAAGCGCCAACCGGACGAGATGCTCGGCATCTCTCAGGAGCTTTCGCATGGGGCCCCCTCGAAGCGGATGATCTGGGGGCGATGCTGGGGGTCCGGCACGCTCACGCGCCAGACCCCGGTGGGTGGCGGGGCGGCGCTACCCGCGAGGGTGGGAGCTCGTCGCGCCCGCGAGCCCCGCCGCCGCCGGCGAGCCGCCGTGGAGGGCCCGGTTGGCCTCGTCGACGAACACCAGCCGCGGCTGGTGGGCGCGCGCCTCCTCCTCCTCGAACTCGGCGTAGGTGACCAGGATCACCAGGTCCCCCTTCGAGACGAGATGGGCGGCCGCGCCGTTCAGGCAGACCTCGCCGCGTCCCGGGGCGCCCGGGATGGCATAAGTCGTCAGGCGGTTGCCGTTGGTGACGTCGAGCACGTCGACGCGCTCGTTCTCGAGGATGTCGGCGGCTTTCATCAGATCGGGGTCGATCGTGACCGACCCCTGGTAGTGGAGATTGGCGTCGGTCACGGTCGCGCGGTGGATCTTCGACTTCATCATCGTGCGGCGCATGGCGAGGTTCCTTCCTTCACTCCACCCGCAGGTGGAGATTGTCGAGCAGTCGGGTGTTGCCCAGGCGGGCGGCGATCGGTACGACGACGTCCCCCTCCGCGCGCTCGCGCGGGCGGAAGTCGTCGGCGCCGACCACGGCGGCGTACTCCAGCTGGACGAGCGGCTCGGTGGCGACCACCGCGCGGATCGCATCGACCAGCACGGCGGCGGATCTCTCGCCCGCGGCGAGCGCGGCGCGTGCCGCCTCGAGCGCGCGCGCGAGGACCGGCGCGGCGCGCCGCTCGGCCTCCGAGAGATAGACGTTGCGCGACGACATCGCCAGACCGTCGGCTTCGCGCACGGTCGGCGCGCCGACGATCTCGATGCCGAAGTGGAGGTCGCGCACCAGCGCGCGCACCACCGCGAGCTGCTGGGCGTCCTTTTCGCCGAAGACGGCGACGTCGGGGCGCACCAGGCCGAACAGCGCGGCGACCACGGTCGCCACCCCTTCGAAGTGACCGGGACGGAAGTCGGCTTCGAAACCCCCCGCAGGCCCGTCGACCCGCACGCGGGTCGAGGAGCCCGGCGGGTAGACGACGTCGACCGCGGGCAGGAAGAGCAGGTCGCAGCCGGCCTGCTCGAGGCGCGCGGTGTCGCTCTCGGGGGTGCGCGGATAGCGCTCGAAGTCCTCGCCGGCGCCGAACTGGGTCGGGTTGACGAACACCGACGCCACCACCTGGGTCGCGTGGCGGCGCGCCAGCGCGACCAGCGACAGGTGGCCGTCGTGGAGCGCCCCCATCGTCGGTACGAAGGCGACACGCTCTCCCGCCGAGCGCCAGGCGGTGACCGCCCGGCGGATCTCCTTCGCGGTGGTCGCGACGATCATGCGCCGTAGAGCCGCTCGGCGGCGGTCGCCTCGGGGAACTCCGGGTCCTCGAAGGCCTCGTGCGCGGCCGGGAATGCGCCGGAGCGCACGTCCGCGGCGAAGGCCGCGACGGCTTCGCGCGTGGTGCGCCCGAGCTCGGCGTAGCGGCGCACGAAGCGCGGCGCGATCCGCTGCTCGAAGCCGAGCAGATCGTGGAAGACCAGCACCTGACCGTCGCAGGCCGCTCCGGCGCCGATGCCGATCGTCGGGATCTCGAGCCGTTCGGAAACCTCGCGCGCGAGCGCCGAGGGGATGCACTCGAGCACCAGCGAGAACGCCCCGGCCTCCTCGCAGGCGACCGCGGCCTCGAGCAGCGCGGCGCGCGCCTCGGCGCCGCGCCCCTGCACCTTGAAGCCGCCGAAGCGGTGGATCGACTGCGGCGTCAGCCCCAGGTGGGCCATCACCGGGATCTCGGCGTCGACCAGCGCGCGCACGACGTCGATGCGGGCGCCCTCGATCTTGACCGCCGAGGCGCCCCCTTCCTTGACGAAGCGGATGGCGTTGGCGACCGCCTGGTCCGGACCGAGGTGGAACGAGCCGAACGGCATGTCGGCCACCAGCAGCGCACGCTCGACGCCGCGGCGCACCGCTTTGACGTGGTGGAGCATCTCGTCCATGGTCACCGACAGCGTGTCGTCGTGGCCGAGCACGACCATCGCCAGCGAGTCGCCGACCAGCACGAGGTCGACGCCGGCCTCGTCGGCCAGACGCGCGCCGGGGTAGTCGTAGGCCGTGACCATGGCGAGCTTCTCCCCGCGCAGCGGGGCTTCGCGCACGAACGGCACGGAGATCTTCTTCGGGGCGGTGCCCATCCTCGTCGCCTCCCGGACCGACACCTCGAGCGAGGTGGATCGGTCCCGTCGTGAAACGTGGCGTGTCGAGGGAAGGGTTTGGCGGCGCCGGAGGGCCGGTGTTCTGAGCTTCGGGCCGTTCTCTCCCCGGGTGACGGTCGGTTTCCCGATCCAACCCCGGCGCAGGCCGCCCGCTCGGCGAGCTCCACTTCCCGTCCAGGTCCCGCCCGAAGGCGGGATCCCAGCGGCGGGGAAAGTGTAGCAGAGACCGGGAGCGGTGCCCGCTCCTCAGCTCCGGCGGGCTTCGCGTGCCGCCGCCACCAGCTCGGCGGCGGCCGGCGGCCACTCCGGGAAGTCGAACCGGAAGCCGGCCTCCTGCAGCCGGCCCGGCACCACGCGCCGGCTCTTGAGCAGCAGCTCGGTGTCGGTACGCAGGACGAAAGCGCCGATCGCGGCCATCCACCGCGTCGCCGGCAGACCGATCGGGACGCCGGCGGCGCGGCGCAGGGCCGCCATGAAGTCGCGCTGCGGCAGCGGGTTCGGCGCGGCGAGGTTGACCGGGCCCTCGAAGTCGTCCCGCGCGATCAACCATTCGACGGCGCGCACGAAGTCGCGGTGGTGGATCCACGAGACGTACTGTCGCCCACCGCCGACCGGGCCGCCGAGCCCGCGTCGTGCGAGGCCGAGCAGGACGTCGAAGATGCCGCCGCGGTCGGGGCTCATCACCATCGCCGTGCGTAGCGCCACCTTGCGCGTCGCCGAAGTCTCGGTCTCGCGCTGCGCCTGCTCCCACGCCTTGGCGATCTCGACGCTGAAGCCCCAGTACGCCGGCGCGTCCGGTTCGCCGCCGCCGATCCGGCCGCTCGCCTCGTCGTTCGGCGCGTCGAAGCGGTGGGCGTAGATCGTGGCGGTGCTCATCTGCAGCCAGACCCGCGGTGGCCGCGCCGCCCGCTCGATCGCCCGCCCGACCGCGCGGGTCGAGTCGACGCGCGAGCGCATCATCTCGTCGAGGTTGGCGCGCGTGTAGCGGCAGTCGACGCTGCGCCCCGCGAGGTTGACGACGACGTCGGCGCCGTCGAGCTCCGTCATCCACGGACCGTCGTCGCGGCCGTTCCAGAGCACCTCGCCGGGGGCGACGGCTCGGCGCCCGAGCACCACGACTTCGTGCCCCTTCGCCCTGAACGCCCGTGCGAGCACGCCGCCGACCTGGCCGGAGCCGCCGGGCAGGACGACTCTCATCCGACCGGCTCCGCCGCCGGGTAGCTGCCCAGCACGGCGAGCTCGGTCGTCGCCGGCGCGATCGCGGCGAGGGCCGCGCGGAACGCGTCGGTCGAGGCGTGCCCCTGGACGTCGAGGTAGAAGCGGTAGGCCCAGCGCGAACCCGGAATCGGCCGCGACTCGAGCTTGGTCAGGTTCAGGCCGCGCCGGGCGAACTCCGACAGGATCTCGCCGAGCGCGCCCGGTCGCTCGGCGGCGAGGGTGAGCACCAGCGAGGTCTTGACCGCTCCCGCCGGAGGCACCGGAACGGGCTGGAGCGCAACCTCGACGAAGCGGGTCGCGTTGCCGGCGTCGGTCTGGATGCCGCGGGCCAGGCTCTCGAGCCCGTAGGTGCCGGCGGCCGCGGCGCTCGCCACCGCGGCGAGCGAGCGATCGCCGGCTTCGCGGACCTTGCGCGCCGCGCCGGCGGTGTCGAACTCCTCGCGCGGCCGGATCGCCGGGTGCTCGCGGAAGAACGCCTCGCACTGGGCGAGGGCCTGCGGGTGGGAGATCGCGGTGCGGACCTCGCCGAGCTCGACTCCGGGCAGGGCGAGCAGGCAGTGCTCGATCGCCGCCACCTCCTCGCCGGTGATCACCAGGCGCCCTTCGGCGAGCAGGTCGTAGGTCTGGTTGATGCTGCCGGCGGTCGAGTTCTCGATGGGCAGCAGCGCGAGGTCGGCGTCGCCGCCGAGGACGGCGTCGGCCGCGTCGCGGAAGCTCTCGTGCCCGGCGAGCAGCACGCCGCCGGCGCGGCCGGCGTACCGGCGCTGCGCGGCGAGGTGGCTGTAGGAGCCTTCGGCGCCCTGGTAGGCGACGCGCAGCGGCGTGTCGGGCAGCTCGCGTACGAAGGCCTGCTGGCGAGCGACCGACATGTCGAGGACGACACGGTAGAGCCGCTCGATCTCGTGCGGATCGAGGCCGCGCTCGACGGCCGACCGCCGCAGGTGGACGAGCAGTCGGTCCTCGCGCGCCGGATCCCGGAAGGGCCAGGCAGCGTCGAGCTTGGCCCCGGCGACCGCCTCCGCCCACGCCATGCGCCGGGCGAGCAGGTCGAGCAGATTGCCGTCGAGGCGCTCAATCTCGGCGCGCAGCGCGGCGAGATCGGTGGAGGGCTCCTTCGAATCCGCGGTCACGTCGTCATGCTATCCGTTGCGGCTCGTCGCGCGGCTCCGATCTCTCGCTGGAGCCGCGCTCTGAACCTCGGCGCAGTGCCTCCGGCAGCTTTCGGCAGCCGGGCATAGGATCCGACGCGATGATCGGCCGGACGCTGGGCCACTACCGGATCGTGAACCGCCTGGGCTCGGGCGGGATGGGGGTGGTCTGGCTGGCGGAGGACTTGAAGCTCGGCCGCAAGGTGGCGTTGAAGGTCCTGCGCGAGGATCTGGCCGATTCCCCGGAGAAGGCGGCGCGCTTCGAGCGGGAGGCGCGGGCGATCGCGGCCCTGTCGCACCCGTCGATCGTGACCTTGCACGCGGTCGAGGAGATCGACGGCGTGCGGTTCCTGGCGATGGAGTACCTCGAGGGCCGCACGCTCGACCAGCTCGTGCGCGAGGGGCCGCTGCCGGTCGCGGAGCTCCTGCGCATCGCGATTCCGATCGCGGAGGCGCTCGAGGCGGCGCACGCTCGGGGAATCCTGCACCGGGACCTCAAGCCCTCGAACGTGATGGTCTGCACGGACGGCCGCGTCAAGGTCCTGGATTTCGGCCTGGCGAAGCTACTCGAAGACCCGGCGAGGGCCTTCGACGGCAAGGACGAGACGACGCTGACCCGCGAAGGCCAGGTGGTCGGCACGCTGCACTACTCGTCGCCGGAGCAGCTCCGGCAGGAAACGGTCGACGCCCGGACGGACATCTACTCGTTCGGCGCCGTGCTCTACGAGATGGCGACCGGGCGGGTGCCGTTTCAGGGCGACAGCGCGGCGCAGGTGATCACGGCGGTGCTGTGCGACCCGCCGCGGCGGATCGACGAGTTTGACGCGCGAGCTCCGCGAGCGCTCGCGAGCTTGGTTGAGCAATGCCTACTGAAAGATCCCGACCGTAGGCCGGCGTCGGCTGGCGCGGAACGATTCCTCCTCAACGGACTCGCTGGGGTTCAGGTCGAGCTCGATCAACAACTTTCGAACTTCGCCCGTCGAGAGAATCGACTGCGAGCTCCTGGCCGGAAGTACTGGCTGGGAGGAGGCCTCGCCGTGCTGCTCGCGGGGGTCGTTGCCCTGGTGAGTCGGGAGAATCATCGTGTCGAGCAACAGAATCGCAGCTCCACACAGGTCGTCGCGCAATCTGCTCCGCCACCTGCTGCGGAGGTCGTCTCGTCGGTTGCGGTCCTCCCGTTTCAAGCGGTTTCCTCCGAGCCGGACTATCTGCTAGTGGGCCTGACCGACGGCGTGATCGGTGAGGTGGGTCGCGTGGAAGGAGTGCGCGTGATTTCGCGGCAGTCGGCGATGCACTACCGATCAACTGAGCTGCCACACTCGGAGATCGCACGCCAACTCGATGTCGAGTATCTCGTAGTCGGTTCGATCGAGCGTTCCAACGATCGGGTGAGATGGTCCGGCGTTCTTCTGCACCCGAGCAGCGGACAAGTGATCTGGAGCCGGAGAATCGAGCGGTCGGAGGCCGAGGTTCTTGCGCTCCAAGCCGAGATTGGACGTGCGGTCGCGGCGATTCTGTGCGATGTCCCGGTCCAGGCTCTCGATCAGAACCTTCCAGCTCCGCGAGTGGTCGACCCTGCCGTTTTCGAGGCTTTCATCAAGGCTCGTCTCCTGAGCGAACAGCTCCGCCCTGACTCGCTCCGGTCGGCTAGAGAGCTCCTGGAGTTCGCGATCCGTCGCGACTCCAACTTCGCGCCTGCCCATGTTGTCCTTGCCGACGTCCTCACTTATGAGTCGTTCATCACGAGGAACGTTGGCGAGATCCTGACCAGGCGAGAAGAGCTCTCGAGGCGAGCGGTCGAGCTCGATCCTGACTCGGGGACCGCTCATGCGGCCCTCGGTGACTTCTACCTTTTTCATCGCTGGGATTGGAAGGCAGCCGAGCAGCATTTACGTCGAGCGATCGGCCTGTCTCCCAACGACTCGATGGCTCGGCGGAAGTACTGGGTCTTGCTCGTGGCGCTCGGCCGGTTTCGCGAGGCCACGCACCAGCTGCGGGTTGCGCGCCGCTTGGACCCGCTGGTCGCTGCGATTCCGAACGATGCTGGCCACCAGGCGCTGATGCAGGAGGACTGGGAGTTGGCGATCGCGGAGGCGCGCAGGGCGCTGACTCTGGACCCTGCGTACCCACCGGCGCACGCTGTACTTTGGCTGGCACTCCACAGGTCTGGAGGCTCGGAATCGGAACGAGATCGGGAGCTCGCAACCTCCTTGCGCAACTTCGGCTATTCGGAGATCGCCGAAAAGTTTCTCAGTGCGTCGGGAACAAGGTCCTATGTTGATCGACTGCTCGAGGCGGCAGATGCACTGGAGCGCCTCTCGAGCACAAGAAAGGTCCCACTTGGACTCGGAGGGGCGATCTATGCGGTGGCAGGCGACCTCGGGAAGGCGGAGAAGTGGATCCTGCGAGCCTATGAAGAGCGTAGCCCCGAGATGGTGTGGCTCGGACAGGGACCGTCCTGGAGAGATGTCCGCAGTCGCCCTACCATCCAAAGGATTCTCCGCGAGATGAAGCTCGTCCCGGCCGCGAAGACAGCAGAGGTGCCCGAAGAGTGAGCACCCGGGGAAGGTTCTCCTGCACCGGTCCCTGGTGCGGCTGAAACTGGCTCTCACGACACTTCGCTAGGATTCCTTCTCCGGCGTCGACGGCCGGTCTGTCGCTCGGCGACAGGGGAGGGAGCGCCTTGAGTCAAGCGACAAGGGCCTGCGTGGGGGCAACTTGATCGGGCGGACGCTCGGCCAGTATCGGATCCTCGAGCGCCTCGGCACGGGCGGAATGGGGGACGTGTGGCTCGCCGAGGACACGCGGCTCCGTCGGAAGGTGGCGCTCAAGATGCTGCGCCGGGAGGTCGCCGAGTCGCCCGAGAAGTCGGCACGGTTCGAGCGCGAGGCCAAGGCCGTAGCCGCCCTGTCGCACCCGTCGATCGTCACGTTGCACGCGGTCGAGGAGATCGACGGCGTGCGCTTCCTGGCGATGGAGTACCTCGAGGGCCGGACGCTCGATCAGGTCGTTCGCGACGGCGCGCTGCCGGTCGGCGAGATTCTGCGCATCGGCGTCGCGGTCGCCGACGCGCTGGCGGCGGCGCACGCGCGGGGCATCCTGCACCGCGACCTCAAGCCCTCGAACGTCATGGTCGGCGTCGACGGCCGGGTCAAGGTCCTCGACTTCGGCCTGGCCAAGCTCGTGCGTGGCGACGGGCTGCTCGCCGGCGGGCACGAAACGGCACTGACGCGCGAAGGCGAGGTGGTCGGCACCCTTCACTACTCGTCGCCCGAACAGCTCCAGCTCAAGCCGCTCGACGCCCGCTCGGACGTCTACTCGCTCGGCGCCCTGCTGTTCGAGATCTCGACCGGTGCCGTCCCCTTCCGCGGCGACTCGACGGCGCAAATCGTCACCGAGATCCTCTGCGACCCGCCGCGCCGGCTCGACGAGCTCGACCGACGCCTGCCGCCCGAGCTCGCCGACCTGGTCGCCGCCTGCCTCGAGAAGGAGCCGGCGCGCCGCCCGGCAACCGCCGTCGAAGCGCGGGACCGCCTCGCCGCGCTCGCCCGAGCCCTCGAGGCCGGGCACCGGGCGTCGGTCGGGGCTCGGGTTCGACGCTTCGCGCGCAACGCCCGGCGTGGCCCGGCCCTGCCGCTGGCGACCGCGGTCGCGGCGCTCGTTCTCGCGATCGTGGCGGTGCCGTGGGCCGTACGGGAGTTGCGCGGGGGCAAGCGCCGGACCTTGCCGGGGGTCGCCGAGCTCGCCCAGGCGCCGGCGATCGCCGTGCTCCCATTCGCCAATCCCGGCGGCGCCCCCGACTACTTCGTCGAAGGCATGGCGGACGGCGTCCTCGGCGCGCTGGCCCGGCGCGGCGGCGTGCGCATCGTCTCGAGGCAGTCGTCATTGCGCTACAGAGAGAGCACGAAGCCGCTGGCGGAGATCGCGCGCGAGCTGGGGGTCGACCTCCTGGTGACCGGGTCGGTCGAGCGCGAGGGAGAGACGGTTCGGCTCGAGGCGCGGCTGCTCGACCCCGAGCCCGAGCGGCAGCTCTGGAGCGGCGTTTCGGAGCGCCCTCTCCCGGCGGCGATCGATCTCCACGAGGAAGCCGCGGCGGCGATCGCCTCGGCGGCCGGCGTCGACGCCGAGGCGCCCCGGACCCCGGCGCGTCGCGTCGAGCCGGCGGCATACGAGGCCTATCTCCAGGCGCGCTACTGGGCGGGCAAGTTCGGCGAAGAGGATCTGCTCAAGGCCAAGGGCTACTTCGAACGTTCGATCGCCCTCGACTCGAGCTTCGCTCCCGCATGGTCGGGGCTCGCCGACGCGCTGATCATGCTCGGGCTGTTCCACGTCGACAGCGAGGATCCACTCGCCCACGCTGAAGCCGCAGCGCGGCGCGCGCTCGAACTCGATCCGGCGTCGGCCGACGCTCACTCGGCGCTGAGCGACATCGCCGCGTCACGCTGGCAGTGGACGCAGTCCGAGCAGCTGGTTCGACGGGCCTTGGAGCTCGACGCAAGTTCGGCCTCCGCCCACCGTCGATATTGGCTTCTGATCGCACCGCAGAAGCGATACTCGGAAGCTCGCGCTGCGATCGAGCGCGCCAAGCAGATCGACCCGCTCTCCGCCCAGATTACCGTCGACCTCGGAGTACAGGAGCTCCTGGAAGGTCGCCACGCGGAAGCTGAAGTACGGCTTCGGGAGGCCTTCGAGATCGACCCGGACTACCGCCTGGTGCACGCGTTCCTCTGGGCGGTCTATGCGGATCTCGAGAAGGACCCCGAGCGGGGGCGAGAGCTGGGTCTTTACCTGGAAACATTCGGCTATTCGGCCGAGGTACTGCGATTCAGGGAGATCTTGGGCCGAGAGGGCTACGAGCCGGCGCTGTCCGCCCTGGCGCTCGACCTCGATCGGAAGTATCGCGGCAACCTTTCGCATCTCTCCGTCGTACCGGGTCTGCTCGCAGAGGCCGGTCATTTCGACCGCGCGCTCGACTGGCTCGAGAGAGGGGTCGAACGCCGCTACTGGTCGCTGGCGTGGATGCCGGTCGTCTTTGACTTGCGAAATCTCCACGGCGATGAGCGATTCGAGCGCTTGATCGCTCGTCTGGGCCTTCCCGAGACCGGCTCGCCCTGACTTCATGAGGGGCGAGGCGCGGCTCCTCGATGATTCGACGGAGCCGCGCGTCGGACCCCGCTATGATTCCCCCGTGTACGTGAGCTGAATCGGAGCCCGCCGGTGCGGGCTCTTGCCGGTCCTGCGGGGGCCGGAGTGCCCGGGGAGCGCAACGCCTTGATCGGCCGGACGTTGGGCCACTACCGCATCGTCGACCGCCTGGGCTCGGGCGGGATGGGGGTGGTCTGGCTGGCCGAGGACCTCAAGCTGCGCCGCCGGGTCGCACTCAAGATGCTGCGCGAGGACCTGGCGAGCTCGGCCGACAAGGCCACCCGCTTCGACCGCGAGGCCAAGGCGATCGCGGCGCTGTCGCACCCGAACATCGTCACCATCCACGCCATCGAGGACATCGACGGCGTCCGATTCCTCGCGATGGAGTACCTCGAGGGGCAGACGCTCGCCGACCTGATCCCGGCTGACGGCTTTCCGCTGCCCGAGCTGCTGCGCCTGGCCGTCCCGGTGGCCGAGGCGCTGGCCGCCGCCCACGCCCGCGGCATCACGCACCGCGATCTCAAGCCCTCGAACATCATCGTCACTGGCGACGGCCGCGTGAAGGTGCTCGACTTCGGCCTCGCCAAGCTCCAAGGGGGCGACGTCACGCAGATCTACGGGCGCGAGCACGAGACGACGCTGACCCAGGAAGGCACCGTCGTCGGCACGCTCCACTACATGTCGCCGGAGCAGCTCCAGCTCAAGCACGTCGACCACCGCTCGGACCTCTACTCGCTCGGAGTGGTGCTCTACGAGATGGCGACCGGCGATCTGCCGTTCCGCGGCGAGAGCGCGGCGCAGGTGATCTCCTCGGTGCTGCGCGACCGGCCGCGTCGGCTCGACGACGTCGATTCGCGGATGCCCCCCGAGATCGCCGACCTGGTCGCCTCCTGCCTCGAGAAGGACCTGAACAAGCGCCTCGCCTCGGCCGCGGAGGCGCGCGACCGCTTGAGCGCGGTGGCCCACGCCCTCGAAACCGGCGCCCTCTCGCTCGCCTCGTCGCGGCTGCGCCGCCTGGTGGGTGGGCCAAACCGCGTACGGACCCGCTGGCTTGCGGCCGGCGTCACGGCGCTCGCGGTCGCGGTGGCAGCGATCCCTTGGGCGATGCGCGAGCTGCGCGACTCGAGAACTCAGAGCACTGAAGCGACCGGCGACGCCTCCGAGGCCAGGATCCCGTCGATCGCGGTCCTCCCCTTCGCCAACTACTCGGGCGACCCCGACTACTTCGTCGACGGCATGACCGACGGCGTCATCGGCGCCCTCGGCCGCCTCGGCGGCGTCCGCGTCATCTCCCGCCAGTCCGCGATGCACTACAAGTATTCGACGAAGAAGTTGCCTGAAATCGCAGAGGAGCTGGGGGTCGACTACTTGGTTGAAGGATCCGTGGCGCGCGAGCAGGAACTGATTCGCTTGCAGGCGCGATTGGTGCGGCCTAATCCAGAACAACAGGTATGGGCGGAGTTCTACGACCGCAAGGCTGGAGAGGTTCTTGCGCTACACAGCGACGTCGCCTCTTCGATAGTCCGGGCAATCTCCGCCCCACTCTCGCCGAACGAGGTGGCGCGAATGACATCTACTCGAAACGTCGATCCGGAAGTCTACGAAGCCTACCTTCAGGGCAAGTATTTCCTGGAACAGGGCCGACCCGAATCGCTGCGAGAGGCCAGGTCAGCGTTCGCGAGAGCTCTAGCTTTGGACGATCGATTTGCTCTGGCCCATGTTGGTCTAGCAGAGGTCTATGGACTACAGGCGTACCTCTTCGATGATCCGACTGTGTACGCAAGGCTTCAAGAGCAGGAAGCAAGAGCTGCGATTGCTCTGGATCCGATGCTTGGAAACGCGCATGCCCTGTTGGGCGACGTCTTACGGTACTACCGGTGGGATTGGGCTGGCGCTGAGCAGGAGTATCTCCGGGGGATTGAGACCACCCCCGGCGACGTAGCAATCCGCAGGAAGTATTGGGCGCATCTTGCCGGTCTTGGGAGGTTCGAGGAGGCAAGGAGACAGCTCGACTTCGCTCGACCCATGGACCCTCTCTCCGCGGCACTCCCTACGGACGCAAGCTATCAGGCGCTGATGGAGGGAGATACAGAGAGAGCCCGACTAGAGGTTTCGCAAGCACTGAAGCTTGATCCTAAGCTCCCGTGGGCTCAGGCCGTGCTTTGGCATTTGCTCGATATTGACGGTGGCCCGGAGAAGGAGCGAGACGGCGCTCTTGCCGCATTCCTTCGTGGGATGGGATACGAAGAAATGGCTGGGCGCTTTGAGGCGACGGCAATCTCGATCGGATATCGAGATCGCCTTCTGGCTCTGGGCCGAGAACTCGAAGACCGATCGAAGAACGAGAGAGTTTCGATTGGACTCGGCGGTGCAATTCTGGTCGCAGCGGGCGACCTCGATCGGGCCGAGAAGTGGCTGCTGAGAGCTTTTGACAAGCGCGACCCCGAACTTGTGTGGCTCGCGCAAGACATCTCGTGGGTAGAGCTGAGAAAGCGCCCGAGCATCGCCGCTCTCGTGCGAGAGATGGGTCTGAGGCCCGATTCACCGAAAACGAGATCGCCTCAGGACCAGGCTGAATGAGTGGGGCGCTATTCCTTTTTGGGCAGCCAGTGCTGGACGATGACCATCTTGGACGCGTCTTGACCGAGATAGTCGTTGAGACCGTCGCTGTCGCGTTCCTCGAGCATCTTGATTTCGTTCGGCTCGAGGCCGAGGCCACCCCACCCATTTTGTCGAACGCGCTCGAAGAGGGCAGGGTCGCCGAATAGTTGGGTCAGAACCTTGGCCAAATTGTCTTTGGACACGATAATCCCTCCGTCGAGTGAAATAAGTGGTGACGCATCGCGCGAGGCTCTGTGAATTATTTCACACAACTCATGATTGTTGGAACAGGGCTCGCCGGTCCGGCGCACACTTCGGCAGGGGCGATGGCTGCGATTCTCAACGCCGATGTCGTCTACTTCCTAGTGTCGGACGCCCTTACACGCCATTGGCTGACAGCCAAGCGCCCGGACGCGTTAGACTTGGGCAAGGAGTACGCTGTCGGTCGGAAACGCACCGAAACGTACAGGGCCATTGTTGAGTCGCTGCTCGCTCCACTTCGCGAGGGAAAGCGAGTTTGCGGCGCCTTCTACGGTCACCCTGGTGTTTTTGCATTCCCAACGCACGAAGCCATCCGCATCGCGCGCAGCGAGGGCATAGAGGCGCGGATGCTTCCAGGAATCTCCGCTGAGGACTGTCTTTTTGCGGACCTGGGTATCGATCCGGGGACCAGGGGCTGTCAGAGTTTCGAGGCAACGGATTTCTTGGTTCGTCGTCGTCGTTTCGATCCGACCGCTGGCCTCGTCCTATGGCAGTCAGGTGCGATTGGAGTAGAAGACCATCGAGACGAGCGACTCTGGAATCGAGAGGGCCTCAGAGTTCTCGCTGAAGTACTTCTCGAGACCTATCCTCTCGAACATCCGATACTGATCTATGAGGCTTCTAGTCTACCCATCACCGGACCTAGGATCGCGGTAACGCCGGTCCATAAGCTCGCTGACGCCGCTGTTACTGCGATTTCGACGCTCTGGATCGAGCCGCTTCCAGATCGAGGCCCTGACCGCGAGATGCTTCGTCGCCTTGGGTTGGGAGGATAGGAGAGCTCCCGGTGTCAGAGTGAGCGCCTACCGCTTCCCCGCCGTCGCGAAGTACTCCGTCCCCCGGATCGGCCGCTTCAGCTGCTCGACCAGTTCGTCGAAGTCGCCGCCTTTGGCGAGAAGGTCGAGGTTGCGGGTGTCGACGACCAGGAGCGGGGAGCGGTTGTAGTAGTGGAAGTAGTGGTTGTAGGCGTCGATCAGCTCGGACATGTAGTCGGCGCTGATCTCGCGTTCGAAGCCGCGGCCGCGGCGGCGGATGCGGGACATGCACGTGTCGACGTCGGCGGTCAGGTAGAGCACCAGGTCGGGCACCGCCACGGACGGCTCGAGCGTGGCGTAGAGCTTGTCGTAGAGCGCCAGCTCGTCGTCCGAGAGCGTCAGGTAGGCGAAGATCTTGTCCTTCTGGAAGATGTAGTCGGCGACCACCAGGCGCTGGAACAGCTCCTGCTGGACCACGTCGCGCTGCTGCTTGAAACGCGACAGCAGGAAGTACATCTGGGTCTGGAAGGCCGCTCCCGAGCGGTCCTGGTAGAAGTCGGGCAGGAACGGGTTCTCGACGTCCTCGAGCACCTTCACCGCCTCGAACCGTCGCACCAGACGGTCGACGAGCGAGGTCTTGCCGACCCCGATCGGGCCGTCGACCGCCAGGTACCGGAAAGGGAGCTGTTCCGCCAAGCCGCGTGTTCCTCGGGAGTCCGCCGCGAGGCTAGCACGGGGGGAGGAGCGCCGAGGACCGGGCGCCGTCGAACCCGGCGGTAGAATCGCGTCGATGCCGCTCTGCGAATACCGCTGCCGCGACTGTGGAGATCGTTTCGAGGTGCTGCAGCGCCTGGGCGAAGGGGCCGAGAGGCTGGAATGTCCGCGCTGCGGCGCCGGCCGGCCCGAACGGGCGCTGTCGACCTTCGCGACCGCATCCGGGAGCGGCTCGACGCGAACGGCCGGCGGCTGCGGCGCGCCGGCCTGCGGCACCGGCTTCACCTGAGCGAGCTAGACGGCCGCCCGGGTGGCGGCCTTCAGGGCAGGGCGATCTCGAGGTCGGCGTCGCCGATCGCGACCGCGCGCGGCTCGCTCTCGCCCGCGACGGCGAGCTCGACCGTCGAGCGCGGCAGATACCACCCTTCGTACGGCCCGCGCTGCTCGAATCCTTCCACCGAGAAGACCGAGTCGCTCGCCGAGCGCACCGCGAGGCGCCGCGGCGCGCCGCAGCGGAAGTGGCGCTCGATCTGGCGGCGCAGCTCCGGCTCCCGGCGCTCGAAGTAGTCGCGCAGCTCGGCGATCCGCGGGCCGAGGTCGACGCCGAGGGCCGCCGCCTCGGCCGCGTAGTGCCGGAAGCGCTCTTCGCGAAATGCCACGGTGAAGCGGTGGTTCATCAGCTCGAGCATCGTCGACGCGAAGCGACGGCGGAAACCGGCGCGGGTGAGCTGCTGGCGCAGGATGCGCGTCCGCGGATCGCCCGGCGGATCGTCCGCGGTGAACAGGTAGCGCTCGAGCAGGTCCTGCTCCCAGGCGGCGCGCCGTCCGCGACGGCCGGCGGTGAAGCTGGCGTCGAGGTCCCACGCGATCGTGAACCAGCGCGCGTCCGGGCGCGTGCGGTCGAGCGCGAGGTCCCCCTGGAAGGCGTCGTGGGTGCCGAGGTAGAGCAGCGTCGCCATCCAGCGGGTCAGATTGTCGAGATCCACCTGTCGCGCCGGCTCGAGGCGGGGCTCGTGCACGGCGGCCAGCAGCCGCTCGTAGTCGCCGCGCTCGCCGAGCTCGATCGGGTCGGTCTCCTGGTCGCGGTTCTGCTTGGTCTGTACCAGGGTGAAGTCGTCGTGACCGAAGTGCTGGCGCAGGAAGTGGCGATCGATGTACTCGCCGACCTGGAAGACGCCGAGGCGCTCACCGTCGAGGAAGAGCTCGACCGCGCGCGAGCGCGGCGCCGGCACGCCGGCCGCCCGCATCAGGTCGAGGGCGAGCGGTCCGGTCAGGAGCCCCGAGCGGTTGCGCACGACCACCCGGTGCAGGTCGAGCCCGGCCAAGGCCGCGCCCAGCCGCTCCCCCGGCAGCGCGGGCGCGCCGTAGCTCTTGCGGAAGTAGAGGCGGTAGCCGCGGGTCGCCTTGTTCTTGCGCCCGGCGCCGCCGTGGATGCGCAGGCCGACGCCGCTCGCGAAGGCCAGCCGGCCGTCCTCGACCAGCGCGGCGTAGGCCGGGCGCTCCCACTCCCGGCCGCGTCCGAGCGGATTCGCTTCGAGCTCGGCGAGCCAGCCGGAGTCGACCAGGATCGACAGCACCGGACCGCCGCGCGCGAGCACCGACTCCGGAACCCGGAGGCTGCCGGCCAGATCGTGCCGTTCGAGCGGGACGAGGCCGTAGCGCTCGCGGCCGACCGGGCGGTCGGGGCCGGCCGGCGGCAGCGTCTGCAGCCGACCGAGTCGCAGCAGCGCCTGGCGCAGCGTCTTGGTCGCGCCCAGCTCGTCGCCGTCGGCCGCGTCGCGCCGGAAGCTTGCCTGTTGGGGCGCGAACGCGACGGCGCCGGCGACCACCGCGGCCGTGAGCGCGCCGACCAGCAGCGCGCCGGGCCACCGGCGTCGACCGTCGAGCGCGCTCACCAGACGCCGGGGCGGTCGAAGACGACCGACAGGCTCTGGAGCTCGAAGCGCTCGGCGAGGGTGCGCGCGAACGCGGCGGCGCGCTCCTCGCGATCGCGGAAGCGCAGCGTCAGCACCACGCCGCCCGCGCCGCGGGTCAGGCTCTCGAGCTCGCAGCCGGCGAGCGACGTGCGCGCCAGCTCGAGCAGCTCCGCTCCGCGCGCGTCGTGCAGCTCCGACGCCATGCCGATCAGCGCCGAGCCCGCCGGGCGGGCGCCGGCGCCGCCGAGCGCAGGGATCACCCGGCGGACGAGCAGGGCGAGCCAGCCGACGGCGAGGATCAGCGCGAGCAGCTTCAGGTTGAAGGTCGCGCAGGCGAGCGAGCCGGCGACCAGGAAGAGGATGAAGCCGATCTCCTCGGGCGCCTTGATCGGCGTGCGGAAGCGGACGATCGACAGCGCGCCGAGCAGGCCGAGCGACAGCGGCAGCGAGAACTGGATGGTCAGGAAGATCGCGGTGGTCGCCAGCCCCAGCAGCGGGAAGGCGAGGTAGATCTCGCTGCCGGTCTCGCGGCTGCCGTAGAAGCGCCGATAGAGGAAGGTCACCACCAGCGACGACAGCAACGAGGCGACGAGCAGCACCGCGAAGGTGCCGAGCGAGACCTCGCGCTGGCCGCCCGCCGAGAAGCCGGTGAACTGCGCGAGAAACGACTGGAGCTGGCTCATGGTCGGAGTCCCGGGGTTCCTATGCGTCGCAGCGGCGCGCTCAGGCGTCGCCCGTGGTCGCCGCGAAGCAGCGTTCGTACTTCGAGAAGGAGATCCGGCGCAGGGTGGGGCCGAGGACCGTCGCGAGCGTCGCCGGTGCGCGGCCGTCGCGATTCTTGACCTCGAGCACCGCCAGCGGTGCGCGGGCTCCGAGCCGGCCGAGCGGCGCGCCGGCGCGGATCGCCGCGGCGTGGATCTCGCGGTCGAGGCAGATCCGACTGCCGCTCGCCGGATCGACGAAGCGGCGGCGCTCGTAGCGCACCAGCAGCGACGGCTCGAGGGACTCGGAAACGACGTCGCGCGGCAGCGCCCGGTCGAGCTCTCCGCCCAGCAGCTCCCGGCGCGACGGCAGCGCCCCGGCGATCGCCGCCAGCCGCTCGGCTCGCAGCGGCGACTCGTGGCGCTCCTTGCGACGCCGGGCTCCGAACCGGTGCTTGACCTCGAGCACGCACAGGTCGCTCTCCGGTCGGCCCGGTGCGACCTCGTACCAGCGCAGCCGCACCTTGCGCTTGACGAGCGCACCGTCGCGGGCCTGCGCGAGGCCGGTCAGGGCGCGGTCGTCGAGATAGAGACTCGCGACGGTGTTGCGCGGGTGGCGCGGATCCGGGGCGAACGACGCGGCGAGGCGGCTCGCGACGAGAGGCGCGAGCCGCGCCTCGACCACGAACTTCAGCTCGAAGCCGGAATCCGGAGTCTCCGGGGGCACGGCGCGGCACGATATCAGGGCGACGGTGCGCCGGGCGTCGGCTGTCGCACCGTGACGGGCCGTTCCGCCCGCGCGCCGCGGGCCGATCAGCGCTCGGCGTCGATCACGACCGCGACCACGGCGCCGTCCGAGAGGCGGAAGCCGAAGCGCAGCTCGCCCCACGGGCGTCGATAGAGGTACCAGGCCGGAGCGTCCGGCGGGCCGTGGGCGCGCGGCGGCTCGTAGACGAACTCCTTGCCGTAGCGTTCCGCGACGCGGTGGTGGAGCAGGCCGGCGCGCGCGGCATCGAGGTCGAGGACGACGAGCCCGCCGCGCCGCGTCGCGCCTTCTCCCGGCTCGCGCAGCTCGACTTTCTCGAGCGAGCCGGCGCCGCGCTCGGAGATCCAGAGCGAGTAGTACGGATTGGACGCCGCGCGGTTGGGTACCAGCCGCACCCCCGTGAGCCGTTCGACCTTTGCCTTCTCGAGCGGACGGGCGTCGACGAGCCGGTCGACCAGATCGAGAAGATCGCCGTCGCCGGCACCGTCCGAGAGCGCGGGCGAGCAGGCGGCGAGGCCGGCGGCGAGCAGCAGCCACGAGAGGTCGCGAGCGGAGCTCATCGGGTGTCGAGCAGGAGCTTGCCCGAGCTGGCGCGCGACTCCAGCCGGCGGTGGGCCTCGTCCGCGCGCGCGAGCGGGAAGACGCCGTCGATCGCCAGCTCGAGCCGGCCCGCGACGGCGTCGTCGGCGACGCGGCGCCAGCGCTCGAGCAGCTCGGCGCGATCGCGCACGTAGTCGTAGAGCGTGGCGGTCACCAGCGTCCGGCTGCCGAGCACGGCGCGCGGCGAGAACGGCTCGATCGTCCCGCTCGACTGGCCGTAGAGCACCAGCGTGCCACGCACCCGCGTCGCCGCGACCGAGCCGCGAAAGGTGTCGCGGCCGACGCCGTCGAGCACCAGGTCGCAGCCGCGACCGCCGGTCGCGGCGAGCGCGGCGGCGGCGAAGTCGACTTCGGTGTAGAGGATCGGGTGGTCGCAGCCCGCGGCGCGGGCGATCTCGGCCTTGGCCGCGGTCGAGCAGGTGCCGAGGACGACGGCGCCCGCGGCCTTCGCCATCTGCACCGCGAGCCGGCCGACGCCGCCCGCCGCGGCGTGGACCAGGACGGCCTCGCCGGGCGCGACGCGGCCGATGGTGCGCACCAGGTAGTCGGCCGTCATCCCCTGCAGCGGCAGCGCCGCGGCGGCCTCGTCTCCGAGCTCGGCCGGGACCGGCAGCAGGCGCTCGGCGGCGAGCGCGATCTCCTCGGCGTAGGCGCCGCGGGCATCGACGAAGGCGACGCGGTCGCCGACCGTCCAGCCGGTCACGCCGGCGCCGAGCGCGGTGACGACACCGGTCCCCTCGCGCCCGAGCCGCGCCGGGTGGGGACCCGGATCGTAGAGGCCGGTGCGGTGGTAGACGTCGAGAAAGTTGACGCCGGCGAAGGCGACGCGCACTCGCGCTTCGCCCGCCGCCGGCTCCGGCGTCGGCAGCTCGTCGAGGGCGAGGACCTCGGGACCGCCGGCGGCATGGGCGCGGATCGCTCGCATGGAATGGGCTCGCCTCGGACCCTACGGCATCCGCCGGCCGCCGGCCAGGTCGAAGCGGTCGCCGGGCAGGAGCAGGTGGAGCCGCACGGCGTCGGCGCCGAACGAAGCTCCCCCGGGAGCGGCGGCGCGGCGCACGGCGAGGCCGCGCGCGTCGAGCACCAGGACCTGGCGTTCGCCGATCACCTCGAAGCTGGCGTCGGGGCGGATCCAGACCGCGGTGGCCTCGTCGACGCCGACGCCCAGCAGGTCGGGGTGCTCGAGGACCGCGGCGAGCAGCCGGTTGAAGCGGCCGCGCGCGAGGAAGTGCTGGTCGAGGATCATGCCGTCGGCGAAGCCGAGCCCGGGGACGAGCTCGACGCCGCCCGGCCGGATCGACTCGAAATCCCCCTCGCCGGTGAGCATCCACGGGCTCATGCAGGCGGTGCCGGCGGAGCTGCCGCCGAGCGCCGCGCCGCGCCGCCAGGCGGCGGCGATCGCTTCGCCGGCGGGAGTGCCCGCGAGCGCGGCGGTGATCCGGCTCTGGTCGCCGCCGGTGAAGAAGAGGCCGTCGGCGACGGCGATCCTGGCGACCAGCTCGGGGCGCGCGGCGTCGGCACGGCTGCGGATCGGCAGCACCTCGACGGCGCGGGCACCGCCCTTGTCGGCCAGCTCGCGGCCGTAGACCTCGCCGATGTCGTCGAGCTCGGAGGCGGTCGGCAGCACCAGGATCCGCGCCTCGGGTCCGCCGGCGAGCTCGACGAACTTCACGAGCGCCGCGGCCGGCCGCTCGCCGCCGCCGATCAGCACGAGATGCCCGGAAGTCCCGCGCGGACCGCCCTGGTCTGCGCCCGCGCTCCGCGGCAGCAGGAGAGCGGCGACGGCGAAGAACGTAAGGAGCCGGACCGGGGTCACGGCGGCGAGTCTAGCCTCGCGGCCGAGCTAGGATCGGCGTTCGGGCCGGCCGCGGCCCGGATCCCGATGGGCGACCTCTACCGCGACCCCGAGCTCGACGCGCTGATCGGCGAGCTCAACCGCGACGCCGACCGCGACGTGCCGGCGGCGGAGGGGAGCGTGCTGCCGTTCGAGCGGGTGGCGCCCGACGCGTCGTTCGAAGCGCCGCCCGAGACGGCGCCGGCGCGGCGCCGGATCGAGCGCGACTCGCCGCTCGGCCGGCTGCTCGAGCGCCTGATCGACCGCCGCGGGACCGACCTCCACCTGGTCTGCGGCCTGCCGCCGGTGGTACGCGTCGACGGCACGCTGCGCCGCTCGGGGGACGCGCCCCTCGGCGAGGACGAGATCTCGAGGCTGTTCGCCGGCACGCTCGACGGTCCGGCGCGCGCGCGACTGGCGGCCGACGGCGCGGTCGACTTCACGCTCGCGCTCGAGGGGGCCGCGGGCGGCGCCGGACGGTTCCGGGTCAACGTCCACCGCGAGCGCGGCCGGCTGGCCGCCGCGCTGCGCTCGCTGCCGAGCCGGATCCCGACGCTCGGCGAGCTGAACCTGCCGCCGTCGCTGGCCGAGCTGGTCGAGCCGCACCGCGGGATGGTGCTGGTCTGCGGTCCGACCGGCTCGGGCAAGAGCTCGACGCTGGCGGCGCTCGTCGGCGAGATCAACCGCCGGCGCGCCTGCCACGTGATCACCATCGAGGAGCCGGTCGAGTTCGTCCACCCCTCGGCCGCCGCGGTGGTCGAACACGTCGAGGTCGGCGTCGACGCGCCGTCGTTCTCGGCGGCGCTGCGCGCGGCGCTCCGGCAGGACCCGGACGTGCTGCTGGTCGGCGAGATGCGGGACCTCGAATCGATCTCGATCGCGCTCACCGCCGCCGAGACCGGCCACCTGGTGCTCTCGACGCTGCACAGCCACGACGTCGTCCAGACCGTGCACCGGATCGTCGACGTCTTCCCGGCCGCGCAGCAGGCGCAGATCCGGCACCAGCTCTCGCTGGCGCTCTCCGCCATCGTCTGTCAGCAGTTGGTGCCGCGCGCGGACCGGCCGGGGCGGCTGCCGGCGCTCGAGGTGCTGACGGCGACCCACGGCGTGCGCCACCTGATCCGGCAGCAGACCCCGGAGAAGCTGATCCACGAGATCGCGCTCGGGCGGCGCCACGGCATGGTGAGCTTCGAGGCGTCGCTCGCTCGGCTCGTGCGCGAGGGCAAGGTCGACCGCGACGAAGCGCTGGCGCGCACGACGCGGCCGGACGAGTTCGAGCAGCTTCTGCGCTCGTAGCTCGAGATCCAAGACCAAAGATCCAAGACCAAAGACCAAAGACCGCAGGCTCGGCGCCCGTGGGTGGGCCGGCGGCGACCTGTTCCCGTCGCCGGGGGCCGGCGCGCGCATCGAGGACGACCGGGCGGCGGGCGCGCGCCTGCGATTCGGCCCTGATCTGGGGCGGGCGTGCCGGCCGCTCCGATCGGGATGGGGCCTCATAGCCCCCCGTCCACGGGAACAGGTCGCCACCGGCCCCGCCACCGTGCCGGGAGGTTCGTGCGCGAGGCAGAAGCTAGAGGCAATACGGGAAAGCGAGAAGCGTTGGCAGAAAGGCACCGCTCCCAAGCCCCCAGGAGCCGGCGGTCGGTCCCCTCCCCTCGCAGGGAACCTATGAGGCGCCATCTCCAGCCTCAGAGCCGGCACGCCCGCCACAAATCAGCGCCGAATCGGAGGCGCGCGCCCACCGCCCCGTTTTCCACACTGCGCGCGCCGCTTCCCGGCGAGGGGAGGGGACCGACCGCCGGCGGTGCCGGGCAGCGGAGTCTCGAGAGCAACGAGCGAGACCGCCGCCCCAACCGGCGGAAATGACCCGCAGGAGCCGCTACCTGCGCCTGCTGGCCGCCAGCGTCGCCGCCGCTGGACCGGCGCCAGTTCCCCCCGGAACCGGGCTTGCATCGGGATGGGGCGTCGAACTCGAACCCACGGGGAGAGGAGCGCCGATGTCCCGACTGCCGATCGCAACCCTCGTGCTGCTGTCGCTCCATGGCATACCGGTGGCGTCGGAATCGCCGCCGCGGCGGGCCATGGGCCTCGCGCTCGAGCCGGTGGACGAGGATCCGCGGGTCCTGGGCGCCGTGGCCGAGGCGCCCGCGGGGGCGGTCGAGGTCCGGTTCCTGCTCGACGGCGTCGTCGCGGCGCGGGACGGGCGCACGCCGTTCCGGGCGCGGATCGAGCTCGGCGACCGCGTACGCGAGCGCTGGATCGAAGCGGTCGCCATCGACGCCTCCGGCCGCGAGCTGGATCGTGACGCCCGGGTCGTCGACCGGCCGGCGGATCGCGGCGCGGTCCGGCTGGTGCGCGCCGGCGGCGGCGACGTCGTGGTGCACGTGGCGCCGCCGCCCGGGTCGAGCGTGACGCGGGTCCTGCTGCGCTCCGCGAGCGCCGAGCCGGCGACGGTCGAGCGTCGCTCGCCCCCTTGGCGCTTCGCGGCGGCCGAGATCGCAGCCCTCGGCGAGGGCACCAGCCTCGGCGCGATCGTCGAGCTCGACGACGGCAGTCGCCTCGAGGACTGGGAGCTCGGGCTCCAGGGCGGGCGCGTCGACGTTCGGCGTGGCCAGGCGCGCTTCACGCTCGGGCGCGACGATCCCGCGCCGGAGGCCGGTCGGCTGAGCGTCCGGCATCGCGGCCGGCCGCAGCGGATCGTGAGCGTCGCCGGAGGCGAGCGCGAGACGCTCGAGATCGGGTTGCTGATCGACGTCTCGGGCAGCACGCGCAAGCGCTTCGAGGAGCTGCGCTCGGCGCTCGCCGCCGCCGAGGAGTCGCTGATCGGGCCCGGCGACCGGACCTTCCTCGGCGTCTTCGCGGAAGCGCCGTTGCTGCTCGCTTCCGGTCGCGGCCGGAATCTCCGGGCCCACGCGGAGCTGCCCGCGCCCCGGGAGTTCTCGCAGACCGATCTGTTCGAGGCGCTGGCCTGGTCGATCACCCAGTTCCACGGCGAGGACCCGCGCGCGGCGCTGGTGGTGCTCACCGACGGCTGCGCCTCGGACCCGCCCGAGGACTACGTCGGGCTGCGCAGGCTCCTCGCCGGCTCCGCGATCCCCGTCCACGTCCTGCTGCTCGACCAGCCCTGCGTCTTCTCCGACTGCCCCGGCGACCTGGTCGAGTGCCGCGATCCGAAGACGAAGGTCGAGCTGCACTTCCGGCCGCGGCTCCGGTTCCTCCAGCTGGCGCGCGCCAGCGGTGGCTCGGTCCACGCGATCGGTCCTGGAGCGCGCCTCGACGGCGCCTGGACGGCGATCCTGAGCGAGCTCGGACGGCAGTGGCTGGTCGTTTTCGAGCCCGACTCGGACCGCGCCCGGAGCGACGAAGTCGAAGTCCGCGACGCCGCCGGGCGGATCCTGCGGCCGCCGGGGTGACGCAAGAGCAATATGCGGTGCGGCGGGTCGGAACCGCGATTGCTAGGATCGCTCGAGCCCATGTCGAGCGACGACCCCGGCAGCATCACCCGGCTGCTGCGCGCCCACCGCGGCGGCGAGCGCGACGCGTTCGACCGCCTGGTCGGCGTGGTTTACGACGACCTGCGCCGGATGGCGCGCCAGCAGATGCGGCGCGCTCGTCCGGGCCAGACGCTCGACACCGCCGGACTGGTGCACGAGGCCTACGCGCGGCTGGTCGAGGAGTCCGGCATCGATTGGCAGGACCGAAGCCACTTCTACGCGGTGGTCGCTCGCGCGATGCGCTTCGTGGTGGTCGACCGGGCGCGCCGCCGCGGCGCCCAGAAGCGCGGGGCGGGGGCCGCGGCCGTCGAGCTCGACTCCGGCATCGCCGCCGAGGCGCCGCCCGCCGAGATCGTGCTGGGCGTCGACCAGGCGATCGAGCGGCTCGAGGCGTTCAACCCTCGTCTGGCGCGCATCGTCGAGCTGCGCTTCTTCGCCGGTCTCGCCGACGACGAGATCGGCGCGGCGCTCGACGTCTCGGCGCGCACCGTCCAGCGCGACTGGTTGCGGGCCCGCGCCTGGCTCCACCGCGCGCTCGAGGAGCGGCCGGGCTGACCGCCGCGGGCCTCTAGCGCGACGTTTCGGCGGTCTCTCCGAGAGCGGACCGGTCGAGTTCCTCGCGAAGCTCGGCGGCGAGCGACTCCTCCTTGCCCGCAGGCAGGGAGGCGAGCGCATCGTGCCAGATCGCGGCGGCGTCGCGGTCGCGACCGAGCCCGAACAGCGCGCGACCCAGCCAGAGGCGGGCGCGGCCGACGCGGACGTGTGTGGTTCCGTAGCGTGCGGCGAGCCCCGCCTGCGCTGCCCGGAGCAGCGGCTCGGCTTCGGCGAAGCGCCTTTGCCGCACGCGCAACTGTCCGAATCCCAACGAGACGTCGGCCGTGCGCACGTCGTCGGGTCCCAGCCGCGAGATGATCTTCGGCGCCGCCGAGCCGAGCAGCTCGTCCGCCCCCGCGAGGTCGTCCTTCTGCATGCGGGCCATGGCGAGCTCGACCTCGGTCCAGAGCGTCGTGAAGTGGTCGGCGCCGTAGAGCTCGCGATGCCTTGCCCGCGCGAGCTCGAGCAGAGCGATGCCTTCGTCGAGCGCTCCCATCCGGCGCGTCACCATGCCGAGGTTGAGCAGCGAGATCGCGGTCGCGGGGTGGAGCTCGCCGTGAACTTGCCGGTGCAGCTCGAGAGCCTGGCGGTCGTAGTCGGCCGCCTGCGGGAGATCGTGGCGCGAATAGCGCAGAGCGCCGAGACTGGTGAGCCCGGCGGCGATGCCGGCGCGATCTCCCCGTCGGCGTTGGATGTCGAGGCTCTCGAGATAGTCCCGTTCGGCGCCGTCGAGATCGCCGGCCCGCCGCCGGGCGGCGCCGAGCGCCGAGAGCGCCAGCGCGAGCTCGGCCGAGTCGGCCTCGTCGAGCTCGCGCCGGAGCGCGACCGCCCGCTCGAGGGCCGGCACCGCCTCCGCGGCGCGATCCTCCGCGACCAGGAGCGTTCCGAGCCGCTGGTAGCTGTCGGCGACCTCCGGATGCCGCTCGCCGTGGAGTCGCCGCTGCTGCTCGAGGGCGCGCTCGACCAGAGCGCGCCCCTCGCGGACGAGGTCGAGGTTGCCGTGGATCTCGCCGAGCGCGCTCCAGAGCCGGGCCTGGACCTCGGGCTGGCCCGCGAGCTCGTCGGAGGCACGTTGCGCGCCGTGCTCGAGCAACTCGCGCGCCGTGACGTCGCGGCCGAGCGAGACGTTGGGGTCGGAAGACTCGAACAGGCCGAGCACGAAACGCTCGACCTCCGAGGCCTTGGCCGCCTCGAGCTCCGCGCGTTGGCGCTGCCGTTCGATGGCCCGGGCCTGGAGCGTCACCGCCACCGCGTAGCCGACCGTCAGCAGCGCGGCGACGGCGCTCGCGGCGGCGACCGCCGGGTTGCGGCGCGTCCACTTGGCCAAGCGCACGCCGAGCGTCGCGCGACGGGCGCGGACCGGGCGGCCGTCGAGGAATCGTTCGAGATCGGCGGCGAGCTCGGAGGCCGAGGCGTAGCGCCGGTCCGGCTCCTTGGCGAGGGCGCGCGCGACGATGGCGTCGAAATCGGGGCGCAGTCGGCGGGCGAGCCGTGCCGGTGTCGAGCCCCGCAGCGCGGCGCGGTCCGCCGCCGACGCCGCCGGTGCGTCGATCCGCACGGCGCGACTCGGCGCCATCGGCTCGTGTCGGCAGACCAGGTCGACCAGCTCGGCGAGCGAGCTGGTGCGCGCGGCCTGCGGGCGCAGGCCGGTCGCGAGCTCGTAGAGCAGCAGGCCGAGCTGGTAGACGTCGGAGGCGGTGGTGATCGGTTCTCCCGCGACCTGCTCGGGGCTCGCCCAGGTCGGGGTCATCGGACGGCCGTCGGTGCGGGTCAGTCCGGGGTCCTCGGCGTCGGGATCGAGCAGCTTCGCGATGCCGAAGTCGAGCAGCTTGACGTCGCCCTCGGCGGTGACCAGGAGGTTCGAGGGCTTGATGTCGCGGTGGACGACGAGATTGCGGTGCGCGGCCTGCAGCGCGGTGGCGATCTCGACGATCAGCCGGAGACGTTGCTCGAGCGTGGCGCGGCGGCGATCGCACCAGGCGTCGACCGGCTCGCCTTCGACGTACTCGAGCACCAGGTACGGGAGTCCGCGGGGGTCGACGCCGCCGTCGACCAGCTGCGCGATGTGCGGATGCGAGAGGCGCCCGAGGATCCGCCGCTCCTGCTCGAAGCGCCGGATCGCGTCGCTCGAGGAGGCGGCGGAAGGCAGCACCTTGATCGCGACCCGCTTCTCGAAGCTGCCGTCGGAGCGCTGAGCGAGGTGGACGACTCCCATGCCGCCGCGGCCGAGGCGGCCGACCACCGTGTAGGCGCCGATCGTGTCGCCGGTCTCGAGCCCCCCCGCGGACTCCTCGACCGACTCCTCGACCAGGGCCCACACCATCGGCTCGATCAGATCGTCGATCTCGCGCGCCGAGAGCTCGACGAGATGCTCGACCTCGAGCCGGAGCGACTCGTCGCCCTCGCATTGGCCGGCGAGCCACTCGGAGCGCTCGGTTTCCGGCAGCTCGAGCGCCTGCTCGAAGAGGTGGTCGATCCTGGCGTCGCGGTTCGGTTCCATGGCGCTCCGGGAGTCGGGGAGCCGCCGGCGCTCCGGCGCGCTCCCGCTCCTCGCGGTCTCGGCGATTCGACGCGATCCTAGGCGATCCGGCTCGAGTCAGTCGGCGTCGACTTGCGACCAGTGCCCCGCATTGCCGGTCTCGAAGCCGTCGCGGAAGAGCCCCTGGCTGAAGAAGACGTGCGCCATGCCGGCAGCCTCGAAGCCGCCGGCGCTGTCGAGCGGTACGCCGACGGCGAGATCGTCGTAGCCGTTGGCGTCGAAGTCGCCGACCGTGAGGACCGAGCCGAAGTCGTCGCCCGCCTCGGGGAAGGTCGCCGCCATGCCGCTCTGCGAGAGGTTGGCCACGAAGGGGGGCTCGATGCCGATCGCGGCGCCGGCGAAGATCGCCACCTTTCCCGCCGAGTCGACACCGTCCACCGTGGCGCCGGGGACGCCGATCGCGAGATCGGTGCGGCCGTCGCCGTCGAAGTCGCCCGCCGCGAGCGCCCAGCCGAAGTAGTCGTGGGCGCCGCGCTCGCCGTCGGAATCGGACCGATCGAGCAGGAAGCCCCCCGCGAGCGAGATCCCGGTGGGGACGCCCCGCACCACCACGACCGCACCGGCGCTCGGGATCACGATGCCGGCATCGAAGTCCTTCCAGGGCGCGCCGATCGCCAGGTCGTCGTGGCCGTCGCCGTCGAAGTCTCCCGCCGCGAGGGCGTCTCCGAAATGGTCCCCCGCGGCCGGGTCGCCCGGGACGCCGCCATTCTGGGTGATGCGCTCGGAGCTACCGTCGATCAGGCCGATCGCGGAGCCATAGAGAGTGAAGACGGCACCGGAGTGGTCGAAGCCGTCGACGTCCTCGCCGGGAGATCCGATCGCGAGATCGTCGTCGCCATCGCCGTCGAAGTCGCCGACGGCGAGGTCCCAGCCGAACCAGTCCCCCTCGTTGTCGTCGGACAGGCCGATGGCGCCCTGGGTCCAGATCTGATCGGCGACCGGCGCGGCCGTCGCCGACAGGCCGGTCGGCGATCCGAACAGGACGTTGACCGCGCCGGCGCCGGAGATCGCGCCGACGTCCTCGCCGTAGACGCCGATCGCCAGATCGTCGAAGCCGTCGGCGTTGAAATCCCCCGCCGCGAGCGCGGCGCCGAACCAGTCGCTCTCCTCGGGCACGCCGTTGACGCCATCGGCTCCCTGGCGCAGAAGCTGGTGTCCGAACAGGGCGAGCCCATCGTCGGAGCCGTACAGGACGAGGACGGCTCCCGCGTCATCGACGGTACCGCCGCCGTGAGAGACGTCGCGGAACGGAGCCCCGATCGCCAGGTCCTCGCGACCGTCGCCGTCGAAGTCGCCGGTCGCGAGCTCGGCGCCGAAGAGGTCGAGTGGGTCGCCCGGGGCGAAGATCGTCTCGTCGAGCGACCAGGCTTCGGCGCTCGGCAGGGCCGGGCCGCCGGCGGCTCCGAACAGCGTGTGGACCCTGCCCTCGAGGTCGCCGCCGGCGTCGATCGACTCGGTCTCGGCGCCGATCGCGAGATCGCTGCGGCCGTCGCCGTCGAAGTCGCCCGCGGCGAGCGCGCTGCCGAAGCTGTCCCAGCCGTCGGCGGCTCCGGGGAATCCGCTGTGTCCCTGCTCGAGATGCAGGAGCCCGACGGGGGAAAGCTGGCCCTCGGCCGGACCGGTGGCGAAAGCGCAGGTCATCAATGCGGCGATCAGGGCGCCACCGCGGATCTCTGGGCGCGACATGGGGGTCTCCCGTCCTCTGGGCCCGCGAGCGAGGAGGCGGAGGGTCCGCCGCCCCGGGTCCCGGGGTTCCTCCCTCTCATCGCGAAACGGGGACCGGTTGCGACAGGCGGCCGCGCGAGCGCATCGCGGCCCGTGCGGAAGCGGACCGCGCTCGGCTCAGGCGAGGATCCGGGTGCGCGTCAGGCGGCGCGTCGGACGGGGTTGTAGAGCGTGTCGCGCTCGACCGGCGTGAAGCCGGCGTCGCGAATGACGCGTTCGAGCTCGGCCACCGGCATCGCCTGCACCGTCTCGGCGCCGGCCATGTGGTAGATCGTCTCGCGCACCACCGTGCCGTCGAGGTCGTCGGCGCCGAACGAGAGCGCCATCTGGGCGAGCTTGGGCGTCACCATCACCCAGTAGGCCTTGAGGTGCGGAATGTTGTCGAGCACCAGGCGCGAGGCGGCGAGGTGACGTAGGTCGTCGAGGCCGGTGGTGTGGTACTTCAGGCCGAGGTAGTTGTTCTCGGGGTGATAGGCGAGCGGGATGAAGGCGTTGAAGCCGCCGGTCGCGTCCTGGAGCGTACGCAACCGCATCAGGTGGTCGACCTTGTGCTCCGGCCGCTCGACGTGGCCGTAGAGCATGGTGCAATTGCTCTTGAGGCCCATGCCGTGCGCCACCCGGTGGACCTCGATCCACTCGTCGGCGTCGAGCTTGCCGTCGCAGATCACCTCGCGCACCTCGGGGTGGAAGATCTCGGCGCCGCCACCCGGGAGACTGCCGAGCCCGGCGGCGACCAGCCGCTCGAGCACCTCGCGGATCGACAGTTTCTCCCGTCGGGCGAACCAGCCGATCTCGATCGCCGTGAAGGCCTTCAAGTGGGCGTCCGGGAAGCGCGCCTTGAGACCGCGCAGCATCTCCTCGTACCAGGCCATGTCGAGGTCGGGGTGCAGGCCGCCGACGATGTGGAACTCGGTGACGTCGTTGCCCCCCTGGTCGCCGGCGTTCTTCCAGACTTCTTCGAGCGACATCTGCCAGGCGTGCGGCTCGTCCTTGAGCGCGGCGAAGCTGCAGAACTTGCAGTTGTAGGTGTAGACGCAGATGTTGGTCGGATTGATGTGCCGATTGAGGTTGTAGTACGCGACGTCGCCGTGGAGCTCGCGGCGCACGGAGTCCGCCAGGCGCCCGAGATCGAGCACGTGAGGGGTGGTCAGGGCGAGCAGGGCGTCGCTCTCGTCGAGGCGGGCGCGGTCGCGGACCTTCGCGGCGAGCGGACGCAGGGCCTCGGGAAAGGTCGAAGGATCGAGCGCGGAGCGCATGGCGGGGCGATTCTATCAACCGGGGGCGAGCCGCCCCGGAACGCGGTCAGAGCAGTTGGACGTCGCGGGTCGAGCTCGAGACCACGTAGCAGCGCTCGATGTTCGACTTCGGGTCGGCCGGGACGATGAAGAAGCCGGGGCGGTTGGGGGTGTAGCCCTGGGTCGACCCGACCAGAGTCTCGCCGTCGCTGAAGGTGACGCGGATCTTGCGGCCGTGGACGCGAGTGTCGGCGTCGAACTCGTTGGACTCGTGGTGCTCCGGATCGCCGGCGTGGTCGCGGACGAAGAAGACGGCCTTGAGCTCGCCGTGGCGCACCGGCACGGTCTCGCCCGACAGAGTGTGGACGTGGAAGACGTCGCGACCGGGAACGAAGTCCCCCGTCGACCCCTTGATCGTCCGCCCGTCGAGCATGCGCGCCACGACACGGTTGGCGGTCATCGTTCCTCCCTCAAGTCCGGTTCCCGCGCAAAATACCAAACGCACCCCCACCGACCCCAACCCCCAAGCGCATCAGACAAAGGGGAAAGAAAAGGGGACAGGCAACCAAACTCGAGAAAAGGGGACAGGCAAGAAAACTCCGGCGGAGCCTCGGAGGTGCGCCTGCCCGAGGCGAGACCGTCTCGCCGCCGCCGTAGCAGTTTCGTTGCCTGTCCCCTTTTCTCGAGTTTCGTTGCCTGTCCCTGAAATAGGGGGGCGTCGCGGGTCGGGGGGCGGGGGTAGGATCGCGGTCGGCCATGGAAAAGCGCAAGTTCCTGTTCGTCTCGCTGTCGGGGCTGATCGGCGACATCGCCTGGCGGGTCTTCCAGGAGGGGCACGAGGTCCGCTACTTCATCGACTCGGCCGACGAGCGCGACATCGCCGACGGCTTCGTGCCGAAGAGCGAGGACTGGGAACGCGACGCCGAGTGGGCCGACATCGTCGTCTTCGACGACACCCTCGGCCAGGGCGCGCGCGCCGAGGCGCTGCGCCGGGCGGGCAAGGCGGTGGTCGGCGGCACCGAGTACACCGACCGGCTCGAGGACGACCGCAGCTTCGGCCAGGAGGAGCTGAAAAAGGCCGGCGTCAACATCATCCCCTACCGCGAGTTCGACAACTTCGACGACGCCATCGCCTTCGTGCGCGAGAACCCGGCGCGCTACGTGATCAAGCCCTCGGGCGAGGCGCAGAACGTCAAGCGGCGGCTGTTCGTCGGCGAGGAGGAGGACGGCGCGGACGTCCTCGGCGTGCTCGAGGCCTACAAGAAGGCGCTCGCCGATCAGATCCCGGTCTTCCAGCTCCAGCGCCGGGTCACCGGCGTCGAGGTCGCCGTCGGCGCATTCTTCAACGGCTCGCGCTTCGTCACCCCGGTCAACATCAACTTCGAGCACAAGAAGCTCTTCCCCGGCAATCTCGGTCCGTCGACCGGCGAGATGGGCACCTCGATGTTCTGGACCGAGCCCAACCGACTCTTCTTCCAGACCCTGGGCAAGATGGAGACGCTGCTCGCCAAGGAGCGCTACGTCGGCTACATCGACCTGAACTGCATCGTCAACGCCAACGGCATCTATCCGCTCGAGTTCACGGCGCGCTTCGGCTACCCGACGATCTTCATCCAGCAGGAGGGGATGTCGACCCCGATCGGCCGCTTCCTCTGGGACCTGGCGGTCGGCGACGATCCGAAGCTCAAGGTCAAGAGTGGCTACCAGGTCGGCGTGCGGGTGATCGTGCCGCCCTATCCGTTCGACGATCCCGGCACCTTCGAGTCGCTGTCGAAGGAGGCGGTCATCTACTTCCGGCGGCCTTCCACCGACGGCGTCCACATCGAGGACACCAAGCTGGTCAACAGCCAGTGGCTGGTGGCGGGGACCTCGGGCGTGGTGCTCTGCGTGGTCGGCACCGGCGCCACGATGAAGGCCGCCCAGCAGCAGGCCTACACCCGCGTGCGCAACATCCTCATTCCGAACATGTACTACCGCGACGACATCGGCGACCGCTGGCAGGACGATTCCGACCGCCTGTTCAGCTGGGGCTACCTGCGGCGGAGCTGAGGATGCGCGCGAGGTTCGCCGTCCCGCTCGTTCTCGCCGCCCTCGGCGCCCCGCTCCGGGCCGACCCGATCGACGACTACCTCGCCGCCGAGATGGCGGCGCGGCGCATTCCCGGCCTCGCCCTGGCGATCGCGCGCGACGGCGCCGTCGTCGATGTCCGCTCCTACGGCCTCGCCCACGTCGAGACCGGATCGCCGGTCGACGAGCGCTCGATCTTCGCCATCGCCTCGCTCGACAAGCAGCTGACCGCGGCCGGCGTGCTGAAGGCGGCGGAGCTCGGCCGGCTCGAGCTCGACGACCCGCTCGCGAAGTGGGTCGAGACGCCGTTCGAGGGGGTGACGCTGCGCCACCTGCTGTCACACACCTCGGGTATCCCGGACGTCGTCGCCGGCGAGATCGAGGGGCGCTCGTACACCGACTACACGACCGTGCAGCTGCTCGCGACGGTGCGCGCCCTCACACCGGTCGCGCCGCCCGGCGAACGCTTCCTCTACTCCGACGCCGGGCTGCTCCTGGCGCAGCTCGCCACCGAGCGCGCGACCGGCGAACCGTGGTGGACCTTCATGACGCGCGAGCTGTTCGCGCCGGCGGGAATGGCGAGCGTGCTCTCCATGCCGCCCGGAGCGCTGATCCCCGGCCGGGTCTCGGCCTACACGCTCGGCGGCGCCGGCGCACTGGTGCGCGATCGCCGCCTCGACGTCGACTACGGTCCGCTCTACAGCGACCTCGGCATGACCGCGGCCGACTTCGGGCGCTGGCTGGCCGCGCTCGACGCCGGCCGGCCGCTCTCGGCGGCGAGCGTTGCCGAGATGTCGACGCCGGCGCGGCTCGCTTCCGGGGCGCCAGCGGGCGAGCTCTTCCAGTGGAGCCGCTACGGCCTGGGTGTCGGTCTCGACCAGTTCGCCGGGGAACCGGTGGTCCTCCACTCCGGCCACAGCGGCGTCGGCTTCGCGCGCTTTCCGGCGCGCCGGCTCTCGATCGTCGTCTTCACCAACCTGGAGCACCCGACCGGGAGCGATCCGGTCGGCCTCGCGCTCGGCGTCGCCGGTCGGCTCGAGCCGGCGCTGGCGCTGCCGGCCGCCCCCACCCCCGCGCCGGCCGAACGCGTCGTGGCGCTGCGCGCGCTCTACGAGAGCCTGCTCGCGGGCTCCATCGACCTCGACCGCGTCGCCCCGCCGCTGCGCACGACCGCCTGGGAAGGGGCGGGCGGCCTCGCCGGCCGCGTCCCGAGACTCGGCGCGCTCGGCCGCTTCGAGCTGATGGAGGAGCGCGCGATCGACGGCGAGCCGAGCTGGTTGGCGCGCGCGACCCACGCTCACGGCACGATCTGGCTGCGCGCCAGCTTCGACGCCGGCGGCCGCGTCACGCGGCTGGTCTGGTGGCACCTCTAGGAGCGCGCGCGATGACGCGACCGGTGGTCAAGCGCTACTCGAACGGCGAAGTGACGGTGGTCTGGAAGAGCGCGCTCTGCACCCACTCCGGCGTCTGCTTCCGCGGGCTGCCCGAGGTCTTCGACCCGCGCCGCCGGCCGTGGATCGCGATCGACGCGGCGAGCTCGCGGGCGATCGTCGAGCAGGTCGGTCGCTGCCCGTCCGGGGCGCTCTCGATCGAGGCTCCGAAGGAGAAGTAGGGGCGGGCCTCGCGGCCCGCCCCCGGCTCAAACCACCCTGGACGTCAGCCAGCGTTTCGCCGCCTCGAGCTCGTGCGGCTCGAGCCCGTGCGCGGCGTCGCTCCAGGCGACCTCGACGTCGGCGCCGGCCCGACGCAGGTGTCCGGCGAGCGCCTCGACGGCGGCCGGCGGCGCGTACGGGTCCCGTCGACCGGCGGCGACGAAGACCGCCCGGCCCGAGAGGTCGGGCAGCCGCTCCGGCTCGAACGGCAGCATCGGCCGCAGCAGCACGGCGCCGGCCAGAGTGTCACCCTCCGTCAGCAAGAGCGAGGCGGCGATGTTGGCGCCGTTGGAGTACCCGAACCCCCACACCCGCTCCGGATCGAAGCCGTAGCGCCCCGCCGCGTCCCGCACGAAATCGCCGAGCTCGATGGTGCGCCGCGCCAGGTCCTCGAGGTCGAAGACGCCGACCGCGACGCGCCGGAAGAAGCGCGGCATGCCGTGCTCGAGCACCGGCCCGCGCGGCGCCAGCAGGCTCGCCGCCGGCGAGAGCTCACGCGCCAGGGGCAGCAGGTCGTTCTCGTCGCCGCCGGTGCCGTGCAGCACGAGCAGCGTCGGCGCCGCGGAAGTCGCGCCCGGCACGAAACGGTGGATCTCGCCGACGGTGGTCATCGCCCGCCCTCGATCGGCGCCGGGGTGCCGAGCGCGGGCAGCGCGCGCTCGATCTCCGCGCGCTGACCCTCGAGCCACGGCGGCAGCACCAGAGTCTCGCCCAGGTGTCGCGGGTCCTCGTCGACCGCGAAGCCGGGGCCGTCGGTCGCCAGCTCGAACAGCACGCCGCCCGGCTCCTTGAAGTAGACCGAGCGGAACCAGAAACGGTCGATCACCGGCGTCGGATTCACGATCTGCTCGACCTGGCGCCGCACCTCGAGCTGGTGGGCCTCGTCGTCGACCCGCCAGGCGAGATGGTGGATGGCGCCCACGCCCCAGGCACCCCGCCGCTCGCCCGGCGCTTCCGCGAGGTCGACCCAGGTCCCCGAGCCGCCGTCGCCGACCGCCCAACGCTCCCAGCTCCCCTCGACGCCGACCTTCCGAAAGCCGAGCGACCGCGAGAGGAAGTCGGTCGTCGCGCCGAGCTCGCGCTCGCGCATCCGGGCGCCGTGGAGCCCGCGGATCTGGTGGGCGACCGCGACCGGGCTCTCCTGCCACGGCGTGAACGGCCGCGCCAGGGCCGACTCGCTCTCGACCAGCGCGACGTTCATCCCGTGCGGATCGCGCAGCGCGAGCGTGCGTTCGCCGAAGCGGGTCGTGATCGCACCGGTCTCGACGCCGTAGCGCTCGAGCCGCGGCCCCCAGAAGTCGAGCGCGCCCGGGGGCACCGCGAGCGAGACCTCCGGCGCGGTGCCGTGCCCGGGGCGCGGTGGCGCCATCTGGGCCCACGGGAAGAAGGTGAGGTCGGTGCCGGGGTGCCCCTCGGCGTCGGCGTAGAAGAGGTGGTAGGTGCCGGGATCGTCCTGGTTGACGCTCTTCTTGACCAGGCGCATGCCGAGGATGCCGGCGTAGAAATCGAGATTCTCCTGGGCGGGGCCCGAGATGGCGGTGACGTGGTGGAGCCCGGTGACGCTCTGCATGGTGCCCTCCGGCCGGGGAGTGGTCCGCCCCGGCCCGCACATTGTCTCCGATAGCACTATAAAAAGTCAAGCGCTTGCTCCAGCGTAGCTCTTGGGCTAGTCTGGCGGCGATGCCCCGCCGACCCGCCGCCGCCCGCGCCGAGCTCTGCGCCGTTCACGACGCCATGAAGGTGCTGCAGGGCAAGTGGACGCTGCAGATCGTGCGCGCGCTGCTGGGCGGGCCGCGCGGCTTCAACGATCTCGCCCGCGCCGTCGGCGGCTGCAACCCGGCCACGCTGTCGAAGCGGCTCGACGAGCTGGTCGAGCTCGGCGTCGTGACCAAGCGGGTGGAGTCGACGATGCCGCCCCGCACCTGCTACACGCTGACCCGCGCCGGCCGCGCGCTCGACGGCGTGGTCACCGCGATCGAGCGCTGGGGCGAGCGCCACCTGCCGAAGCCGGCCGCGGCCGATCCGCCGGCGCCGGCCCGGCGCTCCAGGAGGTCCGCGTGAACGACTCCGCTCCGGTCTCCGCCGTCGCCTTCGCCGGCTCGCTGCGCCGGGCCTCCTACAACCGCGCGCTGCTCGCGGCCTGCCGCGAGCTCGCACCCGCCGACCTCGCGCTCACCATCGTGACCCTCGACGACGTCCCGCTGTTCAACGAGGACGTCGAGGCGGCGGGCGACCCGCCCGGGGTGGTCGCGCTGCGCGCGGCGGTCGCCGCGGCCGACGGGCTGCTGATCGCGACCCCCGAGTACAACCACGGCGTGCCGGGCGTGACCAAGAACGCGATCGACTGGCTGTCGCGGCCGCCGCGCGGCTCGGTGCTCGACGGCAAGCCGGTCGCGATCCTCGGCGCCTCGCCGGGGATGACCGGTTCGGCGCGCGGCCAGAGCCAGCTCCGGCAGGCCTTCGAGTTCACCAACTCCTACTGCCTGCCGCAGCCGGAGGTCCTGGTGGCGGACGCCCGCGACCGCTTCGACTCGGAGTTGCGCCTGGTCCACGAGCGCACCCGCGCCCACCTCGCGAAGTTCCTCGTCGCCTTCGCCGCCTGGATCCGCCGACTGCGCCGACGCGCCGACGGCGGCGACGGGGCGTAGCATCGCCGCGTGACCGCGCCGAACGACGACGGCTTCCTCCAGGATCCGCCGCAGCTCGCCAACACCTACCGGGCCGACGGGCCGCTCCGGCGGATCCTCGCTCGCCGACTCGCAGCCGGCACGTTCGAGGCGATCGCGCCGGACCTCGACCGCCTCGGCGCGCTCGCCGCGGGGCCGATGGCGGCGCTCGCCCGCGAGGCCGAGCGCGACGCTCCGCGCCACGTGCCGTTCGACGCCTGGGGCCGCCGGATCGACGCGCTCGAGCTCGCGCCGGCCTGGGCCGAGCTGCTGGCGATCGCGGCACGCGAGGGGATCGTCGCCGAGGCCTACGAGCGCCGCTTCGGCGCCGCCTCGCGGCTGGTGCAGATGGCCCGGCTCTACCTCTACCACCCGTCGTCGGCGATCGCCTCCTGTCCGCTCGCGATGAGCGACGGTGCCGCGCGCGTCCTCGAGCTCCACGGCACGCCGCAGCAGCGCGCGCGCGTGCTGCCGCGGCTGATCGCACGCGACGCCACGCAGGCCTGGACCTCGGGGCAGTGGATGACCGAGAGGAGCGGCGGCTCGGACGTTTCGACGACGGAGACGATGGCGCACCCCGCTCCGGACGGCGGCTGGGAGCTTTCCGGCGTCAAGTGGTTCAGTTCGGCGACCAGCGCCGAGGTCGCGCTCGCTCTGGCGCGGATCGCCGGAGACCCGCCGGGCAACCGCGGTCTTTCGCTCTTCCTGGTCGAGCTCGAGGGGCAGGTCGGACGGACGATCCGCATTCTGCGCCTCAAGGACAAGCTCGGCACGCGCGCGCTGCCGACCGCCGAGCTCGAGCTCGCCGGCTGCCGCGCCGAGCTCGTCGGCAAGCGCGGCCGCGGTGTGGCCACGGTGGCGACGATGCTCAACGTCACCCGCTACTACAACACCGTGTGCGCCGCCGGCTACCTCGCGCGCGGACTGCAGCTCGCACGCGACTACGCGGCGCGGCGACGGGCCTTCGGCGAGACGCTGGCCACGCTGCCGCTCCACGCCGCGACGCTCGCCGATCTCGCCTGCGAGCACGCCGGGGCGCTCGAGCTGGCGGCCGAGTGCGCGGCGCTCGTCGGCCGCGAGGAGCTCGGCGAGGCGTCGGCCGAAGAGCGCGCCCGTTTGCGCCTGCTCACGCCGGTCGCCAAGCTGCTGACCGCGCGCCAGGCCGTCGCCGGCGCCGCCGAGGCGATCGAGTCGTTCGGCGGCGCCGGCTACGTCGAGACCACCGGGCTGCCGGCGCTCGCGCGCGACGCCCAGGTGCTGCCGATCTGGGAGGGAACCACCAACGTGCTGGCGCTCGACGCCCTGCGCGCGATCGAGCGCGAAGGCGCGCTCGGGCCGTTCGTCGAAGACACCGCGCGACGTCTCGCTGCCGCCGCTCTCGGACTCGACGCGGCCGGACGGGAGACGCTCGAGAGTGCCCTGAGAGCTGCCGTGACATGGCATCGATCGGCGAGCGGCGACCGCGCGCGACTCGAAGCCGGCGCGCGCGACGTGGCCCTGGCGCTCGGGCGGGTCCTCGAAGGGGTGCTGCTCGCGGAATCCGCCGCCGCGAGCGGTTCGCAGGAGGCGGGGGAACTGGCGGCGCGATTCGCGGCGCGGTCCGTGCCCGCGCTCCGCGGCGAGCGGCCGTTCGCCGAGACGGCGCGGCTCGCGATCCCGCCAGGCTGAACGGAGCGCCGTCTCGGGCGTCGCCGGAAACGAGAAACGGGGAGGCGATCGTCTCGCCTCCCCGTCGGAAGTTCGGATCGCCGGGTGCCCGGGATCCCCGGGCGGAGCGTCCGCGCGCTGGTTTCGTGGTCGCGGACTTCGTTCAGTTTTCCCGTCGACCCGCCGGATCGCCCCCGGTTGCCGCGCGGCCGTCGCCGTGTCGCGGCCCCGAGGGCTTCCGATGGTCCGGTGGCGTCGTCATCGAGACCTCCTCGTTCGTCCGTGGGCAAGAGGAAAGGTACGCCTCGAAATCGGCTCTGTCAATGGACAGGAGCCGGTGCAGTTTTCGAGCGAGGCGAGTGCGCGTCGGATATTCTCCGCGAGTCGGCGCCGTGCTGCGGCGGGGCGCGGACTCGACGTTCGGCCTTCGATCTCGATGTCCGGTCTCTCGAGGAGCGCCCTTGTGACCACGATCGCCACCGCCCCGCTCCGTCTCGAGCCCCCCGTCCCGCCCGAGCAGGCGCTCGGCCGCATGGCGACCACGCTGGTCGGGTCCGAAATTTTGCGCATCGCGGGCGAAGTGCGCGCGCTGCAGGAGCAGGGCAAGCCGGTGCTGAACTTGACGGTCGGCGACTTCGCTCCGAAACAGTTTCGCATTCCGAAGCCGCTCGAGTCCGCGATCGCGCGCGCTCTCGCCGCGGGACAGACCAACTATCCGCCGTCCGACGGCGTCGCCGAGCTGCGCCGCGCGGTGCGCGGCTTCTATGCGCGCGCGCTCGGGCTCGATTACCCGATGGAGGGGATCCTGATCGCCGGCGGCGCGCGGCCGGTGATCTGGGCGGCCTACCAGGCGATCCTCGACGCCGGCGACACGGTGGTCTACCCGGTGCCGTCGTGGAACAACAATCACTATTGCCACCTGACCGGGGCGCGCGGCGTCGCGGTGCCGACCCGCGCCGACAACGGCTTCCTGCCGACCGCCGAGGAGCTCGCGCCGCACCTGCCGGGCGCGACGCTGCTGGCGCTCAACAGCCCGCTCAACCCGGCGGGCAGCGGCTTCGGTCGCGAGCAGCTCGCTGGCATCGCGCGCCTGGTGGTCGACGAGAATCGCCGGCGCGGCGCCGGCGCCAAGCCGCTCTTCCTGCTCTACGACCAGATCTACTGGCTGCTCGCCGATGTCTCGGCGCCGCACGCCACGCCGGTCGAGCTCGAGCCGGCGGTGGCGCCCTACACGATCTTCGTCGACGGCATCAGCAAGGCCTTCGCGGCGACCGGCCTGCGCGTGGGCTGGGTGGTGGCGCCGCCGTACCTCGCGGAGCGGATGCGCGACCTGCTCGGCCACGTCGGCGCCTGGGCGCCGCGCCCGGAGCAGGTGGCGACCGCCGAGATCCTCGCGGATCCCGACCAGGCCTCGACGCTCGCCGCCGCGGTGCGCGACGGCGTCGTCGCGCGTCTGGCCGAGATCGATCGAGGCCTCGCGGCGCTCGCTGCGCGCGGGCTGCCGGTTTCGCACCTGCCGCCGGCCGGTGCGCTCTACCTCTCGGTTCACTTCGACCTGATCGAGCGCTTCGGCAACAACCGGGGGATCCGCAAGTACCTGCTCGACGAGGCCGGCTTCGCCGCGGTGCCCTTCCACGCCTTCGGCACGCCGGACGACAACGGCTGGTTCCGCCTTTCGGTCGGAGCGGTCGGCGTCGAGGAGATCGCGCCGGCGATCGAGCGGGTGGGCGCGGCGCTGGGGCGGCTCGCCTGACGGCGACGACGCGCGGCCGCGCCGCGCCAGGCGCGTGCTAGCGTCCGCGCGCTTTCCATGACCGAAGAACGACTCTTGCGCCGGCCGATCGCGGCGCGTGGCACGCGCTGGGCGGCGGCGATCGCGACTGCGCTGGCGCGGTGGGGAGTGGCGCCCAACGCGATCTCGGCCGCGAGCGTCGTGTTCGCGGCGGGGACCGCGGCGGCACTGGTCGCGTCGCGCGGCGAAACCGGCACGAGCCGAGCGACCTGGCTGGTGGTGGCGGCCCTGGCGATTCCGCTGCGCCTGCTCGCCAACCTGTTCGACGGCATGGTCGCGGTCGAAGGCGGCCGCAAGAGCGCCTCGGGCGAGATCTGGAACGAGCTGCCCGACCGGATCTCGGACGCCCTCTGCCTGGTCGCCGCCGGCTACGCGGCGTCTTCGGTCTCCTGGGCGCCGATCGCGGGCTGGAGCGCGGCGCTCGTCGCGGTGCTCACCGCGTACGTCCGCACGCTCGGCGTCGCCGCCGGCGCCTCGGCGCACTTCGTCGGTCCCGCCGCCAAGCAGCAGCGCATGGTGCTGCTGGCGGCCGCGCTGGTCGCCGCGGCCGTCGAAGCGGTCGCCGGCGCGCCGGAGCGCGTCCTGCCGTGGGCGCTCGCCGCGATCGCGGCGCTCGCGCTCCTCACCGCGGCACGGCGCGCGCGCCGCATCGTGGCCGAGCTCGAGGGGCGTCGGTGAGCCACCCGCTGGCGCCGGTGCTGGTGGGGACCGTGAAGCTGCTGTGCGGCGCCCACGCCCGCTGGGTCGGTTGCGCGCCCGAGGACCGCCAGCGCGTCTACGTCGCCAACCACGGCAGCCATCTCGACACTCTCGTGCTCTGGTCGGCGCTGCCGCCGGCCGTGCGCAGGCGGACGCGGCCGGTCGCCGCCGCCGACTACTGGAGCCGGGGCCTCAAGCGCCGGCTCGCCGAGCGGGTCTTCCGGGCGGTGCTGATCCCGCGCGGAGTCAGCGACGCCTCGCCCGCCGAGCGCGAGGCGAGCGCTCGCGCCGCGGTCGAGTCGACCGCCGGCGCGCTCTGCGACGGTTCCTCGTTGATCCTCTTCCCGGAGGGGACGCGGAACCCCGGACCCGAAGTCGGTCCGTTCAAGCCCGGCGTCTGGCATCTCTGTCGGATGCGACCCGGGCTCGAGCTGGTTCCGGTCTGGCTCGACAACCTGAAGCGGGTGTTACCCAAGGGCGAGTTCGCGCCGGTGCCGTTTCTGGCGAGCGCGACGTTCGGCGCGCCGGTCACGCTCGGCGACGGCGAGGAGAAGGGTCCGTTCCTCGATCGGCTCCGATTGGCGGTGGTGGAGCTCGGACGGCGATGATCGCGCGCTTCGATCCCGAGCTGGTCGCGGTCTTCGGCGGCCTGCTGGCGCTGCTGGTGGTGGCGACCGTCGCCGGCGCGCTCTTGCGCCGGCGGGTGCGCTCGCCCGGCGCGCGCGCGACGGTCGACAACGCCTGGCAGCGCATCGTGGCCTGGTGGGGCATGTGCGCAGTCTTCGCCGCGGCGACCGCGATCGGACCGCTCGCCTCGACCGCGCTGTTCGCGCTGCTGTCGTTCCTGGCGCTGCGCGAGTTCGCGACGCTGACGCCGACCCGGCGGGCCGATCACGCGACCCTGGTCTGGTGTTTCTTCGTGATCCTGCCGCTGCACTACGTCTTCCTCGCCGTGCGCTGGTACGGCATGTTCGCGATCTTCATCCCGGTCTACGCCTTCCTGTTCGTGCCGATCCGCGCCGCGATCGCCGGCGACGTCGAACGCTTCCTCGAGCGCACCGCCAAGATCCAGTGGGGGCTGATGGTGGCGGTCTACTGCGTCAGCTACGCACCGGCCCTGCTGATGCTCGAATTGCCCGGCGGACCGCGCGAGAACCCGAAGCTGCTGCTCTGGCTGGTGGTGGTGGTGCAACTCTCGGACGTCTTCCAGTACCTCGCGGGCAAGACCCTCGGCCGTCGACCGGTGGCGCCCTCGGTCTCGCCGGGCAAGACCTGGGAAGGGCTCGTCGTCGGCGGCCTGGCGGCGACCGGCGTCGGCGCCGCGCTCGGCTTCCTGACCCCCTACCGGCCGCTCGCGGCGGCCGCCATGGCGCTGCTGCTCGTCTTCCTCGGTTTCGCCGGCGGGCTGACGATGTCGGCGATCAAGCGCGACGCCGGGGTCAAGGACTGGGGCAGCTCGCTCGCCGGCCACGGCGGCGTGCTCGACCGCATCGATTCGCTCTGCTTCTCGGCGCCGATGCTCTTCCACCTGACGCGCTGGTTCCTGCGCGACGGCGGCTGAGCCGGAACGACGAAGGGCCGGATCCCTCGCGGGATCCGGCCCTGGAGAAACCGTGTGGTCTTCGCCTCAGCGGCGCTTGGCGAAGCCGGTGACCACCAGCGTGCCCGAGCGCTGGTCCTTCTTCAGCTTGACGATCTGGTGGCGCTCGGCGTCCTGCAGCAGCTCGGTGAAGGTCGAGTAGCCGTAGTAGCCCTCGTTGAACGACGGCTTCTTGCGCTGCATGGTCTGCTTGATCAGCGAACCGAACAGCACGTCCTTGTTCTCGCGCTGGAGCGCCAAGATGGCGTCGACCAGCAGCGTGAAGACCTCGGCCTTCTTCTTGGTCAGGCCGGTGAGCTCCGGGCTCTTTTCGCGGTCGCGCCAGACGTCCTCGTAGTAGATGAACTCGTCGCAGTTGTCGACCAGCAGGTTCGAAGACGAGTTCTTGACGCCGATGCCGATGACGTACTTGTTGTTCTCCTTGAGCTTGGAGACCAGCGGCGAGAAATCCGAGTCGCCCGACAGGATGACGAAGGTGTCGAGGTGCTCCTTGGCGTAGGACAGGTCCATGGCGTCGACGACCATCTTGATGTCGGCCGAATTCTTGCCCGAGTAGCGCCGCTGCGGGATGTCGATCAGCTCGATCGCCGACTCGTGGAAGGCGACCTTGAACTCGCTGTAACGCTCCCAGTCGGCGTAGGCGCGCTTGACGATGATCTTGCCCTTCTCGAGCAGGCGCTCGAGCACCAGGGTGATGTCGAAGCGCTTGACCTCGCTGTCGCGCACGCCGAGCGCGATGTTCTCGAGATCGCAGAACATCGCGAGCTTGCGCTCCTCGGGCGAGGCCACGGGACGCGTCGAGGCGCCGCCACCGGTGATCGAGTCGATCAGCTCGCGGGCGATCCCCTCGTAGTCGTCGTCCTCGTCGTCGTCCTCGTCATCGTCCTCTTCGACCCGTCCGGGCAGGCGGCGCTCGGCGGCGCCCTCCGCGGTCTCGGCCGTCGCCGTGCTGTCGCGACGGCGGCGCGGCCGGCGCCGGCGTCGGCGCTTGCGCGGCGCCTCCTCGGCCTCCTCGGCGGGCTCGGTGGCGCCTTCGGCCTCCTCTTCCTCGTCCGCCTCGGCGGAGGCGACCTCGGCCTCGGCGTGAGGCGTGGGCGCCAGCAGATCGGCGATCGAGGGGGTTTCGGGCGCCCGGACGGCTTCGGGCTCGGATTGGAATTCGGGTTCGGGCGCGGGCGCGCTGCGGCGCTCCGGCTCCTCGGCGGGCTCCTCGCCCGGCGGGCGCAGCCACCAAGGGCTCATCGGCGCGCCTCGCGAACGGCAGGGGGGGTGATCACGGAAAGCTCCTCTTCGAAGGGAATCGGTTCCGCGGCGCCCGGTCGGGGCCGCGGCGCCCGGCGCGCGGGGTGGGGTTCGATCGACCTGCGCCGGCCGGGCCGGAGGCATCCTACCACCCGCCGCGCCCGGCCGAGGGGCCCGCGCCGGCCCGCGTCCCCGCGCGCCCGATCCGCCCCGTGCGGCTTGCGCCGCGGACGAACCGCGTCGTACCATGCGCCGCGGCTCCCACTGCACCCCGACCCACCCTTCGTCCGCGAGGAGAAGTGCGATGGCCGAGGCTTCGGACAAGAAGTTCCAGCCGTACATCCCGGCAGCGACCGTCATTCCGGAGTTCACGCCCAAGGCGATCGTCGCGGGCGCGATCTTCGGGATCATCTTCGGCGCGGCCACGGTCTACCTGGCCCTGACCGCCGGTCTGACCGTCACCGCCTCGATCCCGATCGCGGTGCTGTCGATCTCGCTGCTGCGTCCGCTCAAGGCGACGATCCTCGAGAACAACATCGTTCAGACGATCGGATCGGCCGGCGAGTCGATCGCGGCCGGCGTCGCCTTCACCATCCCGGCGCTGATCTTCCTCGAGGGCGGGGCGCAGTTCTTCAACTACTGGAACATCTTCTCGCTCGCCCTGGTCGGCGGCACGCTCGGCGTGCTGTTCATGGTGCCGCTGCGGCGCGCGCTGATCGTCCAGGAGCACGGCACGCTGCCGTATCCGGAGGGCACCGCCGCCGCCGACGTGCTGATCGCCGGCGAGAAGGGCGGCAATCTCGCCAAGAAGGTGTTCGCCGGACTCGGCATCGCGGCGCTCTACCGCATTCCGATGTCGATCCTCGGCCTGTGGAAGGAGACGCCGCTCTACTCGGCGGCGCGCAACGCCGCGTTTCCGCGCGCCACCGTGGCCAGCGACGTGACGCCCGAGTACCTGGGCGTCGGCTACATCATCGGCCCGCGGATCGCCGGCGTACTGGTCGCCGGCGGCGTGCTCTCCTACCTGGTCCTGATCCCGCTGATCGCGATCATCGGCGACGCGCTGCCCACCGTGCTGGTGCCGGGGCGGGCGCCGATCGGCGAAATGGACTACAACGGCATCCGGCTCGGCTACGTGCGCTTCATCGGGGCCGGCGCCGTGGCCGCCGCCGGCCTGATCACCCTGATCAAGACGCTGCCGACGATTGCCTCGGCGTTCCGCGAGAGTTTCAAGAGCCTGAAGGACCTGCGCACCGGCAAGTCGGTCGAGCGCACCGAGCGCGACATCCCGATCACCGTCGTGCTGGTCGGCTCGCTGATCCTGGTCGGCATCGTCGCGCTGCTGCCGCAGCTGCCGGGCAGCGGCGTGCTGTCGAAGGTGCTGATGGGGCTGCTGATCGTGGTCTTCGGCTTCTTCTTCGTCACCGTCTCCTCGCGCATCGTCGGCATCATCGGTTCGTCGTCGAACCCGATCTCGGGCATGACCATCGCGACCCTGATGGCGACCTGCCTGATCTTCGTCGGGCTCGGCTGGACCGGTGACGTCTACCAGTCGCTCGCCCTGTGCGTCGGCGCCATGGTCTGCATCGCCGCCGCCAACGCCGGCAACACCAGCCAGGACCTGAAGACCGGGTTCCTGGTCGGCGCCACCCCGCGCGCTCAGCAGATCGGCCTGATCATCGGCGTCGCCGCGTCGGTGCTGGCGATCGGCTTCACGCTGCGCATCATCGACAACGCCGAGGTGCCGAACCAGCTGATCGCCGGCCACGCCATCGGCTCGCCCGACTACCCGGCGCCGCAGGCGACCCTGATGGCGACCATCATCCAGGGGCTGCTCGCCCAGGACCTGCCGTGGGGGCTGATCTTCGTCGGCATGGCGATCGCCGTGGTCATCGAGCTGTGCGGCGTCAAGTCGCTGTCGTTCGCGGTCGGTCTCTACCTGCCGCTGTCGACGACCCTGCCGATCTTCGTCGGCGGCATGATCCGCGGCCTGCTCGAACGCAAGGAGAAGGGGAGCGAGGAGTCGGAGATCTCCTCGGGCATGCTCTACGCGACCGGGCTGGTCGCCGGCGGCGCGCTGACCGGCGTGCTGATCGCCGCGCTGCAGGGGATCAAGATCGGTCCCGAGGGCGAGGCGGTCACCGTCTACCGCTACATCCTGGATGCCGTCGGCGTCCACGGTTGGGAGCATCTCGGCTACTGGGCCGACCTGATCGGCGTGGGCATGTTCGCGGTGCTCTGCTTCACGCTGGTGCGGGCGGCGCGGCAGAAGCTGGCCTGATCCGGGCGCGGCGGGCGACCCGCCGCGCTGTTTGCCGCCGGGGCCGGTCCCGTCTTCGCGGCGGGCCGGCCCCACCCGTTTTGGCGGCTCGCGGGTTCGAGGCGTCGGCTAGTCTGTAAGCACCATGATCCGACCCGTTCCCGTCGCAGAGGCGATCTCCTACGTCCGGTCCGGCGACCGGGTCTTCGTCCACACCGCCGCGGCGGCACCGCGCATGCTGGTCGAGGCGCTCGCGGCGCGCTCGGAAGAGCTGCGCGAAGTCGAGATCGTGCAACTCCACACCGAGGGGCCGGCGCCCTACGCCGCGCCCGGCATGGAGAAGAGCTTCCGGGTCCGCTGCCTGTTCATCGGACCGAACCTGCGCGCCGCGGTGGCCGAAGGACGCGCCGACTACGTGCCGGTCTTCCTCTCGGAGGTCCCGGCGCTGTTCCGGCAGGGGATCCTGCCGCTCGACGTGGCGCTCGTGCAGGTCTCGCCGCCCGACCGCCACGGCTTCTGCTCGCTGGGGGTCTCGGTCGACGGCTCGCGCGCCGCGGTCGAGACCGCGCGACGGGTGATCGCGCTGGTCAATCCACAGATGCCGCGCGCGCACGGCGACGCCCTCGTCCACGTCTCGCGCTTCGCCGCCACGGTCGAGACCGACGAACCGCTGCCCGAGCACCCGCGGCCGGTGCTGACCGACGTCGAGCGTGCCATCGGGCGCCAGGTCGCGACCCTGGTCGACGACGGCGCGACCCTGCAGATGGGCATCGGCGCCATCCCCGACGCGGTGCTGACCGCGCTCAAGGACCACCGCCGCCTCGGCATCCACACCGAGATGTTCGCCGACGGCCTGGTCGATCTGGTCGAGCGCGGCGTGGTCACCGGCGAGGAGAAGCGGGTCCATCCGGGCAAGGTGGTCGGCACCTTCGCGATGGGCACGCGCCGGCTCTACGACTTCATCGACGACAACCCGCAGGTGGTGATGCTCGACGTCGCCTACGTCAACGACACCGCGGTGATCCGCCGCAACCCGAAGGCGACCGCGATCAACAGCGCGATCGAGGTCGACCTGACCGGCCAGGTCTGCGCCGATTCGATCGGCACCCGCATGTACTCCGGCGTCGGCGGCCAGATGGACTTCATCCGCGGCGCCGCGCTGTCGCCCGGCGGCAAGCCGATCATCGCGCTGCCCTCGACCACCTCGCGCGGCGAGAGCCGGATCGTGCCGTTCCTCAAGCAGGGCGCCGGGGTGGTCACCACCCGCTCGCACGTGCAGTGGGTGGTGACCGAGTACGGGGTCGCCAACCTCCACGGCCGCGGCCTGCGCGAGCGGGCGCGGGCGCTGATCGCCATCTCCCACCCCGACCGGCGCGAGGAGCTCGAGCGCGCCGCCTACGAGCGTTTCGGCGGTCTCTGATCCGGAGGGCGCTCAGCCGCCGGCGAGCAGCTTCTCGAAGCGCGGATCGCCGCGCAGCGCATCCCACTCGGGCTCGATGCGCGCGCGCGCGACGACGAAGGCGGAGCGCGCCGCGGCCGAGCGCTCGAGCTGGTCGAGCGCGGCCTCGCGCTCGCCCACGAGGGCGTAGGCGGCGGCCGCGTAGTAGCGGGTGAACGGGTCGTCGGCGCCGAGCGCCTCGCGCGCGCCCCACGCTTCGAGCGCAGCGGCGAGCGCTGCCTGCGCGCGCTCGCGCTCGCCGAGCGCCTGGAGCGCCGCGCCTGCCCGCGTGCGCAGCTCGATCAGGATCCGCCCGCGCAGCGCGTGGTCGAGCCGCTCGACGAAGGCGAGCTCGGAGAGGTAGGCGTCGCGCGCCTCGGCGAATCGACCCTGGAGCGCCGCGAGGTGGCCCATGCGCATCCAGGCGCCGACGATGCGGACGCCCTGAGCGCCCGAGAGCGCGGCCTCCTGGAGCGCGATCGCGCGCCGCGCCGCCGCCTCGCCGCGCGCGAAGTCGCGCAGCAGAGCCAGACAGTGAGCCAGTTGCAGCCAGTACCAGCCGGCCTGCGGATTGCGGACGACGGCGCGTTCGAACAGCTCGGCGGCGCCGGCGAAGTCGCCGCGGCCCAGGAAGCGGCCGCGGGCGAGGCCGCCCAGCATCAGCGGATCCTCGGGCGCGAGCGCGAGCGCGTGCTCGAGGTGGCGGATCCCTTCGTCGACGCGGCCGGCGAGGACGAGGGCGAGCCCCAGCTCGCGCCAGCTGCGCGGATGCCGCGGACGCAGGTCGAGCGCCCGGCGCAGCAGGGCGATCGCCTTGTCGTTGAGCTCGGGCGAGACCAGGTGGTCGGCCTTCTGGGCGTACGCCGTGCCCAGCTCGAGCAGCGCCCGCGCGTAGCCGGGGTCGGCGGCGAGCGCGCGCTCGAAGAAGAGGATGCCGCGGTCGAGCGACTCGTAGCTGTCGGAGCGGACGTTGAGCAGCCCCTTCGACAGGGCTTCGAAGGCGGCGACCACTCGCGTCTCGTCCCCTTCGTGGGCCGCGGCCACGGTGCCGCGCAGCCCCGAGACCAGCTCGGCGACGATGCGGTCCTGGATCGCGAACAGCTCGCCGACCGGCCCGTCCGCGCGCGCCGCGCGCGCGACCCGCCCGCTCTCGACCTCGATCACCTGGCCGGTCAGGCGCACCTGCTCGCCGAGGCGCTGGAACGAGCCGCAGACCATCCAGCGCGCGCCGAGCATGCGGCCGAGCCGGGCGGCGCGCTCGGTGCCGATCTCGCCCGGGGCGTCGCCGAGGCGCCGCCAGGCGTCGAGCACGCGATCGCCGCCGAGGATGGTCAAGCCCTCGATCTCCTGGAGCGCCGCGGCCAGGGTCTCGGCGAGCGCGGTGCCGAGCCATTCGTCCTCGCCGTGTCCGGTGAGGTTGACGATCGGCGCGATCGCCACCGCGGGCGGGCCGCCCGCGGCAGCCGTCGGGGCGCTCGAGCGCAACCGCGCCAGCTCGGCGCGCACTTCGCCGGCGCTCGCCGGCCGCGCCGCGGGATCCTTGGCGAGCAGGCGCAGGACCAGCCGCTCGAGCTCGGCGGCGGCCGGCGACTCGAAGCGCCGGGTCAGCGGCGGTGGTTCGCGGTGGAGGATGGCGTCGACCACCGCCGCGGCGTTCGCCCCCTCGAACGGTCGCCGGCCGGCGAGCAGCTCCCAGAGCACGACGCCGAGCGAGAAGAGATCGCTCCGCGCGTCGAGCGTCCGCCCGAGCGCCTGCTCGGGCGACAGGTAGTGGAGGGTTCCCCCGAGCTCGGCCGCCGCGGAGACCGCCCAGGTCGCGCTGCGCGTGGTGGCGTCGGGGACCGCCCGCGGCTGGTCGAGCGCGAGTCCGAAGTCGAGCACCTTGACGCGGCCCTGGGCGACCATCAGATTCCCCGGCTTGACATCACGGTGGACCACCCCGCGCCGGTGCGCCTCGGCGAGGGCGTCGGCGGCCTGGGCGGCGATGTCGAGGATCTCGTCGAGTCCGAGCGTGCCCTCGGCGGCGAGCTCGGCGAGCGTGCGGCCGGGCACGTACTCCATGGCAAGAAGCGACAACGTTCCTTCGGGCCCTTCGATCTCCTCGATGTCGTAGACGACCGCGATGTTGGGGTGGTTGAGCGCCGAGGCGATGCGCGCCTCGCGCAGCAGCCGGCGGTGATCCTCCTCCGGGCAGGCCTCGCGGCGGCGCAGGGTCTTCAGCGCCACCGGCCGGTGCAGGCGCAGGTCCTCGGCGAGCCAGACCTCGCCCATACCGCCACTGCCGAGGCGGTCGAGGATGCGGTAGTGGGAGAGGGTCTCGCCGACGATGGTGCACCTCGCTTCGGAGCGGCCGCTAGCCTAGGACGAACCCGCCTTCCGGGCGAAGCGACGGTCCAGCGACGCTCCGGCGACGTAGGATCGGGACGATGCCTCACGCCGTCGCCCTGCTCGTCACCGGCGCCTCGGGCATGGCGCTGCCGCGCCACCTGCTGGGGGTCCTCGCCCGCCAGAGCGCGGTCGAGCGGGTCCACCTGGTGGTCTCGCGCGGCGCCAGCCAGGTGCTCGCCCACGAGCTCGGCCGCGACCGCACCGGTGCCGAGGCGCTGGTCGAGGCCGCCGGACTCGACGGCGCCGCCCGCGACCGGATCGCGATCCACCGCGACAACGAGCTCGACGCGCCGATCGCCTCGGGCTCGGTGCGTCTCGCCGCGACGATCGTGCTGCCGGCCTCCTCGGGCACGGTGGGCGCCTTCGCGACCGGCATCGCCGACACCCTGATCCACCGCGCCGGCGCGGTGGCGCTCAAGGAGCGCTGGCCGCTGCTGCTCGGCTTCCGCGAGACCCCGCTCGCGCTGGTCCACCTCGAGAATCTGCGCACGCTGACCTACGCCGGCGCCGTCGTCGTCCCGCCGATCCCCGCCTTCTACGTCGGCGGCGAGTCGATGGAGCGCTTCCTCGACGCCTACTGCCAGCGCCTGCTCGACTTGGCCGGCCTCGGCCCGGCGGGCCCGGGACTGCGCTGGAGCACAGAATGACGACGAATAGCACCGCGGACTGACGATTCCTGCCGCTCCCGGAGACCGGTTTCGCGCGGTCTCTTGCGCCCCCGGCGGGCGGGGTGTACCCTCGCGGAAGCCTCACCTCCGAGAAGCTTCGATGCGCGCTCCCGACCCCCTCCGGAAGGCCCTTCTCGCAGCGGTTTTCGCTTCGATCTTCGTCGGGCCGATGCCTCTCGGTGCCGACGGGGAGTACTTGGTCCAGGACCTCGGGCAGGCGCGGATGCCCTCGCTCGCCGCGGGAGATTCGATTCGCGATCACGCGGTTCTCGACGGCGTAGCGTACTTTTTCCTCGACGACGAGCGCCACGGCTATGAGCTTTGGCGTAGCGATGGAACCATCGCCGGTACCCATCTCCTACTCGACGTCTGTCCAGGGCGATGTGGAGCCGAACAGTTCTACTCGTTCGGCCTCGCGGCGGTCGGCGATCGGATCTTCTTCGCGGCCGACGACGGCGTGCACGGGAGCGAGCTCTGGGTCACCGACGGGACCATCCCGGGGACCCGGATGGTCGCCGACATCCGACCTGGTCCGGCGTCGTCGCGGCCTTACGGGATGGTCGAAGCCTTCGAAGAAGTGTGGTTCCTGGCGGGGGAGCCCTGGACGGAGCGGCGGGTGTGGCGCTCGGATGGGACATCTGCGGGGACGAGGCCCCTCTTCGAGGAAGCGACGGATCCTCTGGGTCCACACGTTTCCTCGCTACTCGAGGGTCCTGGTCTCGTCTTCGTAATTCACACAGAGCCCTCCTATGGACTCTGGCGTACGGACGGGACCCTTACAGGGACGTTCGAGCTCCACGGCGGATTCACTGCTCCGACACTATTTGAGGCGACTGGAGCAGCGACGACGCTGCCGAACGGCTCGCTGGTGTTCACGGGCTGCGACAACGACACAGGCTGCGAGCCGTGGCGCAGTGATGGGACACTGGCCGGGACGCTTCGCCTGGGCGACTTGAGGCCGGGAACAGAGAGCTCCTATGCCAGCGGATTTCATCGAGTCGGCTCGGAGGTCTGGTTCGAAGCGCAACTGTCGTTCGGTCAGACGGTGCTCTATCGCACGGACGGGACGCCCTCCGGAACGATCCAGATCCAGCAGCCCGCCGGAGTCAGCGTGTCGACTCGAAACGGCACCGCCACGCCACTCGGAGGCGGACTGGTCTTCGTGGGCTGTAGTGCATCCAGCGGATGCGAACCCTGGTTCTCGGATGGCAGCGGCGCGGTCCAACTCGCGGATCTGGTCGTCGGGAGCCAGTCGTCGGTCGGGATGACTGCGAGCTTCTCGCACCCGCGGATGACGGAGCTCGGAGTACGGGCGGCTTTCCTCGCCGATGACGGCAATGGACAGCTCGGACTCTGGAGCACCGACGGCACGCCGTCAGGAACCGTCGCTCTCTCGAACCTGGATTCCTATCCAGCGGGCTCGTCGTTCGGCTTCTTCCCCGCGATCGAGCGCTCGATCGTGGTGAATGGTCAGTGGCTGTTGAGCCTGTTCAGGCCGGATCGTGGACTAGAGATCTGGCGTTCGGATGGAACCGCGGCCGGAACAGGGTCGATTCTGACCGCCGCCACCGAGGCTTCTGCATTCTTCGCCGCTTTGGAGAGCTTCTACACTCCGAGCCAGCGCCCGTGCTTCTCACCGCTGCGCCAAGGGGTCGTTGCCAAGGTAGCGAACCTCGAATCGGTTGGCGAATCGACCTTGATCTTCTCCGACGGCGTTCCGGGTGGAGTAGCAAACCTCGTCTTGCTCGATGAATCGGAGCGGGGGAGGTCCGCGGAGTGTGCCACCAACGGCAACGAAGTCCTGACCGTCGCGCCCACCGGCGTATGGCGATCGAGCGGGACTGCCGCTTCGACGGAGCTCTTGTCCTCCGATTTCGATTCCAGAGGCGCGTCTCCGGTCGTCGAGATCCATCGCGATCGCTTCGCGCTCTTCGGCTCGGATCCACAGTCCCCGACTCCGACCGCGCTCTTCATGATTCCCTCAGCTCCAGCGGGTTCGGACTCCATCGTGCGTCTGCCTTCGACACTTCCCTGGGGTGAGTTGAAGAGCACGAACGAGCTTCTCTACGTCGTCGATGGCTCGGGCGGCCTAGAAATCACTGACGGCCTGGTGGAGCCCAGCCTGATCCTCGAACCTCTGACCGAACCTCCGTTCGGTTCGGGAAACTCGGATCCGATTCTCGTCGCCGACCACCTCTTCTTCGTGCGAGATTCGAGCGAGACTGGGGGAGAGCTGTGGAAGTCGGACGGAACGATCGAAGGAACGTGCCTCGTTCGTGAAGTGCGGCCCGGCCCGGAAGGCGGCCTCGAGCGGCGCGATGGAGTCGAGGCCTGGAATCTACCCTTCGAGACGCGATTGGCGGCCGGGGGCGAAGGACGAGTTCTGTTCCCGGCCAACGACGGAAAGTCTGGAGTGGAGCTGTGGTCGAGCGACGGAACTGCAGAGGGCACCGTCGTGGTCGCCGATATCATTCCGGGACCCGATGGCTCGTGGCCGAGACATCTGCGGTCGCTTGAAGATGGCGTCGTGATCTTCGCCGCGGAGCATCCGACCTTCGGCTACGAGCTGTTCCGCACGGACGGCACGGCGGCGGGGACGTCGGTGGTGCGCGACCTGGTGACGGGCTTGGGTTCGTCGGTGCCGGACGATTTCGTGGTGCAGGACGGCGTCCTCTACTTCTCGGCGTGGACACGCGAGCACGGACGCGAAGCTTGGCGCTCGGACGGCACGGCGGCTGGCACCTGGCGGCTCACTGACGTGGCGCCGGGGCCGCTCTCGTCGTCGCCGTCTCGCTTCGTGCGGCGGGGCAATCGCCTCTTCTTCACCGCGACCGATCACGTCCACGGCTTCGAGCTCTGGGCGCGCGCCGACGACGGGTCGGTGCCGCTCTTTATCGACGGGTTCGACACGGAGGACACGTCGCGTTGGAGTCAATCCATTCCATGACGGATTGCGGGATAACGACGCAATGAGAAACGTCCGGGCAATCACCGCGGCAGGCATGACCTGCGCCCTGTTCGTCGCGGGAGCGCCGATCCACGCCGCCGGTGAGTACCTGGTGCAGGATTTCGGAACAGCGCAACAGTACGAAGGGGTCGACCTGTACGCGCCATTCTCCCTCGTCGCCGACGGAGTGGCCTATTTCTACCGCCATGACGGCGTCCACGGGCAGGAGCTCTGGCGCAGCGATGGCACCGCGGCCGGGACGTACCTGCTCGCCGACCTCTGCCCCGGGCTCTGCGGTGCGGAAGCTTTCGGCTCGGCCTACGGCCGGATGGCGGCGGTCGGCAAGCAGATTTTCTTCACGGCCGACGACGGGGTCCACGGCACCGAGCTCTGGGTCACGGACGGGACTGCCGCCGGGACGAGGATGGTGAGCGACGTACGGCGGGGCCCGCTCTCCTCGCGGCCTTCCGCTCTCGGCAGCTTCGAGGGACAGCTTTATTTCGGCGCCGACGACGGAGTCCACGGCCACGAGCTCTGGCGGTCGGACGGCTCGGAACCCGGAACCGTGCTCGTCGCCGACCTCACGCCGGGAAGCACCAGCAGCTGGATCGGCGCCAACGCGAGCGGAGCCGGTACCCTCTTCGTGCGCGTGATCGATCGCCTTTACGCCAGCGACGGTACGGCCGCCGGAACGCAGTTGCTGCACTCCCTTCTCGAGCAGCCGTACTCGAATCTTCGCGGTGGCTCCTTCGAGATCCTGGCCGACGGAACTGCGGTGTTCGGGGCATGTACGCCCTCGGGCTCGCAGCCCGACTGCGAACTCTGGCGCTCGGACGGCACCGTCGCCGGCACCGTGAGGATCGCCGACATCTACCCGGGCCTGGAGAGCTCGTACCCGAACGGCTTCGAGTCGGACGGAACCCAGGTCTGGTTCACTGCCTACACTCCGACGTCGAACAGTTTCGCGAGGATCTTCCGGACCGATGGAACGACCGCGGGGACGGTGGAAGTCCCGCTTCCTGCGGTCGTCCGGCCCGAGACCAGGTTGAGCCGGGCGGCGGTCGTCGGGTCGCGTCTCTTCTTCACCGGGTGGGACGAGGATTTCGGCGCCGAGCCCTGGGTGACGGACGGCGCGACGACCCAACGCGTCGCGGACCTCCATCCGGGACCGGGAAGCTCGATCAGCGCCTCCTGGTGGTTTGACCGGCCGAACTTCGTCGAGCTCGGGGGGGCGCTGCTGTTCGTCGCCGACGACGGCCAGAACGGAACGAGGCTGTGGAGAAGCGAGGGGACGGCGGCGACCACCGTGCCGCTCAGCGACTTCGACGCGGTGCCGCCGGAGGCCTGGTTCGGCGGCTACCAGGCCGTCGCGAAGCCGCCGGTGGTCGGCGGCCGCGTTCTGCTGTCGATCTTCCGACCGGACCGTGGCCTGGAGCTCTGGGCGTCGGATGGGACCGCGAACGGAACCGAGCGGATCCGCACCCTCAACGACTCGACCCCGGGCTTCCTGCACACCACCGAGGTGCTCGAATCCTTCGTCGAGATCCGGTGTCAGGCGCCCTGGCGACAGGGGCTGCTGGTCACGCCCCTGACCGGCCCGGTCGACGGAGGTTGGTACTACGTCGACGGTGTTCCGGACGGCGCGCAGCTCCTGACGGCATGGACGGTCGGCGGGGAGGGTAGCGGAATCCCGGAGTGCGCGAGTCACGAAGGACAGGCGATCGCGCATCTGCCGAACGGCCCGGAGCACGCGCTGTGGAGAACGGACGGAACTCCCGCGGGGACCGAGAAACTGCTGCCGCTGGCTTCCGGATCCTGGATCTCGTCGTTGCCGGCGTTCGGCACCCTCCGATCCGCCATGTTCGTCGCCTACGGAAGTGATCGAGTCTTGCGGCTCGAGGGCGATGCGCCTCCCGAAGAACGGGCGAGGATCGTCGCCAGCGGAAGGTTCGTGTCCGGAGAAGGCGAGCTGGGGCAGAACCTCTTCTTCGGTGGCTGGAGCGGTCTCGAAGTCTCGGATGGCGAGTCGGAACCGACGCTGCTGATCGATCCTTCGCCGGAGTACCCGGAAGTCGACGACCTGACGATGGCCGGCGCGAGCCTCTACTTCTCGCTGCGGACGGCGACGGACGGAACCGAGCTGTGGCGCTCCGACGGTACCCCTGCCGGCACCGGACGCGTCCTCGACCTGCGGCCCGGACCGGACGGAGCGATTCCTGGACGAGAAACTGCGGAGCTGTTCGGTCAACAGGCCCCGGAGTCCCGCATCGCCGCGATCGACGAAACGCGCGTCGTGTTCGTCGGCGACAACGGCACGACCGGTTTCGAACTCTGGACGAGCGACGGGACAGAGACGGGGACGGTGGTCGTGGCCGACATTGCCCCGGGCGCGGATGGCTCCTGGCCGCGGCACCTGGTGTCGTTGGGCAACGGCATCGTGCTCTTCGCCGCGGAGCACCCTGCGCTCGGTTACGAGCTGTTCCGCACGGACGGCACCGCGGCGGGGACGTCGGTGGTGCGGGACCTGGTGACGGGCGTCGGCTCGTCAGTTCCCGACGACTTCGTGGTCCAGGACGGCGTCCTCTACTTCTCGGCGTGGACGCGGGAGCACGGGCGCGAGGCGTGGCGCTCGGACGGCACGGCGGCTGGAACCTACCGATTGACCGACGTCGCGCCGGGGCCGCTGTCGTCGTCGCCCTCGCGCTTCGTGCGGCGGGGCAACCGCCTGTTCTTCACCGCGACCGACCACGTCCACGGCTTCGAGCTCTGGGCGCGCGCCGACGACGGGTCGGTGCCGCTCTTCATCGACGGGTTCGAGACCGGCGACCTTTCACGATGGTCGGCTTGATTACTCGGACGGCCGCTCGACTTGGAACGGTCCGGATACCCTCAATGAGTCGTGTCGCCGCAGCTCTGACGATCGGTATCCTGCTACTGGCGACACCCGTGTCGGCCGACAGCGAGTACCTGGTTCAGGACCTGGGAAAGAGGCGAATCCCATCGCGCGCAGAGTTTCAGGTGCTCCAGGATCACGCTGTCGCCGATGGTGTGGCCTATTTCTTCAAGGATGATGGTCGCCACGGGTACGAACTCTGGAGGAGTGATGGTTCGGCACCCGGTACCTTCCTGCTGAGCGACCTCTGTCCCGGCGCCTGCGGATCGGAGCAGGCCCTCCGTTTCGCCGTGGAGTCCGTCGGGCCAGCTGTTTACTTCTCGGCAAACGACGGCGTGCACGGCAGCGAGCTCTGGATCACGGACGGAACAGCGACGGGAACGCGAATGGTCTCCGACCTGGTTCCGGGCCCGCAGTCTTCGGAACCATCCCTGTTGCGTGCCGTCGGCAGTCAGCTCTACTTCGTGGCGACAGAAGCGATGACCCGGCGGCGCCGACTCTGGACATCCGACGGAACGGAAGCCGGAACCCATGCGCTCTTTGGCGAGTTCCCCGACCCGATTCCTGGCCACATCTACTCCATCCTGCCTGCTTCGGGAGTCGTTTATGTGTCAACGGACAACTCCCAGCTTCAGCTCTGGCGGACGGATGGCTCGATCGCGGGAACGTCCCTGCTGCACTCGAATCTGGGATTCCCCGCCAGTTTCGAGTTGCCGGCGACACAGCGGGTGCTTGCAGATGGGTCCCTGGTCTTTCAGGGTTGCGAGTTCAGTCCTGACCAGGACTGCGAGCTGTGGCGGACGGATGGCTCCGTTGCCGGCACTACGCGGATCGTCGACCTCGCGCCAGGAGGCTCGTCTTCGTTTCCGGCGGGATTCCAGTTGGTAGGAACGGAGGTCTGGTTCCAAGCGAGCTCGACTCCAGGTCAGCCGAAGCTCTTTCGGACGGATGGGACGCCATCTGGCACAGATCAGATACCGGCTCCTCCCGGGCTCGAGATGAGATCGACCGATCTCATGGCAGCCCGGCTCCCGTCCGGCCTCGTCTTCACCGGCTGCGACGCGGTGAGCGGTTGCGAACCTTGGTTCACCGACGGCGTCACGACCTTCCAGCTCGGAGATCTGGTGCCGGGGAGTGCCTCATCGATCGGAATGTCGGAAGCCTTCGATCGCCCACGGCTCACGGAGCTGGGCGATGTCGTCGTTTTCATCGGTGGGGACGACGTGTGGGGCGGAAACCTGTGGCGAACGAACGGTACGATTCAGGGGACTTATCTGCTGTCGGATCTTGGTTCTCCGCCGTCGGGGTCATCATTCGGCTGGATTCCGGCGATCGTTCCATCCATGGTTGCAGACGGTCAGTGGCTGCTGCCGCTATTTCGCCCGGATTCAGGCTTGGAGATTTGGAGCAGCGACGGGTCTGAGGGCGGTACGGCGAAGGTCGCGACGCTGGCTGGAGAGTCATCGGCCTTCTTCACGCCCGTGAACTCCAGCGGCACGCTGGGCAGGCGTACTTGTGTCGAACCGCTCCGCCAAGGCATGGTTACGAAGGTGGCGAATCTAGAGTCGATCGAGGCGCCGTTCATCGTGTTTGCCGACGGTGTGCCTGACGCCGTCGAGCTGTTGACAGCAGCTGGACCGAGCGGCTTTGGGGCGACTTCCGAATGCCATTCCAACGGAGCAGAAGTACTCGTGTCGACGACCTCGGAAGTGCTGGACACGGTATGGAGGACTCGAGGCTTCGTCGGAACGACGGAGCCGGTCCTTTCGGCAGTCGAAGGGCACTCACTTCCGCTGTTCGAGCGCCACGGCGAAAGGGCGGCACTCGTCGGACTGGATCTCACGGGGGGCGGCCAGCTTGAGTTGATGCTCGTTTCGGAAGGCGATACGGCTCCCGAGCTCGAGCGAATCCCGGTTTCGATTCCTTTCGGACAGCTTGTGAGCGCCGGAGAGAGCATCTTCTTCGCGGGGAGCCAAGGCGGCCTGGAGGTTTCCGACGGGGTCGCGGCGTCAAGTGTGCTGATCGCGCTGCCGGGCCCATGGGACGATCCCTCCGAGCTCCAGGACCTGAGGGCCGCAGGGAGCTCCCTCTTCTTCGTCCACGTCACTTGGGAGGAGGGGCCAGAGCTCTGGAAATCCGACGGTTCAATCGAGGGTACGGGAGTAGTCCGCAACCTGCGCCCCGGCCAAGCAGGTGGGTTGGAGGTCCGAGAGGTCCGGGAGGAGAGCAACCAGCCCCTCCAGCCTCGATTGGCGGCGCTGACGGAAGGCCGCATCGTGTTCCCGGGCAACGACGGTACGACGGGCGTGGAGCTCTGGACGAGCGACGGGACGGAGGAAGGGACGCTGATGGTGACCGAGATTGCGCCAGGACCCGACGGCTCCTGGCCGCGGCACCTGGTGTCGCTGGGCGACGGCGTCGTGCTGTTCGCGGCGGAAGATCCGACGCTCGGCTACGAGCTGTTCCGCACCGACGGCACGGCGGCCGGGACGTCGATGGTGCGCGATCTCGTCGTCGGCCCGGGCTCGTCGGTGCCGGACGACTTCGTGATCCAGGACGGGGTGCTCTACTTCTCGGCCTGGACGCCTTCTCACGGGCGCGAGGCGTGGCGCTCGGACGGGACGTTCGCGGGGACTTACCGATTGACCGACGTGGCGCCGGGGCCGTTGTCGTCGTCGCCGTCTCGCTTCGTGCGCCGGGGCAACCGGCTCTTCTTCACCGCGACCGACCAGGTCCACGGCTTCGAGCTCTGGGCGCGCGCCGACGACGGGTCGGTGCCGCTCTTCATCGACGGGTTCGAGACCGGCGACGCCGGCCGCTGGTCCGCCCAGAACCCCTGATCCTCCCGAGTTTCCGACCGTCGGTCCCGGAGGGGGCTTGACATCGCCTGAACTCTGTCCCTAGACTTAACATTGTTAAGTAAACGGCCGATGTTCAGCGGTCGGGAGGACGGCGGCGATGGGGACCAAGGAACGGCGGGCGCGCGAGAAGGAGGAGTTGAGGGGGAAGATCCTCGACGCCGCGCGCGAGCTGTTCGTCGAGCGCGGCTACGAGGCGGTCACCATGCGCCAGATCGCCGAGGCGATCGAGTATTCGCCGACCGCCATCTACCTGCACTTCGAGGACAAGCTGGCGCTGGTGCGGTCGCTGTGCGACCGTGACTTCAGCGCCCTCGGCAAGCGCTTCCAGAAGATCGCGGCGATCGCCGATCCGTTCGAGCGGCTGCGCCGCTCGGGCCAGGCCTACGCCGAGTTCGCGCTGCGCAACCCGCAGCAGTACCGCTACATGTTCCTGACGCCGCACCCGCCGATCGACCCCGCGGAGAGCGGGATCGACCGCGACAACCCGCGCGAGGACGCCTACGCCTTCCTGCGCTGGACGGTGGCCGAGGCGATCGCGGCCGGCCGCCTGCGCCCGGAGCTCGACGACCCGGAGCTCGTCTCCCAGATCGTCTGGGCCGGCGTCCACGGCATCGTCTCGCTGCGCATCACCAACAACAGTGACAAGTGGGTGGCGTGGCGCTCCGAGAAGAAGACCGTCGAGGCCATGATCGAGACCCTGCTGCGCGGCCTCGCGCGCGAGGGGAGCTGAGCCGTGCCGAACCTGGCGATCCGCAACCTCCTGCACGACAAGCTGCGCTCGGCGATGACGGTCGCCGGCGTCGCCTTCGCGGTGACCCTGGTCTTCGTCCAGGTCGGGCTCTTCATGGGCCTGCTCCACAACGCCTCGGTGACCATCGAGAACATCGACGCCGACCTCTGGGTGACCTCGCGCAACACGCCGAACGTCGATTTCGCCCACGGCTTCCCGGAGGGCTACGTCCAGCGCGTGCGCTCGGTCGCCGGCGTCGAGCGCGCCGACAACCTGCTGGTCCAGTTCCTCAACATGACCTTCCCGTCGGGCGCCGAAGAGGGGCTGCTGGTCTACGGCCTCGAGGACTTCTCGCGCTGGCGCATCCCGTGGAACGTCGAGTCCGGCGACCTCGCCGACCTGCGCCGCGGCGACTACATGTTCCTCGACGCCTCGGCCGAGCGCCGCTACGGGCCGTTCGCGGTCGGCGACCGCCGCGAGGTGATGGGCTATCGCCTGAAGATCATCGGCCGCACCCGCGAGGCGCTGTCGTTCACCACCACGCCGATCGGCTTCCTCGACTACCGGCTGGTCCAGAAGCTCGCCGGCGAGCGGATGGACGGGCGCACCACCTACATCCTGGTGCGCGCCGGAGAGGGGGCCGACCTCGGCGCGATGAAGGCCGAGATCGAGCGCCGGCTGCCGCACAACGACGTCTACACCCGCGACGAATGGGCCCAGCGCTCGCGCCGCTACTGGGTGGCGTCGACCGGGCTGGGCCTGAACATGTACCTGACCGTCTTCCTCGGCTGCCTGGTCGGCGTCGTGGTGGTGGCGCAGACGCTCTACACCTCGACCCTCGAGCACTTGAAGGAGTTCGGCACGGTCAAGGCGATCGGCGGCTCCAACGCCGACATCTACCGCATCCTCGGTACCCAGGCGGCGATCGCCGCCGTGGTCGGCTTCGCGGTCGGCGGCGCCTTCTCGCTCGCCCTCGGGCCGGCGATGGCGGGGATCGGTCTCAAGCTGATCGTGCCGCCCTCGCTCGGCGCCGTCGTCTTCGTCGGCACCCTGGCCCTCTGCCTCGGCTCGGCGTTCGTCTCGTTCCGCAAGGTCGCGGCGATCGACCCCGCGCTGGTCTTCCGCGCCTGATCCGCTTCGCACCGGAGATCGAACCATGACCGTCGTCACCGCTTCCGACGTCGACCGCCGCACCGAGAAGCCCGTCGCCGGCACTCCGGCGACCGTGCTCGCCGCGCGGGGCGTGTCGAAGAGCTTCCGTGAAGGGCGCGAGGAGGTGCCGGTGCTCCACGGCGTCGACTTCACCGTCCGCCGCGGCGAGATCGTCGCGCTCGAGGGCCCGTCGGGCTCGGGCAAGACGACGCTGCTCTCGATCCTCGGCTGCATCCTGACGCCGAGCGCGGGCGACGTCGAAGTCGACGGCGAGCTCGTCGACTCCGGCCGACCGCAGCGGCTCGCCGCCATCCGCAAGCGCTCGATCGGCTTCGTCTTCCAGCAGTACAACCTGTTTCCGGCGCTGACGGCAGAGGACAACGTCGCCTACGCCGCGACGATCAAGGGGGCCGACCGGCGGCGCGCACGCGAGGAGGCCGGGAGGCTGCTCGAGGCGGTCGGGCTCGACGACCGTCGCCACTTCCTGCCCCGCGACCTCTCGGGCGGACAGAAGCAGCGCGTCGCCATCGCGCGTTCGCTCGCCGGCGATCCGCCGATCCTGCTCGCCGACGAGCCGACGGCCAACCTCGACACCGTCGTCGGGCGCCAGATCCTCGAGCTCTTCCACGACCTCGCGCGTCGCGAGCGGCGCGCCCTGGTCATCGTCACCCACGATCCCAACGTCCGCCCCTTCGTCGACCGCGTCGTCCGCATCCGCGACGGCCGCGTCGCCGCGGCGGCCTGAAGCCTCCCGGAGCCCGCCATGTTTCGCATTCGTCGCTACCTGCTGCCCGCCGCCGGCGTCGTGCTGGTCACCGCGGCCGCGGTCCAGTCGCGCGTCGCCGCGCCGGAGCCCGCCGTCCCCGAGGTCGTCTCGCCAGCCGCCGGCCGGGTCGTCGCGGAGGGGCGGATCGCCGCCTACCCGGGCGCCGAAGTGGTGGTTTCGACCGAGGTGGCGGGCGCGATCGTCCGGCTGCCGGTCGAGGAGCGCCAGAGCGTGCGCCGCGGCCAGCTGGTGGTCGAGCTGCGCTCGGACGACCTCGCCGCGGCGATCGCCGAGGCGCGAGCGAAGCAGGTCGAGGCTGCGGCCGAAGTGCGGCTGGCGGAGACCGAGCTCGCGCGCGCCGCCGACCTCTATGCGCGGCACGTCGACACGCTGACCCGGCGCGACCGCGCCGAGCGCGATCTCGACGTCGCCCGCGCCCGGGTCGACGCCGCCGCCGCGACCCTGGTGCGGCTCGAGGCGGAGCGCGCCAAGCGCAAGGTGATGGCGCCGATCGACGGCGTGGTGATCTCGCGCGTGGCCGATCCCGGCGAGACCGTCGAGGCGCGCGCGCCGATCGTGACGATCGCGGATCTGACGCGCCTGCGGGTGGAGGCCGAGGTCGACGAGTTCGACGCCGCCCGCGTCGCGCTCGGGGCCGCCGTCGAGGTGACCGCCGAAGGGCACGACGGCAGGAGCTGGCGCGGGGTGGTCGAGGAGATTCCGGACGCGGTCTCGGGTCGGCGTCTGAAGCCGCAGGACCCCGGCAAGCCCTCGGACACCCGCGTCCTCATCGTCAAGGTCCGCCTCGAGGAACCGACGCCGCTCAAGCTCGGCCAGCGCGTCGAGGTCGAGATCGGCGGCTGAGCCGGGCTAAGCTGGGGCGCGATGCCGATCCGTTCCCGCTCCCGCGCGCTGGCCGTGCGCCCGGCGACCGACTCCGCGATCGAGCCGCCGAAGTCGCGCTCGCTGTTTGCCTGCGACCGGCTGGCCGACGCTCACGTCGTGGCGCGCCTGCTGGAGCGTCCGGTGGCGGCCGATCCGGCCGAGCTGCTCGACTTCGAGGCGCTCGAGCCGGAGGGCTCGGGGCTGATCCTGCTGTTCGCGAGCGACGGCGCCCGCGCCGCCGGCCGGATCTACCGCCGCCTCTCCGACGAAGACTTCGCGCGGCTCGACGCCTATCAGGGCGCGCTCGAGGGGCTCACCTTCCGCGAGATCGGCCGCGTCGTCCCGCCCGGAGGCGACGCGGCCGGAGGCGAAGAGGCCTGGATCTACCTGCCGACCGAGCGGCTCGCCGGCCGCGCCCTCGGCTGACTCACCAGACCTCGCACTTTTCGACCGGGTTCATCGGCGTTCCCGGAGCGCAGGAGAAGGCCGCGCCGAAGCCGGGGTGGTTGACCACCGGGCCGACGACGCGGAACCGGGGCGGCGAGTGCGGGTCGGTCTGGACCTGGAGACGCATCGACTCGGGAGTCGCCTCGGTGCACCAGATCTGGGCGGCGGCGACGAAGAAGAGCTGGTCCTCGGAGAGGCCCGCCAGCTTCGGCGCTTCACCGCGCTCGCGCTGCTTGGCCTGGAGCGCGTCCCAGGCCTGCCTCAGGCCACCGTTGTCGCCGATGTTCTCGCCGAGCGTCAGCTTGCCGTTGACCGCGACGCCGGGCTCGACCTCGAAGCCCGAGTACTGCCGGTCGATGCAGGCGGCGCGCTGCTCGAAGCCGGCGACCGACTCCGGCGTCCACCAGTCGGTGAGCTCCCCCTTCTCGTTGAACTTGCGCCCCTGGTCGTCGAAGCCGTGGGTCAGCTCGTGGCCGATCACCAGCCCGATCGCGCCCAGGTTCATCGCCTCGGGGAAGTCCTTGTGGAAGAACGGCGGCTGCAGGATCCCCGCCGGATAGGTGAAGGCGTTCTGGAGCGGGTTGTAGGAGGCGTTGACCACCTGCGGATCCATCGGGAACTCGCTGCGATCGACCGGCTTGCCGACCTTGGCGATCTGCCAGGCCGACTCGAAGCGGCGCGCGGCGATCGCGTTGGCGAAATGGGCGCCGGCGGCGACCTCGAGCGCGGAGTAGTCGCGCCACTTGTCCGGATAGCCGATCTTCATCTCGAGCGTCCCCTTCTTGACCAGCGCCGCCTTGCGCGTCGTCTCGTCCATCCAGGACAGTCGCGGCAGCGAGGCCTCGAACGCTTCGGTGATGTCGCCGATCATCTCCTCGGCGATCTGCTTCGAGCGCCCGGGGAACCGTTCCGCGACGTAGAGCTTGCCGATCGGTTCGCCCATCGCCTGCTCGGTCGCCTGGATGCAGCGCTTCCAGCGCGGCTGCGGCTCGGCCTGTCCGCCGAGGGTGCGGCCGTAGAAGTCGAAGTGAGCCTGGTAGACGCGATCGGGCAGCAGAGCGGCGACGGCGGTCATCAGGTGGTAGCGCACGTAGTCGCGCAGCATTCCGAGGTCGGCGGCGGCGACCTCGCGCGCCATCGCCTCGAAGAACTCGGGCGTCATGACGTTGATCTCGGCGAGATCGGGGCGGCCGGCGGCGGCGAAGAAGCGCGACCACGCCAGCGTCGGCGTCAGCTTGGCGAGTCCCGGCGCGTCGAGCCGGTGGTGGAGCTCCTCGACGATGCGCATGCGTTCCACCGGACGCGAGGCGGTGGCGAGCGCGGTCTCGAACGCCAGGATCTCGCCCGCCCGCTTCGCCGCCGCCGCGGCCTCGAGGCCGGCGAAGCCGAGCATCCGTGCGACGTGCTTCTCGTAAGCCGCGCGCAGCTGCTGCTTGTCCTCGGCGCTCGACAGGTAGTAGTCGCGCTCCGGCAGTCCGAGGCCGCCCTGCGAGAGATGGGCGACCACCGTGTCGGGGTCCTTGAGGTCGGCGAAGACCTCGACGTCGAAGAACGGCGCCGCCTGGATCGTCTGGAGCTCGCCGGCCAGTGCGAAGAGCGCGTCGCGGTCCGCGGCGGCGTCGATCTTCGCGAGCCAGGGGGCGACCGGTTCGAGACCGGCCTTCTCGATCACCTGCTCGTCCATGCAGGCGCCGTAGAAGTTGCCGACCCGGCGCCGGTCGGGATCGGCGCTCGGGTCCTTCGCCGCGCTCTCGATCAGCTCGCGCAGCAGCTCGCGGTTGCGCTCGTGGATGACCGAGAAGCTGCGCACCCACTCCGACTCGTCGGCGGGCAGCTCGACCTGGTCGAGCCAGCCACCGCAGGCGTAGCGGTAGAAGTCGACGCAGGGGTCGGCCTTGGGGTCGAGCGAAGCCGCCACCGCGGCGGCGATCTGCTCGACCGTGAGGTCGGTGCCGGACGGGGCGTCGGCAGGGACTTTCGGGCCAGCGAGCGCGGGGCCCGCGAGCAGCGCGGAAGCGAGGACGAAGGCGAAGCGGCTCTTCATCGGGTTCTCCGTGCGGTTTCAGCGGTTGGCGGGGGGCCAGACCGGGACGCGCCCCGGGGTCCAGGGGGCGCCCGCGGCTTCGGCTCCGGCCTCGAGTCCGGGCAGGTCGGTTTCGACGATCGTGCGCAGGGCGGCGAGCAGGTTCGTGAGCTCGGCGCTCGCGAGCTCCAGCTGACGGCGCGAGGTCGCGGTCGGCGCGGCGGTCGAGGAGTAGTGGGTGGCAACCGCGTAGTTGACGCGGTCGAGCAGCGACGGCGGCACGCCTTCGTTGCGCGAGGCCATCACCGAGTCGCCGTCGAGGGCGCGGCGCAGGTCGCGCAGCCGGGCATCGACGCCCCGGGCCTCCTGGCGCAGCGCGGCGGCCGTCGGTGCGTGGGCGTCGTCGAGCGCGCGGCGAACGAGGGCGAGGCGCTTGGTGGTGTCGGCCGCCAGGCGCGAGGCGCCGAGCGCCGCGCGTTGGAGCGCCGCCGTCTCGCGCACGAACGTCTCGAGCGCCTCGCGATCCGTCGCCGGCAGCGCGCGCGCGGAGAGCGCCACGACGTCGAACGGCACCGGGCCGGCGAGCGTCGTCTCGACGCCGTCGACGCGCCGGGCGAGCGTCACCGTGTAGCGGCCCGGCGCCGCGAGCGGTCCGGTCGGCAACGGCGTGTAGGCGTTGACCAGCTTGGGCGGCTCGAGGCTCGCCGGGTCGGCCGGCGGCCAGCGCAGGTCCCAGGCGACGCGCTGGATGCCGGCCGTCGGCGCGGTCGCGATCCGGCGCACGACGTTTCCGTCGCTGTCGGTGACGGTCAGCAATAGGGTCGGCTTCTCCTCGGCGGCCTCGGCGCGGAGACGGTCGGCGTCGGGGTAGGGCGCCGATTCGCCGGCCTCCTCGAGCTCCTTCTCGCTCTTCTGGCGCGCCTTCTTCGCCGCCAGGATCTCCTCCTTGAGGTAGACCGTGAACACCGCGCCGAACGGCGGGTTGGCGGCGGTGTAGAGGGCGTCGCCCTGGAACCCCTTGTCGCGATAGCCGAGCGGCATCGCCGGCACGAAGCCGTCGGCCGCGCGCACAGGGAAGAGGATCGCGTCCTTCTCGAGATCTTCCGCGCGCGCGTGGCGCAAGGGCGACAGGTCGTCGAGGATCCAGATGCCGCGGCCGAAGGTGCCGACCACGAGGTCCCCTTTTTGCTCCTGGATCACCAGGTCGCGCACCTGGATCGTCGGCAGCCCGCCGGTGAGCTCGAACCAGGAGGCGCCGCGGTCCTGGCTGGCGTAGAGCCCGAACTCGGTGCCGGCGAACAGCAGCTCGCGGTCGACCGGATCCTCGGCCAGGGCGTAGACCGAGCCGCGCTCGGGAAGGTTGGCGGTGATCGACTTCCAGGTGCGACCGCGGTCGGCGCTCGCCACGACGAACGGGCGGAAGTCGCCCATCTTGTGGTTCTCCATCGCGGCGTAGACGACGTCGGCCGCGTGGGCGGACGGCACCAGGTCGCGCACGTAGGAGCGCTCGGGGACGCCCGCGAACTTCTCGGTCTTGCGCCAGGTGGCGCCGCCGTCCTCGCTGACCTGGACCAGGCCGTCGTCGGTGCCGGCGTAGAGCAGCCCCTCGACCGCCGGCGACTCGGCGAGCGCGGTGATGTTGCCGTAGAGCGAGGTCGAAGCGTTCTTGGCGACGGCGTCGATGCGCTGGACCTTGCCCATCACCGGCAGCTGGTTGCGGTCGATCTGCCGGGTCAGGTCGGGCGAGACCGGCCGCCAGCTGTCGCCGCGATCGTCGCTGCGGTAGATGCGCTGCGCGGCGAAGTAGAGACGCGTCGGCGAGTGCGGAGAGATCATCAGCGGCGAGTCCCAGTTCCAGCGCAGCGGCGGCTCGCCCGGCTCGGCCTGCGGTTGCAGGAAGGTCTCCTCGCGGGTGACGAGGTCGAGCCGCACGAGGATGCCGTACTGCGCCTGGGCGTAGACCACGTTCGGATTGCCCGGCTCGACCGCGGCCTGGAAACCGTCGCCCGAGAGCGTCACCGACCAGTCCTGGTTGAGGATGCCGTGCTGCCAGATCGTGCGCGACGGACCGCCCAGGGTGAAGTTGTCCTGGGTGCCGCCGTAGACGTAGTAGAACGGCTCGCGGTCGTCGACCGCCACCTTGTAGAACTGCACGGTCGGCAGGTTGGCCTTCCAGCTCCAGCTCTTGCCACGGTCGAAGGACTCGTAGACGCCGCCGTCGCAGCCGACGACGAGGTGGTTGGTGCGCTCGGGGTCGATCCAGAGCGAGTGGTTGTCGACGTGCTTGTTCCACTCGCCGACCTCCTGGAAAGAGGCGCCGGCGTCCTCGGTGACCATCAGGAAGACGTCCATCGAGTAGACGCGGCGCGGCTCCTTGGGATCGGCGACGATCTCGTTGTAGTACTGCGGTCCGCCGGGCACGTAGGAGCTCTGTTTCGCCCAGCTCTCGCCGCGGTCGGTGGAGCGGTAGAAGCCGCCCTCGCCCTCGGCGGCCTCGACCACGGCGTAGACCCAGTCGGGCGCGGCCGGGGTGACCGCGAGCCCGATCCGGCCGAGCTCGACCTTGGGCAGGCCGTTGGCGATCTTGCGCCAGCTCTTGCCGCCGTCGGTGGTCTTGTGGATCGACGACTCGGGCCCGCCGTTGACCAGGGTCCAGACGTGTCGCCGGCGCTGGTAGGAGGTGGCGTAGACGGTGTCGGGGTCGTTCGGGTGGAAGGCGATGTCCGAGACGCCGGTGTCGTCGGAGATCGCGAGCACCTTCGTCCAGCTGGCGCCGCCGTCGGTCGTCTTGTAGAGGCCGCGATCGCCGCCCGCGCTCCAGAGCGGACCCTGGGCCGCGACCCAGACCACGTCGGAGTCGCGCGGATCGACCAGGATGCGGCCGATGTGCTCCGAGCTCTTCAACCCGACGTTCTTCCAGCTCTTGCCGCCGTCGATCGACTTGTAGACGCCGTCGCCGTAGGCCACCGAGCGCTGCGAGTTGTTCTCACCGCTGCCGACCCAGACGGTGAGCGGGTCGTTCGGATCGATCGTCACGGTGCCGATCGAGAACGAGCCCTCGCCGTCGAAGACCGGCGTCCAGGTGGTGCCGGCGTTGTCGGTCGTCCAGACGCCGCCCGAGGAGACCGCCACCACCCAGCGCCACGGGTTGGTCGGATCGACCGCGATCTCGGAGATGCGCCCCGAGGCGAGCGCCGGGCCGATCTCGCGCAGCGCCAGGCCGGCGAAGACCTTCTCCGGCTCGGGCTTCTCCGGCTTCTTCTCCTTCGGTCGGTCGGCGGCGCCGGCGCCCCCCGGAAGCGACAGGGCGAGCGACAGGGCCAGGGCGGCGAAGGTCGGGCGCGATCTCATTTCGATTCCCCTCCTCGGACGGGAGTCACCAACAGGAGAACGTAAATCCGCGCTCCGACGGGCCGGGGTCGAGAAGCGAAGGGACGGCACGGGGTGCGCAGCGGGCGAGCTCCGACAATCTTTTACGGAATCGTCGCTTCGATGCTAGGCCCCGCGGGGCGAGCCGGTCCCGCGGCGGGACGGACCGTCGGCGCTAGACTCGTCGGTCCGTGAGCCGCCTGCCGCTCGACCTCGCCGCGCTCTTCCTCGGCCCCAAGGGGGAGAACGCCGACGTCTTCGAGCGTCTGCTGCTCGAGGCCTTCCGCGACCACGTCTTCTGGCGCCGCAACTTCCACCCGGAAGACGGCTTCGAGATCCCGGAGCTCGACCGGCGGCGCCCCGAGGCCGAGCAGGCCCACTCGCGCCTCGCCCAGGAGCTGCTGTCGCTGCTCGGCGAGCTCAAAGGGGGCGTGCCCTTCTTTTCGCCGCGCTACGTCGGGCACATGAGCTCCGACCTGACCATGGCCTCGCTGGTCGGCTACTTCGCAACGCTGCTCTACAACCCGAACAACGTCGCGGTCGAAGGCTCGCCGGTGACCACCCGGCTCGAGCTCGAGGTCGCCCGTCAGCTCGCGACGATGGTCGGCTACCCGGCGACGGCCTGGGGTCACCTGACTTCGGGTGGCACCGTCGCGAACTTCGAAGCGTTCTGGATCGCGCGCAACGTCAAGTACCTGCCGGTGGCTCTCTCGGGCGCCGCCGACGAGCTGGGCGCGGGCGAGTTGCCGATCGCCCTCGCCGACGGCCGCGAGGCGCCGATCGGACGGCTCGAGCTCTGGGAGCTGCTCAACGTACCGGCGCGCGCAGCGCTCGATGCCGCCGACCGTCTGCTCGCCGCCGCGGACGATCCGTCGCGGGCGGCCGAGGCGCTGGCTCGTCATTCGGTCGGCAGCGTCGGCTACCAGGAGTACGGCCGCCGGCTGGCGCTCGAATTCGGCGATCCGCTGCCGCCGGCGGTGGTGCTGGTGCCGTCGACCGCGCACTACTCGTGGATCAAGATCTGCCGCGCGCTCGGCATCGGCGGCGACCAGCTCGTTCACGTGCCGGTCGACCGCCGCTTCCGCGTCGACGTCGACGCGCTCTGGCGGCTGCTCGGCGAGCTGGCGCGCCGGCGCACGCCGGTGCTCGCGGCGGTCGCGGTGGTCGGCACCACCGAGGAGAGCGCGGTCGATCCGGTCGACCTCCTGCTCGAGGTGCGCGAGCGCGCCGGGCGCGAGCTCGGGCTCGCTTTCCCGCTCCACGCCGACGCCGCCTGGGGCGGCTACGCCATCTCGGTCGTGCGCGAGCCGGACGGCGGCCGGCGCCCGTTCGAGGCCGTGCGCGACGACCACGCGCCGGCGGCCTGGCCGTCGCGCGAAGTCTGGCGCGCGCTCGCCGCGGTCGACGGTACCGACTCGGTGACCATCGACCCGCACAAGTTCGGCTTCGTGCCGTACCCGGCCGGAGCCATCCTCTTCCGCGACCGGCGCGCCCGCGAGCTGGTGGCGACCGAGGCGCCCTATGTCTTCCACGAAGCGAGCCCGGCCTCGGCGACGGCGATCGGACCCTACATCCTCGAGGGCTCGAAGCCCGGGGCGGCCGCGGCGGCGGTCTGGCTGTCGCACCGCGTGTTGCCGCTCGACGCGACCGGGCACGGTCGGCTGATCGGCGCCACCGTGCGCGGCGCGCTGGCGCTCCACCGGCGTCTGTCGGAGGGGGATTTCGGAGAGTTCCGTGTGGTGACGCTGCCCGAGCCCGATCTCAACATCGTCTGCTTCGCCGTCGCCCACCCCCGGCTCGCAACCCTCGAACAGGCCAACGACTTCGTGGCCCGCGTCTACCGCCGCCTCTCCGTCGCACCGGGGCGGCCGCCGCACGATCTCGAGTTCGTGCTCACGCGCACGGTGCTGCGCGCCGCCGAGTACGGCGACGCGCCGCTGCCGCTGGTCGAGCTGCTGGGTTGGAGCGCGGCCGACTACCGCCGCGCCGGCGGCGTCGCGATGCTGCGCTCGACGGTGATGAACCCCTTCGTCGCCGACCCGCGCGGCCGCACCGACTACGTCGAACGCTTCGCGGAGGTCCTCGCCGAGACGTTCCGCGAGGAGCTCTACGGGGAGGTCGCGCGATGAAGAGCCATCGCAAGGAGCTCTGGTTCGAGATCCCGGGCCGCCGGGGTTTCGTCAACATCACGCCGGAGGTCGAGCGCGAAGTGTCGGCGAGCGGGATCCGCGAGGGGTTCTGCCTGGTCAACGCCATGCACATCACGGCGTCGGTCTTCGTCAACGACGACGAGAGCGGGCTGCACGAGGACTACGAGCGCTGGCTCGAGCGGCTCGCGCCGTTCGACGCCGGCAGCGACCCGCAGCGCGGTGGCTACCGCCACAACCGCACCGGCGAGGACAACGCCGACGCCCATCTCAAGCGTCAGGTCATGGGCCGCGAGGTGGTGGTGGCGGTGACCGCCGGCCGGCTCGATTTCGGGCCGTGGGAGCAGATCTTCTACGGCGAGTTCGACGGTGGGCGCCGCAAGCGCGTGCTGGTCAAGATCATCGGGGACTGACGAGGGGGGTGGACGGATGAAGATCGTGGTGCGGGACAAGGGATCGCTGCGGGTCGAGCTGGCCGAGGGCGAAGCGCTGGAGATCGTCGACGGCGAAGGTCGCGCCTTCGGTCTCGGCGGTCGCGCGGTGGTTTCGTTGTGCCGCTGCGGCCAGTCGGAATCGAAGCCGTTCTGCGACGGATCGCACAACCGCTGCGGCTTCGACTCGGTGGTGATGGCGCGCGACCTGCCGCCGCCCGCCGCGCGCTGAGCGAGCGCTCAGTCGAGGAACAGCCCGGCGAGGAGGCCGGCGGTGCCGCCGAGCAGGCCGAACGTCCAGCCGAGCAGGGCGGCGCGTCGCTCGCGGGCGCGCAGGCGCCGGGCGCGCTCGGGATTCTCCGCGAGCTCGAGCGCGTGGCGCCCGGCGACGATGCGCGGCAGCCAGAAAGCGTGAAAGCCGGCGAGCGTCGCGATGAACAGAGCGAACGTCGCCACCGGAGCCCAGCGACTGCCGGTCGCCAGCCACGCGGCCGGAAAGGCGATCGCGACGGCGACGACCAGGACGAGGCTGGCCATCTCGAACCGGCGCAGCGCGGCGAGCTCCTCGACCGAGCGGGCCTGGCGCTTGAGCTGGCGCGTGCCCGAGAGGACGCCGACGGCGCCGCCCGCCGCCGGCAGCAGGATGGCCCAGGCGAGAGTCGAGAGCTTGGCGAGGCCGGTCGCGCCGGCGCCGAGCGAAGTCGCCGCCGCGGTGGTCGCCGCCGCCGAGGCCGGCGCCGCGACCGACAGGGCGGTCATCACCGCGGCGGTGAGCGCGGTGCCGGGCGCGGCGCGCCGCGACGCCGCGGCGAACCGCTCGAGCAGACTCGCGCGCAGCGCGCGACGCGCCCGCGACACCCGCTTGCGCACCGCCGGTTCGCTCAAGCCGATCAGTTCGGCGACCCGGGCGCTCGACTCCCCCTCCCAGTAGAAGAGCATCACCACTTCGCGGGTCTCGTTGGGCAGCTCGTCGAGGACCGTAGCGAGGAGGCGACGGTCCTCGCTCGCGAGCAGGTCCGCCTCGACGCCGGGCCCGGCGTCCGCGACCGCGGCCAGCAGCTCGTCGGACTCCGCCCGGGTGATCCGGCGCAGGCGACGGCGCTCGGAGCGCAGCACGTGGTAGGCGCGGTGGCGGGTCAGCTGGCGCAGCCAGGGCAGGAAGCTGCGTGGATCGCGCAGCTGGCCGAGATCGCGCCAGGTGGCGAGGAAGACGTCCTGCGCGACGTCGCGCGCCAACTCGCCGTCGCGCACGATCGCGAGCGCGATCGAGGCGACGATGTTGCGGGTGGCGTCGACCAGCCGCCCGAAGGCCTCGCGGTCGCCGCGGGCCGCCGCCGGCAGCAGATCCTCGACCATCAGCGCCGTCGACTCGGCGCCGCTCACGGCCGGCCGCCCGCGGGCTCGGCGGAGCCGGCCGGCTCGTGTGCCCGCGCCAGGAAGGCTTCGAGCTCGGCGGCGAGGAACCCGGGTGCGTCGAGCATCACGAAGTGCCGGGAGCTCTCGCTGAAGACGACCTCGGCATCGCGCAGGCCGGCGACCTGGGCGCGATAGGCCGCGCGCATCGACTCGTGCATCGGCTCGGGGGCGGCTCCCAGCGCTCCGATCAGCAGGACCGGGGATTCGATCCGGCGGACGCGCTCGCGCAGATCCGTGGTCATCAGCTCGGCGATGGCGATGCCGGCGGCGCGCGGGTCGGTCCGCGCGGCCCAGCCACGGGCGCGGGCGCGGTCGGATTCGGCGGTGATCATCGAGGAGAGCGCCAGGTCGGTCTGGGCCAGGAACTGCTCGCGCGTCAGCTTGTCATGGAAGGCGCGGATCGCCTCGGCGCGAGCGGGCATCGCCGCGGCGTCGACGGCGGGGTCGACGAGCGCGGGCAGGTACGGCACGCCGTCGACGGCGACGACGCCGCCGAAGGTGCCGGGGGCCTCGCTCGCGGCCATCCAGGCGACGAAGCCGCCGAGGCTGTGGCCGACCAGGACCGGGCGCTCGAGCCGGCGCTCGTCGGCGTACTCGACGAGCGCCCGCGCGACCCGCGGCAGGAATGGCGCGCCGAGCGGCTCGGGGCCGCCGAAGCCGGCGAGCGTCAGGACGTGGAGCTGGTAGCGGTCGCGCAGGCGCTCGACGGTTCCGCGCCAGACCTCGCCGGTACTGGCGAGGCCCGGAATCAGGATCACCGGCGGTCCGGAGCCCTCGACGGTGACGTCGAAGACCTCGTGGTAGTCGGCGAACCGGCCCGAGATCGCGGTCGCGCCGGCGACCGCGACGACGACGGTCCAGAGTGGAAACAGGCTGCGAAGGCGAAAGGGCTTCCTCATGGTCGCGTTCTCCTTGTCCCCAGAGGAGCCGCTCGGAGCGAAACGTGACCGGAGGCGTCGAGGCTCAGATGCCGGTCGCTCCGGCGAGCCCGCGCAGGTGCGCCCGCAACGGTCCGATCAGGTAGAGCGAGCCGCAGGCGACGACGAGATCGACGCCGAGCTCGCGGGCGCGCCCGCGGGCGGCGGCGAGCGCCGCGGCGGGCTCGGACTCGAGCGCGCGCGGGATCGCCGGGTCGAGGGTCGTGGCCAGGTCGGCGGGATCGAGGGCGCGGTCGGAGGCCGGGCGGGTCAGGACCACCGCGCGCGCGCGGCGCGCGAGCAACGGCAGCATCGCCGACGTCTCCTTGTCGGCGAGCGCGCCGAACAGCAGCACGAAGGGGCGACCGAGCCGGTCGAGGAAGCGCGCGAGCGCTTCGACGCCGTGGGGGTTGTGGGCGGCGTCGAGCAGCACCGTCACGCCGCCGGAATCGATCGCCTCGAGCCGACCCGGCCAGCGCGCCGCGGCGAGTCCGGCGGCGATGGCCTCCGCATCGAGCCTCGCGACGCCCGACCGATCGAGCTCGAGGGCGGCGGCGGCGGCGGTCGCGGCGTTGCCGAGCTGGTGGTCGCCGGGGAGCGCGACGCGGGTCGCGAGCTCGCGGCCGGCGATCGTCAGCGCGACGTCGGTGCCGCCGAGGCCGCGATCGTGCGTGGCGCGGAGCGCGACCCGGTCCTCCGCACGGACCAGAACGGCACCGATCGCCGCGGCCGCGTCGGCGATCGCGCGCGCGGCCTCCACGGGCTGCGCGGCGACGATCGCCGTCCGGCCCGGCCGCAGGATCCCGGCCTTCTCGCGCGCCACGGCGGCGAGCGTCCCGCCCAGCAGCTCGGTGTGATCGAGCGCGATCGGCGTGATCACCGAGAGCGCGGGGTCGGCGCAGTTGGTCGCGTCGAGGCGGCCGCCGAGGCCGACCTCGACCACGGCGAGATCGACCGCGGCCTCGGCGAAGGCGAGGAAGCCGGCGGCGATCAGGGCCTCGAAGTAGGTCGGCGCTCCGTGCGGCGAGTCGTCGGCGGCGGCGAGGACGCGTTCGAGCAGCTCCGCGAGCCGGCCCTCGTCGAGCGGCCGCCCGTCGAGCCGCACCCGCTCCTCGACCCGCTCGAGATGCGGCGAGGTGGCCAGCCCGGTCGCGAGCCCCCCGCCGCGCGCGATCGACTCGAGCATCGCGGCGGTCGATCCCTTGCCGTTGGTCCCGGCGACCAGCACGACCGGCGCCGCGCGCTCCGGCCGGTCGAGCCGGTCGAGCAGCGCGCGCATCGGCGCGAGGTCGAGGCGGATGCCGAGCCGTTCGAGGCCGTCGAGGCGCTGGTCGAGCGCGCGCGGGGTCACGCGCGGGGCTCGCTCAGCCGAGGTGGCGCAGGCAGCGCGCGATCGTCGCCTTGAGCTCGGGGCGCGCGACGACCAGGTCGAGGAAGCCGTGCTCGAGCAGGAACTCGGAGCGCTGGAACCCCTCGGGCAGGCTCTGGCGGATGGTCTGTTCGATCACGCGCGGACCGGCGAAGCCGATCAGAGCGCCGGGTTCGGCGAGGTTGACGTCGCCGAGCATCGCGAACGAGGCGGTGACGCCGCCGGTGGTCGGGTCGGTCAGCACCGAGAGGTAGGGGCGACCGGCGGCGCGCAGGCGGCCGAGCGCCGCCGAGATCTTCGCCATCTGCATCAGCGACAGGACGCCTTCCTGCATGCGCGCGCCGCCCGAGGCCGAGACCACGACCAGCGCGCTCTTGTTCTCCACGGCGCGCTCGGCGGCGCGCGCGATCTTCTCGCCGACCACCGATCCCATCGAGCCGCCCATGAAGCGGTAGTCCATCGCCGCGAGCACCACCGGGATGCCTTCGATCGCCCCCTCGACGACGCGCACGGCGTCGGCCACGCCCAGGGCCTTCTGGTAGGCCTGCAGCCGGTCCGCGTAGCGCTTGGTGTCGACGAAGCCGAGCGGGTCGGCCGGTCGGATGCCGGCGTAGAGCTCGCGACCGGGCGCCTCGTCGAGCAGCAGCGCGATGCGCTGGTCGACGTCGATCCGGAAGTGGTGCGAGCACTTCGGGCAGATGCGGAGGTTCTTCTCGAGCTCGCGAGCGAAGATCACCTCGCGGCAGCCGTCGCAGCGGACCCAGAGCCCCTCGGGGACGCTCGAGCGCTCGCCCGCGTCGCGCGCGGTCTTCGGTTTGCGTTCCTTCTTGAACCAGGCCATGACGGAGGGCGTCAGCCGGGGCGCCGCGCGGCCTCAAAGCGCGACAGGCGCCGATCGCCGATTCGAGCGATGGGCGCCTGTCGGAGGGCCGCCGCGGCGCGGCGCGGCGGCGTCAGATCTCGGCCGAACCCTCTTCCTCGGCTTCGAGGTCGTTGGGGATGCCGAGCCGCAGGCAGGCGGCGTCGTACATCTGACGGCTGGCCTTCTTGGCGTTCTGCAGCTGGGCGAGCTTCTCCTTGACCTTGGCGAGCTCCTCCTCGATCTGGCGATCGAGGTCGGAGATCTCCTGCTTGGTGACGGTCAGGGTGTTCTCGTAGAACTTCCGCTGCTGGTCGTTGAGACTCATTCGCTCTCCCTCACAGCCTGAAGGGGATCGTCAGCTGGTACCACATCTTCACCCGCACGCCTTCCTTCGTCGCCGGGTTGAACTTCGCCGTGCGCGCTGCGCTGACTGCCGCCTCGTTGATTCCGACGTTCTGCTGGACTCCGCGCTCGAGCCGGACGTCGAGGACCTTGCCGTTCTCGTCGACGAGAAGGGACATGAACACGGTCCCTTCGACCTTCATCCGGCGGGCGATCGGAGGATACTCCGGTTTGTTGAACGAGACAAGAACGGGGGGCCGGACGCCGGCGCCCGGTTGCACCAGGTCGCCCTCCTTGACGGTCGGGCGTGCGGGCGCCGGTGCGGGCGCGGGGGGCGTCGCGACCGTCGGGGCCGGGCGCGCTTCGACCGGCGCCGGCGCCACCGGTTCCGGTTCGGGTTCGGGCTCGGGCGCCGGAGCGGGCGGCGTGGCCTGCGCCGGGGCCGGCTCGGCGGCCGCGGGCTCGGGGCTCGCCGCCGGCGCCGTCGCGGGCGGCGTCGCGGCCGCGCGGGACGCCTCGAGCTCGCGCTGCTTGCGCTCGAGCTCCGCTTCGTACTGGCGGCGCAGCTCCTCCTCGCGCTTCTTGACTTCGTCACCCACTGCCTGTGCGACGTCGACGGGCGGCGCCGTTTCGGGCGTCGTCGCCGTGGTCGCGGCGCCGGGCTCGGCGGGCGGCGCGGTTTCGACCGGCGCGACCTCGGGCGCGGGCGCCGGGGTCTCGGCCTCGGGCGCCGGGGCCGTCTCCGGAGCGCCGCCGGTACGGCCGAACAGGAACCAGCCGACGACCGCGATCGCCACCACCGCCGCGACGGCCAGCCAGAGTTTGCCGCGCCCCGCGGCCGGAGGTTCGAGGGCCTCGTCGTGCGCCACGGCGGCGCGCGCGGGCTCGATCTCGCGCGCGACCTCGACCGGTCGCGGCGGCGCCGGCGCTGCGCTCGGTGGCGTCGCGGGCGGGACCGCGGCCGGGATCGCCGCGGTCGCCGGGGTCGCCGCTTCGGCACGCGGTTCGATGCCGTAGAGGCGCCGGACGTAGCCGGCCAGCTCGTGGGTGGTCGGTGGCGGCTTGAGCGAAGCGAGGATCGACTCGAGCTCCCGTTGCAGGTCGCCGGCGGTCTGGTAGCGGTCCGCCGGCTCCTTGCCGAGGGCGCGCAACGTCACGGCGTTGACCTCGAGCGGCAGGCGCGGATCGAGGTCGCGCGGCGACTGGATACGCCCCTCGCGCACGGCGTCGAGCACCGACATCTCGCTCTCGCCCGCGAACAGGCGCCGGCCGGTGAGCATCTCGAACAGCAGCGAACCGAGGGAGAAGATGTCCGAGCGTGCGTCGACCGGCCGCCCCCAGGCCTGCTCGGGGCTCATGTACTGGAGCTTGCCCTTGAGCGCGCCCATCTGGGTCTTCGAGGCCTTCGACACTGCCTTGACGATGCCGAAGTCGCACAGCTTGATGTCGCCCTCGAAGCTGATCAGCACGTTCTGCGGCGAGACGTCGCGGTGGACGAGACCGAGCGGGCGGCCCTCGAAGTCCTTCATGCGGTGCGCGTAGTCGAGCGCCGCGGCGAGACGTGAGGTGACGAGCAGCGCCAGCCCCATCGGCAGCGCCTGGTTCTTCTCTCGCGCGGTATTGAGGATCGAGCGCAGGTCGCGCCCGTCGACGAACTCCATCGCGATGTAGTAGTCGTCGCCGAGCTTGCCGAGATCGTAGATGTGGATGATGTTGTTGTGGTTGAGCTGCGCGGCGAGCTTGGCTTCGTCGATGAACATCGTGACGAAGTCCGAGGAGTCGGTCAGGTGCGGCAGGATCTTCTTGATCGCGACCGTCTTCTGGAAGCCCTCGACGCCTTTCATGCGCGCCTTCCAGAGCTCGGCCATGCCGCCGACCGCGATGCGCTCGAGCAGGGTGTACTGGCCGAACTCGTTGGAGGCCGGCTTGGCGCCGAACGCCGGCGGCAGCGACACCTTCTGCGTGCCGAAGAGCTCGACCGCCGGCGCCGGCTTCGACGACTCCTTCTCGCGCGGCCTGGGCTTGGCCAGCAGGTCGAGCGCCGACAGGTCGATCTCGTGCGACGGTCGGCGCGGCGGCTCCGGAGGAGCGGCGCGGTGCACCGGCGCGACGGGTGGCGGCGCGGGCTGGGCGACCGGCGGGGCCGCGGCGGCCGGCGCAACGCTCGCCGCCGGTGGGGCGGCCGCGGCCGGCGGTGGAGCCGGTGGCGGCGCGGCCGGAGCCGGTGGCGGCGCGGCCGGAGCCGGCGCCGCGAGTGGCGCTGCGGGCGGCGCCGATTTGCGCGGGCGGTCGGTGCTCTCGAGCCCGCCGAGCGTGCGCGACAGCAGATGGTCGACGTCGGCGTCGGCGCGTCGCGCGGCGGTCGCCGCGGCGGCCTTGGGCTTCTTCTCGTCGAGCAGGCCGGAGAGCGTGCGCTCGAGAGCGCGGTCGACGTCGCCGCCCGCGGCGGGGCGCGTCGGCGCTGCGGGCGGCTTGGCCGGCGGAGCCGGCTCCACCGGCGCCGCGGCCGGCTCCGGCCGTGTCGGCGAGATCTCGGCCTCCATCTCCGCCAGCACGTCGCCGAACAGGTCACGCGACGTCAGTCGCGCTTCGTCCGCGGCCGGCGGCGGCGCCTTGGGCGCACGGCCGGCCGTCGCCAGGCGGCGCACCGCGAGTCGCAGCTCCTGCTCGTTGATCGGCTGGACCAGGTGTTCGTCGGCCACGCTCGCGACCGCCTGACCGCCGCCGGCTTCCGGGAGCAGCACGATCGCGCCGCTGCCGCCCGAGCGGCGCGCGGCGCGCGCGACGAACGCGGCGGCGCCGGCGAGCTCGGCGTTGACGATGACGAGCTCCGGCGCACGCCCCGCGACGGCCCGTTCGGCGTCCGCGACGGTCGGCACGATATCGATCTGCCAACCGTCCGCGGCGAGCCCGTCACGGATGCGCTCGGCGAAGCGGCCTTCGGACTCGGCGACCAGAATCCACGGCATCGGCTGGCGACCCCTCGAAAGTTCCACGGTTCTAGCACTTGCGGTCCCGTCGAGTCAAACGACTCGGGAGCGATCCGCTTCTGTTTCCGAGGGTTAGCGGTAGAGTCGTCGGGCGTGCGGATCCTCGGCATCGACCCCGGCAGCCGCCATTGCGGTTGGGGCGTCATCGAACGGTCCGGGAACCGCTTCTCGGCGGTCGGCTGGGGGAGACTGTCGCCGGACGTCGGCCGGCCGCTCGCCGAGCGGCTGCTCGAGATCGCTGCCGGGCTCGGTCGGATCATCGAGCTCCACCGGCCGCACCGCGCGGTGGTCGAGCGCGTCTTCCACGGCGCTTCGGCACGCTCGCTGATCGTGCTCGCCGAGGCGCGCGGCGCGATCCTGGTCGAGCTGGCGCGCCACGGCCTCGCGGTCGAGGAGCTGGCGCCGGCCGAGGTCAAGAGCGCGGTCGCCGGATCCGGACGCGCCGACAAGGCCCAGGTCGGGCGGATGGTGCGCCTGACGCTCGCGCTGCCGGCCGGCCCGCTCGCCGCGGACGCCTCGGACGCGCTCGCGGTCGCGGTCGCCGGGGCACAGCGTGGCGACCTCGCGAGGCGGCTCGCGGCCGCGGCCCATTCGGCTTAACCGGCTGCGGGAAAGGGTGTTACGGCGAGCGGAATCGCCTTGACCGGTTTTTTTTCGCTGTGCTACGCTGCCGCCCCTGCCGATCCCGAAGCCATTACACTCTTTGAGCTGGTCTCTTGCCAAACCCCGGTGCCATGCCGGGCCATCGACGCGGAACACGATCCGCATTCAGCGGGTCTAAGAACAGGGAGGAAATCCGTGGGGACCTTCTGGGAATACATGCAACGGGGTGGTCCGGTGATGTGGCCGCTGCTCGCCTTTTCGGTGCTCGGGCTGGCGTTCACGATCGAGCGCTTCTTCGCGCTGCGCAAGGCGCGCATCAACGTCAACGAGTTCCTCGCCAAGATCCGCAAGGCGCTGATGGTCAACCGCTCGGTGCGCGACGCGGTCAAGATCTGCGAGCAGTACCAGGGCCCGGTGGCCTCGGTGATGAAGGCCGGCCTGCTCAAGTACGGCCAGCCCAAGGAGGACGTCGAGAAGACGATCGAGAACGCCGCCCTGTTCGAGATGGGGCGCCTCGAGCGCGGTCTCGCGGTGCTCGCCACCACGGCGAACGTCGCGCCACTTCTCGGGTTCCTCGGAACCGTGACCGGCATGATCAACTCCTTCGAAGCCCTCGCGCGGGAAGGCCTGTCGAATCCCGCGGCCGTCGCCTCCGGTATCTCGGAAGCGCTGATCACCACGGCCGCCGGTCTGATGATCGCCATTCCGATCCAGCTCGCCTACAACTACTTCACGACCCGCATCAACAAGTTCGTTCGCGACATCGAGACTTCGGCGAACATGTTGCTCGAGACCTACGGCGAGATGGACCGCAGCGGCATCACTCCGGAACGCGCCGCCGAGCAGGCTGGCGCCAAGGGCTGATCGGCCGATGAAGCTCAAGGCAGGACGAGTCGCCGGGGCCAAAATCCCCACCGCCTCGATGGCGGATATCGTCTTCCTGCTGATCATCTTCTTCGTGCTGACCTTCCAGGTCGAGGTCGACAAGACGAAGGTCCTGCTGCCGAAGACGAATCTGCGCTTCGAGGTTCCGAAGAAGGCGGCGGTGGTGTCGATCACCGACAACGGCCAGATGCGCGTCAGCGATGGCGAGGCGATCAGCACGCCCGTCAGCAGCATTCAGGACGTGCAGTCCTTCGCAGCCGAGATCGTCGCGGTCGAGCCGCAGAAGGAGTTCATCCTCAAGGCCGACCGCGGCGTGCCCTACCGCTACGTCGACCAGGTGATCGATTCGCTCAAGCAGGCGAGGGTCGAGGTCCTCTACCTCCTGTCCGACCAGGAGACCGTCGAGGGCCAGGGAGGCCAGTGAGATGAAGTTCACGAGGAAGTCCGTCAGCGACGAGATCCCCACCTCGTCGATGGCCGACATCACCTTCCTGTTGATCATCTTCTTCATGGTGACCAACACCTTCGCCGCGACGCGCGGCCTCGACTTCGCCCTTCCCAAGGAGGACAAGAACCCGCCCCAGATCGAGAAGGAGGAGGCGGTGCTGATCGCCATCCACCCGGGCGGGTCGATCGACGTCGACGGCAAGCCGATGCGGCTCGAGCAGATCATCGATTACCTGAAGCCGAAGCTCGAGCGCAACCAGACCAAGCCGGTGATCATCCGGCCCGACGCGGAAGCGGCTTACGGCGACATGGTCAGGGTCTACGACGTCCTGCGCGGGGCGAAGGACCAGGGTCTCGAGATCAAGAACATCTCGATCCCGACCCAGCGCGAGATCGACCAGTTCTGGTACTGAGGCGAGGACCGACATGGCCGCCACTTCAAAGACGCCACCGCCGGGCCCGCAGCCGCAGGGCTCGGACCTGGGCACGGGGCACCTCGCGACCTTCGCGCTCGAGTACGAGGAGGATCGCAAGAAACTGCGCTGGGCGATCGGCATCGCCGTCGTCCTGCACGTCGTGCTCTTCCTGATCCACCTGCCCGAGATGATCCGGGACGACCTGGGCAAGGCCGAGAAGCAGAAGGTCTACGTCGTCCAGCAGATCCGCTTCCGCCCGCCGCCGCCCGAGCAGGAGCAGCAGAAGCTCGAGGTGCGCAAGAAGAAGGTTCCGATTCCGGACCCGACCCCCGACGAACCGGAACCGATCCGGGTGATCGAGGAGGTCCAGCCGGATCTCGACATCCCGGTCGACGATGCCGTGTTCGGAATTCCGGACGCGCCGCCCTCGGCCGAGCCCGAGGGGCCGATCATGGTCGGCGGCGACGTGCGAGCTCCCGAGAAGATCTCGGCGCCGCAGCCGCAGTACACCGAGATCGCCCGCAAGGCGCGCATCCAGGGCGTCGTGATCGTGCAGGCGATCATCGACAAGGAAGGCAACGTCACCAACGTCAAGGTGCTCAAGGGGCTGCCGATGGGCCTCGAAGAGGCGGCGGTCGAGGCGATCAAGCAGTGGAGGTTCAAGCCCGCCACGCTCAACGGCAAGCCGGTGACCGTCTATTACAACCTGACGGTGAACTTCAAGCTGCAGTGACGGTGATCTGAAGGCCTTCACTCCGTGGCGTTCCAGGGCTCGCTGAGGGAGCTGCCGCTCCCCGACGTCATCCAGCTGGTCGCCGTTTCCGGCAAGACGGGGGTATTCAACCTCCGCAACGGGGGCGACACGGGGCAGATCTACCTGCGCAAGGGGCAGATCGTCCACGCCTCGGCGGGCACGCTCGCCGGCGAGCAGGCGGTCTACGAGCTGGCGCGCTGGTTCCAGGGCGACTTCGTCTTCACGCCGGGCACCGAGACCGAAGTCGAAACCGTCGAGAAGTCGAACACCAACCTCCTGATGGAGGCGGCGCGCCAGATCGACGAGTGGAAGATCCTGTCGAAGAAGATCGAGTCGACGCGGATGGTGCCGGTGTTCGCTCCGCAGTCGAGCCGCGTTTCGGTCTCCTTCACGCCCGCCGAGTGGGCGGTGATCACCAAGGTCGACGAGCGACGCTCGATCGAGGAGATCGCCGCCGGGCTCGGCCAGGGCGCCTTCGACATCTGCAAGATCATCTATGGCCTGCTGACGTCCGGGGTCCTCGCGCTGCGCGACGACCTCCGGCGCCTGCCGGTCGATCGCCTGAGCCGGCTCGCGCCACCGGAGCTTTCCGGAATCGCGGAGCAGATCCACCGGCTCGGTCAGTCATTGCTGGCCGGCAGCGAGTGGGGAGGGGAGCTCGAGGGGGCGTTGCGTCTCTATCGCGCCGAGCTCGAAGCCGGGCGCGGCGCCGAGGCGATCGTCGACCTCGTCCGTTCCGAGGAGAAACTGGTCTCCGCCCACGCCGGCCCCAATCAGGCCAAGGCTTTCCTCGAGCGGGTCACGGCGATCCTGCAGAGCGCCTGACGAGGAAGACCCATTGAACGGCACGAATCGTGCTTTGCACGATCGCGGGGAGGTCGTCGACCCCCTCCCCGGGAGGACACGAGAGATGCGCAAGCGACCCGTCATCCTGTTGATCACCGGCGCGCTCCTGGCCGTCCTCCCCGCTCACGCGGGCTGGGACGAGGGGGTCGCGGCGTTCAAGGCCGGCAACTTCGCGCAGGCCGTCAAGGAGTTCGAAGCGCTGGCCGCCGCGAACTCGGAGCAGGCGCAGGTGCAGGTGATGCTCGGCCGGTCGCTGTTGAAGACCAACCGGGCCTCCCAAGCCGTCACCGCGCTGCGCAAGGCCTACGACCTCAATCCCAACGACCTCGCCACCCAGATCTTCCTCGGTCAGGCCTATCTCGACGCCGGCCGCGCGGGCGAGGCGGTCCAGCTGCTGGGACGGGTCAACACCTCGAGCCTGCCCGCGGCCCAGCAGCAGGCCTTCAGCGCGATCTACTCCGAAGCCCTGACCAAGTCGGGCCAGGGGGACCGCGCCGCCGACGAGTTGCGCAAGCTCGCGGCCGCCAAGCCGAACGACCCGGACATGCAGTACCAGTACGGCGCGATGGCGTTCAACGCCGGCAACGTCAGCGCCGCGGTCGGCGCTTTCGAAAAGGCCTATCGTCTGAAGTCTTCGGACACGAAGTACGCCAAGGCCTTCATCAACGCCCTGGTGCGCGCCGGCCGCGAATCGAACGACAACTCGAGCTACGTGCGGGCGATCGAGCCGGCGCGCGCGCTGGTTTCGGCGAGCGGCAGCTACGAGAACCTGCTCTTGCTGGGCGAGGTCCAGCTCGGGGCCAAGCAGTACGACGCGGCCGCGGCGACCTTCGTCCAGGCGGCCGGCCGCAACGCCTCCGAGTGGCTCCCGCATTTCTACGCGGGTCAGGCGTACACCGCCTCGGGCAACTACGGCGAGGCCGAGTCCGCCCTCAAGCGCGGACTGAATGTGGCGAGCCAGGCCGCCGACAAGTCGCGCATCTGGCGTCAGCTCGGATTCGTCTACGAGAAGCTCAAGAACCTCGAGCAGGCGAAGGTCGCTTATCGCAACGCCGGCGATTCGAACTCGGTGACGCGCATCGAGGAGAATCAGCGCATCGCCGAGCACAACGCAGAAGCTGAGAGAGAAGCCGCCAAGATCGCCGAGATCCAGAGGCGCCAGGAAGAATTGAAGAAGCTTCAGCAGCAGCAGGGCACGCCGCCGCCGCGAGACTGAGAGCGCCGCGCGGGCCCCGGGCCCTGCTGACAACGGGAGGCACGCTGCAAAGTGTGCCTCCCGTTGCACTTCCGAGCGATGGCACTTCCTGCGACCCGGGCTCGAGCTGCGAGTCGGGCCAAGGTCTCGTCCGGGCACCCTCCTTGCAGGTCTATAATCAGATCCGGCAACGAATGGACCAAGGAGGGATCATGAAACTCAGACTCGCGATCGCGCTGCTGCTCGCCGTCGCGCTGGCGCCGCCCATTGCGGCGCAGGCGGAGGACGGCCCCACGGTGACCGGCGAGAGCGGCCTGTTCACGCTGCTCGACGGCTGGACGCTGCCGCAGGGGGAGTGGTCGTTCGGTATCTACTACAACAACTGGGACCGTCTGGTCTCGCCGGTGCCGGGGCTCGAGCTGCTGCCGCCGGCGACCGACGACTGGGACTACGACTGGCACCGGCTGTCGGCGAGCTTCGGCTACGGCGTCACCGAGGCCTTCGAGATCTCGGTGATGCTCCCCTACGAGATGTTGAAGGCGTCCGACAACAACCACGTCGGCATCGTCAACGGCAAGCTCTTCGCCGACGAGATCGACGCCTCGGGGCTGGGCAACGTGCGGGCGGCCGCCAAGTACCGGTTCTGGGCGGACCCCGGCGCCGGCAAAGCGCTCGCCGGCAATCTGTTCGTCGAGCTGCCCACGGGTGACGACGACGAAGGAGTGGTCACCGGCGACACCGGCTGGGGGCTCGGCCTCGACTGGTCGATGCATCCGAGCTGGGTGGCCAACCTCGGCTACCGCGACCCGGGCGACGCGGACAACTTCGACGTGCCGGAGGAGATCACGGCCGGAATCGGCAACGTGGCCCGCCTCAACGAGCGCCTCGACTGGATCACCGAGCTCGCCGCCACGCTCTACCAGGGCGGCGATTCGAGCCCCGACGACGCCATCGATCTGACCACCGGCGGTCGCTATCACTTCGGCGAGGCGAACCGGTGGGCCTTCAACTTCGGTGTCCGGCTCGAGCTCAACCAGCTCTCCGACACCGACGAGCACTGCCCGATCGGTGGCCTGCTCGGACTGACGTTCTATCCGCGCCGTCCACCGCCGCCCCCGCCGCCGCCGCCCCCGGCTCCGGCGCCGGTCGCACCGCCGCCGCCGGCGCCCGCTCCGGCGCCCGAGCCGGCGCCGGTCGCGCCACCGCCACCCCCGCCGCCGCCGCGGGAGGTCGAGGAAATCTGCCTGTTCGACTCGGGCAGCGCTCGGGTCGACAACCGCTGTCGCGCCGTGCTCGACGAGGTCGCGCTGCGGCTCAAGCAGGACGCCGCGGCGACGGCGCGGATCATCGGCTACGCCGATGCCCAGGGCAACGCCGCCGGCAACGACCGCCTCGCGCTCCAGCGCGCCGAGTCGGCACGCAAGGTGCTGGTCGAGCGGCACGGCATCGACCCGAGCCGGATCTCGGTCGAGAGCCGCGGCAGCGGCGAACCGGTCGCGAGCAACGACACCGCGGATGGCAGGACCCAGAATCGCCGGGTGGTGATCGTGGTGCGACTGGGCTCCTGATCCTTCGGGGCCGACAACGAGCAACTGAGGGCCCCGCGGGCGACCGCGGGGCCCTTTCCGCTTGGACGTGGGGCGCGAACCCGCTCAGCTGCGCTCGCTCGCCGCGTGCTCGCGGCCGAGCGAAACGACGGCGCCGATCAGTCCGGCCGCGGCGCCGAAGGCGAGCAGCGCGGTGACTTCGGCGGGCGACAGGAAGCGCTGGGCCAGCGCCGATGCGACCAGGGAGCCTTCGATGCGCGGCCGCAGCGCGAGATGGAGGCCGGCGAGACCTGCGGTCGCCACCAGCGCGCCGAGCAATCCCTGGAAGATCCCCTCGAAGTAGAACGGGCCGCGAATGTAGAACTCGGTGGCGCCGACCAGGCGCATCACGGCGATCTCGTCGCGATAGAGATACGAAATCAGCCGCACCACCGACGCGATGGTGAAGACCGAGGCGGCGATCAACACCGTGGTCAGCAGCAGACCGAGAGCGCGCACCACCGCCAGCACGGTCTCGACCTGCCGGATCCAATCGCGATCGTCGTCGACGAGCTCGACGCCGGGCAGCTCCGCGACCCGGTGGACCCAGGCGTCCATCGTCGCCTCGTCGAGATCGCCGCCCGGTCGCAGCAGCGCCTCGAACGAGGCGGGCAGCTCGGCGCCGCCGCTCTCCCGGACCAGGTCGGCCAGGCTCGGGAAAGCGCGCTCGAAGCGGCGGGCCGCCTCGTCGCTGGCGACGAAGGCGACCTCGACGACTCCGGCGCCGGCGCGCAGCTCCTTCTCGATCTCGGCGCGGGTGGCGGCGGCGAGATCCGGATCGAGGTAGACCACCAGGCGGGCCTCGTCCCGCCAGCGCCGGATCGTCTCTTCGAGGTTGCGGCTGACCAGGTAGAAGACGCCGGCCAGGAACAGCGAGACGCCGATGGTCAAGATCGCCAGCGACGAGACGCGCAGGTTCCGCGCCAAACCGACCAGGGCCTCCTTGGCGAAGTCCCGCAAGGCCTGGAAGAACGTCACGCGCTCTCCTCCGGCGGGACCGGCGGCGGCGCCGCGGCGTCGTCGTCGGCGCCGCTGTCGCCGATCAGACGGCCTTCGGCGAGGGTCAGCACGCGGCGGCCGATGCGCTGGATGGTGTCGCGATCGTGGGTCGCCAGCAGCACGGTGGTGCCGCGACGGTTGATCTCGAGGAACAGGTCGAGGATGTCGCGGGCGAGATCGGGGTCGAGATTGCCGGTGGGCTCGTCGGCGATCAGGATCTCGGGCTCGGCGATCAGCGCGCGCGCGATCGCCACGCGCTGCTGCTCGCCGCCCGAGAGCTCGCGTGGGAATGCCGCCATGCGGTGGGCGAGCCCGACCCGGCGCAGCGCCTCGAACGCCATCTTCTTCTGGCGCGCGCCGTCGAGGCCGAGGATCCGCGGCAGGTAGGCGACGTTCTCGAAGATGGTCTTGCGGTCGATCAGCCGGAAGTCCTGGAAGACGACGCCGATGGTCCGCCGCAGGAACGGGATCTTGCTCTTGGGGATCGCCGCGACGTTGCGGCCGTTGACGATGATCTGCCCTTCGTTCGGCGTCTCCTCGCGGAAGATCAGTCGCAACAGCGTCGTCTTGCCGGCTCCGGAGGCGCCGGTGAGGAAGCAGAACTGACCCTTCGGCAGGTGGAAGGTAATGTCCTGGAGGGCGATCTGCCCGCTCGGATAGCGCTTGGTGACGTGGAAGAGCTGGATCATCGCAGCCAAGCGCGCCGGCGGCGCCGGCGACCGGATCGGGAAACCGGCGAGACTCTATCCCACGCCCGGAGCCGTCGCCGTAGGATCGCTCGGATGGTCGAACGGGTCGATCTCTCCGGCCGCGAGCCCGAGTGGCGGGGTGGTGCTCCGGTCTGGCCGCTGGCCGGCGCCGGCGCGGCCGGCTTCTTCGCCGGCCGGGGCGCGCCGGAGCGCGACAGCGCCGCGATCCGCGCGTTGCTGCCGCCCGGCGTCGCTCCGGCCTGGCTGCGCCAGGTCCACGGCGCCCGGCTGCTCGCGGCGCGGCCGGGCTCGTGCGGCGAGGGCGATGCCCTCGTGGTGTCGGCACCCGGCATCGCGGCGCTGGTGGCGACCGCGGACTGCCTGCCGGTGCTGATCGCGGCTCCCGGCGAGGCCCGCGCGGTCCATGCCGGCTGGCGGGGCCTGGTCGCCGGAGTCCTCGGCGCCGCGCTGGGCGAAATGGCGGAGCCGGCTCGGGCCACGGCCTGGATCGGGCCGGCGATCGGACCGTGCTGCTACGAGGTGGGCGACGACGTCGCTTCCGCGGTCGTCGCCGCGAGCGCGCCCGCCGTGCTCCGCCGCGGCCCCGCCGGGCGGCCGCACCTGGACCTCGCGGCGGCCGCGGCCGAGCAGCTCGCACGGGCGGGGGTTTCCCGGGTCGTCCATCTCGCGCTCTGTACCCGCTGCCACGGCGACCGGCTGTGGAGCCACCGGCGGGACCGCGAGGCGGCCGGGCGCAACCTGGCGGCCATCTGGCTCGAACCCTGACCGATCAGGGGCTGGTCAGGCTCCAGGCGTCGGTGTTGCCGGCGTTGAAGCCGTCGGCGAAGACGAGCGGGCAGGTGCCGGCGTAGATCGTCGTCTCCGCGCTGTCGCCGCCCTGCCGGGTGAGGACCACGCGACGATAGGTCGTGGTGCCGGCGGGTGTCACCAGAGTGCCCCCCGAGCCGCTCGCGCCGCCGATCCCCTGGTCGACGAAGGCGGCCAGCAGATCGCCGGCGGGGGTCGCCCAGGAGAGCGTCGAACTGGGCGCGGCGCACAGCGGCGTCGCCGACAGCGAGGTGGCCGGGGTCGCCGCGACGGTGGCGCTGTCGCCGTTGAAGAAGCCGCCCGGATCGACGACGAGGCTGTGGTTGCCGGCGCCGCCGGCGACGCGGGCGTTGCGCGGCGTCAGGCTCTGGGCGATGCCGTCGAGCTCGGCCGAAGCGCCCGACCAGCCGTGGACGAGCCAGGTCTCGGGCGTGGTGCGCTCGGTCGCGGCGACCCGTTGCGACGGCGCGACGACCAGCTTGCCGTCGACCGGCGAGCCCGAGGTGGCCGTGTGGTAGCGGACGTTGCTCTCCTGGCTGGTGCCGCCGCTGATGTACTGGAGGTCGGGATTGAGGCAGGTGGCGCTATTGCCCGAGAACAGCACGTCGTTCATCGCGAGCACGGTGTCGTCGCGCACGCTGCCGGCGCCGCCCTGCGGACAGGGGGCCGAGCCGCCGGCGCTGCTTCTGGCGACGAGCACGTCGGCCAGGCTCGCGAAGGTCCGACCGAACGAGAAGCCGCCACCGAAGACGAAGGTCGCCGATCCGAGGTTGGAGACGGCGCAGTCGAACAGCGCCGAGTCGAGGATCGAGAGCTGCGCGCAACGCGCGGTCTGACCCGCCTGGCAGGCGCCGGAGCCAGAGTCGGGATTGTCGCCGACGACGGCGAGGCAGCCGCCGACCTGCGCTTCGGCGGCAGCGGTAGAGCTGCCCTGGACCAGCGAGCGCTCGATGCGGACCGAGGCCGCCGGGTAGTTGCGCACCGTACCGTTGGCGCAGCCGGCGGCGCTCCCCGCGCCGGACAACGCGAGGATCGCCCCGCCCTGGGCGGCGGTCGCGGCGGCCGCCGTGGCGCGGTTGCCGCGCAGGACCGAATCGTAGATCTCGATCGGCGAGCGGAACGAGCCGATGGCGCCGGCCCAGCCGGCGAAGTTGCCGTCGAAGATCCCCTGGTGGACGCGCAGTCGGGCACAGTCCTCGACGTGGATCGCGCCGGACTGCGTGAGCCCGCCGGGCGCAGCGCTGCCGGCGGCCCGGTTGCCGACGAAGGTCGTGCGCGTGACCAGCACGTCGGCCGCCGGCGTGGCGCAGAACGGGCTGTTGCACTCGAAGTGACCGAAGACGTAGATCGCGCCGCCGACCCAGCCCGCGATGTTGTTCTCGAAGCGGCTGTCGGCGATGTAGGCCCGCGAGTTGCGCACCAGCATGGCGCCGCCGGCGCCGTTGCCCGAGCTGCAGTTGGCGAGGTTGCCGGTCTCGCAGTTGTCGCGCACCGTGACGCCGACCAGCCAGACCTCGCTCGGCTGGTCGTTGGGGGCGGCCGAGCCTCGCTGCGCGAAGATCGCGGGGCCGTCGGCGAGCGAGCGGTTGTTCTCGAACAGCGAATCGACGACCAGAGCCGTGGCGCTGCCGTAGAGACCGAGCGCGGCGCCGCCGTTGCCGCCGGCGCCGCGATGGCCGCGGAACTCGCAGTCGGAGAAAGTCGCCCGCGCGTTGCGCAGCGACACGCCCCCCGCGAAATCTGCGGCGGTGGTCAGGCCGTTCTCGAAGCGCAGCCCCTCGAAGGTGATCCAGCGGCCGACGCCCTGACCTGCCGAGTTGCGGATCGAGACGACGACCCGGGCGTTGTCGCCCGTGAGCACGACGGTGCCGGGAGTGCGCGCGCGGACGGTGAAAGAGCGGTTGCGCTGGTTGGTCGTCGTGCCGTGCGTGAAACCGCCCGCCGGCGACGAATAGGTCCCCGGCGCGACGTCGATGGTTCCGCCGTGGGCGACGCCGACGAAGGCGTTGGCGAGAGTCGATTCCTCGGGCACGCAGACGACGTTGGCCGGCGCACAGTCGACGGCGGTGGCCGCAGCCGGGAGGAGGCCGAACAGGAGCAGGGCGATGGAGGGCTTCTTCACCGGGGGATCCTCTCGCGTCGCCGTCTCGACTCGTGGTGAATTCCTACACCGCGGCGCCGCGGGAGCGCGGACCGCGCGGCGAGCGCGCGAAGGCGCGCAGCTGACCGCAGGCGGCGGCCACGTCGTGGCCGCGCTGGCGCCGGACGGTGACGGTCGCGCCGCGCCGTTCGAGCCGCTCGCGGAACGCCTCGACCCGTGCGGGCGCCGGCCGCTTCATCCAGGCCGGCAGGACCGCATCCGGGTTGAACGGAATCAGGTTGAACTTGACCGGCAGGCGCGCGAACCGGCGGGCCAGCGCGTCGGCGTCGTCCGGGCGGTCGTTGAAGCCGTCGAGCAGGAGGTACTCGAGGGTGATCCGGCGGCGCGGCTCGAGCGGGAAGCGCGCCAGCGCCTCGACCAGGTCGGCGATCGGCCAGGTGCGGTTGATCGGCATGATCTCCGAGCGCCGCTCGTCGTCCGGGGCGTGCAGCGAGAGGGCGAGGTTCGGTCGCCGGGGCCAGGCCGCGAGCGCGTCGATGCCGGGTACGACCCCCGCGGTCGACACCGTGATCCGCCGCAGCGGCAGCGTCGTGCTCAGGATCTCGAGCGCGTCGGCGAGCGCGTCGAGGTTGAGCAGCGGCTCGCCCATGCCCATGAACACCAGGTTGAAGCTCTCCGGCAGCCCGGCGTCGCGCTGCAGGCGCCGCACCTGGCCGACGATCTCGGCCGCGGCCAGGTTACGTCCGGAGCCCCAGTAGCCGGTCACGCAGAAGGCGCAGGCCAGCCCGCAGCCGGCCTGGCTCGAGATGCACAAGGTGCGGCGATCGCGCTCCGGGATGTCGACGGTCTCGATCGAGGCGCCGTCGTCGAGGCGCAGCAGGTACTTGACGGTGCCGTCGTCCGACTCGCGCCGCTCGGTGACCTCGGGCAGCGCCAGCGTGAATCGCGACTCGAGCTGCGCGCGCAGCGACTCGGGCAGGTCGGTCACCGCCGCCAGGCGGTCGACGCGGCGGCGGTGGAGGGCGTCGAAGAGCTGGCGCGCCCGGAACGGGCGATCGCTCCACGGCGCGATCGCGGCCGCGAGCGACGCGGCCGGCAGACCGAGGAGATTGGGCCGGTCCGCCGGCGCGGCGACCGCCGGCGGCGACGTCGAGTCGGGCATCTTCAGCTCGACGGCCGTCGCCGTCGCTTGCGGGTCGGATCGATCCCGATCGAGCGCAGGAACCGCAGGTCCCCGGAGTCGATGACGAATGCCGGGTCCGGTTCCGAAGCGCGCTCGGAGGCGGGACGGCGCGCGCGTCGCGATCGCGGCGAGCGCTCCTCGTCCGCGGCCGGTTCGGCGCGGTGGCAGTCGAGATGAAGCTCGAGCGCCCAGCCGGCCTTCTGCAGCCGGTAGAGCACGCGGTGCATCTCGGCCGACTCGGCGAGCGCCTCGAGCAGGGCGCGCTCGACGTCCGCGAGCAGCGTCCGCTTCTTCGCCTCGTTGCGGGCCTTGGCGTTCACGATCTCTCCCGTGCCCCCTCCGAATGCGCGGCATTATCGGGCCGGCCGGAAAGCGGTGTCAAACCCTCGACTGCGATAGCTTCGCGGGTCGCGTGGACATCGCCCGCAACGACGACCTCGAGCGCCGGCTCGCCGGCTGGCTCGATTCGCTCGGGTACGCCGGCGCGCGGCTCGAGCCGCTCGCCGGCGACCTCTCGAGCCGGCGCTACCTGCGCGTCCGCCCGGCCCGCGGCGCTCCGCTCGTGGCGGCGATCTATCCGCCCGACCTGGCGGAGGCCCAGCGGCGATTCGTGGCCGCGGCGCGACTGCTCGACGCGGCCGGCGTCCGGGTGCCGGGCATCGAGGCCGACGCGCCCGAGCTCGGCTTCGCGCTGCTCGAGGACCTCGGGCCGGCGACCCTGTTCGAGCGCGGCGATCTCGACTGGAGCTCCCGGCGCCCCTGGTTCGAGAGCGCGCTCGACGCGGCGTCGCGAGTCGCCGGGCTGTCGGTCGACGCGGTGGTCGCGCTCGGCTCGCCACCCCTCGACGCGACGCTGCTGCGCCGCGAGCTCGAGCCGGTGCTCGAGCTCTTCCTGGCACCGCGCGGTCTGGCCCCGGAGGCGATGCGTGCCGCGCTCGACGAGCTGTGCACCCGACTCGGAGCCGAACCGCCGGTGCCCTGCCATCGGGATTTCATGGCGCGCAACTTGATGCCGCTCGCGGACGGAACGGTCGCGGTCCTCGACTTCCAGGATCTGCGCCTGGGTCCCCCCGCCTACGACCTCGCGTCGCTGCTCAACGACAGTCTGTTCGCGCCGGAGGCGCTCGAGCGCGAATGGCGCGCGCTGACACCGTCCGGCCGCGACCCGGGCAGCTACGGGCGCGCGGTGGCTCAGCGCTGCCTCAAGGCGGTCGGCACGTTCGTCCGCTTCGCGACGCGTGGGCAACCGCGCCACTTGCCGCTGGTGCCGGCGACGCTCGCTCGCGCGGCGCGTCATCTGGCGCAGCTGCCGGAAACCTCCGCGGCGTTCGCGCCGCTCGCCAGCGGCTTCGCGGCGGCGAGCGGCGACGGGGGGATCTGTTAGACTGCTGGCGTCGCTCCCGTCGGCCGTGTCCAGCCCGGCGGACGGGCGCCGGAGGTGGTCACCATGGGCCGCATCGGTCTTCCCGAGCTCCTGATCATTCTGCTCATCCTGGTGGTTCTGTTCGGCGCCACCAAGATCCCTCAGCTCGGTCGCGGCCTGGGCGAAGGGATCCGCAACTTCCGCAAGGGTTTGCGCGGCGGGGGCGAGGACGGAGCCGACGCCGACGCCTCCCGGCCTCAGGAACCGCGCTGAGCCGGAGCGGCGGCCGCCGATCCCGCCGCCGCCACCGTCAGCTGGTTGAGCGATTCGCGGTGCTCCTGGTAGCGGTCGAGCACCCTGCCCACATAGAGCCGGGTCGATTCGTAGGGCGGCACGCCGCCCCAACGCGACACCGCGCCCGGACCGGCGTGGTAGGCCGCGATGGCCAGCCGGACGTCTCCTTCGTAGCGGCGCTCGAGCGTCGCGAGGAAGGCGGTCCCGCGGTCGAGGTTGAGCTGCGGGTCGAAGGGCTGGTCGAGCTCGCGGAAGTGAAACGGCATCAGCTGCATCAGGCCGAGGGCCCCCTTGGGCGACACGGCGTCCGGACGGAAGCTGCTCTCCGCTTCGACGATCGAAGCGACCAGCAGGCCGTCGACCCGGTGGGTCCGTGCCGCGTGCCGGATCTCGCGACCGTAAGGCAAGGAGAGCAGGTAGCTGTCCTGGGCCGCCTTGGTGTCGGGCGACGGTGGGGTCACGGGCGCGGCGGCGGCGATGTCCCCGGCGAACGTCGATTCGCGAGTCGGCGACAGCGAGGGCAGCGCTCCGAGCTCGGGGAACTGGCGGCCGAGCTCGAGCGGGAGGACGCGACGCGAAACCGGCAGGGACTCCGACGACGAGGATCCGGCCAGGCCGAGCAGCAGTGCGGCGACCACGGCCATGGCGGTGGTGCCGAGTAGAGATCGATTCGGGGAAGCGGGGGTCATGACAGCTCCTTGTGGGAGACGGGCCCCGACCCTCGCTGGAGGCGGACCCGGTCGGCGCCCCCCGAAGGGGTCGCCGGTCATCGGTCTTCGATTCGAAGAGTGTTCGGTCTTCGGGACTTCGACGAGATCTCTAGACCTTCGGGAGCAACCGCCTCATCGGGGGACGACCGCCCGCGGATCGCGGGCGCCCTTCGGAGGTCGAGATGCCGAGGTGAGAGACCTTGTTCCGCAGAGTGTTCCGATGAACACCGAGACTGCGGGCAGAGCGGCAGAAGTTCCAATCGTTGGACCGCAGGGAGGCCACGATGAACTGCCGCTCGAACTCCTGACGAGCCTGCTCCAGGGTCACCCCCTGGGTCACGAGCTCGTCGACGATCTGGGACAGACGTCCATTGAGATTCTGTTTCGTCCCCACGGTCCGGCCTCGAGGCAGCTATTCTATCGAAAACCCGGCGTCCTTTGCCAACTACTTTGTCGGCAATGACTTACTTGCGCTCGAGGCGGTCGCCTTCGTAGATCGGGAAGCGCGATTCGAGAACCTTGGCGACGGCCGATCGCGGGTGAGAAGCGAGCACCGCGAGCTCGCCCAGGACGATCGGCGGTCCGCCCTTCCGGTTCAGCCGATAGACCGTGAACAGGTCTCCCGGCTGGACGTCGGCCTCGGTACCGCGGTCGATGAAGACGACGTGGTCCTGGCCGATCGAAACCAGACTCTGTGGCGTGGTCAGGACGACGGGGGCCTCGGAGAGGTCCTCGCTCGTCGGGTCGTTGACCGGGCGCAGCGGCGTCCGGCGGGCCAGCGGAACCGGCTCGGCCTGATACGGCCGCAGCGCCACGCCGACGATCATGCCGTCGCAGCTCTGGACGATCTCGGCGATGGCGCCGTCGTCCTGCACGGAGAGGACCCGGACGCGTCCCTGCGTGGCGTAGTACCGGCCGAACCGCTTGCCGGTCACCGGATGGAACACCTCGCGCTCGGGAAGCACCGCCTCCAGGACCATGCCGGGGGCGAGGCCGCTCGCCCGCCCGCCGTCGAGGTACACGACGTCTCCCGCGTCGAGCTCGTACTTGAGCGTCAGCGACCGATCGAGGGCGCTGCGATCGGAGACCTTGCCGACGGCCGCGGTCCTGGGCAGCAGGGACTCGTACTCGCTGCCGCTGATCGACCAGCCGAACGCCTCTTCGAGCTCGCCGACGTAGCCGCTGCAGTAGATGTCGCTCTCGCTGCCGAGCGGCACCGGGACGTTGCGCCGGCCGCCCGCAGGGGCCGTGCCGAGAGCGTCGTCGCCGCCCTCGCCCTCGCCGTCACCGGCATCGGCGGTCACCGCTCCGGCCTCTTCGGCGCCGGCGACTTCGACTCCGATCAGGATCGGATCGCCCGGATAGATCCAGTGCGCGTCGAGGATGTACGGATTCTTCTCCCAGATCTGGGGCCAGAGATAGGGGTTCCCCAGGTTGGTTGCCGCCAGGTCCCAGAGCGTGTCGCCCGGCACCACGATGTGGACCTTCGAACCCTCCGGGAAGCTGGTCGGAGGATCCCAAGCCGTCCAATGGTCGCCCACCAACTTCAGGTGCGTCGGCGGCTGATCCGCAGCGACGAGCGCCGTGGCGGCGAGCCCTGCGACCAAGAGCACGGTCCAACGAGAACGGAGCGCCATGTCGGGACCTCCAGAAACAGAAGCCTTGCAGCTCGTGCGCACGTAGATCTCGAGCGTTGCCGGCAAGGGTACTCGCGCCATTGCACAGTGTCAAGGGCACATGCCACCGGAAGCCTAGCTGTCGACAGGGTTTAGGGCGCCGCTCGGCCGGCCCCTTCGAGGCCCTCGCGGGCGCGCTCGGCGGCAGCCGTCTCCGGGAAGCGCCGGACGAGCTCCGACCAGATCTCGGCGGCCATCCCGCCCTGCCCCTGGAGCGCCAGGCAGTGGCCCAGCTTGAACAGCGCGTCGGGGGTCTTGTTGCCGTCCGGATAGCGCTCGACGGCGGTACGGAAGGCCGCGAGCGCGCCCTCGACATCCTGGCGCACGAGGCGCGCCTCGCCGATCCAGAACCAGGCGTTGTCGGCGAGCTCCGAGCCCGGATGGGCCGCGAGGAAGGCCGTGAGAGCGCTCTCGGATCCGGCCGCGTCGCCGGTCTGGAGCTTGGCGAGCGCCGCCTCGTAGGCGGCGCTCGCGTCGGCGCTCACCGGCATCGCGGGCGTCGCGAGCGGCTGCGCCGGCTCGGGCTCGGCCAGCTCGCTCTCCTCGATCGACTCGCGCGGCGCCGCCGGCGCCGTCGGCACCGCCGGCGACATGGCGGCCGGCGCGGGGGGCGGCGGCGCGGCGGGTCTCGTCACCGGCGCCGTGCGCGCGGCTTCGAGCTCGGCGACGCGCGCTCGCAGCCGCTCGAGCTCGATGCGGCTGCGGGTCGACTCTTTCTCGATGGCGATCAGTCGGCGTTCGAGCTCGGCCTCGCGATCCTCACCGGCGCCGCGATTCACGAAGGGGAGGCTGGCGCAACCGGAAGCGAGCAGCAGCGCCGCGACAGCGAGGACTCGCGCGGTCATCGGTTCTCCTTCGGGATCTTCGCCACCCACTCGCTGTCGGGAAACTGCTCGCGCAGCTTCGTGAAGCTCGCCTGTGCGTCGTCGGCGCGCTTGCCGGCGCGGTAGGCGAGCCCGAGGTAGTAGAGCGCGCGGTCGCGACCCGAGTAAGCGGGGTAGTCCTCGAGCAGCTTCTCGAACCGACCGATCGCCGCCGGCGGGAGGCGATAGCGCAGGTAGAAGCGCCCGACCAGGTACTCGTGCTCGGCGAGGCGGTCCTCGACCTTGGCGATCTCGCCGCGCGCCGCGTCGGCGAAGGGGCTGGTCGGATAGAGGCGGATCAGGTCGCGATACGCCTCGAGCGCCTTGACCGTGGCCGCCTGGTCGCGATCCGGGCGCTCGATGCGCTTGGCGAGCGCCGCCGCGATCTGCGACTGGACGTAGGCCCCCTTGTCGCTGGTCGGGAAGCGGTTCATGAAGTCGCGGTACTTGGCTTCGGCCTGGATGAGGTTGGTCGAGCCGCCCTCGAGAAAGAGCGTGTCGGCGACCAGCAACAGCGCTTCGCGCCCCGCCGCGGAGTTGGGCTCGACCTCGAAGGCGTGGGCGAAGTAGGGCCTGGCGGCGGCGAAGCGCTCGCGCTCGAACAGCCGCTTGCCCTCGACCAGCGACTCGGCCGCCGACAGGCGCAGGATCGGATCGTCCTTCTTCGCCGAGCCGCAGGCGACGGCGAGCAGCACGACGACGACGGCAGGCAGCGCCGCCGCCGCGCGAACGAGACGATTCATGCGAGACCCTCCAGAGCGGCGGCGCGCAGTGCGCCGATGGCGGCCGCCGGATCGGCGGCGCCGTAGACCGACGAGCCCGCGACCAGCGTGCGGATGCCGGCACGGGCGAGCGTGCCAGCGTTGCCGAGATCGACGCCACCGTCGACCTCGAGGGTCGTGGCCGAACCGGCGGCGGCGATCGTGGCCGCCAGACGCTCGACCTTGCCGACGACGTGGGGCAGGAACTTCTGTCCCGCGAAGCCCGGGTTGACCGACATCAGAAGCACGAAGTCGCAGGCGTGCAAGACGTCGACCAGCACCTCGACCGGCGTCGACGGGTTGAGCGCGATGCCGGCGCGCGCGCCGCCGGCGCGGATGGCGGCGAGCAGGCGGTCGTGGTGCGCGGCGGCCTCCCAGTGGAAGGCGACGCGCGCCGCGCCGGCCTCGAGGTAGGTCGCGAGCAGCCGGCCGGGGTCTTCGACCATCAGATGGACGTCGAGCGGGAGCCGAGTGTGGCGGCCGAGCGCGGCGACCACCGGCGGTCCGATCGTCAGGTTGGGCACGAAGTGTCCGTCCATGACGTCGACGTGGACGAAATCGGCGCCGCCCCGTTCGGCGACGGCCACCGCGCCGGCCAGATCGGCGAGGTCGGCGGCGAGGATCGAGGGCGCGATCTCGATCACGGCGCCATCTCGGCCGGCGCCGCCACCACGAGCGAGAGGGCGTCGGAACGCCGCAGCGGGTGCCCGGGCAACGGCCCCTGTCGCAGGATCGTCCCTTCGGAGATGCCCTCGTAGGGCTCGAAGGTCACGGCGCCGAAGCGGAACCCCGCGGCCTCGAAGGCGCGTCGCACCGGCTCGTAGCGTCGATAGATCAGGTCGGGCATCACGAAGGTCGCTCCGGCGGTTTCGAGCGCGACCAGCAGGTCGACGCTCGTGCCGGCGGGCGCCGAAGCGCCCGACGGCGGGTCCTGTCCCACCACGGTACCCGGCGCCCCCGCCGCGGCGAGCACGCCGAGGGTGGTGCCCGGCTCGAGCCCCTCGGAGCGCAGCATCAACTGCGCCGCGGGGATCGCCTTGCCGGCGAGGTCGGGCACCGCCACCCGCCGCGCGCCGAGCGAGACGACCCCCTCGATCGGGGCGCCGCGCTTGACGAAGCTGCCGGCGCGCGGCCGGCTCTCGATCACCCGCCCCGACGGTACCTCCTCGCTCCAGCGGCCGGTCTCGGCGCGGCGGAAGGCGAGGCCGACGTCGGCGAGCAGCCGGGACGCCTCCTCTTCGCTCAGTCCCGCGAGCTCCGGGACGGTCGTCACGCCGCGCCGGATCCACTGATTGAAGGCGAGATAAGCCGACAGCGCGAAAACGACGAGGAGGACGAGCGCCCAGGCGGCAAGGCCCGCCGCGCGGAGGAGCCGCCGCAGCACGGGCGGGACTCTAGCAGAGGCCGATGCGACCGGCCCGCCGCTTCGATCGGACCCGTCGCTGCCATCCGGCCCGTCGCTCCCATCCGGTAGGCTCGTCCGCCGATGACCCCTCCGCTCGGTGCCCACGTCTCCGTCGCCGGCGGCCTCGCGCTCGCCTTCGAGCGCGGCCGCGAGATCGGCTGCGACGCCCTCCAGATCTTCGTCAAGAACGCCAGCCAGTGGCGCGCCAAGCCGCTCGCCGAAACCGAGGTCGCGACCTTCCGGACGGCCCGGGAGGCGGCCGGCGAACCGCCGCTGGTGGCCCACGCGGCCTACCTGATCAACCTCTGCGCGATCGATCCGGCGATCCTCGAGAAGTCGCGCGCCGGGCTCGCCGACGAGATTCTGCGCGCGGGAGCGCTCGGCGTCGGCGGCGTCGTGGTCCATCCCGGGGCGCACCTGGGCGCCGGCGAGGACGCGGGGTTGACCGCGATCGCCGGCTCGCTCGACGAGATCGCCGGGCGCGTCCGCGACGCGCCGGCGGCGCGGATCCTGATCGAGGCGACCGCCGGCCAGGGCAGCGTGCTCGGGCACCGGCTCGAACAGCTGGCGGCGATCCGCGAGCGCGCGACGAGCGGCGCCGCCCTCGGTTTCTGCCTCGATACCTGCCACGCCTTCGCGGCGGGCTACGACCTGGGCAGCGCGGCGGCGGTCGAGGACTTCCTCGGCGAGGTCGACCGCGTGCTCGGGCTCGACTCGATCGCCTGCGTCCACCTGAACGACTCGGTCGGCGAGCTCGGCTCGCGCAAGGACCGCCACGCCAACCTCGGCGAAGGGCGGATCGGGCTGGAGGGGTTCCGGCGCCTGCTCGCCGAGCCGCGTCTGGCGCGCGTACCGATGATCCTCGAAACGCCGCTCGGCGACGACGAGCGCGGCCATGCGCGCGACCTCGTGACGCTGCGCTCGCTCGCGGGCTGAGGCTTCAGTCGGCGAAGATCCGCTTCGAGACGTCGAACCAGATCACGGTCGCCATCAGCAGCACGATCAGCGCGAGGCCGACCTGGGCGAAGCGCTCCTTGATCGTGTCGGAGAGGTCGCGGCGGATCGCGCTCTCGACCAGCAGGATGGTGATCTGACCGCCGTCGAGAACAGGAATCGGGAAGAGATTGAGCAGTCCGATCGACACCGAGATCACGCCCATCAGGTAGAGCAGGTCCTTGATCCCCGAGCGGGCGGCGGCGCCCGACTGCGCGGCGATCTCGATCGGTCCGGCGAGCGCGCTCTTGGCCGCCACTTCGCGCTTGAAGATCTTGCCGATCACCGCCAGGCTCTGGCGCGCGATGCCGTAGTTGAAGCGCGCGCTCTCGACGAACGCGGCGGCGAACGGCAGTTGCTGGGCGACCGTGAGCGTCACGCCGATACGCCCCTTGCCGTCGGTGTCGGCCGGGATCACCGCGACTTCGAGCCGCTGTCCGTCGCGCAGGATCTCGAGCGTGATCGACTGGCCGGCGCGCGGCTCGATGTGGGCGATCAGGTCCGCCGGGCTCGCCAGTGCCCGGCCGTCGACCGCGCGCACTTCGTCGCCGTGGCGCAGCCCCGCCGCTTCGGCGGCCGACCCGGGCGCGACGGCGCCCACCCGCGGCAGGATCTTCGGGAAGATACCGGCGTCACCGAAATCGAAGTCGTCCGGCTTGACCGGCGTCACCGTCATCGAGAGGCGCTCGGTGCCGCGCTCGACCTCGACCGCGACCGGCTTGCCGATCGAGGTCATGATCGCGAAGGCGACGTCGTGCCAACGGTCGACCTTGCGGCCGTCGATCGCGACGATCCGGTCGCCGGTCGTGAGCCCTGCCGCCTCTCCGGGCGAGCCCGGCTCGACCGTGCCGACCACCGACGGGATGGTCTGCAGCGCCGGCACCTCGATGCCGACCATGAACAGGCCGGCGATCAGCAGCAGCGAGAAGACGAAGTTGCTGGCGGGACCGGCGACGTAGACCAGGATGCGCTGCCAGCGCGGCCGGTTGACGAAGTCGCGGGGGTCCTCGGTCGGGCCGGTGGCGTCCTCGCCCGAGAGCTTCACGTAGCCGCCGAGCGGCAGCCAGGCGATCTTGTACTCGGTCTCGCCGCGCTGGAAGCCCCAGAGCCGGCGACCGAAGCCGAGCGAGAACGTGAGCACCTTCATGCCGAACGCCTTGGCGACGGCGAAGTGACCGAGCTCGTGAACGAAGATGATCGCCCCGAGGGCGAAGACGAAGGCGAGGAGCGTCGAGACGATTTCCGGCATGTCGGTTCCCGCGGTCGAGGCTATCGTGGCGGCGTCGCCGTGGCGAGGAACTTCTCGGCCTCGCGGCGCGCCCAGGCGTCGTGGTGGAGGGCTTCGGCGATCGTCGCGACCCGCGCCGGGGCATGCCGGTCGAGCACTGCGCGCACCGTGTCGACGATCGCCGGAAAGCGCGCTCGGCCGTCGAGAAACGCGTGCACCGCGACCTCGTTGGCGGCGTTGAACACCGCCGCCGCGCTGTCGCCGGCGGCGAGCGCCTGGCGCGCCAGGCGGACCGCCGGGAAGCGCTCGTCGTCGAGCGCCTCGAAGTCGAGCCGGCCGAGCTTGTCGAGCTCGAGGCGCGGGAACTCGTTGCTCCAGCGCTCCGGCCAGGCCAGTGCGTACTGGATCGGGAAGATCATGTCGTTGACCGAGAGCTGCGCGATCCAGCTGCCGTCGATCCATTCGACGAAGGAGTGCACCAGCGATTGCGGGTGGACCAGCACGTCGATGCGCTCGGGGGCGACGCCGAACAGCCAGTGCGCCTCGATCAGCTCGAGCCCCTTGTTGACCAGCGTCGCGGAGTCGACGGTGATCTTGGCGCCCATCGACCAGGTCGGGTGGCGCAGCGCCTCCTCGGGGCGGATGGCGTCGAAGCTGGCGGCGTCGCGTCGACGGAAGGGTCCGCCCGACGCCGTCAGCACCAGCCGGCGGACCTCGCCCGCGCCGCCGCAGCGCAGCGCCTGGTGGAGCGCGACGTGCTCGCTGTCGATCGGCAGCAGCACGGCGCCGGTCTCGGCCGCGAGCGCGGTCAGCAGGTGACCGGCCACCACCAGCGACTCCTTGTTGGCGAGGGCGACCCCCTTGCCCTCGGCGAGCGCGGCGTGGACCGGCGGCAGGCCCGCGGCGCCGACCACGGCGGCGACCACGCGGTGGACGTCCGGGTGGATCGCCGCCGCGACCAGCGCGTCGGGACCCGAGACCAGCTCGACGCCGGCCGGAAGCCCGCGCGCGATCCGGCGCGCCGCGCCTTCGTCGACCACCGCGACCAGGCGCGGACGGAACTCGCGGACCACCGCGGCGAGCTCCTCCGGACGGCTACCCAGCGCACCGACCGCCACCAGCTCGAAGCGCTCGGGATGGTGACGCAGCACCTCGAGACAGCTCCTGCCGATCGAGCCGGTGGCGCCGAGCAGCGCCAGGCGCTGCCTCACGGCGCCCCCTCGCGGCCGAAGGCGTAGAGCAGCAGCAGCATCACCGGCGCGGCGAACAGCATCGCGTCCATGCGGTCGAGCACACCGCCGTGTCCGGGCAGCAGGCCGCCCGAGTCCTTGACCCCGGCGCCGCGCTTGAGCAGCGACTCGACGAGGTCGCCGATCTGGCTCGCGATCGACGTGACGGCGCCGATCACCAGCAGCTCGGGGGCGATCCCGCCCTCGCGCCAGACGCCCCAGATCGCGACGGAGGCCAGCGACACGACGAACCCGGCGATCGCCCCTTCCCAGCTCTTGTTGGGCGAGACCTCGGGTGCCAGCTTGTGGCGTCCCCAGGCCGAGCCGACGTAATAGGCGGCGGTGTCGCCCAACCAGACGATGGCGAGCAGCAGGAAGAGCACCCAGGGGTCGTGCTGTTGGAGGCGATAGAGCGCGGCGATCGGCACCGCGAAGTAGGGAATGGCGAAGGCGAGCCCGCCCATCGCCACCAGCGACTCGGCCGCCGGCGTCCGCGCGAGCAGTACCGCCGTTCCGACGCCGATCGCGGCGAGCGCACCGAGCGCGAGCGCGTGGAAGCCGTCGACGGCGACGGTATCGCTGAGGCCGCGTGCCAGCAGTGCCGCCGCCGCCGGCACCAGCGCCGGCAGCAGCCACCAGGGCGAGCGCGGCGCGGCCGCGCGTGCCAGCCGGCTGAACTCGTAGGCGGCGCCGGTCAGGATCACCGCGGCGACCAGGAAGAAGCCCCAGCCGGGCAGACGGAAGATCGCGGCGAGCGCCAGGGGCACGCCGACGGCCGCGGTCAGGAGACGCTTCACTCTCGGGGATCCGCCCGATTCAGGCGCCGGCGGCGCCGGGGCGCGCGGGCGGCTCGACCGCCTCCTCGACCACCGCTCCGAAGCGGCGCTCGCGGCGCTGGAAGTCGAGGATCGCCTCGAGCAGGTGGACGCGGCGGAAATCGGGCCAGAGCACCGGCGTCACCCAGATCTCGGCGTAGGCGATCTGCCAGAGCAGGAAGTTCGAGACCCGCATCTCGCCCGAGGTGCGGATCAGCAGGTCGGGATCGGGCTGCCCGGCGGTATAAAGCGAGGAAGAGAGCGTCTCCTCGTCGATGTCGACCTTGCGGCCGGCGGCCCAGTCGGCGACGATCTTGCGGCAGGCGTCGACGATCTCGCAGCGCCCGGAGTAGTTGAGCGCGATGTTGAAGCGCATGCCGTGGCAGCCGGCGGTGGCCTCGATCGCGCGCTCGAGGGTCGAGACCACGGAGGGGTCGAGCTCGCGCCAGCGCCCGATCGGCTCGAAGCGGATGTCGTTGCGCACCAGCGTCTCGAGCTCGCGACGCAGGTACTCCTTGAGCAGGTTCATCAGCGTCCAGACCTCGGCGCGCGGACGTTTCCAGTTCTCGACCGAGAAGGCGTAGAGGGTCAGGTGACCGAGCCCCAGCCGGGCCGCGGCCTCGACCGTGTCGCGCACCGCGGCCACCCCCGCCCGGTGCCCCTCGACGCGGGGCAGGAAGCGGCGCTTCGCCCAGCGCCCGTTGCCGTCCATGATGATGGCGACGTGGGCGGGGAGGCGGGCAGGGTCGACGCGGGAGGCGAGCTCGGCTTCCGGCGTGCCGGGCTCGGCGAGCGAGCCGGGATCGGCCATGGTCGAGCGAGTTTACCCCACCGCCCGCAGACCTCCGGGCCCGGCGCCGGGCCCGTCGGCGTAGTCGACGCGCTCGAGCGCGAGCCCGCGCGCGGGGGCGCTCGGGCCGGCCTCTCCGGCGCCCGGATCGGCGAGCAGGGCGGCGAGCGCGTCGAGCGTCCGACGGCCGCGCGCGAGCTCGAGCTGAGTTCCGACCAGCCGGCGCACCATGCCGCGCAGGAAGCCTTCGCCGGTGACGCGGAAGACCAGCTCGGGGCCGTCGCTCTCCCAGCCGGCCGCGAAGATCCGGCGCACGGTGGGCCCCGGCGCGCCGCCGGTGACCGAGAAGGGGGCGAAGTCGTGCGCGCCGACGCACAGGCGCGCCGCCGCGGCGAGCGCGTCGATCGAAACGTCGGTCTCGGTCGCGACCACGAACGGCGCCCGATCGGGGGGCGGTGTGCGCCCGCGCCAGAGCCGGTAGCGGTACTCCTTGGCGATCGCCGAGCGCCGGGCGTGGAAATCCTCCGCCGCCGACGCGGCGGCGAGGACCCGGATGTCGGCCGGCAGGTGGTGGTTGGTGCCGTGAACCAGGCCGGAGAGCGGGAAGTCGCGCTCGAGCCGGAACGAGACCACCTGACCGTGGGCATGGACCCCGGCGTCGGTGCGGCCGGCGCCGATCGCCGCGACCGTTTCGCCGGTCAGGCGGGCGAGCGCCTCCTCGAGCGACTGCTGGATGGTGACGGCGTCGTTCTGGCGCTGCCAGCCGGAGTAGCGCGTGCCGTCCCAGGCGAGCTCGAGGCGGGCGATCACCGGCCGGGCACTGTACACTGACCGGCGCGATGGCGCTTTCCGCGGTGCCGGGTCCCGTACCGGTCTCGCTGCGCGCGGCGAGCGCGGCCGACGCCGGGCTGCTCTACGCCTGGCGCGGCGAACCCTCGGTGCGCCGCCACCAGCCGCTGCAGGAGGCTTCGCTGCCCGACCTGCGCGCCGACCTCTCCCGCCAGCGCCCCGCCGACCTCTACCGCTCGCGCGGCGACCGTTATCAGTGGATCGTGCTCGCCGACCGCCAACCGGTGGGCTGGATCACGCTGGCGATCACCAGCTGGGAGCAGGGGGTGGCCGAGGTCGGCTACGCGCTGACCACCGCCGCGCAGGGACGGGGCCTGATGGCGCCGGCGCTCGAGCAGCTGGTCGCCGAACTGTTCGGCCGCACCGCGATCGACCGACTCGAGGCGCGCTGCTCGGTCGACAACGTCGCCTCCGCGCACGTCCTCGAGCGCTGCGGTTTCCGCCGCGAAGGCCTGCTGCGCGGCTACTTCCAGCTCGCCGGCCGCCGCGTCGACAACTGGATCTACGCGATCCTGCGCACGGACTTCTTCGCGCCCTCCGGCGAGCGACCGCGCGAGCCGCGCTGACGCAAGGCGGCTCGATTCAATCCGAACGAGGTGGCGTCGGCGTCTGCGCCTCTGATCCGACGTCGCGAACAGGTTCCGCACGCTCGCCCTCGCTCCAACGCAGGGCTTGCGCTCGGCGGCGCCGTTCGATCTCGCGTTGGAGTGCGCCCGAGTCGCGCGCGACCTCGAGCATCTCCTCGAGCCAGTCGAGGCGCTGGTCGACGGTCGCCGCGAGTCCACGGGCGAGCGCGAGCGCCCGGGCGGCCCGGTAGCCGTCGATCACGGGTCTTCTCCGGCTTCGAGGTCGGCGATCTGTTCGAGCGCGGCGACGTCCTCGAGATCCTGCGGGCGCCCGGCCTTGCGCTTCATCGCGACGAGGTCCGGAATCGAAGCGACGCGGACCGGTCGTCGCCGGAAGGGCTTCTCGACCGATCTGCGCCAGAGCTCTTCGAACGGGACCGGCGACTCGACGAAGAGATCGACGACGCGCAGCGGGTCGTCGGCGTGATGCCAGGAGAACACCGTCAGGCCCTTGTCGCGGATCCACGCCTCTCGTCGTCCGGGGTCGGCGAAGCCGGCAGGATCCTCCGGAACCGAGGGACGGTAGCCCGCGGCGAGCAGGGTTTCGACGGCTCGCCGGGCGGCTTCCGGCTCGAGATCGAGGACGAGATCGGTATCGACGGTCAGCCGGACGTGGCCGTGGAGCAGGACGGCGAGCCCACCGACGACGACGAAGCGAACGCCGCTCTCGTCGAGTCTCCGGAACAAGCGGTCGAGCTCGGCCATGGCTGCGGAGCAGTCTATGCCCGGCGGCCGAACCGCTCGTCGGGCGCTCAGATCATCTCGAGCGCGGCGTACTTGGCGATCAGCCGTTTCTTGCCGGCGCGGTCGAAGAAGACGGTGAGCTTGGCGTCGTCGCCGCTGCCGTCGATCTCGAGCACGACGCCGCTGCCGAGGGTCGGGTGGCGCACCCGGCTGCCGCGCTTCGGCCCGCGCGCGGGCGCCTCCTCGAAGTAGGTCTCGGGCGCCTCGCGGCCGAAGAAACGGTCGATGCCGCGCACGCGCTCGTTCTGGTACAGCTGCGGGCTCTCCTCGACGTCGAGCAGGCGCTCGGGCACCTCGGCGAGGAAGGGCGAGGCGAGCTGATCCTGGTAACGGCCGGCGATCCGCCGCCGCCGGCAGGTGGCGAGCAGCAGCCGCTCGCGCGCCCGGGTCAGGCCGACGTAGAAGAGCCGCCGCTCCTCCTCGACGTCCTCGGGGCGCCCTTGGGTGTTGAAGTGCGGCAGCAGGCCGTCCTCGAGCCCGGGCAGGAAGACGATCGGGAACTCGAGCCCCTTGGCCGCGTGGAGGGTCATCAAGGTCACGCCGCGGTCCTCCTGCCAGCCGTCGAGGTCGGAGACCAGGGCGACGTGGTCGAGGAAGGCGGTCAACACGTCCTCGTCGTCGGCCGCGGCGAAAGCGCGCTGCTCGGTGAAGCTCTGCGCGGCCGAGAGCAGCTCGCGGATGTTCTCGAGCTTGGCCTGCTCCTCCTCGATCTCGGCACGGTAGACGCCGGCGTAGCCGGTCTTGGCCAGCAGCTCGTCGAGCAGCGCCGGCAGCGGCAGCTCGGAAGCCGCCGAGCGCAGACCGCGGATCAGGTCGCGGAAGGCGCGCAGCGCGGTCGCCGCGCGGTTCGCGAAGCGGTCGAGCCGGTCGAGCTCGAGCAGGTCCCAGAGCACGCCGCCGGCCTCGGCGGCCGCCTGCTCCTCGAGCATCGCGACCGTGGTCTTGCCGATGCCGCGCGGCGGCTGGTTCAAGATCCGCGACAGCGAGAAGTTGTCGCGCGGATTGCGCAGCACGCGCAGGTAGGCGACCAGGTCCTTGATCTCGGCGCGCTCGTAGAAGCGCACTCCGCCCACCAGCACGTACGGAATCCGGGCACGGAAGAACTCGTCCTCGAAAGCGCGGGTCTGGGCGTTGGTGCGCACCAGGATGGCGAGGTCCGACAGCGGCCGCCGCGCGCGCAGGCGCGAGATCTCGGTGGTCACCCACTTCGCCTCGTCGGCCTCGTCGCTCGAGCGGTAGAGCCGGATCGACTCGCCCTTCCCGGCGTCGGTCCACAGCCGCTTGCCGCGCCGCATCCGGTTGTTGGCGATGACCTCGTTGGCGGCCTCGAGGATGGTGCCGGTCGAGCGGTAGTTGCGCTCGAGCTTGCGCACCACGGCACCCGGAAAGTGACGCTCGAAGTCGAGGATGTTGGCGAGGTCGGCGCCGCGCCAGCGGTAGATCCCCTGGTCTTCGTCGCCGACCGCGGTGAGATTTCCGTCCGGGGCCGCGAGCTCGTCGACCAGCCGGAGCTGGGCGTGATTGGTGTCCTGGAACTCGTCGACCAGCAGGTGGCGCACGCGCCCGCGCAGGCGCTCGGCGAGGTCCGGGTGTTCGTCGAACAGGCGCACCGAGAGCATGAGAAGGTCGTCGAAGTCGACGCCCGAGGCCTTCTTCCTCAGTCCCTCGTAGCGCCGGTAGACGCGCGCCACGCGCTGCGAGAAGACGTCGTGCGCCGTCTTCTCGTAGAGATCGGGGGGGAGCAGCCGGTTCTTGGCCGACGAGATGGCCGACAGCACCGCGCGCGGCGGAAACGCGGTCTCCGAGATCCCCTCGGCGGTCATCGCCTGCTGCACGATCGACTTCTGGTCCCCTTCGTCGAGGATCGCGAAGTCGCGCGCCAGACCGACCCGGTCGCCATAGGCTCGCAGCAGCTGCAGCGCGTAGCGGTGGAAGGTGCCGAGGAAGGTCGGCAGCGGCCAGGTCTCGAGCAGCCGCTCGGCGCGGTCGCGCATCTCGGCGGCGGCCTTGTTGGTGAAGGTCACCGCCACGATCGAGCGCGGCTCGACGCCGCGCTCGCGGATCAGCCAGGCGATCCGGTAGGTGATCACCCGGGTCTTGCCCGACCCGGCGCCGGCGATGACCAGCTGCGGGCCGTCGCCGTGCTGGACCGCGGCCAGCTGCTCGGGGTTGAGCTCGTTCTCGAAATCGATGCGCTTCAAGTCCACTCCACCCACGCTCGGTGGGAAGTCGGTCGGAGATCGGGGCTCCCGCGTCAGAGCACGGGAACGGGATAGCGGCGGATCGTCTCGTCGTCGGTCGCCAGCGTCAAGCCTTCGACGAGGGCCTGGGCGACGAGGAAGCGGTCCACGAGGTCGCGATGGATCGGCGGCAGCTCGAGTGCCGCCTCGGCGTGCGCCGCCGAGAACGGGAGCTCCTCGAACCCCTCGGCGAGCCAGTCCGCGATCGGCGAGCGGCCGCCGAGGTCGAGCCGTCCGCCCAGGATCTTCAAGCCGAGCTCCCAAGCCGAAAGCGGGCTGAAGTAGACCTCGGCGCGCGCGATCGCCCGGCGCCTCGCGGCGCCCAGTCGCGCGTCGTCGTTCATCCACCAGACCAGCACGTGGGAGTCGAGCAGGAGCTTCAACGCTCCTCCCCGTAGAACGCGTCGGCCACCTCCGCCGGCAGAGGGTCGGCGAGATCGTCGCCGTAACGGACGAGGCCCTTCCAGGCGCCCGGCTTGCGCCGGCCCGCGGGGGTGAGGGGGACGAGCCGCGCGATCGGCTTGCCGCCGCGGGCGATGACGAACTCTTCTCCGCGCTCCACCCGGGCGAGCAGCTTCGACAGCTGGGTCTTGGCCTCGTGGACGTTGACGGTGTCCATGCCCGGGAGACTAGTGGACCAAGTGGACTAAGTCAAGCCTGACCCGCGCGCACCTCTGGCTCGACCGCCTTTCATTCCGTAAGCTCCGCCAGTGTCCCCCGGCCAGTGGCTCTCGCGCCTGCGAGCCGCGGCGACGAGGCCGGTCGCGGCCCTGCCGGCCGTGGTCGTCCTCGTTCTCGCCGGCGGACTGCTGGTCGTCGACCGCGGCGGCCTTCGCGGCGAGTATCGGGCGCTCGGGGCGCCGTGGCAGGGGGAGCCGTACGCGGTCCGCGTCGGTGTCCCGCACCTCGCTCCGCGACAGCCGGCGCCCGATGCCGAGCTCGGACCCAGCGACGTGCTCATCAGTCCCGTGCTGTTCAGCGTCCGCTGGAGTGGCTGGTGGCGGGTCGGTCGCGCCGGTGAGTACCGCTTCGCGGTCGACGCCGACGACGGCGCCTGGGTTCGCCTCGACGGCGAGCTCGTGATCGATACCGAGGGCCGCTTCGGCGCGCCGGTCGCCGAGCGGACAGTCGCGCTCGAACCCGGTTACCACGCGCTCGAAGTCGCCTATCGGCAGGGGGACGGCGAGAGCCGGCTCGCGATCGGCGTGGCGCCGGTCCCGCTGCCGCCGGGACCGCTCGCGGTCGACGAGCTCTACGCCGGCCGACCGCTCGCGCCGCGCTCGGTGGTGCGGCGCGCCCTGTCCGGGTGGTCTCGACCCTACCGGCAGCTGCTCGGAGCCGCGCTGCTCGTCGTCGCCGCGGTCTGGGTCGCGGCGACGGCGCGCGGCACGCGCGGGGCAGACGCGCTCGCGCGGGCCCTCGACGGCGCACACCAGCGCGTCCTCGCCAGCCGGCGCCTGCGCGCGGCGCTGCTCGCCGGGCTGGTCGTCGCGGCCTTCTTCGCGGCGCTGCCGTTCGCCGGAACGATCCGCGGCGGGGACGACGCGGTCTACTTGAGCGCGGCGACCTTCGACGAAGCGTCCTGGTTCTTCCACCGCTACGCCCACGTCTTTCTGGTCAAGGCGTTCGTCGTGCTCGCCGGCGGCGATCCGTTCCTCGGCACCCGCCTCTGGTGGTCGTTCGCCTTCGCCGTGACGGTCGGCGCGCTCGCGCTCGCCGTGCGCTCGACCGGACCGGGACTGCAGCTGCCGACGTTCGCCGTGACGCTGTTCGTGCTGCTCGCGCAGACCACGCTCCTCGGCCGGATCGGCGCCGCGTTCTCCGACGTTTCGTCGATGATGTTCGTCGCCGCCGCGGTGGCGGTCTGGATGCACGACGTTTCGCCCGGACGACCGCGGGCAGCGGGCCGCTTCGAATGGCACGCCGTGGCCGTCGGCGCGCTGACGGTCGCCGCCTGGCACGCGAAAGAGGTCGGCGCCGTCGGCTTCGCGCTGCTCGCCTTCTACGCGCTCGACGGCGGCCGGCTCGACCTGCGCCGCTGGGCGCGCCGCGCCGTCGGATGGCTGCTCGGCGCGGCCGCGGTTCTCGGAGCGCTCGTCCTGCTCGACGGCTGGCTGCTCGGCGACTTGCTCTTCCTGTTCGACGGCGCCCGCCGCGCGGCGGCGGACCACATGAACTTCCCCGAGCGGATGGCTCCGCGCGGCGCGGCGGAGACCTGGCTCTCGGTGATCTGGGACTCCGGAAACCTCGCCGGCATCACGATGCGCAACCTCTGGCTGGCCGTCGGCGCGGCCGCGATCGCGGCGGGGGTGCGCCGCGTGCGGCCGGAGCTGCGGCTGCTGCATCTCCTGCCGATCGCCTACCTGCTGGCCCTGATCGCTCTCTACGTCCGGCTGCCGCATCCGTTCTCGGGGCGGATGCTGCTGACCATCGTGCCCGTCGCCTGCCTGGCGGTCGGGCTGCTCGCCCGGCACGCCGGACTCGAAGAGATCCCCTGGCGACGGCTCGCCACGCCGCGGATCGCGGTTCCCGCGGCGCTGGTCGCGGCCATCCTGTCGTTGCTCGTCATCCCGTTCCAGCTCGGCGCGGTCGGCGCCGCCGAGGTGGTGCCGGCCGGGCTGGTGGGGCGCTACGGCTGGTCGCCGGAGCGGTTCGTCTCCGGGGTGCTGGCGCCGGCGCTCCTGCTCGGCGCGGTCGCCACCTTCGCCCTGGTCGCCGCGAGCCGCGAGGCGCGCCTCGCCGCCCTCCTGCTCGTCCTGCTCGCGCTGTTCGGACCCGGATTCGCGGTCAACGCCCGCGCGCTCGCGGCCCGGCAGGCGATCCAGACCGGCGACCTGCTGCTCTACCCGTGGCGCGAGTTCCGCTCGGAGCTCGACGCGGCTCGGCCGCGCAAGGTCCACCTTTCGATGGACCTCTACGCTCGCTACGGCATGGCCGAGCGCGCGCGTTCGGCGGTCGCCGGCCTCGCGTTGGGGCGCGAACGGATCGGCGTCGGCCTCGATCATGCGCTGCCGCGCGACGTCGACCTCGCGATCGGCAGCCCGGCGGCGTACGAACGGTGGCGCCTCGAGCAACCCGGGCTCGCGGCGACTGCGGTCCGTGACCGCGCCGGCTTCCTGGTGCTGGTGCGGCCGAAGCCCGCCGAAGCGCCGGGCGGCGCTCGACGCGGCGGGCGCGGCGGGGTGGCCAAGCGGTCGCCTCGCGCTACTCGACCGTGACGCTCTTGGCGAGGTTCCGGGGCTGGTCGACGTCGGCGCCGCGGCGCACGCCGATCTGGTAGGCGAGCAGCTGCAGCGGCACGACGTTGACGATCGGCTGCAGGTGCTCGCTGATCGCGGGCACGCGCAGAACGTGGTCGGCGACGCCGTCGAGCTCGGCCGGGTCGCGGTCGGTGACGGCGATGACGATACCGTCGCGCGCCTTGACCTCCTGCAGGTTCGACTTGACCTTCTCGAATACGCGGTGCCCGGTGGCGATCGCGACCACCGGCAGGTTCTCGTCGATCAGCGCGATCGGCCCGTGCTTCATCTCGCCGGCGGGGTAGCCCTCGGCGTGGATGTAGGAGATCTCCTTCAACTTCAAGGCCCCTTCGAGCGCGATCGGGTAGTGGATGCCGCGGCCGAGATAGAGGAAGTCCGAGGAGGCGTGGAAGCGGCGGGCGAGCTCCTCGGTCTCGCCCTCGAGCGCGAGCGCTTCGGCAATCGCCTGCGGCACGTGGGCGAGCGCGGCCAGCAGCTCGGCCGGGATCTCGCGCCCCTGCTGCTGGCGCAGGTAGAGGGCGAGCAGGTAGAACGCCGCGAGCTGCGTGGTGAACGCCTTGGTCGAGGCGACGCCGATCTCCGGCCCGGCATGGGTGTAGAGCACGCCCGAGCTCATCCGCGTCGCCTGCGAGCCCGGCACGTTCGAGATCGTGATCAGGCGGGCGCCGCGCTCCTTGGCGGCCTCCATCGCCCAGACCGTGTCGATGGTCTCGCCCGACTGCGAGATGCCGGCGACCAGCACCGAGGCGTCGGCGATCGGGTCGCGGTAGCGGTACTCCGAGGCATAGTCGACCTCGACCGGGATGCGCGCGATCTCCTCGATCAGGAACTTGCCCACCAGCGCCGCGTGCCACGAGGTGCCGCAGGCGAGCAACTGGATGCGCGTGAGCGAGCGCACGTAGTCGGGTTCGAGCACCAGCGTGTCGAATGCGATGTCGCCCGTCTCGAAGTCGACGCGGCCGGCGAAGGTGTCACGCACGGCCTGCGACTGCTCGTGGATCTCCTTGGCCATGAAGTGCTTGTAGCCGCCCTTCTCGGTCTGGATCGGATCCCAGTTCAGCCGAGTCACCGGCCGCTCGACCTCGGCGCCCGCGCGGTCCCAGATCGTGACCCGCTCGCGCGTGAGCCGCGCGACGTCGCCGTTCTCGAGGAAGACCATGTCCTTGGTGTGGGCGAGCAGCGCCGCCGGGTCCGAGGCGAGGAACTGCTCGCCCGAGCCCAGGCCGAGCACCAGCGGCGTGCCCTGGCGCACCGCGACCACCTCGTCCTCGGCGCTGCCGGCAGCGATCAGCGCGCAGGCGTACATCCCTTCGAGCTCGGGGACCGCGCGGCGCACGGCGGCGGCGAGGTCGCCGTCGAAGTACGAGGAGACGAGGTTGGCGATCACCTCGGTGTCAGTGTCGGTCACGAAGGTCCAGCCGTCGGCCTGGAGGCGGCGCTTGATCGGCAGGAAGTTCTCGATGATGCCGTTGTGGATGATCGCGATCCGGCCGCGCGAGTCGGTGACCGGATGCGCGTTCTTCTCGATCGGCTTGCCGTGCGTCGCCCAGCGGGTGTGGGCGACGCCGTAGCGCCCGGCGAGCGGCTGCTTCGCGAGCCTCTCGACCAGCCGGTCGAGCTTGCCCTCGGCGCGCTGGCGCTCGATCGCGCCCCCTTCGACCACCGCCACCCCGGCCGAGTCGTACCCCCGGTACTCGAGCCGGCGCAACCCTTCCACGAGCAACGGGACCACCTCGCGTGGCCCGACGTATCCGACGATTCCGCACATGGGCTGGTTCGAGACCCCCGGGGAGCTTCCGGCGCGCCCCTCGCGCCGTCCCGAGCTTAGCAAGGCGTGTGCCCGGCCGGATGCTGCGCCCGCGAAGCGGACGGCCCGAATGGCCCCCTGAACCCGAAACGGGCGTACTCTTGTCAGGTCCTGACGGGAGGTCCCGATGCGAGCGAGCCCCGGTTCTTCGTTTGCCGCTTCGATGGCTGCCGCGCTGATCGCCGCCTCCGCCGCCCACGCCGAGCTCGGCTGGCGTTGGGAACACCCTCAACCGACGTCGGACCACCTCTGGCCAGTCTGGGGTACCGGACCGGACAACGTCTACGCCGGCGGCTCCGACGGCACCCTGATTCACTACGACGGCACCTCGTGGCGGGTCGTCCTCGAGTCGTGGTCGAGTTTCCTCGCGATCGGCGGCAGCGGCCCCGACGACGTCTGGGCGGTGGGCGGCGGCCACGTCCAGCACTTCGACGGGACGCGCTGGGCCATCGACTTCTCGATGTCACCGGACTACTCCTGGCACGGCGTCTGGGCAGGCGCTCCGAACGACGTGCACCTGGTCGGTACCGGGAGCGGTCTCACGGCCGAGTTCGCGCACTACGACGGGAGCGGGTGGACGATCAGTCCGTCGCCGATCTTCTCGCCGCTCGAGGGGATCTGGGGCCGGGCGTCGGACGACGTCTGGGCCGTCGCTCGCGCCGCGCTCCTCCACTTCGACGGCGACGGGTGGGAGGTGGTCGAGAACGCGCCCGGCGCGAACCTGATGCGGATCTGGGGCGTCGATTCCGACCGGATCTTCGTCGGCACGAGCGGCGGCGACGTCCTGCTCTGGGACGGTGAGGACCTGATACCGATCGGCTCGGGGTTGGACTACGTCACCGGCATCTCCGGAAGCGGCGCGAACGACGTCGAGATCGTGACGTACGGCGGCAAGGTCCATCGCTGGAACGGGTCGGGCTGGACCCACACCGCAAACAGCCCCGGGACCCGGCTGATGGGGCTCTGGACGGCTGACGCGTCCGAAGCGTTCGCAGTGGGTGACAGCGGGACGATCCTCCACCGGCAGGGGGCGAGCTGGTCGAGAGAGTCCCCGGCCGTCCATTCCCTGCTCATGGACGTCTGGGTGCATTCGAGCGGAGATGGCTACGCTGTCGGGGAGTACGGCACGATCCTGCGCTTCGACGGCGAGCGTTGGGAGAAGGACGCGCGATTCGACGGCCGCGAGTTCCTCTGGGCCGTCTGGGGAGCGAATCCGGGCGAGGTCTTCGCCGCGGGCTGGAAGGTGCTCCACCACCTCGAGGACGGCGTCTGGACGGCGGACCGGTCGATCGACGTCACCTTCACCGATCTTTGGGGAAGCGGAGCGGACGATGTTTACGCGGTGGGCTACTGGGGGAGCTACCACTTCGACGGCGACTCCTGGAGCGAGATCTCGATGGCCGGATCGGGTGAAGCGATCCGTGCGGTCTGGGGCACGGGTCCGAACGACGTCTTCGCGGTCGGCGACGGCGGCACGATCGTGCACTTCGACGGCGTCACCTGGGAGCCGATGGCGAGCGGAACGACCCTGGAGTTGCGCTCGGTCTGGGGCAGCGGTCCGGACGATGTGTGGGCGGTCGGCGGCGACTCCGGGACCTGGGAAGGGATCCTGCTGCACTACGACGGCGAGGAGTGGAGCGCGATCGAGCCGCAGCTCGTCGACCACCTCCTGCTGCGGGTCGAGGGGCGTGGACCCAGCGACGTCTTCGTGATCGGGATCTTCGACGTGATGCATTTCGACGGAGACCGTTGGCGCCCCGTGGAGGTGCCGCGCGGTTTCTCGCCGCAGGCGATGGCCGTGGACGGTGCCGGGGAGCTGGTCTTCGTCGGCTGGGGCGGCGGCGTCGCTCGCCTCCGGGCGCAGTTCGCCAGCGACTTCGAGCGCCAGAACCTCTGCAACTGGACCCTCGCGGTCCCGGCCCCCGACTGCTGGCCCTACTTGCCGTAGATCGGCGGCTCGATCCGGCCCGACGGCTCAGGAGTCGCGGCGGTCGCCGTCGCGGGAGAGGCCCTTGCGCCTCCCGGCCCAGCCCGGGACGTTGCGCTGCGGCGAGCGCTCGACGCCGAGGGCTCCGTCCGGCACGTCCTTGGTGATCACCGAGCCGGCGGCGGTGGTCGCTTCGGTGCCGATCGTGACCGGCGCCACCAGCATCGTGTCGCTGCCGACGAAGGCGCCGGGGCCGATCTCGGTGCGGTGCTTCTCGCGACCGTCGTAGTTGCAGGTCACGACGCCCGCGCCGATGTTGGCGCGCGCGCCGACGTTGGCGTCGCCGAGATAGGCCAGGTGATTCGCCTTGGCACCGGGCCCCAGCGTCGAAGCCTTGACTTCGACGAAGTTGCCGACGCGCGCGCCCGCTTGGAGCACGGTCCTGGGCCGCAGTCGCGCGAACGGACCGACCCGGCAGCCGGCGCCGACGCGGGCACCGTCGACGACCGAATAGGGCTCGATCGAGGCGCCGTCCTCGACCATCGCGTCGCGCAGCCAGGCGCCGGCGTGGACGGTGACACCGCGGCCGAGCGCGGTCGTACCGAGCAGGTGGACGCCGCCGTGGACGACGCTGTCGGGAGCGCCGGTGACGTCGGCCTCGACGGTGGTCGTCGCCGGATCGAGGAAGGTGACCCCGGCCCCCGCGAGCTCGCCGATCCGGCGCTCGACGAGGCGGCGGTGGACGCCGGCGAGCTCGAGCCGGTCGTTGACGCCGAGTGCCTCGTCGGGGTCGTCGAGCTCGACCAGCGCGACGCGGTGACCGGCGCGGGCCGCGGCGGTGACGGCGTCGGTCAGGTAGAGCTCGCCCTGGGCGTTGTCCGGGGCGAGGCGCTCCAGGAACTCGAAGATCGCGGGCGCGGGCAGGGCGTAGAGACCGGCGTTGACGCGCCGGACTTCGAGCTCCTCGGCCGAAGCGTCGCGCGCCTCGACGATGCGCTCGAGCCCGCCGCGGCCGTCGCCGAGCACCCGGCCGAGCCCGCCCGGCGACTCGAGCGTCGCCACCGCCATCGCCCCCCAGCCCTCGGCGGCCGCGTCGATCAGGCGGCGCAGAGTCTGCGGTCGCACCAGCGGCACGTCGCCCGAGAGCACCAGCAGCAGCGCGTCGCCGTCGATCGTCGGCGCGGCCTGCGCCAGCGCGTGGCCGGTTCCGCGCTGCTCGGACTGCTCGACCCAGGCGACGTCGGCGTCGACGGCGAACGCCGCTCGCACCGCTTCGGCGCCGTGACCCACGACGACGCGGATCCGCTCGCTGCCCGCGGCGCGCGCCGTCGCGAGCACCCAGCCGAGCAGGGGCCGACCCGCGGCTTCGTGCAGCACCTTGGGGCGCTCGGATCTCATCCGCGTTCCTTTGCCGGCGGCGAGCACGACGGCGACCAGGGGTCGCGAAGTCGGGCCGGGCGCGGTCGGGGGCATGGTGTCGCGGGTCAGGAGCGGGACGGCGGCGGCGGGGCGCCGTCCCCGGAGTGTAGCGGAGCGCCGCCGGGAGGGTCGACCGGGAAGCTCGCCGACAGCCAGGCGGCGAGCGTGCCGAGGTCGGCGGCGAGCGGGGCCTCGATGGCGCGCTCGGCGCCGTCTTCCGGATCGGCGAACGCGATGCGGGCGGCGTGGAGCGCCAGCCGGTGCACCGGTGCGTCGGCGAGCTCGACCACTTCGCGGCCGTAGACCGGGTCGAACAGGATCGGCGTGCCGATCGCGCGCAGGTGGACGCGCAGCTGGTGGTGACGGCCGGTCGCCGGCTCGAGCTCGAGCTCGGCGAAGCGGCCGCCGGCGAAGCGACGCACGGTCCGATAGACGGTCTCCGCAGCTTTCGCTCCGGGCTCGCCGGGGCGCGCCGGGCGGCTGCGCCCGCGACGCGCGTCGTGGAGCGCGACGTCGATGGTGCCGGCGCGCGGCTCCGGGGCGCGATCGGTGAAGGCGAGGTAGCGCTTCGCCACTTCGCGCCGCTCGAAGGCGATCGACAGCGCGCGGTGCGCCTCGGCGGTGCGCGCGAACAGGACCACGCCCGAGGTCTCGCGGTCGAGCCGATGGACGACCCAGAGCCGCTCGCCGCGCGACGATTCGAGGCGCGCGCGCAGGCAGTCGCCTTGCGCCAGGCCGCGCGCCGGGATCACGGCGACGCCCGCGGGCTTGTCGACCGCCAGCCAGGCGCCGGTTTCCGCGAGCAGCGTCGCGGCCGACTCGATCGGTCGGGATTCGGCGGCGTCGGGAGGCGTCATCGGGCGGCTCCGACCGGACGCGCCAGGGCCAGCGCCGCGTCCGCCAGGAGTCGCGGGTCGTGGCGGATCAGCCCCTCGGGCGCGAGCAGCTCGGTCGCGACCAGCCGCACCCCGCGCGCCGCGAGCTCATCGCGCTCGACGCGGACCGGTTCGGCGCCCTCCGTGCGGTAGGGCACGAGCCGCGACTCGGGCCAGAGGCCGGCGTGCGCCAGCACGGCATCGACCACGCCGGCGCCGACGTGCTCTTCGATGGCGACCAGATGATCGAGGCCGCCGAGGCCGTCGGTCTCGCCCGGCTGGGTCATCAGGTTGAGCACCAGGACCACCGGCGCCGGCGTCTCCCCCACCGCCCGCGCGATCTCGGCGAAGAGGAGATTGGGCAGGATCGAGGTGTAGAGCGATCCGGGGCCGAGCAGGACCAGGTCGGCGGCGGCGATCGCCTCGAGCGCGGGCGCGTAGGCCCGGGCGCCGGCCGGCACCAGCTCGATCCGCGCGAAGCGCTCGCGGCTGGCGCCGATCGACGACTCGCCCTCGACCACCCGTCCCGAGCGCGTCGTGCCACGCAGGTGGACCGAGTCGAGGGTCGCCGGCAGGATCCGCCCGCGCGTGCGCAGGATCCGCTCGGCGGTGAGGATCGCCTGGGGGAAGTCGCCGGTGAGCCCGGTCAGCGCGGTGAGGAAGAGGTTGCCGAAGCTGTGTCCGGACAGCCCTTCGCCGCTCTCGAAACGGTACTGGAACAGACGGGTCGCGAGCCCCTCGTCGTCGGCGAGCGCGGCGAGGCAGTTGCGGATGTCGCCGGGTGGCAGCACTCCGAAGTCGCGGCGCAGGCGGCCGGAGGAGCCGCCGTCGTCCGTCACCGCGACCACCGCGGCGAGATCGTCGATGCCGTCGCCGACCCGGCGTTTCAGACCCGAGAGCAGCGCGGCGAGGCCGGTACCGCCGCCGATCGCCACCACCCGCGCGCCCATCGCGGCGCTTTCCCGGCTACTTCTTGCGCAGCTCGACCAGGATCTGCTTGGCGACCGCCTTGAGGGTGTCGAAGACGCCCACGCCGGTGGTCGCGACCGCCTCGAAGGTCGGCTCGCGCTTGTAGTTGAGGATGCGGTACATCTCCTCGACCGGCGCCACGCCCGGCAGGTCGCGCTTGTTGAACTGCAGCGCGTAGGGGACGGTGGCGAGGTCGAAGCCGTGCTCGCGCAGGTTGTCCTCGAGGTTGCGGATCGACTCGACGTTGGCCTCCATCCGTTCCTCCTGGCTGTCGGCGACGAAGATCACGCCGTCGACTCCCTTGAGGATCAGCTTGCGGCTGGCGTCGTAGAAGACCTGACCGGGGACGGTGTAGAGGTGGAAGCGGGTGGTGAAGCCGCGGATCGAGCCGAGGTCGAGCGGCAGGAAGTCGAAGAACAGCGTGCGGTCCGCTTCGGTCGCGAGCGAGATCATCTTGCCCTTCGCCTCGGGCGAAGTCTTGTTGTAGATGAACTGCAGGTTGGTCGTCTTGCCGCCGAGGCCGGGGCCGTAATAGACGATCTTGCAGTTGATCTCGCGGGTCGCGTAGTTGATGAACGTCATCGCGAGCGAAGGTCCGCGGCCGGGTTATTCGGAGAAGAGAGCGTCGATGTCCTCGTCGGTGATCTCGGCGAAGGGCGAGGCCGCCTGCTGCGCCGGGCCGGGGGCTTTCTCACCTTTCCGGTTCATCTCCTCGAAGATCTGCTCCATCTCCTGCGTGGCCCGGCGTACCCGGAGGCGCACCAGTCCGAGCGAGGACCGCTCGTCGAAGATCACCAGCAGGATCGCGCGCTTGGCGACGATCGAGATGTGGATGTGGTCGCGCTGGCCCTCGTGGAACAGCACCGAGAACTCGCGCTCGCCGATCAGCTTGGCCAGGCCGTCGGTGGCGGCGACGTTGCCGGCGGTCAGCGAGGCGAGGCTGGTGGTGTCGAACTGCTCGATCTCGCCGGCGGCGGCGATCTGCTGGCCGGTGCGGTCGATGAGGAAGATCGCGCGCGCGTTGGCTTCCTGACGGAGCTTCTTCAGCGCCTGGTCCAGGCGCTGAAACTCCTCTTCGTACAGGACCAGCTCGACGGATCTCATGGGCAGACGTCCTTCACATCGAATGACGGACCGATTCGGGCTCCGGAAAGTGTGAAGTCTATGACACTCGGCGCGGCCGCCGCCAAGGCGGCCGCCGGCGGCCCGCTCCGGCTCGGTTCAGCGGAAATAGCGCCAGCCCCCCAGCACGTCGTTCTCGGCGAGGACCAGCCGGTCCCCCTCCGCCCGGAACGGCAGGGGCACCGGCGAGCAACCGCTCGGCTGGCGGTTGACCTCGGCCAGCCGGATCGAGGTCTCGCACTTGTTGTTGACGATCCACGCGCCGTCGGCGCGGAAGCCGCGCTTCATCTTGAAGTCGTTCTCGGAGGCGTCGAAGGCGACCTGCAGGACGCCGCTCTCGTCGCGCCCGACGAAGAACTTGACCTCCTGGTTGCCGGCGTTGAGGAAGCGGAAGTGGCGAACCTCGAGCGGCGCCAGGTCGCCGATCTCGATCACCACCCGGCCCTGGGGGTCGGGAGCCACCCGCTGGTAGCGGTTGCGGTTCTTCGACAGCAGCAGCTCGGCTCCCAGCACCGCGGCCATCAGCGCGACGACCAGGAGCACCCCGTGGATCGGTCGGAAACGTCTCTTCACGGGCGGCATTCTAGCGGGGGACGGACTGCGCCGCCGGCGCAAGACCCCGTTGCATTCGCCCGACGGCTCCCGGAAGATGTCGGCGGCTTGCCCCGACATCCGCCCCTGCCCGCTCCCGGCCGCCGTCTCGCGGTCGACGGCTTCGCGCTCGGCCACGGCACCGACCGGGCCGCGGGCACCGGCGTCACCGTGATCCTGGCGCCCGCGGAAGGGGCGGTGGCAGCCGCCGACGTGCGCGGCTCGGCCTCGGGGACGCGCCAGTTCGATTCGCTGGTCTCGCCGCTGCATCTCGCGACGCGCGCCCACGCCCTGGTCTTCGCCGGCGGCAGCGGCTTCGGGCTGAGCGCCGCGGATCGCGTGGTGGGGCGGCTCGAGCGGCGCGGCATCGGATTCCGTACCGGCCTCCGCCCGGTACCGCTGGTGCCGACGGCGATCCTCTTCGACCTCGGTTTCGGCGATCCCGGCGCCTCGCCCGGTCCGGACCTGGTCGACGCGGCGCTGGCGGCGGCGGAGGCCTCTTCGCCCGAGACCGAGGTCGAGCTGGGCAGCGTCGGCGCCGGCACCGGCGCGACCGTCGGCAAGGCGCTCGGACTCGAGTGCGCGATGAAGGGGGGCTTCGGCTTCGCCGCGTTCGCCGAGCCCGACGGGCCGGCGGTCGCCGCCGCGGTGGCGGTCAATGCCTGGGGGGACGTCGTCGATCCCGACGGCGGCCGGACGATCGCCGGTTGTCGCACCGATCCCGACTCGCTCGAGCTCGCCGATGCCCGCCGCGTGCTGGCGCGTCTCGGCCCCGAGCGCGGGCATCCGTGGCAGTCCAACACGACGCTCGCCGCGGTCCTGACCGACGCCGAGCTGACCAAGCTCGAGGCGCTCAAGGTCTGCCAGATGGCCTTCGGCGGGCTCCACCGCGCGCTCGCCCCGGCGCTCGGGCTCTACGACGGCGACCTCGTCGTCACCCTGGCCTCGGCGCGGCGCCCGGCCCACGTCCACGCGGTCGGAATGCTGGCCGAGCGAGCGGTCGCCGCGGCGATCGTGGCCGCGGTCGAAGCGGCCGATGGCTTCGGGAAGATCCCGGCCCGTCGCGACCTGCCGGAGGCGGCGCCGTGAGGTTGACGCGCGAGAGCGCGGCGTGGCTGGTCCCGCCGCTCGCCTGGGCGCTGGCGCTGCCGGTGGTCGCCGCGATTCCGCGGCTCGCCCCGACGGGGCTGCTCGGTGCGCCGTTCGAGGCGCTGGCGCTGGCCGCGGCGGCGACCGCGGCGGCGTTGCACCGTCCGTGGGGCGGCGGCCTCGGCCTCGGCACGCTCGCGATCCTGCCCGCGATCGCGCGTCTCGGCGTGGCGCCGGCGATGGTGCTCGCGCTCGGCGCGGCGCTCGCCGCCGAGGCGCTGCGGCGGGCGCTGGAGAAGCGCCGGCCGGCGCCGCTGCCGGAGCGCCGGCGGCCGGTGCGGGTGGTCGCCCAGGCGGCGCTCGCCGGCCTCGGCGCGGGCCTGGCCGGCGTCGTCTGGGCCGCGCTCGGCGCCGACCGGGCGGTGCCCGACGTCGAGCTGCCCGCCGCCACCGCGCTCGCCGCGCTCGCCTGGCTCGCGCCGCCGGTGCTGTTCGAGGTGGCGACGCGCCGGGCGCTGCGCGAGGAGCGGGCCCGCCGCATCCTGCCGGCGCTCTCGCCGCTGGCGCTCGAGCTGCCGGGCTTCGCCATCGGCGCCCTGGCGCTGGCGGTGGCGCGGCGCACCGACTGGGCGCTCGCCGGGCTCTGGCTGGCGGTCGCGGCGCTGCTGGCGCTCGAGGCCGCCCGCCAGGAGCTGGCAGCGTCGGCTTCGGCGCGGCGCCTGGCGGAGGCCGAGCGCATCTCGCGCGCCGGCGCGGCGATGGCCGCCGGGGCGCCCGAGCTCGAGCAGATCGCGCGCACCATCCTCGGCGAGTGTCGGGCGATCGCGCCGTTCGCCTGGTTCCAGCTCGAGCTGCACGTCCCCGACCTCGGGCGCACCAGTTTCGCCGCCACCGAGGGGGGCGATCTCGTCGAAGGCGAGCCGGTGCCGGCGCCGGCGCCGCCGGCGCTGCCCGGCATTCACCGGCGCGAGCCCTGGCGGCTGCTGGTGCGCGACCTCGTGGCCGAGGGCGAGCGGCTGGCGACGCTGCGGCTCTGGTGCGACCCGCGCCGGCTCGAGCCGCGCGCGGAATCGCTGCTCGACGGCCTGGTGCCGTCGATGGCGGCGTCGGTGCGCGGCGCCTTCCTCGATCGCGTCGCCCGCCTCGACAAGCTGACCGGCGCCTGGACCCGGCGCGCCTTCGAGCCGCGCCTGGTCGAGGCCTTCGCGGCCTGCCGCGAGGAGGGGCGGTCGCTGTCGCTGGTGGTCAGCGACCTCGACCATTTCAAGAGGATCAACGACACCTGGGGGCACCCGGCGGGCGACCGCGCGCTGCGCGCGGTCGCCCGCGTCCTGGTCGCCTCGACCCGCGGTCGCGAAGTGTGCGCGCGCTGGGGCGGCGAGGAGTTCGTGCTGCTGCTCGAGGACACCCCCGGCGAGGCCGCGCTCGAGATCGCCGAGCGGTTGCGCCGGCGCATCGAGGACACCGAGCTCGACGAGGGGGGTGAGCGGGTGCCGCTGTCGATGAGCTTCGGCGTCGCCTGCTTCCCCGAGCTCGCCGTGCGCGGCGGCGACGAGCTGCTGGCCGTGGCCGACGGCGCGCTCTACGCGGCGAAACGCCTGGGCCGCAACCTCGCGCTGCTCGACCTCGGGCGCGGTCGGTTGCGCACCGGTTCGGGCCGCCTGATCGAGAGCGACGAGTCGCTGGCGCCGCCCGAGGCGCCGGTGTTCTTCGCCTGAGCGCCCCGGGTTCTAGAATCCCCCCGAAGGAGACCTCCCGTGAGCAGCGATTCCAAGGCCCGCTGGGCCCTCGTCCTCGGCGCTTCCAGCGGCTTCGGTGAAGCCGCCGTGCGCGCCTTCGCCGCCGCCGGCTGGGACATCTTCGGCGTCCACCTCGACCGCCGCCAGGGGCTCGAGCACGTCGAGGAGATCAAGGCCGCGATCGCGGGCCATGGCCGGCAGGCCCACTTCTGGAACGCCAACGCCGCCGATCACGACAAGCGCCGCGAGATCGTCGCCGCGATGCGCGAGGCGGCCGGCGACCGGCCGGTCGGCGTGCTGATGCACTCGCTCGCCTTCGGCACCCTGAAGCCGTTCATCGCCGCCGACGAGAAGGACGCCATCGCGCCGCAGCAGATGGACATGACCCTCGACGTCATGGCGCACTCGCTCGTCTACTGGGCGCAGGAGGTCCAGCGCGCTGGACTCTTCGCCCGTGGCTCGCGTATCTACGCCATGACTTCGGCCGGCGACCGCGTGGTCTGGAAGTCCTACGGCGCGGTCTCGGCGGCGAAAGCCGCGCTCGAGTCGCACGTCCGCCAGCTCGCCTTCGAGCTCGCTCCCGAAGGGGTGACGGCGCTGGCGATCAAGGCCGGCGTCACCGACACGCCGGCGCTGCGCAAGATCCCGGGCAATGACGCCATCATCGAGAGCGCCCGCGCCCGCAACCCCGCCGGCCGCCTGACCACGCCGGAGGACGTCGCTCGCTGCCTGGTCGATCTCGCGCGGCCGGGCACCGACTGGCTCTCCGGCTGCGTGATCAACGTCGACGGCGGCGAGGACGTCGCCGGCTGATCAGCGGCGGGCGGGGAGCTTGCCCAGGTCGGCGTTGTTGCCGAGCACGACCAGGCGGTCGCCGGTGACGAGCGGGATGTCGGGTTCCGGATTGACCACGACGTTGCCGGTCAGCGGCTCGACCCGCGCCAGCACCTGCACGCCGTAGACGTTGCGCAGTCGCAGCTCGACGAGCGTCCGACCGGCCCACTCGGCGGGCAGCTCGATCTCCTCGATGCCGTGGTTGGTGCCGAGCGGCACGAAGTCGACCAGATTGCGGTCGCGCAGCCGACGGGCCAGACGCTGCGCCATCTCGCGCTCGGGATAGACGACCTCGTGGGCGCCGATCAGTTCGAGCAGGCGCCCGTGCTCGCTCGCGCCGGCCTTGGCGATGATCCGGCGCACCTTCATCTCGCGCAGGTGCAAGACGATGATCGCCGAGGCGTCGACGCGCTCGCCGAGCGAGACCACGACGACGTCGAAATCGGCAAGTCCGAGCGCCTCGAGCCGTTCCCTGTCGGTGGCGTCGACCACCACCGCCCGGTCGCAGAAGTCCTTGATCTCCTGGACGCTGTGCGGGTCGTTGGACAGCGCCAGCACCTGGTGGCCCTCGAGGAAGGCATGGCGCGCGACGTGGAAGCCGAAGCGCCCGAGACCGATGACCGCGACCTGAGCCAAGAGGACCTCCTCAACCGATCATGACCGCTTCGGTCGGGTGCCGCCAATCGTCGGCCCGCCGGCCGGCGAGGACCGCCGCCAGGGTGAGCGGGCCGACGCGACCGAAGAACATCAGCACGACCAGGACGAGTTTCGAGACCGGCGCCAGGGTCGGCGTCAGGCCGGTCGACAGACCGACCGTGGCGAGCGCCGACATCGACTCGAAGGCGAGGTCGACGAACCTCGCCTCGCTGGCGTGGCCGGCGAACGGCGCTTCGGCGAGGAGCAGTACGAACAGTCCGGCGTTGGCGGCGACCAGCGCGGAGGCAGTCACGGCGAATGCGGCGGCCACTGCGCTGCGCGGCAGGGTTCGGCCGAAGACGTTGACGTGGCGCCGGCCCGAGAGCTCGGCGCGTAGCGTCAGCAGCAGGGTCGCCGCGGTGGTGGTCTTGATGCCGCCGGCGCACGATCCGGGCGAGCCGCCGACGAACATCAGAACGATCAGGCCGAGCAGCGTCGGCGGTGCGAGCGCTCCGATGTCGACGGTGTTGAAGCCGGCGGTGCGCGCGGTCACGCTCTGGAAGAGGCTGGCGAGGGCCTGTTCGCCGGCGCCGAGGCCGGCCAGCGAGCGCTGGCCCTCGATCATCCAGAAAGCCGCCGCGCCGAGGACCACCAGCACCGCGGAGACCGCGACCGCCACCTTGGTGTGCAGCGCGAGGCGCCGCCAGCGGCCGCGATGGCGGAGCAGGTCGGTGACGGCCAGGAAGCCGAGGCCGCCGAGGACGATCAGGACCATGACCACGGCGTTGACGCCGGCGTGACCCCGGAAGTGGATCAGGCTGTCGGGCAGCAGCGAGAAACCGGCATTGCAGAACGCCGACACGGCGTGGAAGACGGCCGGCCAGGGCGAACGGCCGAGCTCGTCGCCGAACAGGACCCAGAGCGCCACGGAACCGGCCGCTTCGCAAGCGACGGTGAACAGGAAGACGACCCGCAGCAGCTGGCGCGGGCGCAGATTGGCGGCGCCGGCGAGAGTTTGCTCGACCAAAGCGCGCTGATCGACCGACGCGCGACCGCCGAGCACCAGGTAGAACAGCGAGAAGGTCATGACCCCGAGGCCGCCGACCTGGAAGAGCAGCAGCAGCACGCCCTGGCCGAACGGTGTGAAGCCGGTGCCGGTGTCGCGCACGACGAGGCCGGTCACGCACGATGCCGAGGTCGAGGTGAAGAGGGCGTCGACCCAGCCGATCGGTTGGTCCCCCGGAGTCGCCGGCGGCAACTTGAGCAGCAGCGTTCCGGTGGCGATCAGGGCGAGGAACGAGACCGCGACCCAGGCCGGGGCGGGCAGACCGCGGCGTCGGGGCGGGGCGGAGACCGGGGACACGGCGCGCAGTGTACCGGCAGAGCCGGCCGCCCTTGACCCCCGCCGGGCCTGCTGCGAGACTGAACGCGGTATCTCCGGTTGCAGCCGTAAGGAGGCTTCGATGCGTCACTTCGCGCGGGCGTGTGCGGTTTTCGTTCTCGGATGGCTGGTGCTGGCGCCGGTGGCCCGGGCCGCCGACGGCCGGCTGGCCGGCCGACTGACCAAACCGGGTGGCGCGCCGCTCGCCGGCGTCGAGGTCGCGATCGACGCGCTGGGTCTGGCCGCGATCACCGACGCCGCGGGCGACTTCGCCCTTGCGCCGGTGCCGCCGGGCAGCCACCGCGTCGACTTCACCTTCGGCGGCTTCGCCGAGTCCGCCACGGTCGAGATCGGCGACGGTGCCGAGGTCCGGCTCGACCGCGAGCTCGACTGGGAGGAGGCCTTCGCCGAGACCATCACGGTCTTCTCGGCCTCGCGCCGCGCCGAGCGCATCACCGAGGCGCCGGCGGCGATCACCATGATCCCGGCCGCGGAGATCGCGCGCGAAGCCTCCCACGGCCAGCTGCCGAAGCTGCTCGAGTTCTCCCCCGGCGCCCAGGTCACCCAGAGCGGCATCTACGATTTCAACTTCAACACCCGCGGCTTCAACAGCTCGCTCAACCGCCGCGTCGCGGTGGTGATCGACGGCCGCGAGCCCTCGGTGCCGTTCCTCGGCTCGCAGGAGTGGGCGTCGGTGTCGTTCCCGCTCGACGACCTCGAGCAGGTCGAGCTGGTGCGCGGCCCGTCGGCGGCGCTGTACGGCGCCAACGCCTCCTCGGGTGTCCTCAACCTGCTGACCAAGCGTCCGCGCGGCAGCGAAGGGGGCCTGGTCCGACTCACCGGCGGCGAGCTGTCGACCTTCAACGCCGACCTGCGCTGGGCCGGACACCTCGGCGGCGACTGGTGGGGCAAGGCGGTCGGTGGCGTGCGTCAGAGCGGCGACTTCACGGTCTCGCGCGTCGGCGCCGCGGAGTACTCCGTGCCCTGTTCGACGACGGTCACCAGCGACTGCCTGCCCCAGGAGGCGGCGCCGCTCGACCCCGAGGACGACGACGAGATCGCCTTCGCCTCGGCGCGGCTCGACCGCTACGTCGGTAGCGAGGAGAACCTGCTGACCTTCGAGGGCGGCTGGGCCGACGTCTCGGGACCGGTCTTCCAGACCGGCATCGGCCGCGTCCAGCTGGTCGACGTCGAGCGTCGCTGGTTCCGCAGCAACCTCGCCACGCCGCACTGGAACTTCCTGGTCGCGGCCAACACGCGCGACGCTCCGGAGCAGACGGCGCTGTCGACCGGCAACAACCTGGCGCTCGACGAGGAGATGTGGAAGGGGGAGATCCAGACCAACTGGGATCTGGCCGGCGGCCGCGTGCGCGTGGTCGGCGGCGTCTCCTACCGCGACGACCGGATCAACAGCTCGGACGACGAGGGCCGTCTGCGGCCGGGCCTGTTCGCGCGCGGCCGCCAGACGCTGCTGTTCGAGAGCGTGCGGGCGGATTTCTCGGCCGCGTTCGCGCAGCTCGACTGGCTGGTTTCGGACCGGCTGAAGCTGGTCGTCGCCGGCCGCTACGACGATTCCTCGCTGCACGACCCGGAGTTCTCGCCCAAGGGCTCGCTCGTCTGGTCGATCGACCACGACAACTCGCTGCGTCTGACCTACAACCGCGCCTTCCAGGTGCCGAACTACTCGGAGTACTTCCTGCAGGCCGAGGTGCGGCCGGCGCTCAATCTCGGCGCCATGCCCTGCTTCGAGAAGGACCCGGCGACCGACGTCTTCGTGCCCTGCGTCGGGCGGCCGCTGGTCAACCTCGAGGAGCTGTGCGCGCTCGACGGCGAGGTCTGCGGCTTCGACACCGACTTCGCGCCGGGCGAGGGGCCGGAGTTCCCCGGCCTCCGGCCGCCGGAGGAGATCACGCCCGACACCCTGCTGCTCGCGCTCGGCAACGACGATCTCGAAGTCGAGAAGGTCGAGACCTGGGAGCTCGGCTACACCGGCATCCTCAACGACCAGCTGTTCCTGACCGTCGACTACTACCGCAGCGAGAACGACAATTTCATCACCGACCTGCTGCCGCAGCTCGGCACTCCGTTCGGGCGGATCAACCCGAACTTCGGGCCGTTCCAGCTGCCCTCGGGGCTCTCCGCCGAGCGCCGCGAGCAGATCCTGTTCATCCTGCAGCGGGTGCTCGGTCCCACCTTCGCGCTGATGTCGAACAACGTCGATGGGGTGCCGATCCTGGCGCTCGCCTCCTACACCAACTTCGGCTCGGTCGACACCCAGGGCGTCGACATCGGTGCCGACTGGGCGCTCAACCGCCGTTGGAGCCTCGGCTTCACCTACTCCTGGTTCGATTTCGAGCTGCAGGAGAGCCGCCCCGGCTTCGAGCGGCTGCTGTTGCCCAACACGCCCGAGCACGCGGCCTCGGCGTCGATCGCCTTCGTCGGCGACCGTTTCGACGCGTCGCTCTCCTACCGCTGGTCGGACGAGTTCCGCTGGACGGTCGGCCCGTTCCAGGGGCAGGTGCCCGACTACGGGGTCGTCGACCTGATCGGCAACTACGACATCCACCAGCACTTCTCGGTCGGCCTGAACGTCGCCAACGCGCTCGACGAGGAGCACTGGGAGGCGTTCGGCGGGGACCTGCTCGGGCGGCGCGCTCTGGGCAGCGTGACCTTCCGCTGGTAAGGGCCCGCACGGCGGTTCCGGGGAGACCCGGAGCCGCCGCCGCTCGCGTTGACAGGCCCCGGAGGCCGCTCTAGACTGAGCGGCCGGTCGGGGCGTAGCGCAGCCCGGTAGCGCACCTGCCTTGGGCGCAGGGGGTCCCCAGTTCAAATCTGGGCGCCCCGATGTCCCCCGGAATCCAGGCCGACGCCCTCGGGCGGGAGCCCCCGGGCCCGAACCGGAAGTTCAGGCTGCCTGTAGCTCAGCTGGATAGAGCGGCGGCCTTCTAAGCCGCGGGTCGGGGGTTCGAGTCCCTCCAGGCAGGCCAGTTTCGACGGTCTCGACTTCGATGTCGAGTGTTGACAGCATTACGGTGAGTGTAGCTCAATGGTAGAGCACCGGACTGTGGCTCCGGTCGTTGTGGGTTCGAGTCCCATCACTCACCCCAGACTCTCCCCGATGCGCCCGTAGCTCAGCTGGATAGAGCGACAGCCTCCGGAGCTGTAGGTCAGAGGTTCGAATCCTCTCGGGCGCACCACTCCTCGCTCCGCTCGTTCGACATCCTGCCGCGGATTCGGATCCGCCGGCCGGTGATGGCCGTCGGATGGCGAATCCTCTCGGGCGCACCACCCCTCGCTCCGCTCGTTCGACATCCTGCCGCGGATTCGGATCCGCCGGCCGGTGATGGCCGTCGGATGGCGAATCCTCTCGGGCGCACCACCCCTCGCTCCGCTCGCATTCCGAAGTCGAGCCGCCGCGCACGATGCGGAGGCACGGACCGCCGCGCGGTGTCAGCGTCCGGTGGGCGCCGGGTTGGCCCGCCGCCGCGGCAGCTCGGGCGCCGGGCGCCGTTCGTCGACCAGCAGGTGCATCAGGGCGAGGTAGGGGTGGCGCGGCAGCATGCGCGGACCGGCGAAGCGCATGATCGCCCGGGCGACCTCGCGCATCGCCGGCTTGTAGCAGTGCACCGTGCAGTGGGCGCAGGTCGGCTTCAGCTCGCCGAACGGGCAACGCTCGAGCCGCAGGTGGGCGTAGTCGCGAAACTCGGCGCAGGACGGGCAGAGCGCGCCCCGGCGGCCGCCGTGGTGGCTCCGGCAGTAGATGGCGATCATGGCGTCGATCGTCCGCCACTCGCGCCGCATCCGCCCCTGGGTCAGGTCGTTCATCCGGGTCGTCTCCCCGGGGCTCAGCGTGGCACGGGGAGCCCGACCGCAACTTGCGCTCGCGCAAGGGGTTCGGCCCCCCGGGGCGTGCTATACTGCGCGACGCTTCCCGGGAGGATCGCCATGGAACGCCCCGTCCGCGTGCTCGTCTGCGCCCTCGCCGCCGCCGTCGCGGCCGCGCCGCTCGTTGCCGCCACCTACACGATTCAGCTCACCAATGGCCACAGCTTCGAGACCCGCTACGAGCCCGAAGACGCCAGCTACGACAACGGCAAGGTCGTCTTTCTCGACGAGACGGGGCTGCTGATCACGCTTTCGAAAGCGGACATCGTTTCGATCGAAAGCGATTTCGAGGCCAAAGGTTACGGCCGCTTGATCGACACCACCACGATGGAGCTCGGCTGGGCTCCGAACGACGCTGCCGAGGGTGGCGAGGGCGGTGGCGCCGCCGATCCGCTCGCCCAGGTCCAGCAGGCGATCCAGGCGCAGCAGCAGCCGACCACGACCTTCAACCAGTTCGTCGAGCCCGACGCGCTGCAGGGGATGCCCGGCAACTGGGTCGGTGGCTCGTTCAGCACGCCCCCCCAGCCGGTCGTAGTTCCGGTGCCGGTGCCTTCGGGACCGTCCGGCGGGGGCGCTCCGCCCCCCACCGACGACGGCGGCCAGTAATCGCGGCCGGACCGAGCTAGGATGGCGCAGGACGGCCCCGCGTGGTGCGGGGTCGGTGATTGACAACCCGACGGTGCGGTGGCCCGACGCGAATGCGCTTCGGGCCTTCGAAAGGGAAGCCGGTGAGATGCCGGCGCGGCCCCCGCCACTGTAACCGGGGACGAAACCGGGACGAGCCACTGGGCGCGAACGATCCTCCGCGAGGAGGGTGACGCGCCCGGGAAGGTCCGGGAGTAGGAAGATCCGGGAGCCAGGAGACCTGCCGCAGCGTCCGACGATTCCGTCCCCCGGGGTGAGGGGAGCGTGTCGACCGGCCGCGGCCCCGTGCCCCGCCGACGCCCCGCCCCCGACCTTCGGTGGCGGGGCGTCGTGCTTTTGGAGAGCACGGAGCAGAACATGCGCAGCCGACTCGCCGCCCTCGCCGCGGCCGGGCTCCTCGGGGGATGGAGCCCGCTCGTCGCCGACGATCCGACCACCCCGCCGACCGGAGCCGCCCCCGCGGATCCTTCGGCCACCTTCGCCGCGAGCGTCGTCGTCACCGCCTCGCTCGAACCGCGATCCGCGCCCGAGCTGCCGGCCGCCGTCGACGTCGTCGATTCCGATGCCATCGAACGACGTCAGAGCGCGCTCGTCGTCGACCTGCTGCGCACGCTGCCCGGCGTCGCGGTCACTCAGTCGGGCTCGCCGGGCAAAGTCGCGAGCCTGTTCGTGCGGGGCGCCAGCTCGGCGCAGACCCTGGTGCTGCTCGACGGCATCGTGCTCAACGATCCGGTGCTCGGGGCCTTCGACTGGTCGACGCCCGCGATCGCCGGGCTCGACCGCGTCGAGGTCGCGCGCGGGCCGTTCTCGGCGCTGTGGGGATCGTCGGCGATGGGCGGCGTCGTGCAACTGGTCACCCGCACGCCGGCAGGGCGCGAGCTCGCCGGTCGCGCCGAAGCCGGCTCGAACGAGCTGGCGCGGCTGGCGATCGGCGCCGCCGCGCCCTTCGGCCGGCTCGCCGTCGACTTTGCCGGCGACCTGCGCCGCGGCGACGGCGAGGTCGACAACGATTTCTTCGACGCCGACCAGGGACAACTTCGCCTCGACGTGACCGCGCTCGAGGGTCTGCGCTTCGGCGTGCTCGGCCGCGGCGCCGATGCCGAGACCGGATTGCCGTACGACTTCTTCGGCACGCCTTCGCCGCGCCGGCTCCAGACCTCGGAGTCGCGGCTGATCGCGCTTCCGTTCGACTGGTCGCGCGGCGACTGGAGCGTCGAGGCCCACTGGGCCCGCACCGACAGCGAGCTCGACATCGAGGACACCGACGATCCGTTCGCGGCCAGCGCCAACCAGGCCGAGCGCGACCAGGCGCGGCTGGAACTGGCCTGGGCGCCGGCGACGGCGCTCACCATCGCCGGCGGCGTCGAGCGCGGCCGCGAGTCGGCCTCGACGTCGAGCGCCTTCGGGCCCGGCCTCGAGCGCGCGCGCCAGACCACCGACGCCGCCTTCGCCGAAGTCGGTTGGCGCGCGCGGCGCTTCCGGATCGACGTCGGGGCACGGCGCGACGAGCACTCTGCCTTCGGCGCCGAGACCAGCCTGCGCGGCGGCGCCGTGGTCGAGCTGGCGCCGGCGGTGCGGCTGCGCGCCAGCTACGGCGAGTCGTTCCGAGCGCCTTCGCTCGGCGACCTGTTCTTTCCCGGTTTCGGCAATCCGGAACTGCGCGCCGAGCAGGGCGAGAGCTGGGAGGTCGGGGTCGAAGCCGGTGCGGGCGCGCTGACCGGCCGTGTCATCGGCTTCCGGACCGACTTCGAGGATCTGATCCAGTTCAGCTTCGCCAGCTTCCTGCCGGAGAACATCGGCCGCGCCCGCAGCGAAGGGATCGAAGGCTCGCTCGAAGCGCGCGGGCGGCGCTGGCGAGGGCTCGCCGCCGCGACCTGGCTCGAGGCGACCGATCTCGCCACCGGACTGCCGTTGCCGCGGCGGCCGGAGTGGAGCGTGTCGCTGGTGGCCGACCGGCTCGCGACGCGCTGGAGCGCCGGCGTGACCGCGCGCTACACCGGGGAGCGAGACGACGTCGGCGGCGTACCGCTCGACGACTACGCCGTCGTCGACTTGCGCGCGAGCTGGACCGCGCTCGAGTGGCTCGCGCCCTTCGCGCGGGTCGAGAACCTCTTCGACGAGCGCTACGAGGAGGCGGTCGGCTTCCCGGCGCCGGGGCGCGGCTTCGCGGTCGGCGTCGCCCTGCGGAGCGCGGGGTGAGCCTCGCGCGGGCGGCGGCGCGGGCGATCTGGGTTCTCGCCCTCGCGCTCGCCGCCTGCTCGCGGCCGGCGCCGCCGGTCGCGCCCGGCCAGCGGCTCGCGGTGCTGGCGCCGGCGGCGGCGGAGACCTTGGTGCTGCTCGGCGCCACCGACCGCGTCGTGGCGGTCGGCGACTGGGTGACCTGGCCGCCCGAGATCGCGGCGAAACCGAAGCTCGGCGCCTACGACGAGCCGTCGCGCGAGCGGCTGCTCGAGCTCGGCGTCGACACGCTGGTGACCTCGGCGTCGGTGGCGGGTCGCGCCGGGCGCGAAGAGCTCGAGCGCCTGGGCATCCGCGTCGTCGAGTTCGAGACCGATACCTTCGCCGGCGCGCTCGAGGGGATCGAGACCGTGGGCGCGCTGGTCGGTCGCGAGCCGGAAGCCGCCCGACTGGTCGCCGGGGTGCGCGCCCGGGTGGCCGCGGTCGCGGCCGGCGTCGCCGAGGCACCGCGGGTGCGGGCGCTGGTGGTCGTCGGGCGCGACCCGCTCTTCGTCGCCGGACCCGGTTCGTACCTCGACGAGCTCGTGCGCCTCGCCGGCGGCGAGAACGTGGCGGCCGACGCCGGCGCCCCCTGGGCGATGGTCTCGCTCGAGGCGATGCTGGCGCGTCGACCGGAGGTGATCCTCGACACCTCGGAGAACCGGCCGGGCGCGCCGCGGGGCGCGCTCGCCGGTGACTGGGCGCGCTGGCCGTTCCTGCCCGCGGTGGCGGCGGGTCGGGTCCACTTCGTCGACCCCGCGCTGCTCGCGATCCCCGGGCCGCGGCTCGGCGAGATGTCCGAGCGCATGGCTCGCTTCCTCCATCCGGAGCGCTTCGGAGCGCCGCGCCAGGACGATCACGCCGCCGCGACGTCGGAGGGCCCTTGACCGCGCAACGCCGCGCGCGCCCGCGCGGGCCGCTCGACCGGCGCCGGTTCCTCGCCGGCCTCGCCCTCGGCCTGGTGCTCCTGGTCGCCGCGTTCGCGGCCGGAACGCTGGTCGGCCCGGCGGGCGTCGGCTGGGGAGCGCTCGGTGCGGACGACGGCGCGGCACGGGCGATCCTGGTCGAGGTCCGGCTGCCGCGGGTGGCGTCGGCCGCCGCGATCGGCGCGGCGCTCGCGCTCGCCGGCGTCGCCTTCCAGGCCCTGCTGCGCAACCCGCTGGCCGATCCGTACGTGCTCGGCGTCTCGGGCGGAGCGTCGCTGGGCGGCGTGCTGGCGCTGGTCGTGGGCGCGCCGCCGTTGGCGCTGCCCGCCGCCGCGCTCGCCGGCGCGCTCGGCGCGCTCGCCGGGCTCGAGCGACTGGCGACCATCGCCGGACGGCTCGACGTGCTCACGCTGCTGCTGACGGGCGCGGTGTTCAACGCCACCTCGGCGGCGGTGATCGTCTTCGTCCAGACCGTGGCGTCGCGCGAGGAGCTGCACGCCCTGCTCTTCTACCTGATGGGCCGGATCCCGGCGCTCGGCGGCGGCGCGCTCGCCGCGCTCGGCACGGCGGCCGTGGCGGTCGCGGTGCTGCTGGTGGCGCGCGGCCGCGCGCTCAACGCGCTCGCGCTAGGCGAGAGCGGAGCGCTCCAGGTCGGCGTCGAGGTCGAGCGGGTGAAGCGCCAGGTCTTCCTGGCGGGGGCGCTGCTGACCGCGCTCGCCGTCTCCTGGGCCGGGCTGGTCGGCTTCGTCGGCCTGGTCATTCCGCACCTCGTCCGTCGGCTCGCCGGTCCGGATCACCGGCTGCTGGCGCCGCTCGCGGCGCTCGCCGGCGGCGCCTTCCTGGTCGTCGCCGACCTGGTCGGCCGCACCGTGCTGGCGCCGCGCGAGCTGCCGGTCGGGGTGGTGACGGCGCTGGTCGGAGGTCCCTTCTTTCTGGTCGTGCTGCGCCGGAGGCGGCGGGATGGCTGAGGTGGCGCCGCTCGCGCTCGCAGCCCGCGGACTCGGCTTCGGCTACCGCGACGGCCACGGCATCGAGGGGATCGACCTCGAGCTCGCCGCGGGCGAGGTGGTCGGCGTGCTCGGACCCAACGGCGCCGGCAAGTCGACGCTGGTCAAGGCGCTGTCGGGGACGGTCGGCCCCTGCCGCGGCTCGGTTCGCCTGCTCGGCGACGAGCTCGCCTCGCTGTCGCGCCGCGAGATCGCGCGCCGGGTCGCGGTGGTGCCCCAGGAACCGGTCTTCGACTTCCCGTTCACCGTGCTCGAGCTGGTGCTGCTCGGGCGGCACCCGCACCTGTCGGGGCTCGCCTTCGAATCCGAGCGCGACGTCGCGCTCGCCCGCGCCGCGCTCGAGCGCATCGGCGCCGGCGAGCTCGCCCCGCGCCCGGTCGACGAGCTGTCGGCCGGCGAGCGCCAGCGCGTGGTGCTCGCCCGCGCGCTCGCGCAGCGGTCGCCGATCCTGCTGCTCGACGAGCCGTCGAGCTTCCTCGACCTGCGTTACCAGGTGGAGCTCTTCGATCTGCTGCGCGCGCTCGCCGCCGAGGGGCGCGCGGTGCTCACCGTGCTCCACGACCTGAACCTGGCGGCCGAGTACTGCGACCGCGTCGTCCTGCTCGCCGGCGGTCGGGTCGAGGCGGCCGGTCCCACCGCCGAGGTGCTGACCTGGGCGCACCTGACCCGGGTCTACGGCACCGAGGTCTACGTCGACGTCAACGACCTGACCGGATCGCTGGTGGTCACCCCGCTCTCGGCGCGGGCGCGCGAAAGGCTGCGCCGGGAGCCGCCATCCGGACCGCCGCGACCGTAGAATCGGGCCATGCTCCTGGTCCGCTACGGCCCCGAGGGTTTCCACGCCGCCGGCGAGTCGATGTCTTCGCTGCGCATCCTCTACTCCGACCCGCTCACCACGCCGGTCTCGGCCTGGGACTTCGGCCGGCCGATCGACCTCGCCTCGGAGGGGATCCGCTCGCCGGTCGTCCCCGGCAAGGTCGTCGGCATCGGCCGCAACTATCGCGAGCACGCGCGCGAGCTCGACAACCCGGTGCCCGCCGAGCCGGTGATCTTCCTGAAGTCCCCCGGCTCGGTCGTCGGCACGCGCACGCCGATCGTGCTGCCGCCCGAGAGTGCGCGGGTCGAGTACGAAGGGGAGATCGCCGTCGTGCTGCGACACCGTCTACGACGGGCGACGCCCGAGGCTTGCGCCCACGGCGTGCTGGGCGTCACCGCCGCTTGCGACGTCACCGCCCGCGACCTGCAGAAGCGCGATCCGACCTTCGCGCGCGCGAAGTCCTTCGACACCTTCTGCCCGCTCGGCCCGGCGATCCGGGTCGACGCTCGCCTCGACGACCTCGCGGTCGAGACCCGCGTCAACGGCGAAACGCGGCAGCGTGGGCACGTCTCGGAGATGATCTGGGGGATCGTGGAGCTGCTGGTCTACGCCTCGCGGATGATGACGCTCGAGCCGGGGGACGTGGTGCTCACCGGCACGCCGGCCGGCGTCGGAGCGCTCGCCGACGGCGACCGGCTCGAGGTCGAGGTCGCGGGCGTCGGCGTCCTCGAGTCGCCGGTCGAGGCCTGGCGCGAGTCGTGAGGCTCGAGGCGGCGCCGGCGCGCGGGCCCGCGCCGAGGGCCGTCCTCGTCGCGATCGCGGCGGGCGCGGCCGCGGCCCTGGTGTTGCGTTCCGTCCGCGATTTTCCCTGGTCGCTGGCGCTGATCGTGGGCGTCGCGATCGGCGTCTTCACGACGATGGCGCTGCGCACCGCGCGCGTGCTGCGCGCGCTCTGGACTCCGCCCGACGACGAGCGGCCGCGCGACGATCGCGAGCCGCCGCCGGACTGAGCCGGCGGCTCAGCGCCGACCCGGCACCAGCAGCAGCGCGGCGCCGGCGGCGATCGCCACGATCCCGGCCCAGGTCGGAATCGAGACCCGTTCCTTCTCCTTGACCGCGAGCTCGAGCGGACCGAGCTTGGCCTTGTGGGTCTCCTCCGTGTAGCTGAATCCCTTGTAGACGAGCGCGAGGATGCCGGCGGCGACCAGGGCGATGCCGAGCAGCTTGGCCAGTTTCATGAGCCCTCCGGGGCGGATGGAGCCGCGCCGGCCGGGCGCCGGACGGCGAGCACGATGGCGGCGACCGCGGCGAGGTGGATGGCGCCGCCGAAGGTGTAGCCGAACATCGGCAGCACCAGCCAGAGCGCGGCGAGCGCCGCCGCCGCGAACAGCCGGACCGTCGCGCCAGTCATGCGCGGGAGCTTAAACCATCCGCTTTCCGGCTATCCTCGTGCCGTGCGCGCCTGGCGGAGGAGTTCGAGCGAGGTCCTCTTCCGGCATTCGCTGTTCGAGCTGCGGCGTGATCGGCTCGAGGCGGACGGCGAGGCGCGGCGCGAAGCGCTGGTGCTCGAGGCTCCGCTCTGGGTCAACGTCGTGCCGCGACTGGCCGACGGCCGCGTCGTGATGGTGAGGCAGTGGCGTTTCGGGATCGGCGCGCCGACCCTCGAGATCCCGGGCGGCATGGTCGAGCCGGGCGAAGAGCCGGCAGCGGCCGCCGCGCGCGAGCTGCTCGAGGAGACCGGCTACCGCGCTGCACGGATCTCGCCGCTGGGCGAGGTCGAGCCCAATCCGGCCTTCCTGGCCAACCGCTGCCTGACCTTCCTCGCCACCGGGCTCGAGCGCGTCGGCGAGCCCGAAGGCGACGGCGAGGAGGAGCTCGAGGTCGTGCTCGAGCGCCTCGAGGACCTGCCCGCGCGAGTGGCCGCCGGCGAGATCCGCCACGCGCTGGTGGTCGCCGCGCTCTACCTGCACGATCTCGCCGGCCGGCCGTGATCGAAGCGGTCACCTTCGACGCCACGCGCACGCTGATCGCGCCGCGCGCCCCGGGCGAGGAGTACGCGCGCGTCCTGGCGCGCCACGGCGTCGCGCTGCCGGCCGCCGAGCTCGAGCGTGCGATCGCGGAGGCGTGGGCGCAGTTCGCCTGCGCGGCCGACCCCTCGCGAGACCGGTTCGCCGCTCACCCCGGCGGCGCGCGCGGCTTCTGGCGGCGGCTGCTCGAACGCGCCACCGAGCTCGCCGGCGGCGATCGGCCTTCGCCTTTCGCCGCGGCCGAGCTCTACGAGCGGTTCGCCGGGCCCGAGCCCTGGCGGATCTACGACGACGTGCGGCCGGCGCTCGCGGCGCTCGGCGAGGCGGGGGTGCGGCTGGCGGTGATCTCGAACTTCGACGAGCGGCTGCCGCGGCTGCTCGAGCGACTCGATCTGGCGTCGCAGTTCGAAGTCATCGTCTGGTCGCAGGCGGTCGGGGTCGAGAAGCCGCACCCGCGCATCTTCGAGACCGCGCTGGAACGGCTCGGCGTTGCTCCGGCGCGCGCGCTCCACGTCGGCGACCGCGCGCGCGAGGACGTCGAAGGGGCGCTGGGCGCCGGGCTCGCGGCGCTGCGCATCGACCGCGCGGGCGACGCCGACCTCGCCGCGCTGACCGAGCTGCCCGCGCGTCTCGCCTCCTTCGCGTAGACTTCCGGACGATGCGATTGGTGCTGGCGGTGGCGGCCGGCGGCGCGGCCGGATCGGTGGCGCGTTACCTGCTCCAGGGCTGGGTCCAGCGGCGGACCTCCGCGGCGTCGGGGTGGCTGCCGCTGATCCCGACCGGGACGCTCGCGGTCAACCTGCTCGGCTGCGCCGCGATCGGCCTGCTGGCGACTCTTTTCCAGGAGCGCTTCGCGGTCGACCCGGCGCTGCGCTCGGGGCTGCTGATCGGCGTGCTCGGCGGCTTCACGACCTTCTCGGCGTTCGGCTGGGAGACGCTCGGCCTGCTACGCGCCGGCAACGTGCTGCTCGCCGGCGCCTACGTCGCGGCGAGCGTGGCGCTCGGGCTGGTCGGCGTCTGGCTGGGAATCGCAGTCGCGCGCTGGCTCTGAGCCCGCGACCGGGGAGGCGAACGTGACGATCGAAGGCGAACAGCGGCTGCTCCGGATCTACGTCGGCGAGGCCGACCGCCACGGTGGCATCCCGCTCCACGAAGCGATCGTGCAGCGCGCGCGCGAGCTCGGTCTCGCCGGCGCCACGGTGCTGCGCGGCATCATCGGCTTCGGCGCGCGGTCGGTCATTCACCGCGCCTCGATCCTGCGCCTGTCGGAGGACCTGCCGATCGTGATCGAGATCGTCGACGCGCGCGAGAAGGTCGACGCGCTGCTGTCGGCGATCGAGCCCTGGATCGAGGACGGCATGGCGACGATCGAGAAGGTCGAGGTCGTCTTCTATCGTTCGCGGCGCGTCCCGGAGCGGGCATGAGCGCCGCGCGCCGATTCGCCGGGCTGCTCGCGGTCGCGGCGCTCGCCGCGTGCGCGGCGGAGAGCGCAACGCCACCGGCCGGCGGCGAGCTCGATACCGTCGACGTCGCGCCCGCGATCGACGCCGCGGCCTCGCTCGAGGCCGACGTGGTCGAGCGCCGGCCCGCGGCGCCGACGGTCGGCGTCGCCGGTGTGCTGCCCGAAGGGTTCCCGACCGACGTGCCGCTGCCGACGCCGTCGTCGCTCGTCGACTTCGGCCCGGGGCCCCGCGGCGGCGCCTCGGTGACGCTCGAGGTCTCCGCGGCGCCGGCCGCGGCGCTCGCGGCCTACGCGGCTCGCCTGCGCGCGGCCGGTTTCGTCGAGCAGGGCGACGGAGTCTGGGCACGCGGCCCGCGCCGCGTCGCGGTGGCCGTCGCGCCGTTCTCGGGCGTCGCCCGTCTGACCATCGAGCCCCACTGAAGCGCTGACGGTGGCGCCCCCGACCGACACGGGCTTTCCGGGGCTCGACACCGCGGCCGTGGCGCGCGCGCTGGCGCTGGTGGGCGGGGACGCTTCCGGCGAGCTCGAGGTCTCCTTCGAGCGGCGACTCGAGCTCGAGCTGCCGCCCGAGGGCGCCGTCGTCGGCGCCCGTCTGCGTCGCGAGGAGGGGGTCGCCGCGCGGCTGGTCGACGAGGAGCGATCGTGGCTCGCCTCGCGCGACGGCCTCGGCGGTCGCGAGCTCGGCGAGGTGCTCCGTCAGGTCGTCCGCGTCGGTCCGCCCGCGGCGCCGGAGCCGCGAATCGAGATCGGGCCTTCGCCGGTCGCGCCGCCACGCGCGGCGGTCGAGGCGTTTCCCGGCCGGCTCGAGCGCGCGCTGCGCCGTCGCTTCGCCGCCTTCCCGCTGCGACTGACCGTACGCTGGCAGCGCCGCGACCTCCAGGTTGTCGGCGCGCGCATGGTGCCGCCGGCCGAGCGCGAAGAGCTCTACTCGATCGATGTCGAGTTGCCGTGGGGGCGCTGCGGCGCGCTGGCCGTCCGCCTCGGCGATGCCGAGGCGGAAGAGCTCGCGACGCGCCTGCTCGCCCGCTTCCGCGCCCGCGAGGCGCCGCCGCCGCCGGCCGGCCGGTGCGCCGTGGTGCTCGCGCCGGCGGCGGCCGCGGTCGCCCTCCACGAGGCGGTCGCGCATGCGCTCGAGGCCGACCTGCTCGCGCGCGGCGGTCGGCCGGACGCCGCCCTCGGCGTCGAGCTCGGGTCGCCGCTGCTCGACGTGCTCGACGATCCGTCGGGCGCGCCGGAGGGGGTCGACCGCGCGACCGACGACGAGGGGATGCCGGTGCAGCGCCGCTGGCTGCTGCGCGGCGGCAGGGTCGACCAGCCGATCGCGGATCGGACTTCGGCACGGCGCTGGCCGGCGCTGTTGCCGGGGTCGGGCTTCCGCTCGGGGCGGCACGGACGGATCCGACCGCGCACCGTCCACCTCGAGCTGCTGCCCGGAACGGCGTCGATCGAGGAGCTGCTCGGCCTCGCCGAGGGCGGATGGTTCGTGCCGGAGATCGGCAGTGGATCCCTCGATCCGGACAGCGGGCGATTCACGCTCGAGGCGCCGTTCGCGCATCGCGTCGCGGGCGGCGCGCCGGCCGAAGGCTGCGGTCGGCTGCGCCTCTCGGGCCGGGTACCGGAGCTGCTCGCGGCGGTCGTCGGCATCGGCGCCGCGACCGAGGCCGGCGGCGCGGGATGGTGCGCCAAGGGCGGCGAGCGCCGCGCGGTCTGGGCGCGAGTGCCGGCGATCGCCGTCGCCGGCCTCGAGGTCGAGCCCGCGTGAGCGGAGCGGCCGGAGTCCGCGCCGCCGAGCTGGTCGCCCGCCTCGCGCGCGGCGGCCGCGAGGCGGAGGCCTACGAGAAGCGCGGTCGCAGCCGCCGCATCGAGCGCGGGCCCGACGGCGAAGTCGCGTCAACCTCGATCGAGGCCGGCTGGGCGGTGCGCTGCGGCGACTTGCGGCGCTCGTTCTTCGCCTCCGGCACCGGCGAGCTGCCCCAGGACGGCGCCTGGCCGGAGCCGACCGCGCATCCGCTCTGGCTGCCCGAGCGGCGACCGGTCGCGGCGTGGTCGGCGCCGGCCGGGCTCGACGCGCCGCTCGCCAGCGAATCGGAGGCGCGCTCGCTGCTCGACGCGCTCGAGCGCGAGCTCGGGCGCGAGGCGCCGGGCACACGCCTGCTCGCCGCCCGCGTCGAGGAGGGCTCGAGCGAGGCGGTCGTCGCCTCGAGCCGTGGTGTCGCGGCGCGCGTCGAGAGCCGGGTCGCGTCGCTGCGGCTGGAGGCCGAGCGCGGCGGCGCGCGAGTGACGGCGGAGGTGGCGGCGCGAGAGCTGCGCGAGGTGCGACCGGCGGCGCTGGCGCGCCGGATCGCCGACCGCATCCTCGCGCTCGACGGCGCGGAGACTGCGCGCACCGGGCCGAACCTGCTGGCCGCTCCGCTCGCGGCGCGGTTGATCGAAGCGCTGGCACCCGGGCTGGTGGGACGCGAAGCATCGTCTTCGGCGGCGCCGCTCGGCGGCGTCGGGGCGAGGCTCGGCGCCGATGGCGTGGCACTGGTCGACGACGGCGCCCTCGCGGACGGGCTGCTGTCGGCGCCGGTCGACGGCGAGGGAGTGCCGTGCGGGCCGGTGCGTCTGGTCGAGGCCGGCCGCTTCGCGCGGCCGCTCGTCGCGTGGTGGGAGGCGGAGCGTGCGGAGGAGGCCCGCGGCTGTGCGCGCCGCGCCAGTTACCGCGACCTGCCGCGCCGTGCGCCGACCCATCTCTACCTCGAGCCCGACGCGACGATCCCGGTCGCTGACCTGCTGGCGGGAATCGGCAGCGGCAACTATCTGCTCGACGCCGAGGGCGGCGTGCGCGTCGACCCGGCGAGTGGTCGCTTCGCGGTCGCGGTCTCCGGATTCGCGCTGGACGGCGGCCGGGCGGTCGGCGGTCTGGGTCGCCGATGGCTCGCCGGCGACCTGCGCGGCTGGCTCTGCGGCATGCGCGCGCGCGGACGCGATCTGGGCTTCGTCGCGGGCGACGGCATGTTCGGTTCGCCGACCCTGCTGGTCGAGGGCCTCGAGCTGTCCGGGTGAGACCCGGTGCGGTCAGCCGGCGACGGCGGACGGCGGCGCGGAGACCGGAAGCAGGACCGGCTCGAGCCGGCCGGTGGAGTCGACCCCCGGCGTGAAGCGACCGCCACGCGGCGTCAAGGTGCGGATGCGGTTCGAAGGACGTCCGGTGACGGGGCGGCTCCCGCCGGGCGGCGTGGCCTGGTTGATCGAGCCGGCCGAGCGCAGGTCGTCGGTGGTGAGAGTGCGGGTGGCGCCAACCTCGACCGGGTCATCGCCGGGATCGCCGGCATCGCCGAGCCTGGAGTCGGGAGTCCGCCAGTCGTCGCCGGTGCCTTCGGGCTTGCCTCCGGCCGGGCGGGTGTCCGGTCCGGTCAGGCGGGCGTAACCGCCACGCGGCTCGCTGTCCGCCGCCCCCGCCCACTCGGTCGGTTCCTCGGTGGCCGGCGTGCGCACGGGAAGGTCGATCAGCAGCCCCGCGATGCGGCCGCCGTCGCTGTAAGCGCGGGGCGCGCGCGAGCCGTAGACGCCTTCGCTCCAGGCGCGAAGCATCGCGCGAGTCACCTGGCGGTTGCCGACGACGTCGGGATTGACGCGCGCGTCGGCGAGCGTCGGGTCGAGGCGGAAGGCGCGGGTGTAGGCGCGCCGGGCGAGGCCGTCGAGGCCCCAGGAGTCGTAGAGCGAGCCGATCTGGTAGTGGGCCCAGGCGTGCCCCGGATCGAGGTCGACGACCTCCCGGAACTGCCGGAGGGCGGCGGCGCGGCGATCGGTGTCGGCCAGCAGCAGCCCGTAGTTGAAGCGCGTGCCGGATCGGTCGGCGTCGAGCTCGAGCGCCCGCAAGTAAGCCGCTTCGGCGCCACGGCGATCGCCGGCCAGGGCGAGCAGGTTGCCGAGATCGTTGTGGACGTCGGCGTCGTCCGGCCGCTCGACGGCGAGCGCGCGCTGCGCCTCCAGCGCGCGCTCGAGGTTTCGGGGCGAGGCGCTCGGCGCCGGCGCCAACGCCAGGGCGGCGAGCGCGACGAGCGTGAGGGCGGCGGTGAGAACCAGGGTCTTCGAAATTCGACGCAACGTCGGGACTCCCTTTTCCGGCTTCAGCCTGTGGTGCCGTCGGAACGGACCGGCCGCGCCTTGAGCTTGATCTTGCCCTCTTCCTGGGCCAGACGGAACTGGACGCGCTCGGCGCCCGTCTTGGCCCGGATCTCGGCCGCCTGCTTCTCGAGGTAGCCGCGGAAGCTCTCGAGGTCGAGCCGCGCCGCGCCTCCCGCCTTGGCGAGACCGGCGAACAGCGCCTCCACCGCGGCGCCGTCGGCCTCGCGACCGAAGACGATCCCGGCCTCCGGATCGTAGCGCGGTGCGGCCGCCGCGCCCGGCCGAGGTCGCGCCGCCGCGCCGCGACCCTCCTCGCGGTCGCGCAGCCGGCGTCCGTAGAGCTCGGTGAGGGTGTTGAACCGTGCCTCGAGGCTGCCCATACGGAACTGCTCCACGGCCGTGCGCAGCGACACCGAGCGCAGGTCGCGCAGCGCCCGTTGGATCTGGTGCTTGAGCTCCTCGGGCGGCAGCTCGATCGCCCCGCTGAAATAGCGCTCGGCGTCGATCCGGAACCGCTCCACCAGATCGGCTACCCGCGCCAGGCGGGCCTCGATCCCGGGATCCGGCTCGCCGGGCGTGGCGGGGCCGTCCGGTGCGCCCCGGCGCGGAGGGATCAACGCCGATCTCCTACAATAGCCGTCGGTTCCATGGCCGCCCCACCTCCCGACGATCCGCGCCGCGCCCTGCCGGCGGTCGATCGCCTGCTGGCCGAGCCCGAGTTCACCGCCCTCGAGGGAGTCTACGGGCGCGAGCGCGTGCGCGTCCAGTTGCGCGCCCGGCTCGAGGTCGAGCGCGCGCAACGGGCCTCGTCCGCGGCGGCGCCGGCCGAGCCGCTGGTGGCCGCCCGGCTGGCCGAGGAGGTCGGCCGGGCGCTGGCGGCCGAGCTCGGCGCCCCGTTGGCGCGGGTGATCAACGCCACCGGCATCTTTCTGCACACCAACCTCGGCCGCGCGCCGTTGCCCCGGCAGGTCGCCCGGCGGCTGCCGGAGCTCGCCGACGCCGGCTGCGACCTCGAGCTCGACCTCGCCAGCGGCCGGCGCGGCGACCGGCTCGAACGCCTGTCGGCCCTGATCGCGGCCGCCACCGCTGCCGAGGCCGGGCTCGCCGTCAACAACAACGCGGCGGCGCTCGTGCTGATCCTGGCCGCGCTCGCCCAGGGGCGGGAGGTGGTCGTCTCGCGCGGCGAGCTGGTCGAGATCGGCGGCTCGTTCCGCGTGCCGGAGATCCTCGAAGCGGCGGGCGCCCGCCTGGTCGAAGTGGGCACCACCAACCGGACTCACCTCGGCGATTACGAAAAAGCGATCGGTTCGGAGACGGCGCTCCTGCTCAAGGTCCTGCCGAGCAACTTCCGCCAGCGCGGATTCACGGCCGAGGTCGCGGTGGGCGAGCTGGCGCGTCTCGGCCGCGCGGCCGCGGTGCCGCTGGTGGTCGACGAGGGCAGCGGCCTGCTCGCGCCGCGTCTCGAGCGCGAGCTCGCCGGCCACCCGAGCATCCGGGAGCTGATCGGCGCCGGTGCCGATCTCGTCACCGGCAGCGGCGACAAGCTGCTCGGCGGCCCGCAGGCGGGGCTGGTCGCGGGACGGCGCGACCTGATCGACCGCTGCCGGCGCCATCCGCTCTACCGCGCCCTGCGCCCGGGCCGGCTGATCGCGGCGGCGCTCGACCTCGTGCTGCGCCGCCAGCTCGCCGGTGCCGGAATGCCGCTCGACCGCCTCTGGATCGATCCGGCGGCGCACCGCGTCCGGCTCGAGCGACTCGTCGCCCAACTCGCCGCGGCCGGAGTCGGCGGCGTCGAGGTCGTCGCCGCCGAGGCCTTCACCGGAGGGGGTTCCGGACCGGACCAGCCGATCGCGGGGGAGGCCCTGGCGCTGGCCGAGCGCGGCGAGCTCGCGCGCCGGCTGCGCCTGGGCGAGCCGGCCGTGGTCGGCTACGTTCGCGATCGGCGGCTGATCCTCGACCTGCGCACGGTCGACCCGCAGGACGACGAAGCGCTGGCCGGCGCGGTCGCCGCCGCGGCGCGGAGCTGACCGGGACCGTGGCGCGCCTGCTGCTGGTCGAGGACCGCGAGTCACTGCGGCGGATGCTCGAGCGGGCGCTCGCCGGGGAGGGGCACGTCGTACAGGCGGTGGCCGACGTCGGCCCGGCGCGCGAGCGCCTCGCCGCGGCCGAGCCGATCGACCTGGTGCTCACCGACCTGCAATTGCCCTCGGGCAGCGGGCTCGAGGTCGTGGCCGAGTCGCGGCGACTGCGACCGGCGGTGCCGGTGGTGGTGCTGACCGCCTTTGGCACCGTTTCGGCCGCGGTCGAGGCGATGAAGCTGGGCGCCGCCGACTTTCTCGAGAAGCCGATCGAGCTCGACCAGCTCTTCGCGTTGGTCGCCTCCCTCGCGGCGCCCGCCGCCGCCGCTCCCGAGCTCTTCGAGGTTCCGGGCGCGCCGCCGATCGTCGGCTCGCACCCGCGCCTGCGTTCGGCGCTGCGCCTGTTGCGGCGGGTGGCGCCGACCGAGTCGACGGTGCTGCTGACCGGACCCTCGGGCACCGGCAAGGAGCTGTTTGCACGGGCCCTGCACGCGCTGTCGCGGCGCGCCGCGGGGCCGTTCGTCGCGGTCAACTGCGCGGCGATCCCCGAGTCGTTGGTCGAGACCGAGCTGTTCGGCCACGAAAAGGGCGCGTTCACCGGCGCCACCCGGCGGCGTTCCGGCCGTTTCGAGCTGGCGCGCGGAGGTACGCTCCTGCTCGACGAGATCGGCGAGCTGCCACTGCCGGTGCAGGCCAAGGTGCTGCGCGTCCTCGACGACCGCGGGTTCGAACGCGTGGGTGGCGGCGAGACGTTGACCGCCGACGTGCGCGTCGTGGCGGCGACCAACCGCGATCTTTCCGCGATGGTCGCCGCCGGCGAGTTCCGCGCCGACCTGCTGTTCCGGCTCGAGATCTTTCCGATCGCGCTGCCGTCGCTCGCCGAGCGCGCCGAGGACGTTCCGCGCCTCGCCGACCACCTGCTCGAGCGGATCGCGTCACGCCAGGGCGTCGCCGCGCCCGCGCTCGACGCCGGAGCGCTCGCGCGCCTCGCCGGGGAGCCGTGGCCGGGCAACGTCCGCCAGCTCGCCAACGTGCTCGAGCGCGCCGTCATCCTCCATCCGGGCGAACGGCTCGGAGCGGGCGCGATCGAGGCGCTGCTCGCCCCGGGGTCGGCCGAGGAGCGGTCAGAACCCACGCCGGCACGCGACGCGCCGGACGACGCCGAGCGGGTGCGCGAGGCGTTGCGGGCCGCCGCAGGGGACCGTCATCGCGCCGCTGCCGCGCTCGGCATCTCCTACCGGACGCTGTTGCGACGGATCCGCGAGCACGATCTGGCGGGGTTCCCGGACTACCGGTCCTGAACAAACGAAACGGGCCGGCGCAGGAAGCGCCGGCCCGGGAGGTGAATGCCCCTGGGGGCGGACTCAGGCGCCGCCGTCGTCCGACGGAAGCTCCTCGTCGATCGGCTCTTCGTACTCCGGCTCGGCTTCGCCCTCGGCCCCCTCTTCGCTGGCGGCCGGGTTGGAGCGGAAGCCGCGACCCTGGACGTCGAACTTCACCGAGGTGAAGTCGGGCACGCCGGGGAAAGCGACCCGGAAGTTGGCGGTCTGCCCGGGACCGATCATCCCGGAGTTGATCGTCCCCTCGTTGGTCGCCAGGAGCCCCCCATCCTCGTCGTACACCATGACCAGAATCGTTGGTGCAGTGATGTTGTTCTCGCCCGAGTTCTTGATCGACCCGAAAATCTCGACCGATTCGGCTGAGGCATTCTGAACCTTCTGCCAAGTTGCGATCCCGAGGTCGCCGCCGGCTGCCGTGCTCTCTGACGCGCCCTTCTCCTCAGCGGGGGCGCCCTCTTCCGGTGAGGGCGGAATGTCCTTCTCGGTCAGTCGCAATACGGGAGGCCGAGTCGAGGACGTGACTGGCGGTTCTGGCAGCGCCGCTTTTCGGGCCGCCTCGGCCTCGGCTGCGGTGACGGCGGCCGATTGGTCGAGGTCGACGTCGTCAGCTCGCAGAACGGACAGGGTGCCATTGGGTTGAGTGAAGAGGACTCGACGGCCTTCCACAGTCCAGGCGCCTTTCGTCTCGATGCGGCCACCGTCCTTCATCACCAGCCAGTCGGCCGCGGCCGGCGCCGCCGCGAGCGCGGCGGCCACCAGCAGCCAGGGGGAGCGGAGTCGATTCACGATCAGTACTCCTTCCAATTGTGGCCCTCGATACAGACGGGAACCGGGGCAACGCAGAGGATACCGGTATCCGACCGGATCGTCTTGATGTCGATGGTGTAGTTGGCGAACCGACAGGTCGCCGGCAGGAGCTCCTTGAGCTCGCGGGTGATCGGTTCGAGCTCCTCGCTGCACGGCGGCAGGGGGGGTGGGAACCCGGGCTGATTCTGAGTCTGACTCGTCTCGGTGTAGGGCTGTGTCGTGAAGATCGGAATGGTTGAGCTCCGCTCCCAATGGTCTCCCGCGGGTACGTAGCCGCCGGCGTGAGCCGCGTTCACGATGAAGATCTTGCTCTCGCCGCCGAGAGAACAGACCTCGTCGGCAGTCGACCTGATCGGATCGTACATCGTGAAGAAGGTGACACCCGAGAGCGTGAAGGGCTCCGTAATCAGCTTCTCGTCGGCGCCGAGCGGGAAGTACCAGCCCGCGAGCAGGTCGGGGTCGGCGTTCCCGAAGAGATAGGAGGGCCCCGGTTCTTCGATGTCGAAGGTCGAGTCCGGATCGATCGGCTGCAGACTGTCGGCCGTGAGCGGTTGCGCACAGGGTCCACAGACGTCGTCGATAACGCCATCGTAGACCCCGCCCTCGACGCCGTCGGACCAGTTCATGTCGACGATCGCGTAGAAGCGGCCCGTGGTTCCGCTGGTTTCCCAGAGATCCCACCGATTGCCCGTACCGAAGAGCAGGGCGTACCTGCGCAGCTTGGCAACATAGACCAGGTTGATCTCTTGGTAGATCGGGCGCTGCTCGGTGTCGAAGACCTTGAACGGATTAAAGCGGCCTGCCTCGCCGGATGGGTCCTGAATTCGTCCGTCGGGGCCCAGCTCGAAGGGGCCCTCGCCGAGGTCGAGCTTGTAGACGAAGCCGGCGGTGGTCCCGAAGTAGAGGCTCTCAATTACCCCATTCACGTTCGAGTCCAGGAGTGCGATGTCAGCCGCGACTGCCCCCTGAATCGCTGGGCCGCCGCGCTTATAGAGAATCCTGCCGGTCTCGATGTCGACCATGTAGAGCCAGTTTCCCTGAACGTCCGCGTCAGAGTTTACGGGAAACTCCGGCAGCCCGCCGCCGAAGACTGCGACGAACCGGTCTTCCGGCTCGGCCGCGGTGTCGCAGGGACCGTTGCAGACGCGTATCCGGGCGACGGCCGGTCGACTCCAGCTTTCCCCCAGATCCGCTCCGCCGACGCCATCCTCGTCCGAGGTATCACTGAACTCCCAGAGCAGCGAAGGGAAGGGCAACGGACCGCAGTTGACTCCGCCGTTCGCGCAGGACGGCACGTAGGCGGGCGAGCCCGGAAGCGGCGTCGGGATGTTGGTCGAAGTGTCGACGGCATCGGGCTGCGTGATGTCCAAGGCGAAGATGCCCGGTCCGCCCTCGCGGTAGCTCCCGAGCAGCACGGTCCGCCACTCGCGTTCGTTGCAGGTCGGTTCGCCCGAGACGTCCATCACCGGATCGATGAAGACGTCGGCAACGCGTGGGGTGTTGTCGATTCCGTACTGCGTGGTCAGCGAGTCGAGCTCGCTGAGCTCCTTGACCAGCGGCATCATGGCTCCGGGGACGAAGGAGAACAGCTCTCGTCCGGAACCGAAGTCGTAGTCGCCGGTCACGGAGTTGTCGTCCGCGATCGTGCCGTCGCGACCTCTCAAGTCATTCGGGAGGTTGAGCTTGCATTCGCTGCCGCGGAAGATACCGCCGTCGAACACGTGCAGCTGGCCGTCGTTGGAACCGGCGGCGAGCAGAATGCGGCGGCAGAGATACTTGTTCGAGAACCACGTGTAGGAGATCTGGTTCCCTCGCGCCTGCGTGTCCTCGATGCTCTCTCCGCAGAGCGGCTGATTCCAGTACAAGTCCTTGGTGTAGAAGTTGAAATTCGAGGGAGCGTTCACTACGGTCGGATTCGCGTGGAAGATGTCTCCCATGACGTACTGAATGTTCGTCGTCGTCCCGGTGTCCGGATCCGTCGCCTGGCCTTGCTTCTCGGCGAGGATGAACTCCACAACATCAGCGATGGTATTTCGGTTCGTGGCGTCGAAGACTCCGGGATTCGGGAGGTTCCATACGAACTCGTACTCGAACTGCTCGGCCGCCGTGGCAGGGTACTCGAAGGACTGCCGCTTGCCCGCCGTCGTCGAGCTCGGCAGGCCGAAGTAGACCCGCCGCTCGTCCGGACCGAGGCCGAGTTGGAGCGTCGAGTTGTCGAATCGTGTGATCTCGGCGGCCAATGGCGCCTGCAACAGCAGGCCACGCGGCTGGTATCCGCCGCTCCCGTCGTCGTCCCAGGCGAGTTGCGAGTCCCCGGCGTCCCAGGCGAAGCAGTTCGAGTCGAGGGTGCCCTGAACACACAACGAGCTGCGATCCGGGAGATTCTGATCGTCGAGGGGGAGGGGTTTGAGGAATGCGTCGAGGCGTCCGGGCCAGACCGACGCATCGTTGAGCGGCGTGAAGCTCGAGAGGTAGATCTTGTCGGCGATGTTGGCCTGGACGCTGGGCACCGCCGCCGAAGCGAAGGCGACGGCCTCCTCCTTGATCTCCGCGAAGATGGCCGTCAGCGCGTCCACGAGCTCCTGCTTGTTCTGCGGATAGATGGGGTCGCCACTGCCGCCGTTGGCGGCCATGCAGTTCAAGCGGTTGCCCGCGCTGTTCTCGACGCCGAATGCGACGACGTAAGTCGTGATGTCGTCCAACGAGTGCATGGAGGCCGTCAGCGAGCACGGATCACGGCCCGAGCAGGTGTCATCGCCGTCGGTGATCACGATCAGGTACTTCTTGCGACAGGTCCAATCCGGATCGGTAGCGGCCGCGATGTCGTCCCAGCCGGTGGCGTTCGGACAGGAGCCGTTCTCGCAGCCACGGAACCACTCGCGGATCGACTTGAGAGACCAGCCCAGGGGGGTCGAACCAGTGGGCAGGAGCGGGCGCAGGTTCTCGTTGCTGAGGCGCAGGTAGTCCTGTCCGGCGAGCGGGTGGTCCTGGAGATACGTGGCGACCGCGAACGCCTCAGGATCGGTCACGGGATCTCCGCCGTTGAGCCGGGGGGCGAGCCGATTGAGGACCGCCGCCTTGTTGTCGGCATTCCAGGCGAGCGGCAGGACATCGCCCGTCCGGAAGCGCCAGTCTGAATCCGTACCGGTCGGATCGAACAGAAGTGGGCCGTTCGGAAAGCGCAGACTGTACCCGTTGTAGCGGTCCGTAGAGAGGGCCTCGAGGCCCACGCCGGAGGGGTCTCCGGCTGCGGCAACGTTCGGATCCCAGCCGGCGCAGGTGTTGCCGGCCCCGCTCCACGAGACGGCGTCGAAGCCGCCCTGCTCTGGATCCCGATCGATTGCGTTCTCCCACTTCACGAAGTCGCCGATCAAACTATAAGAGACGTCCTTGGCCGCGACGAGCGTCCTCTCGCCCGACGAATTGCACCCGTTCGTCGGATTCGAAGCTGGCGTTCCAGTACACCGGAACAGTTCCGTCCGCAGCGTCATCGTCGCGTCCCCGAGCGCCTGCGATCCCGACGGAGGATTCGAGGTGCGGACGTAGTAGACCTGGCCGCCACTTCGAACGTAGTAGGTGACCACGGACCCGAGAGTGTCGCCGAGCTTGGGCAGTCGGCGGACCTTGGTCATCTCCCAGACGTCGCCGGTGTCGGAAGCGTAGTTGTTGTCGGCGTAGCAGCCGATGTTCCCGTCGCCGTTGCCCCGATCGCAAGCGAAGGTCGCGCCGAACACTTCATCGGTCCCGGCGGACGGAAACGAATCTCCACCGGCAAGCGTGAAGAAGCCATCGGCCTGCACCGGGTCGACCTGATAGAGCCACTGTTTGAAGTGAACGCGCAGCTGATCCTGATTGTACGTTGCGAAGCCGAAGTGGATGTTGTCGACCGAGCGCAGCACCTCGTAGAGCGCTTCCTTGGCCTGCCGGAACTTCGAAGCCGGATCGTCGCCATTTCGCGGCGTCGGGCAGTCTCCGCTCGGACAGAGGAATGTGCAGATTCCCTCCGCCACCTGCTCGGCGGAGCACCTCGGCGCCCAATTCATCGAGCCCGAGGTATCGAAGAGCATCATTACGTACGGCTCGCCCGAGCCTTCACGAAGGAGCTGCCGATCGTCGGCGACAGCGGGCAGCGCCGCGACAAACAGCGCCAGCGCGGCGATTCGTGTCGGAAGTGCGGAGATTCTTGAGCGCATGGAGGTGTCCTCTGGAGGTTCAGTAGTGAATCACTTCTAGGCCGGGAGTCGCGGGATCGTCGGCAACGTCTTCGGGGTCGAAGACTCGAATCGACTCGTCGACGGTGAGTTCACCCTCGGGCTGAACGAGAAACATCAGGCTCATCAGCTTGCTCGCCTGGACCGTGCTTCCTCCCGGGCCCACAACACGCCGCGCCTGGGCGTTGGTCACGTAATTGACCAACCAGTACTCCTCTTCGCCATGATTGGCGGAGCAGAGATTGCAGTGGCCGTGGTACGCGTTCATGAAAGGGGAAACGTCGATCTGGCTCTCGAGCGTGATTCCGCCTGCGTCGGTCTCGTCGAGAACCCAGCGGCGCGGAGCCGTCTGCGCATGCCGCGAGAGCATGAATTGAAGACGCAGGCCATTGTCGGCGCCGTAGAACGTTCGGGTTGCGGTCTTCTCGGCCCCGCCGATCTGAACTTCCGTCTGGGTGATCACCGCGAGCGACAGCGCGATGACGGTCAGGACGAGCAGGAGGAGGAGGACGAGCAGATAGGCGCTGCCGGACTCGGCCGAATGGGTCGATCTCTCTTGCGTTCGTGTGGACATCAGAGGTTCCTCGGGAGGATCACGGTGGTCAGGGCGCGTCGACGGAACTTCCGGTTCCACTCGTTCTTGAACGCGCTCGAGAGCGGGGAATCGTAGCTGTGGTCTTCGACGAAATCTTGACCTACAGTCGGATCGAAGTCGGGGGCTTGGTAGGTGCGGTCGGCCCGATTGGTCCGCGCGATGGTCGTGATCCGTACCTGCCTCAGCGGGACGAGCTGCCCCTCCCTGCCGGCAAAGGTTCGCTGGCGCCACCGGATATCGGGAACGATGCCGTCGGAGTCGGGATCGTCTCCGGGGTGATTGAAGAGGAAGTCGTCGAGATTGCGCTCGTCCCAGTTCGCCGCCTCGTAGATGACCTCGTCATTGTTCGAGTTGTCGAAATCCGCATCGTCGTCGACGGCGCCGGGAGTCGAGTTACTCAGCGAAGGAAAGTCGGAATCGAACCCGAGAGCGATCTGGAGATCGATGATCCCGTCGGCGAGAGGAAGCGAGTAGTTCTGGGCGTCGCCGGCGTAGGGAGTCTCCGTCCCGGGCTCGAATCGGGCTCGAACCAGAGCAGTCCGGAGCGTCTCGGCGGTTTCCACCGCAGGATCCTCGAACTCCTCGCGGACGTAGTACCGATACTCCTCCAACATACAGGCGGTCGCTGCGTCCATCTCGGGGGGAAATGCACGCGAGATCGTCGCCGGGTCCAGATCGATATCCGGATTGAGCGGCGAGTTGGTGGCGAGCTCGAGCTCGAGATTCACCGTGCTGTTCGCGCCCGATGCCGGGCAGTCGTGGGCGCGGATGGTCCCGATCCCCCACACGGCGCGACCCTCCGGGCTCCCGAGAATCATCGTCGCGGTCCCACGCGCCCGGAGCTCGTCGCAGACTGGCTCGAGAGGCTGGGCAATGCTGATGATGCTGATGTCCGGAATCGGCATCGTCGCACGATCCGGGACGGAGTCGCCGTCGGTATCCTGCAGTACCAGGCTCCCCTGAGTAATCTGATAGAGGGGATTGGCGAAGCAGCCGCGGACGATCAGAACGTCGGTCAGGGGCAGGGCGAGCGGCGAGGTGTCGTCACTTCGAGAAATCCGGCGACCCGTATCGTCCGTCACGTTGTTGCGGACTTCGATCGCCAGACCCTGGAGATTCGGGATGGTCGCTCCCGCGACGAACTCGAGGTCGGGTCGAAGCTCGGCGGGTAGTCCTCCACGACCGGCCATCCGAACGAGGCGCGACATGTCGTGCTGGACGATCCGGAGGGATTGCTGCAGGTCGGTGATCTGGGTCTGAACGGCGGCGGCGTGGTTCGAAACGTCGAAGGCCATGTAGGCGACGACGAGAATCTCCACCGCGACGACCAGGGAGAGCAGGAGCTCGAGCAGCGAGAATCCTGCATCAGGGGCACGGAAGGCGGGTCGATGATTCATGTCGATCGAACCTCAGAAGGACTGGATGGTGACGATCCGATAGATCGGAGTGTTGTTCGCCGTTCGCGGATCGGAAATCTCGACGCTGAACCGTTTGTAGTGCACGTTGCCGGTCGGCTCGTTTCCCGGCAGGGCGTTCTCGAACGGATCATCGTCATCGTCGAGAAGCGACGGGACGCCGAACTGCGAAAGGGTCGTAGCGCGCGTCAACTGGGCCAGGTCGCCGGACGGGATCGTCGTCACCCAGGAGTCTTCGTTGAGCAGGAAGTAGTCGGTGACCACCAGCTCGTCTACGTTCGAGTCCGGCAAGTTCGTATCGAAGCTGTTGAAGTGCGCCGAAAGGAGGCGCTCGGACACGTCGATTGCGGCGTTCGACGATTTCGTCGCCAGATTGCCTTGCATCAGGTTGAGCCGCGAGCGCTCGAAAAGAGGCAGGATGCCGATCAGGATTAGCAGCAACACTGCCGCCGCGATCAGCACCTCGATCAGCGAGAAACCGGCCTCGCTATCGTGCTCGCGGCAAGGATCTGATGGGAGTCGACGCATGCGGTACCTCCATCTCGAGTCGATCGATCCCGCGCGCGGCGGGCTGGATCCGGGTTCTCTGTAGAAGGAAGACGCAAGACAAGTGCCGCGCTCGGGTCAGTTCAGTAGATGACCCGCAAGTTACATTCTGTGAGTTCTTTAGCTCGTGGAGGCAGGCTGATTGGCGGAATCGACGTCTCGCAAGTGTGGGTCCTTATGTAACATCCGAGCCACGCGGCAGCCGTAGGAGCGCGCGCGTTCCCCCACCGGGGCGATCCGCGATCTCGATCTCGCCACCGTGCAGCACCGCGATCCGGCGGGCGAGCGCGAGACCGAGGCCGGCTCCGCCGTGAGGACCGGCGGCGAAGGGTTCGAACAGTCGCTCGCGGACCGTCGCCGGCAGGCCGAGGCCGTGATCCGCCACTGCCAGCTCCCAAGCCGGCCCGAGCGCCGGCGACTCCGTGGCTGTCAGCGCGAGTTCGAGCGGTCCGTGGTGACCCGCATCGCGTTCCGCGCGCGCGGCATTGGCGATCAAATTGCGTAGCGCCCGATCGAGCAACCCCGGGTCGCCGTCGATCTCCGCTCGCAGCGGCAAGTCGAGCGCGACGGCAATGTTCCCCAGCGCCGGGTCGTGCGCGGCACGGTCCGCGAGGGCCACCAAGTCGACGCGCTCGGGACGCCGGGTTCCGGGTCGCGCGAAGGCCAGGAAGTCCTCGACCACGCGCGCCAGTGCGGTGGTCTCGCGCCCGGCTTCCTCGAGGCATTCGAGAGCCGCCGCCGGCAGCGGCTCGCGGCGTGCCAGCGCGAGCCAACCCGAGAGGGAAGCGAGGCTGTTGCGCAGCTCGTGAGCGACGCCTGCAGCGAGCTCGCCGAGCTGGGCCAGGCCGTCGGCCAGGCGCTCTTGAGTGGCGCGGCGCTCAAGAATAGTCAGGTCGGCGACCACCACCAGCCAGCCGCGTGGGCGCCCTCCTTCGCCGCGCAGCGGTTCGGCGGTGACGCCGAGGGTAGCGGCGCCCGTAGAGCGCTCGACGCGGATCGCGCCGCGGGGCAGCGCTTCGCCGGTGGCGACCGCCGACTCGAGCAGGCGCACCAGCTCGGGCCGACTCTCGAGCGCGCGCGCGAGCGGTACTCCGGTGGGCGGCGGCGGCACGCCGAGCAGCTCGACGGCGACTGGAGTCGCGGCGAGCAGCGTCCCTTCGCGGTCGAGCAGCAGGAAGCCGCCGCCCTGCTCGGCGCCGAGCGCCTCCTGGAGCCCGCCGAGCGCCGGCGCGGTGCGACCCGATCCCACGCCCGACCCACGTGCGGCAAGTGCTTGGAGCGCGCGATCGAACGTCGCCACCAGCGCCGTCAGCTCGTCGAGCTCATCGACTTCGGCGCCGGCTTCGCGGGCACGAGCGAGCAGTGCTTCGTAGGGTCGCGCCAGCGCGCGCACGTAGAGCAGCACCACGATCGCGGCGGCGATCGACAAGACCAGTACCATCGGCGTAAGCCAGGCGAGGTTGGTGCGAGCGGCGGCGAGAGCCGGGGCTGGCAGGTCGACTCGCAGCAGGCGCCGCTCGCCTCCGGCGGTCGAGACCGGGGCGATCGCCGCGAGCGTCGTCGTACGCGGCAGCTCGCCGCCGTCGCCATCGATCGAGATGCTGTGAACGACATCGTCGGGATCGAAACCGCTCGGCAGGGTCGGAGTGGCGACATGGCCCCAGGCGTCGAGGAGCCTTCCGTCGGCCGAGAACAGCGCCAGCGCCGCGCCGGGCGGCGCCAGCCGCACCAGGGCGTCGACCCGGCCACCGCTGCCCGCCGCGTCGCGCGCCAGCCGCTCGGCGAGCGCCACGACCTCGGCGCGCCGCTCGGCGCTGGCGCGGGCGGCGGCCTGGCGGAAGGCGAGCAGCGTGAACGCCGACAGCAGCACGAAGATGGCGAGCGCGACGGCGAGCACCATCGGCCCCTCGCGCCGCAGCCCAGTCCGCCGCCGCGCCGCCGGCGGACTCATCGCATCAGCCCGAGGTAGGAGTCGATCAGCGGCTCGCCGGCGAACAGCGCGACCAGCCCTCCGGCCGCCAGGAAGACGCCGAAGGGGAGCTGGGCCTGGAGGTCGCCGCCGCGGCGGGCGATCAGCACGAGGCCGACGGCCGAGCCTGCGAAGGTGCCGAAGACCAGGGTCACCACGACGCCGCCGGCGCCGAGAAAGGCGCCGATCATCGCCAGCATCTTGACGTCGCCGAGCCCCATCCCTTCGACGCCCCGCAGGAGCTCCCAGGCGCCGGCGATGGCGAGCAGCAGGCCGGCGCCGATGAGGGCGCCGCGCACCCCAGCGACCAGCGAGCCCGACGGCAGCAACGCCTGCGCCGCGAGGCCGAGAGCGATGCCGGGAATCGTCAGCTTGTCGGGCAGCAGAAAGTGGTCGAAGTCGATCGCGGCGAGCGCCACCAGCAACGCTCCGAGCACCGCGGCGGCGACCGTTTCGGGGGCGAAACCGAAGCGCACGACGCAGGCGGCGAACAGCACGCCCGTCGTCGCTTCGATCAGGGGGTAGCGGGGGCTGATCGGCGCCCCGCAGTCGCGGCAGCGCCCGCCGAGCAGCAGCCAGGAGACGACCGGCAGGTTGTCGCGGGCGCGGATCGCCGCGCCGCAGGCCGGGCAACGCGAGCGCGGGCGCACGGTCGATTGGCCGAGCGGCAGGCGGTGGGCGAGGACGTTCAGATAACTGCCGACGACCAGGCCGACGAGGCCCGCCCACAGCACCAGGAACCAGAGAGGAGGCACGCGGCGCCGGATTGTACGACGCGCTCAGGCGCGACGCCGGCGAAGGGCGAGCGCGACGCCGGCGAGGGCGACCCAGGCCACCGCGCTCACGGTTGCCCCGAGGGCGAGCCAGCGCTCCCGGTAGCGCAGCCGCACCCGTCGGGTCCCCGCCGGGACGACGGTCGCCTGGTATCCGGCGCCGGTCTCGTAGACCGGCGCCGGGCGTCCGTCGGCCCAGGCGGACCAGCCCCGGTCGAAGGTGTTGGCGACCACCAGCAGGGCCTCGCCGGGAGTCTCGACGGCGAGGTCGAGGATGTGGGGGCGCACCCAGGCGCTCACCACCCGCGCTCGCGGGTCGAAGCGGCGCTCGCCGGTCCACGGCGGATCGACCAGGAACTCGCGCTCGTGGAGTCGCAGGCGGGCGACGACCGCGGCGGCGAGCGCGGCGTCGCCGTCGCCCCCGGCCTCGGCCGTCGGCACGAAACGCCACAACGCGAGCGCGAACGGATTGGTCCGCAATCGCGCCGCCGGCGGCTCCGGCCGGTCCGCCACCAGCGCGGCGGCGATCTCGTCGGCCGGCGTCCGGATGGCGAGCCGCGCCGCACCCCAGGCGCCGAGCAGGCGGTGCAGCGGCTCGCTGTCGGCCTCCAGCCAGAGCGCGCGGGCGCGCCCGACCGCGCGCCGCAGCGGCGGCGTGAAGGTCACCGCGTAGTCGGCCGAGAGCGCATACGGGATCTTCCAGGTCATCGCGCTCCACGGCTCGAGTCGGGCGAGTCGGGCGGCGAGCCGGCGCTCGCGCGGTTCCGAGGAGATCGGTTGGATCTCGATCTGGCGATCGAACGTCGCCGACGACCAGAGGCGCCCGCTCTGGCCCTCGAGCCGGAGCGCGACGGGCGGCGCCGCGAAGGCCGACTCGGGAAGCGCCGGAAGCAGTGACCGGTGGTGGCGCACGAGATCGACGGCGAGCAGCGCGACGAGCGCGCCGGCGAGCGCCATCGAGGGCAGCCGCCGCTGCCGCAGGGCCAAGAAGACGAGCGTCGTCGCCACCGCGGCCGCGAGCGCGAAGCCCGCTTCAACGCGGTAGAGCGCGAGGGCCTCCGCTTGGCGCTCGGGTCCCGGGGGAAGGGCGGCGTGGGCCTGGATCCATGCCGCGATCCGCTCCGGGGAGAGCGCCACCAGTGCCGCTCCGACTCCCGCGGCCGCCGCCGCCACGGCGGCGAGCGCCAGCGGCAGGTCGCCGGCGCCGCTCCGGCCGGCGTCCCGTTCGGACAGCCAATGTTCGAGCGCCAGCGCGGCGGCGAAGGCGAGCGCCGCGGCCGGCAGCAGCGCGAACTTCTCCGGATAGCGCAGGCTGCCGAAAGGCGGCATCCACGCGTGGAGCCAGGCATAGAGCGGCGTGTGGCGCCCGAGGGCGAGCAGGGAACCCAGTACGGCCATCGCGGCCCACCCCGCGCGCGCGGGAATCGGCCGAGCCGCGATCCCGACGACGCCGAGCAGCAGCACCACCAGGCCCGGGTGGATCGACGGCAGAAACGGGAAATCGCGGTCGTGGATCCCCCAGCCGAAGTAGAGCCCCTCCTCGACGCGCGCGGGATCGCCGAGCGCGCGCGGAGCGACCAGCTCGAGCGCGCGGGCCGGAGCGAGCGACCAGGTCGTCGCCTCCTCGAAGGAGAGTCCGTCGGCGCGCGCCGAATCGCCGAATCGGGCCAGCGCGGGCAGTAGCTGCACCGCGGCGAGGGCCGCGGCCACCGCCGTGGAGGCGGCGAGCAGAGCGAGTCCGCGCCACCGCGCGCTCCGCGGCGCCCGCGCCAGCGCCAGGCAGACGGCCGCGAGGCCGCCGCACAGAAGCGTCACCGGCTCGCCATTGAGCAGCGTCAGGGCGAGGATGGCGCCGAGCGCCGCGACCGCGGTGGTCCGTTCGCGGCGATCGACCGCGGTCACGGCCCGGTCGGTGGCCCACAGGGACCACGGCAGGGCGGCCGCTCCCGGCAGGTGGTTGAGGGCGGAGGCGAACGACACGGTAACTCCGCCGCCGGCGAAGCCGATCGCCGCGACCAGCGCGGTCAGCGGCCGACACCCCAGGCGGCGCGCCATCGCCCATGCGCCGGCGAAAGCGAGGGCGAGATGGATCACGACGTGCAGCGACAGGGACCGACCGGGGCCGACGAGCGCGGCGAGCCAGGTCGGCGGGTAGAAGACGGCGTAGCTCGGATCGGAGACGATCGGCTGGCCGCCCGAGAGCCACGGGTTCCACAGCGGAATCCCGCCGTGCGCGAGCTCGACCAGGGCGGTGCGCAGCGGCAGGTGGAACTGCGCGATGTCGCGGGTGGCGATCACCCGGCCCGGCACCAGCAGCTCTCCGGCCAGCGCGCCCAGGAAGGCGAGCGCGACCGCGGCGGGGAGGAGTCGAAGGGAGCGGCTCACGCCCGGCCGGCCGTCAGCGATCCACGGTCGCCCACAGGTTGTAGCCGAGCTCGAAGTGCCCGACCTCGACCTTGGCCATCTCGAAGCCGGCGCGGCCGAAGTACCAGCCGAGCAGCGCCGGCGTGTAGGCGTACTTGTGCTCGTCGATCTCCTCGCGCGAGACCAGGCCGACCCGCGCCATGAACCGCAGCAGCCGGTCGGCGCGGGCGGCCGGCGTGGTGACGACTAGGCGGCCGCCGGGCGCCAGCACCCGACGGCACTCGCCGAACAGCTGCTCGAGGGCGGACGGATCGAGGTGCTCGGCGACCGCGAGCATGGTGACGACCTGGAAGAAACCGTCCTCGAACGACAGGCGCGGCCGGTCGTTGAGGTCGAGTTGATGCCAGAGGATGTCGGCGGATCCGGACGCGGGCGGCAGCTGGTCGACCGCGTGCTTCTCGGTGAAGTAGGTGTGAGAGAGGAAGTACGGGCTCGAGCCGCAGCCGATGTCGAGCACGCGCCCCCGGCGCAATGCGCCCGGGATCAGCGACTCGGCCTTGCGGGCGCGCAGCCGCGCGAGCAGCGGCTCGAGCAGGCCGTGGCCGCGAGTCGCCCGCTCGCTCATCGCGGCCCCGATTCGACCGGTGCCACCAGGCGTCGGACGAGGTCCTTCGTGCGCTCGATCCCCTCGGCGAAGGCGTCGAGCGGCATCCGCTCGTCGGGGCCATGAACGGTTCTCATCAGCATCCCTTCGATCGGAAACGGCAGCAGTCCGTAGGCGGGGATGCCGCGTTCGCGGAACCAGCGTGAATCGGAGATGCCGCCGATGAAGACCGGCACCACCGGCTCGCGGCCGCGACCCAGCGCCGCGGCGATCGCGTCCCAGACTTCGCCGGAGGCCGGCGACGGCGCCGAGGCCGGCGCCTCGAGCAGGACGCGCACGTCGATCTCGGGCCCCAATCGCTCACGCAGCGCCGCGAGCCAGGTCTTGGGGTCGGTGTCGGGCAGCAGCCGCGCGTCGATCGTCGCCTTCGCCTCGCCGGCGACGACGTTGATCCGGTCGGCGGCTTCGAGTTGAGTGATCTGCAGCGTGTCGAGAAAGAGGCCGGCCATGCCCGGCTGGATCGCCGGGGTCGGCTCACCGCTTGCCGCGATCCGGTCGAGATCGGCGGCGACCTTGGCGGCCTGCGGATCGTGCGGCGCCAGCGCTTCGAAGAATGCGCGGGCGGCGGGCGTCACGCGCCACTCGACCGGCATCTCGAGCGCACGGGCGAGCGCCCGCACGAGTTGGTGGGCCGCGCTCTCCGGGTTGACCGAGGACGAGTGCCCGGCGCGCCCGCGCGCGGTGGCCTCGAGCCAGAGCGGTCGCTTCTGCGCGACCTCGACCCCCCAGTGGAAGGTGCGGCCGAGCACGACGCGGTTGCTGCCGCCCTCGCCGAGCACGGCCTCGACCCCATCGAACAGCTCCGGATGTCGCTCGAACAGGAACTTCGCGCCCGCGATCCCGCCGGCCTCCTCGTCCGCGACCGCGAGATAGAGCAGATCGCGCCGCCGCTCCGGCATCTTCGCCGCCTCGAGGAACGCCTCGAGGTAAGCGATCCCGAGCCCCTTGGTGTCGATCGCCCCGCGCCCCCAGATCGCGCCGTCCTTCACGATCCCTTCGAACGGCGGCACCGTCCACCCCTCGCCCGCCGGCACCACGTCGAGATGGTGCATCAGCACGATCGTCCCGCCGCCGGGCACGGTGGCCGGCAGCTGCGCCGCCAGGCTCGTGCGGCCGTCGGGGGTCACGAAGCGTTCGCTCGCGATCCGGTGCTGCGCGAGCAGGCGAGCCAGCATGGCCGCCGCATCGGCCTCGCGGCCCGGGGGGTTGGTCGTGTCGAGACGAAGGTAGTTGACCAGCCAGGTCGCCGTTTGCGTCGGTGCGTCCTCGCCTTGGGCGTGGCCGGCGACGAGCGCGAGCAGGGCGAGGGCCGGCGCGGCCCGGCGGAGAAGGGCAATCACGAGCGCTGGAGTCTATCGGGCGCGACGGACGACGGGGCCGCCCTCGGGGCGCGGTGGCCAAAAAGAAAAGCGCCGCGGTTGCCCGCGGCGCTTCCTGGAAATCCCGGCGGTTCTGGATCAGGCCGGCTGGTTGGTACCCGGCCAGCGGACGAAGAAACCGTCCGACCAGATGATGTCCTGGTCGTAGTTGGTCGGCGTGAAGCCGCCGATCGTGACGTCGGCGCCGGCCAGGTCGAGGTTGCCCGGGCCGTTGCGGCCGGTCGAGCCGATCGCGGCCACCTTCGCCGCCAGCGGGTTGCCGCCGTAGGCGAACGCGAAGCTGTACTTCCAGCCGTCGAGCGCCGGCACCTCCTGCATGTAGAAGAAGGTGTTGGTCGGGTGCAGGGTCTCAAGGATCCAAGCGTGAGTCTTGTTATCCAAGCCGTTGCCGGTCCACTGAGTCGAACCCTGCCCGGCCGCGGCTGCGGAGGCCTGGTCGGTAACCCAGGACAGCCACGCCGTGCCGGTGTTGCGCATGTCGGCGACCGTCCGCTTCTGCTTCGCCTTCTGAAGGGCGTCGATCAAGTTCGGGATCAGGATGGCGGCGATGATGCCGATGATCGCCACCACGATCAGGAGCTCGATCAGGGTGAAGCCCTTCTGGCGGTTACGGAGTCTCGAAAGCATTCGAACTCCTCCCCCAATTAGGGATTTCCTTCCTCGGCCAATTCCTCGGAAGTTCTCGGCGAACAGGCTAGCACTTCCGGTGCCAATCGGACCTTTCTTTCGAATCAAGCACTTGCGGCACCGGGCGGGATCCGACTTACAAACTTTGTCACAACTTTCGTCGGCCGTTGTCAGGGCGCGTAGGCGAGCAGGTCGCGGACCATCTCGTCGACCAGCGGGACGCCGGCGAGGTAGGCCGGCAGCTGCATGCGCTCGTTCGGCCCGCCGATCCCGGTGGTTTCGGTCGGCATCAGCGCGAACGGCGCGATGCCGTAGGTGCGGATCCCCGCCTCCCGGTAGTGGCGGGCATCGGTGGCGGTCACGGGCAGGAAGTAGGGACCGACCGGGACCCCCGGATGGTGGCGTTCGATCGCTGTCCGGAGGGTGGCGAAGTCGGCATGGTCGAGCGGCGAGCCGTGGTCGGCGCCGCTCAGGACCGGGGTCGTCCGGGTCACCCCGTGCGCCAACCAGTCGGGCAGGCCCAGGGCGAGCACCGGTTCGAGCGCCCGGCCCGGCAACAGGTGGGCGATGGTCCTCATCCGCCAGCCGCCGCCGTCGGCCGGCTCCGGCTCGAACGGGACGACGACGTCGGCGAACACCGCCTTCAGGAACGGGGTCAGACGCGCGTAGCGCGCCGGCTCGAGCGGCAGGCGTTGCGGCTCGGCGAGCAGCTGCCGGTACGGCTCGAGGGTCCGGGACGGGCCGTAGGAGGTGAGGAAGTCGACGACCTCGTCCGGCACCGGCACCTCCGGCGGCAGGGTGCCGATCTCGAGCATCTGGCGGCGCAGGTCTTCGAGGTCGGCGCGCTCGTCGGCGCACAGCTCGAAGCGGGCGAAGCGCTTCTGGGCGAACTCGATCCCCCAGTACTTGATGTCGCGGGGGCCGGTCGCCTCGACCACGCCGCCTTCGGTCACCACCACGTCCATGCGCTCGATCAGCTCGGGATGCTCTTCGAGGATCCAGCGCGTCCCGGTGTCGCCGCCGGTCTCCTCGCTCGACGTGAACAGCAGCATCAGAGAGCGCGCGGGTCGCTCGCCCTGCCGTGCCCGGCGCGCCGCGGCCTCGAAGGCGAGCAGCTCGGCGGCGAGCAGGCTCTTCATGTCATACATGCCACGGCCGTAGATCCAGGGGCCGTCGACGTGGGCCGACAGCGGAGGGAACCTCCACTCGCCGTCGTCGGTCAACGGCTCGACGTCGAGGTGGCCGTGCAGCACCACGGCGCGCGAGCTCGTGCCTTCGACCATCGCCCAGAGGTTGGCGCGGCCGTCGGAGAAGCGCTCGACCGTCGCCGCGATCCCCTGCGCTTCGAGACGCGCGGCGATCCACTCCGCCATCGGCGCCTCCTGCGGATCGGGGTGGCTGGTGTCGAACCGGACCAGATCCCGGAGCAGCTCGACCTCGGGCAGCGCCTCGAACTCGACGCCGAGCCAGAGCGCCTGATCGCGCTCGGCGCGCGCGAAGGAGGGGTCGATCGCCGGCGTCGCGAAACGGTGAAGCAGCAGCGCGGCCGCCACCGTCACCGTCAAGCTTGACCACAGGGCGATGCGGGCGCTGGAGCGGGCGATGCGCTCGGCAGAGCGGTCGGCGGCGGGGCTCATCGGGGGCGGAAATCTAACACCAGCGACCGCCCTCGCCGGGACGCGGCGCGGGGGCTTACGCCCCTGCGCTAGGCTTCCGCCGCTTGTCGGACACCCACGAGGACGCGCGGGAGCACGCGGCGGATCGCCGCTGGCGCCGAGGACTGATGGCGGCCGCGGCGCTGCCGCCGCTCGCCCTCGCAGCGGCCGAGCTCTACCTGTTCGGCGATCTGGCCGGCTTCCCCCTCGACGACCCCTGGATCCACCTCCAGTTCGCGCGCAACCTCGCCGACGGTCACGGTCTCACCTACGACGGCAGCCGACTGGTCGCCGGTTCGACCGCGCCGCTCTGGACGGCGCTGCTGTCGCTGCTGCTCTGGCTGCCGGGTGCCGTCGAGGCGTGGGTGAAGGCGGCCGGGATCGCGCTCCACGTGGCCTCGGTCGGCGTCGCCTTCGGGCTTGGCCGGCGGCTCGCGCTGTCGCGGCCGCGCGCGGCGCTCGCGGCTGCCCTCATGGTGCTCGCCGACGCACTGGTCTGGTCGTCGATCTCGGGCATGGAGGTGCCGCTCTTCGTCCTGCTCTCGCTTGCCGGCATCTCTCGGCACCTGGCCGAGCGCGACGACCCGCGGCGCCCGCCCGTCTCGTTCCTGCTGTTCGGCCTCGCCGCGCTGGCGCGACCCGAGGGCCTGCTGCTGCCGCTGCTGGCGGCGGTGGACCGCGTGGTCGTGCCGGACCGCGACGGCCGCGGTCTCGTGCTGTCGGGTACTGGCGCACGACGCGCGGTCCGTGGGCTGGCGCTCGCGGCCGTCGTGATCGTGCCGGTCGCTCTCGCCTATCTGGCGATCTCGGGATCGCCGCTGCCGACCACCCTCGCCGCCAAGAGCTCGGGGCCGCCGCAGTGGATCCCGCAGTTGCGCCACCTCGGCGCCATTCTCGACTTCCTCTTCGCCGCCCTGCCCCTGCCCACGCTGCTGGCCGCCGGCGGCGCGGCGGTGCTGGTGGGTCGGCTCGGCGGCGCCCGCGACCGGGGCCTGCTGCTGCCGGCCTGGGGTTTCGCTCTACCGGTCGCCTCGTCGATGCTCTCCTCGGGCAACGAGCTGCTGTTCGGCAACTTCGGACGCTATTTCTTCCCGCTGCTGCCGGTGGTCGCCCTGCTCGCGGTGCTCGGCCTCGAAGTGGTGCCGCCTGGTGCGCTCCGGGCGCTCGGGCTCGGTCGCCTACGGCTGCCGCTGGCGATGCCGGCCGTGCTGGCGCTGCTGTTGGTGCCCGCGGCCGCGCGCACGCTGCGAGGTGGCGGTCTCTACCTGCAGGCGCGCGCCAACGTCGAGGACTCCGACGTCGCCGTCAGCGACTGGCTCGCGGCGAACGTGCCGCCCGACGCCCTGCTCGGCCTGTGCGACATCGGCGTGGTCAAGTACCGGCGGCCCAACCCGATCGTCGATCTGGCCGGCATCGTCTCGCCGGAGCGCCAGGAGTTCCTGGACCGGATGCGGCGCGAGCACGGTCTGCGCTGGCCGCAAGCGCTCCGCCTCTGGCTCGAACAGGTTCGCCCCGAGATCATCGTGATCTACCCGCGTTGGTTCCCGCTGCTCGACAAGGACCCGGAGCGGTTCCCCGTGCTCCACCGGATCTCGATCGAGGACAACGTCGCCATGGGCGGCGACCAGCTGGTCGTCTACGCCACGCCGTGGACGCGACCCGGCATAATCTCGGAGCTCGGGCCGACCGCACCGCCGCGAGTGCGCTGAACCGACGAACACGCGAAGCTGCCGAGGACGACCGAATCCGATGACTCCGATCCCCTATCTCGACCTCACCCGCGCGCGCCGGCGCATCGACGAGCGGCTGGCCGCGCGCTGGCGCGCGATCCTCGACGGCAACGCCTTCGTCCTCGGGCCCGAGGTCCGCGAACTCGAAACGTCGTTCCGCGACCTGCTGGGCGCCACCGGCGTGGTCGGCGTCGCCAACGGCACCGACGCGCTGGTGCTGGCGCTGCGCGCGCTCGACCTGGCGCCGGGCGACGAGGTGATCGTTCCCGCCTTCAGCTTCTTCGCGACCGCCGAAGCGGTGGTGCTCGCCGGCGGGGTGCCGGTCTTCGCCGACGTGATGTCGGAGACGCTCAACCTCGATCCGGCCGACGCCGCGAGCCGGATCACGGACCGCACGGTCGGCATTCTCGGCGTCCACCTCTACGGCCGGCCGTTCGACGCCGAGGCGCTCGGCGCCCTCTGCCGCGAGCGCGGGCTCTGGCTGGTCGAGGACGCCGCCCAGGCCCACGGTGCGCGTTACCGCGGAAGCCGGGTCGGGACGCTCGGCGCGCTGGCGGCCTGGAGCTTCTATCCGACCAAGAACCTCGGCGCCTTCGGCGACGCCGGCGCGGTATCGGGGATGGACGAAGAGCTGGTCGAGAGGGTCCGGCGCCTGGCCAACCACGGCCAGAGCTCGCGCTACCACCACGTCGCGATCGGCACCAACAGCCGGCTCGACTCGCTGCACGCCGCGGTCCTCAACTTGCGGCTCGAGACCCTCGACCAGGACAACGCCAGCCGCCGAGCGCTCGCCGCGATCTACCGCGAAGGGCTCGCCGGCGTCGGTGACCTTCGCCTGCCGGTCGACGCTCCGCAAGACGAGGTCGTCTACCACCAGATGACCGTGCTGACGTCGCGGCGCGACGAGCTGATGCGCTTCCTCGCCGAGCGCGGCATCGGCTCGTCGATCCACTACCCCTCGCCGCTGCACCGCCAGCCGGCGATGGCCCGGCTGCTGCCGGCGCCGCCCGATCTGCCGGTGGCCGAGCGCGCTGCGGCCGAAGTGCTCTGCCTGCCGATGTTCGCCGAGCTCGAGGTGTGGGAAGCCGAGACGGTGGTGGCGGCGGTGCGGTCGTTCTACGGGGCCTGAGCGGAGCAGAGTGGGCGAGACCCCGGGCACGATCTACCGGCTCCGGTTCCTCGGTGTCGTGGTGCTGCCGGCGGCCGCGCTGATGGCGCTCGAAATCGTCTCGAGCCGGCTGCTGGCGCCGGCGTTCGGCAACAGCGTCTACGTCTGGGGTTCGATCATCGGGGTCTTCCTCGCCGCCATGTCCGCCGGGTACGTCGCCGGCGGCCGGCTCGCCGATCTTCGACCCCGGCTCCCGGCGCTCGGCGTGGTGCTGCTCGGCTCCGCGGCGCTGCAGACGCTGACCGCGTCGATCGGACGCGTCGTGGTCGCGGGCCTCGGCGCCGCCTCCGGCGGCCGCCCCGGCGGCACGCTGCTCGCCGTCGCGCTGCTGTTCGGACCGGCCACCGCCGCGCTCGCCGCCGTCTCGCCGTTCGCGGTGCGACTGGCCGGGCGCGAGCCGGAGCGGCTCGGCGGCGTCGCCGGTCGGCTCTTCGCCCTGTCGACTTTCGGCAGTCTTGGCGGGACCCTGGCGGCGACCTTCTGGCTGATCCCGCAGCTCGAGCTCGAAGCGATCCTGGCCCTGCTGGTCAGCGTCACCGCGCTGGCGGCGATTCTCTGCTTCGTCCGACCGCTACCCATCGTCGGCGCGGCGGCGATCGCGGCGCTCGCCTGGCTCGGACCGTCGCTCGGCCGGCAGCCGGACGAGATCCGCCTCGAGCGCATCACCCCCTACCAGACGCTGGTGGTCGAGGAGGCCCACGGGCGGCGCACGCTCATCTCGGACGGCGTGCGCCACGGCGCGATCCGCCTCGACACCGGCGAGCCGGCGCTGACCTACCTGCAGGGGACGGCGGTCGGGTTGCTGGCCCGGCCGGAGGCCGCGCGCCTGGTGGTCCTCGGGCTCGGCACCGGCGGCGCCGGCGCGGTGCTCCGTACCCTGCGTCCAGGGCTCGACGTCACCTACGTCGACATCGACCCGGCGGTGCCGGAGATCGCGCGCGAGTGGTTCGGGCTCGATGCCGGCGCGCGAGTCGAGGTCGACGACGCCCGCCGCTTCCTGGCCGCGACCGACGAGCGCTGGGACATCGTCTTCTGCGACACCTATGTCGGCCAGTCGGTGCCGTTCCACCTGGCGACCCGTGAGTACTTCGAGCTGGTGCGCACGCGGCTCGCGCCCGGCGGCGTGGTCGAGGTCAATCTCGCCGGCAACATCGACCACCCCTTCTCCCGCGCCATCCTGCGGACGCTCGCGTCGGTGTTCGGGCACGTCCAGGTCTTCCGGATCCCGGATTCCGGCAACTTCATGCTGATCGCCAGCGAGGAGCCGCTGCCGCCGGCCTCGGTGCTCGAGCGGCGAGCGATCGAGATCGATCGACGGCTCGGCACCTCGCCGCGCTACCGCCGGGTCGCCCTGGCGCGCTGGACCGGCGCGATCGATCTCGCCGACGTCCCGGTGCTCACCGACGGCTACGCACCGGTCGACGCGCTGCTCGACCTCGGCGCGACCGACGCCCGGCTGCCGGCGGGCGCAGCGGAGCGCTGAGGCGCGACGCAATGGCGGCGAGCTCGAGCCGTCCCGCGGGCGCGCGGCACCCAGGCGCCCGGCTCGCCCTGGTCCTCGCCGGCGCGGCGGCGCTGCGGATCGGTCACTGGTGGGCGGTGCGCGACGAACCGTTCTTCGCGCGACTCGCCATGGACAGCCAGGAGTACGACCGCTGGGCTCGTGCCCTCGCCGCCGGCGACTGGCTGGGCCGCGAGCCGTTCTTTCAGGCGCCGCTCTACCCGTACGCGCTCGCCGTCGTCTACCGCCTCTTCGATGCGTCGCTCGACGCGGTCTATCTGATCCAGATCGCGCTCGCCCTGGCCGGGCTCTATTGGCTCGCGCGCGCGGCGGACCGCTGGCTCGGCCCACCGCACGGGCTGGTCGCCGCCGGCCTCGGCGCGCTCTATGGCCCGGCGCTGTTCCACGAGGTGCAGGTGCTCAAGGAAGGGCCAGCGGTCGCGCTGGTGTCGCTGCTGCTGTTCGTGTTGTCCCGCGCCGTGCCGCCGCGAGCCGATGCGGGCTCCGAGGGTGTGGCGTCGGCTGAGGCACCTTCCGGGGCGTCGGCCCCGCCCGACACCGGGCGCGGTCGGGCGCGGTCGGGCGCGGTCGGCATCGCGGTCTGGCTCGGTGCCGGCGCCGTGCTCGGCGGGCTCGCCCTGCTGCGGGAGAACGCCCTGCTGCTGCTGCCGTTCCTCGCACCGCTCGCCTGGCGGCGCCGCGACCGGCGCGGCTCGGTCGTGCGCACGGCGGCACTGGTCGTCGGTCTCGCGCTGCCGCTGGCGCCGGTGGCCGCGCGCAATGCCTGGGTCGGCGGCGGCTTCCTGCCGACCACCTTCCAGGGTGGTGCCAACTTCTGGATCGGCAACAACCCCGACGCCGACGGTACCTACCGCCCGATCTCGCCGGGCAAGCAGGTGCCGGCGCTCGAGCGCGCGGAGCCGCGACGGATCGCCGAGGCCGAGGCCGGCCGGGAGCTCTCCGGCGCCGAGGTCTCGCGGTTCTGGACCCGACGTGCGCTCGCCTGGGCGCGCGACGAGCCGATCGACTTCCTGCGCCTCCAGGTGCGCAAGGTCGGCCTCTACCTGTCGCCGTACGAGTGGCCCGATGCGGTGGACTACTACTGGACGAAGTCCCTGTCGCCGCCGCTCGCGCTGCCGCTCGCCGAGTTCCCGGTGGTCGCGCTGCTGGCCGCCGCCGGTCTGCTGCTGCTCGCGCGCCAGCGCCGGCTCGGCCGCGTGGCGCCGGTCGTCGCCTTCGAGGTCGGCTGGCTGGCGTCGACCGTCGCATTCTTCCTGTTCTCGCGCTACCGCCTGCCCGCGCTGCCCGGTCTGTTCGTGCTCGCCGCCGTGCCGCTCGTCGAGCTCGGCCGCCGGGCTCACGCCGGACGGCGCGCGCTCGCGGTCGGCAGCGCCGTCGCGGTCGCCTCGCTCTGGCTGCTTCCGCACGTCGCGCGGGCGGCGCCGCGCCTCGACCTCGTCGAGTTCAACCTCGGCCGGCTGGCGCAGGAGTCGGGCGACCTCGCGGCCGCCGAGCGTCACTATCGCCGGGCGCTCGACGCGGATCCGCGTGCCTTCCTGGCGGCCATGAACGCCGGCACGATCGCGGCGCGCCGCGGCGATCTGGCGACGGCCCTGCCGCTGCTCGAGCTCGCCGCCCGCCTCGAGCCGGCCTCCGACGACGCCGCCGCGAACCTCGGCGCCGCGCGGCTCGCCGCCGGCGATCTCGCCGGCGCCCGCCTCGAGCTGGGGCGGGCGCTCGCGCTCAACGCCGCCCACGCGGCGGCACGGCAGAACCTGGCACGGCTCGAGCGCGCGGAGTCTGCCGCGCCCGCGCCGCCCGGAGAGTCCGCGCCGTGACGCCGCGGCTCGGCGTCGCCGAGCTCGCGGGGCTCGCGCTCCAGCTGCTGGCGCTGGCGGCGATGATCGACGCCGGACGGCGGCTGGTGGCGCGCTTCGCGCCCGAGCTGGGCGGCGCCGAACGCATCGCGGCGCTCGGCATCGCCGCCGCCGCGCTGCCGGTGACGCTGGTGCAGCTGCTCGGTTTCTCCGGTGGACTGACCGGCGCCGGGCTGGCGGCCGGCACGGCGGCGACCTGGCTCGCCGTGCTCCTTCTCGCGCGCGCCCCGGCGCCCGGCCGAACGCAGCCGGCCGCGGAGCACGATCCCTGGACGCTGCTGCCGGTGGTGGCCGCGGTGGCGGTCTACGCGCCGCTCGCGCTGCGCGCGTCGCTGTCGGTGCCGACCGACTGGGACGGGCTCTCGTACCATCTGCTCTATCCGACGCGCTGGCTGCAGGAGGCGCGCATCTTTCCGAGCGAGCTGGGGCCGCCGCACGATCAGGCCGCGCTCTACCCGGGCAACGGCGAGGCGCTGCACGCCTTCGCCATGGCCTTCGTCCACTCCGATCTGCTGGTGGCGCCCGCGATGGTCGCGCTCGCGGCCCTGTTCGGGTTCGCGATCGCCGCGATCGCGCGTCGCCTGGGGGCCGCCGGTCCGGCGGCAGCCGCCGCCGGCGCTCTCGCGGCGACCGTGCCGGCGCTCGCCGCGCGCGCCGCCTCCTCCTACGTCGAGCCGCTGCTCGACTTCAGCGTCGCCGCCGCGATCCTGTTCGCGGCGCGCGCCGTCGCCGAGCCGGCGCGGTCACATCGGCTGGGCGCTCTCGCCGGCCTCGCCGCAGGCCTGGCGGCCGGCACCAAGTACGTCGGCGCGCCGCTCGCGGCAGTGCTCGCGCTCGCCCTGCCGGTGCTCCTGCTCGTCGCGGGAGCGGGCCGGCGTGCGTCGGCGCGCGCGGCCGCGGCGTTCGTGCTCGCGGCGGCGATTCCGGCGGCCGCCTGGTACGCGCGCAACGCCCTGCTCGTCGGCAACCCGTTCTTTCCGGCGCCGTTCGCCGGCCTGCCCCACCTCGAGCGGCCCGGCCTGTCCTGGGAAGGGACGAGTCTCGCGGGCGAGCTCGGCGCGCGGCTCCTCGACGGCTCGCTCGGCGAAGCGCTCTTCGCGCTGCCCCCCGGTCGCACGCCGGGAATGACGCTCGGCCCGCTGGCGCTCGGGGCGCTGGCGCTGATCGCGGCGGCCGCGGCTCTCCGACGACTGCGGTCGGCACGCGGGTCGGCCGGCCCGGAAGTGTGGGCGGCGCCGCTGGTGACGGTCGGTTTCGCGGCGCTGCTCGCGACCTACCTCGTTTTGCCATCTTGGGACAACCCGGGCCTGTTCCGATCGCTGGTGCGCTTCGCGGTTCCGGGCGCCGCCATCGCCTTCGCCCTCGCCGCGTCACTCGCCGCCGGCCGGCGCGCCGGCCGGGCCTGGGCGCTGGCCGGCGCCGGCGGCGCGCTCCTCCACGGCGCCCTGGCCGGCGTCGCGGGCGCGGCCTCGCCGCTGTTGCCGGGACTGACGTTGGTGGCGGCGCCGGCGTCGGCTGCGCTGCTCTCGACCGTGATCGCGTGGCGGCGCCGCGGCGCGGTGCGCGCTCTGGCGGCGAGCCTGGCGGGCGCCGCGGCGTTGGTCGCGCTGTTCGCGGCCTGGGCGTACCGCGAGGCGGCGCGCGAAGCGCGCTGGCTCGATCCCGCGAAGCCCTTTCGTGCCCATGCCGAAGCCGCGCTGGCGGCCGAGCGCGCACGACCCGGCGCGGCGACGATCGCCTGGGCCGGCAGCGGCCATCACGAGTTCCTCGCGGTGTTCGTCGGCCGTCGGCTCGAGCGCCGGGTGATCGGCGTGCCGCGGCATCCGGCGGAGCGCGAGGGGTTCCGTCGCGGCGCCGGCGACGCCGGAATCGTGCCGGTCGACCCGGCGTTCTGGTCGGTCGAGATCGCACGCCGCGGGGTCGACCTGCTGGTGGCGTCGAGATGGGGCGCGGCCGGCGGCCTCTGGCCGATCGAGGCGCGCTGGGCGGAGGCCGCCGGGTGGCCGCGGCGGGTCGATCTGCCCGACTTCCGGATCTACGAAGTGCGCCCGGCGCCGCCGGCTCAGGGGAGCCGGGGCGGCCCCCAGCCCGACTCCCAGCCGCGCGCCCGGTAGTAGCCGAGCTGCGCGGTGAGGAAGCGGGCGAGGACGTCGTCGAGCTCGCGCACCCGCTCGGGGCGGTCGAGGACCAGGTTGTAGCGCTCGGCGGGATCCCCGGCGAGCTCGAACAGGCCGACGTCGCGGCGGTCGTGGTTGACCAGCAGCTTCCAGCCGCCGGCCAGCACGCCGTCCTCGCGGGTCATCCCCTGGATCGAATAAAACAGCGGGCGCTCGCCGGCGACGTAGCCGGGCTCGAGGATGTCGTCGCGGCCCTGCGTCGCACCGGCGCGCGGCAGCCCCATCGCGCGGTAGACGGAGGGCAGCGCGTCGAGCGCCGAGACCGGCTCGGCGACCACCCGCGGCGCCGCACCCGGGAGCCGGATCAGCAGGGGCACTCGCACCTGCTGCTCGAGCAGCGAGGTGCCGTGGGTCACCAGACCTTTCTCGCCGAACGATTCGCCGTGGTCCGCGACCACGACCAGCGCGGTCGAGCCCCAGACGCCCGCCGCCTCCAACCCCGCGATCAACCGGCCGAGCTCGCGGTCGGCGTAGGCGAGGGCGTTGTGGAAGCGGTCGAGCATCACCGGGACCTCGTCGCGCGGGTAGTCGAGGAAGGTCGTCGGGAAGTCGAGCTCGGCCGGGCCGAACGGCGGCTCGAAGCTCTCCGGCCAGCGGTAGGGGTAGTGGGTCGACTGGAAGTTGACGTAGGCCGCGAACGGTCGGCCTGGCTCCGCCGCCACCCATGCGACGAAGTCGTCGACGACGGCCTCCTCGAAGACCTTGGTCTGGCTCCCCTCGCCCCGCCGCGGCGCGTCGGGGAAGTCCGGTGCGTGGCGCAGGCGGTCGAGGCGCAGTGTCCGCAGGAACGAGATCATGTTCCCCCACCGCTCGTTCTGACAGGAGACGACGGCGGTGCGCCAGCCGTGCGGCCCGAGCACGTCCCAGGGCAGGGCCCGCGGATACTCGATCCGCACGAAGTAGTCGTGGGCGTCGCTCTTGCGCGGATAGAGCGAGGCGAGGATCGAAGTCTGGGCGTAATCGGAGTGGGTCGACGCCGCGTAGGCGCGCTCGAAGACGATCGCCTCGCGGGCGATCGCGTCGAGGACCGGAGTCGAACCTGCCCGCGCCTCGGGACCGTAGAGCCGCGCCCACGGAATCGACTCGAGCATCACCACCAGGACGTTCCACCTCCGCTCGGGGGGCGCGGCGCGCTCCGGCCGGTCGAGCCGCGCGTGGAGCGCCGGGTCGGGCCGCCAGTCGGGCGGCGGCTCGAGCAGTCGCTCGATTCCGCGGGCGAGCGCGCTCGATCCGGGCAGCAGAGTCGAGGCGGCGAAGCGTCCCGCCGGGAGAAACGCGACGACCGCTGCGAATCCGGCGAGCCCGACGCCGGCCAGCGCCAACCCTCGGCGCAGACCGGGGCCGTCACGGCGGCGCCGCGCGTAGGTCAGCAGCGCGAAGAAGGCGAGCCCGAGCACGACCGGTGCGAACAGCGCACCGAGCAGCCAGCCGCGCTCGGCGCCGGTACCTTCGCCCGCCGCCTGCCGGGCACTGGTGGCGAGGAACCAGAGATCCTCGAAGCGCAGGTGGGAGCGAGTGACCGAGAACTTGACGATCGACAGTCCGAGGAAGGCGTAGACCGAGCCCGCCGCGAGCGCGAGCAGGGCGTCCGCCCAGACCCCGCTTCGCCTGGCTACGGATGCCGCCGCCGCGAAAGTGCCGCCGTGGAGCATCGCGGCGAACAGCCCGAGAAGGACGAGTACGACGTACTGCGACCCCTTCTGAGGCCTCGGCTCGACCAGGAAGGCGAAAACGACGAAGAGGGCGATGCCCCAGAGTAGGCCCGGCGCGAGCACCAGAACCGATCCCGAGAAGGGCCGCTTCATCGGCTGCCGACCCGCAGTACCCGCCGTCCACCGTGGTTCACGACGCGCGATGGTAGCGGATCGCGGAGAGGCGGACCGAGCGAACGACGACGGTGGACGATCTCGGGTGTGCCGGGTGTCTTAGATTCCTGCACCCTCCGCTGCCCCGTCCCGGATATGACAGATCAGCGGCTCCGCCTCGGCCGCGAGGAACCACTCGCCGCCAGCGGTTCGCTCGAATCCGAGCCGCTGGAACAGGTCGTGGATCACTCCGTTCTTCGGCGTCGGTTCGTAGCTCGCCCGGATTCCACTGCGCCCAAGCGCTCGGCAGCGGATCAGGAGCTGGTTCCGGACGAAGGTCTCGGCCCCGCGTGAGAAGACCCTGCAGCTCATGGTCCAGTTCAGGATCTCGAGGTCCACCGGCCCGATTCCGAGCACGAGTACGGAGACGAGGCCGTGGTCCGCGAAGCGGTCGCGCAGTCGGAAAGCCAGCAGCAGGTGATCCGCGGAGTCGACCATCGACGCCAGGGTTGCCTTCGGATACCTGGTGGTCCTAGTGTTGAACTGATTGGTCTTGGCTTCGAGCTGCGCGACGCGCTCGAGGTCCTCGTCGGTCACGACCGTCAGCCGGCCCTCCATGTCCAGATCGCGCAGGAAACCCTCCAGATCCGTGGCGGCGGCCCGGCTCTCCTCGGCACGTGCCCTGGACCGGTACAGGCGGCCCCGTTCCAGATCCTCGCGCGTGAACGAGGAACGATCGAACAGATGGAGATCGTCGAGCCTTCGCGGGAACTGCGAGGGGCTGCCATCGAGCAGTACCGTCACGACTTCGGGGAGCTCGCGCCCGACGAGCGCGCACTCCGCCGGATTGTCGTCGACGAAGACCACGGATTCCAGGCCGACGTTGAGCTTCGCGACGATCTCGCGCACTCCGGCTACCTTGTCCTCCCAGGAGCAATGAAAGACGGCGAAGTCCTCCTCCCGGAGCGGCATCGCGGGATGCTCGCGAAAGGGCTGGACGGCGAGAGCGGGATCGTTCTTGCTGCAGACCGCCAGGATCACGCCCCGCCGCTGGAGGTCGAGCAGGTACCGAGCGAAATCCCGATAGGCCTCGCCCGCGGCGGATCCCGGGCCGAGCTCGATTCCAGAGAGCCCGTCGTCTCCGATGACGCCGCCCCAGAGCGTATTGTCGAGGTCGGTGACGAGCACCTTCTTCTCGCGGTGCGCCGCGACCCGCCACGCTGCCCCGAAGAGACGAGCGTAGACGCCGAGATGAGCGGCGCTCAGCGGCAGCTTCGCCGCGTGGTAGAGATCGGCCGGCGACCAGCGATCGCTGCCGATGCGGTGCGCCGCCGAGCGCGTCTGAACCCAGGCCACCCGCCCGGCCCCCGTTCTCCGCAGGCGAGCGTGGTACCGATCGAAGAACTCGGAGAGCGACGAAGGGTGCAAGGCTTCGGCCTCGCCGATGAACCCGAGGTCGGGCCGCTCGAGCTCGTGCTGCAGGATCCGGCAGCCAGCTCGGCTCTCCAGGGTCGACCACAGCGCCTCGTCCTCGCGGACGAGCTCGGCGAGCCGTTCCTCGACCTCGTCGTCTGTCGCGCCGGGGCGCGGCGCCTGATCGACGAGCTCCCGCCAGGACCGCACCATCAGGACCGTGTCCGGGCGGAAGGCGTAGAGGCCCGATCCCGGATCCAGGATCTCCTGACGGATCGCTCCGAACGGCCCCTCGTAGATCCGCGCGAGGCGACCCTCCCGGGCTAGCGCGCAGCGCACCGCCGGAAGCAACAAGCCGGTGGTGCAGCTGCCGACGACTCCGACTCGCTCGACCGGGAGGGTGTCGGTATCGCCAGCCCGCGCGTCGAGCTCGGCCAGGAGATCTCCCGTGGCTTTGATTGCAGCCGTCGTCCAACTGGACGCGGCCAGCTCCGAGTGAATCGAGGCGAACGCTTCGATGAGCTCCCCGGACCGCACTGGGTCGTGGGCTTGCGACAAGGCGTCGGGCTCCGCTCTCGGACGTTTCGTCGCGACAGGTCGTCCGCTGATCAGACGTCGCAGCCCCTGGTGCGGAGGAGGCGCCTGAAGTCCCCGAGAGTGCTCGCGCTCATCAGCTCGTCGGCCGAGAGGGAGACGCCGTACGCCTCCTCGATCGCTCCCGCGAGCATGATGTGGTTGAGACTGTCCCAGCTCTCGATCGTCGTGGGTCCGTCCGTGTCCTTCAGACCGCCGGGGTCGACAGCGAGAACTGAGCCGACAATCGATTCCAACCGCGACATAGAGCCTCCGCTCGAAGTCGACCCGAGACCGGCGAAGACCGTTGGATCGGGCTCCGCCAGGAGAGTCCGCTCGCCAGAACCGGAAATATACTCCGAGCGGCAAGCGAGTACGAAGCAGTGCCGAGATCGGCGTCGACCTGGGCACCGCTCGGCTGGGAGATCTCGCAGCTCGGGATCTCGGTTCGAACGACTTCGCTCGTCAGGAGGCGAATCGGTGTCGAGCGCTGAGGAGTTCGTCAAGTCCTTCGAGGTGCGCAAGCCGGTCTTCGCGAAAGAGGTGCGAGGGACCTTGGAACGGCACCCGCGCTTGTTCGCGGAGATCGCGGAACCGATGCTCGAATGGGCTCGCGTCGCCCTGGGGCCCCAATACGTGGACCGACTGATCTCGGGCTATTGCGAGCTGGTGATCGACGTGAATCGGTGTCAGGTCGAGTACGAGAAATCCGGGCGATACCGCCACAGCAGCTATCGAGAGGTCCACGACGCGACCTACGCGTCGCGGGAGTTCATGGAGAGCTACCACTGGGGCGTCTATACCTCCATGTTCGCATGGCAACACCATCTCGAGCTCTGTGCCTTTTATCGCGATGCCTTCGTTTCTCGCATCGGATCGGAGGCCGCGAGCGGAACGATCGTCGACCTCGGTTGTGGCAGCGGGCTATGGCACCTCATGGCGTTGCATCGACTTCCTGGCTGGTCGGCTTTCGGCGTCGACATCAGCGAGACGTCCCTGGAAACCACCAGAGCCATGACCCGTGAGGTGATGCCCGAGAGGGGCATCCGCTACGAGCTCGCGGACGCGATCACGTGGGCGGCACCGGTCGAATTCGAAGCCGGAGTCTCCTCGTTCCTGCTCGAACACCTGGAAGATCCGGCCGGTCTCCTCCAGAACCTGTGTCGCGCGATCAAGCCGGGTGCTCTCGCATACGTGAGCTGTGGTCTCACGGCGGCCCAATGCGACCATATCTACGTGTTCGAGAGGGAGTCCGAGGTCGTCTCGATGGCCGAGGAGGCGGGGTTCCGGGTGGTACAAACGTTCTCGGCGGCGCCCAGTCGAGTCCTGCCGAATCGCCGCTACCTGCCCCGTTCGATGGGCCTGGTTCTGCAACGTCGACGAACGGCGCTCTGGTAGCGGTCGGGTTCGATCGGCTGGATCGCGGTTGTCGAAAGCCGCCTCCCTGCGCGCCACGAGGCCACTGCGGCCAGCCGCCGCGTCGAGCGCGGGGCTGGCTAGCCGATTTCGAGCTGGGCGGCGAAGAACTTCTCGAAGGATTCCGCCGTCATCTCGCAGAGCTCGACGAGGTGCGACTGCGGGCTGACGAAGAACTGGCAGCGATGGAAGCCGAAGGCCTCGGACTCGAAAGCCGGTAGCGGGACGAAGCGGTGGGTCGCCAGGTGCGCGCGGGCCCGATCGAGGTCGTCGACGAGATAGCAGAGGTGATAGAGGCCGTTCCTCAGGTACCTGGAGAGACTCGTGTTCCCTTCGGTTGGCGCGATCAGCTCGAGATAGAAGCCGGGAGCCAATTCGAGAAACGACACCCGGACCTTCTGGGAAACCACCTCGAGGGCGCGGGTCCGCCGTCGCGCACCGAGCACGCCCGAATAGCACCCGAAACCTTCCTCGAGAGTCGGCACGGCGCATCCCACATGGTGCGGAGAACCGATCATCTCGACCTTCGTGACCGGTGCATCCGGACAGCGAGTCGAAGTGGTTGCGTCCGGGCTGCCGTTTCGCCTCCGGCGATCATCGGAAATCTCGGGTTCGGATCGCGAAGACGTCCCAGAGGTCGGTATTCGCGAAGTTGGGTCCCTGGCGACTGTGCACCTCGAAGCCGCGGCTCTCGAGCATTTCGCGAACGCGTCGGAGACGCGACGAGATGTCGTGAACCTCGACCACCACCTGCGCGATTCCCTTCCAATCTGCCTCGTCGATGGACTCGAGGACGCCCAGTTCCGCCTTTTCGACATCGACCTTCAGCAGGTCGACGCGCGTGACGCCGGTGTCGTGAAGGACCGCGGAGAGGGGCCGGATTCGGCCCTCGTGGGCTTCGCCGCCCAGCCCTCGCGTGGCGAGGACCTCGAGCCCGGCCGGCGTCATTGCCGGAAACCGGTTGCGCAGCAGCCTGACGATGAGCTCCTTCTCCTGCTCCGGCTGGGCGTACTGGCCAGAGAGAGCGCTGTTCTGCGGGTAGAAGGTAAAGGTCACCTGCTGCTCGCGAGGGCCGATTCCCAGGGGAAGCGCTTCGCCGGCGATTCCATGCAGCTCGAAGTTCGCTCGCAGGACCGAATAGATGGGGGGCAAGGGCTCGAGCGAGAGCACTCTGACGTCCGGGGCCTCGAGGCTCGCGAGCAGCGCGAAGAGGCCGATGTTCGCCCCGACGTCGACGACCGTGTCGCCCGGCCGGATCGCGACTCCATGCTGAAAATAGCTGCGCTCCTCGAACAGGTCGGAGTAGAGGAGCAATGCCTCGTTGCGATTCAGGCAATAGAAGTCCATGCCATTGGGGAGGAGGATCCGTTCCATCTGCGGACTCGCGAAACCGTTCAGCGAAGCGACAATGGAAGGGAATCGGCGAAGAATCGGACGTGATCGATCAAGGCCGTATTCCTCATGTCGACGTACAGCGTACTGAGAAGTGCGAAGAACAGCCAAACCGCGACGATCTTGCGCCACCGGACGAGTCCCGTCGGAGCCTCCGGGCGGCGTCCGATTCTGCGGACCTGCGAAACGAAGATCGCCAGCGCGAGCACGAGGCAGTACAGGGCATGGACCCGCGAGTCGACGAGGGTCTTGACGAGGCCGCGCTCCGCGACGACGTGCAGGTCGCGGATCAGATGGTAGAGGAAGTTCCCGACCCCGGCCGCCGCTAGCGTGGCGACGAAGAGTGAGAGCTTGAATCTCCGCCGCGGGAGCGAGTAGATCGTCGGATGGAAGAAGAAGTCGACCAGCAGCTCCTTGAAGTAGTAGTAGTAGCGATTGAAGAAGTCGGAGACGCTCGTCGCCAGGAAAGGTTTGTACGTGTTGCGGCGAGCGTCGAAGCCCGCCATCCGCGCGATCGCGATGAACTGGTGGCCCCAGACCGAAAGCGACAGCCCGTCGATCGCGAGATCGAGGAACATCGCGGATGCGTTCTGGATCCACGGGAACGGATGCCCTTGGACGCTCGCCTGGAAGGCGATTTCGAGCGGCGGGACAGGAATGCCGAAGGGTAGGCGAGCTTGTCCGATGATCGGCTGGCCGAAGAAGATCGCCCGCAGGCTCGCGGCGGCCGCCGCGAGCAGGATCGACCACCAGAGGAGCTTGATTCCCCTCAGCTGACTGACGGCCAGGGCCTCCGCGTCCTTCGCCTCGATCTCGTCGGCATAGGCCCGCCCCTTGGGAAACGGCGTGCTGGTCGAGCCCCAGAATGGATGGAAGAGCCCGATGTGCTCGGAGAACTCGCGTTCCGGATGCTTGCGAAGGTCGAGGAGCGCGTAGGCGAGAAACCAGAGATAGGAACCGAACACGAGAAGGAAGCCCCAGGCGTAGAGCCAGGTCAGACCACGCCAGGGCGAGGCGGAAAGCGCCGCGGCCAGCAGGATGTGAAGCCCGGCGAGGAACCACGCCGGGTAGCGGGCCGCGAGCATCGAGGGCCGGCTCCGGAACCAGACATGAAGCAATGCGCAGGAGAGCAGCGCGGCTGCGATGACCTGGAATCGAAAGAGGCCGAAATCCGGCAGGACGGTACCGGCCTCTGCCCGTTCGCGAACCGCACCGAGGAGGTCCCAGCGCAGGTGGACGTGAAGATACGCCCAGTACAGTGCCGCGAAGACGAGGATCGTCCGACGTCGGGTTGGAAGCCACGTGACGAGTGCCAGGACCACGGCGGTGTCGAGCAGGAGCGATCCACGCACCGTCACGGCCAGGCTCGCGAGGAAGATCAGGAAGATGGCGAAGCGTCCCACCGGCGCCTGGACCCAATGGACGAGCCGCGCTTCCCGTTCGAGGTTTGGGATGATTCGAATCGAGGGCATCGTAGCGAGTCCGTCGACGAGTCTGGAGATTCGGCTGACCCCGCTGGCGCCCGCGCGGAATCGACCGTCCGGGTCGATCGTCGGACCGGTGATCCGGTGGGCCGCGATGCTCGAAGAAACGCGCTGAGCGAAGAGAGTACCACCGCGGGGGCCGCAAGTCCCGGCACGTTTCGAGCCGTACGCGGCGCCTCGCTCGTCTAGTATTCGGCGCCAGTGACCCGAGTAGACAACCGCCGCGTGCTCGAGCTCGACAAGGCGCTGATCGTGTGTGCGCTCGTCCTCCTGGTCGCGCTCGGTTGGATCACCGGGGCGCCGGTCTTCGAGCCGTTCGGCGCCGGTCGGCTGACCGCGATGACGGTGTTCGGCTTCCCGATCCTGCTCGGGATCCTCCTGCTGCGCCGCGCCACCGGCGGGGCGAAGACGCTCGTCACCTCCTGGTGGCCGGTGTTCGGCATCCTGGCCGTCTACGAGAGCCTCAAGCACATGCACGCCAACAGGATCACCGAGTGGCTCGGGATCCAGCCGAAGGACGAGTTGATGCTGCGCATCGACGAAGCGCTCTTCGGCAAGGCGCTGCCGCTCTGGATGGACTCCTGGACCGCGCCCTGGTTCCAGGAGCTGATGTCGTTCTTCTATATCTGGGTTTACTACCTCGGGCCCTTCACGCTGCTCGCGGTCGCCTACCTGCAGCGGCGGGACGATCTGTTCCGGCGGCTCCGGCTCGGCCTGGTCCTGGGTCTGCTGGGCGGCTACGTCCTCTACATCCTGGTGCCGGTCGCGGGGCCGCTGTTCCTGATCGGCGACCAGTTCGAGCACACGATCCGGACCCACTCGCGCGTCGAGACCCTGGTCTTCGACACGCTGCGCTTCAACTGGGACTGCTTCCCCAGCCTCCACACCGCGATCCCGTGGATCCTGACCGTACTGTGCTGGGGGCGCTTCCCGCGCTGGGTGAGCGCGCTCTCGGCGCTGCTGGCGAGCGGGGTGACGCTGTCGACGGTGGCGCTGCGCTTCCACTACGGCGTCGACCTGCTCGCCGCCTTCGTCTGGGTCGCCGTGGTCTGCGCCGCGGTCGTCGCTCTGGCGCGGCGCGATTACGGCCGGTTCCGGATCCGCGGCGGACGGGCGCCGCGGCGCACGGGCGCCGTGCGCAGCCCGGCGCGGGTGGCGCTGGGGCGATTCGCGACCGGTTCGGCGGTGTTGGCCGGTGCCGCGAGCGTGGCGAGCGTCGCGCTCGAACGCTGGACCGAGGCTTGGCTCATGTCGCCGCTGCTGGCCGGCGCCGGGATTCTGGTCGGAACTTCGCTCGGCCTCGGCGTCGGCCTGGCGATCGGGCGCCGGGGCGACGCCGGCGTCACGGCCGCTCTGCGCCTCGCCGCGGCCGCCGGGGTCGGCGCGGCGATCTGGATGGCGCTGATCGCGGCCCCGTCCCGCGGGCTGTCGCTGGCGAGCGTCGCCGCGGCGTCGTTCGCGCGGCTCGGTGCCGGTGCGGCCGGCCCGGCCGGAACGCTGGTGGCCGCGCTCTGGGCGCTGCCCCTCGCCGTCCTCGTCGGGATCGCGCTGGCGGCCCTGACGCGGGCCGCGGCCGCGATCGGCCCGCGCAGCTCGGCGCGGCGGACGGCCGGCTGGTCGGCGTTCGGCGGCGCCACCGGCTTGCTGCTGGCGCGCGCCGAGCTCGTTCCGCGCATCGGACACGGAGATTCCGTCCTGCTCGGCGCGCTCGCCGCGGCGATCGCGGCCTGGTGGCTCGGTCGCTCTCCCGGAGTGGCGGCGAGGAAACCGCGCCCGGCGGCGATCGCTGGCGATTCATGGCATGCATTTGCGCCCTGGGTCGTCCACGGGGCGCTGGTCGGCGCTCTGTCGACGAGTTGGTTCTTCCTCCATCCTGCCGCGATCGGCGAGATCTCGCGCACGTTCGGATCGATCGCGACCGCGGTGCTCGCGGCGCTGGCGGCGGCGCTGCTGATCCGTCTGCGCGGCGGCCGCGGTCCGCTCGCCGCCGGCGGTCTCTACGCCTTCGCCCTGGTGCTGGCGGCGAGTACGCCGCTGTGGGCGCAGGCGCCATCGTGGGTCGCGCGGGCGGCCGCCGGGGCCGAGACCCTGGTGGCGATCGAGCGGATTCGGTTCCTGGCCCTGGTCGCGCTGGTGCTGCTGCCGGCACTGGTGCTGGCTTTCGCCCTGCGCGGGCTCGCGGAGTCGTGCCGCGGGCGGGCGCCCCGGTTGCTCACCGCTCTCCTCGGAGGCGTGGCCGCGGGCGCGGGCCTGGTCGCGTTCGCGTTGATGCCCGGCGCCGGCGCCCGCCTCACCCTCGCGGGGCTCGCGGTGGTGGCGGCCGCCGGCGGTGCCGTCGAGCTGCTGCGTCGCGGCGCGCGCTGGCGCACCGCCTTCGGCCTAGCGGTGACGGCGCCCGCCCTGCTGGTCTCGCTGTCGCCCTGGGACCGCCGTCCGCTCGCGGCCGGCTCGCACCTCGATCTCGGCCGCCGGCTGCCGGCGGTGACCTCCGCCTCGGAGCCCACCGAGGACCCGATCGCCGGCTTCGTCGCGCGCTTCGGATCGGCGAGCGGCGGGACGAGCGGGGCCCGCTACGTTTCCGGCAGCGGGCTGGTGTACGCGGTCGTGCCCGATCCGTCGGTCGGCGCCGTCGCGGCGCTCGCGGTCGCGAACGCGCGGACGCCGGGGCGGGCGCTGGTGCTGGGAACGAGCCCGGCGGCGGCGCGGGCGCTGGCCGGGCTCGGCGTGCGCCGCGTCGAGATGGTCACCCCCTCGGCCGCGGTGCTCGGAGAGACTCTCGCGGCGGAGGGCGAAGCCGCCGGCGCGCCGACCGGTTTCGAGACGGCGATCGGCAGCGAGCGCGGCCGCCTCGCCGCGGGCGGCCCCTACGACGTCGTGCTGTCGAAGCTCGACGACTTCTGGCTCGGGCTCGCGCGCGGCTCGTTCTCTCGCGAGTTCTACGCCCTGGTCCGCACCCGGATGGCGCCCGGCGGGGTCTTCGTGCAGACGATCTCGCTCGACGCCGTGGGCATCCGCGAGGTCGGCACGATCGTCGCGAGCCTCGCCCGCGAGCTGCCGCGAGTCAGCCTGCGCGTCCTCGGCCGCGACCTCGTGCTGCTCGCGACGGTCGATCCCCAGGCGGAGACCTACGAGCCGGCGGCGATCGGACGGATGCAGCCCTGGCAGGTCGAGCGCTGGCTCGCATTCGCGGCACCCGCCGAGAGCAGCGACCGCGCCGGTTCGCTCGAATTCCGGGTGCCGAACTACCGGGTCGCGGGCGACATCTCGGCGGCGACGGCGTCGTCGCTGGTCGCGCTCGCGACCGGTCGGGCTCCGTCGCTGCCGGCGCCGGCCGGCGGCGGGTCTCCGGTCCAGCGTCCCGCCACCCACCAGGCGCCCGCGGCGAGCAGGAATCCCGGGTAGAAGTCGACCGCGTAGTGCCAGCCCCAGGCGACCGCGCTCCAGGCGACCGCCAGGTTGAACGGCACCAGCAGCGGCAGCAGCCAGCGGCACCATCGCCAGGCCACGAAGCAACCGAGCGCGGTGGTCGCGAGGTGCAGGCTGGGGAAGGCTGCGATGCCAAAGAACGGCACCGCGTCGCTGCCCGGGTGGGCGACGATCGCCCGCAGCTCGGTCAGCATCCGCTGCTGGACGTGCCAGGTCACGCTCCAGTCGAGGTGCGCGAACCGCGCGCGGTCGAAGAAGGCCGGGCCGACGGCGGGCAGGGCGACGTAGAGGAAGCCGCCCGCGACGTAGGCGAGTCCGAGCGCGGCCAGCGTCCGTCGGGCGGCCACCGCGCCCGCGCGCGCGAAGGCGACCGCGAAAGGCACCACGAGACCGAGCCAGGCGTAGAAGTAGACGTAGAGCAGCGCCGTCATCCGGCCGCGATCGTGGGTAGTGGACAGCACCCAGCCGAGGAAGTCGCCGCCACCGAAGTGCAGCCAGGCGTCGAGGCGGCCGAGCTCACGGTCGTAGACCATCGGGTGGAGCAGCAGCATCCGCGACTTCAGGTTGGTGTAGGCGACCAGGATGGCGATGAACGGCAGCACCGCGCGCAGGAAGACCGCGATGTCCTCGGCCGCCCCCCGCCACGAGGCCCTCCCCTCGCGCGCGCGCCAGAGGCGGACGACGAGCCAGAGCGGCAGCGAGAAAGTCGCGAGCGCGCCGACATAGGCGAGATAGGCGCGGGCCATGGGCGCCACCGTGAACGGCCAGCCGAGAGCGAGGAACAGCGCCACGAGACCGGCGACGTAGACCGCGGCGACGAGCTCCTCGGGCCAGGGGAATCGGCGCGGCGCACCGGGGCCGCCGGATCGGGCGGCGGGCGACCGGGTCACGTCACCGCCGCAGCTCAGAGGCCATAGATCAGGAACAGGACGGTCGCCCCCCACAGCGCCATGTTCACCAGGAACGGCGGATCGGTGAGGATCGTCTCGGTCGGATTGCGCGCTCCCGGTCGCTGGTGGAGCAGGTAGAGGAAGCGGAAGATCCCGAACAGCACCAGCGGCAGGGTCCACACCAGGTGGCGGGTGCCGAGCCGCGCGCTGGTCTCCGGCGCCACCGTGTAGAGCGCGTAGGAGACCACCGTCGACGCGGTGACGACGTTGATCATCTGGTCGAGGAAGACCGGGCTGTAGTCGGCGAGCACCTTGCGCTGCGCCGGTGCGGCGTCCGACAGCAGCATCAACTCGTGTCGGCGCTTCGAGAAGGCGAGGAAGAGCGCGAGGAAAGTGCCGCACAGCACCAGCCACGACGAGACCGCGACGCCGATCGCGGCGGCGCCGCCCAGTACGCGAAGGACGAAGCCCGCGGCGATCGACATGACGTCGAGGATGACGATATGTTTGAGCGCCACGGAGTAGAGCAGATTGAGCGCGAGGTAGGCGCCGAGGGCCAGACCGAACGGCGGACCGAGCGTGAGGGATCCGGCGAGCGACCCGACGCCGAGGATCGCGGCGGCGATGGCGGCGACGCCGGCCGGCAGGGCGCCGGAGGCGATCGGACGCAGCGCCTTGACCGGGTGCAACCGGTCCTGGTCGCGATCGCGCAGGTCGTTGACGAGGTAGACCGCCGACGAGGCGGCGCAGAAAATCAGGAATGCGAGCATCGCGCGGCCGAGCGGACCGGGATCCTCCAGCCGGTGCGCGAAGACCAGCGGCGCGAGCACGAAGAGGTTCTTCACCCACTGCGCGGGGCGCAGGGAGCGCAGGAGGTCCCGGAGCATGGGCGGCATTCTAGATCGCGACCCGACGCCTTCGTCCGTCGACGCCGGATCGCGGCGCGCGATCTGGATCCTCCTCGCGGTGCTGTTGGCGATCTGGGCGTGGATCACGGTCCCCTGGCTCACCGGCGAGCGCCGGCTCGTCCTGCGCGACGTCCTCTACTCGCACACGCAGTACAAGTCCTTCGGTGCCGAGCAGCTCGCCGAAGGCCGGATCCCGGCGATGAACCCGACCTGGTCGCTCGGCCAGCCGTTCCGCGGCAATCCGAACGCGCTGCCGTTCTACCCCGGGAACCTGCTCTTTCTGGTGCTGCCGTTCCAGGTCGCCTTCCACGCCCACTACGCGCTGCACTGGCTGCTCGCCTTCCTGGGGATGCGCGCCCTGGCGCGCGAGCTCGGCCAGAGCGCGGAGGCCGGCGTCCTCGCCGGGCTGACCTGGGCGGGCTCGGGGTACCTGCTGACGCTGCTCGCGTTCTACAACCTGCTGGCGGTCGCGGCGTGGGCACCGCTCGTGCTCCGGGGGCTCGCGCGCGGCGGCCGGCGCGGGACGCTCCACGGCGGGCTCGCCGCCGGCATGATGCTGCTCGGCGGCGAGCCGATGACCTCGGCGCTGGTGGTGCCGGCGATGATCGCCGTGGCGTGGTCGCGGCACGGGGCGCGGCGTGGCGCGCTGACGCTGGCCGGCGCCGGCCTGGTCGCGATCGCGATCGCCTCGCCGCAGATCGTCGCGACCCTGCGCGTCCTGCCGTTCACCTTCCGCGCCGCGCACGGGCTCGAGCCGGCCGAGGCAGCCTGGCAGAGCCTCCACCCGGCGCGTCTGCTCGAGCTCGTCCTGCCGCTGCCCTGGGGGTGGCCCTCGGACTACACCCGCTTCGGCTACTGGTCGAAGGTCGTGACTCCGGACGTGCCGTTCATCTACTCGATCCACGTCGGCATCGTCGGCCTCGCGCTGGCGCTGGCGGTGGTCTCCCGTCGCCGGCTCTGGGCCGGCCTCGCCGCTGCGGCGCTGCTGCTGGCCTGGGCCGGCGGCCTGTATCCGGAACTGCTGGTCACGCTCACCGGCGGAGTCTTTCGTTACCCGCAGAAGCTGGCAGTACTTTTCACCCTCGCCGCCGCGCTGCTCGCCGGCTGGGGGCTCGATGCCGCCCTGGGGGACCGGCGGATCGCCCGCCGGCTGGCGGTGGCGGGCGCGCTGGCGGCGGCGACCGGCGTCGGGCTCTGGCTCGTCCACGGCCATTTCGTCGCCTGGATGCGCGACCATCTCGCGGAGGGAGGCAAGCTCGCGCCCGCCGCCACGCACGCCGCGAACTGGGAAGTGTCGCTGGTTCTCGCCGGCATCCTCCTCGCCGCCTCGGCTTGGGCGCTCGCGCGTCGCCGGGCCGTGGCGCTGGTCGGCATCCAACTGGTCGGCCTCCTCCAGCTAGCTCCGGTCCTGGTGAGCGACTCCGCCGAGCCCTACGCGCAGCCGCCGCCGATCTACTCCCACCTCGCCGAGCCGAGAACGCTGCTGCCCGTACCTCACAACGAACCCGACTGGGAGCAGCGGCTGCCCTATCCGCTCGAAGCGTTGAACCCGGCGGCACAGGCGAGGGTGTCGTGGTTCCAGCTCGAGCCGGCGTTCGGAGTCCCGCTCGGTGTCCGCTATCCGCTCGCCCCCGACATCGACGGGCTCAACACGCCGCTCCACGTTTTTCTCGTGCGCAACCTCCAGCTCGGCCAGTGGCCGGGGCGGGTCCGCTGGCTGTCGCGCCTGGGCGTCGGCTGGGTGGTGCGCTTCGATCTCGGAGCGGTCGAGGGGCTCGAGCGCGTCGTCCGGGTCGAGCAGTTCGGTGTACCGATCGAGCTGTTGCGGGTGCCGGACCCGGCGCCCGCCGTGCGCTGGCCGGAGCGGCTCGCGGTGGCGCCGAACCCGGTCCTCGGTTTCGTCGCGGTCGCCAACGGCGAGGTGGCGCCCGAAGACGCGCTCGCGGCGCGGCCGTTGGCGCACGCGGCCGGCGGGCGGGTCCGGGTGCTCGAGCGGAGCCCGGACCGCTGGGTAATGGAGGTCGAGTCGAAAGGCGGCCTGGCGGTGGTGCAGACGGCGTGGCACCCGATCTGGAAAGCGCGGACGGCGGACGGCACGCCGCTGCGCACCCAGCCGGCCGACCTGGTCCTGACCGGGATCGAGGTCCCGCCCGGGCGCCACCGCGTGACGCTCGAGATCCCGGCCTGGCCCGAAGCGCTGGCGGCCGCCTTCGCTGTCGCGGTCGCGGCGGGCGCGCTCCTCGTCGCCCGCCGCCGCGCGAGCTAGGCTCGAGCCGCGATGGAGTCGCGACGGCCATGGCTGAGGACGGCGTGCTTCGTGGCGCCGGCCCTCCTCGCGATCCTCTGGTTCGTGGCGCCGATCGTCTTCGCCGGACGGACGCTCGTCCTGCGCGACGTCCTCAACACCCACTACCTGCTGCGCGCCTCGCTCGGCGCGGCGATCGCCGCCGGCGAGCTGCCGTCGATCGATCCCCTGCGCTCCGGCGGCGCGCCGCTCGCCGGCAACCCGAACGCGGTGCCGTTCTATCCCGACAATCTGCTGCTCCTGGCGACCGACACGCTCTGGCAGCTTAATTTCCATTTCGCGCTGCACTGGCTGGTCGCCTTCGCCGGCGCCTGGCGGCTGGGCCGGCGCTGGGGCCTGACCCGCGAGGGGGCCGCCGGGTGCGCCGCCGCGTTCGCGCTGTCGGGCTTCTGGTTCTCGCAGATGAACCTGTTCAACGCGGTCGCGGGGGTGGCGCTGGCGCCCTGGCTCTGGGCCGCGCTGCTCGCGAGCGGCGAGGAAGGACCCCGGCGCGGCAACGTGGCGTGGGTCGGCATCCTCTGGGGGCTCGCCCTGCTCGGCGGCGACCCGATCGTCGCCGCCACCGCCCTCGGCGCGGGTCTGGCCCTCGCGATCGCGCGCCACGGCCGGCGCCTGCCCGCCGCGACTCTGACCTTGGCGCTCGCGCTCGGGACGTTGGTGGCTGCGCCGCAGATCGTCGAAACGCTGCGCATCTACGCGACCTCCTACCGCGGCGTCTTCGGCTACCCCGAGTCGCACTCCGGCACGCGCGCCGCAGCGGCGGCCGTCGACCTGCTGGTGCCGCTCTTTTTCGGCCGGCCCGACCGGCTCGACCTGTGGGGCGAGCAGCTGTTCGGCGGCTTTCCGCCGATCTACTTCACCCTTCATTCCGGGCTGGTCGCCGCCGCGCTCGCGCTCGCGGCGGGGCGGCCAAGGCGGCGCGAGGCGATCGCGCTCGCCGCGCTCTGCGGCGTCGCCACGCTGCTGGTCTTCTCCGGCGGCACGCCGTTGCCCGGTTGGATCTCGCGGCTGCCAGGGGCCTCGGCGTTCCGGTTCCTCGAGAAGTTCGCCCTGATTCCCGCGCTCGGTCTGGCGCTCGCGGCCGGCGTCGGGACCGAGCGGCTGGCCGCCGGCGGTGCCGCGCGCGTCGTGGCGCGCGCGGCCGCAGCGCTGTCGCTGCCGGTGCTCGCGCTCTGGCTCGGGTTCGGCGCCGGCGGCGAGCGGGCCGAGCGCTGGTTCGGTGTCGTCTTCGCCGAGGCGGCGACGGCGACGACGTGGAGCGAGGGGCGCCTGCGCTGGGCAGGCTTGTCCATGTTCGCGCTGGCCGGCCTGGTGCTGCTGCTCGGGGCGCTGGCGCTGCTGCGGCGGCGCGGCGCCGCGGCGGCGTGCGCGGCGCTCGCTGTCCACGTCGCCAGCCAGTCGCTGCTGCTCGGGCCGCTGGTCGTCACCGACGACGCCGCGATCTACCGTTCACCGCCCGCGCTCGCGTCGGCGATCCCGGCCGACCGGGTACTGGTCCACGGTGCACTGACACGATTCGACGGTGACGGGAGTGCCGGGCTCCGTTCCGGCGAGCTGCGCGACGGGCGGTACCTGTCGCTGCAACGTCGAGCCCACGCCGAGCTCCTCGGGTTCTCCGCGGTCGCCGCGGGCCGACGCCTCGAGCTCGCGATCTCTCCCGAAGGGTTGGACCCGTTCGTGACCCAGGCGCTGGTCTACGGCTTCGCACACTTCAACGACGCCCGCCGGATCGCGCTGCTGCGCGCCACGGGAGTCGACACGCTGATCCTCGGTCGCGCGCTGGAACCCTCCGACGCCGGCGGGGCCACCCTGGTCGCCGAGCCGACGAGCCTCGGGCGAACGGTGCGGGTCTACGAGATCCCGGAGCCGCTTCCCGAGGCGGTCCTCGCCGGAGCCGTCGTACGCGCCCCGCACGTCAACGCCGCGCTCGAGGCGATCTGGGAGCCGGGATTCGACCCGGCGCGGACGGCGGTCGTGGCGGGCGAGGGGCCGCCGCGATCCGGATCGCCCGGCAGCGTCCGGATCCTCGATTCGTCGCGCGAGCGCTTCGTCGCCGAGGTCGACTCCGCGACGGGCGGCGTGCTGATGCTCCGCCGCGCCCACCTGCCGATCTGGAGGGCGACGATCGACGGCCTGCCGGCGGCGACGACCATCGCGCAGGTCACGCGGCTCGGCGTCGAGGTGCCGGCCGGCCGTCACCGGGTCGAGCTGGCGATCGCGCGCGGACCGCTCACCGGCGCCCTGGCGGTGGCGCTGGTCGCGCTGGTCGCGCTGATCGCGATGGCGCGGCGTCGAACCCGCGGAGCGTCGGCGTGAGCGCCGGCGAGCCGGAACCGGCGCGGTCGCGGACGGCCTGGATCCCGGTCGCCGTGCTGGTGGCCGCGCTGGTCGCCGCGGCGACGCCGCTGGCGACGACGTGGACGATCGCCGGCCAGAGCTCGTTGATCGAGCTGGTGCGCGTCCAAGCGTTCCATGCCGCCCTCGCGGCCGGAGATCTCTGGCCGGTCTGGCTCCCCGATCTCTACGCCCGCCACGGCAGCCCGCTGCCGCTCTACTATGCGCCGCTCTCCTATCTTCCGGTCGAGCTCGCGCGCGCCGCGGGGTTGTGCGCTACCGGCGCGATCCACCTGGCCTTCGCGCTGCTGTGGGCGACGGGGGCGGCCGGCGCTGCCTGGGCGGCGCGCGCCTGGTTCGGCCCCGGCGCCGGCGCGGCGGCGGCTGCCACCTACGCGCTCTCGCCCTACTTCGTCGCCGACGTCTACGTCCGCGCCGGGCTCGCCGAGGTCGCGGCGCTCGCCGTGCTGCCGTGGGCGCTGGGCGCGCTGACGCGCACGGGGCGGCGGGCCTTCGCCGGCGGCGCGCTGGCGGTAGCGGCGCTGGTGCTGTGCCACAACATCTCGGCGCTGATCGGCGTGCCGTTGCTGGCGGCAGTTGCGCTCTTCGCCGGACGCGAGCTGCGGCGCAGGGGACTGGCGATGATCGCGGTGGGGGTCGTGCTCGCGACCTTCTTCTGGTGGCCGGCGCTGGCGGGGAGAGGGGACGTCCACGCCGAGGAGAGCCTGACCGGCGGGCACTTCGACTATCGCCGTCACTTCCTGCGTGCCGAGCGGCTCCTGCCCGGACGCACCGCGGTCACGCTAGCGACGGCGGTGGGTCCGCGCCGCCCGGTGCGGGTCGGCGAGCTGATCTGGGCGGGGCTGCTCGCGGCGCCGATCGTGGCGCGCGGTGCGGACCGGCAGGCGCGGCGTCGCGTCGCGATCCTGGCGCTGTCGGGAGCCCTCACCCTGGCGATGACCACGGCGCTCTCGGCGCCGGTGTGGGAGGCGCTGCCGCTGCTGCGCTTCGTCCAGTTCCCGTTCCGCTGGTTGCTGCTGGCGACGCTCGTCGGTTCTCTGCTGGTCGGCTTCCTCGCGCGGCGATTGCCGACGGGCCGCCGACCGCTCGCCGTCGCCGCAGCGACGGCGCTGGCACTGCTGCTGGTGCGGCCGCTGCTCGAGCCGCGCTACGCGTTCGTCGAGCGCTCGACCCTGGCGCCGGTCTTCACGCGCGCCGACGGTCTCGAGCGGGCGGCGGCCGACCCCGGGCTGCTGGCGCCGGGCTCGGCGTTCGGGATCGACGCGCTGCGCTCGCGTCCGGTCACCGGGACCTCGGCGCACGACTTCCTGCCGCGCCGCGTCGCGCGTCCGCCGCTCGCCGCGACGCGGGCGGCCGAGCCGCTCGCGCCGGGCCTCGAGGTACTGGAGGCCGGCTGGGGCTACCCGGAGGTGCGCGCCACGGTGCGCGTCGACGCCCCCGCGCCGCTGGCGCTCCACCAGTTCGACTTCCCCGGGTGGCGCGTCGACGTCGACGGCGAGCGTCGAGCCCATCGCACCGAGCCGGGCCGGGGGCGCATCGTCGTCGACCTCGCGCCCGGCGACCGCGAGGTGGTCGCGCGTTTCGGTTGGACGGCGCGGCGCGCCGGCGCCGCGGCGGTGTCGACGGCGACCGCTCTGGGACTCGCGATCTGGCTCGCGCTGGGTGCCCGCCGCCGTCTCCGCGGCGCCGCCGAGGGCCCGGTCGACGCCGGCACCGGGTGCTAGCATCGCCGACTCCATGCCCGCGCCCCGGCGCTTCCGCAAGGTCCTGATCGCCAATCGCGGCGAGATCGCGATGCGCGTCGTACGCGCCCTGCGCGAGTGCGGGATCCGCTCGGCGGTCATCTACTCGGACGCCGACCGCGAATCGCTGGCGGTGCTCGCGGCCGACGAGGCCTGGCGGATCGGGCCGGCGCCGTCGGCGGAGAGTTACCTGAAGCTCGACGCCATCGTCGATCTCGCGGTCTCGATCGGCGCCGACGCCATCCATCCCGGTTACGGTTTTCTCTCCGAGCGCGCCGAGTTCTCGGCGCGCTGTCGCGAGAAGGGGATCGTCTTCGTCGGCCCGTCGCCCGAGGCGATCGCGGCGATGGGCTCGAAGACCGCGGCGCGCGCGCGCATGATCGCGGCCGGCGTGCCGGTGGTGCCGGGCTCGGACGGCGCGCTCGCCGACGCCGGCGCCGCGCGCGCGGCGGCCGAGAAGATCGGCTACCCGGTGATCCTCAAGGCGGCGGCCGGCGGCGGCGGCAAGGGGATGCGCGTGGTGCGCTCGGGCGCCGAGGTCGAGGAGGCATTCCGCCTGGCCAGCGCCGAGGCGCGCGCTTCGTTCGGCGACGACGCGGTCTTTCTCGAGAAGTTCGTCGAGCGCCCGCGCCACGTCGAGATCCAGGTGCTGGGCGACCTCCACGGCAACGTCGTCTCGCTCGGCGAGCGCGAGTGCTCGCTGCAGCGCCGCCACCAGAAGGTGGTCGAGGAGGCGCCGTCGACCGTGGTGACGCCGGAGCTGCGGCGCCGGATGGGCGAGGCCGCGGTCGCCGCGGCGAAGGCGGTCGGTTACTCGAACGCCGGCACCTGCGAGTTCCTGCTCGCCGCCGACGGCTCGTTCTACTTCCTCGAGATGAACACGCGGCTGCAGGTCGAGCATCCGGTCACCGAGCTGGTCACCGGGCTCGACCTGGTGGTCGCCCAGCTCGCCATCGCGCAGGGCGAGCCGCTGGGCCCGGAGTTCACCGACGTCGAGCCGCGCGGCCATGCGATCGAAGTGCGCCTGTGCGCCGAGGATCCCTTCCGCAACTTCGCTCCCTCGCCGGGGAAGATCGAGTGGCTGCGGCTGCCCCAGGGCCCGGGCGTGCGTTGCGACGCCGGAGTGTTCGGCGGCAGCGAGATTTCGATCTACTACGATCCGATGATCGCGAAGCTGATCGTCTGGGGGCGCGACCGCGCCGAGGCGCTGCGCCGGCTCGGTCGCGCGCTCGCCGAGCTGCGGGTCGAGGGGATCCGCACCAACGTGCCGCTGTTCGAGGCGCTGCTCGCGGATTCCGACTTCCGTGCCGCGCGCTTCGACATCCATTGGCTCGACCGCAAGCTCGCGGCCGGCGAGCTCGAGCCGCCCGACGAGGGGCACGGCTCGGACGTGCGGATCCTGGCCGCGGCCATCGCCCACCACGACCGCGCCCAGCGGGTCGCCGCGACCGGGACCTCCGGCGCGCCCACCAGCTCGCGATCACGCTGGCGCGACGCCGCGCGGCACGGCGCGTTGCGCCGCGGAGGTGCCGGGTGGAGCTGATCGCCCGCACCGACGGCCGCACCGAACGGGTCACGGTCGAGCGCGACGGCGCGCTCTACCGCGTCTCGATCGGCGAGCGCCGCTACGAGGTCGAAGCGCGCGCGCTCGGATCGTTCGTCAAGAGCCTGCTGGTGGACGGCGCCAGCCACGAGACCGCGGTCTTCCGCAAGGCGGAACGACGCTGGAGCGTCGGCTGGCGCGGCCGCTCGAGCGAGGTCGAGATCCTCGACCCGCTCGAGCACCTGGCCGAGCAGGCGCACGGCGAAGCAGGTCGCCAGGGGCGCCAAGTGGTCCACGCTTACATGCCGGGCCGGGTCGTCTCGGTCGCCGTCGCCGAGGGGGATGCGATCGAGTCCGGCGCGTCGCTGCTGGTGCTCGAAGCGATGAAGATGCAGAACGAGATCCGGGCCGAGCATTCCGGAACGGTGCGCAAGGTGCACGTCGCGCCCGGTCAGGCGGTCGAGGGCGGCGACCCGCTGGTCGAAGTCGAGTAGGCCCGCGCCGATGGCGCCCCGCCTCCGCTGGCTGCCGCGTCCCTTCGAGATCGTCACCTACACGCTGACGCTGGCGATCGTCGCCTTCCTGCGCTGGCGGGGGCTGCGCATGGATTGGCGCACCGTCGACTTCATGGCCGGTGCCATGGTGCGCCGGCTGCCGACGGTGCTGCTCTACGGCCTGGTGCTCCAGGCGATCGCGCTCGCGATCGCCCGCCGCTCGCCGCTCGAGTGGCTGCGGCGCGTGGCGACGTTGCCGTCGGCGTGGCTCTGGGTGCGGGTCTGGCTCACGGCGATGGCGATGACTTACGGCTACACCTGGCTCAAGGTCTCGGTCCCGCTGCTGCGCCACGATCTGTTCGATCCCCAACTCTGGAGCCTCGACCGCTGGCTCCACTTCGGCATCTCGCCGAGCGTCTTCGCCATGGAGCTCGTGGGCGGCACGCCGCTCGCGGCCGCGACCGACTTCTGGTACGGGTCGTGGGTCGCCTCGGTGCTGGCGATGCTCGCCTTCGTCTTCCTGTCGCCGGACCTGGCGGAGCGCCGGCACTTCGCCTTCGCCTGCTCGTCGTTCTGGCTGATCGGCGCTTGCCTCTATCTGGCGGTGCCCGCGCTCGGTCCGTGCTATGCGTCTCCCGACATCGTCCAGTGGCTGCCGGCCGAGATGCCGGGCGCCGCGCTCAGCCAGGAGGTGCTCTGGAACAACTACCTGACGCTGGTCGCCGGTCGCGACGGCACGCTGCGGCAGTTCAAGCCCTATCTCGGAGTGGCCGCGTTTCCGTCGCTGCACGTCGGGGCGCACTGGCTGTTCGCGCTGTGGGCGCGCCGGCGCGCGCCGCGGCTGTTCCTGCCCTGGGCGCTGGCGACCGCGCTGACCTTCTTCGGCTCGCTGGCGACCGGCTGGCACTATGCGGTCGACGGCTACGCCGGGATGCTCTTGGCCTGGGTCGTGATTCTGCTGGCCGACCGCTTCGAGCCGCTGAAGCCGGCCGTGGAAGCCGCGTCGGGGGAACACCCGGTTTCCGCGGAGCATGCCGAGACGGAGGTTCCCTGACGTGACGAGGGGTCGTCGCGCCGGCGGCGTCTTGCCGCGCCCCTTCGAGCTGCTGGCGCTCGCCGGCGCGGCGGCGACGCTGCTGGCGCTCCGAGCGGGCGGCATCCGGCTCGGCGCTTCCGCCTTCGAGTACCTGATCGACGCGACGCTCCACCGCCTGCCGGTGGTCGTCCTGCTCGGCGTCGCGGTCCACCTGGTCGGGCATCTGGCGGCGTGGCGATCGCCCCTGCCGTGGCTGCGGGCGATCCTCCGTCCGAGCGCGCTGCTGCTCTGGCTGCGCCTCCTGGTCGCCCTGATCCTGCTGAACTTCGCTTACTGGTGGATCAAGATCTGCGTTCCGCTGCTGCGCGTCGAGGTGTGGGACGCGGAGCTCTGGCGGCTCGACCAGTGGCTGCACCTCGGTTTGGCGCCGGCCGTCTTCGCGGCGGAGCTGGTGGCCGGCACGCCGGTGGCGGGCTGGCTCGACGGCTGGTACTTCCTGTGGCTGACCACGGTGGTGGCGACGCAGTCGGCGGTGTTCCTCTCGGCGCGGGCGGACCGCCGCCGCAACTTCGCGTTCGCCTGCCTCGCGCTCTGGATCCTGGGCGCCTGGGTCTACCTTGCCCTGCCGGCGGTCGGCCCCGCCTTCGCGGTGCCGGAAGCGTTCCGGGAGTCGCTCGCCGGGATGCCGCACGCCACCAGCATCCAGGGGCGGCTCTGGGCCAACTACCAGGAGATCACGGCCAGCCGCGCCGGCGCGCCGTTGCCGCCGCTCAAGCCGTTCCTCGCGGTCGCGGCGATGCCGTCGCTGCACGTCGGCGCGCACTGGCTGTTCGCGCTGTGGGCGCGCCGGCGCGCGCCGCGGCTGTTCCTGCCCTGGGCGTTGGCGACCGCGCTGACCTTCTTCGGATCGCTGGCGACCGGCTGGCACTACGCGGTCGATGGCTACGCGGGGATGCTGCTGGCCTGGGCGGCGATCCGCCTCGCCGACCGCTTCGAGCCGGTCGAGGAGGCCGGGGACTCAGCCGGCGCGCCGGGACCGACGCAGCGGCAGGACGGCGTTGGCGACGAGCAGCCCCGCGACCAGCGAGAAGGCGACGAGCACCATCCGGAACGCCGCCTCGACGCCGAGGACCGCGTCGCCCCCCAGCAGTGACGAGAAGCTCCGGTAGCCGATGCTGCCGGGCACCAGCAGCAGGATCGCCGGCGCCAGCGCGACCGTCTCGGGCCGCCCGCTCGTGCGCGACCAGGCGCGCGCGGCGAGGCCGGCGACCAGCGTTCCCGCGAACATGCCGAGCTCGGGGGAGATCCACTGGCTGCCGAGCCGGCCGCCGAGGTAGCCGAGCACGCCGACGCCGACGATCGCCGGCGCCGCCCCGAGCGGCGCGCGGAACAGCACCGCGAGCGCGACCGGTGCGACCAGCAGCGCGGCGAGCTCGGCCCAGCCGCCGGCCGGGACCGGCGGCACGTCGATCGCCGCTCCGAAGACGAGCTCGGCGGCGCGGGCGCCGATCGCGGTGCCGAAGGTCACGGTCAGGAAGACGACGAGCGCGCCGGCGAAGCGCGCGGTCCCGGAGGAGAGGTGCTGGGTGGCGAGCTCGGTCATCGCCAGCGTCAGCCGGAAGCCGGGGATCAGGTAGATGATGCCGGCGAGCGTCGCGGTGTAGACGGACAGCGGCGTCCAGGCGACACTCGCCGCCGCGGCGAGGAAGGCGGCGATCGCGGCGGCGGCGGGTTCGAACAGCTGGCCGGCCTGCTCGCGCCGCTCGATGCCGCGCGCGACCAGACCGACGACGAGACCGATGGCGGCCGCGACGACGACCTCCGGCGCGCCGCCGCCCAGGAAGACCGCCGAGGTCGCCGACGAGAGCGCCCAGCAGATCAGAGTCGCCCAGCGTGGATAGGGGCGGGCGCGAGCGAGCACGGCGTCGATCGCGGCGCCCGCCGTGCCGGGCTCGAGCTCGCCGTCGGCGACGCGATCGGCGAGCCCCTCGAGCGCCTCGAGCCGGCCGAGGTCGACTCCGGCCGGTTCGACCCGCTCGAGGTGGGTGCGTTGCTCGACGCCCTCGCCGAAGGCGAAGAAGAGCGAGGTCGGCGTGGAAAAGAACTGCGCGGTGATGTCGAGGCGCCCGGCGACGCGGCGCAGGGCCCCCTCGAGTTGCGGTGCAGGCAGCCCTGCCTCGTGGAGCGCCCGCCCCAGCCGGGAGAGGAACAGCTCCGAAGTGGTGGTCGCCGGCGTTTCGCTCACGCCCGAACGCTATCGGATCCGAGAGCGTCGAAGTCGACGCGGTGCGCCGGTCAGGCCGATTCCTTGACCGCGGTGATCAGGTCCTGGATCGCCTTCTTGCCGTCCGAGAAGTACATCAGGCAGTTGTCGGCGGCGAACAGCGGATTGGGGATGCCGGCGAAGCCGGGCGACAGGCTGCGCTTGACCACGATCACGGTCTTGGCCTTGTGGGCTTCGATGATCGGCATGCCGGCGATCGGGCTCTTCGGGTCGGTCTCGGCGACCGGGTTGACCACGTCGTTGGCGCCGATCACGATCGCGACGTCGACCTGCTCCATCTCGCCGTTGATGTCGTCCATCTCGCGCAGTTTTTCATACGGCACGTTGGCCTCGGCGAGCAGGACGTTCATGTGGCCCGGCATGCGCCCGGCGACCGGATGTATCGCGTATTCGACGTTGGTGCCGCGCTCCTCGAGCAGCTGGGCGAACTGACGAACGGTGTGCTGCGCCTGCGACACCGCCATGCCGTAACCGGGGACGATCACCACGCGCTGGGCGCCGTCGAGCATCATCGCGATCTCGTCGGCCGAGGTCGCCTTCACGGTCTTGTACGTCTCGTCCGCGGACGGCGTCTCGGAGGTCGGGCCGAGCACCCCGAACAGGACGTTCGTCATCGACCGGTTCATCGCCTTGCACATGATCTGCGTCAGGATGATCCCCGACGCCCCGACCAGCGAGCCGGCGACGATCAGCACCGAGTTGTTGATCACGAAGCCGGTGGCCGCGCCCGCGATGCCGGAGTAGGAGTTGAGCAGGGCGATGGCGACCGGCATGTCGGCGCCGCCGATCGAGATGGTCAGCAGCACGCCGACGATCGCCGCCACGCCGGCGAGCAGCCAGTAGAGCGGCAGGTTGGCCGGGTCGATCACCAGCCAGGCGCCGAGGGCGACCGCCGTCGCGGCGGCGAGACCCTTGAGCGCGTTCATTCCGGGGAAGCGGTCCTTCTTGAGCAGCAGCAGGGCTCCAGCGATCACGAAAGCGAGGCCGGCGAAGCCGGCGAGCAGCCGGTCGCGCCCGCTGGCCGCGTCGTCGAGCAGCGCGACGGGGATCGCGTAGGCGAGCCCGCCGAGGGCGGTCACCGCCGCGAATCCATACTTGATCGCGGCCTGCCAGGGCTTCAGCTTCCACTTGACGGCCAGGAACTCGGCGAGCTTGCCGAAGGCGACGTAGCTGCCGAAGAAGGTCACCGATCCGATGACGGCCGAGGCGGCGGTCGCCACCTTCTCCTGCAGGCCCATCGGCGTCGCGGTGGCCAGCGACTGGTAGATCGCGATCAGCGCGGAGGCGGCCACCAGCACCGAGGCGCCACCGCCGAAGCCATTGAGGATGCCGACCATCTCCGGCATCGCGGTCATCTTGACGCGGACCGCCATCAGGATGCCGACGACGGTGCCGACCGCCGCGCCGACGACGATGTACGTCCAGCTCATCGGCTGACCGGCGATCGTCGCCACGATCGCGATCAGCATGCCGAGGACGCCGAGAACGTTGCCGCGCACCGCGGTACGCGGGTGCGACAGCAGCTTGAGATCGAAGATGAAGAGCGCGGCGGCGACGAGGTAGGCGAGATCGCGCAGGGCCTGGACGTTCATGGCGGCCGCCTCAGCCCTTCTTGCGGAACATGCCGAGCATGCGGTGGGTGACCAGGAAGCCTCCGACCACGTTGATGGTCGCGAAGGCGACCGCGACTCCGGCGAGGACGTGAGCCAGCTCCGGCGCGTCGGGTTGGCCGGCCAGGATCAGGGCGCCGATCAGCGTGATGCCCGACAGGGCGTTCGACCCCGACATCAGGGGCGTGTGCAGCGTCGGCGGGACCTTGGTGATGATCTCGAAGCCGACGAAGATCGCGAGCACGAAGACGGTGAGCGCGCCGACGAAACCGGTCATGAACCCTCCCAGGCGCCATCGGCCCGGAAGCGGGCCGCGCGAAGCGCGGTCAAGCTAGCACAGCGTCCGCGGCCGTTTTCCCGCCCCGGCGAGCGGGCGCGGACCCGGTCGCGCGAGCGCGGGATGGGTCGCGCCGCGAGGCGGCGCCATAGACTTCGGCGGATGGATCGGGATGCGCTGAGCGACGGACCGGGACGGGCGATCGAGGAATCGACGCCTTTCCGCGCGCTGGTCGACCGCGTCCGCGCGGGGCGGGGGGTGGCGACCCGCCTGCCCGCGGGCGCCGCGGCCTGGGTGGGGGAACGCCTCGCCGCCGCGCTCGGGCGACCGCTGCTGGTGGTCGTCCCGCACGAGGCGGACGTCCGCGCCTGGCTCGAGGTGCTGCGGCTGGTGACCGGTCGCGACGCCGGCGCGCACTTCCCGGCGCCGTCGTTGTCGCCCTACCAGGAGGCCGACGCCTCGCTCCAGGTCCGCGCCGCCGAGCTGGTGGCTCTCGACCGCGCCCGCTCGGGCGAAGTCGTCGCGGTGGTCACCACGCCGCGCGCCCTGTTCCGCCGCCTGCCCGATCCGGCGGCGATCGAGCGCATCGAGCTCGGGCGCGGCGGCGAGCTCGACACCGAGCGCCTCGCCCTGCGGCTGATCACGCTCGGCTTCCGGCGCTCGGACCTGGTCGCCGAGGTCGGCGACTTCGCGGTGCGCGGCGGCGTCTTCGATCTCTGGCCGCCGGGCGAGGACGAGCCGGTGCGCGTCGACCTGTTCGGAGCGGAGGTCGAGAGCCTGCGCCGCTTCGATCCGGAATCGCAACGATCGGCCGGTGAGCTCGAGCGGCTCGTCATCCGCCCGCTCACGCTGTTCTCCGCGGGGCCGGAGGCCGCGCGACGACTGGCGCCCGTGCTCTCCGCGCTGGTCGGTGACGAGCCGGATTTCGAGACCGTCGAGCACCTGCGCGCGCTGGCCGACGGCCGCGGCTTTCCCGGCTGGGAGAACTTCCTGCCGCTCGCCACGAGCGAGACGCGGACCCTCGCCGCGGCGTTGCCCGGGGCGCTGCTCGCGATCTACGACCGGGGCGCGGTGGCGGCCGAGATCGCCCGCCACGCCGAGCGACTGGCCGCCGAATACCAGCTTCGCCTCGAGAGCGGCCGCTTCGCGGTCGCGCCCGAGCTGCTCGAGCATCCGGCCGACGAGCTCGTCGCCCTGGTCGCCGGCGCGCCGCTCGCGGTCGAGCCGCTCGGCGAGAGCGGTGCGGTCGACTTCGGTGCGGGCCTGACCGACCTGTTCCAGGGTCAGCTGCCACGTTTCCCGGGCGAGGTCGCGAGCTCGCGCCGGCGCGGCGAGCGCGTGCTCCTGGTGGCGCCGCGCGAGCGATTCGCGGCGCTCGAGGAACTGCTCGTCGGGCGCGAGATCGAGCTGGGCTCGGGCGGCGTCGAGCTGGTCGCCGGCGAGCTGGAGCGCGGCTTCCGGCTGCCGGCGGCGCGCCTCGCGCTCTACGGCGAAGCGCAGTTGCTGACGCGGGCGACCTCGGCCGCGCCGGCGCGACGAAAGTCGAAGTTCGCTCCGTTCGTCGCCGGCCTGCGCGACCTGAAGGTCGGCGACTTCGTGGTCCATGCCGACCACGGCATCGGCCAGTTCGTCGGCCTGCGCACCGTCTCCGCAGGGGGCTCCGACGAGCAGCTGCCGCCGATCCTGCGCGGCCAGGGGCCGGCGGCCGCGGTCGAGAGCGAGGTGCTCGAGATCGCCTACGCCGGCGCCAAGCGGCTGCTGGTGCCGATCGACCGTCTCCACCTGGTGCAGAAGTACAGCGGCATCGAGGGGATGTCGCCGCGCCTCGACCAGCTCGGCGGCACCTCCTGGAACCGCACCAAGGCGCGGGTCAAGAAGGCCCTGCGCGACATGGCCGGCGAGCTGCTCCGGCTCTACGCCGAGCGCGAGCTGGCGCGCGCGCCGATTCTTGCCGGCGACACTGACCTCGAGCGCCAGTTCGTGGCAGCTTTCCCCTACGAGGAAACTCCGGATCAGGCCGATGCGATCGCGACCATCCTCGCCGACCTCGAACAGGCGAGACCGATGGACCGGCTGCTGTGCGGCGATGTCGGCTTCGGCAAGACCGAGGTCGCGATGCGCGCGGCGTTCCGCGCCGTCGACAGCGGCTATCAGGTCGTGGTGCTGGCGCCGACCACGATCCTCGCCGACCAGCACCTCGAGACCTTCCAGAACCGGTTCGAGGGGTTCTCGGTGACCGTCGAGCGGATCTCGCGTCTGCGCACCGGCAAGGACCTCGCGGATCTCAAGCAGCGCATCGCCGAGGGCAGGGTCGACATCGTCGTCGGCACCCACCGCGTGCTTTCGCAGGACGTCGTCTTCCGTCGGCTCGGACTGGTGATCATCGACGAGGAGCAGCGCTTCGGCGTCGCCCAGAAGGAACGCCTGAAGCAGCTCAAGAAGGACGTCCACGTGCTGTCGATGTCGGCGACGCCGCTGCCGCGCACGCTCCAGCTCTCGCTCGGCGGCCTGCGCGACATGGTGATGATCGAGACGCCGCCCAAGGACCGGATGGCGATCGAGACCGCGGTGCTGCCCTACAGCGACGAGCTGGTGCGCGAGGCGATCGAGTTCGAGCTCGGTCGCGGCGGACAGGTCTACTACGTCCACAACCGGGTCGAGTCGATCGACGAGCTGGCCGGCAAGTTGCGCGAACTGGTGCCCGGACTGCGCGTCGTGGTCGGCCACGGTCAGCTCGACGAGCGCGAGCTGTGGCGGCGGATGCACGCCTTCATCGCGCGCGACTACGACCTGCTGCTCGCCACCACCATCATCGAGAACGGCATCGACATCCCGACCGTCAACACCATGCTGGTCCACCGCGCCGACCGCTTCGGCCTGGCACAGCTCTACCAGCTGCGCGGGCGCGTCGGCCGCAGCCACGAGCTGGGCTACTGCTACCTGCTGGTGCCCTCCGACCGCGCGCTCTCCGAGGATGCGCGCCGCCGGCTCGAGGCGCTGCGCGAGTTCACCGAGCTCGGCGCCGGCTTCCGCATCGCGGCGCGCGACCTCGAGATCCGCGGCGCCGGCAACCTGCTCGGCGCCGAGCAGAGCGGGCACATCGGCGAGCTCGGGCTCGACACCTACCTGCGCATGCTCGAGGAAACCGTGCGCGAGCTCAAGGGCGAGGCGGTCGAGGAGGGTCCGTCGGCGCAGCTCGACCTGCCGGTGCCGCTTTCCATTCCGAGGAGCTACGTCGCCGACGAGAATCTGCGCATGGAGCTCTACCGCAAGCTCGCAGCGGCCGAGGGGTCGCGCGAGGAGCTGCTCGCCGAGCTCACCGACCGCTTCGGCCGGCCGCCGGCGGCTGTCGAGATGCTGCTCGACGTCGCGGCGCTCAAGCGCGAGGCGGAGAAGCTGCGCGTGCAGTCGATCGCGGCCGCGGGCGGCAAGCTCACCATCCGGCTGCGCCGGGACGCGCGGGTCGACGTCGACCGCCTGATCCGGCTGGTCTCGGCGCGGCCGGGCGCGGCCTTCTCGCCCTCGGGCGTGCTCACGCTCGTACTCGCGCGCGGCCAGGGGGTGGTGGCGCTGGCGCGCGAGACGCTGGCGGAGCTCGCGGCATGAGCGCGCGGTTCGCCCGCGTCGCGGCCGGGGTGGCGCTGTCCGCCGTGCTCGTCGGCTGCAGCGACGAGCCGACGCCGCCGGGCTCCGACGTCGCGGCGCGCATCGCCGGCGAGGACGTGCGCCTGGCCGACTTCCAGACCCACCTCGCGGGTGTCGCCGGCGGGCCCGACGAGGCGCTGACCAGCGAGGCGCTGTCGCAGCTGCTCGACCAGTATCTCGAGGAGCGCCTGCTGGTGCGCCTCGCGGCCGAGCGCGGAGTGCCCGTCGCCGGCACCACCGCGGCGGCCGCCGCCGACGCGCTGCTCGGCGCCGAAGCGACCGGCACCGCGACCGAGAGCGAGATCGCCGCCTGGTACGCGGCACGCGCCGCCACGCTGGCGCGCCCCGAGCGCGTCGAGCTGCTCCAGATCCTCACCGAGGAGCGCAGCGCCGCCGAGCGCGCGCGCCGCGAGCTGGTCGCCGGGGCTGAGTTCTCCGAGGTCGCGGCCCGCGTCTCGATCGACCCCGCGGCCTCCTCCGGCGGGCAGCGCGGGTGGTTCGCGCGCGAGGACCTGCCGCCGGCTTTCGCCGACCTGCTCTTCCGCCTGCCGGAAGGCGGCGTCTCGGAAGTGATCGAGGTCGACTACGGCTTCCACGTCTTCCGGGTCGAGGCGAAGGAGGAGGCGGCGACCCCGAGCCTCGAGGAGGCGCGCCCGGAGATCGAGCGGCGCCTGGCGGCGGAGCGCGCCGACGCGGCGCTCGCGCGCATCGTCGCCGACGCCCGGAGCCGTTATGCTGTCGAGGTGTTCGACCGCAACCTGCCCTTCGCCTACCGCGGGAGCTTTCCGATTTCGAGGCCCTATGAAAAGAGAAGGTAGTCGCCGCGCCGCGGGCGCGTTCGCGATGGTGGGGGCGCTCGTGGCGCTCGCCGGATTCGCCGAGGAGATCAACCGCGTGGTGCTGCGCGTCAACGGCGAGATCGCCACGCTCCAGGACTGGCGCGAGCGGCGCCAGGGTCGCATCGACCAGATCTCGACCGCCGAGGGCCTGCCGCTCACCGAGCGCCGCCAGCTGATCGCCGACGCCGGGCGAGCCGCCATGAAGGAGCTCTTCGAGGAGCTGCTGGTGCTCTCCCGCGCGCGCCAGTTGCGCATCGAGGCCTCGCCGGCGCAGATCGAACGCGCCGCCGCCAACGCCCGCGAGCGCTTCGGAATCGACAACGAGGAGGAGTTCGAGCGCGCGCTCGCCGAGAACGGGCTGACCCCGGCCGGCTTCCGCGCGCGCATGGCGCGCACCATCGTCTTCAACCAGGTGCTCGACCGCGAGGTACAGAGCAAGGTGGCGGTCAGCGACGAGGAGGCGGCGCGCTACTGGCGCGAGCACCCCGACGAGTTCCGGGTCGGCGAGCAGCGCCAGGTCGAGGAGGTCATCGTGCTCGACGGTTCCTCGCTCGACGCCGGCGCGCGCGAGGCGCTCGCCCGCGACCTCGTCGCCCGCGCCGCGGCCGGCGGCACGCTCGCCGACGCGGTCGCCGCGGCCGCACCGCCCGAAGGGTCGGTCTCCGGGGTGGTCGACCTCGGCTGGGTCGAGCGCGGCGCGCTCGCCGCCGAGCTCGACGCCGCCGTCTACGCGCTCGAGGCGCCCGGCGCCGGAGGTCCGGTGCCAGGACGTGGCGGACTCCACGTGCTGCGCGTGGTCGAGATCCGCCCGGCCAGCGTGCGGCCGATCGAGGAAGTGCGCGAACGAATCGTCGCCCGCCTGTCGGGCGAGCGCTTCGAGCAGGAGACCCGCGCCTTCTTGGAGCGCCAGGCCGGGGCCGCTTACGTGGTCGAGGACCTGCCGGAGGACGCCATCGGCTACCGGCAGGCGCCGAGCGGCACGGCCGATCCGCTGCTCGCGCTGATGCGCGGCACGGAGGAGAGCGGCGCCGAGGCGCTGGCGCCATCGTCCGAGAGCGCTCCCGCCGAGACCGCCGCGCCGCCCGCGCCGGAGTCGGACGCGCCGCCGCCGGTCTGAGCCGCGTCGTCCGGCCGGATCGAGTTTCCGCCCCATCTACGCCGCGCGAGATCGTGACGCGCTCCACACCGCGGAAGTGGTGGAAAAAAATGGACAAAAGTGGACGCGAGCGTCTACACTCCCGCCATTCGATCCCGGTGACGGGCGAGGCGGAGAGAGATGTTGCGCGGCAGCACGATCGCGACCATGGACGAGAAGGGGCGGCTCAAGGTGCCGACGGATTTCCGTCGGGTCCTCGAGGAGCGTTACGGCCCGGACTTCTTCGTGACTTCGGTCACCGGGGAGAAGGCGCTCGTCTATCCGCTGCCGGTCTGGGAGGAGATCGAAGGCAAGCTCGCGCAGCTGCCGGCAACTGACCCGATCCGGCAGCGATACCTCGAGCGCGTCAGCTACTTCGGTGCGCAGCTCCGGCTCGATGGTCAGGGTCGTCTGCTGCTGCCGCCGGTGCTGCGGGAGCGCGCCGCGATGACCGGCGAGGTCGTCGTATCGGCACAGATCGACCACCTCGAGATCTGGAACCGCGAGCGCTTCGAGGCGCGCCTCGCCGAGAAGCCCTTCACCGACGACGACTTCGCGGCGCTCGCCGAGCGCGGCATCTGAGGCGGGTCCGTGTGGATGCGCGCCACGTTCCGGTCCTTCTCGCCGAATCGATCGCCTGGCTGGCGCCGGAGCGCGGCGGTACCTTCGTCGACGCGACGCTCGGTCTCGGCGGCCACGCCGAAGCGCTGCTCGAGACCGCTCCCGAAGCGTCGCTGCTCGGCATCGACCGCGATCCGGAGGCGCTCGAGCTGGCGCGTCACCGCCTCGAGCGCTTCGCGAGCCGCGTCGAGCTGGTGCTCGGCGAGTTCCGCGATCTCGAGCGCCTGGCGGCTCACCGGGCGCCGGTCGCGGGCGTTCTCGCCGACCTCGGCGTCTCCTCGCTGCAGCTCGACACCGGGCGCCGCGGCTTCGCCTTCCGTCACGAAGGACCGCTCGACATGCGCATGGGGCGCGCCGGCCGCACCGCGGCCGAGCTGGTGAACGAGGCATCGGAGGCCGAATTGACCGAGATCTTCTTCCGTTTCGGCGAGGAACCCGAGGCCCGGCGGGTGGCGCGCGCGGTGGTCGCCGAGCGCGAGCGCACGCCGATCGAGACCACCACGGCGCTGGCCGAGGTGGTGCGACGCGCCAAGCGGACGCGCGCCGGCGAGATGCGGACCGACCCGGCGACGCGCGTCTTCCAGGCGCTGCGCATCGCGGTGAACGAGGAGCTCGACCAGGTCTCGGAGCTGCTCGACCAGGCGGTGCGTCTGCTCGATCGCGACGGCCGGCTGGTGGTCATCTCGTACCACAGCCTCGAGGATCGCATCGTCAAGAACCGTCTGCGCGACCTCGGCCGCGGCGAGGTCGACGCGGTGACCGGCCGCACGCTCTCCGAGACGCGCGTGCTCGAAGTGCTCACCCGCAAGCCGGTGCGTCCGACGCCGGCCGAGGTCGAGGCGAATCCGCGGGCCCGTTCGGCCCGCCTGCGCGCCGCGCGGAGGCTCTGAAGCCTTGCCCCCCGCGTACACCGTCCGCCGGCCGGTGGTCAACGCGTACCTGGTACGCGAAAGGGACCGCCGCCGGCTGCGCGAGCTCGTGCTCGTGGTCGCGGCGGTGGCGCCGCTGGGGCTCGGCCTGGCCGGCTACACCTGGCTGCAGCTCGAGACGCTGCGCGTCGCCTACCGCATCGAGTCGCTCGAGCGCGAGAGCCACCGGCTGGCGCAGATCGAGCGCCAGCTGCGACTCGAAGCGGCCTACCTCGCCAGTCCCGAGCGGCTCGGCGAGCGCGCGCAGGAGGAGCTGGGTCTCGCCGAGCCGGCGGTCGACCAGGTGATCTTCGTCGAGGAGCTCGGCCGGTGAAGTCGCGGCTGGTCTTCCTGCTGGTGGTCTTCTCGCTCTGGGGCGTGGCGATCGCCGGCCGGCTCTGGAGCCTGCAGGTGCTGCGCCACGACGAGTTCGAACGGCGCGCCGAGCGCCAGCAGCAGCGCGTGATCGAGCTCGACCCGCCGCGCGGCACGATCCGCGACGCGCGTGGCCGCGAGCTCGCGGTTTCGGTCGAGGTCGAATCGGCCTTCGCGGTGCCGCGCGAGGTAGCGGACGCGAGCGCCGCCGCCGAGCTCCTGGCGCGGACCCTGAAGCTCGACCGCGCGAAGCTCGAACGGCACCTGTCGGCCGACCGCGAGTTCGTCTGGGTGGCGCGCAAGCTCGATCCGCCGCAGGCCGCGGCGGTGCGCGCGCTCGAGATCCCGGGGATCTACTTCCTCGAGGAGGCCAAGCGCTACTACCCGCTGCGCGAGACGGCGGCTCAGGTGCTCGGTTACGTCGGCACCGACAACCAGGGTCTGGCCGGGCTCGAGGCGCGCTACGACCGCTCGATCGCCGGCCGCGCCGGACGGCGCACCGTGCTGCGCGACGCGCGGCGCGGCACCGCGCTGCCGCCGGGCCTGCCGTCCGACGCTCCGGTGGCCGGGCTCGACCTCCACCTGACGCTCGATTCGGCGATCCAGGCGATCGCCGAACAGGAGCTCGGCCTCGCGGTCGAGCGACTGCGCGCCAAGAGCGGCAGCGTGGTCCTGCTCGACCCTTCGACCGGCGCGGTGCTGGCGCTCGCCTCCTATCCTGGCTTCGACCCGAATCGTTTCCGCGACTTCGAGGACGAAGCGCGCCGCGACCGCGCCATCGCCGACGCCTACGAGCCGGGCTCGACCTTCAAGATGATCACGGCGGCGGCGGCGCTCGAGCAGGGGCTGGTCGACCCCGACGAGGCGATCGATTGCGAGCTGGGCGGCATCACGCTCGCGGGCGTGCGCATCGCCGATCACAAGCCGTTCGCGACGCTCACCTTCCGCGAAGTCATCGCCAAGTCGTCGAACGTCGGCACGATCAAGACCGCGCTGCGGGTGTCGAATCGCGACTTCTACGACACCATCCGCGGCTTCGGATTCGGGCGCGCCACCGGCGTCGACCTGCCCGGCGAAAGCCCGGGGCTGCTGATGCCGGTCGAACGCTGGCCCGGCATCGCCAAGGCCTACATCTCCTTCGGCCAGGGGCTGTCGGTGACGCCGCTGCAGCTGGCGACGGCGTTCGCCGCGGTGGCCAACGGCGGGCGCGTGCTCGAGCCGTACGTCGTCGCGCGCATCGGCGAGGGCGAAGGCGCGGTGGTGCCGCATCCGACGCCGGTCGTGCGTTCGGAACCGGTCTCGCCGCGTACGATCGCGACCCTCGCGCGGCTGCTCGAGGGCGTCACCATCGAGGGCGGTACCGGCACCGGCGCGGCGATCCCGGGCTACCCGGTCGCGGGCAAGACCGGCACCGCGCAGAAGGCGGTGCCCGGGCGCGGCTACCTGCCGGACGAGTTCGTCGCCAGCTTCGCGGGCTGGGCGCCCGCCGGTCGACCGGCGTTGGTCGGCGTGGTCGTGCTCGACGATCCACGCGGCACTTACCACGGTGGCGAGGCGGCGGCGCCGGTGTTCGGCGCCATCGCGCGCAAGACCTTGCTCTACCTCAACGTCCCGCCGGAGCGGGAACGGCCGGAGCGCTGGCCGTTCGAGCCGGAGCCGGAGCGCGAGCCGGCGGGCGAGGAGGAGGCGGCGACCGCCGGAATCGTGTTGGCGCAGCTCGAGCCGGAAACGCCCGCCGCGCCGATCCCGCCCGGCGCGGTGCCGGACCTCGCAGGACTCTCCGCACGCGAAGCGGTGGCGGCGCTGGCCACGCTCGGACTCGAGCCATTGCTGACGGGTCGTGGCAGCGTCGTCGGGCAGCAGTTGCCGCCGGGTTCGCCGCCACCGCCGCCGGGCTCCACCTTCGCCGTCGAGCTCGCCGCGACGGCGACCGCGGCCCAGGCGGCGGCGCGCGCCGAGCTCGACACGGGGGCGGGCGGATGAGGCTGTCCGACCTCGTGCGCGGCCTCGGAGCCGTCTCCGGAGACCTCGGGAACGACCCCGAGGTCTTCGGCGTTCGTCACGACTCGCGCCGCGTCGCGCCGGGCGACCTGTTCGTCGCCTGGAAGGGCGCGAAGCACGACGGAGTCGACTTCGCCGCCGAAGCGGTGGCCCGCGGGGCGGTGGCGGTGCTCGCGGATCGTGCGCGGCCGCAGCAGGTCGCGGCCGGCGTTGCGTGGCTGGTCACGGCCGCGCCGCGCGCGCTGCTCGGTCCGCTCGCGGCGCCGATCCACCGTCACCCCGATCGCGAGCTCGCGATGATCGGCGTCACCGGCACCAACGGCAAATCGACGACCGTCGAGCTGGTGGCGGCGATGCTCGACGCGGCGGGCCGGCCCGCGGGGCGCATCGGCACGCTCGGCTACCGCTTTCCGGGGCTCGAGGCGCCGCCCGCCGAGCGCACCACGCCCGAGGCGTCCGACCTGCTCGCGATGCTGGCCGGGATGCGCGATCTCGGCGCCCGGGCGGTGGCAATGGAGGTCTCCTCGCACGCGCTCGCGCAGGGACGGGTGGCCGGCGTCGGTTTCGACGTTGCGGTGTTCACCAACCTGACCCGCGACCACCTCGACTTCCACCGCGACCTCGATGAGTACTTCGACGCCAAGGCGCGGCTCTTCGAGCAGCTCAAGCCGGGCGGGCGGGCGGTGGTCTCGGTCGACGATCCCTACGGCCGCAAGCTGTCGGAGCGGCTGCCCGGAGCGCTCGGATTTGGCGGCCGCGGCGAGGTCGCGCCGCAGCGGGTCGAGCTCGACGTCGCCGGCATCCGCGGCGAGCTGGCGACGCCGCGCGGGACGATCCCGTTCGCCTCGCCGCTGCTCGGCCGCTACAACCTCGAGAACATCCTGGCGGCGACGGCAGCCGGCGTGGCGCTGGAGCTGCCGGTCGACGCGATCGCGGCCGGTATCGCCGCGACCCGGCCGCTCGACGGCCGCATGGAGCCGGTCGAGGCCGGCCAGCCGTTCCCGGTGCTGGTCGACTACGCCCACACTCCGGGCGCCCTCGAGGCGGCGATCCGCTCGCTGCGCGAGCTCGCCGGGTCGAAGCTGGTCGTGGTCTTCGGCTGCGGCGGCGACCGCGATCCGGGCAAGCGTCCGATGATGGGGCGCATCGCCGGTTCGCTCGCCGAGCTGCCGATCGTCACTTCCGACAATCCGCGCGGCGAGGATCCGCTGGCGATCGTGGCCGCGGTCGAGGAGGGACTGCGCGCCTCCGGCAACTCTTCGTACCGGGTGGTGCCCGATCGCCGCGAGGCGATCCGGCGCGCGATCACGGTGGCGGCCCAGGGCGGCTGGGCGGTGCTGGTCGCGGGCAAGGGGCACGAGCGCGAGCAGATCGTCGGCGACCGCCGCCTGCCGTTCTCCGACCGCGACGAGCTCGAGCGGGCGATCGTCGAGCGTTTCGGCGCCGGGGCGAGGAGCTGACCGGTGCTCTACCACCTGCTGCTGCCGCTGCGCGACGACTTCGCGGTGTTCAACGTGGTGCGCTACATCACGTTCCGCACCGCCGCGGCGGTGGTCACGGCTCTGCTGCTCGCGCTGCTGTTCGGCCCGCGTTTCATCGCGACCCTGCGGCGGCTGTCGGTGGGCCAGAACATCCGCGAGGTCGGGCCGCAGAGCCACCAGGTCAAGGCCGGCACTCCGACCATGGGCGGTCTGCTGATCCTGTTCGCCTGGCTGATCCCGACCCTGCTCTGGTCGAACCTCGAGAACGCCTTCGTCTGGGTCGCGGTCGGCGTCACCAGCGGCTTCGGCGCGATCGGCTTCGTCGACGACTTTCTCAAGGTCCGGCGCCGGCGCAATCTCGGCCTGTCCGCGCGCGCCAAGTTCCTGCTCCAGGTGCTGGTCGCGGCGGTGGCGGGCGCGCTGTTGACCCAGCTGCCGGGCGGGGTCTTCTCGCCGACCCTCGCCTTCCCGTTCGTCAAGCAGCTGGTGGTCAACCTCGGCCTGCTCTACGTGCCGTTCGTCATCTTCGTGCTGGTCGGCTCGTCGAACGCGGTCAACCTGACCGACGGCCTCGACGGCCTGGCGATCGGCGCCGCCGGGGTGGCGGCCGCGACCTACGCCCTGTTCTGCTACGTCGCCGGCAACCGCGTGGTCGCCAACTACCTGCAGGTGCCGTTCGTCAGCGGCGTCGGCGAGGTCACCATCTTCTGCGGCGCCCTGGTCGGCGCGGCGCTCGGATTCCTCTGGTTCAACGCCCACCCGGCCGAGGTCTTCATGGGCGACGTCGGGTCGCTGGCGCTGGGCGGCGGCATCGGCGTGGTCGCGGTAATGGCCAAGCAGGAGATCCTGCTGGCGGTCGTCGGCGGCCTGTTCGTGATCGAGGCGCTGTCGGTGATCCTGCAGGTCGGTTCGTTCAAGCTGCGCGGCAAGCGGATCTTCCGCATGGCGCCGCTCCACCATCACTTCGAGCTGTCGGGCTGGGCCGAACCGAAGATCATCGTCCGGTTCTGGATCCTCTCGTTGCTCTTCTCGCTGGTCGCGCTGTCGACGCTCAAACTGCGATGACCGCCGTCTTCGATCCCGCGCGCGTGCGCCGCGCTTTCGTCCTCGGCCTGGGGCTCTCGGGCGGTGCCGCGGCGCGACTGCTCCGGAGCCGCGGCGTCGAGATCGTCGCCTGCGACCGACGACGCGCCGACGAGCTCGAGCTCGAAGGGCTCGCGGGCGCGACCGGCGTCGAGCTGGTGACCGGTGGCGAGCCGGCGGCGCTGCCGCCGGGGATCGACGTCGTCGTCGCCAGCCCCGGTGTGGCGCCCGGCCATCCGCTGCTCGCCGCGGCGCGCGCGGCGGGCGTGCCGGTGGTGGCCGAGGTCGAGCTGGCCTTCGCCTGGCTCGACGGCACGGTGGTGGCGATCACCGGCAGCAACGGCAAGTCGACGACCACGGCGATGACCGGCCACCTGCTCGCCGCCGCCGGCTTCGCCGTCGAGGTCTGCGGCAACATCGGCGTGCCGCTCGCCGCGGTGGTCGACGGCCCGCCGGGACGGACCTTCGTGGTCGAGCTCTCGAGCTTCCAGCTCGAGACGATCGATCGCTTCCGGCCGCGGGCCGCGGCGCTGCTCAACCTCTCGCCCGATCACCTCGACCGCCACGGCGACCTCGCCGGCTACCTGGCGGCGAAGCGCCGCATCTTCGCCAACCAGGGCGGCTCGGACACCGCCGTGCTCAACGCCGACGAACCCGAGGTCGCCGCCACGCCCGTTGCCTCGCGGCGGCGGCTGTTCTCGCGGCTCACCGCGGTCGACGACGGCTGCGCTCTCGCCGGCGAGACCGTCGTCGAGCGGGCGCCGGGAGCGCCGGACGCGGCGCTCTTCGCCGTCGCCGACGTGCCGCTGCCGGGGCCGCACAACGTCGAGAACGCCATGGCCGCCGCGCTGCTCGCGCGCGCCGTCGGCGCCCCGGCCGGCGGGCTCGGCGCCGCGCTGCGCTCCTTCCGCGGTCTGCCGCACCGGCTCGAGCGCTTCGCCGAGCGGGCCGGGGTCGCCTGGTACGACGACTCGAAGGGGACCAACGTCGCCGCCACCGCGCGCTCGCTCGAGGGCTTCGCCGACGGCTCGGTCCATGTCGTCCTGGGCGGCCGCAACAAGGGGGCCGACTTCCGCTGGCTGCGCGACGTCGTCGCGCGCAAGGTGCGCCACGCGTACCTCATCGGCGAGTCGGCGGCCGACCTCGAGCGCGCGCTCGCCGGCACCACCGGGCTCGAGCGCTCGGGCACGCTCGAGGCGGCGGTCGCCGCCGCCGCCGGCCGCGCCCGCGCCGGCGAGGTCGTCGTGCTGTCGCCCGCCTGCGCGAGCTTCGACCAGTTCCGCGACTACCGCGACCGCGGCCGGCAGTTCCAGCGCCTGGTCGCGCTGCTGGCGGCCGCTCCCGGCGGCAGGGGAGGGGCCGATGGCCAAGAAGCTCGCGTTTGATCGCGTGCTGTTCACGGTCGTCGTCCTGCTCGTCGGGCTCGGGCTGGTGATGGTCTATTCGGCCTCGACGCCGATGGCGCGGGCGCAGGGGCGCCCGATCAATCCGTTCCTGCTCAAGCAGCTGTTCGCCGCGGCGGTGGGCTTCTCGCTGATGGCGGTGGTCATGCACGTCGACTACCGGCGTCTGCGCGACAGTCGGGTGGTCTGGACGCTGCTCGCCGGGGTCGGCGCCCTGCTGGTGCTGGTGCTGTTCGGGCCCGAGCTCAATTCGACCCGTCGCTGGCTGTTCCTCGCCGGCTTCTCGATCCAGCCCTCGGAGCTGGCCAAGTTGGCGCTGGTGCCGTTCCTCGCCTGGCAGATCGACCGCCGCCAGGAGCTGATCAACTCGCGCGAGCTGCTGCTGCCGGTCGCGACCGTGACCGGCGCGCTCGCGGGTCTGATCGTGCTGCAGCCGGATCTCGGCACGGCGATGCTGATCGCGGCGACCGCCGGCGCGATGCTGTTCCTGGCCGGGCTCGCCTGGCGTTTCCTGGCGGTGGCGGCGGCGGTCGCGGCGCCACTGGTCTGGCTGCTGGTCGTCTCCGTGCCCTACCGGCGGGCCCGCCTGTTCGCGTTTCTCGAGCCCGAGCGCGACCCGCTCGGCTCGGGCTTCCAGGCCATGCAGTCGCTGATCGCCGTCGGCTCGGGCGGCCTGTTCGGGCTCGGTCCGGGCGAGAGCGTGCAGAAGCTGCACTTCCTGCCCTATCCGCATTCGGACTTCATCTACGCCATCGTCGCCGAGGAGCTCGGCCTGATCGGCGCGATGGCGGTGGTGGTCCTGTTCGGCGTGCTGCTCTGGCGCGGCGCCCGCGCCGGGTTGCGCGCGCCCGACCCGTTCGGCCGTTTCCTCGCCTGGGGCTTCGCGGTGCTGGTCGCCTTCCAGGCCTTCCTCAACGTGTCGGTGGCGCTGGCGCTGGTGCCGACCAAAGGGATCCCGCTGCCGTTCATCTCGTACGGCGGCTCGTCGCTGGTGGTCACGCTGATCGCCTGCGGCGTCCTGCTCAACGTCTCCCAACATGGCTGAGGCCGATGCGCATCCCGCCGACTCCGCGCGCACCGGCCGCGCCCCCCACGTCCTGCTCGCGGGCGGCGGCTCGGGGGGGCACGTCTTCCCGGCGCTCGCCGTCGGCGACGAGCTCGTCCGCCGGGGGTGGCGCGTGAGCTTCGCCGGCAACTCCGAGGGGATGGAGCGCCGGCTGGCCGAGGGGCGCGGCGTCCGCTTCGTGCCGTTGGCGTCGCGCCCGGTGGTGGGCCGCGGGTCGCTGGGTCGCCTCCGCGGGCTCGCGACCATCGCGCGCTCGGCGCTGGCTGCCCGGCGCTGGATCCGGGCCGAGGGCGTCGACCTGGTGGTCGGCACCGGCGGCTACGCGTCGGCTCCGGCGGCGCTCGGAGCGGCGCTGGCCCGTCGGCCGCTGCTGCTGATCGAGCCCAACGCGCGACCGGGCGCCGCCAACCGCTGGCTCGCCCGCTTCGCGACCTCGGCGGCGGTGGGCTGGGAATCGGCGATCCGCGAGCTGCGCTGCCCGGCGCGGGTGACCGGCGTGCCGGTGCGCGCCGAGCTCGCGGCGATCCAGCCGCTCGCGGCCGGAGCGGCCCCGCGGTTGCTGGCGCTCGGTGGCAGCCAGGGCTCGCGCCGGCTCAACCAGCTCCTGCCCGGCGCGGTGGCGGCCGCGCGCGAGCGGGTGCCGGCGCTCACCGTCCTGCACCAGTGCGGGGAACGGCTCGCCGACGAGGCGCGCGCGGCATGGGCCGCGGCCGGCGGTCCGTCGCCCGGCGTCGAGCTGGTGCCGTTCGTCGCCGACGTCGCGGGCGCGCTCTCCGCCGCGTCGCTGGTGGTGTCGCGCGCGGGGGCGATCACTCTGGCCGAGATCGCGGCGGCCGGTCGCCCGGCCGTGCTGCTGCCGCTGACCCTGGCCGGAGCGCACCAGCTCGACAACGCGCGGCTGTTCGAGGCGGCCGGGGCGGGCCGGGTGATCGAGGAGTCGTCGGCGAGCGTCGAGGCGCTGGGCGAGGTGCTCGCCGGGCTGCTGGCCGCGCCCGCCGAGCTCGCGGCAATGGGCGCGCGCGCCCGTGGTCTGGCGACTCCGGGTGCGGCCTCGGCGATCGCCGACGAGGCGGAGCGGGTGGCGCGGAGGGCGGCGGCATGATGTTCCACCGCTTCGCCGGTCTCTCCCACGCGCACTTCGTCGGCATCGGCGGCGCCGGCATGAGCGGCATCGCCGAGGTGCTGGCGCAGTACGACGTCCGGGTCTCGGGCTGCGACCAGGCGGCGAGCGAGACCACCGAGCGGCTCGCGCGAGTCGGCGTGCCGGTCGCGCTCGGCCACTCGCCAGACCACCTCGACGGGGTCGATCTGGTGGTCGTCTCCTCGGCGATCGGCGCCGATTCGCCCGAAGTCCGTGCCGCGCGCGAGCGCGGCATCACCGTGGTGCGCCGCGCCGAGATGCTGGCCGAGCTGATGCGGCTCAAGTACGGCGTCGCGGTCGCCGGCACCCACGGCAAGACCACGACCACCTCGATGGTCGGCGCGATCCTGACCGAGGCCGGGCTCGATCCGACCGTGATCGTCGGCGGCCGCCTGCGCGTCTCCGGCACCGGCGCGCGCCTGGGCCGCAGCGACTACATGGTGGTCGAGGCCGACGAGTTCGACCGCAGCTTCCTGTCGCTGGCGCCGATCCTGGCGGTGGTGACCAACGTCGACGTCGACCACCTCGACACCTACCGCGACCTCGGCGAGATCCTCGACGCCTTCGTCGCCTTCGCCTCGCGCGTGCCGTTCTTCGGCCAGGTGATCGCCTGCGCCGACGACGCCAACGTCCGCGCCCTGCTGCCGCGCCTGGCCGATCGCCGGGTCCTGACCTACGGCCTCGACGGCGCCTGGGACCTGGTCGCGGGTGAGCTCGAGTCCCGGCCGGAGGGGAGCCGGTTCCGGCTCACCCATCGCGTCTCGGGCGATCTCGGCGCGATCGAGATCCCGCTGCCCGGCGTGCACAACGTGCGCAACGCGCTGGCGGCGATCGCGGTCGGTCTAGCGCTGGGAGTGCCGGTGGCGGTGGTGGCGCGCGCGCTGGCGCGCTTCACGGGGGTCCACCGCCGTTTCGAGCGGCTGGGTTGCTGGCACGGCGCCGAAGTGGTCGACGATTACGCGCACCATCCGACCGAGGTCGCGGCGACGCTCGCGGCGGCGCGCCAGGTCTATCCCCGGCGCCAGCTCCACGTCGTCTTCCAGCCGCACCTGTTCTCGCGTACCCGCGACCTCGCCGTGGATTTCGGGCGCGCCCTGCTCGCCGCCGACCGGGTCGTGGTCACCGACGTCTATGCCTCGCGCGAGCGCCCGGTCGCGGGGGTGACCGGTGAGCTGGTGGCGCAGGCCGCGCGTTCGCTCGGACACGGCCGCGTCGAGTACTGCGCCGACTGGCGCGAGGTTCCGGATCGGCTGGTGGGGGTCTCCGACGGCGACGTCGTGCTGACCCTCGGAGCGGGCGACATCTACCGGCTGGCCGAACGGCTGGTCGCCGAGGAGGCGAAGTGAGCGCGCGCGACCTCGCCGCGGCCGAAGCGCGGGTGCTGCCGTTCCGCCGGCGATCGGGCGCGGTGCGCGTCCGGCGGCGCAATCCGTGGCTGGCGCTCGGTCGCCCGTTCCTGCAGGCGCTCGCCCTGGTGGGCGCTCCGGCGGCGCTCGCGGTCTGGCTGCTCACCGCGCCGGCCTTCGCACTGGCCAGCGTCGAGGTCGCCGGGCACCGCTACGTCGATCCCGACTGGGTCGAGTCGTCGCTGGCGGCCTTCGCGGGCGAGAACCTGCTGCGCCTGCCGCTCGAAGAGGCCGGCGCGCGTCTGGAGCGCCATCCGTGGATCGCGTCCGTGCGGCTCGAAAAGCGCTTGCCCGACCGGCTGCGCGTGGTGCTCGAGGAGCGCCGGCCCGAGGCGCTGCTGCGTTCCGGGGCGCGCCTGGTCTATCTAGACGGTTCCGGCCAGCCGATCGCCCCGCTCGACCCGCGGCGCGGCCCCGCCGACCTGCTGCTGGTCTCGGTCGGAGCGCGCGGCGACGTCGATCTCGCCGGGGCCATGGAGGTCGCCCGCGAGCTCGCCGTCGCCGCCCCGGACTGGGCCGCCGGCCTCTCCGAGGTCGAAGTGCTCGGTGGCGACGACTTCCGTCTCTTCCTCGGCGCGCTGCCGTTCCCGCTGGTGGTCCGGCGGGGGACGCTCGCGGCCCGGCTGCCGGCGCTGCGGGCGCTGCTGCCGGAGCTCGAGCGCCGCTACGCGCGCCTCGCCGCCGCCGATCTGAGATCGGATCGGCGCATCGTTCTTCAACCCGTGGTGGAAAGGTCCTCCTGATGCCCAAGCCCGAAGAGTACCTGGTGGGAATCGACGTCGGCTCGTCCAAGGTCGCCGTCCTGATCGGCAAGCGCGACGGCCGCGGCGGCCTCGAGATCGCGGGTCGCGGCCAGGCTCCCAACCGCGGCACCCGCCGCGGCAACATCGTGAATCTCGAGGCGACGGTCGAAGCGCTCAAGGCCGCGACCGAGGAGGCCGAGGTCATGGCCGGCGTCGAGATCTCGCGCGCCTCGATCGGCATCGGCGGCGCCGACATCCGCTGCGTCAACGCGCGCGGCATGGTCTCGGTGGCGCGCAAGGACCGAGAGATCACCAAGGCCGACATCGAGCGCGCGCTCGACGCCGCGCAGTCGGCGGCGCTGCCGTCGGACCGCGAGATCCTGCACGCCGTGCCGCAGGAGTTCGTGGTCGACGAGCAGGGTGGAATCTCCGACCCGCTCGGAATGCTCGGCTCGCGGCTCGAAGTCCAGGTCCACCTGGTCACCGGCCAGACCGCGCGCTCGCGGACGCTGCTGACCTGCGTCAATCGCGCCGGCATCGAGGTCGCCGAGATGGTGTTCGAGCCGATCGCGACCGCCGAAGCGGTGCTGACTCCGGACGAGAAGGACCTCGGCGTCCTGCTGATCGACGTCGGCTCGGGGACGACCGGCTTCGCGCTGTTCGAGGACGGCGAGGTGCGCCACTCGGCGATGCTGCCGATCGGCGCCGGCCACTTCACCAACGACCTCGCGATGGTGCTGCGCACGCCCTACGCCGAGGCCGAGCGGATCAAGATGCGCGACGGCTGCTGCCTGCTGTCGATGGTGCAGGAGGAGGAGGGGATCTCGGTGCCGGCGGTGGCCGGCGGGCCGGCGCGGGTCGTGCCGCGCCGGGAGATCTGCGAGATCCTGCAGCCGCGCGCCGAGGAGCTGATGTCGCTGGTGCGCGGCGACCTCGCCCGGGTCGGCTGGGAGGGCCAGCTGCGCGGCGGCATCGTGCTGACCGGCGGTGGCGCCCAGCTCGACGGCCTGCTGGAGATGGCCGGCCAGGTGTTCGACTCGAGCGTGCGCTACGGCGTCGCGCACGGCCTCGGCGGTCTGATCGACGTGCTCGGCTCGCCCTCGTGGGCGGCCTCGGCCGGCCTGTTGCGCTGGGCCGCCGCCAACGAACAGAGCCCCGCGCGTCCGTCGAAGCGCGGCGCGTTCCGGATGAAGAACTTCGTCGGCAGCCTGCGCAGCGTCTTCTCGGACCTGCTCTAGAGCTGCCGCCCGACTCCAGGGAGAGAGCCCATGATCCTGTTCGACGATCACGATTCGAAGAAGGCGGCCGCGGCCGCCTCGACCGCGCCGTCGGCCGACATGGTCCCGGCGCGCATCAAGGTCATCGGCGTCGGCGGCGGCGGTGGCAACGCGGTCAACCGCATGATCGCCTCGCAGCTGCGCGGCATCGAGTTCATCGCCGCCAACACCGACCTGCAGGCGCTCGCCAAGTGCAAGGCGCCGGGCAAGCTCCAGCTCGGCGAGCAGATCACCCGCGGCCTGGGCGCCGGTGCCGACCCGGACGTCGGCAGGAAGGCGGCGCTCGAGGACACCGAGCGGATCCTCGAGTGGATGGACGGCGCCGACATGATCTTCCTCACCGCCGGCATGGGCGGCGGCACCGGGACCGGGGCGCTGCCCATCCTCGCCTCGCTGGCGGCCGAGATCGGTGCGCTGACCGTGGCGGTGGTGACCAAGCCGTTCGCCTTCGAGGGGCGCCGCCGCATGCATCTCGCGGAGCGCGGCATCGAGGAGCTGCGCGGATCGGTCGACACGCTGATCACCATCCCCAACGAGCGCCTGCTCAACTTCGTCGAGCGCGGCACGCCTCTGGCCGAGGCCTTCCGCATCGCCGACGACGTGCTGCGCCAGGCGGTGCAGGGCATCTCCGACCTGATCACCATCCCGGGCGAGGTCAACGTCGACTTCGCCGACGTGCGCGCGATCATGAGCGGCATGGGCATGGCGTTGATGGGCACCGGCATCGCCAAGGGCGAGAACCGGGCGCTCGAGGCGGCGCAGCGCGCGATCAGCTCGCCGCTGCTCGAGGAGACCTCGATCGAGGGCGCCAAGGGGGTGCTGATCAACATCTCGGGCGGCCGGGACCTGACGCTCCACGAGGTCGCCGAGGCGGCGCGCATCATCCAGAGCGCGGTCGACACCGACGCCAACATCATCGCCGGCATGGTCCTCGACGAGGCGCTCGACGAGGAGATGAAGGTGACCGTGATCGCGACCGGATTCCGCTACGCCGGCGAGCAGCACGAGCCGGCGCCGGCCACGATGGCCGCGGCGCGGTCGACCTCGGCGGGGGCGGTGCGCTACGCCACGCCGGCATCCGCGCCGAGCCCCGCCGCGGCGCCGGCGGCCGAGGCCGGCGAGGGGAGCGGCGAGCGCATCCCCTTCTATCGAAAGGTGATCGCGCAGGGCAAGCGCGGCGACGATCCGGGCGGTTTCGGACCGAACTGGTCGGCGGTCGACGACTACGACATCCCGACCGTGCTGCGCAAGCAGATGGACTGACCTGACGCTTTCCGCCACGGCGCCTCGCAATTTGCGGCACCGTGGCGCTCCCGGGCGCCCCGGAGGCCCGCCGGAGCGCGCGCGCGGGCCTGGCCCGGAAGGTGCAGGAGCCCGACGCGATGAGCGGTGCCGCGAGTCGCACCGGTGAAAGGGAGATCGCGCGCCTCGCCGCCGATCTCTTCGATGCCGTCCTCGAACCGGCGCATTGGCCGCCGGCGCTCTCCCGTCTGGCCTCGGCGCTCGGCTGCGAGCGCGTCATGCTGTTGCGCGCCGAGGCGGCGCGACGGGTGATCCTGGCCACCAGCGATCTCGATCCGGCCGCCGTGCGGCGGCTCGCCGGCCGCCGCCTCGGCGCCGACGAGGAGCGTCTGGTGATCCCGCCGCCGGTCCATCGCGAGGTCTCGCTCGGTTCCGATTCGGGCCTGCGGCTGCTGCTGGACCGCTCCGACCTCGACGCCGAGAGCGAGGAGCTGCTCGAGCGGGTCGGACCGCTGGTCGCGCGCGCCTGGCGGCTCACCGACGCGCTGGTCGCGAGCCAGCGCCATCAGACCTGGACCGCGACGCTGCTCGACCGGCTGCCGACCGGCGTTCTGGTGCTCGATTCCGCGGCGCGTGTGCTGCAGGCCAACGACGGGGCGCGGCGCCGTCTCGAGGAGCAGCGCGAGGTTTCGGTGGCCCGCGGCGCGCTGCGAGCCACCAGCCCCAATCTCCAGCACGGTCTGGCCGAGCTGCTGGCGCGAGCCGCGCGCTTCGACGGCCGCGGCGCGGCCACCGAGACGGTGCTGCTGACGCGCCCCGAGCCGATGGGCCCGCTCGAGCTGCTGCTGGTCGCCTCGCCGCGCTTCGCCGACGGAAACCCGGAAGCGGTCGCGGTGGGCCTCATCTTCGACCCGCGCGACGACGACGAGAATCCGGCGTCGGTGATCGCGCGCCGCTTCCACCTCGGGTTCGAGGAGGGGCAGCTGGTGTCGCTGCTGCTCCACGGGCGCGACATCCCGTCGATCGCCGGCGCGCTCGACGTGCCGACCGCCGCGGTTCAGGCCGGCCTGCGCACGCTCTACGAGCAGGTCGGCACGACCCGCCAGGTCGAGCTGGTCAAGCTCCTGCTCGCGCGCGGCGGCGGCGCCGCGGGCTGATCGCCGCCGCGCCGCCTCGATCGGCTGCTACGCTCGGCGCGTGGCGACCGACGCTCGGCTCGAGGAACGGCGGTGGTGGCGGATCTCGCTCGCTTACCTCGCCGGCATCTATCTCTCGCTCTATCCGCTGCAGTTCGTCCTGGACTTCCTGCGATCGCGCAACCTGCTGCGCCTGTCGCTGGCCGCGCTGTTCGTCGCGGCGGCGGCGGCGGTGGCGGTCTGGATGCGACGCCGCGGCTCGAGTCGGCTCGAGTGGCTGGCGCTCGGCGGCATCGGCGCGGTCTACGCGGCGCTGCTCGAACGCATGACGATCGTCCAGGAGCGGCTCCACCTGCTCGAGTACGGGCTGCTGGCGCTCGGCTTCCGCGCCGCGCTCGACGCGCGCCGCCGGCGCGGCGCCGGTCCGCCGGGTGCGTGGTCGGTTCCGGCCGGCGCCTGGGCGCTCACCGCGGCTGCCGGGTGGCTCGACGAGGGGATCCAGGCCGTGCTGCCCAATCGCGTCTACGATCTGCGCGACGTCGGTTTCAATGCGCTGGCGGGGGCGCTGGCGCTGGCTTCGGCCGCCGCGCTCGACGCGGCTCGGCAACGAGCGAGGAGGGGGGAATGGATCCCCGCGAGACCCTGATCCGGCTGGCGGTGGCGGCGCTCGGCGGCCTGGCGGTCGGCGTCGAGCGCGAGTGGTCGGCGCGGCAGGAGGGCGACACCACCCGCTTCGGCGGCGTGCGGACCTTCCTGTTGCTCGGGCTGCTCGGCGGCCTGGCGCCGGTGGTGTCCACGCTCGATCCGCGCGCGGGCCTGGTGGTGCTGGCCGGCGGCGTGGCGGTGGTGGCGGTCGCCTACCTGGTCTCGGCCTGGCGCGGCACCATCGACGCGACCACGGAAGTCGCCGGCGTCGTGGTGGTGGCGGCGGGAGCGCTCGCCGGCGCCGGGCACTTCGCCGTCGCCAGCGCGGTTTTCGCCGGCACCGCCCTGGTGCTGATCGAGAAGAGCCGGATGCACGCCGCCGTGGCGCGCATCCAGACCGCCGAGCTCGAGGCGGCCGCGCGGTTCGCGGTGCTGGCGCTGGTCGTCCTGCCGCTGCTGCCCGCCGAGCCCTGGGGACCGTTCGGTGGCGTCGAGCCGCGGAAGTTGTGGGCGCTGGTCCTGCTGTTTTCCGGGCTCTCCTTCGCCGGCTATCTGGCGCTGCGCTTCGCCGGGCCGGGGCGCGGTTACGGCATCGCCGGGCTGCTCGGCGGCCTGGTCTCGTCGACCGCGGTGACCCTGAACTTCGCGCGCGAGAGTCGCGGCCCGGCCGCCCCGGCGACCGCGCTCGCGGCCGGAGCGCTCGCGGCATCGACCATCCTGCCGCTGCGGGTGCTGGTGCTGACGGCGGTCCTCAATCTTCAGGTGGCGCTCGTTCTGGCGCCGGCGCTGGCGCCGATGCTGCTCCTGGCCCTGGGCGCGGCGATCTGGGCCTGGCGCAAGAGCGGCACGGCGAGCGCCGAGGCGGGGCTCCTGCCCCGCAACCCCCTGCGGCTGGGCGCGGCGATCCAGATGGCGGTGCTCTTCACCCTCGTGCTCTGGGGCCTGGCCGCGGTGCGCGAGCGCTTCGGCTCGAGCGGCCTGCTCGGTACCTCGGCCCTGCTCGGCCTGACCGACCTCGACGCGCTGACTTTCTCGATGGCGAAGCTCGCCGGCAGCGGCACCCCGATCGAGACGGCGGTGCGCGCGTTGCTGATCGGAATGCTGGCCAACACCACGTTCAAGGGCGTGGTCGCTCTGGTGGTCGGAGCGGCGCCGTTCCGGCGCATCTGCGCCGGCGGGCTCGCGCTGTTCGCCGTGGCGCTCGCCGCCGGCTTCCTGCTGGTCTGAGCGCTCAGGGCACGGTCACCGACCAGGCGAGCGTGTCGCCGCCCTCGAAGCCGTCTTCGAAGAAGGGCAACCGGAACCGGGAGACGCCCAGCCTCGAGCCGCCGATCGGCGCGACCTGCCACCGGCTGGCGGGAATCGCCGCGAAGGCGAACAGGAACGCGTCGGCCGGGTCGCCGGTCTGCTCCCAGGCCAGGAGGGTGATCGGTCCCGGATCGATCGCCGGGCCAGGCCCGAAGATCCGCGGGCCAGGTATCGGATTCCACTCGACGTCGGTGGCCAGGTCGCCCGGGAGGTTCGGCCAGATCATCCGGTCGCTGCCGGGCGACGTCGAGACGACGCCGAGCCCGTAGAGCAGGTCGCCGTCCGGAGCGCCCGAGAGCACGACCGGACCGTCGAGGATCCCGCTCGGGTCGACGACCACGCCGCGCACCGTGTTCGAGCTGCGATGGGTGTAGGCGAAGAGCGCGGAAGGTCCCTCCCGTCCGTTCCCGGAGACGCGCGCCGCGGTCTCGATCTTCGAGTCGAACTTTCCGAGCGGATTGGGCAGGTCGAAGTCGATCGCCTGGTTGAAGGCGACGGTGTCGCCGTTCGCGCAGTTGATGCGCACCTGCGTCACCGTGCCCGGCGGCGGCAGGAGCTCGTAGAGCAGGCAGTTGAACGCGGTCGAAGGGTCGGTCGCCGCAGGGTCGACGATCAGCTGGATGCGCTTGCCGCCGTCGAAGTTGACGTACAGATCGACCGGGGCGAGCGTGCGATGCGGCGCCCAGTTGGTGCCGTCGAAGGAGCTGCGGACGATGATGCTGCCGGACGCGAAGTCGGTGGCCGCGACGTAGAAGCGGCCGCCGGCGGCCGCCGCCGAGGTGTCGACGTAGTTCGATCCGGGGTGGACCAGGGGGTGCGTCACCGAGTTGCAGGGCGGCGTGCACTGGGCGAAGAAGAGGTCGAAGTTCGAGTCGAGGTAGGGGAAGCCGACCTTGCCGGAAGCCTCCACGATCGGACCGAGCGCGAAGATCCCGCCGGAGGCGACCGGAACGAACGTCGCGGTCGGTGGTTCCTGCGACAGCGCGACGCGCGCCAGCTCGAGGCTGTTGACCGGCTCGTCGAACAGGACGCCCAGGTAGGCGACGTCCGCGATCGCGGGGGTGCCGATCCGCGTCAGTTCGAGCGGGGTGCCCGGATCGAGGACGGCCGGCGGCTCCCAGCCTCCCGGGGCGGCGGCCGCGATCGCGGAGTACGAGGCGAGGGCTCCAGCGACCTGAACGACGAGGACGAACGAGCGGAGTCGCGACATGAGCCAACCTCCGGCCTTTCGGGGCCCGATCGGCGGCCGGAGGGTCCGGCCTCGGCTTGTCATGCGCCGCGGCGGGGCGAAGTCCGCCATCCCGGCTGTTCGCGCGGGGCGGTTCGGGGTGAGAATGGCGTCGAAGGCTCCGAGCGCCGTGGACGAGAATCCGGCTGGACCCGCCGCAGCGCTGCTCGACCGTCTGTCGAGCGGCGATCCCCACGCCGCGGAGGAGCTTCTGCCGCTGGTCTACGACGAGCTGCGCCGCCTGGCGCGCGCGCGCCTTGCGCGCGAGGCACCCGGTCAGACGCTGACCCCGACCGCGCTCGTCCACGAGGCCTACCTGCGCCTCGCCGGGCCGGGCGAGGTCGCCTGGGCCAACCGCGCGCACTTCTTCGCCGCCGCCGCCGAGGCGATGCGGCGGATCTTGATCGAGCGTGCCCGCCGGCGCCGGCGCGAGCGGCACGGCGGCGGCCGGCTGCGGGTGACGCTCGACGAGCGGATTCCCGACGAGCTCGACGACCCCGAGCGCCTGCTCGCGCTCCACGACGCCCTCGACCGTCTCGAGGCCCAGGATCCCGACATGGCGGTGGTGGTCAAGCTCCACCGCTTCGCCGGCCTGACGCTCGAGGAGACCGCGGCCGCCCTCGGCAGCTCCGACCGCACGGTGTCACGGCGCTGGACCTCGGCGCGCGCCTGGCTGCGGCGCGAGATGTCACCGCCTTAGCGGCTGCCGCGGCGCGCGCGGACCCCGGCGAGCCGCTCGCGTGCGTCGAGGGTGTCGACGTTCTCGGGAGTCTCGAGCCGGGCGAGGCTCGAAGCGAGCAGCGCCTCGGCCTCCTCCAGCCGACCGAGCTGCGCCAGACAGGCGCCCAGGGCGCTCTCGGCGCGCGCGACACGCCGGTCCGAGGCGGGCAGGTGGCCCGCGAGAATCCCGATCGCCTCGCGCAGCCGGGGCTCGGCGGCCGCGGCGTCGCCGCGTTCGAGGGCCGCGCGTCCCCACAGCTCGAGCGCGATCGCCGTCGACAGGGGGTTGTCGGCGCGACTCCGGTGCTTCGCCAGCGCGGCGGCGAAGACGTGGTCCGAGCCGCGGGCGTCGCCCCGTGCGGCGAGCACCTGCGCGCGGTAGATGTCGACCGCCGTGACCGAAACGTGGTCGGGACCGAAAGCGACCCGCCGGATCCGGTGGGCGCGATCCTCGGCCGCGAGCGCTTCGTCGAAGCGCCCGAGCTTCGCCAGCACGCCGCCGTAGTCGGCCAGCGCCTCGGCGACCTGCGGGTGGTCGGCACCGAGTGCCGCCTCGCCGATCGCGATCGCCTCCTCGTGCGCGCGCGCGGCGCGCTCGAGCTCGCGCATGTCGTGGAGGAGGCGGCCGTAGTTGGCGAGCGAAAGCCCGAGGTGGGGGTGCGTGGAACCGAGGACGCGGCGGCGGACCGCGATCAGGTCGAGGAAGAGCCGTTCGGCGCGGCGGTGGTCGCCGAGCAGGTGGGTGACCAGCGCCAGGTTGTTGAGGGCGGTCACCGTGTCGGGGTGATCGGAGCCCAGCGCCCGGGACCAGAGCTCGTAAGCCCGGCGATAGGCCCGCTCGGCGCCCGCGAGGTCGTGACCGCGGCGCAGCGCGATGCCGAGCAGGTTCCAGCTCTCGGCGACGGCGGGGTCCTCCTCGCCGAGCCGCTCGCGGCGCAGCTCGAGCGCCCGGCGGTGGAGCTGTTCGGCGCGCTCGAGCTGGTCGCGCTGCCGCGCGATCACCCCCAGCAGGTGGAGGTTGTCCGGAATCGACGCCTGGCCGTCGGCGCCGAGCGCCTCCCGAATCGCCAGCGACCGCTCGGCGAGCTCGGTCGCGCGGTCGAGGCGGCCACGCGCGAGCTCGAGGTCGCCCAGTCGCAACAGGTCGGCGGCGACCTCCTCGTGGGAGTCGCCGCGCAAGGTCCGGCGGATTTCGAGGGCGCGGACCCAGGCCGACTCGGCCTGGTCCAAGTCGCCGAGGTTGTAGAAGACGCGGCCGACGGTTTCGAGCAGCCGGGCCTGGATCACCGGCTCCTCGCCGAGGTCGCGGGCGATGCGGTCGGCGCCGCGCTCGAGCACGTCGGCGACCGGGACCTCGGCGCCGCGGGCGACCGAGGGGTCGGGCTGTTCGAACAGCTCCACCAGGAACTCGGAGACGCGGTCGGCCGTGGCCCGTTCGCGCTCGGCCCGCTCGAGGGCGCGCGCCAGGCGTCCGGACTGTAGCGTCATGGCACCGCCGAAACCGACGATCGCCGCGACCATGAGCGCGATCGCGGCGCTCTCGGAACGATGGCGCAGGACCAGCTTGCGCAGGCGGTATCGGCGACTCGGCGGGCCGGCGGCGACCGGACGGCCGTCGAGGAATCGCTCGAGCTCGTCGGCGAGCTCGGCGGCCGAGCCGTAGCGGCGGTCGCGGTCGCGGGCCATCGCCCGGCCGGCGATCCAGTCGAGCTCGCCGCGGAGCTGGCGACGGAGCTGGCGGGGCTCGACACCGCGCAGGGCGGCCCGGCGGCGGCCGGATTCGTCGTCGGAGACGCGCGCGGAGGGGGGCGGCGGCTCCTCCTCGCGGATTCGGCGCAGCAGCTCGCCGAGCGGCACCGCGGCGGCGTCGAGCGGCGGCACGCCGGTGGCCAGCAGGTAGAGCAGGGCGCCGAGCGAGTAGACATCGGTCCGGGTGTCGAGGTCGCCGCTCATCGCCGCCTGTTCGGGGCTCATCGCTTCGGGGGTGCCGACCAGCTGCCCGAGGCGGGTGATGCCGCTCGCGGCCGGGTCGCCCGGGTCGACCGGGCGGGCGATGCCGAAGTCGATCACCTTGGGCACCGGCCGCCCGTGCTCGTCGGCGACCAGGACGTTCGACGGCTTGAGGTCGCGGTGGATGACCCCCTTCTGGTGTGCCGAGTGGACCGCGCGGCAGACCGCCGCGACCAGGGCGACACGCGCCGACACCGGCAATCGGGCGGCGTCGCAGTAGCGGTCGATCGGCGGGCCGTCGATCAGCTCGATGGCGACCCAGGGGCGGCCGTCCGCCGTGGCGCCGGCCTCCAGCACCCGCGCGATCGAGCTGTGGTCCATTCGCGCCAGGACCTGACACTCGGCTTCGAAGCGACGTACGAGGTCGCGCGAGGCGAGATCGGCGCGCACCAGCTTGAGCGCGACCCGCCGGCGGACCGGGCGCTCCTGCTCGGCTTCGAACACCGCGCCCATGCCACCTTCGGCGATGCGGCGGACGATCCGGTAGGGGCCCAGCGAGTCGCCCGGCCCGACGTCGGGGGCGCCGCCGTCCGGAACCGCTCTAGAGGCGGACGGGATCGAGACACCGCTCTCGGCGTGCGCCGCGAGCAGCGACTCGAGCTCGGAACGCAGCTCCGCGTCGCCCGCAGACCGCGCGGCGAGCAGCGCCTCGCGCTCCACTCCCGGCGCCGCCTCGAGGGCGTCGTGGAAGATGCTCCACAGGCGCTGCCAGCGCTCCGGGTCCATCGCGGGGGTCCGGCCGACGACGCTATCAGGGCAAAAAAAAACCGGGCGCCCACACGGCGCCCGGAACCCAGGAGCGGAGGCGGAGCGAGCGATCGCGACGCCTACGTCCTCTGATACGTCGGCCGGCGACCCAGGTTTCGCCTGCGACCCGCGGCGGTCAGCGGCTGGCCCGCAGGACGCCGCGGGTCGGGTCGAAGCGGAGGTTGCCGCCCCACAGGCCGGTCACGTAGAGCTCGACCGGCGCGGCGCTGGCATCGACCTCGAACCGGAGCCGACCGCCGGCGTCGCCCAGGCCCTTCTGCCGTACGACCCGCCGTCCGTCGTCGAGGATCCAGGTGACCTCGGCCTCGAGAGTCCGTGGCGCCGACCGCGAGTCGGTCTCGACCTGGACGACGGCCACGTAGCGAGCGGAGGCCACGTCGGTCGGAGACGGCAGCTTGTCGATCTCGATGGCGCTCGCTACGAGGCACTCGCCAGCGCATTCGCGAGCAACTCCGGTGGGGACCAGGCGCAGGAGGGCCGGCAGGCCCGAAGCGCCGTGCGTCGCCTCGGTGGCGATGACCCGATCGTTGTTCATGCCGCCGACGTCGTGGCCGATCACCCAGCCCACGGCATCGCCGGCGAACAGCTCCTCGAGCGCGGCGAGCGGCTCGCCCTCGAACTGGACGGCGCAGTGACTGCCTTCGAGCAGGCCGTGGGCATGGCCGACGACGTCGCCGAAGTCCGAGATGGCGACCGCGAAGTCGTCCGGGCCGACGCCGCCCAGGGCCCGCCACGAGCCGGATTCGTCCGCGACCGCCATCAGCGAGACGCCCCGGGCGTCGTAGAGGGCGCCCGCCAGCTCGCCGCGGCGGTTGATGGAGACGGCACGAGCTCCCTCGAATCCGGGTGGCAGCGCGGTCCAGACGACCTCGCCGGTCCGGGAGTCGAGGCGGAAGGGGAGGCGGCCGTTGCCGGCGATCCAGCCGCTGTCGGACAGATCGACGACGTCGCCGGGAGCGGACAACGTGGCGGTGCCGCGCGGCGTCCAGATCCGGATCTTGCGATCGCCGACGAGGGCGCCCGAGGGGCGGATCAGGATCGAGTTCTTGGCGTTGATCGCGACGGCCTCCGCCGGCGATTCGGTCCGCACCGTCGTCGCGGCGAACGTGCTGCCGCCGACGCGGGTTACCGAGTAGGACTCGCCCATCGGTCGCCAGAGCAGCGCCGTGCGGCCCGGCCGCCAGCCGCTCGTCGGCTCGCCCCAGCCCACGATCCAGCCGAGGTCGTTGATGTCGACGGCGTGACACGCGGTCAGCCCCACCGGACACGGCAGCTCGAGGTAGCCGCGCTTGGCGGTCACCGCGAAGGCATGTCCCCAAACCGGATTGCGGCCGACGATGTCGCCGGCCTGGTTGATCGCCGCCGGCCGGGCGAACGGCGCGAGGTACTCAGCGGCGTACATCGGGGCGAAGCCGGCGGGCTGCGGGTCCGTCGGGGCGATGCCGGCATGCGCCGCCGCGCCCGAACCGGCCGCCAGCGTGGCGGCGACGAGCGAGAGCGCCGCGGCGCGGCGGCGAATGGCGAAGGTGTGGTTCATGGCGGTTCTCCTCTGTCCGGGACGGACCCGGCGAGCCGCGAACCGGCCGTCGTTCCGTCCGTGCCGATAGACAGGTTTCCCGCCGGTCGCGGAACAGACGTCAGGAAATGGCAGAAATGGCCGGGCGTAGCGGGCGCGCGTGACGTTCCGCTCGGCGGGGGCGAACCGACCCGCCCGCGGGACGAGCGTCAGGATCCGGCGTCTTCGATGCGCAACCGCAACCGGTATTCCTCGGCGCGGGTCGCGGCGCCGGCGCGGGGGTAGGGGTCGAGCGCTTCGGCGGTGAGGCGCAGACCGCGGGCGTCGCGCGACTCGCCGCCGACCTCGAGGGCGATGGTCGGCGCCTCGCCGTCGCCGACCTCGATCTGGACGACCGCGCGACCCGCCCAGACGCAGGTGACGCCCTCCGGGCAGCGCGAGTCCTCGGTGACGTCAGCGAAGGTGACGGGCAGGTCGGGTCCGCTCGCGAGGATGCGCTCGCCCGGCGCGAGCGTCACGGTCGCGGGCAGGTCGACCGCGCGGCGTTCGTCGTCGGTCGACCCGGAGGCGGGGCCCGCCTCCGGTCCGGAAGCGCAGGCGGCGAGCGGGGCGGCGAGCAGCAGGACGAGGGCGAAGGAGAGCGGTCTCATGAAGTCATCCTGACAGCAACTCCGGTGCCGACCGCCGTCCGGGCTAGACTCCGCGCTCTCCCGGACGCTCCCTTGACCCCTTTCGAGATCTCCGTCCGCGTCTTCCTCCAGGTCGCGGTGATCCTGGCCGCCTGCCGGATCGTCGGACGGCTGGTGCGGCCGTTCGGGCAGCCCCAGGTGGTGGCCGAGATGATCACCGGCGTGCTGCTCGGGCCGTCGCTGTTCGGCCTGCTGGCGCCCGCGGCGCAGGCCTGGCTCTTCCCGCCCGCGACCAAGCCCATCATCTACGTCCTGGCGCAGCTCGGCCTGGCGCTCTACATGTTCCTGGTCGGGCTCGAGTTCGACCTCGAGCTGATCCGCCACCGGATGCGCAGCGCGATCGCGGTCTCCTGGGCCGGGATCGCGACGCCGTTCGCGCTCGGCGTCGGCCTGGCGCTGGTGCTGCGCGACCGCTTCCCGCTGTTCGCCGCCGACGTCACGACGCTCCAGGCGGTGCTCTTCTTCGGCGCCGCCCTGTCGATCACCGCCTTCCCGATGCTGGCCCGGATCATCTACGAGCGGGGGCTCTCGGGGACCTCGCTCGGCACCCTGGCGCTCGCCGCCGGCTCGCTCGACGACGCCGCCGCCTGGTGCCTGCTCGCGGTGGTGCTCTCCGGCTTCACCGGCGATCCCTGGATCGCGATCCTGGCGGTGGGCGGCGGAGCGGTCTTCCTGTTCGGAATGTTCCTGGGCGGCCGGCCGCTGCTCGCCCGGCTCTACGGCTACCTGTCCGCGCGCGCCGAGCGCGACTCGCTGGTGCTGCCGATCACCCTGGTGCTGCTGGCGCTGGCCGCCTGGGCGACCGATTCGCTCGGCATCTACGCGGTGTTCGGCGCCTTCACCCTCGGTGCCTGCCTGCCGCGTGGGCCGCTGCAGGCGCGGCTCGAAGGGCAGATCGCGCCGCTCACCGGAGTGCTGCTGCTGCCGATGTTCTTCATCAACTCGGGGCTCAACACCTCGATCGGGCTGCTCGATTCCTGGGTGATGTGGGGGGTCGCCGCCATCGTGCTGGCGGCCTCGGTCGCGGGCAAGGGGATCGCCTGCGGCGTGGCGGCTTGGGCTTGCGGCGAGTCACGCCGCGACTCGGTGGCGATCGGAGCGCTGATGAACGCCCGCGGTCTGATGGAGCTGATCCTGCTCAACATCGCCTACGAGCGCGGCGTCATCACCCAGACGCTGTTCACCCTGCTGGTGCTGATGGCGGTGGTGACGACGCTGATGGCGGTGCCGTTCTTCAACCGCGTCTACGGCCGCGAGGGGCGCCCGCAGGAGGCGGCGGTCCCCGCCGCCGGCGGCGGATGAGCACGGGCGTCCACCCGCCGCCGGCGCCGCTCGCCGGCGTCGTCGTCCTCGAGCTCGGCCAGATCCTGGCAGGACCGTACGCCGGGCAGCTGCTCGCCGCCTTCGGCGCCGAGGTGATCAAGGTCGAGCCGCCCGACGGTGGCGATCCGATCCGCGGCTGGCGCGGGCTCGACCCGGAGGACGGCACGTCGCTGTGGTGGCGCTCGCTCGGTCGCAACAAGAAGACGGTGGCGATCGACCTCGCCGATCCGCGCGGACAGTCGCTGGTGCGGCGCCTGGCGCGCCAGGCCGACGTCGTGATCGAGAACTTCAAACCGGGCACCCTCGAGCGCTGGGGCCTCGGGCCCGAGATCCTCACCACCGAGAACCCGTCGCTGGTCTTCGCCCGCATCTCGGGGTTCGGCCAGACCGGGCCGTACTCGCGACGGCCCGGCTACGCCTCGGTCTGCGAAGCGTTCGGCGGGCTGCGCCACCTGACCGGCACGCCGGGCGAGGTGCCGGTGCGCCCCAACCTCTCGCTCGGCGACTCGCTCGCCGGGCTCGAGGCGGCGCTCGGCATCCTGCTCGCGCTGCGCGCGCGCGATCACGATCCGCACCGGCGCGGGCAGGTCATCGACGTGGCGATCTTCGAGGCGGTCTTCTCGATGCTCGAGTCGACGCTGCCGGAGCTCGACCGGCTCGGCGTGGTGCGCGGCCCGTCGGGGACCACGATCACCGGCATCGTGCCGTCGAACGCCTACCCGACCGCCGACGGTCGCCAGGTGGTGATCGGCGCCAACAACAGCGCCAACTACCGCCGGCTGATGCGCGCCGCCGGCCGCGACGACCTCGCCGACGACCCGGCGCTCGCGACCAACCCCGGGCGGGTCGAACGGCGCGAGGAGATCGACGCCGCGCTGGCGGCGTGGACCCGGACGCTCGCCGCCGACGAGATCTTGCGCCGACTCGAGGCGGCGTCGGTGCCGGCGTCGACGATCTACACGGTGGCCGACATGGCGTCCGATCCGCACTACGTGGCGCGCGGCCTGTTCGAACGGCTGCCGGTGGGCGATCACTCGGTGGCGTTTCCCGCCGTCGGCCCGAAGCTCGAGCGCACGCCGGCCCGGAGTGCGTGGGCCGGCCGCGAGCTCGGGGCCGACACGCGCCGCGTGCTGTCGGAACGGCTCGGCCTCGGTGCGCGCGAGATCGACGAGCTCGCCGCCGCCGGCGTCGTCGCCGTCGCTGCCGAAGCCGGGAGCTGAGCTCAGGAGGAAGGGCTCGAGACCTCGCGCCGCACTCCGGGCAGCGCGTCGAGCAGCTCGGAACCGAAGGCGGAGGTCGGCGTCCAGGCTCCCGGGGGCGCCTCCCCGGCGAGAGCGCGGCGCGCCGCCTCGACCGCCGAGCTCGCCGTGAAGGCATAGGCCTCCGGCACCGAGAGCGCACGCTCGACGACGGCGCCGGAGGGCGCCGTGGCGCGTCCCCAGAGGTGAACGCGCGCCGCCGCGGCTTCGGGGCCGGGGCCGGCGACCCGCGCCCGGACCATCCTCTGCAACAGTCGCTTGACCGGGCCGAGACCGAGGACGGGCAGGAACGGGCGCGCCCGCCGCGCCCAGCGGATCGTGCGCGGCGGCAGCGCCGCGAAGGTCGCGATGTCGGGGACTCCGGTCGTGCGGAAGGCAGTGGCGAGGTCTCCCCACGGGATCTGGAGGACGATGCGCCGGCCGAGACCCGGGAAGTCGATCTCGCGGGTCACCGACAGTGGCGGCGCCGGGACCAGTCGGCCGCCGCGCCGTTCCCAGCCGACCGCCGGGAGCCCTTCGATCGCCGTCGCCAGCGTGCCGCGGCTCCACGACGCGCCCGGGGTCGACGCGAACGCGAGCTCGAGGCGGACGGCGTCCGGCAGCGCCCGGTGCAGCTCGGCCGCGAGCGCGTCGGAGGGGACGACGTCGAAACCGACCCCCGGCACCAGCGCCACGCCGGCGCGCTGGGCCTCCTCGTCGCGTCGGAAGGTCGCCTCGAAGACTCCGATCTCGCCGGTGATGTCGAGGTAGGTCGCGCCGTGGGCGAGGCAGGCGTCGACCATCGGCCGCGAGGTATGGACGAACGGTCCGGCGGCGTGCAGGACGACGGCGACGCCGTCGAGGGCGCGTGCGAGCGCCGCCGGATCGTCGAGCGGCGCGACGCGCGCCTCGAGCCCGAGCTCGCGCGCGAGCGGCTCGATCGATTCGGCGCGGCGGCCGGCGAGGATCGGCGCGAGACCGCGACGGGCGGCCTCGCGGGCGACGAGCGCGCCCGTGAAGCCGCCGGCACCGTAGACGAGGAGCCTCCCGGCCATCGTCGTGCCTTCCGCGCCGTTCGTGGCGGCGGGACTACTTCGCGACCGTGAAGGGGACCCGCACCTCGGTGCGGATCCAGGTGAGCACCATCTCGGCGCCGCCCTCGGTCGGCGCGAACGAGATCGTGAACTGGTCGACCTCGTCCTTCTCTTCGAGTGCCTTCACCGGGACCTCGACGGTCACCACGTCGGTGGGCGGCAGGTCGACCGCTTCGAACTTGCCGGTCTCCGGATAGAAGTAGCCGGTGCCGGACAGACCCAGGGTCGAGTTGAAGTGGACCTTCCAGGACTCGGCGCCCGGGGTGGTGAACAGCGAATAGGTGCCGGCCGGCAGCTTCTGGCCGGCGATCACGAGGTCACGCGTCGTAGTGATCTCGGTCGCCTCGTTGGCGCCGGTGCGCCAACGCTCGCCGAACGGCACCAGCGCCTTGCTCTCGGCGCTGCCGAAGATGTTGTCGCGGTCGCGCTTGTAGGGGCGGCTGTAGACCACCTTGACGTAGGCATCGTCGAGGCTGATCCGGGCGACCCCGAGCGGGCTCGGACGGCGCGAAGGATGAAGATCCTGGGCCTGGGCGGCGACAGGGACGAGGGCGGCCAGGGCGAGGGCCCCGGCCACGAGGGTGCGGCGTGCGCTCTTCATCGAAACGTCTCCTCTTCGGGTCGGTGGGGGGTCCCGGCGACGCCTGCCGCCGGGCCGTGAACCTGGGTGACGACCGGTCGAGTCTACCCTCCCGGCGGCGCGCGGTCGGCTCAGAAGCCGAAACGCGCCTCGAGGCGGAGGCTGCGGCCGTCCGGGTCGTCCCCGTCGACCGCGCGCGCCGCGGGCCGATCGGCGTCGAGCTCGACCAGCTCGACGCCGAAGCGCCAGTGCTCGCCGGCGTCGGCGAGCAGCGCGACGGTCCAGGCGTCACCGCGCTCGCGATTGTCGTCGCCGGCCGTGGCATCGCGGTCGCGGGTCTCGAAGGCGTCGTAGCGGACCGTCGCGCGGACCGGCCCCCAGCGGCGCGTGAGCAGGGCGTAGGAGGCGTCGAAGGTGACGTCGACCCGCGCCGGCGAGCGCTCGCCCGGCGGCGCGAACCCCATCCGCGTCTCGCCCGAGGCCCACTCGGCGACCAGGCGCAGCCCGAGCGGCAGGTCGGTCTCGCCCGCGAGCCAGCGCACGTCGGTGTCCCAGGCGTACTCGTCGCCGTGGAGGTCGCGGTCGCCGCGGTTGACGAAGCCGCTCGCCTGCACGAGCGCGCGGCCACCGGGAGCCTCCCACCGCAGCCGCCCCGCGAAGCCGGGGCGTCCGTCGAGATCGGACCCGAAGGCCCGCGAGCCGCGTCCCGACTGCTCGGGGAACTGCTCCGGCAGCACGGCGATGGCGGGCAGGGGGACGAAGCGGGTGGTCGGGGTGGGGCGGTCGTGGAGGGCGAAGCCGCGCCAGGCGAGCAGGGTTCCCGCGGTGTCGTTGCCGCCGAACAGCGTCGCCGCTGCCTCCACGCGATGCTCCGAGGTGGTCGTCCGTCGCCAGGCCGCGTCGACTCCGATCGGGCGTACCTCCTCGGCGACCCAGGCGTTGAGCGCCGAGAGTGTCAGGCTGTAGGGCGAGGTCCACAGGGCACCGACGTTCTCGCGCGAGACCGGCAGGAAGAACTGGCCGGCGAGGACGACGAGCTCGTTGCCCTCGCCCCAGCCGCGGCGGTGTTCCAGGAAGGCCTCGAGCAGACCCGAACCGGAAGCGGGCGCGACGGCCGCCGCATCCCGGCGCGCCACGCCGTGGACGAAGAAGCGCCAGCCGACGGCGGGCTCCCAGTCGAGCGCGAGCCGGGCTTCGCCGATGGCCTCGTCGGACTCGCCGGAGGCCGCGCCCGCCTCGAGCTTGCCGAACCCCCCGTCGAGGAATCCCACCGGGGCCTCGAAGCGGGCGGCGGCGGCGCGCAGGAACCCGGAGGCTTCGAACGGTGCAGCGACCGACGCACGCGACAGCGCAGCGAGCGCGAGAGCGAGCGCCAACGAACGCGCGAACGACGGGGCAGTCATGGTCGCCCCCGGTACGCGACCCGCGTCGTCGGCGGATTCCCGGAACCGCCCGAGAGGTTCCGGGCGCCCGCCTCCGACCACTGCGCGCGCAGCCGCCGGGCCGAGGGATGGGACGCGCCGCGGCTGCGCTCGAGGCCGGCGAGCGCGGCGGCGAAGCGGGCTTCCGCCTCCCCCGTGCGGCCGAGATCGCGCAGGCAGAGCGCGAGCGCGCCCTCGACCGAGGCCCGGTGCCAGTGCTCCGCGGGCAGCAGCGCAGCGAGCATCGCCAGCGCCTCGCGCAGCATCGGCTCGGCCTCGCCGGCCCGGCCCGTGGCGCGCACGGCGGCGCCGAGGCCGGCGAGCGCCGTCGCGGTCTCGACGTGGGCGGCAGGGAAAGTCCGGCGGCGGTGGGCGAGGACCTCGCGCCAGGCCCGTTCGGCGGCGTGCGGGTCGTCGAGCTCGCCGAGCGCCGCCGCGCGGCGCGCCAGAGCGTCGCCGATCCGGACGTGCCCGGGGTCGAGCGCACCGCGGGCGACGGCGAGCGCCTGATCGGCGACGGCGAGCGCCTCGCCGGATCGTCCCGCGATCCGCAGCGCGTCGCTGCGGCGCATCAGGCTCACCGCGACACTCGGGTGGCCGTCACCGCGCAGCTTGCGGTGCATGGCGAGCGCCCGCTCGAACAGCGGCAGCGCCTCGGCCACCCGCGCCTGCTCGGCGAGCGCGGTCGCCAGGTTGTCGAGGCTGATGGCGACGAACGGATGCTCGTCGCCGAGGTTCTCGCGGTCGATCTCGAGGACCTCGGCGAGCAGCGCCTCGGCGCCGGCAAAGTCGCCCTTCTCGAGCAGCAGGCGGGCGAGATTGTTGAGCCGGGTGGCCACGGTCGGATGGCGCGGACCGTAGCGTTCGCGCTCGATCTCCAGCGCCTCGCGCTGGAGCCGCTCGGCGTCGTCGAAGCCGCCCTGCGCCTGGCGCACCACCGCCAGCTGTCCGAGCGAGTAGGCGACGTTCAGGTGGCGCTCGCCCTCGAGCTGGCGCCAGACCCGCAACGCTTCGCGGTGCAGCGCCTCGGCCGTCGCCAGCTCGCCCCGGCGCGCGAGCAGGATCGCGAGATTCCCGGTGGTCTCGGCGACCTCCCGGCTGTCGGGCCCGAAGCGCTCGCGCCGGATCTCGAGCGCCTCGCGGTACATCCCCTCGGCGGCGTCGGGCTGGTTGCGCTCGAGCAGGAGGATCGCCAGGTCGTTGAGCGTCTGCGCGGTCTCGGCGTGGCGCGGGCCGAGCGCGCGCCGGCGCAGGGCGAGCGCCTCGGAGAGCACCGGCTCGGCTCGTTCGTACTCGCCGAGCCGGACCAGGGCGGTGCCGAGGTCGTTGAGCGCGCGCGCTTCGACCGCCGGGCGGTCGGCGCCGAGCGATCGCGCGACTTCCAGCTCGCGCTCGGCGAGGTCGCGCCCACGCTCGTACTCGCCGAGGGAGAACTGGATGCGCGCCACGACGCCGAGCAGATCGGCGCGCACTTCCGGTTGCGCGACGAGCTCGCGCTCGAGCCGCTCGACACCGCGCTCGAGCAACTCCCGGGCGGAAGTCTCCGCGCCGCTCGACTTCTCGGGGTCGCTGGCTTCGAACAGCCGGATCAGGAAGCTCTGGACTTCGTTGGCGCGGGTCGCCTCGCGACGTGCGGAATCGCGCTCGGCGGCCGCGATGCGCGCCTGCCAAAGGCTGACGGCGAGACCCGCGACCAGGGTCGCCGTCGCGGTCGCACCCGCCGCGAACGCCAGCCGATGGCGACGGACGAGCTTCGCCGCGCGGTAGCCGAACGTCGCCGGCCGGGCGCGCACCGGCTGGCCGGCGCGGAAGCGGACGAGATCCTCCGCGAACGACTCGACCGAGGCGTAGCGGCGGTGGGGATCGAGCGCGAGGGCGGTGGTCAGGATGGTCTCGAGATCGCCGGTGAGCGCGCGGCGAAGGCTCCGGACCGTGGTCGCGCGGCGCGCCGCGAGCTCGTCGGCGGCGACCGGGCGCTCGTCGCCGGTCGCGGCGTCGCGTTCCGCGAACGACCGTGCGACCAGAGTCGAGGGGGGCTCGGGCTCGGGCGATTCGGCGGTCGCGCGCAGCGGCCGTCGCCCGGTCAGCAGCTCGTGGAGGACGACGCCGAGCGCGTAGACATCGGTCGCCACCGTCGCCGGTGCGCCGCGCAGCTGCTCGGGCGCTGCGTACTCGGGGGTGAGCGCCTGGAAGCCGGCGCGAGTCAGCGCGGTGCCGCTCTCGCCATCTTCGGCGAGCAGGCGCGCGATGCCGAAGTCGAGCAGCTTGACCGTGCCGTCGTCGGTGACCAGCAGGTTCGAGGGCTTGAGATCGCGGTGGACCACCAGGTTGGCGTGGGCGTGCTGGACCGCGCGACAGACCTGGTCGATCAGCTCGAGGCGCGCCGCGATCGGCAAGCGGAGGCGGTCACAGTGCTCGAGAATCGGCGTGCCGCGGACCCGTTCCATGGCGAACCAGGGCCAACCGTCCTCGGTGAGCCCGCCGTCGACCAGGCGCGCGATGTTGGGGTGCTCGAGCCGCGCCAGGATCCGGCGCTCGCGCAGGAACCGTTCGCGCAGCAGCTCCGAGCCGAAGCCGAGCCGGATCCGCTTGAGCGCGACCTCCTGCTCGTAAGCTCCGTCGGCCCGCTCGGCGAGGTGGACGGTGCCCATGCCGCCGCGGCCGAGCTCGCCGGTGACGCGGAACGGGCCGATCCGCGTGCCCGGAGAGAGCTCTTCGCCAGCGGAGTGGCGCTTCGCCGGCAGGGCGCGCTCGAGGAACTCGGCCGCGTCGGCGTGGGCCGCGAGCAACGACTCGACCTCCCGGCGCAGCTCCGGCCGTCCGGCGGTGGCGCGCTCGAGCCGTTCGGCACGTTCGGCCTCCGCCAGCTCGGCGAGCTCGCCGAAGAGCTCGGCGATCGCTTCCGGATCCGTCCCGTGCGGGGGCCGCTCGGGCCCGGAGGTCACGACGCCCTCGCGAGCTCGCGGTAGAGCCAGGCCTCGGCCAGCGACCAGTCGCGCTTGACCGTGCGCGGCGACAGGTCGAGGGTTTCGGCGGTCTCCTCGACCGAGAGACCAGCGAAGAACCGGCACTCGACGACGCGGGCCTGCCGCGGGTAGACGCGGGCGAGCCGGTCGAGTGCCTGGTCGAGCTCGACCAGGCCGGCGTCGGTCGCCGGCGAGGCGACGTCGATCGCATCGAGCGCGAGCGGGCGTGCGCCGGCGCCGCGCATGGCGGCGCCGCGGCGGCGCGCCTCGTCGACCAGCACCTGGCGCATCGCCCGCGCCGCGGCGCCGAAGAAATAGCGCCGGCCGCGGGCGGGCAGCTCCTGGTTGCCCGCGAGTTTCAGGTAAGCCTCGTGGACCAGAGCAGTGGTGTCGAGCGTGCGCGCGTCCCCCTCGGCGCGCATCAGGTTGTGGGCCATGCGCCGCAGCTCGTCGTAGACCAGCGGCACCAGCTCGTCGACGCGAGCCGGATCGTCGGGGCCGGGGGCCACCAGCAGGGCGGTGATCGCCTGGTTCGACACGGGACTCGGCCGAGGATACTGGATCGGGACCACCATGGCCCCGCCGGGCGCCGGGATCCGCAGGAAGAGTCGAGGAGGCACCATGCGAATCCAGATCTCTCGTGGCATCCGGTTCGCCGTTCTGTCGGTCGTGACGATCGCCCCGACCGCCGGCGACGCGACACAGCTGCGCTACGCCAATCAACGCCTCACCTGGGCCGACCAGGCGCTCCCGACCGGGAGCGCATTCGGGGGCTCGGTCGGACTCTCCGCCGAGGGCGACAGCGCCTTCGTCGGCGCTCCCCAGGGCGGGGGCTGGGCTTCCTATCTCTTCGAGGGCGCGACCTGGGTCCGCACGGACGACGACATCTGGTCGGGAGTCGATCCGTCGTTCGCGACCTGCTCGAACTCGTTCGGGGCCGACCTTTCGGTCCTGGCGGCGAGCCGCCACCAGAACGGCACCTACCGGGTCCAGCCGATGACTCCGAACCCCGCCCCGGTCTGGGTGTCCAGCATCGCCAACGGTCACGTCCGGGCGATCGCCAACGCCGGGACGGTCCTCGCGGTCGGACAGCCCGAGTACGCGGGCGACAACGGGCGCATCCTCATCTACGAGCGCGACTCCTTCAACTGGGTTTTGAGCAAAGTGATCTTCGGTGCGATCGACGAGCGACTCGGCACTTCGCTCGCGTTCGTCGATTCCCAGCGGCTGGTGGCCGGCGGTCCCGGCTTCGGCGACAACGGTGCGATCCGCATCTACGTCGATGTCGGCGACTGGGTCGAATTCCAGGTGATCGAGTCGCCGGCCTGCTGCCAGACCGACGCCGGATTCGGCACCACGGTGGCGGCCGCCGGCCCCTGGATCGCGATCGGCTCCCCGGGCTGGAACCGGCTGCTCGCCGGAGGTGGCCAGGACGAAGACGTCGGCAACGTCAACCTCTACCGGCTCGACGGACTTCTCTGGGAGCACCATTCCGCGCTCCGTCCGAGCGAAGCCTCGGCGGGGGACGAGTACGGCACGAGCGTCGCCCTGCGTGCGGTCGGCGAGTCCGGGGGCGTCCTGCTGGTCGGCGCACCCGACGATGTCGTCGACATCGTCGGACAGGGGACGGCGTTCGTCTGGTGGCTCCACGGCGACCAGTGGCAGGCGCGCTGGCGTCTCGCGGCCGCGGGGGCCGGCGCCCAGGAACGGTTGGGGACTTCGGTGGCGCTCGGTCCGCACGGCGCGCTGGTCGGCGCCCCCGGCGGGGACGCCAATGCCGTCGAAGCGCAGGGCGAGGCGTTCTTCTACCTCGGCGTCGTGCCGCTCTTCTACGACGGATTCGAGAGCGGTGACACCACGGGATGGAGTGCGGCGGTGCCGTGATGCGGTCGGCCGCGGGTGCGGCTCAGACCACCGGCCCGTGGAAGTCGACGGCCGCCGCGGCCAGCGCCGGGCGGTCGTCGAGCCCTCGGGCCTTGCGGTAGGCGGGCAGCGCCGCGGCGAGCACGGCGATCGCGCGCTCGAGGTCCTCGCGCTTCAGCACGTAGGCGATGCGAACTTCGTCCTTGCCGAGGCCGGGCGTGGCGTAGAAGCCGGCGGCGGGGGCGACCATCACGGTGGCGCCGTCGAGCGCGAACTCCGAGAGCAGGAAGCGGGCGAACTCCTCGGCGTCGTCGACCGGCAGCCGGGCGACGAAGTAGAAGGCGCCCTCGGGCTTGCGCAGGAAGACACCAGGAATCCTGGTCAGGCCGTCGAACAGGACGTCGCGCCGCTGCTGGTACTCGGCCGCGACGGCCGCGAAGTAGTCGGCGCCGATCTCCGGGATGCCGGTCGCCGCGAGCTGGGCGAGACCGGGCGGGGAGAGCCGCCCCTGCGCCATGCGCAGCGCCGCCTGGTAGATCTCGGAGTTGCGGGTGGCGAGCGCGCCGAGCCGGATGCCGCAGGCGCTGTAGCGCTTCGACAGGCTGTCGACCACGATGACGTGGTCCTCGAAGCCCGGCAGGGTCAGCGCCGAGACCGCCTTGCGCCCGTCGTAGACGAACTCGCGGTAGACCTCGTCGGCGACCAGGAAGAGGCCGTGGTCGCGGCAGAAGTCGGCGACCCGCTCGACCTCCTCGCGGGTGTAGACGGTTCCAGTCGGGTTGTTCGGATTGCACAGCAGCACGACGCGCGTGCGCGCCGTCAGCGCGCGCTCCCAGGCCTCGCGCCCGGGCAGGTGGAAGCCGTCCTCGCCATGGGTGCGCAGCGCGACGATGCGCACCCCGGCGAGCGCCGCGAACGAGTTGTAGTTGGTGTAGTAGGGCTCGCAGGTCAGGACCTCGTCGCCGTCCGAGCAGGTGGCGAAGAAGGCGAAGAGCAGCGCCTCGCTGCCGCCCGTGGTGGCGATCAGCTGGGAGAGCTCGAGGTCGATCCCCTGGCCGCGGTAGTAGCCGCGCAGGGCCTCGAGGTACTCCGGGGTGCCGCCGGACGGGGTGTAGGCGAGGACCTTGTCGGCCCGGGCGAGCCGGGAGCGCATCGCCTCCGGCGTCTCGAGGTCGGGCTGACCGATGTTGAGGTGGAGGACCCGGACCCCCCGCCGCCGCGCCTCGTCGGCGAGCGGCATCAACTTGCGGATCGGGGAGGCCGGCATCGAGCGACCGCGCGCGGAGACCTGGGGCTTCATGGCCCGGCCATTCTAGCCCTGCGGCCGGCGGGCGCTCGGTGCGGCGACCTGGCCGGCCGCGGCGGGTTCCGCTGTATTCTGGGCGGCGGATTTTTCAAGCCAGGGGAGGTTCGAGGGGCGCCATGCTGTTCGAGATCCACGAGTTCAACAAGGGCTTCGACTGGAAGCCGACCGAGGGGCCGTTCCGGCGGGTCACCGCCGAGCAGGCCAGGCAGTTCAACGACGACGGGTTCTTCGTGCTCGAGAACGCTCTTTCCGAGGCGGAGGTCGCGCGGCTGACCGCGGCGATCGATCCGATCGAGGCGCACGAGGAGAAGATCCTGATCGAGAAGCACGGCGGCAAGAAGCTGATCGCGCGCGCCAACGAGATCACCTTCACCGTGCAGCTCGCGCTGCGCGTGCCGGCGGTGCGCGAGCTCGTCACCGGACCGGTCTTCCGCGACGTCTGCCGCGACCTGATCGGACCGGACGTGCGGCTCTACTGGGACATGTCGGTCTACAAGAAGCCGGGGACCACGGCCCCCTTCCCCTGGCACCAGGACAACGGCTACACCTTCGTCGACCCGCAGCAGTACCTGACCTGCTGGGTCGCGCTCGGGCCGGCGACCGTCGACAACGGCTGCCTCTGGGCGTTGCCCGGCGCGCACAAGCGCGGCACCTACCAGCACCGCGCCACCAGCGTCGGCCTCTCCTGCCTGCGCGGCGATCCGGACGAGAAGGTGCCGATCGAGCTCGCGCCCGGCTCGATCGCGGTGATGTCGTCGTTGACGCCGCACTGGACCGGACCCAACGTCTCGAACGGCGTGCGCAAAGGCCTGGTCTGCGAGTTCATCCCGGACGGCGCCGTCTCGGTGCGCAAGACCGAGACCGGCGCGCTCGAGCGCGTGCCGCTGCGCGGCGCCCAGAACATGTGGGTGCTGCAGAACGGCGAGATCCCGGCGCCGCGCGTCGCGGCCGCGGGCGCCTGACGGCGGCACCGGCGCGGGGCGGCTCCGGACCATGAGCCCCGAGCGCCGGTCGCGTCGTCCCGGTTCGAGAGCCCGGAGCGTGGAGGCGCTCGAGCGTCTCCTCGCGCTCCGGCCCGACTTCGACGCCGACGCGGGGCGCCGGAAGCTCGCGCTGCTCGCCACGCTCGAGCGCGCGACGCTGCCGGACGCCGCGGCGGTCCAGGCGCTCCACGAGCAGCTGCTCTTCCTCGCCGCCTATCCGGTCGACGAGCGGGTGAAACGGGTGGCCGAGCGGCTGCTCGCCCGCTTCGCCCGCCGCCGCGACCTCGTCCGCCATCGCGCCGAGCTCGAGGGCAGCGGCATCGTCGGCACCGCGAACCGCTATCCGTTCTTCTGGCCGACGGCGTCGCGCCTGGCGCGCCGTTTTCCCGATCGGCTCGCGATCGACTGGGAGAGCTTCGACGAGGCCGAAGATCTGCGTCCGCTGGTGCTCACCGCGCTCGGCCCCGAGGAGCTCGCCTGGGTGCGCGAGCGCGAGCCGCCGGTCGAGGAGATCGTCGCCGCGCTCGCGGGGGGCGACCGGCGCCGCGCGGCGTCGACGCTGCTCGCGCGGATCGCCGCTTCGCCCGGCGACGACTTCGCCCACGAGCGCCTCCACGACGACGTCGCGCCGTTCTACCGGCTCGAAGCCGGGACCGACATCCCCTCGCGCACGGTCGACCGCGCGCCGCGCGCTGCGCCGGCGCGCTGCGCGCCGCCGCGCCGCGGCCGGCCCGACCTCGCCGCCGAGATCGGGCGTCCGCCGCGCGAGGTGATCGAGGTGGCGCCGCGCTCGGCCGCCCGCTGGGTCGAGCTCGCGCGCGACGCGATGGCGGTCCGCTCGCGCGACCTGGATTGTTTCGCCTACGGCGATCCGCGCGACGTCCGGCGCTTCGTCCACGACGACGGTCTCGAGATGGTCGCGATCGGCTCGACGCCCGAGCGCCGGCTGCCACTCGCCACCGCTTACGGCGTGCTGACGCTGCGCCACGGCGTGCCGATCGGCTACGTCCAGCTCGACGGCTTCCTCGGCACCGCGCTGGTCCACTTCAACACCTTCGACACGTTCCGCGGCGCCGACGCGGCCTGGGTCTTCGCTCGCGCCCTGGCCACGGCGCGGACCCTCTTCGGCGCCGAGGCGTTCGCGATCGAGCCCTACCAGCTCGGGTGCGGCAACGACGAGGCGCTGGACTCGGGAGCGTTCTGGTTCTACGCCAAGCTCGGCTTCGCGCCGCTCGACCGCGGCATCGCGGCGCTCGCCCGGCGCGAAAAGGCGCGTTTCGAGCGCGTACCGCGGGCGCGCTCGTCGCGGCGGACACTCGCCCGGCTGGCCGACGGCTACCTCGTCCTCGAGCCGGCGGGCCGTCCCGCCACCGTTCCCCCCCACGCCGCGATCGCGCGGGCGACGACCGCCGCGCTCGCCGCCGAGTCGAGCGACCTCGCCGACGCCCGGAACCGGCTGGCGGAGCGGGCCGCCGCGCTCACCGGCCTCGCCGGAGTGCGGCGCGATGCCGCGGAGCGTCTCTGGCTCGGGCGCTGGGCGCCGATGTTGGTGTCGCTGCCGGGCATCGAATCGTGGCCGGTCGAGGAGCGGCGAGCGCTGGGCGAGCTCGTGTCGCTCAAGGCCGGCCGCCGCGAGTCCGACCTCGTCCGCGCCTGGCGCGACCACCCGCGCGCCGGCGCGGCGCTGCTCGAGCTCGGCGAACGGTTCGGCGCGGCCCGGGATGTCGCCCGTCGACATCTCCGCTAGCATCGGGTGCATGTCCACGGCTCCCCGCTCGACCGTCCCCGCAGTCCTCGCCCTCGGCGCGCTGGTCACCGCCGGCTGCTCCGAGACCGCCGCGCCGCCGCAGCCGGCGCCGGCTTCGCCGCCGGCCTGGGCGCTCGCGATCCACGGCGGCGCCGGCACTCCCGGCCGCGACATGCCCGAGGAGCGGCGCCGCGCTTACGCCGCGGCGCTCGCCGGCGTGCTGGAGGAGGGGCGCCAGCGGCTCGAGCGCGGCGATCGGGCGCTCGACGTGGTCGAGGCGCTGGTCGCCCTCATGGAGGACGATCCGCTGTTCAACGCCGGGCGCGGCGCCGTCTTCACCGCCGACGCCACCCACGAGCTCGACGCCGCGATCATGGACGGCGCGACGCTCGGCGGCGCGGGCGTGGCCGGACTGACCACGGTGCGCCATCCGGTCGCCCTGGCACGCCTCGCCATGGACAAGACGCCGCACGTGCTGCTGGTGGCCGGCGGCGCCGAGCGCTTCGCCGACGAGATGGCGGTCGAGCGCGTGCCCAACGAGTGGTTCTCGACCCCCGAGCGGCGCGAGGCGCTCGACAAGGCGCGCGCCGAGGCCGCCGCCAAGGCCGCCGCGAAGGGGACCGTCGGCGCGGTGGCGCTCGATCGCTCCGGGCACCTCGCCGCGGCGACCTCGACCGGCGGCATGACCAACAAGCGCCCGGGGCGCGTCGGCGACGTGCCGATCCTCGGCGCCGGCACCTGGGCCGACGATCGCTCGGTCGCCGTTTCGTGCACCGGCTGGGGCGAGCAGTTCATCCGCCACGGCGTGGCGCGCGAGGTGGGCGACCTCGTTCGCGGCGGGCTCGACCTCGAAGCGGCCGCTCGGCGACTGATCTTCGAGATCCTGCCGGCCGACGCCGGCGGCCTCGTCGCGGTCGGCCGCGACGGCGCGATCACCATGCCGTTCAGCACCGAAGGGATGTTCCGCGGCGCCGCCGATGCCCGCGGCCGCTTCGAGGTCGCGATCTGGGCGGAGAACGAGCCTCAGCCCGCCGAGCGCGCTCCCGGCAGCTGAACCAGGTCGGCGTCGCGGAATTCGCGCGCCTTCGCCTCGAGCCCCGCCTCGATCGCCTCGGCGGTGGTCAACCCCTTGGCCTCGGCGAGCTCGCGCACCTGCTGGGTGAGCTCCATCGAGCAGAAGTGCGGGCCGCACATCGAGCAGAAGTGGGCGACCTTGGCGCCCTCCTGGGGCAGCGTCGCGTCGTGGTAGGCGCGCGCGGTCTCCGGGTCGAGCGAGAGGGCGAACTGGTCCTCCCAGCGGAACTCGAAGCGCGCCTTCGACAGCGCGTCGTCGCGGTCGCGCGCGCCGGGCAGACCCTTGGCGAGGTCGGCGGCGTGGGCGGCGATCTTGTAGGCGATCACCCCCTGCTTGACGTCGTCCTTGTCGGGCAGCCCCAGGTGCTCCTTCGGGGTGACGTAGCAGAGCAGAGCGGTGCCGTGCCAGGCGATCATCGCGGCGCCGATCGCCGAAGTGATGTGGTCGTAGCCGGGCGCGATGTCGGTGACCAGCGGCCCGAGGGTGTAGAACGGAGCCTCGTGACAGATCCGCTGCTGGCGCTCGACGTTGTCCTGGACCAGGTGCATCGGCACGTGGCCCGGGCCCTCGACCATCACCTGGCAATCGCGCGCCCAGGCGCGCTCGGTCAGCTCGCCCAGGGTGTCGAGCTCGGCGAACTGCGCGGCGTCGTTGGCGTCGGCGATCGAGCCGGGGCGCAAGCCGTCGCCCAGCGAGAACGAGACGTCGTACTTCCTCATCACGTCGCAGATCTCGTCGAAGTGGGTGTAGAGGAAGTTCTCCCGGTGGTGGGCGAGGCACCACTTGGCGAGGATCGAGCCGCCGCGCGAGACGATGCCGGTGACGCGCTGGGCGGTCAGCGGGATGTAGCGCAGCAGCACGCCGGCGTGGACGGTGAAGTAGTCGACCCCCTGCTCGCACTGTTCCACGAGCGTCTCGAGGTAGACCTCGATCGAGAGGTCCTCGGCCTTGCCCTTGACCTTCTCGAGCGCCTGGTAGATCGGCACGGTGCCGATCGGCACCGTCGAGTGGCGCACGATCGCCTCGCGCGTCTCGTGGATGCGCTTGCCGGTCGAGAGATCCATCACCGTGTCGGCACCCCACTTCACCGCCCACCGCAACTTCTCGACCTCCTCCTCGATCGAGGAGGAGACCGCCGAGTTGCCGATGTTGGCGTTGATCTTGGTCTTGAAGCGCTTGCCGACGATCATCGGCTCGAGCTCGAGGTGACGGAGGTTGGCGGGGATGATGGCGCGGCCGCGGGCGACCTCCGAGCGCACCAGCTCGGGGTCGACCCCTTCGCGGCGGGCGACGTACTCCATCTCCTCGGTGAGGATGCCGGCGCGGGCGTAGCGCAGCTGGGTGGGGGCGGAGTCCCCGGCGCGGCGCGCGGCCCAGGCCTGGCGCGGCAGCGGTACTCCGTACGAATTGGTCGGGATCTCGGACATCGCCGTCCCTCCGCCGGTTCGAACCGGGTCAGGTTCCAAGGGTCTGATCTCAGCCCGGCCGGACGCGCTCCGGCGGGCACCCCTCGCGATGTCGTGGAGGATACGCCGCCCGGCCGCCGGGGACAAACGGGATCAGGGGGCGGCGAGCTTCGCGGCCGCGGCGAGCACCGCGCGGCGGACCCGCAGCCAGGTGCCGCAGCGGCAGATCGACGAGGCGAAGGCGGCGTCGACGTCGTCGACGGTCGGGTTCGGCAGGCGCGCGAGCAGGGCGACCGCCGAGAGGATCATCCCCGACTGGCACCAGCCGCACTGCGAGACGTCCTCGTCGAGCCAGGCCTGCTGCACGACGTGGAGGCCGCCGGCGTCGAGCCCTTCGATGGTGGTGAACGACCGCCCCGCGGCCTGGTCGAGGGTCAGGCGGCAGGAGCGGACCGTCTCGCTCCCCTCGAGCACGGTGCAGGCGCCGCAGACGCCGATGCCGCAGCCGTACTTGGTGCCGGTCAGCTCGAGCGAATCGCGCAGCACCCAGAGCAGCGGCGTGTCGCTCTCGGCCTCGACCGTGCGCTCCTCGCCGTTGATCGTGATCCGGTGGCGACTCACGCCCCTCCTCCATCGCCGCCCGCGAGCTCCTCGAGCGGCAGCGGCAGGCGGCGAAGTCTCCGCCCGGTGGCGGCGAAGATCGCGTTGGCCACCGCCGGCGCCACGCCCGGCACCGGGATCTCGCCGGCCCCCGACGGCGGAAAGCCGGAGTCGACGGTGTGCACCTCGACCGCCGGCATGCGCGACATCGGCAGCACCGGGTAGCCGGGGAAGTTGGTCGCCTCCGCGGCGCCGGCGCGGAAGGTGGTCTCCGCCCACAATGAGGAGAGCGCCCAGGCCACCGAGCTCTCGGCGCTGCCGGCGAGCCCCAGCGGATTGATCACCTGGCCGCAGTCGAGGAAGCACTGGACGCGGTCGATCGCGAGCTCGCCCGCGGCGACCGTGACCTCGGCGACCAATGCGGCGAAGCTCTGCCCGTCGAAGATGTAGCAGGCGAGGCCGCGGCCGCGGCCGCGCGGCAAGGGTGTCCCCCAGCCGGAGCGCGCCGCGGCGAGGTCGAGCACCGGCAGCAGGCGCGAGCGATCGACCGTTCCCAGCCGGTGGGCAAACGGTGTGCCGCGCCCCAGCATCTGTCGGCGCAGCTCGAGCGGATCGCGGCCGAGCTCGTGCGCGAGCTCGTCGACGAAGCTCTCGATGGCGAAGACGTTGTAGTAGATCTGGACGCCGCGCCAGTAGCCGAGCTTGACCGGCACCGGTACCTCGACGTGCTCGACGACGACGTCGGCGAGGTCGTAGGCGAAGTCCCAGGCGCCGTGGGTCGCCTCGCGCACGCGCGAATCCTCCAACCCCTCGCGCGGCGCGACCGCGATGTGCGGCGACGCGAGCCGGTGCGACCAGCGGTCGACCCGTCCGGCGGCGGTCCACGACGCGGCCAGCCGGTGGCGGCTCGCCGGCTGGAAGTAGTCGTGCAGGAGGTCGTCGTCGCGGGTCCAGACCAGCTGGACGGCGCCGGACCCGAGCGCCTTGGCGACCTCGGCCGCCTCCTGGACGAAGTCGAGGTGCTCCTTGCGGCCGAAGCCGCCGCCCATGCGCTGCGGGTGGACGACGACCTTGCCGCGCGCGAGGCCGAGGATCCGCGCCACCAGGCGCTGCGCCTCGTGCGGGTGCTGCAGGCCGCACCAGACCTCGGCGCCCTCCTCGCGGATCTCGACGATGGCGTTGGGCGGCTCCATGCAGGCGTGGGCCTGGAAGCCGGTGCCGTAGCTGCGCTCGAGGTGTCGCGGTGGCTCCGGCAGGCGGTCGCCGTCGCGGCGGCTGGCGACCCCCGCGCGCTGGAGCGCGGCCTCGAGCTCGCGGCCGTGGGCGTCGGAATCGAACGTCGCGGCCGGCCCCGGATCCCACTCGATCGCGAGCGCGCCGCGGCCCCGGATCGCCTGCCAGGTGCTGTCGGCGACCACCGCGACGCCGGTCGAGACCGGGACCACGCGACGCACTCCGGAGAGCGCGAGGGCCGCGTCGGAGTCGATGCGGACGGCGCGGCCGCCGGCGACCGGGCAGCGCGCGACGACGGCGTAGAGCTGGTCGGGTCGGCGCAGGTCGAGGCTGAACGTCGTGCGGCCGGTGACCAGCTCGGGTCCCTCGAGCCGTGGCGCCGGACGGCCGACGATCCGGAAGCGCTCGCGTGCCTTGCGCGGCGCTCCGGAGGGCACCTTGCGCGCGGCCGTGGCGGCGAGCAGCTCGCCGTAAGGGCGGCGCCGGCCGCTCGGCTCGTGGATCACCTCTCCGGCTTCGGTCCGGCACTCGGTCGGCCGGACCTGCCAGCCAGCGGCGGCGGCTTCGAGCAGCGCGCGGCGCGCGAACGCGGCGGCCTTGCGCAGGGGGGCCCAGCTCCGGCGCACGCTCGCGGAGCCGCCGGTGTTCAAGATCGGCGAATCGGAGAAGAACCCCTGGGTCGCGGCGCCGCGCGGGCGCACGCTGGCGAGCGCTACGTCGAGCTCCTCGGCGACGATCATCGCCAGCGCGGTGGCGATCCCCTGTCCCATCTCGGACTTGGCCAGCCAGTACTCGACTCGGCCGTCGGAGTGGAGCAGGATCCAGTCGTTCTTCCATCCCGGGGCGTCGCCGGCGGCATGCTCCTCGGCGCGTCCCGCGGACTCCCGCTCGCGGCAGCCGACCTCGACCAGCAACGCCACGCCGCCGAGCAGCGTCAGGCGCAGGAAGGTGCGGCGGGAGGAGGTCGCGGGCGAGGCCGCCGGGCGGAGGGGATCGGGCGGTCGGATGCTGGAATCCTACCTTCCCCTCGCGCGGCGGCGCGCGAGGGGCGTCGATCAGTCGCCGGCGGTTTCGACCAGCAGCCCCAGCAGGTCCGAGGTGGTGACGATGCCGACCACCCTGCGGTCGCGCGTCACCAGCAGCCGGTGGAGGTGGCTGTGGATCATCTTCTCGGCGACTTTCGCGACCGGCATCTCGTCCTCGACCGCGAAGATCCGGGGCGTCATGATCTCGCCCACGGTCAGGTCGGATTCGGCGACGCGCAGGCCGGCGATGTCCTCGGGATTGAACCGCTCCTCCCAGCCGTGCAGGTAGAACTCCGGGCGCGGGTGGTCGATCACCGCCTGGTCGTGGCCGCCCATCACCTTGGCGACGTCCATCAGCGAGACGACGCCGATCAGGCGCCCCTCGGCGTCCTCGACCGGCGCGCCCGAGATCTCGTTCTCGACCAGGAACTCGGCGAGCTCGTTGACCGTCAGGTTGTCGCGGACGGTGATCACCTCGGGGTTCATCAGGTCGCGCGCGGTCAGGGCTCTCATGGCGTCCTCCCGGTCCGGCGATTCCATGTCGCCGGGAGTCCACCGTAGCGCGATTCGAGAGGCGTCCCGCCGTCCGGCCGGGTGGGGTCACGATGACCCGTGAACCCGTGCTACACTGATCCAGTGTCGGAGAGGCAAGACCCATGGCGAACTTGACGATTGCAGTGGACGACGAGCTCCTGAAGCGGGCGCGCGTCAAGGCGATCGAGGAGGGAACCTCGGTCAACGCCGTCCTGCGCGAGCGGCTCGAGGAGTACGTCGACGCGGGCGAGCGGCAGCGGCGCGCGCTCGATGCGCTCCTCGACTCCGCGCGCAAGTCGACCGCGGGCAGCGGCGGTCGGAAGTGGAAGCGCGAGGAGCTTTACGAGCGTGGCCGACCCCGTTAGAGCCTTCGTCGACTCCAACGTCTTCGTCTACGCCTTCGACGCGGACGAGCCGCAGAAGCGCAAGCAGGCGGCAGCGCTGCTCGCGGACCTGAGGAACGACGGCCGGGTCGTGGTCAGCACCCAGGTCCTGCTGGAGTTTCACTGGGTCACGACGCGCAAGTTGAGCAAGCCGCTCAGCCGCGAGGTCGCTCGCCGCGAGACCGCCCGCATCGCGGAGCTCACCGTCGTACCGGCCGACTCGGCGCTGGTCCTCGACGCGGTCGCCCGATCCACGTCGTCGGGGATCACGATCTGGGACGCGATGATCGTCGAAGCGGCTCTGCGGTCGGGGTGCGCAACGCTCTTTTCCGAGGACCTACAGGACGGCTGGGAGATCGACGGCCGCCTGCGGGTCGTCAATCCCTTCGCCTGAAGCCCTGTCGCTTTTCAGCCCAGCCTCGGGCCCTTGGCCTCAGGGTCCGACGATTCTGAGTCGCGCGAACCGGCGCTTGCCGACCTTGACCAGGTAGGGCTCGGCGCGGGCGGAGAGTGCCGCGCGCGGGTCGCCGGCAGGGGCGCCGTCGATCGAGACCGCGCCCTGCTCGACCATCCGCCCGGCCTCCTTCTTCGACGAAACCAGCCCGGCTTCGACCAGCGCGTCGGTGAGCGAGGCGCCCGCGCTCACCGACACTTCGGAGATCTCGTCCGGCACGCCGCCCGCGGCGAAGACGCGCTCGAACTCGGCCTCGGCCTCGGTCGCGGCGGCCGCGCCGTGGTACTGCGCGACCAAGGTTCGCGCCAGCTCCTGCTTGACCTTCTTCGGATGGAGCTCGCCGGCGGCGACGGCGCGCTTGCGGCTCTCGATCTCGGCGGCGTCGAGGTCGGTCAGCAGCAGCAACCAGTCCCACATCAGCGCGTCGGGGATCGACAGGGTCTTGCCGTAGATCTCGCGCGGCGGATCTTCGACCGCGATCGAGTTGCCGAGCGACTTCGACATCTTCTCGTGGCCGTCGAGGCCGACCAGCAGCGGCACGGTCAGGCAGACCTGCGGCTCGAGCCCCTCCTCCTTCATCAGGTCGCGGCCGACCAGCAGGTTGAAGATCTGGTCGTGGCCGCCGAGCTCGACGTCGCAGCCGACGTCGGGCAGTTTGGCCATCTCGACCGAGTCCTTGCCCTGGACCAGCGGGTAGAGCAGTTCGTGGATCGAGATCGGCTGCTCGTTCCGGAAGCGCGTGCGGAAGTCGTCGCGCTCCATCATGCGTGCGAGGGTCCACTTGCCGGCGAGGCGGATCAAGCCCTCGGCGCCCATCGGCGTCAGCCACTCGCTGTTGAAGCGGACGACGGTCGCCTCGCGGTCGAGGATCTTGTAGACCTGCCGGGCGTAGGTCTCGGCGTTGGCGAGCAGCTCCTCGCGGGTGAGCTGCGGCCGCGTCGCCTTCTTGCCGGTCGGGTCGCCGATCATGCCGGTGAAGTCGCCGATCAGGAAGATCACGCGGTGCCCGAGCCGCTGGAAGTGCGCCATCTTGCGCAGCAGCACGGTGTGCCCGAGATGAAGGTCGGGCGACGACGGATCGAACCCGGCTTTGATCGCGAGCGGCTTGGCCGTAGCCCGCGACCGCTCGAGCTTGCGGCGCAGATCCGCCTCCGACACGAGGTCCACCGCGCCCCGCTGCAGCAGCGCCATCTGTTCGTCGACCGGAGCGAATTCCACCCGCGCCATGAGGGCGGGGAGCCTAGCAGAGGGATCAGTCAGCGCCGGATGTCGGCGGAGGAATCCGCCAGGTCCACGGAAGGCCGGGCTTGGTGGGCTGACCGGCGTCGAGCTCCGACCAGCGCGCCGCGGTGGCAGGCAAGGAAAGGACCCAGTGTCCGGTGGGCTCTCGAGTCACCTCGATCCGTTCGTCCGTGAGAGCCGTGCCAATCGCTTCGTGCTGGCGCGAGATCCGGGCAAGCTCGTCCTCTGCGGCACCACGGTTCAAGGCCAGACTGAGTCTCGTCGCGAGAAGCGCCAGCTCTCGCGCGGCCAAGTGGGCCTCGAGGCGGCGAGCGCGGAGCCACCAGTCGTCCGCGAAGGCCGAGAAGTAGTAGTCGTCGAATCGCCACGGAGCGAAGGAGGAGATCTTCTCGGGCCGGGGCGGCTCGGGATTGCTCAGCATGTCGATTCCGCGGGAGATCGCGCGGAGCGTTGCCGCTTCGGGGAACCCCGCGACGTTCCAGGGGTTCCAAGGATGCGTCGGCACCTCGGGCAAAGGAAGTCCGCGACTCCTCCGCCGCTCCGGCGACGGCTGGAAGATGGCGGCTTCGGCGGCGAGCGAATCCCAGAAGCCCTTGAAACTCAGCGAGAGCTCCAGACGAGAAACGAACGCTTCCGAGAGGGGCGCGATCCGACCGCTCTCGACGAGGCTCCGGAGCAGGTGCAAGTTGGATCGCTCGATGGCCATGCCGAACATGGCGGCGAGCTGGGGCGGTGCGCTGCGCAGGCAGTCCGAGAGGGCGAAAGTAGCCGTCAGGTGCCTCTCCGCCGCGGCGGCGTCGCCACGATCGAGCGCGGCGAGCGCGAATTGCTGCTCGATGCGACCGATCTCCCAGAGCGCCGGAAAGTCGATCAGATCCTCACCGAAGGGCGAGGGGAGAGCCTCGTAGAAGAGGCAGGCCGGCTCTCCGGAGGCCTCGCGCACCAGCTCGAGGGCGAGCGCGTTACGGCTCGCCATCGTTGCCAGGGCCTCCTCGGAGACGCGGGCGTCTGGACCTCGGTCCCGCGCCTCCTGAACCTCCCGTCGCCACCGGGAGGCGTCGGGCTCCGTCCGGGCGAAGACGAGGGCGGCGGCGCGCAGCAGTCGACCGGCGCGGACCCCCGGCTCGTTCGGGCGATGCGACCACCGCACCGGATCGATCGACCCGTGCTTCGCTTCGAAGTCGGGGACCGCGGTGCGGACCTCACGGAGCGCCCAGAGCCTAGCCGCCAGCCAGGTGACCAGAACGAGGAGCAGGAGCCAGCGGCCGATCCACGCTGCGCGGCGCGCGGCCGAGCGGAGCCGACTCATGGGAGCCTCTCGTCGCCAAAGCTCGTAGCGGCTGCGAGCGAGCCGGGCGCTCCGATCGCGGCGGGAGCGGGCTCGGGGATAAGGCGCCAGCGGCGCGCCGCCCGCGTCGCCTCGCTGTCGACCCAGAGGTGCGCGAGGATCGCCGCGAGCATCGCGAAACGCCAGAGATTGCGCAGAAGAGCGCTCTCGACCGCAGCATCGAGCCAGTTCGGGGAGGTGGTCGAGTCTCGCCGCACCGCGCGTGCGGCGTCGAGGACACGGACGCGCAAGGTGGCGTCGGGCGGCACCGGGCGCAAGGCGTCGAGCGGATCGCGCGCCGTCACGCCGTCACCTCGACGCCGAAGGCGCGGCGCAGCCGGGCGAGGCCCAGGCGACAGCGGCTGGCGGCGGTGAACGTCGGCACGTGCGCGACGCGCCCGATCTCCGCGAAGGAGAGGCCCGCGAAGTGGCGCAGGTAGAGCGCTTCGCGCAGCTTCGGCGGGAGCGTCGTGAGGGCGCGGCGGGCGCGCTCGCCGTCGGCGACCCGATCGGCGTTCTTCACGGTCGGGTCCGCGGCTTCCAGCACGAAGTCGGCGGCTTCGAAGCTCACCTCATGCCGGCGACGCCGGTGAATGTCGATTGCCGCGCGGCGCACGGCGGCGAGCAGCCAGGCCCTCGGCGAGCGGACCCGCTCGTCTTCGGGGGCCCGTCCGGCCGCCAGTCGGCAGAAGACCTCCTGCACCGCGTCGTCGGCGATCGCGCGGCACCCCGAGCGCCAGAGCGCGAAGCCGTGGAGCTCGGCAGCCAGCTGGTCGTAGAGCGCGGCCAGAGCGTCGGGGTCGCCGCGGCGTGCGGCGGCGAAGCGCCCGACCAGCGCGTCGTCCTCGCCGAGCGCACGGCGAGCCACGAGGATCGCGGGAAGCGCTCGAGCGAGCTCCATGTCGAACAGACGTCGCGGTCGGCCGGTCTTGTCACTCGGGCCGGCGACCTTTCTCGGGTCGCCGGCGGGAGCTGCGATTCAGCGCTTGCCGCCGAGCAGGCCGCCGAGCAGGCCGCCGAGGCCGCCGAGGTCGCTGCCGGACGAGGGTTGATTGCCGCCGCCGAGGCCCTTCTCGAGCAGGTCGTCGAGCATCGAGCCGTCGCCGTCGCTGTCGAGCAGGCCGCCGAGCATGCCGCCGAGGCCGGGCTGGTTCTGCTGCATCCTGCCGAGCGCGCCGCCGAGCAGGTCGCCCAGGCCGCCGCCCGAGCCGCCGCCCGAGCGCGGACTCGACTGGCGCGCGCGGGAAAGGGCGCCGAGCACCAGCGGCGCGAGCATCGCCAGCAGCTTCATCACCTGGCCGCCGTCGAGGCCGCTGCGGCGAGCGACGGCGTTCTCCACGGTCCCGCGCCGGCCGCCGAAAATGTGGTCGAGGCTGCGCACGTCCGCGTTGGACGGCCCCTGGCCGAGGAAGCCGGCGAGGTCGTCGAGGATCGACCCGTCGTGATCGCGGTCGAGCGCGCCCAGCAGCGAGGCGGCGCCGTCGGGCGAGGTGGCGTTGCGCTGCAGCGCGCCGAGCATGGTCGGCAGCGCGGCTTCGACCGCCGCCGCCGTCTGCTGCGGCGTGGCGCCGATCTGACTTCCCATGCGCTGCAAGGTTCCGGCATCGAGCTGCTGGCCGATCAGGTCGAGAATCGACGACATGAGACCTCCCTGGTTCCGCGGAGAACTTGACACCCAAGTGGTGGCAAGCGCAGCTCAGTCTTCACTGTCGCGGAGCCCGCTCGCAGACCAGCGGTTCGTGGCACCGGTTTCGAAGCCATCATAGAAGAGCTCCGCGGGGACAGCCCAGAGCTCGGTGCCGGTACCGTCGTCCGCGGGGAAATAGACGAAGCGGCCGGAGCCGACGAACAGCGGCTCGTCGTTGAAGACGGGTCCGTCCAGGTCCCAGCACGACGAAGCCACCCCAGGCGCGATGTCGTCGAGGCGGCGGGTTCCGGGCGCTGTGCCGTCCGTCACCCAAGGTTCGCAGCCCCGGTCGTGATCGCAAGCACAGTAATAGACCCGATCGCCGTGCTTCGACATTCCGACCGGGAACGACGAACCCGGCCCCGGCACCAGGTCCAACAGTCGGAATGTCCCAGCCGACGTGCCGTCCGATGACCAGAGCTCGCAGCCGTGGTCGACGGTGCACGCCTGGACTAGAAGTCGCGAATCGAGGACGGCGGGGTAGATGATCGCGGACTCCTCGGTCCAGGAGTTGAGGTCCAGGACGAATTCCGTCCCCTCCTCGGTTCCGTCAGTGGCCCAGAGCCCCTTCTCGGGATCCACGGCGTAGTCGAGCAGAAGTCTTTCACCGGCGACCCCGAGCGGCGTGGGACTCCCATAAAACGGTCTGGAGGTCTGCACGATCCCGCTGAGCGGATCATAGACGTTGACCGTAACGAAAAATACGGGAAAGTCGCCGTCGAACCGCGTGAAGAAGTGCCTCGTCGGTTCGGTCTCGTTGATGTGCCAGTAGGACCCGGAAGATGCCGGACCCGCGACGAGTTCCAGCAACAGGTCGGTTCCGATGGCTGTGCCGTCACTGAGCCAAGGCTCGCTCCCGGTAGCTTCCTGGTGAGCGAAGAATCCGACCTGGTCTCCAACGTGTCGAAAAAAGAGCGGCCAGGAGCTCTCCGGGCCCGGAAGCAGGTCGGCGAAGAGACCGGTCCCCGCCGCGGTTCCATCCGTCGCCCACAGCTCACGGCCCTCCTCCGCGGTCCACCACTCGAAGAGCGCGATCGATCCGGCCGAGGTCATCGAGTCGATGGCGCAGGTAAAGTTCTCGCACGGCCGCTCGAAGGTCCCGAGCAGCGTGAGGTCGAAGCCGTCGGTCGAAAAGAGTTGGCTGCCGTTCGGCGTCACGGGATGGCTCGGAGCTCGGGCATTGACCAGTGCGGTGCCATCGCCGAAGGCTTCGAACCGGATCGTACGGTCGTACGGGGCCAGGCCGCCGGCGATTTCGAAGGTTCCCGACTCGGTACCGTCGCTGCGCCAGACGGCGCGAACGTCCGGAGCCACCTCGGGTGCGAACAGGAGGCCGCCTCCGAATGCCGTCAGGGCCTCGAAATCCGTCGGCGACCGATCGAGCCCGAGGTCGGTGAGGCGGGTGGGAGGCGCGGAGCCGTTGGTCCAGTACAACTCTGGACCGAACTCGCCGAGATCGGCGATCAAGACGAGGCCGCCAAAGAGCCGGAAGCGGATCCAAGGGCCTGCATCCGCAGGCCCGGGCACCAGCTCCTGTAGCAGATACGTCCCCAGGGAAGTGCCGTCCGTCCACCACAGCTCGCAGCCGAGGTCGGGCACGCACGCCACGAAGTACGCGCCAGTAGCCACGACCCAGAACGGCTGAAGCTCGCCGTACCAGGAGCCGGCAACCCCGGGTGCGAGATCGCCGAGGCGGTGGGTGCCGGTGGGCGTCCCGTCGCTGACCCACGGCTCCTGACCATGATCGGGCTCGCGAGCGAAGAAGACGGCCTTCGAGCCCAGGGAGGATCCGGAGCTGTATTCCCAAGAGCCCGAGTCGGTGGGGTCGGTGTCGATCAACGGCAACGTTCCGCCCGGCGTGCCGTCCGTGACCCAGAGCGAGAGGCCGGTCACCGGGTGCTCTACGGTGAAGAGCACTCGACCTCCAGAGAGCGACGAGACGATCCGCCCGAGCTCCCCAGAGGGCAGTGCCACTTCCGACGTTCCGCTCGCCGTTCCGCTCGTTCGCCAGAGGCGGCGGATGCTGGAGTCCGGGCCCTCGGCGGTGAAATAGAGCCATGGAGGAGATGGCGTCAGGAGGCCGGGATTCGAATCGAATCGCCCCGGCTTGAGGTCCGCGATGAGTGTCGTTCCCGTAGGGGTTCCGTCCGTTCGCCAGAGCTCGAGCCCGGAGGACCCCTCCTCAAAATAGCCGTCGCGAGCGGCGAAGTAGACGAAGGAGCCCAAGACCGCACCGGCCGGGTAGTACTCGAAGATCGATCCACCCGGCCCCGGGAAGATGTCCCGCACCAGGAACGTCCCCTGCTCCGTGCCGTCGGTGCGCCAGAGCTCGGTGCCGTGGATGCCATCGTCGGCGGCCAGCAGCAGATGGTCGCCGCGCTCCAGGGACCATTCGACCTGACGGGGCCAGCCCGGAAGCGAGGGGAACTCGACGACGGAGGTGCCCGCACGGGTGCCGTCACTGCGAACGAGCTTGAGGCCCCGCATCGGGAGGTCTGCCACGTACCATGCCGCTGAGCCGAGTACGCCCAGCTTCCGGGTGGAGGCGTCCCCGGGTCCGAGCACGAGCTCAGGCAAGGGGCGCGTCGATTCCGGCGGTCCGTTGGTCGCGAAGAGCTCGCATCCACTTCCCGGAGTCTCCACGTCGAAGATGAAGGTGGCACCGAAATGCGCAACCGAATAGCAGAAAGGAAACGGGTCGGCGGAGGGGTTCGTTGAAATGTCGGCCATCCGGCGCGCGAGACCGGCGCCGTGCGCGGCGGGCGACACCGCCAGGAGCGCGAGAACGGCGAGTCTGGCGGCATCGAGCCTTCCCGACCTCCTCCGAGGTGGGGAGGCATCGCGACGGGCGGTTCGGTGCGGTACGAAGGTCGAGCGCTTCGACTCCGTGACCGGAATCCCGACCAGCCGGGGGAGCTCGCGAGTTCGCGTGGCCCGATGCATGGCATTCCAGCTCCTTGCCGGCAGTGTACCAGCGGTTCGAGGCGCCGGGCGGGGGAATCGCCAGGCTGTGACACTGCTCACTGGAGGCGCGGAGCCTGGGCGCTAAGATCTGAAGATGCCTCGCGTTACCGCCCCTCGAGCGCTCGTTCTGGCGACCCTCGTGTTGTCGCTCGGTGCCGCTGCGGTGGCCCACGTCCCGTTCCAATACGCAGTCGTCGACGCCTCCGGGCCACAGGATCCCTGGGGCAAGTCCGCCGGCGACCTGTCCGGCGACGGCATCCCCGACCTGCTGGTCCAGGGCAACGGCGGCGATCTGGTCTGGTACCAGAGCGCCGCCGGCGCGGCGCAGCCGATCGCGCTCGGCGGCTCGTTCTCGACCGACCTCGAGGTCGCCGACGTCGACGGCGACGAGGAGCCGGACGTGGTGTCGATCGCCGTCGGCGCGCTGCGCTGGTACGAAGGGCCGACCTGGACTCTGCACCCGATCGAGAGCCGTACCCTCCACGACGTCGAGGTCGCCGACTTCGACCTCGACGGCGACGTCGACCTGGTCGCGCGCAATCAAGGGGGAGACGGCAACGCGCTCCACCTCTATCGACAGGACTCGCCGACGTCGTGGGTCCACCGCAGCCTGCCGATCCCGGCGGGCGAGGGGCTGGCGGTCGCCGACGTCGACCGCGACGGCGACCTCGACATCCTGGTCGAGGCGCGCTGGATCGAGAACCCGCGCAGCATGGCGCCGGCCGCGGTCTGGAGCCAGCACGTCTACTCGACGACCTGGACCTGGGACGCCACCTTCGTCGCCGCCGGCGACATCAATGGCGACGGGCGCGTCGACGCCGTGCTGTCGCCGTCGGAGTCCGCCGGTGGCAGTTACCGGATCTCCTGGTTCGAGGCGCCGGCCAACCCGGAGCTGCTCTGGGCCGAGCATCCGATCGACCCGGCGGTCGAGACCGTCTACCACTCGGTCGGCGTCGCCGACTTCGACCGCGACGGCGACCTCGACGTCGTCGCCGCCGAGATGCACCAGGGGGCGAACCCCGACGAGGTCAAGATCTACTGGCAGGACGGCGGCGCCTGGGTGCCGCAGGGCTTCGCGACCACCGGCTCGCACAGCATGGCGATCGCCGACTTCGACGGCGACGGCGACGTCGACTTCGCCGGCGCCAACTGGTCCGGCGCGCACCAGCCGGTCGAGCTCTGGCGCAGCGGCCTGGCGATCTTCGTCGACGGCTTCGAGAGCGGCGATACCTCGCGCTGGATCCCGGGCCCCTGAATCAGTCCGACCAGGCCGGCGCTGGCGGCGGCGGCAGGGCGGCTTCGGCCGCGAGGTCGATGGTGCCGAGCACGCGGGCGTCGCCGGCCAGGGTCCAGCGGCTCGGGGCCGGGCCGACGGTCTCGCCGTCCACCGACAGGACGAAGCCGCCGCGGGTCAGGGCGGCGACCGGCAGCTTCGACACCGACAGCAGCAGGCCGACCGCGACCGCGGCGAGCACGCCGGTGCCCGAGGCGAGCGTCTCGGCCTCGACGCCGCGCTCGAAGGTGCGCACCTCGAGGCGATGCGGGTCGGGAAAGCGGACGAAGTCGACGTTGGCGCCGGCCTCGCCGAACGCCTCGTGGCGGCGCAGCTTGGCGCCGAGCTCGGCCACCGGGCAGTCGGCCAGCGAACGCGGCCAGACCACCACGTAGTAGGGCACGCCGACCGGCACGAACCAGCCGTCGATCCGCTCGCCGTCGACCTCGATCTCCTGGCGTCGCGGCAGGCTGTCGGGGCGTGGCAGCTCGAGGGCGATCTCGGTCGCGCCGGACGGGCGCGCCGCGAAGGGTCCGGCCCCGGTCGCGATCGTCACCCGGTCCCGCGCCCAGCCCAGCTCGAAAGCGAGCCGCGCCGCGCAGCGGGTGCCGTTGAGGCAGAGCGCGGCCGGCCGGCCGTCGGCGTTCCAGTAATCCATGCGCACGACGTCGCCGGCGCGCGCGATCGTGAAGACGCCGTCGGCGCCGACCGACAGGCCGCGCGCGCACCAGGCCGCGATCTCGGCCTCGCGCGGCGCGCTCGGCGGCTCGACCAGCGCCAGGAAGTCGTTGCCGCCGCCCGAGACCTTGAAGGTGCGGCTCACGGCAGGCGGACCTCGGCCTCCTCGGAGGGGGCCGAGGCGTTGCCCTCGCCGTCGATCGCGATCACGCGGTAGCGCACCCGCTCGCCCGTGGCCGCCGGCGAAGGATCGGAGTGTTCGAGGCCGGTGACCGGTGCGGCGGTCGCCGCCGTCCACTCGCCGTCGCCGATCGCGCGCTCGAGCCGGTAGCCGGCGGTGTCGGCGTCGGGGCTCGCTTCCCAGAGCAGGCGCACCTCGCCGGGCAGCGCCACGGCGCGCAGGCCGGCCGGCGTCTCGGGGGCGAAGCGGTCGCGGTAGTCGATCTCGCGCTCGGCGCGCGGCGCGCTCTCGATCGGCGGCTCGGCCTGGGCGAGCGCCAGCACGGTGTAGACGTAGCGCTCGCCGTAGCGCGCCGTCCGGTCGGAGTACCAGGTCGCCTCCGGCGGCACGATCGCCGTCGGCGCGCCCCAGTCGGTGCTCTCGGCGCTGCGGCGGTAGACCGCGTAGCCGGCGGTCGCACCCGGCGAGGCCGACCAGCTGAGCGCGACGCCGGCCTTCTCGGCGCGGGCCTCGAGGTCCGCGGGCGCTTCGGGCGCCGGCTTCGGCACCAGAGTCGCGACGTTCGAGAAGTCGGAGAGCTCGCCCTCGATCGCACGCATCCGCACCGTGTAGACGCGGGCTGCCGGCGGCTCGGGCGGGGGCGACGGCAGGGCGGTCTCGACGCGCACGCGGTCGCCGACGAAGGCGCCGGTGAGCGCCTGGTCGGTGAGCTCGACGATCGGTTTCGCCCCGACCAGCTCGGCGGGCAGCACGGCGACCGGCTGGCCCTCGGGCGGCGCCGGCTTGGCGAGCTCGAGCAGGGTCACCGAAGCGAGGCCGGAGAGCGGCAGCCCGGCCGCCGTGGTCTTGGGATGGGTGAACTCGAGCAGAACGCGATCGCCGCGCTGGCGCAGCACGAGGTCGGAGACGGTCTGCGGAATCGCACGCGCCGGCGGCACCGGATCCCCCTTCTTGCCGCACGCGGCGAGCGCCAGCGGCGTCAGCACGAGGAGGGCGGCGGTCGCGGCGCGGCGGGAGACGGAGCGTTCAGAGCACATAGCGGGAGAGATCCTGGCTGGCGACGAGCTCGCCGAGCGCGCGCCGCACGAAGTCGGCGTCGATGGCGAGCTCGACCCCCTGCATCTCGGGAGCGTTGAAGGAGACCTCCTCGAGCAACCGCTCGAGGAGCGTGGCGAGACGGCGCGCGCCGATGTTCTCGGTCGAGCGGTTGACGTCGGCGGCGAGCCGCGCCAGCTCGGCGATGGCGTCGGCGCCGAAGGTGACGCGCACCCCCTCGGTCGAGAGCAGCGCGGCGTACTGCCGGGTCAGCGAATTCTCGGGCTCGGTCAGGATGCGGGCGAAGTCGTCCTGGCTGAGCGCTTCGAGCTCGACCCGGATCGGGAAGCGGCCCTGCAGCTCCGGGATCAAGTCGGAGGGGCGCGCGACGTGGAAGGCGCCGGCGGCGATGAACAACACGTGGTCGGTCTTGACCGGGCCGTGCTTGGTCGCCACCGTCGTCCCCTCCACGATCGGCAGCAGGTCGCGCTGCACGCCCTCGCGCGAGACGTCGGGCCCCTGGCCGCGTTCGCGACCGGCGACCTTGTCGATCTCGTCGAGGAAGACGATGCCGGTCTCCTCGACGCGGTGGCGGGCGTCGCGCGCCACCTGCTGGCGGTCGATCAGCTTCTCGGCCTCCTCGGACTCGAGCACGACGCGCGCCTCGGCGACCGTCATCTTCTGCCGCCGCCGGCGCGAGAACAGGCCGGGCATCATCTCCTTGAGATTGATGCCGACCTCCTCGACCCCCTGCGGGCCGGCCATCTCGAAGCTCGGCGCCGCGCTCTCCTCGACCTCGACTTCGACCTCGCGCGCCTCGAGCGTTCCGGACCGCAGCTTCTCGCGCATCTTCTCGCGGGTCGTCGCGAGCTCGTCGACGCCGTGCGTGCTCGCCGGGCCGTAACCCGTCGACGACGGGACGAGCAGATGGAGCAGGCGGTCCTCGGCGCGGGCGCGGGCGGTCTCGGCGACCTGCCCGCGGCGTTCCTCGCGCACCAGCGCCACCGCGATCTCGGTCAGGTCGCGCACGATCGACTCGCAGTCGCGGCCGACGTAGCCGACCTCGGTGAACTTCGAGGCCTCGACCTTGAGGAACGGCGCGCGCGCCATCTTGGCGAGCCGGCGCGCCAGCTCGGTCTTGCCGACGCCGGTCGGGCCGATCATCAGGATGTTCTTGGGCACGATCTCGTCGGCGAGCTCGGGCGGCAGCTGCTGGCGGCGCCAGCGGTTGCGCAGCGCGATCGAGAGCGCGCGCTTCGCCGAGGCCTGGCCGACGACGTGGCGGTCGAGCTCGGCGACGATCTGACGCGGGGTCAGCGCCTCGAGCGGAGGTCGGGTTTCGGCGGGCGCCGTCACGGGCTCAGAGCTCCTCGACGGTCAGCCGGTCATTGGTGTAGATGCACAGCGCGGCGGCGATCTTCATCGCCTCGACCGCGATCTCACGGGCGGGAAGCGCGGTGTGGAAGAGCAGCGCGCGCGCCGCGGCCAGCGCGAAGTTGCCGCCCGAGCCGATTGCCAGCAGGCCGTCGTCGTCGGGCTGGAGCAGGTCGCCCTGGCCCGAGAGCAGAAAGGTCCGCTCGGCGTCGGCCACCAGCAGCACGGCGTCGAGCTGGCGCAGCGCGCGGTCGGTGCGCCAGTCCTTGGCGAGCTCGACGGCAGCGCGCTCGAGGTTCTGGTTGAACTCCTCGAGCTTGGTCTCGAAGCGGCCATAGAGCGCCAGCCCGTCGGCGGCGCCGCCGGCGAAGCCGACCAGGACCCGCCCCTTGCCGGCGCGCTTGACCTTCGAGGCGCTCGACTTCATCACCGTGTTGCCGAGGGTGACCTGGCCGTCCGAGGCCATCACCACCCGGCCGTCGCGACGGACGAGGAGCACCGTGGTGGCGTGGGTTTCGCGCATCGCGCGGCAGTCTAGCAAGCGGCGGCGCGCGCGCCGGAGCGCGTCGAGACGGTGCCGCCGGGGCTCAGCGTTCGCCGCCGGCGGCGGCGAGCGGCGGCGATTCGGCGTCGGCGGGTGCCTCGGCGAGGAAGATGCGGAAGGTGGTGCCGTGCCCCGGAGCGGTCTCGACGCCGATGCCGGCGCCGTGGGCGCGCAGGATGCCGAGCACCGACGGCAGGCCGAGCCCCCGGCCGTGCGGCTTGGTGGTGAAGAACGGCTCCCAGAGCCGGGCGCGTGCCTCGGGCGACATGCCGATGCCCTCGTCGCGCACCTCGAGCAGGGCGACCTCGCCGGGGGCGAGCCCCTCGGCGAAATCGAGGCCGGCGAGATCCGCCGGCGCGAGCCGGCGCGCGGCGGTCGCGACCCGCACCTTGCCGCCGCCGACCGTGGCGACGGCGTCGAAGGCGTTGACCAGCAGGTTGAGGACCACCTGGCGGAGCTGACGATGGTCGCCGACGACCGCGGGCAGGTCGCCGGCCAGGTCGAGCGTCACGCCGACGCCGGGCGGCGCGGAGGGCGCGACCATCCCGGCGACCTCGCGCACCAGGCGGTTGAGGTCGACCGGGCGCGGCGCGACGCCGCGCCGGCCCGAGTAGGTCAGCAGGTCCTCGACCATCTCGGCGGCCGATTCCGCCGCCTGCCGGATCGCCTCGGCGTGATGGCGCAGCTCGTGACCCTCGGGCAGCCGCGCCAGCAGCAGCTCGGCGCGGCCGAGCACGGGGGTCAGCAGGTTGCCGAAGTCGTGGGCGAGGCCGCTCGCCAGCACGCCGAGGCTCGCGATCCGCTCCGAGCGGCGCAGCGCCTCCTCGGCCGCGCGCCGGTCGGTGACGTCCTCGCAGACGCCGAGGATCTGGCGCACGCGCCCCTCGGCGTCGATCTGAAAGGGGGTGTTGAGGCTGCGGAAGCGGCGCCAGCGTCCGGCGGCGTCGCGCAGCCGGAACTCCACGGCGTCGACCTGCCCCTCGCGCGGGTCGACCCAGCGGGCGTCGCGGTCCATCGCCTCGGCGATGTCGTCGGGATGGCAGAGCCGGGCGAACGGATAGGGCTGGAGCGCGGCTTCCTGCTCGGCGTCGAAACCGAGCGCGGCCGCCACCGAGCGGTTGATGTAGACGTCGCGGCCGAGGTCGTAGTCGTAGATGAAGATGAAGTTGGGCGAGAGCTCGGCGACCCGCTGCAGCATCCGTTCGCGCTCGGCGGCGCGCCGCCGCTCGGATTCGCGCTCGGTGACCTCGGCGAGGAAGGCGACCACCGCCGGACGCCCGTCCCAATCGACCGGCACCGAGTGCGACTCGAGCCAGTGCACCTCGCCGTCGGCGCGCACCAGGCGGACGGTCATGCTCTGCTCGGAGAGGTCGCCCGCGAGTCGCCGTCGATAGCGGTCGATCGTCTGCTCGTGGTCGTCGGGGTGGATGACGTCGAGGAACGGGCGGCCGATCATCTGCTCGCGCGTGTAACCCGACAGCCGTTCGGCCGCCGGGTTGACGGCGCGGAAGACGCCGTCCTGCGCGATGATGATCGCCTCGTGGCCGTTCTCGAACGCGACGCGCCACGGGTCCGCTTTCGGGCGACCCTCGTCCATTCCCCCCGCCTCTGGAATGCGGGTCCTAGCCTACTCCCGTTTCGGCCTCGGGGTGACAGACGACTGTCAAACCGGCGGTCGCGCCGCGAGCCGGCGCTCGATGCCGGCGAGGAGCCGTTCGAGCCCGGCGGGGTGGTCGGCGAGAAAGAGCGTCGGCTCGGCGAGCTCGAGCTCGAGCAGCAGCGGGCGGCCGGCGGCGTCGCGCACCAGGTCGACCCGCGCGTAGAGCAGGTCGGCGAAGCCCGCCGCCGCGAGCACCCGGTGCGCGACCGCGAGCTCGTCTTCGTCGGCCGCTACCGGCGTCCCCTCGGGCAGCCCCGCCCAGCGTCCGCCGCGGGTCAACGCGTTCTTGCGGATCGCGTGCGAGAACGCGCCGTCGAGGAAGACCAGGCAGCGCTCGCCGTCGCTCTCGACCGATTCGAGGAACGGCTGGACCAGCAGGTCGCGCTCGGGCAGCCGCCGTTCGATCATCGCCTCGGCGTCGGCGAGGTCGCCGGAGTCGAAGGCGACCGTCTCCCACGAATCCGCCGAGACCGCCGGCTTCGCCACGCCGCGGCGCCAGCCGCGGTGCGCGACCAGGGACGCGAGATCGAAATCGGAGCCGCGGCGGACGAGCTCGGTGGGGACCACCGGCACTCCGGCGCGGGCGAGCTCGACCAGGTAGCCCTTGTGCAGGTTCCATGCGAGAACCGCGAGCGGATTCCAGAGCGAGGCGACGGCGTCGACGCGCGCCGCCCAGGCCAGGAACTCGTCGAATCGCCGGTAGTAGTCCCACGGGTTGCGCAACAGCACCAGACGCGCCGTCGCCCAGTCGAAGCCGGCGTCGTCCCAGGCGACGATCGCCACCTGGTGGCCGCGCGCGCGCAGGGCCGCGGCGAGCGGCCGGTCGTCGGAGTCGAGCTCCGGCAGCTCGCGCCAGGTCACCAGGGCGACGTCGACGCTCATTGCTCGGGCTCGGACTCGGTCGCGGCGCGGGCGCGCGGGTGGGACTCGCGGTAGACCGCGAGCAGGCGATCGACGTCGACGTGGGTGTAGCGCTGGGTGGTGGCGATCGAGGCGTGGCCGAGCAGTTCCTGGATCGCGCGCAGGTCGGCGCCGCGCTCGAGCAGGTGAGTGGCGAAGGTGTGGCGCAGCACGTGCGGATGGACGCCGCGCGCGCCGGCGGCCGCGGCCACCCAGCGATCGAGGATGCGGCGCACCGATCGATCGGTCAGCCGGCCGCCGCGGGAGTTGAGGAAGACCGGCTGCTCGCCGCCCGACCGGGTCGCGCTCGCGACCTCCTCCCAGCGCTCGCGCCAGGCGGCGAGCGCCACGGCCGCCGGCTGGCCGAACGGCACCATGCGCTCCTTGCCCCCCTTGCCGACGACGCGCAGGACGCGCGCACCGAGGTCGAGGTCTTCCCAGTCGAGCGAGACCAGCTCCGCGACGCGCAACCCCGAGGCGTAGAGCAGCTCGAGCAGCGCGCGGTCGCGGCGCGCCAGCGGCTCGTCCCCGACCGGCGCCTCGAGCAGCGTCTCGACCTCGCCCGGGCGCAGGTGGGGGGTGATGCGCTTCTCGCGCTTCGGCGCGCGCACCCGCTCGGCCGGGTTGCTCTTGGCCTCGCCGACCCGGCAGGCCCACCGGAAGAAGGCGCGCAGCGCCGAGAGCGCCCGCGCCTGCGAGCTGCGGTGGAGGTTGCGTACGTGGAGCGACGCGACGTACGAGCGCACCGCGGTGACGTCGACGTCCTCGAGCGTCAACCGCTCCGGGTCCTTCGACAGGTAGTCGCGCGCGAGGAAGTCGACGAAGCGGCCGAGGTCGCCGGCGTAGGCGGCGAGCGTGTTCGCGGCGAGACCGCGCTCGAGCTCGAGATGCTCGAGGAAACGCTCGATCCGCCGCCGCACGAGCTAGATCCCGACCCGCGAGCGCCAGCTCACGAGCTCCCGCCGCGCGCGCTCGGCATAGGCCGCCCGGCGCTCCTTGCGCGGCGGCTCCGGAACCAGCGGCGGGAACAGCCCGTAGTGGACGTTGGCCGGCTGGAAGCGCTTCGGGTCCGACTCGGTGAGGTGCCGCACCAGGGCGCCCAGCGCGGTCGCCCCGGGCGGTGGCTCGGGGTCGAGGCCGCGCCGCTCGCGGAACAGGTCGAGCGCGACCGCCAGTCCGGTCGCCGCCGATTCGAGGTAGCCCTCGACGCCGGTGATCTGCCCGGCCAGGCGCAGGCGCGGCAGGTTCTTCACGCGGAAGCGGGCGTCGAGCCCCTGCGGCGCGTTGACGAAGGTGTTGCGATGGATCTGGCCGAGCCGCACGAATTCGGCCTCGGCGAAGCCGGGCAGCGTGCGGAAGACGCGCTGCTGGTCGCCCCACTTCATCCTCGACTGGAAGCCGACCAGGTTGAAGTGGCGCTTCTCGAGCGTCTCGGTGCGCAGCTGCACCACCGCCCACGGTCGGCGGCCGTCGGGGCCGCGCAGCCCCACCGGCTTCATCGGCCCGTAGCGCAGCGTGTCGACGCCGCGGCGGGCGAGCTCCTCGATCGGCAGGCACCCCTCGAAGAACAGAGCCTTCTCGAAGTCGTGCAGGTCGAGCACCTCGGCGGCGATCAGCTGCCGGTGGAACTCCTCGTAGCCGGGGCGGTCGAGCGGCACGTTCAGGTAGTCGTCGCCGTCGCCCTTGCCGTAGCGCGAGGCCCAGAACAGTTGCGAGTGGTCGAGCGTCTCGCCGTCGACGATCGGCGCGATGGCGTCGTAGAAGTAGAGGTCGTCGGTGCCGAGGATCGCGCGCAGCCGCTCGGCCAGTGCCGGAGACGTCAGCGGCCCGGTGGCGACGACGACGTCGCCGTCGGGCAGCTCGGCGACCTCGCCGCGCGCGAGCTCGACGCCCGGCAGCGCCAGCAGGCGCTCGGTGATCGCCGCCGCGAAGCGATCGCGATCGACGGCGAGCGCGCTGCCGGCGGGGACGGCGTGGGCGCGCGCCGCGCCGATGACCAGCGAGTCGAAGGCCTCCATCTCGCGCTTGAGCAGGCCGGCGGCGTGCTCCGGGTCGTCCGAGCGCAGCGAGTTCGAGCAGACCAGCTCGGCGCAGCGGTCGGTCTGGTGGGCGCCGGTCGGCACCTCGGGACGCATCTCGTGGAGGACGACGGGCACGCCACGGCGGGCGAGCTGGAAGGCGCACTCGCTGCCGGCGAGGCCGGCGCCGACGACGTGGACGGGAGCATCGCTCACGGCCGGATTCTCCCACTTCCGCGGACACCGATCGGATGCGGGCGCAGGCGGGCGAGTCCCGTTCGGCGGGGTGGGCGGCGTTTCGAGCCGTTTCCCCTAGCATTCGCGGGGGTCGACATGCAGCCACTTCCGACCGCCCGCACGCACCGACGCCCCCGCGATCGCCAGCGATCCGCGGGGGCGTCAGACGTGCGACCGGCGGCCGTCGGCCGCCGGCGAATCAGCGACTCAGGCCTTCGGGTGGCACTCGTCGCACTTGGTCGGGAGCGCCTTGGTCGCGTCCTTCTTGATCTCGTCCTTGTGACAGTTGACGCAGCTGATGTGGAAGGGGTTCTTGGTCAGGCTCATCTCCGCGCACTTGGGCGTCTCGGCCTTCTCGGGCGCGACGTGGCAGGAGGCGCAGGTCTGGACCTCCATCGTCGCCGTCGCGGTCAGCCCCTCCTGGGTGTGATGGCAGGTCGTGCAGGCGATCGCCTTGGCGTGGGCGCCGTGCGGGAACTCGACCGCCGCCTTCTTGGTGGCGCAGTCGTCGATGGTGACGACGTCGGGCGCGTCCTTGGGAGTGGCGGCGAAGCTGCCCGTGGCCGCGAAGACCGCGAGCAGGGCCACGCCGCCCAGGACGATCAGCTTCCTCCTCATCTGGCGAAGCTCCTTTCCTCGCGACACCTCCCGAGATCCTGCCGCGCCCCGGGAGTGTCGCGCCGAAACGGGGCGCGGTCCGTGGTGAAGGCTAGCGGTTGCCATCCTGCCACGCACCGCCCGCCGGGGGGGCGCTCACCCTCCCTGACGCAAGGATCGGACCATCTCTTCGAACGGGGCGCGCGCGGCGTCCACGGTCGCCTTCGGGCCGGTCAGCTTGAAGAACCAGTTGGCGTCGGGCCCCTCGGCCACCGCGCCGAGCAGGGCATAGCCCGGCTTCTCGGTGACCGGGCCGCCCATCATGCTGCCCGCCTGGTAGGTGCCTTCGGTTTCGACGACCAGCACGGTGCGGCCGGCGACCTCGAGCGCGCGGGTGCGCATCGCCGCGATCGGATCGCCGCCGCCCGCCGGCACGAACTGGCTCGCCCAGCGCTCGGCGTTCGAGCGCGCGTCGCCGCCCTGGCCGGGGCCGAAGTAGAAGACCACGCACTCGGCGTCGCCGCCGGGGCCCGGCACCTTGTACTGGGCCCGCCGCATCGAGTTGGACGGCGCTTCGGAGACCCAGCCGGCGGGCTCGGTCCAGGCGAGCGCCGCAGCACCCTGGCCGGTCCCGGGGTCGACCGGCGCGACTTCGAAGCCGCCCGCCATGGGCGCGCCGGCGAGCGGCGGGTGACCCGCGGGCAGCTCGCTCGACGCCGGCGCCCCTGCGACCGGCGGATGGGCGGGCTGGACGGCGACGGGATCCCCGGCGGGCGCGGGAGCGGGCTGCGCGGCCGCGGGCTCGGCAGGGGATTCGCGGACGTCGAGCTTCGGCTCGCGGGCGCAGGCGGCGGTGAGCGTCAGGATGGCGAGGGTCGAAACGACGGTGATTCGGTTCATCGCGGCGGTCTCCTGGAGGGGTCGTGGCTAGGATAGCAACCATGCGCAGGTCGTCTCCCACCCCGCGGCGTCGGTCCCGGACCGGGTCTTCCGCCTTCGTGATCGTCCTTTCCGCTCTGCTGCTCGCCGCCGGATGCGGTGGCGAGAGCCGGCCACCCGAGCTCTCGGTCTCCGCCGCGCCGGCGGCGCCGGCGGCGCCGCGTGCGATCGGGTTCGATCCACCGCAGGGCGCGACCGACGTCGACCCGGGGCGCACGACCCTCTCGGTGACTTTCGACCGGCCGATGGACCCGCAGGGGTGGGCCTGGGTGATCGAGCACCCGTCGACGGCGCCGGAGGTCGGAGAGTCGCGCTGGGACGCCGAGATCCGGACCAACACCGTCGAGGTCGCGCTCGAGCCGGGGCGCAGCTACGTGGTCTGGGTCAACTCGCCGCAGTACGCCTACTTCCGCGATCTCGCGGGGGTGCCCGCCGATCCGGTGCGCTGGACCTTCTCGACGCGCGGGGCGCGTACCGCGTCGCTGGTGCCGATCCCGACCCACGAGCGCAGTGCGCCGCGCGTCGTCGCCCTCGATCCGCCGCAGGGCGCGACCGACGTCGACCCGTCGAAGACCGTGCTGCGGGCGACCTTCGACCGCGCGATGGAGGCGAGCTGGTCCTGGGTCACCGAGGGGAGCGACACCTTCCCGCCGACCACCGGCGACGCTTACTTCGAGGCGGACGCGAAGACGGCCGCGCTGCCGGTCCGGCTCGAGCCGGGCAGGAGCTACGTGGTCTGGTTGAACAGCGGCGAGTTCCAGCTCTTCCGCGACCTCGAAGGCGCGCCGGCGGCGCCGCTGCGCTGGACCTTCACCACCCGCGCCGCGCCCTGAGGGGAGCGCGCGGACGCCGCCGTCAGGCCGTGGCCTCCTCCCGCTCCCGGCGCGCGATCTCGAGCAGGCGCTCGAGGGCGTCCGCGAGCTCCGCCCGGGATGCCGGCTTCTCGAGGAAGGCGGCATAGCCGTCGCCGGGGTCGAGACCGACCCCGCCGGCATCGACGGGCAGGCAGGACTCGTAGAGGACCGGCACGGCGGGCACCCGGCTCGCGCACAGGTGCTGGAAGTCGTGCCAGGGGAGGCGGGCCGGCGGCAGACTGACGACGGCGGCGTCCGGGGGATCGTGGGCGACTCTCCGCGCGGCCTCGTCCAGATCGGCCGCCTCCTCCACCTCGAGGTCCGGCCGGTCGTGACGGACGATCCAGGGGAGGATGTGGCTGGGGTCGAGGACGAGCAGGCGCACGGCGCGACGATCTCCGCCCCTCTGGGAAAGCAAGGGCCGTGCCGGAAAGCGCTCAATCGGCGTCGGCGCCGTGGAAATCGAACTTCTTGAGCCGGTAGCGCAGCTGGTCGCGGGTGACGCCGAGCAGCTCGGCGGCGCGCGTCTGGTTGTCGCCGGCGGCCCGCATCGCGCGCTTGACCATCTCGCGCTCCATCTCCTCGAGCGGCACGATGCCGGTGGGCAGACCCTCCGGCTCGGCCTCGGGAGCTCCGGCGACCGCGTCGAGGCGCAGCGACGCCTCGGAGATGCGCGGTCCGCGCTCGACCACCACCGCGCGCTCGACCACGTTGCGCAGCTCGCGCACGTTGCCGGGCCAGGGGTAGCCGAGCAGGACGTTCTCGGCGGCGCGCTCGAACCCCTCGAAGCGGCGGCCGAGGCGCGGCTGCACCGTTGTCAGGAAGTGACGGGCGAGCGGCAGGATGTCCTCCGGCCGTTCGCGCAGGGCGGGGACCGCGATGGGGAAGACCGCGAGCCGGTAGAAGAGATCGCCGCGGAAAGTCCGATCGCGCACCATCGCGGCGAGGTCGCGGTTGGTGAGCGCGATCACCCGCACGTCGACCGTGATCTCGCGTGTGCCGCCGACGCGGCGGAAGCGGCGCTCCTCGAGGAAGTGGAGGAGCTTGGCCTGGACGTCGAGACGCAGCTCGCCGATCTCGTCGAGCACCACCGTGCCCCCCTGCGCCAGCTCGAAGACGCCGCGCTTGACGTTCTTGGCGTCGGTGAACGCCCCCTTTTCGTGGCCGAACAGCTCGCTCTCGAGCAGGTTCTCCGGAATCGTCGCGCAGCTGACCTCGAGGATCGGGTGCGAGCGGCGGTTCGAGACGGCGTGCAGATGCCGGGCAATGACGTTCTTGCCCGAGCCGCTCTCGGCCTGGATCAGGACCGTGGCGACGTCGGAGGCGGCGACCTGCTCGGCGGTTTCGAGCACCGCGCGAAAGGCCGGCGAGTCGCCGACCACCGCCTGCGCCAGGGTCTGCTCGCGGTTCCTGCGGGCCGCCTGCGCCTCGAGGCGATCGCCGCGCACGGCGAGCGAGCGCTCGACCAGCGCCACCAGCTCGGCCTGGTCGACCGGCTTGGTCAGGAAGTCGAGCGCGCCCAGCTTCATCGCGCGAACCGCCTCGTGCACGGCGCCGAGCGCGGTCATCACGATCACGACACTGCCTTCGAGCCGTTCGCGATTGGCTTCGTAGAAGTCGAGGCCGTGGCCGTCGGGCAGGCCCAGGTCGAGCAGCACCACGTCGGGTTGGGCGGCGGCGAGATGGATCGATGCGGTGGCGAGGTCGGGCGCGGCCACCACGGCGTGGCCGGCGCGCGTGAGCTGCTGCTCGAGCGCCCAGCGCAGGAGCTTCTCGTCCTCGACCAGCAGGATCAGGGCCATCGTCAGCGCTCCTCGAAGCCGTCGGCGCCGAGCGCCGGCGGACGCTCGGGCAGGAAGATCAGAAAGGTGGTGCCACGGTCCGGTATCGAGTCGACCTCGATGCGCCCGCCGTGCTGTTCGATCAGGCTCTTCGAGATCGACAAGCCGAGCCCGGTGCCGCTGAACTTGGTTGTGAAGAAGGGCCGGAAGAGGCTGGTGGCCAGCTCGGGCGCGATGCCGGGGCCGTCGTCCTCGACCGCGATCACGACCGCGGGCGAGTCGGCGCGCGCTTCGACCGCGTCGCCGTCGAAGCCGGAGGCGCGCACGGTGACGTGGCCGCCCCGTTCGGCCATCGCCTCGGCGGCGTTCTGGATCAGGTTGACCAGCACCTGACGTAGCTTGGCAGCGTCGGCGTGGATCACCGGCAACGCCTCGGCGGTCTCGACCGCGAGCTCGACCCGCCGCCGCTTGAGCGACGGCGCGAGCAGCTCGGCGACGTCGGCGAGCAACTTGGCGACGTCGAGCCGCGCCGGCCGCAGCGGTGCCGGCCGCCCCGACTCGAGCAGCCGCTGCAAGATGCCGTGAACGCGCTTGAGCTCACCCAGCATCTCGTCGTGCAGATGTCGGGTGGATTCGTCCTTCGCTTCGTCGCGCAGTAGCTCGAGGGCGCCCTGGATGCCGGCGAGCGGATTCTTGATCTCGTGGGCGAGGCCGGCGGCGAGCTGGCCGAGCCCGGCGAGCTGGTCGGCGCGCGCGAGCCGGCTGGCGACCTCGCTCTCTCTCGCGCGCTGGCGGGCGAGGAAGTCGCGGACGTTGCGATGGACCTCGGCGGCGACCGGATCGAGCGGCAGGTGCGCGGCGCGCGCCGGTCCGGGCTCGCCGGCCGAGACCGCCGCGAGCTCCGCCCGCAACCGCGCCGCCGAGCGCCGCACCGAACGCTGGACGAGCACGGTGACCCCGCCGATCAGCGCCACCCAGGCGCCGAGCAGCCAGGTGACTCGGCGTCCGAGCAGCCGGCGGATCTCGTCGTACTGCGCGGTGAAATCGACCTTCATCGACGCGATGCCGAGCCGCGAGCCCGCGATGTGGCAGGTGGCGCACGGACCTTCCGCCGTCAGTGGCACCAGGCCGCGGACCCAGTGACGGCGGTCGGCGCCCGATTCCACCCAGACGGTCGACTTGGCGGCACCCTCGCGAAGGTAGGCGGCGACCCGGCGCGCCTCCTCGGGGTCGGACGAGACGTTGCCGGCGCCGAGCGGCGTGCCGTCGCCGCGATAGAGCCGCAGTCCGATCGGCTGGTGGGCGGCGAGCAGATGCGCGAAGACGTGGGGGTTGCTGCCGGCGCGCGAGCTCGCGACCAGCGTCGGCAGGTCGTGGACCGCCTGCTCGAGCCGGAAGCGCGCGGCGGTGGCGCCGGCCTCGGTCCAGGCGCGGTCGACCAGCTGGAGCGTGCCGAAGTAGAGCGCCGCGAAGGCGAGCGCGTGGATCGGCACCAGTACACCCCAGAATCGCAGGCGCGCCGGATCGATGCGGCGCCAGCGCCGGCCCGCAGCGTCGGCCTCGGGCGGCGAGCGCCGCGCGGGCGGCTCGGATCCGGAGACGGAAGAAGACGGGACGGCGTCCATCGCGGCTCACTGTACCGGCGGCTGCAGTCGCGCGACAGGCGCCGAGGGTGCGGAAGATTCCCCTCTTTTGGGGTGGGATCGGGGAATTCCACCCACCGGCGAGCTCCCCGCCCGCCGGGTGGCGGCGTGGAAGGGACCGCGGACCAAGATGGGCGCCGTGAACGCTGCCCCCGCCCCGGAGACCCTGCGATGAAGAGATGGCTCGAGGCCCTGGCCTCGTTGAAGCTCGCCGTGATCCTGCTGCTGCTGGTCGCCGCCGTGCTCGCCGGGGCGACCATCGTCGAGTCGACCCGCGGCACCGAAGCGGCGCAGGCGGTCTACTTCTCCCCCTGGTTCCTGCTGCTCCAGGGGATCTTCGCCCTCAACACCACGCTCGCCCTGGTCGACCGCTGGCCGCGCAACCGCTGGCGGATCGGCTTCGCCCTGACCCACGGTGCGCTGCTGCTGATCCTGCTCGGTGCGCTGGTCACCTGGCTCGGCAAGACCGAGGGGCGCATGCCGCTGTGGGAGGGGCAGAGCTCCAACCTGGTGATGCGCGGCGCGACCGGCGAGGAGGCGCCGCACGAGCTGCCGTTCTCGATCCGGCTCGACGCCTTCGAAATCGACACCTACCCGGGCACCCGCCGGCCGGCGATGTTCCGCAGCCGCGTCGTGGTGCTCGATCCGGCCACGGGCGACCGGCCCGCGATCATCGAGATGAACCGCCCGCTCGCCCACGGCGGCTGGAGCTTCTTTCAGAGCAGCTACCAGATCCGCGACGGCCGCGAGATGTCGATCCTGTCGGTGTCGCGCGACCCCGGCCAGCTCCCGGTCTTCGTCGGCTACACCCTGCTGGTCGCCGGCATGATCGTGGTCTTCTCGACCCGGCTCGCTCAGCACCGCGCCGCGCTGCGCAACGGCGCGCGCGCCGCGGTGGTCGCGGTCGCGGCGCTCGCCGGCCTGGCCGCCGCGCCGGCCGGAGCCGCGAGCGTGCCGAGCGCCGGCGAGGTCGACGAGCTGCGCGCGCTGGCCGTGCAGCACGATGGCCGCACCATGCCGTTCGACACCCAGGCGCGCGAGGCGGTGCGCACGGTGACCGGCCGGCGCGCCTGGCCGGGGATCGATCCGGTCGCGATGGTCGCCGGCTGGTCCCTCGATCCGGAGGGCTGGCAGGGCGAGCCGATCGTCCGGCTGCGCGCCGACGTCGCCCAGGTCGCCGGCAGCGACGGCCGGCGCTGGGCGAGCTTCGCCGAGCTCGCCGGCAACCGCGCGCTGCTCGAGCGCTTCGCCCGCGCGCGGCAGCGCAGCGAGGCCGAAGAGAATCTGGCGCCGGTCGACAAGCACCTGCTCGAGCTCGAGTCGCGCCTGGTGACGCTCGACGGCTACTTCCGCGGTCAGGCGATCCGGCCGGTGCCCGCCGCCGTGCCGGGCGAGGCCTGGCTGCCGGCACCGGGGCGCTCGGTCGCCGGCTGGCTCGACGCCGGCCGGCGTCTGCGAGCGAGTCCACCGGCCGAATATCCGGAAGCGCGCGAGATCGGCCGCGAGCTGATCTACAACAAGGTGCGGCCCGGGCGCATCGCCTGGTGGCTGCTGGTACCCGCGGCGCTCGCCGCGGCGTTCACGCTCGGACGCGAGCGCGCGCTGCTCGGCTGGATCGCGCGCGCCGGCACGGTCGGCGGCTTCCTGGTGATGAGTTGGGGGATCTGGGAGCGCTGGCAGATCGCCGGCCGCATCCCGGCCTCGAACATGTTCGAGTCGATGCTGTTCCTGGGCTGGGGCGTGGCGCTGTTCGGCGTCGTCTCGGTGGTGCTGCGTAACCGCATGCTGGTCTTCAACGCGGCGTCGATGGCGGCGCTGGCGGCGCTGCTCACCGATCTGCTGCCGATGGACCCGTTCATCCACCCGGTGCCGCCGGTGCTCGCCGGCACGGTCTGGCTGGCGATCCACGTGCCGATCATCATGCTCGGCTACGCGACGCTGACCATCGTCACCTTCTTCGCGCACCTGGTGGTCGGCGCCGAGATCTTCGCGCCGAAGCGGCGCGACCTGGTCGAGCGCTGGAGCCAGCTCGCCTACTGGTACACGCACGTCGGCTCGATCCTGCTGATCGCCGGCATCCTGACCGGCTCGATCTGGGCGGCGTCGTCGTGGGGGCGCTACTGGGGCTGGGATCCCAAGGAGGTCTGGTCGCTGGTGGCGTTCCTCGCCTACATGGCGATCCTGCACGCGCGCTTCGACGGCCAGATTCGCGACTTCGGCGTCGCGGTGGGCTCGATCGTCGCCTACTGGACGATCCTGATGACCTACCTGGGCGTCAACTTCGTGCTGGCTTCGGGGCTGCACAGCTACGGCTTCGGCAGCTCGAACCTGGTCAAGATCCTGATGGCGATCGCGCTCGCCGAGAGCGCTTTCCTCGCCGTGGGCTGGGCGGCGGTGCGTCGCCGCCGGGCGGCCGGCGAAGAGGGCTGAGGGGCGTTGTCCGGGGCCTCGCGCGCGATCTTCGTAGAATCGCCGCGAGGCCCCCCGAGCGATGAGCTTCCGACCGCTGCCGGACTACCCCCGCCGCGCCCATCTCGACTTCTACCGTCGGCACCCGTCGCCGTTCTACGCGACCAACTTCGAGCTCGACGCCGCGCGGCTGCGCGCGCGACTGGCGTCCGGGGGGCACTCGAGCTACGCCGGATTCTGCTGGGCCTTCCACCGGGCGCTGCTCGAGGTGCCGGCCTTTCGCGTCCGGCTGGTCGACGACGAGCCCGTGCTCTTCGACGGCCTGCGCCTCGGCCTGACCGTCCCCGCGCCGGGGCGCACCTTCTCGTTCGCGACGCTCGAGTGGGAGGCCGACGCCGAGCGCTTCCTGCCGCGGGCGGCCGCTGCCATGGCGGCGGCCTCGGGCCGGATCGATCTCTCGGGCGGCAAGGAGCCGGACTTCGCCTACTACACGGCGATCCCCGGCGTCCCCTTCACCGGTTTCACCCACGTGACGAACCCCGACCCGACCGCCGGCCAGCCTCAGATCGCCTTCGGCCGCTTCACCCGTCGCGGCCGCACGCTCGCGCTGCCGGTCGGCGTCCAGGTCAACCACCTCTACGTCGACGGCGCCGACCTCGGCGACCTCTACCAGGCCGCGCAGCGCTCCTTCCACACCGCCTTCTAGGCCGGGGAAAATCAGGGACAGGCAAGAAAATTCGAAGATCTCTGCCTGTCCCCAAAACTCGAGATTCGGGGACAGGCAAGAAAACTCGAGTTTCTTTGCCTGTCCCCGAAATTCGAGGGGCGATTCAGATTCTCGGAGAATTGGGGGCTGTCACCAATTCTTCAGGGGAATGGATCAGGCGGGGGCTTCGTAGTCGCAGCCTTCGTTGGGGCAGAGGCGGACGGTGCCCTTCTTCTTGGTGGTCTTCTCGGTGAGGAGGGGGTAGCCGCACTTCGGACAGGGCTCGGCGATCGGGGGGTTCCAGAGCGCGAACTTGCAGTCCGGGTAGCGGCTGCACGAGTAGAAGATCTTGCCGCGCCGGCTTTTCTTCTCCTGGATCGTCCCCTTCTTGCACTCCGGACACTCGACGCCAGTGTCCTTGGGCGGCGCCGCGGCGGGGCCGATCTTGCGGATGTTCCTGCACTCCGGGTAACCGGTGCAGCCGTAGAAGGTGCCGAAGCGGCTGCGCTTCAAGGCCATCGGCTTGCCGCACTTCTCGCACGGCGGGATCTCGCCCTCGGGCGCGGCTTCGGCGGTTCCGCCGGCCGGCGCCTCGAGGTCGCGCGTGTAGTCGCAGGGCGGCTCCTTGCGGTACGCGCTGCAGCCGACGAAGGCGCCGTAGCGGCCGAAGCGCATCACCAGCGGCGAGCCGCACTTCGGGCAGACCTCGCCTTCGAGCGGCACGCCCTCGACCTTGACGTTGGGCATCTCGCGACCGGCGGTGGCGAGGTCCTTCTCGAACTTCTTGTCGAACTGCTTGACCGCCTGCTTCCACGGGATCTCGCCGTCCTCGATGCGGTCGAGCTCCAGCTCGAGCTCGGCGGTGTAGCCCTCGTTCAGGATGTCGGCGAATCCCTTCTGCAGGAGCTTGTTGACGATCCGCCCGAGCGGCGTCGGCGGCAGCCGCCCCTCGCGCCGCGCGACGTACTCGCGATCGACGATGGTGGTCAGGATCGCGGCGTAGGTCGAAGGGCGGCCGATGCCGTTCTCCTCGAGCGCCTTGACCAGCGTCGCCTCCGAGTACTGCGCCGGCGGCTGAGTGAACTTCTGCTGCTTGTCGATGCGCACCAGGCTCAGGCGGTCGCCGACTTCGAGCCGCGGCAGCTGGCCGCTGCCCTCCTCGTCCTCGGCCTCGAGCTTGTCGACGACCTCCTGGTAGACCGCGAGGAAGCCGGGGCTCTTGAGCACCTTGCCGGCGGCGCGCAGGGTCAGCCGCCCGCGCTCGATGTCGACCTGGGTCACGTCGAAGATCGCCGGCAGCATCTGGGAGGCGACGAAGCGGTCCCAGATCAGCTTGTAGAGCTTCAGCTCGTCCGGCTCGAGATAAGGCGCGGCGAGGTCGGGCGGCAGTTCGAAGTAGGTCGGGCGGATCGCCTCGTGGGCGTCCTGGGCGTCCTTCTTCGAGCGATAGCGACGCGGCTCCTCCGGGAGCTTGTCGGCCCCCCAGGTCGCGGCGATCGTCTCGCGGATGCCGGCGAGCGCCTCCTCGGAGACGCGCGTCGAATCGGTGCGCATGTAAGTGATCAGGCCGAGCTGGCCGCGGTCGCCGATCACGCGCCCCTCGTAGAGCCCCTGCGCGATGCCCATCGTGCGTTTGACCGAGAAGCCGAAGCGCCGCGCCGCCTCCTGCTGCAGGCGGCTGGTGATGAACGGCGGCGACGGGTTCTGGCGCGACTCCTTGCGCTCGACCGCGGCGACCTTGAGCTCGCCGGCGCCGAGCTCGCGCTCGATCGTGTCGGCCGTCGCGCCGTCGCCGACCTCGGCCTTCTTGCCGTCGACCTGGTGGAGCTTGGCGTCGAACTCGGACGGCGTGCGGCCGGCCGGAGCGCCCAGCCGCGCGCCGAGAACCCAGTACTCGACCGGCACGAAGGCGTCGATCTCGTCCTGGCGGTCGCAGACCATTTTGAGCGCGACCGACTGCACGCGCCCGGCCGAAAGGCCGCGGCGGACCTTGTCCCAGAGCAGCGGCGAGAGCTTGAAGCCCATCAGCCGGTCGAGCACGCGGCGAGCCTGCTGGGCGTCGACCAGGCGCAGGTCGAGCTCGCCCGGATGGTCGAGCGCGGCGAGCACCGCCTTCTTGGTGATCTCGTTGAAGGTCACCCGGAAGAGATCCTTCGACTCGCGCCCGAGCACCTCGGCGATGTGCCAGGCGATCGCCTCCCCCTCGCGGTCGGGGTCGGGGGCGAGGTAGATGCGCTCGGCCTTCTTGGCCGCGTCCTTCAGGCGCTTGACCACGTCCTTCTTGGCGGCGAGCACCGCGTACTTCGGCTCGTAGTCCTCGCCCAGCCCCATGTCTTTCTTGGGCAGGTCGCGGATGTGTCCCACCGACGCCTCGACCGCCCAGTCGCGCCCGAGAAACTTCTTGAGCGTGCGCGTCTTGGCGGGGCTCTCGACGATGATCAGGTTCTTGGCCACGGCGGGATGGGAACGGCCGGAGCGGGCATTTGATTCCCGGCGGGGCCTCCCGGAGGAGGCGCCGGCGCGGGGGCCCGGCGGCAGGGCGCGGACCCTACCACCCCGTTCGAAGCCCCCGCAACCGTACCGGCTGTCGCGTGCGGGCGGGGCCGCGCCGCCCCGGGCGCGCGCGGGCGCTCACCCCGGCGGCGCATAGCGTCCGTCCGGAGCCCGGCGCAGGTGGCCGGCGATCTCGAGCTCGAGCAGCCGGGCGAGCGCCCGCTCGATCGACAGCCCGGTGCGGACGGCCAGCGTCTCGGGCAGCGCCGCGTCGTCGACGGCCGCGCGCCAGAGCGCGAGCGCGTCGCCGGCGAGGCCGCGCGGGGCGTCGCGTTCGAGCGGCGTCAGAGCGCGCACTTCGAGCCCGACGGCGTGGGCGAGGTCGGCGGCGGAGAGCGCCGGGGTTGCGCCGTCGGCGATCAGCAGGTTGGGCCCGACCGCGAGCTCGTCGGTCACGCGCCCGGGCACGGCGAGCAGCTCGCGGCCGAGGTCGAGCGCGAGCCGGGCGGTGACCAGCGAGCCGCTCTTCGGAGCCGCCTCGACCACCACGACGGCGCGCGCGAGAGCGGCGATCAGCCGGTTGCGCACCGGGAACTGCCAGGGGCGAGGCTCCTGGCCGATCGGGAACTCGCTCACCAGCGCGCCGGCCGAGCGGATGCGGCGTCCGAGCTCGCGGTGGCCGCGCGGATAGTCGATGTCGAGGCCGCAGCCGAGCACGGCGACGGTCGCGCCGTCGTCGGCCGCGAGCGCGCCGTCGTGGGCCGCGGCGTCGACGCCGATCGCGAAGCCGGAGACCACCAGCGCGCCGGACTCGGCGGCGCCGCGGCCGAGCCAGGCGGCGGCCTCGAGGCCGTAGCGGCTCGCCTTGCGGGCGCCGACGATCGCCACCGCCGGCCGCGTCGGGATCTTGCCGGCGATCCAGAGCGCCGGAGGCGGCAGATCCAAGGCGCCGAAGGCGGAGGGATAAGCCGGTTCGCCGAGGGTGACGATGCGGGCGCCGTGCCGCTCGGCCCGCTGCTCGACTTCGGCGGCGATCCGCTCGGCATCGGCGGCGAGCGCGAGCGCGGCGGCGAGCGCGGCCGAGGGCACGCCCAGCTCCGGTCCCGGGGCGGGGAGGCGGTCGCGGCGGGCCCAGCGGGCGGCTTCCGCGGCCAGCCGGCAGGCGGCCGGGTGCGGCAGCGCGGCGGAGGCCGCGAGGGCGATGGCGATCGGGCGCAGCTCGGACGGGTCCATGGCGGGGTCCACGAGTCGGTCTCGAAGAACGAGGACGGGACGGGACGGTCCCTTCCTTGCACGGGACGCCGGAACCGCCGCCGCGCGCGGATACCGGAGCCCCGAGCGGGCCGGAACGCGTCGCGGTGCGTAAGGAGCGTATGGATATACTGCGAACGAGTTCCATGAGGCGCCCGCCGACCGTCCGCAACGCCGTCGTCGCCGCGCTCGCGGCCGCCGCGGCGCTCGCCGGAGCGGTCGCGCTTCCCGCGGCGGAGTCGAGCGCGGCCAAGGCGCAGCTCGAGTTCGGCGTGACCATGGCCCGGCGGGGGCTCTGGCACGAGGCGATGTTCCGCTTCGAAGCGGCCCGACGCGCCGAACCCGGCAACGTCCGTGCCCTCAACAACCTGGCGGTCGCCTACGAGGCGGTCGGGCGCTTCGACGACGCGCTCGCGGCCTATCGCGACGCGCTCAAGGCCGATCCCAACAACCGCCGCCTGCGCCAGAACTACCAGCGTTTCGTCGAGTTCTACCAGAGCTTCCGGCCGCGCGCGGCCGAGGGCGCGCCGGCGACGGCTCCGCCCGCGGCGCTGCCCGAGCTGCCGCCGTCGCCCGGAGGGGACGCTTGAGCGCGCGGCGGTTCGGGTTCGGCCTGGCGCTCGCCGCCGCGCTGGTCGCGGCGCCGCCGGCGGCGGCCGGCGAGGTCGAGGTGCGCCTCAAGCTGCCAGTGCGGGCGCGGCTCGATCTCGAGGGGCGCTCGACCGTGGCCGCGCTGCCGTTCCTGGTGGTCGGGCGCGAGGGCAGCCAGACGCTCGAGCGGCTGCGCGGTACCTCGATCGACATCCAGAAGGAGTTCGAGCGCTACCTGCTCAAGGTCCTGCGCCGCGAGACCAAGCTCAAGATCCTCGAGACCGGACCGATGGACTTCCCGACCTACGACCTCGAGCTGCTGGCGGCCGACACCCCCTTCTGGGTCGCGGCCGGCGAACGGACCCAGGCCGACCTGCTGATCACCGGCAGCCTCGACTTCGACATCCAGGACAAGAGCGGCTACCGCACCGAGGAGTACGTGTCGCCGTTCGACGGGCGCAGCTACTACCGGCAGGTGCTGATCGAGCAGACCGGCTTCGAGTACGACATCGTCCTGATGGTCTTCGACGGCCACACGGGCGCGCGGCTCTATTCCGAGAACTTCAAGGATTTCAAACAGTTCGAAGGCGAGCGGGCGGACCCCCTGCGCGGGATGTTCGAGAACCTGGCCTCGCTCGAGGACCGGATCGTCAACGTCTTCGCCCAGAAGACGGTCGAGGCGACCCGCTTCCTGCTGACCGACTGAAGAGCGAAGGGAGGCTCCGGTGACCCGTCCCTCCACCCTCGGCCGCGCGATCGCCTCGGCCTGCGCGCTCGCCTGCGCGCTGGCGGCGCCCGCGACCGCGCAGTATTCCGACTACTTCGGCAAGAACAAGGTCCAGTACCGCGAGTTCGACTGGAAGATCTACCACTCGCCGCACTTCGACGTGCACTACTACGAGGCCGAGGAGGCGCTGCTCGAGAAGGTGGTCTCCTTCGCCGAGAGCGCCTACGACCGGCTCTCGCGCGAGTTCGACCACCAGATCCAGCAGCCGATCCCGCTGATCTTCTACGCCACCCACTCGGCCTTCGAGCAGAACAACATCATCCTCAACTTCATCCCCGAGGGGGTGGGCGCGTTCGCCACCTCCGCGCGCAACCGGATGGTGCTGCCCGTCGACCTGCCCGACGCCGAGCTGTTCCAGCTCATCATGCACGAGCTGACCCACGTCTTCCAGTACAGCATCCTCTATCAGGACCGGCTCGGACGCACGATCCGGGGGGCCGCGGCGCCGCAGTGGTTCATGGAGGGCATGGCCTCCTACAAGGCCAAGGACGAGAGCACCAACGACCGGATGTACCTGCGCGACGCGGTGGTCAACGACCGCATCCCGTCGATCGTGCAGCGCGGCGTCTCGGGCTTCCTCGCCTACCGCTTCGGCCACGCCGCCTTCGACTACGTCGAGGAGCGCTGGGGCGAGGAGGGGTTCCGCGACTTCGTCTACGAGATGCGCAACACCATCGGGTCGCGCTCCGACCGCGCGCTCGAGCGCGCGCTCAAGATCGAGCCCGAGGACTTCGATCTCGACTTCCGGCGCTGGCTGCGCAAGAAGTACCTGCCGCAATTGGTCGAGACCGGCGAGCCTTCGGACTTCGGCCGTCCGTTCCGCGACGAGCGCGGCAAGATCGACATGGCGATCTCGCCGGCGGCGTCGCCGTCGGGCGACCTGGTGGCGGCGCTCGCCGTGACCCGGGGCGACCTCGACATCGTGCTCTACGACGCCCGCAAGCGTCGTCCGATCGCCAACCTGACCAAGGGCTTCACCAACCGCTACCAGTACATCGTCTCGCAGCACGTCACCTCGAAGGCGCGCATGGGCCGCGACCTGGCCTTCTCGCCGGACGGCAACACGCTCGCCGCGTTCGTCAAGCGCGAGCGGGGCCGGAGCCTGGTGCTGTTCGACGTGCTCAAGCGCAAGCTGGTCCGCATGATCGACATGGACGTCGAGCAGCAGCACGCCCCGGCGTTCAGCCCGGACGGAGCGAAGGTGGCCTTCGCGGGCAACCGCGACGGCCGCTTCGACATCTTCGAGCTCGACCTGGCGAGCGGCGAGGTGGTCAACATCACCGACGACGAGGCCTACGACGGTTCCCCGACCTATTCGCCCGACGGCGCCGCGATCGTCTACTCGGCGGTCTGGGGCGAGGACCACGCCCAGCTGATCCGACTCGACCGGGCGGACCCGTCGCAGCGGCTGCCGCTGTCGCGCGGCGAGTGGGTCGACAAGGACGCCACCTTCTCGCCCGACGGCGAGTGGCTGGTATTCACCTCGGACCGCACCGGCATCGACGACATCTTCGCAATGGAAATCGCGACGGGGCGCATCCTCCAGCTGACCGACGTGGTCACCGGCACGCTGATGCCGACCGTCGTGCGCGGCGAGAACGGCGCCCACGACGTGGTCTACGCCGGCTTCTGGAAGGGGCGCTTCGACCTCTACGTCTCGGAGCTGTCCGAGCCGGTGGCCGTGGTCGAGGCCGCGGCGCCGGCGCCGACGGCGGCCGTCGCCGAACCGTTGCCGGCGTTCGAGCCCGACATCCGGGTGACCATCGACGAAGGCAACAAGGACGACTACGGCGGCTTCAAGCTGTTCCTCGAGGACGGCGGCGGCTCGGTCGGCGTCACCGACGACCAGCTCCTGCTCGGTTTCGCCTACCTGCGCTTCACCGACCTGCTCGGCGACCGCCGGTTCAACGTCGTGCTGTCCGCGGTCGACACCTTCTCCGACTTCGACCTGACCTACCTCGACGTCTCGCGGCGCTGGTACTGGGGCGCGCGCGCCGTCGACGCGCGCGACTACGTCGGGTACCGCGACCCGATCTCCGGGCGCATCGTGCGCGAGCAGGCGTTCCGGCAGACGCTGCTCTACGCCTTCTGGGGCTACCCGTTCGGGCTGTACCACCGCTTCGACCTCGGCGCCGGCGCCATCCGGCAGGAGTACCTGGTCGGCCGGCCGCTCCAGATCGACCCCGAGACCGGCCTGCCGCTGCCGCTCGAGCTCGAGGAGCGGTCGGACGAGGCGCCCCTCGCCATCGCGTCGTTCACCGGCGACTCGACGATCGGCGCTTTCGGCGGGCCGATCGACGGGCGGCGCTGGCGGTTCGAGACCCAGTACCTCTACGACACCGACGCGGGCGGCACGCTCGACTGGCGCACCTCGCTCGACTGGCGGCAGTACATCGAGGTGTCTCGCCGCAGCAATCTCGCGATCCGGCTGTTCGCCGGCATGACCGAAGGCAACCGGCCGAGCTTCTACTACATCGGCGGACTGGACACGATCCGCGGCTTCGACTTCCGCTCGATCCAGGGCGACCGCGTCTTCTTCGGCAACTTCGAGTACCGCTTCCCGCTGGTCGACGCGCTGATCGGACCGTTCTACGACTTCCGCGGCATCCGCGGCCGCATCTTCTTCGACGTCGGTGGCGCCTGGTTCGATCAGTTCGGCGAGGACTTCGATTTCCTGGCCGACGGCGAGACGCGGCTCGAGGACGGCCTGTCCTCCTACGGCTGGGGCATCACCGTGCTGTTCGCCGGCCTCCAGCTCAACTGGGACTTCGCCCAGGTCTGGGACCTCAAGGACGCCGACGACGACGGCTTCCAGTCCTCGTTCTGGATCGGCACGAGGTTCTAGTCGCCATGGACGCGGCGGAGCTCGAACGGCGGCTGGCCGAGCAGGAGAGCCTGCTCGAGCTCGGGCTGGCGCTGGCCGAGACGCTCGACCTGCGCCGCGTCCTGACCGTCGCCCTCGAGCGCTGCGAGCAGGTCTGCGCCGCCGAGACCAGCTCGATCTGGGAGCTCGACGAAGGCAAGCGGGAGCTGTTCTTCCGCGTCGTGCGCGGCGAGGCCGCCCCCGAGATCCGCGACCTGCGCATCCCGCTCGGCCAGGGCATCGTCGGCACCGTGGCCGAGAGCGCGCGGGCCGAGGTGATCGACGACGTCACCGCCGATCCGCGCTGGATCGGCGACGCCTCCGGCAACTTCGACACCCGCGCCATCCTCGCCGTGCCGCTGGTCTCGCGCGGCCGCGTGATCGGCGTCCTCCAGCTGCTCAACCCGGTCGACGGCGACAGCTTCTCCGAGGACGACCTGCGCCGGATGCGCCTGTTCGCCGGCCCGCTGGCGCACGCGCTCGAGAACGCGCGGCTCTACGCGCGCCTTCAGCGCACCTTCGTCGAGACGGTGACCGCGATGGCCGACGCGGTCGAGCGGCGCGACCCGTACACCGGCGGCCACCTGCACCGCGTGGTCGCCTACTCGATGGTGCTCGGCGAGGAGCTGGGTCTGCCGGTCGCGGAGCTCGAGACGCTGCGGCTCGGGGCCACGCTCCACGACATCGGCAAGATCGGCGTGCCCGACGGCGTGCTGCTCAAGCCCGGCCCGCTCGACGCCGCCGAGGCCGAGGTCATGCGCCGCCACACCGTCGACGGCGCCGCCATCGTCTCGCGCATCGAGAGCCTGAAGCCGCTGGTGCCGATCGTGCGCAACCACCACGAACGGCTCGACGGCAACGGCTACCCGGACGGTCTCTCGGGCGATCACATCCCGATGGCGGCGCGCATCGTGGCGGTCGCCGACACCTTCGACGCGATGACCACCAGCCGCCCCTATCGGCGCGCGCTGGTGGCGGAAGCGGCCGCCCAGGAGATCCGTCGCGTCGCCGGTGCGCACCTGTGTCCCACCGTCGCGGGCGCCTTCGATCGTCTCTACACGACGGGTCGTTTTACCACCCAGGAGGGTGAAAAAGTCCTCACTTCCTTGTCGGCGCGTCTCGACCGTGAGTACAATCGCTGGTAGCTCATGAAGGTCGAGATCGTCGGCAGCTACGGAGGGGAGAGCCCCGATTGCCGGTTGACCTGTCTCCTCTTCGAGGACACGGTCGCCCTCGACGCCGGCTCGCTGTCGCAGGCGCTGTCGGTCGAGCGCCAGCGCCAGGTGCAGGCGATCGTGCTGACCCACTCGCACATGGACCACACCAGCGCGCTGCCGTTCTTCATCGAGAACGTCTTCGGCAAGATGCGCGACGCGGTCGACATCTACGCCTCGGCGGCGACCATCTACGCGATCCGCAAGAACCTGTTCAACAACGACGTCTGGCCCGACTTCACCCGCCTGCCCAACCACCTGCTGCCGGTGATGCGCTTCCACGAGCTGGTCGCCGAGGTGCCGGTGGAGATCAACGGCCTGCGCTTCACGCCGTTCCCCGTCGACCATCCGGTGCCGACCTTCGGCTACCTGATCGAGGACGGGACGAGCGCGCTGCTCTGGTCGAGCGACACCGGGCCGACCCAGCGGCTCTGGGAGGTCGCCAACGCCACCGAGAAGCTGAAGGGCGTCTGGATCGACGTCTCCTTCGAGAACTCGCTGCAGCCGATCGCCGACGTTTCCGGTCACCTGACGCCGCGCACGCTCGCCGAGCAGTTGCGCCGGCTCGAGCGCGACGTGCCGGTGCTGCTGCACCACCTGAAGCCCCCCTCGATTCCGAAGATCTACGAGGAGGTCGCCGCCCTCGGCAACCCCGCGATCGGATTCCTCGAGCAGGGGCGCGTCTACCAGTTGTAGGAGCCGCGCGCACCGGAGTCGGGCGCACGCGGCGGCGACCGCGGCCGCCGCTTCAGTCGTCGCGTCCCATCTCGCGGGCCAGGCGCAGCACCGCGCGGCGCACCGCGACGCGGGCGGCCTCGGCGCTGGGGCGCCCGGTCGCGGCGGCGAGCGTCTCGTAGTCGAGGCCGCGGTCGACGCGGCCGATGACCAGCTCGCGATCGCCCGGGTCGAGGCGGTCGAGGGCGGCGCGGAAGCGCAGCTGATCCTCGCTCTCGATCGCGTCGTCGAGCGGAGAGGCGTCGCGCGATGCCGTGCCGGCGCGGCCGTCGCCGCCGGCGACCTCGACCTTGTCGGCGCGGCGGATCTCGTCGCGGATGCGATTGCGGATCGCCTGCTGCGCGTAGGCCTGGACCAGCTCGGGCGAGCGCGCGTCGAGGTCGGGCAGGTGCTCGAGCACGCCGACCAGCGCCTCCTGGATCAGGTCGGCCGAGTCCATCCGGCGCCGCGCGCGCGGCGGCAGGCGCCGGTGGGTCCAGCGCAGCAACATCGGCATCAGCAGCTCGAACAAGCGGTCGACCGCCGTGCGGCGACGATCGCCGGCTCTGGGAACCGCTGCCTCGCGAACCCCCCGCATGCCCCCTCCCGATCCGAGTACTCCCGCGATCGTACGGAGGGGGCGACGGGCGGTCAAGCGTGGGCAGAAGTCGACCGTTCTCGGTCCGGACTCGCGGGTCGCCAGCGACCGGACGGCGGGGCGCGGGCGGACATCGCCCCCCGGCTCGTGATACCAATGACGCTTCGTTTCGGCCCGGCCACGCTCCGGGGGCACTCCCGGGCGGCCGGAATCCGCGAATCGGAGGCGAGAGCGAGTCAGGGGGCGACGATGGCGGGAGCGATCGGCAGGGGCGCGGGATCCTGGATGCTGCTGGCGGGGATCCTCGCCGCTTCGCTCGCCTGCAGCGGCCAGCGCGAGCCGCGCGTCGCCGCCGACGGGCCGCAGGCGCCCGCGACCGGGCCCGCCGCGCCGCCCGCCACGGTCGAGCCGGCGCCGGAGCCGGCGCCGCTCGAGTCCGCGCCCGAGCTCGCCGGCGCCGAGGAGCTCGCGCCCGCCGACGCCGCGCTCGAGACCGACTCCGAGCCGGCCGAGGTCGAGCCCGCCGCCGCGACGCTGCTCCACGAATCGCTCGAGAGCTTCGAGGCGGCCGAGCGGCTCCGTCGCGAGGGCGCGACCGCCCAGGCGCTCGAGACCCTCGACCTCGCCTACGAACGGATGGCCGCGGTCGACCCCTCGGGCGACCCGGTGCTCGCCCAGGAGCAGGAGAACCTGCGCATCCTGATCGCGCGGCGGATCGTCGAGATCTACGCCGCGCGCCAGGTCACGGCGAGCGACCCGAACGGCTCGATCCCGGTGGTGATCAACGCCGACGTCGAGCGCGAGATCCGCTCCTTCCAGGGACCCGAACGCCGCTTCTTCCTCGAGTCCTACCAGCGCTCCGGTCTCTACCGGCCGATGATCGTCGCCAAGCTGCGCGAGGCGGGGCTGCCCGAATCGCTGTCCTGGTTGCCGCTGGTCGAGAGCGGCTTCAAGGACCGCGCGCTCTCCTCGGCCCGCGCGCTCGGCCTCTGGCAGTTCATCGCCTCGACCGGCTATCGCTACGGGCTCGACCGCTCCGACTGGATCGACGAGCGGATGGACCCGGAGAAGTCGACCCAGGCCGCGATCGGCTACCTGTCGGCGCTGCACGCGCTGTTCGGCGACTGGATGACCGCGCTGGCCGGTTACAACTGCGGCGAGCACAACGTGCTGCGGCAGATCCAGAACCAGTCGGTCTCCTACTTCGACCAGTTCTGGGACCTCTACGAGCGGCTGCCGCGCGAGACGCGGCGCTACGTGCCGCGCTTCCTGGCGACGCTGGCGATCCTCGAGGATCCGGACAAGTACGGATTCGAGCTGCCGGAGCCGTTTCCCGCGCTCGCCTTCGAGCCGGTCGAGATCGCCCGCTCGGCGAAGCTCGAGGCGCTCGACAAGGCGCTCGGTCTGGAAACCGGCACGCTCGCGAAGCTCAACCCGGAGCTGCGCCGCAACGCCACGCCGGCGACCGCCTACACCTTGAAGGTGCCGCCCGGCGCGGGACCGACCGTCGTCGCCAGCCTCGACTCGCTGCCCAAGTACGTGCCGCCGGCCTCGAGCGCCGCGACCACCACCCACCGCGTGCGCTCGGGCGAGACGCTGTCGGCGATCGCCTCGCGCTACCGCACCAGCGTCTCGGAGCTGATGCGCCTCAACCGCCTGCGCAGCGCCAATCGCCTGTCGATCGGCCAGCGCCTGACGGTGCCCGACCGCGGCAGCTCACGCTCGACCGAGAGCGTCGCTTCAGCTCCGGCGCCCGCGGTCGCCGGCGCGGCGTCCGGCGACGTCGTCCGCCACCGCGTGCGACCGGGCGAGAGCCTCTGGCAGATCGCCTCGCGCTACCGCACCACGATCGACCGCCTGCGCCGCGACAACGGCATCTCCGGCAGCTTCCTGCGCACCGGCCAGGTGCTCACCGTGCGCCCCGGCACCGCCGGCTAGGCACCCGGAGCGCTCCTCGACCCGTGGCGCTTCGCGACGGTTTGCACCGTCGCGAAGTGCAGCGCTGCACAACGCGAGAGCGGGTGTCCGGAATCGGCATCTCGTTCGTGTATTCAGGTAGGAGACCACGTCTCCGGGCTCCCCGGGGGCCGGGGCGGCTCGTGCCCCCCGCCTCCGCCGTTCCGGCCTCCGGGCGCCCGCTTCAGCGGCGCCGCCTCGCGGCGGCGTCCGGCACCCTCACTCGTAGTCGTAGACCGAGCCGCCGCGCGTGGTGTCGAGCAGGTCGAGCAGCGGGTCGAGCATCGACGGGTCGAGGGCCTCGATCCGCGGCTGGCGCGCCTCGAGCAGCGCGCGGGTCGGCGGCGACAGCTCGCGCGCCTGCCGCGCCCGCGCCTCCAGGTCCTCGACCTTGAGCCGGGCCGCGTCGCGCTCGCGGGCGAAGGAGCGCAGCGCGGCGGGGCCGGCGTCGGCGTACGGGGCCTCGTCCATCGCCAGCACCCGGCGGGCCGAGCGCCAGTCGGAGCGGAAGTGGGCAGGGACGGCCCAGCCGATCGCCTCCTCGCGGCCGAGGAAGCGCCACTCGACGAGCGCGGTCAGCCGCTCGAAGCGCTCGGGGCCGAAGCCGGCCTCGCGCAGGCCGTCGGCGAGCCGGCGCAGCAGAGCGCTGGTGGCGCGCAGCGAGGCGGCGACGTCGGGGACGACTCCCGAGTCCGCCGAGCGGCGCAGGCGCGAGCGCTCGCGCTCGTAGTCGAGCAACGGCGCGGCGAGGCGCTCGCGCAGCGCCAGGTAGCGGTCGATCTCCTCGGCCGCGGGCTCGGAGTCGTCGCGGGCACCCGGCGCCTCGTCGAGCTCGAGCAGCTCCTGGCGGACGGATTCGAGGTCCTGGCCGGCCGCCATCATCGCCGCCGGCGAGAAGCGCATCAGCGACCGCACCGTGAGCACGCCGAAGGCGAGGACCGCGATGGCTCCGACCGCCACCGCGGCGATGACCCAGCGCCCGGCCCGCGGCGGCGCCCCTTCGAGCTCGGGCTTGGGCAGCGACTCCTGGCCGGTCTTCAGGCGAGCGGCCGCGCGCGCCCACGGTCGGTGGTGGCGCCGCAGGTAGCGCGGCAGGGCGGGCAGCTCCGAGCGCACTTCGGTGAGCAGCTCGCCGGCGTCGCGCCCCTCGCCGCGGCGCAGCAGCAGCCGCGCCAGCCGCACCCTCGCCTCCGCCGGGTTGCGGCGCGACAGCACTTCGCGCAGCTCGCGCTCGGCGCCGGCCGAGTCGCCGGTCTCGTCGAGGCAGCGCGCGAGCTGGAGCCGGGCCGAGCCCATGCGATGGTCGGGGTCGACCGCGACCAGCTCGGCGAGCAGCGGCAGCGCCTCGGCGTAGCGCTGTCCGCGCACCTGCAGCAGTTGCGCGAGCGGATAGTTGACGTGGATGGCGTCGGCGCCGGCGTCGCGCGCCTCGCGCAGGTGGGCTTCGGCGTCGCGCCAGCGGCGCAGGTCGAGCAGCAGCTCGCCGGCCTCGGCCAGCAGCGCCGGCCCCCGCCAGTGCGCGATCTGGACCTTGAGCTCGCGCAGCCGCCGCCGCGCCGCCCGCCGCTGCGCGGTCACCGGCGAGAGCGGCCGGCCGCTGCCGCCCCAGGGGCCGTAGGCCACCGCGAAGTAGGCGAGCGGCCCGACCACCGGGAACATCAGCGCGACCGGAATCCACCACCACTCGGCGCGCACCCGCAACACGTCGACCACCGCGGCCGCCGCCAGCGCCGTCGGCACGACGCTGAAACAGCCGACGAAGCTGCAGGCGAAAGGCGCCAGCCAATCCATCGTTCGTCGCTCCGTAGTCGAAATCGGTGGCGGGAAGCTACCACGCGCCCGGCGGCGGATCGACGCCAGGTGTCGGCTCGCCGCGTCGCCTGGACGCGAACGCGAGCGATCCGTTAGCGTGCCGGGTCATGGCGGCAGGCTCGCGCTCGACTCTCCTCGCGGTTCTCCTGACGGCGCTGCCGCTCGCCGCGGTCGCGCAGCCGTCGCCGCCCGAAGCGGCCGACGCCTCGTCGGCCCTCGCCCCCGAGGGCGCGCGGATCGAAAGCCTCGAGCTCGTCGACCGCATCGAGGCCGACGGCACCATGCTGCGGCGGCAGCGCGCCCGGATCCGGGCGATCGACGCCGCCGGCGTCGCCGCGCTGTCGCAGGTCGCGGTGCCGTACCTCGAGGCCAACCAGAAGGTCGAGCTGACGCGGCTCACGCTGATCAAGCCCGACGGCCGCGAGCTCGACCTGCTGTCGAGCGCGCCGCGCGACGTCGCGCCGGTCTTCCCGCCGAACCTGCCGATCTACTCCGACCTGCGCGTGCTGCGGGCGGCGGTGCCGTCGATCGCGATCGGCGACCGGCTGGACTGGGAGACCACGGTCGCCGTCACGCCGCTCGCGCCGGGCGAGGCCTGGACGGAAGCGACGTTCGCGGACGCCGACCAGGCCGACCTCCAGATCTACGAGCTCGACGTCGCCGAGTCGCTGGCGCACCGCGTCCACGTCCGGGCCGGTTTCGAAGCCGTCGCCACGGAGGAGCGCTCGGGCGGACGCCGGATCCGGCGCTGGCGGCTCGAAGGTCGTCCGGCCGGCTCGTCCGCGGCCGACCCGGACGTCGCCGAGGACGACGCCGAGCCGGGGTGGGAGCCCCACGTCTCGGTTTCCACCTTCGAGAGCTGGGAGGAGTTCGGTCGTTGGTGGACCGCGCTGGCGCCGCCGGAGGTCGACGACGCGGTGCGCGCCAAGGCCGCGGAGCTGGTCGCCGGTGCCGCCGCTCCGCGCGCGAAGCTGGCGCGGCTCCACCGTTTCGTCGCGCAGGAGATCCGCTACCTGACCCTGCCGCTCGGCCTCGGCCGCTACCAGGCGCGCGCGCCCGAGGAGGTGATCCGCACCGGCCTCGGCGACTGCAAGGACAAGATCCGCCTGCTCGCGAGCCTGGCCGCCGCGGTGGGCATCGAGGTCGACCCGGTGCTGGTCGGCCTCGACCGCCGCCGCCGCGTCGACGGCGCGCCGTCGCCCTACCAGTTCGACCACGTGGTCGCCCGCGTGCGCCTCGGCGGCGATTCGATCTGGATGGATCCGACCTCCGAGATGACCGCGATGGGGACGCTGCCGGCGGCCGCGCGGGACCTGCCGGGCGTCGCGCTCGTCGGCGCGACGAAGCCGCCGAGGGTCGAGACCGTCACCACCCCCGAGCGGTCGCCGGTCGAGTCGTCGCAGCGCGTCGACACGGTGGCGACGATCGAGCCGGCGGGCACCATCCGCGCCCGGGTGCGCTGGACCTTTACCGGTGACGACGAGTACTGGAGGCTCCAATACCACTACGGCACGCCCGAGCAGCGTCGAAAGCTGGCCGACGGCCTCGCGAGCGACTGGGGCAAGACCCGCGAGCTCGGCGAGGTCACGGCCGGAGACCCGCTCGATCTCGAGGCTCCGTTCTGGCTCGAGTACGACGTCGAGTTCCCGATGTCGGCCAAGGTCTGGCGGAAGGCATGGGACTTGTGGCTGCCGGTGCCCAACCTCGGGCTCGATCCAGTCCCCGACGCGGCCGAGGATCCGGTGGCGGCGAAGCGGGATCTCCATTTCTCCTCGGCGACGCGGCGGCTGCTGACGGCGCGAGTGGAGTTGCCGGAGGGAGTGCGGGCGACGCCGCCGGTGCCGGTCACGTCCCTGCGCGACTTCGCCGAGTATCGCTCCGACTATCGCGTCGAGGGGCGGACGCTCTCGTTCGAGCGCGAGCTGGTCTACCTCGTCCCGAAGATCCCTCCCGCCCGCTTCGCCGAGCTCGAGGCCCTGCGCGAGATCGTCGCCGACGACCGCGGCCAGGAGTTCGACATCGCGGCGGCGCCGGCGCTGGTGCCCGCCGAGGCCGACGACGCGACCTCGCTCGGCAATCGCTGCCTGGACGCGATCGACGCGAAGCAATTCGCCGAAGCCGAAGCGCTCTGCCGGCGCGCGGTGGAGCTCGACCCGGAGCACCGCTACGCCTGGAACAACCTCGGTCGCGCGCTCTTCCGGTTGGAGCGCTTCGACGACGCCGAGGCCGCCTACCGCAGGCAGCTCGAGATCGCGCCCGACGACGAGTGGTCGTGGTCGAATCTCGGGTTGATCGCGAAGAAGCGCGGAGACCTGAAGGAGGCCGAGCGCCTGATGCGGCGCCAGATCGAGGTGACGCCGCTCGCCGCTGCCGGCCACCGACAGCTCGGTTTTCTGTTCTCGGAGCAGGGACGGCGCGAGGAGGCAGAGACCTACTACCTTCGGGCGCTCAAACTGGATCCCGACGACGAGTGGACGCGCGAGAACCTGCTCGAGACGAGGGCGATCCTGGGACGCTGCGAGGAAGTCATCGAGATGCTGACCGAGGACGATTCGGTCGCGGATGAATTCCAGGAGCAGAGCCAGGTCGCGGACGCGCTGCTCGGCCACGGCTGTCGCCCGCTGGCGCCGCTGGCTTCGTGGTTCGAGCGTCTCGGTTCCGAGGCCGAGGAGCGACTCTCGGGAATCGAGCTCTCGAACCTGACGGCGGACACTTTTCGCAGTGTCGGAGTTCTCGCGACGGTCTGGCGTGCAGCCGGCTCGATCGCGCTCGAGCGCGGCGAGGCGGCCGAGGCGGAACGGCTCCTCGAGCCGGCCCTCCGACTCGCTCCCTCGCCGGACGCGGCGATCCGCCGCGCCGAAGCGCTCGACGCGCTCGACCGCGGCGACGAGGCGGATTTCCACTACGCCTTCGCCGCGTCCTTCGGGGGTCCCCAGCAGGCGGACGTGCGGAAGCGCTTCGAGTCGGAAGTCCCCGAGGCGGTCGTGCGCCGGCGCCTCGAAGCCGCCGCCAACGAGGAGACGTGGAAGCTCCACAGCGTGGCGGTCACCGTGCCGACGGCGGCTGGCCGCCAGGGCAAGATCCGCCTCCTGTTCGGCGCGGACGGTCGCCTGACGGATGTCGCACGGATCGACGACCAGCTGCCGAACGCGCTCGTCGAGGCCGTCGAGGCCGCCGCGCCCGCGATCCCGGTCGCTCCGGGCAACCGAGCTCGAATCCCGCGCCAGGCCATGGTCCACTGCAGCCCTGCCGGTGCGTGCGTCGTCCTGTTCGAGTGGCCGTTCCAGACGGCTACCGAGTTGGCAGCCGCCAGCCGCTGACCCCGCGAGCGCCGTTCCGTCCGGATTCGGCGTCTCGATCGTCTTCTCCACAGAGAGAGCCCCATCCGTCGGGTCGGTTCCGCGCGCAGTCCGCGAACGAGGTGCCGAATGCCCTACCGCCGCCATTTCATCGGTGACTTCGTCCAGTCGATCCGCGACCATCCGACCTGGCCGGTTGTCCTGTCCGAGGGGGATTCGTGGTTCTCCTATTCGGACGTGATCGGGCGGCTGGACGATCCGACCGGGCAGGGCAACGCCAAGGCGCAGCGAAAGTGGGCGCTCCTGCGTCTGGAGAAGGCGGGTGACGAGGTGATGACCATCCTCTCGGGAGCGCAGCGCAGCAAGTTGAGGAGCCACCTCGGGCGTTGGAAGCTCGATGCCCTGCTGTTCTCCGGCGGCGGTAACGACATCATCGGCGCCGACTTCTACCCGTTGCTGCGGCCCTACGTCGCGGGCGCGGAGGCGCAGGATCTGATCGCCTTCTCGCGCTTCGAGCGGCGCCTGCAGCAGATCCGCGACTGCTATCGGGAGCTGCTCGACATGCTCTCGGACGCCGGGCAGACCGCCAAGGTCTTCGTCAACTCCTACGACTACGTCATCCCCTCCCCGAAGGGCGGCGTCTACCTCGGGCCGATCAAGGTCGCCGGGCCGTGGCTGCAGCCGGCGCTCGAAGAGCGGAAGGTCCCGAAGCCGATCTGGGCCGACATCGTGAGGCTGCTGATCGACGCCTTCGCGGCGGCGATCGACCAGGTCGCCGCCGAACCGCGCGGAGCCACCCGCGTGATCCGGGTCGAGACCCGCGGCGTCGTCGGCACCCGGTTCCGGGACGAGATCCACCCGGACGTCTCCGGCGCTCGCAAGGTGGCGACGGTGTTCGAGACCGCGCTCTCCCAGCACGGGGTGATCGCGTAACCAGGCCTCCGGCGCCGCACGGGCGTCGGAAGAGGAGGTACTTCGATGAACCCAGCGATCCTGTTCACGGCGACCGCGACCGCCGGCACCGCCTGGCCGACCGCGGTCGTCGACCTGATCGTCAAGGGCGGCGCGCTCGGGCTGGCGTTGATGCTGACCTGGATGAGCTACCAGCTTTTCAAGACTCTGCTCGCGCAGCCGACGATCAGCCGGCAGAAGGTCCTGCTGGTCGTCTTCTTCGTCTTCGGCACCTTCGGCAGCCTGGTCGGCGGCGCGTTGATGCACCGCTGGCTGACCAACCCGCGGGTCGAGCTGACGCTGACCTTCACGCCGGACGTCGAGCCGACCGACGAGCGACCGCGCGTGCTCTCCGAGCTCGCCACCGAGGCGCGGCCCGGGGTCTACAAGCTGGCTGTCACCGGTGGGCAGGAGCTCGCCATCGGCCTCAACAAGCTGGTCGACCGCGCGCGCGAGGCGGCGCGGCTCCAGGAGATCGTCAGCCGGCTCGAGCGCGAGCGCGCCGCGACCAGCCCCGAGATGGGGGCCAGCGATGCGATCTGAGCGCAAGTCGCTGCCGCAGCTGCTGCCGGCGGTCGCAGCGCTCCTGCTGGGCGCCTCGACGCTCGCTGCCCAGACCGACCCCTGGCAGGCCGACCTGCCCGCCGCGCACGTCGCCGAAGTGAACCAGGCGAGGACGGCGCTGCGCCACGGCGACGGCGCCGCGGCCGAGCGGGTCTTGAGCGAGCTGCTGGCCGCCGAGCCCGACTCCTACCGCGCCCAGTACAACCTCGGCCTCGCGCTGCTCGCCCAGGAGAAGAACGAGGCCGCGGCAGCGGCTCTCGAGCGGGCGCTCGAAGTCCGCGCGAAGCTCGGACTCACCGAGCCGACGATCTTCAACTCGCTCGGCTGGGCTCACTACCTCGCGGGCGATCTCGAGAAGGCCGAGGCGGCCTACCTCGAAGGGGCGAAGCTCGTCGCCATCAATACCGCCGGGTCGAACCAGAAGCTGTTCAACAATCTCGGCACCCTCTACCTGCGCCAGGGGCGCCTCGACGAAGCCGACGCGGCTTTCCTGCGCGCCCGCGACGAGTTCGGCAGCAGCCAGGCCGAGGCCAACCTCGAACTGGTGCGCAGCCTGCGTGCCTCGGAGCGCTACCAGCGCGCCAGCCGGCAGCTGGCAGTGAAGCCGGGCAGCCGGGAGTGAAGCCCGCCGCGCTGTCCGCTTTCGCCCTCCCGTTCGTCTAAACCTGCGGGAGCGGTCGCTCGCGTCATCCCGGCGTGGCGGCCCTCCGGGAGGAGGGGCTCATGGCGGATCCGGGCGGTGCGGGTGCCCCGAAGAATCTCAACGCCTCGCTGTTTCCGACGCCGGACCCCTCCTCCCCCTTCCCCGAGGTCGCCGCCGACCCGAGCGGGTTCGGACCGCCGTGGGTCGGCGTCTGCTTCTCGGGCGGCGGCTCGCGCGCGCTCTCGGCCGAGATGGGGCAGCTGCGCGGACTGGCCCAGCTCGGCCTGCTGCCCTCGATCGGCTGGATGTCGACGGTCTCCGGCGGCACCTGGGCGGGGACGCTCTGGAACTGGGCGCCCGCGTCGATCGCCGACTCCACGCTGCTCGGTCCGGTCGAGCTCGACCCGGGCAAGCTCGAGTGGGACTCGGGGCCGGCCGGACGCAACCTCCGGATCCTCGATCCGCACGCGATCGGCGCGGCCGCCACCCGTCTCGGCATCGAGGAGATGCTGGCGCAGGCGATCGACCTCTACCTCCACGGCACGCCGATCTCCGAGGTCTGGCCGCGCGGCATCGGCAAGCTCGTGCTCGAGCCGTTCGGCTTGGGCGACGATCCGGCGCGCTACTTCACCTGGACGCCGTGGTGGCGCGATCACGCGCTGCTCGAACACAACCGCGGGCTCCGCCCCGACGATTTCGTGACCACGCGCCCGGACCGCCCCTACCTGATCACCAACTCGACCCTCTTCTACCCGCCGACGCCGCCGGGCGCCACCGCCGTGGCGCGCCGGCCGGGGCAGGGCGCCGCTCCGTGGGAGGTCGGCTACGAGTTCGAGACGACGCCGATCTCGGCCGGCATTCCGCCGCCGTTCCCGCTCGCCGGACCGCCGCAGCCCGGGCAGGCGGGCAGCTCCGATCTCGGCGGCGGCTGGATCGATCCCTTCGCGGTGGGCAGCGTGGCGCCGTCCGCGGTGTCGCCCGAGCGTCGCTTCACGGTGCCGACGCCGCCGCTGCGCTTCCGGCTGTCGGACGCCGCCGGCCTGTCGAGCCTCGCCTTCGCCTACGACGTGATCGACGCCGCCCACCGGAGCGGCATCCACTACCTCGACGACATGGTCCCGACCGTCCAGGTCTGGCCCGTCTTGAATGCCGCAACGCTGCCGCGCAACGCCGCGCGGCCGTACCTGTTCGGCGACGGCGGCAACCTCGAGAACCAGGGGATCATGGCGCTGCTGCGCCGGCGGCTGCCGACGGTGCTCGCCTTCGTCAATACCGAGATCGCGCTCGCGAAGCAGGGTCCGAACGGCGAGGTGGTGGTCGACTCCGACCTGCCGCCGCTGTTCGGCCTCGAGTGGAGCGCCTCGAAACAGGCCTACGTCGACATCTCGCCGACGTCGCCGTTCCGCTTCAACCGGGTCTTCGACCGCGCCACCTTCGATGACCTGCGCGCGCAGCTCTGGTCGAGCGCCGCCGCGGGCGGGCCGGCCTTCGCGCTGCAGCGCAACGTGCGCGTCTACGCCAACGCCCACTACGGCGTGGCGGACGGCACCGCGACGATCGCCTGGAGCTACCTCAACCCGACCCCGGCCTGGTCGAAGAACCTGTCGACGGCGGTCCAGGACTGGATGAAGGTCGAGTTCTGGAAGTACGACACCTTCCCCAACTACTCGACCGTCGAGCAGCTCCATCTCGACGCGCGCCAGGTCAACCTGCTCGCCCACCTCGCCTGCTGGAGCGTCACGAAGAGCTTCGCGGGCGGGCTGCCGACCGGCGGCAGCTGACGGCGACGAGGGCGGCTCAGCCGGACTCGCGACCGGCCGGGGCTTCGGTTCCCGAGTCGACGAGTCGGTGGTACCGGCGACCCGCCTTCGCCCGGCGCGGGACCGACCGATCGGGGGACGCGGTTCGTCTATTCTCGGAGCTCCCTCCGCCATGAACCTGCGCCGCTCGCTCCCTCCGGTCCTCGCCTGGTGCCTCTTCCTGCGCCTGACGCTGCTGACGGCGCTCGTCTTCGTCGCCTTCCCGTTCCTCGCGGTCGGGCCGTTCCGGCCGCTGCTCGGCGGGCTCTTCGACCTCGGTCTGCCGGGGCTCGCCAGCGTCGCGCTGCTGGCCCTGGTCACCGCCCGCGCACTGGTGCTGGTCACCGAGACCGCCTCGCGCTCGGGGCCGGTACGGCTGCTGCCGCGTTTCGTCGACGGTCGCGCGACGGCGGCCGCCGACTTCGCCGACCAGCGCCGGCTCGGCATCGCGCTGACCTGGAATCCGGAGGGCACCGCCGCCTGCTGGCTGCGCCGTTGGAAGGATTGGCTGGCTCCGGCGCTCGCGCTGCCGACGATCGCGGTCGCCGTCGGCGAGTCGGGCGCGGCGCCGCTCGCGGCGGAGCTCGCCGCCGTGCTGCTCGGGCTCGCCCTCTACCTCGCGCTCCGCTTCCTCGGCGACCTGGTCGAGCGCGCCTTCACCCCGCCGGAGCTCGAGGCGCACCCCGCCGAGCCGGGACCGCGCGGTCCGCTCCAGCGTCGGGCCGAGGCGCGCGAGCCGGGACGCCTGGCGCGGGCGCTGCGCCGTCTCGCCATCCGCTGGTTCCAGCTGCCGACCTTCGGCGCCGGCTACGTGCGCGAGCGCACGCCGGTCGAGCGCGCCGCCGAGCGCAACCGGCGCGAGCAGGAGGCGGAGCGGGGGGCGCCGCCCGCCAAGCCGCTCGAACCGTCGCTGCGCTTCGAGCTGCTGCCCGGCCACGCCGCGGCGATGAGCTTCGCGCTGGTGACGCTCGTCCTCTACGCCGCCCTCGGCGTCGGCAACTTCCCCGGCCGTGGGGTGCCGTGGACGACGCCGGCGCTCGCCTACGTGCTGGTGGTCCTGCTGATGGCGGTCTGGCTGCTGAGCGCGGTCTCGTTCTGGGCGGACCGCTTCCGCGTGCCGGTCGTGACCTTGCTCGTCGCCGTCTCCGCGCTCTCCTACGCGATCGGCAGCGGCGACCACTTCTTCCGGCTGATCGAGATCGCCAACGGGGACCGGGGTCCCGGCGGCACCGCACCTTTCGACCGCTCGGCGGACGAGCGGGCGCTCGACGCGCGCCTCGCGCGCGACTGCGCCGAGCCGGTGGTCCTGGTGACGGCGGCCGGCGGTGGCATCACCTCGGCGGCCTGGTCGACGGCGGTGCTGACGCGCCTGGCCGAACACCCGGAGCACGGCGGCCGCTTGCTCGGCTCGCTGGCGCTGGTCTCCGGGGTCTCGGGCGGTTCGGTCGGCGCGATGTTCTTCGTCGACGGGCTGCCGGACCTCACGAGACCCGCGGCGCCGCTCGCGCCGGCGGCGGGGGAGGCGATCCGGCGCGCCGCCGCCGCTTCCAGTCTCGAGGCGGTCGGCTGGGGGCTCGCCTACCCGGACCTGGCGCGCACGCTCCTCTCTTCGGTCCTGACGCGGCTCGCCCCCTTCGTCGACCGCAGCTGGGCGCTCGAGCGCTCGTGGGCGGAGCGGCTGCCGAGCCGCGCGCGTCCGGGTCCGCCGGCGCCGCCGACGCTCTCGACCTGGCGCGGGGAGTTCCTGCGCGGGGCGAAGCCGGCGGTGATCCTGAACGCGACGGCGGTCGAGACCGGGCAGCGCTTCCGGATGGCGACGCTGCGGCTGCCGGAGTCGTCCGAGGGCGCGGGGCAGTTCCTCACCCTCTTTCCCGGGCACGACCTGGCGCTGCCGACGGCGGCGCGTCTCTCGGCCACCTTCCCGCTGGTCTCGACGGCCGCCCGCGGCCGCGACGACGCGGGCTCAGAGGTCCCGGGCGCTCACTTCGTCGACGGCGGCTATTACGACAACTCCGGTCAGCTCTCGGCGTTGGAGCTGCTGGACGACGCGCTCGTCCGCCTCGCCCCGCGCGAGGAGTGCCGCCCGCCGATCGCCCTGGTCCGCGTCGAGCCGTTCGACCCGGAGTCGCGTGATCTCGCGAGCGCCCGCTCGGACGACGGCTGGACGACGGCGACCTTCAGCCCGATCACGACGCTGCTCGCCGTGCGCTCGGCCTCGCAGGTCGACCGCAACGCCTGGGAGCTCGCCACCCTCGCCGCCAAGTGGCGCGAGTCCGGCTTCGAGATCGTCCCGATTCCGCTCCGGCTTGGACTCCGTCGCGCGCCGCTCTCCTGGCACCTGTCGCGCCGCGACGTCGCGCAGATCGAAGCGGCCGCCGAGCAGTCGCTCGACTCGGAGGCGGTCCGCACCCTCTGGTCCCTGTTCGAACGCCCCGCCACCGCCCCGATGGCGGCGCCGGTCGAGGAAAAGGAATTGGCGTTCGAGAAGGTGATGGCGGAGGCAGGCGGCTCAGCGCCCTAGTGATGGCTTAGCGGCTGATCAAGGCGTCATGGTGCAGCCGAACAGCGTGCGCCGGGTCGCGTCGTCAGGGCGCTCCGCTACGCTCTACTGAGAGTGAGAAGGTGGTCTCTCAGTCGAACGAGCGGGACTCGTACCTTTTCGGGCGCATTTTTCAGGGACTCGATCGTGCGGTCGAGCCGGCCGATGGCTCCGGCTCGGTTTCCCTTCGAGAAGTCGATGAGCGCGAGCGTCTCCACTCGCACCATGGGTCCGAGGGTGAACCAGTTCCTCGGTTCGTCGGAGTCGAGAGCCGCCGCAACCTCTGTCAAGGATGGGAAGAGAGCCAGGAACTGCTCGGCCTCATCGGCCCCACGGGCGATCTCGGCTTCGAGATCAACCCAGTCCTGTTCACTTCGCAGAGGCCAGTCGAAGTACTTTCGACCAGGTCTCAGAAAGTGCAGTGGGAGCCCGATGGTGGGAGCACTTGGCTCGAGCTCTCGCCGCCGGAGTCGCTCGACCGTTTCGAATCGGATCCCGACGCCAAGGGTTGCCCGAATCGTTCCCGTGCGATCGATGAAAGTGCTCAGCCCAATTCGTTCCTTGCGATCAGCGCTCGTCAACCGGAGGTACTCGAGTCCCCGCGTGCTCTCGAACCCACGGCCACGGAGAATCGGGTCGGCGGTCGCCCGCAGTCGACTCCTGAGGTTGCCTGAGCTCATCGGATGATCTTTGGGGCGAACAGGCACCGTCTTGATCGGGAGACGCTTGGCTGTCTACGCGTCATCGCCTGCCCGCCGCCCTGGAAGAGTTGTGCACATGAACGGGTGTCCGTAGGCCGTCTCTGGTTGGCTCACCCCGGACCGACGGGCGATGAAGAGAGGAAATCGCGCAGCTTCTCCAGATTCTTGCGGTACTTCGGTGGCTTCTCGAGTCGCTCGGCGATCGCGCGATCGAGTCTCGCCACCGCAGAGGATGTTGCGCCTGCGAGATGGTCAATTGCCGCCAAGGTGGCTTCGCGTTGCTCCGGCGTGAGTATGAACCAGGAGGACGCAGTGGGTTCATTCAAAGTCGCCGCGAACGCATCGAGGGTCGAGAATCGGTCGAAGAAGGGGAGGGCGGAAGTCTCGACCTCTCGCAGGATCTCGGAGCAGACTCGGGGTGTTTCTTCCGGAGATGGTAGGGACCACTCGAAATGTCTCCGGTCAGCATGGAGCAAATGGAATGGCATGACCACGGTCGGCGTCAGGTCTCCGCCGCCAGTTTCGAAGTGCTCCAGAATGGCCTGGATCTCCCGGAATCGGATCCCGGCGGTCCCGCCAATTCGACAAGTCCCATCAGGTTCCAATCGGATCCCGAAACGGAGAGTCTGTCCGCCGAATTGCGTCGTTCTCAGATAGGCGAGAACGCCGTCAGTCTGGAATCCGAGGTCCCTCAAAGGGGATTCGAGACTGGCAATGAGCAGGCGTTCACAGGCAGACCGCTTCAAGGGGTCTCCCAAACGGCCTGACCCATCCTGCTTGTCGGTCCTCAGCTCTCGTCCCCAGACTCGACCATTCGAATCTGGAGAATGAGCCCGCGGAGCCATTCCTCGAAGGTCGGCGCGAGGACCCGTGGAGTCTGGTCGTCACCTCCATCATGGAGCCACTCGACGACCGGGTTCTCGCCACGCTCGTCTTTCGCTGCTGTATTCAGACATTCGTAGTTGCCGTACCCGTCCGCGAGGATAGGAATGAGGGTCGAAGGAAAGCGGGACAGGCGGGACGATTCGCGAAGGTACTTCGTCATCTCGGAAACATCGAGGTGAGGAGGTCCTCCTAGTCCAATGATTTCCTGATAAGAGAGGCTTCCGCATCCGAACGCGCGGAGGAACTCCCGGTACGAGGGAGGGAACTCGAGACCAATCGCTTCCGAAGCTAGACGGATGTTGTTCTCGGATACTCCACCGAGCAGCTCGACCTCCAGGCCACGCAGGTCGCCTTGCAGCCAGTCGAACGTCATTGGCCTCCTTCGCCAGGAGCCGGAGCATCCGAAGGTTGCCCCTGTCCGTGCGCCTGTCGAACCCGTTCGACCCAGTATCGCCTGCGCTCTCCAGCGAAGCGATCGCGGTCGATTCGGGAAGGGCGCTCGGGATGGTCGATCGTCTGATGTGTCGACGATTGGAGCTCGTCCAATCGGCTCGTCGGATCCTGATCCCTATGGTGAAGCTCTATGGGACTACCGTTAACCCCAATCGGCGGCTTGCTGAAGTAGATAGACTCAGCCGTTCTTCGAAGCAGAAAGATGGTCCTTTAGGCGAGCCAGCGGCGCACGCTCCTTTTCGAGCTCGAAAGCCGGCTCTCCGAGCGCCGCCTCCAATCGCTGGATCGCCTTTTCTGGGTGACCACGGGCGCAGTCGAGGAGTGCGAGGGTCTCGAGACGGCCCGCGGCATCGAAAGTGAACCAACTGCGCGGTTCTGGGCTTTCGAGCGCAGCGGCGACAGCCTCCAAACTGGAGTACGCCGACAGGAATACCTCGGCTCGATCGAGCGCGAGCCGAACGTCTTTCTCGAGCGACACGAGATCGGTGCTCTCGACGATCGTCCAGTCGAAGTACTTGCGATCCAGAAAGAGGAAATGCATCGGAACGCCGACAGTCGCGGCTCGAGCGTCCTGCGATTCGAGTCGGAAGCGCTCCGCGGATGGGAATCGTATGCCGACTCCGAACGAGGCTCTGGCAGCTCCAGTTCGGTCCAGGTAGACACTGAACCCGATTCGCTCCGTCCTCTCTTGGGTCGGTGTGCGGAAGTACTCCAATCGGCCTCGGTGCCGGAATCCGCGGGCGACGAGCACGGGGTCCGCGATTTTCTGCAATCGATCTGTCGCCTCCGCGAGTCTCATGGCTCGGGGGGACGAGTGGGAGGTTCCCAGAGGACCTTCGTTATGCTCTTCAGCTGCTTCATCTGGATGTCTCTCGCCTTCTTTCCGGTTGCACGAGCTCCGAATCGGTTGATGTATCGGTCTGCCGCGAACTGAGAGGGGATGAAGCGATCGAACTCGTCACGCGAGGATTTGACTTCCACCCCAGAGACCTTCACGGTCTCAGGATCACGAAGAAGCACGTCGACTCTTCGCTTTCCGAAGGGAGTCTTGAAGGAGACCTCCCGCCCGAGAACTTCGAAGCCGGCAGCTTCTGCGTGCGCGACGAAGTCATCGACGGGGTCTAGACCCGCCCGCGGGCCCGATGTGAACTTGCCGGTTGAGACGTCGCGTGTGCCCCAGGGCGTGACAATCGTCTGCGGATCGACCGACGGGTCGTACGAAGAGTCAGCGGACGAGGCGAATAATGGTCGACCTGCGCTCGTGGGAACACGACCTACACCGGCGCGGTTCGTGGCCTCGCCGACGAGGACGACATCACCGGGCCCGACGCCGTTCGGAGGTGGCCGCGGGGAGAGACCGCGCTTGGCGAGACTCCCGAGATCGAGAACGGAACTCGGACTGATGCCGGTTAGCTCGCCGACTGCCTCGTCGCCCAGCTGAGTGAGTGCCGTAGCGATCTGCTCGGAGGCTGTCGCTCCCGCCGCACGAGCTGAGCTCACGGCCAGTCGTGTCCCGATGCCGGCTCCGACGATCATCCACTCCGTCCGCGCCGGCTCGATACGACCCGTCATGTCGACTTGCCTGAAGTCGGAGGTCAGCCCCTGCTGGCCATCGGACCAGACGACCTCGTCGGCCCGGGGCTCACGACCTGTCTGCGCCCGGAAAGTACGCCGACCTTGGACGACCTTCTCGCGGATCGCAATCTGGCGGTCGGCGTCGGCCTCGGGGTCGCCGGCAATGAAGTACTCGATCTTCTGGGCGATCCACTGGCAGAACGCGGACTGCCGAGCCTCCTTCGTGGCACAGCGTCCGTCTGGGTCGAGATAGAGCATCGGATTGGCGCGGGCATAGGCGTACGGATGAAGCGAGGGGGGCTCGAGGGGACCACCCGGAAGGGGGTCCTGAGTCAGGAAACGGCCCACCTCCGGGTCATAGAAGCGAGCCTTTGCATAGTAGAGGCCCGTTGCTTCGTCGAACTGATAGGCGGTGAACAGAAACTCGTTCGAGCTCGCGCCGACCGTCCTCCGGATCGCTCCCCAGGCGTCGTAGCTGTAGCGAGCCGCCAGGGATCCGTCGAGCTCGCTCAGGGCGACAGGGGAGCCGAGGGCGTCGAACAGGTAGAACGCTGTTCCCTCGCTCTCGTGGCGGATCGCCAGAAGGCGGTCGTCGGCGTACTCGTACTTCGCAGTCGTGTTTCCGAAGTCGTCCGTCTCGAGCAGGATCCGGTCGCCGTCCCAGACGTAGCGAATGACGCCGCCTAAGCCGGCCTTCCGGATTCGGAGCCCTCGGTAGTCGTACTGATAGGTCTCGACGAGGAGGCCGTCGCGCTGAACCTCCACGAGGAGGTTTCGGGTGTCGTAGACATAGGTCCAAGCGACACCGTCCTCGAGTTTCGAGACGACGTTCCCGTTCGCGTCGTAGCCGTAGGTCGTCGCTTGGCCCGCGGCCGGCACCGCAGGCGCGGCGAAGGCCACCGACAGGGTGATGGCGATTCGTGCGAGCTGCCTTCTCATCGGTCCTTCCCGGGAAAGGACGGATCCTAACCCCTCTCCGCCTCTGCTAATCCCTTCGAAAGACAAGAACGGGTAGAGCCCGTCTCAATCTGGCAGGGGCATGCTCGAGCCCCACCTCGGACCCGATGGGCGGGCCGAGTCACCCGAAGCGAAGCGCGCTCAGGCTCCCCAGGGGTCGATGACCGGCAACCCGGCGGCCGCGAACGGGCTGGTATCGCGCGTGGCGACGGCGAAGCCGTGAGCCGCAGCGATCGCCGCGATGTAGCCGTCGGGGATTGGAAATCCGTGGCCCGCTCTCCTCGTGGTCGCCGACAGCACGGCATAGTGGCGCGCCGCATCGGCATCGAACGGCAGGATGCGGCCGTCGTAGACCGTCCACAGGGCGTCCAGCGCGGCCGCGACGCGCTGCCGGCGCTGCCCGACCGGCATCGTCTCGACGCCGGCGAGCAGCTCGGCCATCGTCAGGGTGGTGAGATACAGCGTCTCGATCGCCTGTTCGGCGAGCCAGGCCAGCACCGCCGGATCCGGATGCGGCCTCATCGTCTCCGACACCACGTTGGTGTCGAGAACGATCAATCGAAATTCACCGGCGCACGCCGAGCGCCTTTGCGCTGCTCCTCGATGTTCTTCTCGAGCGCGTTCACGTCCGCGTCCGTGATCCCGGTCTTGCGAGCGATTTCGTGCATCAGCGTGCCGACTTGGACGCGGCCTTCGAGTTTCACCGCCGACTCGAGGATGGCGCGCACCTCGGCCTCGGTGCTGCGCCCGTGCTGCGCGGCGCGAATCCGCAGGGCGCGATGGACTTCGTCGGGGACGTTGCGAACGGTGAGCACGGCCATGGTGGGCTCCGGTCGATTGACGTCATCGATAGCATTTTGACTCTGGTGCTGTCAATAGAACGGGATCTCGCGGAGTCCTGCCGTACGAGGATGGAGTGGCGCGGCAGCTCAGACGGTGACCTCGACCTGCGCCGTCTCGAGGGTCAGGGGAAGCCCCTGCTCGGCACGGACTTCGAGACAGGCCGTGATCGCTTTGCGCACGGACTCCAGCGCCTTCTCGCGGGTCTTGCCCTGGCTGACGCAGCCCGGAATCGCCGGGCACTGGGCGATCCAGACGCCGTCTTCGTCGCGATCGAGCGTGATGAGGAAGCGCATCAGGTCCGGGCCTCCGGCGGTGGCTCAAGTTACGGCGGCGCCGACCTTCGCGTCAACGCGGCGCCCTGTCCCCCCCGGCCCCCGCTCGCGGTGTTCTCTCTCGAGGGGGCGCGCGGGGTGCGTCCTCTCCTCCCGCGCGGCCCCGCGCGGAGGAGACGCCGATGCACACGCCGAAGCACAAGGTCCGCAGTTTCCCCTGGTTCCGCACGGTCAAGGCCCGGATGCTGGAGCGCTACATCTTCAACTACCGGATGCCGCCGGCGGAGCTCGCCCGGCGCCTGCCGGTGCCCTGGCTCGAGCCGCAGGTGGTCGGCGGCTCGGCCGCGGTCTCGTTCTGCATCCTCTGGCTGAACCGGCTGACGGTGGCGCCGTTTCCGGCGCTCTTCAACTTCACGACGATCTCGTGCGCGTACCGGATCGGCGTGCTCGACACCTCGGTCGATCCTCCGGAGCCGTCGGTCTACGTCACCGACCGCTGGGCGGACCTGCCTCTGGTCTCGATCCTCGGTCCGCTGGTGCTGCAAGACACGATCCCGGTGATCAAGGCCGCGATCGGTCACCTGCCGGACGGCAAGACCCATCTCGAGATGTCGTACACGGACGCCTCGCCGCTGTTCTCGGCGGCGGTGCGCCCGCGTGCGGACGGCACGCTCGGCTCGTCGGTCTTCGCCTCGGTCGAGGAGTTCGCCGCCTTCATCATCGGCGGTGTGTCGAGCTACGGCGCGTCGCTCCACCCGGGCCGACTGACGAAGGTCGACCTCTACAAGGACGACGTCTCGTACGAGCCGCTCGACGCGTCGATCGACTACAGCGAGCTGGTCGACGAAACCTGGTCCGACGCCGGCCTGGTCTTCGACAGCGCCGTCCGCGCCAAGGGCGCCAAGTACATCTGGGCCTACCGCGGCCTCTGGTCGACGGCCCCGCCGAAACGCTGACTCGCGATGCCGAACCCCTGGCCCCGCCGCCTGGTCGCCCTCTTCCTCCACGCGCCGGGGCTCTGGCTGATCTTCCGGGAACCGCTGCCGAAGGAGTTGCGTCGGCCGAACCTGGTCGCGGCCACGGCCACGTTGGGCGCGATGGCTGCCACGTTCTGGCTGGCTCCGGCGCCCTGGGGGCGACCCTGGGGTGTGCTCGCGGCCTGGCTGGCCGGGCACCTCGCGTGGGGCGCGTACCTCACGTGGGACCAGTCCCGGCGCCATCGCTCGCCAGACACGAACTCCTCCGACCCGTTCTCGAAGTAGCGGCAAGCAGGCATCCGCCGGTCTCGTCCTCGAGCGGACTCCGAAGCACGGGCCGACGAGCGAGGATCCGTGATGCGGGGAGCCCCGCGCTGGAGCTCTGGCCTGGACGTCGCTGGCGCTACGGCCCGTTCGATCTACTCGAAGGGCTCCAGCGCTCTGCCGCGACCCAGAGATCCCCGCCGAGGGAGATCAACTGGCGGCCCTCGCGGGCGACCCGATCGACTGTCGCGGACTTGGCATCGCCGAGGAGCTCGCCGGCGAACGAGATCCGCTCGGAATCCTCGTCGACGCGCAGCCACTCCTCGCCACGAAGCACGACGACGCCGCCCCGGAATCGCCAGGCCGGACAAGGACTGATCGCGTCGCAGGCGTGCGGCCCCCAGAGCGCGACGTACTGGCCCGAAGCTTGCTCGGCGGGCGAGAGCTTCGACCCGAAGCTCTCCGGCGCCCCGAGCTCGGGGAGGGGAGGGAAGCGGTAGCTCGCGCTGGCGTGGCGCAACCTTCCGATCAGCCCGTTGTCGTGAACCAGCACCCGCGTCACTTCCTCGCCGTCCGCGGCGAAGAAGCGAACGAGCCAGTCGCCGTAGCGGGGCATCCGCGGGTCGCATCGGTTCGGAGTCCAGTCGGCGACCCGGACGATCTCGGGTCGCAGGCCGCCCTGGTCGGCCAGCGCGAAGAACCGGCGATCCGCCTCGGGAAGCTCCGACGCCACGACATCCGAGAACGCCCGCCGATGACTCGCGAGCACGTTCTCGACGATCTGTTCCGGCATGGTCGGATACGGGTAGGGCACCCACTCGGCCGACCCCTTCTCGGCCCCCCGCACCCTTGCCTCAGCCCGCGCCCGGCTCTCCGCGAGCGCCGCTTCGTCGCACGATCCGAGGGCCCAGTCGCGCTTCGAGTCCGCGGCCACGGCCGACGAGGCGAGGAGCAGCAGCAGGGAGATCCGGAGCCGTTTCCGACCAGCGATCATGGAGTCCGCGCGCACGGCGAGATGCCCTAGATGGTCGCCTCGGCGCTCCCCTCGCCGGCCGCCGCGCGGCGGATGCCGAAGCCGGTGCGCCGGTAGAGGGCGGCGAGGAGCAGCGAGAAGGTCGGGCCGCCGTAGCAGAAGACCGCCCAGGGGGCGTAGTCGAGGGTCGCGACGCCGAGGGTCGCCGCCATGAACGAGGCCGAGACCGTCCAGGGCATCAGCGGCTCGGTGATGGTGACCGAGTCCTCGAGCGAGCGCGAGAGGTTCTCCGGCGCCAGCCCGCGCTCGCGGTAGGCCTTCTGGAAGAGGCCGCCGATGACCAATCCGGTCACCCCGCCATGACTGGTGAGCGCGATCATCGTCGCTCCGGCCCCCATGGTCGCGGCGATCAGGCCGAAGACCGAGCGCACCGAGGCCTGGAGACGACCGATCAGGAGGTCCAAGGCGCCGGAGACGTCCATCGCGGCGGCGAGCAGGAAGGCGGCGATCACCACGATCAGCGTCGTCGCCATCGAGTAGAGCCCGCCCCGCTCGACCAGGCGCAGGAAGTCCGGCCCGAGCGACGCGGGATCGACGCCGGTCGCGGCCATCATCCCGCCCTGGAACCCCTCGACCACCGCGCTGATCGCCTGCTGGACGCCGAAGGGCTGGAGGGTGATGCCGAGCCCCACCGCGACCAGCGAGGAGAGCAGGATGGCGAGCGTCGGCGGGGTCCGCCGCAGAATCGCCCAGACCACCACGGCGACGGGCAGCAGCACCCACCACTCGAGCCGGAAGCCGCGCTCGAGATCGGCGAGCAGCCGGCGGGCGCTCTCGGGCAGGCCGTCGCCGCCGACCGGCGCCAGCCGTGCCGCCAGCGCGTAGACGACCAGGCAGGCGACGAACGAGGGCGTGGTCGTGTACGTCATGTGCCGGATGTGCGCGAAGAGCGGTGCTCCGGCGCCGATCGCGCAGATGTTGGTGGAGTCGGAGAGCGGCGACATCTTGTCGCCGAAGTAGGCGCCGGAGACGACCGCCCCGGCGGTCGCCGCGAGCGGCGCGTCGAGGGCGGCGGCGGTGCCCATCAGCGCGACGCCCAGCGTGCCGGCCGAGCCCCACGACGTCCCGGTGAACAGCGACATGGTGGCGGTCGAGAGAAAAGCCGTGATCACCAGATGCTCGGGCGCGACCAGGCGCACGCCCCAGTAGACCAGGAACGGAATGGTGCCGGAGAGCACCCAGGCGGCGATCAGCACGCCGATCGCCAGCAGGATCAGCAGGGCGGGCAGGACGGCGCCGAGCTTCTGGCCGGTCGAGCGCTGGATCTCCTCCCAGGTGCCGCCGTGGCGGACCGCGACGACGCCGGCGACGGCGGCGGCGGCGAGCAGCACCGCGACCAGGAGCGCGCCGTCGAACTCGAGGAAGGCGGCCCCCGCCGCCAGCATCGCGAGCAGGGCGAGGATGGGCAGCAGCGCCGCCCCCAGGCCGAGCGGCCGGCGCGCGTCGCTCAGGACGCGGCCTCCGGGGCCAGGGCGAGATCCTCGATCGAGAGGTCGGCCGCGGGATCGAGCTTCATGCGACGAGCCGGCATCCTGCCATTTTCCCGGCCGACCCGCGAAAGCGACCGGGACCGGCGCGGGCCCGTGGCCTCGGGCGGCCGGCCTCCAGGCGCCGGAGAGTCGCCGCTCCAGCTGGCAACGTGCCGCCCACGCGGGCTCCGGACCACCCCGGGAAGCGGGCACCGCGACGGGCCCCAAAAGGTATCCTGACCGGCGGGAGGAGCGCCTTCTTGAACCGACACCCCCTCCGCATTCGGACTCTCGTCGCCGGGGCGGCGGAGCGACCGCCCGCTTCGAGGAGCCCGATGGCACGACTCGCTCCTCTGCTCGCGATCGGGGCGGCACTCGTGCTGGCGGGCACCCCCGCCCGGGCCTTCCACGGCGGTGGTGTGGCGTCCTGCGGCAGCTGTCACGTCACCCACAACAGCGCGGACGGCTCGCCGATCGTACCGGGGCCGGCCAACGACTACGCGTTGCGTTCGACGACGGCGAGCGAGCTCTGCCTGCTCTGCCACGCGCAGTCGGCGGGCATGGTGCTCGGCCTCAACCCGCTGGCGCCGCCGCCCGAACGGGGCGGCGGCAACTTCGTCTTCCTGCTCGAGGAGAACCTGAACGACGCGGCCGACGGCGCGACGCGGCCCATCGCGGGTTCGGCGGCAGGGCACAACCTGGTCGCCCCCGTGTTCGGCCTGACGGCGGACACGCGCCATGGCGTCTCGCCCGGCGGCAGCTTCCCGGCCGCCGAGATGGGCTGCACGAGCTGCCACGACCCGCACGGTCGCTCGAACTTCCGGATGCTCTGGGGCGCCGGCACGATCCGCAACGGTCTCTTCGTCTTCGGCGCGCCGGCGCCGGAGGCGAGCGGGCTGCCGCTCACCGCCGGTGCCGTCGAAGGGCGCGGCGCCCACTCCGCCTACGTCTCGGGCATGAGCGCCTGGTGCGGCAACTGCCACGGTGACTACCACCGCACCGTCGGCACGGAGCGCTTCGAGCATCCCAACGACGCCCTGCTGACGATCGCCGTCGTCGACCAGTACAACCGCTACCAGGGCGTTCTCAACCCGACGAGCGGCAGCCCGCTCGACGCCTACCTGCCCGAAGTGCCGTTCGAGGACGTCGCCGCCGCGGTCGGTTCGACGGCGGGCCCGACCTCGACCAGCCGCCTCTCCTGTCTTTCCTGCCATCGCGCCCACGCGAGCTCGGCGCCGGCGGCGGGCCGGTGGGACTTCGCCATCGCGACCCTGGGCGCGGACGGCGTCGTCTCGGGCTCCTGGCCGATCCCGAATCCGTACGGCGACCCGTCGCAGCCCGCCCTGTGCTGGAAGTGCCACGCCGGCGGCGCGGCGCCGCCGACGCCCTGAGCCTCGCGAGCGCCCCGAAAGCCGACGTGGGCCGTTCCCGAGCGAACTCGCGGACCGCCGCTTCCGGCTCGCCGGACCGAGCGCCTCGCCCCGCCCTCGTCCGCTTCGTCGAGCTCGTCTTCCTCCTCTCGGGCGCCGCGGCGCTCGTCTACCAGGTCGTCTGGACCCGCTCGCTCGGCCTCGTCTTCGGCAGCTCGCACCTCGCGGTGACGACGGTGCTCTCGGTCTTCATGGGCGGCCTCGCGCTCGGCGGCTCGCTCTTCGGCCGGCGCGCGCGAGCCGGGGTCCGGCCGCTGCGACTCTACGGGCTCCTCGAGCTCGGCATCGCCGCCTCGGCGATCGCGTTCGCGCTCCTCGTCCGCGTCTACCCGGTCCTCTACGTGCCGCTCGCCCGGCTCGGCGAGGGCTCGCCGCTCTACCTCTCGATCCTGCGCGTCGGCTTCGCGGCGATCCTGCTGATCGTGCCGACCACGCTCATGGGCGGCACGCTGCCGGTGCTCGCCGCCTTCGTCGGCGGACGCGGCCGGGAGTTCGCCGCGCGCCTCTCCTTCCTCTACGCGGTCAACACCCTGGGCGCCGTTCTCGGCGCCGGCGCGGCGGGCTTCCTCCTGCTCCGCTTTCTCTCGGTGAGCGCGAGCCTCGCGGTCGCGATCGGCGTCAACCTGCTGCTGGGCGTCGCTTGCCTCGCGGTCGACCGCCGCGGCGGAGACGCCGGCGCAGCGGCGACCCCGGTCGCGGAGCCGACTCCAGTGTTGGCACCCTCTCTTGGGTCCGGCACGCCGGCGCTCGCCGGCCGGCTCGTGCTCGTCGGCGCGGGCGTCTGCGGCTTCTGCGCTCTCGGCTACGAGGTGCTCTGGACGCGCGTCCTCGGCATGGTGATCGGCGCGAGCGTCTACGGCTTCACGGTGATGCTCATGGCGTTCCTCACCGGCATCGCGCTCGGCAGCGCGGCCTTCGGCGCCTGGCACCGGCGCCGCGCGCGCGACGCGGACGGCGGGGAAGCGCCCGTGCTCGGCTTCGCCCTCGTCCTGGTTGCGATCGGCGCCGCCGGGCTCGCCGTGACCGGCGCCCTGCGCGCGCTGCCCGCGACCGCCTACTCCCTACAGTGGGCGTTCCTCGGCGCGCCGGCGACGACCTTCGCGGCGCGCCAGGCGATCGACTTCCTGCTCGCCTTTCTCTACCTGCTCGTGCCGGCCTTCCTCTCCGGCCTCGCCTTCCCGCTCGCGGTCCGCATCCGCACCCAGCGGGGCGGCGAGCCCGCGCGCGCGGTGGGCGAGACGCTCGCCGTCAACACGCTCGGCGCGATCGCCGGGTCCGCCCTGAGCGGCTTCGTGCTCGTCCATCTCGTCGGCATCGAGCGCTCGCTCCAGCTGCTCTCGCTCGCGGTCGCGGGCTGGGGGCTGGTCGTCGCGGCGGGGATGCGCGGCCCCCGCCTCGCCGCGGCGGCCGGCGCCGGCGTCGCCGGCGCCGCCCTCCTGCTCGCCGGCGCGGGGGACGCCCTGCGTCTCTGGGACCCGCACTATTTCGCCGTCTATCAGTCGAACCGGCCCGACAAGTTCGCGACGCCCGAGAAGACCCGCGATACGCTGCGCAACACCGACGTGCTCCACTTCGCGGAGGGCGTCGAGGCCACCGTCAGCTCGATCCGGGTCAAGGGTGGCACGCAGTCGTTCGTCACCAACGGTCGGATCGAGGCCACCGACAATCCGCCCGACCTGGCCTGCCAGTACACGCTCGGGCACCTGCCGATGCTGCTCCACCCCGAGCCGCGCAACGTCTTCGTGCTCGGCACCGGCAGCGGCATGACGCTCGGTGCGACCTCGGTCCATCCTTCCGTCGAGCGCCTCACGCTGGCCGAGATCGAGCCCGCGGTGCTCGGCGTCGCGCGCACCTTCGCGCGCTACAACCACGACGTGCTCGACGACCCCCGCCTGCGCGTCGTCTTCAACGACGGCCGGAACTTCCTGCTGACGACCCGCGAACGCTTCGACGTCATCACCGCGGATCCGATCCACCCCTGGTTCAGCGGCGCCGGCTACCTCTACACGAAGCAGTACTTCGACCTGGCGGCCTCGCGTCTCGCGCCGGGCGGCGTCATGTGCCAGTGGCTGCCGATCTACGAGCTCGACGGCGCCAACCTGCGGTCGATCGTCCGCACCTTCCGGTCGAGCTTCGCGCACGTCCTCGTCTGGCTCACCCACTACGACGCCCACCTGGTCGGCAGCGACGCCCCGTTCCGGATCGACGAGCGGGAGCTCGAGCGGCGGATCGTCGTGCCCGCCGTCCGCGACGACCTGCGCCGGGTCGAAATGGGCTCGGCGCGCGACCTGCTCGCCTTCTTCGTCTTCGGCACCGCCGGAGTCGACGCCTACGCGGCCGGCGCGCGGCTCAATACCGACGACAACCTCTACCTCGAGTTCTCGGCGCCGCTCTCGATCGAGAGCTCCGGCCTCGTGGCGGAGAACTTCGCCGGCCTGGTCGCTCGTCGCGAGAGCCTGCTGTCCTACCTCGCACCCGCCGACGGCGCGGAGCGGGGCCGGCAGCAGGCGCGGGCATCGGCGGCACTCGCCGCCGCCCGCTTCGCCGATCCGATCCGTCACCGCGAGCTGGCCGGGGTGATCGGCCCGGCGGAAGCCGCGCGAATCGCCGCCGAGCTCGGACCCGCCCTGGCGGACTACGGCCCCTGGCGCTACCTGGTCGGCGAGCTCGCGCGCGACCGGGCCCAGGCGCCGCGCCTTCTGCGCCAGGTTCTCCTGCCGGCCGCGAAGCCCGGGGGCGGCGTGGAGCCGATCCGGCTCGGCGCGGTCGCCCGGCGAATGACCGAAGTGATCACGACGCTCGACTTCGTCGACGGCCGCGACGGTCGCGTGTTCGCGCATCACCAGATCCTGGGCGGACCCGAAGCCGCGGCCGTCGAGCTCGTCGAAGCCGCGTTCCGGGACGTCCAGGAGGCCTACGCCGCCGAGCTCCGCGCGGCGAGCGCGCGCGGCGAGCCCGCGCCGGCCGAGGCTCGGCTCTTCGAGCGCCTCGACGCGGTGCTCGGCCGTCGCCTGGCCCGGACCGACGACGCCGGTCTCCTCGTCCGCTGAAGCGAGGGCGCGCTCAGCGCGGCGGCGGTGCCGCGAGCAGCTCGCGGTTGCGCAGCAGCGCCGGGTCGCCGGGCGCGAGCGCGAGCGCGCGGTCGATCTCGGCGATCGCCTCGCTCTTGCGCCCCATCGAATCGAGCGCGAAGGCGAGTGCGGTCCGCGCCGCGAGGTTCGACGGCTGCTCTCGCACCACCGCCTCGAGGACCCGGGCCGCCTCGCTCGCCCGGCCGGCGCGCGCGAGCGCGATGCCGAGTCCGGCACGCGCTCGCGGGGTGTCGGGATCGCGCGCGAGCGCGCCGCGGTACTCCGAGGCGGCGTCGTCGAAGCGGCCGGCGCGCAGGTGGACGTCCCCCAGCAGCCGCCGGGCGAGCGGCGCGTCGCGGATCGCCAGCGCCCGCCGTGCGCTCGCCTCCGCCGCCACCAGATCGCCCAGGTTCATCTGCGCCAACGCCAGGTCGAGCTGAGTCTCGATCCGCCCGGGCGCGACGCGCTCGGCGCGGGAGAGGTGCGCGATCGCCGCCGCGAAGTCGCGGCGCCGGATCGCCTCGTTGCCGAGATGGTTGTGGGCGAGCCAGCTGTCGGGATTCACTGCGAGCGTCGCGCGCGCCAGCGCCTCGTGGTCGCGGTAGTCGGGGGCGTGCCGCCAGGTGAGCGTGCCCAGCACGCCGATGGCCGCCGCCGCGAGCGCGACGCCGAGCGCGCGGGGCAGACGGGTCGCCGCCGCGCGGCTCGCGCCCGCGGCCACCAGCGCCAGGATCGGCAGGCTCGCCAGGTAGACGAAGTGGCCGGCCGCGAACGAGTAGCGGTGGAAGTAGAAGCTGACCAGGCCCAGGGCCGGCGCAGCGAGGACGAGGAAGCTCGCGAGGGCGAGCAGCGGGCCGAGCCCGAAGCGGCGGCGGCCGACCCAGAGGGCGCCGAGGAGAGCGGCCAGAGCGAGCGCGGCGGCGAGATTGGCCGGCTCGCCCGCGCCGGTCGCCCAGTGGCCGTAGTCGAAGGCGAGCCCGGCCGGCCAGACGAGCTTGCCGAGGTAGAACCAGGTCGCGCGGGCGGCGAGCAGCGGCCGCTCGACCAGCGACGGCACCGGGATCTCGTCGCCCACCTCGACCACCCCGCGCTCGACGACGACCGTGATCGCCGCGAGGGCGAGGCCGGCGACCAGCCACGGCACCGCCGCGAGGTCGCGTCGGGCGAACGCGCCGCGCCGCCAGGCCACGGCCAGCACGGCGACGAGGGGCAGCCCGAGGATCGGAGTCTTGGCGAGGAGCGCCGCCAGGAAGAGCGCCAGACCGGCGGCCCAGGCGCGTGCTGCGCGGCGCTCACCGCGCTCCGAGCGCCGCTCGAACGCGAGCCAGGCGAGCAACGCGCCGAGCGCCAGCGCGCCGGAGAGGACGTTCTTGCGCTCGGCCACCCACGCCACCGTGTCGACGTGCAAGGGGTGCACCGCGAAGAGCGCCGCCGCGAACCACGCGCCCGGGACCGCCAGTCGGCGGAGGACACGCCAGGCGAGCAGCGCCGTCAGCGCGTGCAGGAGCAGGTTGGTGGCGTGGAAGCAGCGCGGGTCCCGTCCGCAGAGCTGGTTCTCGACCCAGAACGTGGTGAAGGTGAGCGGGTAGTAGACCAGCAGCCGGTGCGGGTCGGTCCAGATCGTGGCGAGACCTTCGAGGTCGTCGAGCAGGACGTTGTCGGCGACGTAGTGGAGATCGTCGACGATGAAGCCGCCGGAAAGGGAAGGGGCGTGGGCGAGCGCGGCGAGCAGGACGAGGCCGAGCGCGGCCAGCGCCGGCGGCACGCTCCGGGTACCGTCCGCCCGCGCGCGCGGCCAGCGGCCGGCGCCCATTCAGGGCTGCTGCGGCGCCGGTGCGCTCCGGGGCGGCGCCGGCGCGGCGCCGAGGCCGGTATAGACCTGGACGCGGCCGTCGGCCGATTGCGCCACGTACGCCCGGCCCGCCGGGTCGAGCGCGAGGTCGTAGGGGAAGAAGAGCCAGCCGGGCGCGTCGCCCAGGCCGAGGTGCTCCGACAGGCATTCGTTGTCGGCGAGCCGCCAGCGCGTGACGACCATGCGCTGGGCGTCGAGCGCGACGACGTTGCCGTCGGTGTCGAGCGCGGCCGCGGTCGGGTAGCCGAGGTGGAGCGGGCCCGAGCCGCGCACGCCGACGCCGCCGACCCGCGCGCCCTCGAGCGTATAGACGAGCACCCGTCCGCGCAGCGGGATCGTGACCACGACGCGGTCGCCCGAGACGTCGACGTGGCCGGGCGCCCATTCCGATCGCTCGTCCTCCGGGTCCTCGGCGCCGAGGTCGATGCGGCCGAGGACGTGGCCGTCGCGGTCGGCGATCCAGACCGTCGAGTTGGCGCCGTCGGCGAGGAAGGTCCGGCGGCCGTCGAGCGACAGCGCGACCGAGCCGAACGCGGGCGGCGCGCTTCCGGCCGGCAGGTCGACGAGCGGCACCTCGCGCCGGAAGCGGCCGTCGAAGTCGAGCTCGACGAGCGCGAGCCCCGGGCCGCGGCGCGCGAGGACGAGGAGGAAGCCCTCGGGGTCGACCGCGAGATCCTCGGGCGATGCGAGCTCGTCGCCGCCCAGGATCTGGGCGTCGAACTGGCCCTCGCGGTCGAAGATCAGGATCCGGCTCGTCCGTGGGTCGCAGACGAAGACCTCGCCGGTGTGGGGATCCGCGGTAACGCAATTGCCGTAGGCGATGTCGTCGCCCGCGACCGGCAGGCTCAGGCGCCCGAGGTAGCGGACCTCGGCCGCCGGCGCGGTCGCCGCCGACGCAAACGCGACGAGGAGCGCCGCGAGCGCACGGAGGAGGATCCGACCGGTCAACCGCCACTTCCGATCACGTCGAAGAGCTGAGCGCGTCCGTTGCCGCCGTCCGAGATCAGCAGGACGCCGTTCGGCAGGCGCGCGAGCGCGTCCGGGAAGTAGAGCTGGCCGGGCTCCCAGCCCTTGCCGCCGCCGAGGCCGAGCAGCTGGCCCTCGCCGTCGAGGACGACGACCCGATGCTGATGGCGGTCGAGGACGAAGAGGCGACCGCCGGGCTCGACCACGATCCCCGCGGGCCAGGGCGGCACCGGGCTCTCCGAGGGCACCCGCAGCCGCCCGGCGGGTCGGCCTTCCGCGTCGAAGCGCTCGAGCGCGCCGCGCTCGCCGATGCCGGCCCAGAAGCCGCCGGCGCCGTCGCTCGCGAGCGCCGTGACGTTGCCCGAAATCCGGGCCTGGGCGACGACGGACGAGCCCTGGAGCTTGACGACCCGCCCGCGGCGCGCGTCCCAGACCAGCAGGCCGCCGTCCGAGGACGCCGCCAGCCGGCCGGCGACGATGCCATCCGGCAGCGTCAGCTTGCGCGGCTCCGCCGCCGACTCGCCGCCGCGCACCGCGAGCAGCTCGGAACCGGCGCCGCGCAGGGCGGCGAGATACTCGCCGCCCACGAACGCCAGCGCCGCGGGCGGCGCCGGCAGGGCGACTTCGCGGCGCAGCGGCCAGCCCGAGCCGACGCGGTGGAAGATCAGCAGGCGGTTGTCGCGCGCGTCGGCGACCGCGATCTCGTCGGCGCCGCCCGCCGCCACCGCGACCGGCCAGCGCAGCGGGCGCTCGGTCGGTCCGTCGACGACCGCCGAGTAGCGCAGCAGGCGCTGGGCGAGCTGCTGGGCGAGGGCGGGCGCGGCGAGCGCGACGGCGATCGCGAGCGCGAGTGCGAACACGATCGCGAGCGGGCGGCCGCCCCGCCGGGCGAGGCTTCGGGCGGGCATCACTGGTTCCTCCGCGCCATCGACTTGTGGCAGCTGACGCACAGATCGGTCACCTCCCCGGCGTGGAGATACTTGGGGTAGGGCGCTTCGTGGATCGCGTGACAGGAGCCGCAGTCCATCGGCGCCCCCGAGCGCGGATCGAGTTTGTCCTCGCCCAAGGGGTGGCTCACCCCGTGCTGGTGGGAGTGGCAGCTGCTGCAGAGCGCGACCGGATCGTCGACGAACAGGCGCGGCTGGCCGGCGCCGTGCGGCGCGTGGCAGGTGGTGCAGGAGACCTCCCCCGCGTGCCGGGCGAAGCGCCCGGGCTGCCGGGAGGCGGCGCCGCCCGGATCGTGACAGGCGAGGCAGGTCGCATCCTCCTTGCGCTGGAGGATCGCCGCGCCCTCGCCCGCGTGCGGGTTGTGGCAGTCGGTGCAGCGCCCGCCCGCCGCCGAGACGTGGCCGAAGCGCGCCTGGCGCGACGCCTCCACCTGGTCGGCGTGGCAGTCGCCGCAGAGCTCGTCCTCGGGCTTGACCAGAGCGAACGGGAGCGCCGCGGAGCTCGCGACGTGACAGGTCGAGCACGAGCCGCTGCCGAACGGTTCGTGGACGGTCTGCCGGAGCAGCCCGGGCCGGTCCGAGGCGTGCGGGTCGTGGCAGGTCGCGCAGTCGGCCTTCTCGACCGGGTAGCCGCCGTGAATCGACCGGAAGCGGGCGTCGACCGCGTGGCAGCTGGTGCAGGAGGCGCCTTGCTTGATCAGCCCCGGCGCCTCGCTGGCGTGCGCTTCGTGACAGGTGGCGCACCGGCCCTGCGCGAACGGCGCGTGTGGGGACCTGCGCTGCTTCCACTCCGCGACCTCGGCGTGGCACTCTTGGCAGAGCTCGGTCGCCGGCCGCGCCAGCAGGCCCGCGAAGGGGGCGCCGTGGGCCGAGTGACAGGCGGCGCAGCGCGCCTCCGCGACCGGCGCATGGACGACCTCGCGCGCGAGCTGGGCGGTGATGTCCTCGTGGCAGCGCGCGCAGAGCGGCCCGGGTTGATCGAGGAGCAGGCCCTCGAGGCGGGACACATGGGGGTTGTGGCACGCCGAGCAGTCGCCCTCCGCGGCGGGCGGGTGCTTCACCTTCGCCGCCAGCGCGTCCGCCAGGTCGTGGCACTCGAGGCAGACCTTGAGCTGGTCGACCTCGACGGCCTGCGGCGCCCCGGCGGCGAACGCCGCCGTTCCGGGCATTGCGAGCGCCGGCGTTGCGATCAGCGCGAGCGTCGCGAGCGCGATCCGGATCGGAGCGTTCATCGTGCACCTCCCGCGGCCGCCCCGTCGGTATGGCAGGTGTCGCACGCCCGCTCGGCGAACGGCGGATGGGCGACCGGCAGCAGCAGACCCCGCTCCTTGCCGGCGTGCGGATCGTGGCAGCTGCCGCAAGCGAGCGTCTTCGCCGGCAGCCCGAGGTGCGCCGCCGCGAAGTCCCTGCCGTCGCCGGGATGGCAGCTCAGGCAACCCTCGGCGACCGGCTGCGCGAGCAGCGAGGGCTGCGGCGCCACGTGCGGCGAGTGGCAGTCGATGCACCCCTCCGGCTCGGCGGCCGGCGGGTGCGCCACCTGCTGGTCGATCGCCTGCTCGACCGCCGTGTGGCACGAGCCGCAGAGCGGCCGCACCGGCGCGCGCAGGAACGCCCGCGTGGCGCTGGCGTGCGGCTGGTGGCAGGCGGTGCACGAGCGGCCCGCGCCCTCGTGGGTGGAGCCGCCGATCGGCGCCTCGACCTGGACGTCGTGGCACTCCGCGCACAGCCGCGCGGTCGGCGCGGTGAGCAGCCCCGGCACCGCCGCCGCGTGCGGCAGGTGGCAGCTCGCGCAGTCGCCGTCGGCGAAGGGCGCGTGCTGCGGCAGGCCGTCCGCCGCCCGCATCTCGACCTGGTGGCAGGTCGCGCAGAGCTCCTTGCCCTGGGCGACCAGCAGGTTCTTGCCGCCCGCGTGGGGCTCGTGACAGGACGAGCAGGCGCCGGTGGCGACCGGCGGGTGGACGACCGGCAGGCCCGAGCGGGTGCCGATCTCGCCGTGGCAGTCGCCGCACAGCGCGTCCTGGTCGCGGGTGAGCATCGCCTTGCGCCCGGTGCCGTGCGCATCGTGACAGTCCGCGCACTCGCCGCGCGCCGGCTCGTGGACGACTTCCTTACCGGCCGCCGCGGGGTCCTCGTGACAGCTCACGCAGAGCGCGCGCGGCTCCTCGCGCAGCAGCCCCGCGACCTGACTCTGATGGCCGGCGTGGCAGGCCGTGCAGTCGCTCGCGGCCGGGTGGGGCGCCGGCAAGGCCATCGCCTTGGCCACGTCGCCGTGGCAGCTCGTGCAGAGCTCGGCGGGCGCCGCGCGGAGGAGCGCGGGGAAGTTCGTCGTGTGCGGGTCGTGGCACGCGAGGCAGTCGCCGCGCACCACCGGCCCGTGCACCGAAGGCGCCGAGCCGGCTTCGACCGCCGAGTGGCATTCGAGACAGACCCGCGCGCCACCGGGCGGCTTGCCGGCCCCTCCCTCGTGGCAGCTCGTGCAGTCCATCTCGGGATGGACCGAGGCGCCGAGCCTTCCGGCGCGCGCGCCGCTGTGCGGCGCGTGGCAGCTCGCGCAGTCGGTGCCGGCGACCTCCATCCCCGCGTGCGCGCCCGCCCAGCCGTCCGTGGTCGCGTGGCAGCCCGCGCAGAGCGCGTCGCCCGCCCGGAGCAGTTGCATCGGGTTCGCGCTGCCGTGGGGCGAGTGGCACGACGAGCAGCCCTCGGCGGCCGGCGGGTGCGGCACCGCGCCGTCGAGCCCGGCGGCGGCGTGGCAGCCGGCGCAGAGCTCGCGCTCGGGCAGGACGAGCAGCGCCTTCTGGTTCGAGCCGTGCGGATCGTGGCAGGACGAGCACTGCTCGACCCCGGGGTGCCGGTGCTCGGCCTGGGTCCCGAGGTTCGACTCGTCGTGGCAGGAGAGGCAGAGCGCCGGCTCGTTCTGGGTCAGGCGCAGCGCGCCGACCAGCCCGTGCGGCTTGTGGCAGGAGTCGCAGCCCTCGGCGAGCGGCGCGTGCGGCACCCGGACGTCCTGGCCGACATCGGCGTGGCAGGAGGTGCAGGTGGAGCCCTGCTCGAAGCGGCCGCCGCGCTTGAGCTGGGCGTCGGCGCGGACCGTGAAGACGAGCCCGCCGAGGCCGGCGAGAGCCGCCGCGAGCGCGAGAGCCGGAATCGGTTTCGTGGTCATGAGCTCGGCGTCCCGTACCTCAGCCGCCGTGACCGGGAACCGCCGGCGCCTCCTCCGGCGCCGTCGGCAGGATCTCGAAGCGGGCGAGAGCCGCCGAGTCGACCCAGATCTCGGAGCGCTCGCGCAGCTTCGCGATCACCTCGTCGATCCGCGCCACGACCTCCTGGCTCTCGAGCTTCGCCTTGACGTTGCCCGAGACGGCCTCGAACGGATAGTGGTCCTGCTCCTCGTAGACGTCGACTTTGAGGAGCACCCAGCCGTTCGGGCTCTCCCGGGGGCCGAGCACGTCGCCCTTCTTCGCGTCGAGGAGATCCTCGCGGAAGTTGAGCAGGCCTTCGGTCGCCAGCACCCAGCCGCGATCGCCGCCCGCCTCCTTGTAGGAATCGGTCGAGTGCTGACGGACGAGCCAGGCGAACTCCGCGCCGCCCTTGGCCAGTTCGGCCAGCCGCTCGGCCTGCTCGCGCGTCGGCACCGTGAGCTGGAGCAGGTGCAACCGCGGCGGCTTGCGGAACTCGTCGCGGTGCTCCTCGTAGTAGGCGCGCGCCTCGGCCGGGGTCACCTCGACCCCGGCGGCGACCGTCTCCTTGAGGTACTTCGAGGCGAGATGGTTGAGCTCGAGCGCGTGCAGCTCGCGCTTGACCTTGGGCGTGTCGCCATAGCCGCGGCGCAGGCCTTCGGCGATCAGCATCTCCTCGAAGATCAGCTCGTCGAGGACGCCCGGCTTGTACTCGGCGGCGAGCACCGGGTTGGTGACTCCCGACCAGGCGGTGCCGAGTCGGCCGGCGAGCTCCTTGAGGGTCAGCGTGCGGCCGGCGAGCCGTGCGACGGCGCGCTCGGGCTCGGCGAATTTTGGCAGCAGCTTGCCGTCGTGCATGCGCTGGATCTCGATCGACTCGTAGGCCGCCCAGTCGACCTCCAGGCCGAGCGACGGCTCGAGCCGCTCGACCAGCGCCTTGCGCAGCTCGAGCTCCTGGCGGTGGCGCAGCTCGACCAGGACCCGGCGGGTCCGCTCGGCGAACCTCTCGGGATCGGCCGGCTCGATCTTCACCAGCCGGGCGAAGGTCCAGCCCCACGGCGTCGCGATCGGCGCCGAGAGCGCGCCGGCCTCGCTCGTCCGCGCGAATTCGAGCAGCGACTGGTGGAGGTCGGTGAACGCCGTGTGCATGCGGCCGCCGCGGCCGGCGTAGGGATCCTCGGAGTCGGTCCCGGCCAGCTCCGCCCAGGCCTCCTCGCCGGCCGGCTCGAGCTTCGTTCGCAGCGCCTCGAGCTCGGAGCGGTCGCGCCGGGTGAGGATCTGGAGCGTCGCGAACCGGTAGACGTCGGCGTAGACCTCGCGCGCCTTCGGCTCGGAGAAATCGAGCCGCGCCAGGATCTCCTCGCGGAAGATCTCGCCGCGCGCCTTCGACTCGCGGCGCGCCACCAGCTTGCGCGCGAGCTGCGGATCCTGGTCCATCTCGAGCGCCCGCGCCTCCTGGGCGAGGAGGGTGTCGTTGACCAGGCGGAACATCAGCTGCTCGAGGTCGAAGCGCGACCGCTGTCGCACCTGCGGGGAGCGGTGGATCTCCTCGAGGACGATCTCGATGTCCTCGCTGTAGAGCGCTTCGCCGTTGACGCGGGCGACGACGATGGAGCCGGCGTCGGGGGGATCGAGCTCCTGCCCGACGCCCGGCAGCGGCGCGGCGAGCAGGGTGAGGGCAGCCAGCCAGCGGACGGGGCGCGCCGCACGGCGCGCCCGCGATGAAGATGCGCACATCAACCGGACTCCTTCATGACCTCGGTGGTCTCCCCGCCGGCGCCGGCGTGGAGCATACGCGTCGCGATGCGCTCGAGCAGATGGCGCAGATGCGCGCCGCGCGAGTGGACCCGGCCGCGACCGAACCACCCCTCGCGGTCCCAGCCGCCGGCTTCGAGCGAGCCGACGAAGAGGATGCGCCCCGAGCCGGCGTCGAGCAGCCGCACCGCCACCGCGACCACCGGCTCGGGCGAGGCGCCGCCGCGGACCTCCCAGCGCTCGACCGAGCCGGTGACCAGCCGGGCGGCACCGCAGGCGTCGCGCAGCTTGGCGCGGACTTCCGCCGAGAGCTCGCCCCACTGGATGCCGCCCGGGCCGCGCAGCGCCGTCGTCACGCAGCCCGGCTCGGCGAGCGGCGCCCCCGCGGCGACCAGCAACGCGCGCATCGTCTCGGTCGCCGCCGCCGCGACCTCGATCCCGTCGGCCACCTCGTTGACGGTGAAGGGCACGATGCCGACCCGGTCGGGCGCCGTGGCGACCCCGGTCCCCGGGCTCGCCGCCGCGGCGGCGTCGAGCTCGACGCCCGCCACGAGCTCGGCGACCACCGGCGGCACCAGGGTCGCGAGGTCGGTGACCGCGCCGATCCCCAACAGACCGCGGGTGTCCAGCCCGGAGCGGGCGACCGCGCCGGCCCACGCCATCCGGCCCGTCCGCCCGTCGTAGAGCCGGGCCGAGACCGTCAGGTCCGGAACCAGCTGCGCGGGCGCGTCGTGGATCGCCGCCGAGACCAGCCAGTCGGCGCCGAGCGCCGCGGCGATCGCGCGCAGCCGCTCGGGCGGCGCGGCGTCGGCGTTGCGCAGGCGCTCGGCGCGCAGCGCGGCCCGGGTCCGCTCGGCGTCGATCACCTCCCCGCGCCGGGCGAGCTCGGCCGTCACCGCCTCCTCCAACTGCGCGCCGAGACCGTCGACCCGCACGCCCTGCCGCACGGGCAGCAGCGCGATCGAGTCGGCGGTCGCCGCGCCGCCGGCCAAGGCGCCGGCGGCGACGAGGAGCGCAGCGAGGAGAGGGCGGCGGCGCATCGCGGGCTACTGGAGCAGGGTCTCGACCAGCTTCTGCACGCAGCGCCGCGTCGTCACCGAGAGCGGCTCGCCCTCGTTGCCGAGCAGCCGCGCCGAGGCGACCGAGCCCTTCTCGGTGTGCGTCCCCGCCCAGATGATGGCGCCCGACTCGGTCTCGATCAGCTGGGCGTCGACGGTCACCGTCGGCACGCCCGCCGAGCCCGAGCGCAGCACCTCGGACTGCAGGACGGCGCCGGCGAGGACCGCCTGGACCCCGAGCGTCTTGCCGAGCTCGACGATCTGTTCGGTGCTCGGCCGCTGGGCCCGACTGGTGCCGAACTTGACCGTGGCGGCGTTGACCTCGCCGGGCTCGACGACGTCGACCGCGCCGGTCGCGAGCAGCTCGGTGACCATCAGCCGGGTCACGCGCGCGGCCGCGGCGGTGTCGTTCGAATAGTTCTCGAACGGCAGCACGGCCACCCTCTCGACGAACGAGAAGTCGATCTTCGGGTTGGTGAACTTCGTCGGCCCCATCGAACCGCAGCTGCCGAGGACCCCGAGGCAGGCGACGAGCAGGGCGAGGCGTCGAATCGGGCTTCGGAGGTTTCTCACGGTTCGCACCTTCCGATCAGAAAGAGAGGGTGGTGCCTGCGTTGACACTGGTCACTTCCTCCTCCGGTCCGTCCGCGATCGCCGAGCTCGACCGCGTCAACGAGCCGAACAACACCAGTCGGGCCGCGAGCCGGTAGTGGACGGCGAGGCTCTCGTTGCGGGTCCGCGCGCCTTCGCGCTGGGAGAAGTCGTCCCAGCCGAGCGCGAGGCTCAACTTCGGTCCCGGGTTCCACGACAGATTGTAGCTCTGCCGAATCGTGGCGCCGGTCGACTCGTCGAAATACGCGATCGTGCCGCCGAGGCCGAGCGCGGCGCCGGGGGTCCAGCCGAAATCGACGAACAGACTCGAGCTCGCGAAGCTCGGCCCGCCGGCGACGGCGCTGTCCGTGCGGCTCCAGGTGTAGCCCCCGCCCAGGCGCCAGTCCCGGCGCGGGCGCAGGTCGATCCGCTCCGTCCAGGTCAGCGTCTCGCGCGACCCGCTGGTGCCCGGGGTCTCGATCTGGCTGGTCGACAGGTTGCTCACGAGACGCAGCTCGTCGAGCAGGTCGAGGGCGACCGTCGCGCGCGCGTAGCGCAGGTTCGACAGCTCGTTGCGCTCGTCGGAGTCGGTCCGCACCCCGGTCGCGAGCAGCGCGTCGACGGTTTCGAGCGGATTCCAGCGCAGGCTGGCTCCGAAGTCGTCGGAGATCCGGGTCAGGTCGCGCCCGGCGCCCTCCTCGTAGCGCGAGTGCCGGTAGGCGACCGAGAGCGTCAGGTCGCGCGCGAGGTCGAGGCCGAGTCCGCCGTTGATCGCCGAACCGGTGGTGTCCCGCCGCACCACGCCGCCCACCGTCGTCGAGTCGTTGTTGGCGTCGACCGCGGCGTGGACGTGGAGCCGCTCCGAGACCCGCCAGGCGAAGCTCGCGGCCGCCCGGTAGAGGTCGGCGCTGCGCTCGGGCTCGAACGCCCCGACCGCCATGTCGCGCAGGGCGACGAGCTCGGTCACCCGCACCTCGCTCTCCGGATTGCCCGAGACGTTGACGGCCTTCAGGTAGCGCTCGGAGGTCTGCAGGAACTGGAGGCGATAGCGGAGGAGGTCGGGATCCCAGTCGCGCGCGAGGACCGTCACCGGCTGCCAGACCAGGCCGTCCGCGCTCTGGTAGACGTCCCAGACGACCTGGGCGCCCGAGAGGCGATCGACGACGACGTCGAGCTGGTCGGCCGGCAGCGGCAGGCCCAGATCGAGAGCGACGTTGCGGAAGGTGTTGGCGCCGCCGATTTCGACCGCCGGTGAGACCGGCGTCGCGAGGTCGCCGTCGACCAGGCCGGGCGCCGCGTCGAGCTCGCCCAAGGCGGGCGAGAGGTCGACGCCGGCGAAACCGCGCACGGCCGGGATCGGCTCCGCGAGCGCGCCCTCGCCGCGGCTCTGCTCGGCGTCGAGTCGGCCGGCGACGCCCGCGAAGGAGAGGCGGACGCGATCGTCCGCCAGCGCGCGCGCCGCGGTGAGCCGCAGGTCGTGACGCAGCTGGGTCACTTCGAGGGCGGCCGCGCCGCCCGCGAGCTCGTTGTACCGGCCGCCGTAGCCGATGCTCCAGCGTGGGCGCTCGAACATCAGGTCGACGCGCCCGGACCGCTGTTCGAGCCCGCGGCCGAGCGCCGCCACGCTCGCCGACTCGTCGGCGAGGTCGCGCCAGGAGAGGCCGAGGCGGAAGCCGCGCGGCGCGCGCCAGGAGAGGCTGGTGGTGAGCGCGCGCGACTCGAACTCCGCCGCGGCCGCGCCGGTGTCGGAGCGCAGGCTCTCCCAGGCGACGCGCCACGACAGGTTCGGCGCGCCGTAGCGCAGCTCGGCCACGGGTTGCAGGGTGGTGCGCGAGAAGGTCTCGGCGCCGTCGAGCTCGGCGGCCTGCTCGGCGTAGAGGCCCGAGAGGCGCAGACTCAGGTAAGGCGTCAGCTCCTGGACGATCGCGACGTTGGCGGAGTGATCGGTGCCGTCGACCACGGCGTCGCCGAAGTCGGTGCTCGTCCAGCTCAGCCGCAGCGCGCCGTCGAGCGTGCCGGCGCGCGCCGCCGAGGCCGCCGCCAGGGCGAGCCCCGCCAGAAAGAGGCTGCGCCCGGCACCGTCCCGCGAGACCTTCGACGCGCTTCTCACCGCCGGCATTGTCACAGCTCGCTCGAGCACCGCCACTATCCGCGAGGGTGGCCCGGACGCGACTCGCGGCGCGGGGGCGGCCGGTTCCCCCCAAAAAAAAGACCCGGGGTGCGGGCACCCCGGGTCGGTGCGGGCGCCGGCAGGTGCCGGCGCTGGCCTCAGATCACGGCGTGACGAGGTGGTCGAACTCGTCCTGCGTGTGGCACTTGTTGCAGAGCGACTTCTGGTCGTCGTCGGCCGGCAGCGTCGCCTGGGCGTACGGGATCTTCCAGGAGCCCGAGACCACGCCGTCGGTCTCGATGTTCTGGAGCGTGAAGTCCCAGCGGCCCATGTCCTGCGCCGAGGTGGCGTGGGCGCGGTGGCAGGTGACGCAGGCGACCATCGACGTGCCCGCGGTCGGGCCGGCGGTCGAGGTGGTCGTGACCGAAGGATCCTCGAACGGCGTGTCGGGCAGGTAGGCGTCGACCACGGTGCCGTCGCCGCAGGGGTCGGTCGGGCCGGTCGGCGGGTTGGCGACGCAGTTCGCCGTGCCGCGATACTCGTTGTACTTGGCGACGATCGTCGCGGTCAGCGCCTCGCCCGACGGGTGGATCAGGTTGCCGGACGACGCGTGGAAGTCGCCGTGGCAGGTCGAGCACCACTCGCTGTAACCCGAGTGGTAGGCGTTGTGGTTGGTCAGGGTCTCGGTGCTGCTGTAGCTGATTCCCTCGGCCACGAGCGTGCCGCCGAAGGTCACGTCGTCGCCGCCGACGTCGACCGTCTGACCGGTCTGGTAGAGGAAGCGGAAGCTGTCCTGGCCGTGCGGGTCGTGGCAGCTCGTGCACTCGAGCTGGTTGTTCGCCAGCTCGGCCTGGCCGCCCGGGGGATAGAGCAGCGTGGTGTCCCAGTTGCTGCCCTTGATGCCGGAGCGCAGGTTGTGGCCGGCGCGCTGGCCGGGGATCGGGCTGGTCGCGCCGCCGCGGCCGTCGTTGACGTTGTCCTCGAGCAGGAACACGAAGTTGCCGGCGCTGTAGTACTCGGCCAGCGTCGGATTCAGCGGATCCGACTCGAACACGTTGTAGCTGGCGGTGTTGTTGCCGTGGCAGCGCAGGCAGGTGTCGGTCGCATTGGGCAGCAGCAGCAGGTCGGTGTAGCCGAAGCCCGGCGCCAGGCCCGGCCCGGTGCCGGTGGCGTTCAGGTTCATCCCCTGATTGTTCGCGCTGTTGTGCATGGTGTGGCAGCCCTGGCAGTAGCCGACCGACTCGTGGTGGAAGGCCATCGCCGGAGCGGCGAGCAGCACCGCGACCGCGGCGATCAGAAGAAGCATCCGGTTCTTCATTTCCTGTCTCCTTTCCGTCGCCCTCGGGCGCGGGAGATTCAATCTCTGTCCGGCACTAGCGCAACGAGCGTGCCCGCGTCGCGGCGAGCCCGACGCGAATCCGGAGGCACGCCGCAAATCGCGTGTCGAAAACGGGTTGCGAGCGGAGCTCGCGATGACGGCGTACGAATCGGCGGCGAGGATGCCGGCGAACGCTGCGTGAGTTTCCCCACGGCGCGCGGCGGGCTGCGAAAGATCCCCCAGCCTCCCGGGGTGGGCCGCCCGCCCGGGCGCGTGGCTCGGCCGAGAGGCGGACGAACCCGCGGTCTCGATCCGGCAGGAGCGGCTGGGATGGCGGTGAAGCACGCGGTCAACCTACGCCGTGCTCGGCGGCGATAGGCCGCCTGGGCGGGTGGCGGCGACGTGCTCGCCGGGTGGCGGCGATCGGTGGCGACCGGCGGGGAGTCAGCCGTGGCCGAGCCGGCGGGCGCGCCGGACGAGCATGGCGTGGGTCGTCGCCTCGACCGGCGCGCGGTCGTCGGTCAGGACGCCCGCCCCGCCCGCGCGCGCCGGCGCGAGGCTCGCGGCGGTCCGGCGCGCCACCTCCGCGAGACCGGCCGGCAGGTCGGCGGCCGCCAATCGCTCGCGGGCCGCCGCCGCGGTGGTCGCGGAGCGGAAGGCGAACAGCACGCTCTCCTCGGACAGCGGCACTTCGAGCACGCTCGGGAAGACCTCGGCGAGCGTGGCGACGACCGGCTCGGCGAGCGCCCGGTCGCCGCCGGGCGCGTAGACGTTCATCGCCAGGACGCCCTCGGGCGCGAGGCGGCGCTCGGCCGCCGCGAAGAACTCGCGGGTCAGGCAGTAGAAGGGCGCGTAGGGGCCGCCGGCGAAGACGTCGACTTCGATCAGATCGAAGCGGTGGGTGTCGCTCGCCAGGAACGGGCGCGCGTCCTCGATGCGCACGTCGAGGTCGTCGCCCGCCGCGAGGCCCATCTGTTCGTGCGCGGCGCGCACGACGACCGGGTCGATCTCGACCGCGGTGATGCGCGCGCCCGGATAGAAGCGGCGGTAGCCGCCGACAGTGGTGCCGCCGCCCATGCCGAGGACGAGCAGGTCGCGGCCGCCGGCCAGATGCGGCCCGAGCAGCAGGACGTCGTAGTAGATGCCGGTGAGCGGCGTGCCGGCGAGCTTCACCGAATGGAAGCCGCCGCCGCCGTTCAAGCGCAGGAGCCGGGCGCCCGAGCGCTCCTCGACGAAGACCGAGTTGTAGGGCGACTCGGCGGCGAAGACGACGCCGGGTCCGAGCGGCGGGTCGGGCACGAGCGCGGCGGCGGCGACGAGGCCCCCTGCCGCGGCGGCGCGCGCCCAGGCCGCGCGCGGCCACGCCAGGCCGGCGACGCCGGTCGCCGCGAGCACGCCGATCACGATGCGCAGGCTGGCGCGGCTGCCGTAGTCGGGGATCCACCAGAAAGCGGCGAGGAAGGTCCCGGCGAGGCTGCCCGCCGTCGACAGGGCGTAGATGCGGCCGGCGGTCGTTCCGATCGTCGCGAGGCGAGCGTCGAGCCGGATGACGAAGGGTGACACCGAGCTCAGCAGCACCATCGGCACGCCGAGCAGGACGAGGGTCGCGACGATCGGCCCCCGGGTCGCGCCCATCCGCTCGCCGGCGGCGAGCACCGGCCCGGCGATCAGCAAGTCGAGCAGCACCCAGCCGGCGGCCGCGAGCAGGAGCGCGAAGAGCCACGGCGGGTGGGGCCGCCGGTCGGCGAGCGCGCCGCCGATCAGGTAGCCGGCGGCGAGCGCCGCCATGATCACCGCCAGGGTGCCGCCCCAGACGTAGCTCGACGATCCGAACGTCGGCGCCAGCAGGCGCAGGCCGACGAGCTCGAGCGCCATGATCCCCGCGCCGGCGACGAAGGGCGCGACGAGCGTCAGGGCGTACGCGGCTCCCGTCAGGCCGCCGCCGGTGCCGGGCGGGGCGCCGGCGGGCTCGGCGGGAGCGCGCGGGTGGGCACGGTCGCGTCGCATCGCCGCGCATTCTGCCCCACGCCCTCCGGCCCGCGCGCCCTCCCGCGGAGTGGGGCGCGCGTCGCTCGGGACGCGGCTTCCAGGGCCCGGGCCATCTTCTCCGCGAGCGCGCGCACGGTCGGCTCGCGCCCTCGCGAGTCATCGGTTTCTCGCCGCAGCCGTCCTTGCCCCGGTGGGCGTCGAGCAGGCTCGCGTGTCGAGGGCGACGAGTTCCCCGAGGCGGTGGTTGTTCAGGCCCTCCAGGGGTCGACGACCGGCAACCCGGCAGCCACGAAAGGCCCGGTGTCGCGCGTTGCGACGGCGAAGCCGTGGGCCGCGGCGATCGCCGCGATATAGCCGTCGGGGATCGGGAATCCGTGCCCCGCTCTCTTCGTGGCAGCCGACAGCACGGCATCGTGGCGCGCCGCATCGGGATCGAACGGCAGGACGCGACGGTCGTACACCGTCCACAGGGCGTCCAGCGCGGCCGCGACTCGCTGCCGGCGCTGCCCGGCCGGCATCATCTCGACGCCGGCGAGCAACTCGGCCATGGTCAGGGTGGTCAGATAGAGCGTCTCGATCGCCTGTTCGGCGAGCCAGGTCATCACCGCGGGATCGGGACTCGGCCTCATCGTCTCCGACACCACGTTGGTGTCGAGGACGATCAATCGAAACTCACCGGCGTAGGCCGAGCACTTTTCCGCTGCTCCTCGATGTTCTTCTCGAGCGCGGTCACGTCCGCGTCCGTGATCCCGGCCTTGCGCGCGATCTCGTGCATCAGCGTGCCGAGTTGGACGCGGCCCTCCGGCTTCACCGCCGACTCGAGGATCGCGCGCACCTCGGCCTCGGTGCTGCGCCCGTGCTGCGCGGCGCGAATGCGCAGGGCGCGATGAACCTCGTCGGGGACGTTGCGGACGGTGAGGACGGCCATGATGGGCTCCGATCGACTGACGTCATTGATAGCAGTATGCAACCGATGCTGTCAACTGGAAGGATCTTCCACCCGGGCCGGGCTCGAAGCTCCGGCCCGCCGAGTCCTAAGTCCCTCTCGGGTCGTTCCGGGGAGAGCAGCGCGGCGAGTTTCGCGAGCAGGGCGAGGATGGGCAGCAGGGCCATCCCGAGTCCGATCGGCCGGCGCGCCTTGCTCAGGACGCCGCCTCCAGCGCCTGGGCGAGATCCTCGATCAGCAGCTCGGCGCCTTCGAGGCCGACCGACAGGCGGATGAGCCCGGCCGGAATCCCCTGCGCGGCGAGCGGCGCCGGGTCGGGGCCGCGCTGAGGCGAGAGGGCGAGGCTCTCGACACCGCCCCAGCTCACGCCCAATCGGAACCGACGGAGGCGGTCGAGCACCGCGGCGACGGTGGCGAACTCGGCCCGGCGGAGGACGAAGCTCAGGAGGCCCGAGAACCCGCGCAGCTGGCGCTCGACGAGGTCGGCCGGCCCGGCGAGCGCCGGGTGGTGGACCGCCGCGACCGCCGGATGCCGGAGCAGGAACTCCGCGATCTGCAGCGCGTCGGCCTCGTGCTGCGCCAGCCGCACCGGCAGCGTGCGCAGTCCGCGCAGCACGAGCCAGGCGTCGAACGGCGCGAGCACCGCGCCGCCGAGCATGTAGGCGCGCTCGAAGATCTGCTCGGCGCGTCCGGTGGTCGTGACGAGGGCCCCCGCCACCAGGTCGCTGTGGCCGCCGAGGTACTTGGTCGCGCTGTGGACGACCAGGTCGGCGCCGAGCTCGAGCGGCTTCTGGAGCAGCGGCGTCGCCCAGCTGTTGTCGACCGCGAGCAGGGCCCCGTGCCGGTGGGCGACCGCGGCGATCTCGCCGATGTCGGCGACGCGGAAGAGCATCGTCCCCGGGCTCTCGAGCCAGACCATCCGCGTCGCGGGTGTGAGCGCCGCGCGCACGGCCGCCGGATCGAGGTCGAGCACGACGTCGTGCGCGACCCCGAAGCGCGCGAGGTGCGCGGCGAGCTGGCGGGTCGGCCCGTAGACCTGGTTGACGAGCAGGACGTGATCGCCGGCCTCGAGCAGCCCGAGCATCGCGCCGCTCACCGCCCCCATGCCCGACCCGAACGCGATGCAGGCCTCGCCCCGCTCGAGCCGCGCGACCTTCTCCTCGAGCGCCCGCACCGTCGGGTTGTGCCCCCGCGAGTAAACGGTATCCCGCCGCTCGTGCGCCAGCCCGTCGACCAGCGAAGCGAAGTCGGGAAACGCAAACAACGAAGTCTGCTCAATCGCCCGCGAAACCGCCACCGGCCCGCCGCCCGCCGGCGGCAGGTAATCGGCAACGCAGAGCGCCACGTCCGCAGGATCGAGTCTCATGCGACGAGCCGGCATCCTGCCATTTCCGGGTCGACGAGCGAAAGCAACCGGGCCAAGGTCGCGGCCTCTACAAGGTGTATGCCTCCTGCGAACCGGCAACTACCGCACGTTGTGGTCCCACAACCTAGGTCGTCCTCGGCAGCTCGGAGGACGTAGGCTGCGCAGTGCAGCAATCCAGCGCCGCTACGCATCGCGTCGACCGCCGTAGGGCTCCTTCGATGCGAAGCCCGTGGAACAAACGTGACGATTGGCAGTGAATGCGGAGTCGCGCTTGTCGTCTATTGCGCGATGGGGGCCAGGTACCTCGATGCAATCCAACCTTCGCGGCCTTCAGGCAGGCGCACGAGGCTCCATTTGAGATCCTTGGACGCTTCTTTCACCCTGACGTAAGTTCCCTGGCGAAGAGTCCGCAGAATAGAACCGTCGGGTTCAGGAGTCGATCTTAGGCGGACCCCATCTTCGCCCACCTCGAAATAGACTCTCCTCGCGGCGTTGTTAAGCGCGGTGTTCATCAGAGCCCTTCGAAACTCCTCACGCCCCCGTTCCCGGTCGGAGGAGTAGATCGTGATCTTCAGCGCGATCCCAGAGAGGCCGCCTTCATTGATCACGAAGGCGTCCATTGGCTCAGGCGAAGAACCAGGGATTCTCAGGGATTGCTCTGTCGCGGTGCCAAGCGGCAACGGCAGGAGCTGGGTGGCCCCTGAAGTCTTGAGCTCGAGAATGAGTGAAGTCGACGGCACAGCGAGGCCGTTACGCTCGCTAAACGCGAAGTAGTGGAACCGATCGCCCCAGTACAGCTTCATTGGCGAGTTGTTTCCGTCGAAAGATACTATTCGCTGTCTAGGGCGGCCATCGAGATGCACGATGGTTCCATCGACGTCCCCTTCCCTTCGCACAGCAAGCGGGAACATTGTTTCGAGAGAGGCGAGAGCTGCATCCTCCACCGTCGTCAGAATCTGATTCGTCGACTCATCGATTCTGTCGACTGTTGCTTGCGTACCCTGACGAACAGCCGCTTGCGTCTCATTCGCGGATTCCTTCGCTGTATCTTCGATCCGGCCTAGTTCAGCTTGAGTTGGATTCACGATGGCCACTGCCGCGACAGCGACGAGCGCAATGAGCAGTCCGCCACAGATCGTGAAGATCCAGCGCTGACGACTATGACGGATCCACTGCTCGGGAGAGATCCTCTCCGGGAGGATAGTTCCGGTAGCGATCTCGAGCGCGCGGCGCCGCTCGACCTCAGGGATATCGGCGATCCTGCTCAGGAGGAGCTTCGTGGTTCGAAGCTTGGCGCCTGCTAGTAGGAACAGCAGGGCGGCAATCGCGTATGCTGAGAATGCGAAGGGGCTCGACGCGGCGGCTGGTACCGAGCGCAAGAATCCTTCCATTCCTTCCCTCCTTGTGCTGGTGGCGCCTGCCGGTAAGGAGCCCCTTGCGTTGAGCCACCAGTCTCGAAGCTCCAGTGGCTTCGCTTGGGTCGCTGCGATGCAACTCTCCCGCCGACAGTCGTAGCGCCCTGCGAGGTCCCCAGAACGCCGTACCTCTCCTTGACTAATAGACGAACGAAGCTCCTCGTTCGAACAGGTGGGGCGACGAGGCTTCAAACGTATTGACCGTACTCCCGTCTCACCTGGTGAGCGGGCTGTCGATCTCGTGCGCCACGACGAAGTCGCCTGTTACGAACCGCTTGACGCCGCGTTCGGATTCAGAGAGCAGGTGGATGAAACACAGACTGACGCCGGCCTCGAGCGCGATAGCGCCGTCCGCGTCAAGAGTGCTCTGTACAACTGGGCTCATCGCGGCCTCTGATCGACCGCCCCCCGAAACGTCGACCCGCGCCCCGCGACGGAGTCCAGCCCCTAGCCCCGCCGCTTGGTCGCTCTCTTTCTCCACGCGCAGGAGTGGTGGCTGGTCTTCCGGAAACGGCTGCCGACGGAGGTGGGGCGGGCGAGCTTCGTCTCGGCTCCCGCCACTTTCGCGGCGGTGGCCGGCGCGTACTCTCTAGCGCCGGCGCCATAGAACAGGCGGGGATTCGTCGCCGCAGTCTGGTTCATAGGCCGCGTCTTCGGCGGTCTCCATCATGCTGTGTGGACACCCGGCGGACTGGAAAGGGGAAATTGGCGTGGAGCGCCTTCCCCTGCTTGGCTGATCAGCTCTCTGGGGGGGCGGCCCCAGCGTCCGTTTCAGCTGAATGGCAGGCTCGACCACGCCGGGCGTAAACCAGCCAGAACTCTGGGACTCGTGTACGAAATCGCGGGTTTGTTCGTCCATTCTCCTGACGCAGCCAAGATTCGATGATGCGGCGGGCGACGAAGGCGGGATGACCAGGCCTCGCAGCTGCAAGGCTGCGCCGCCAGCTGGTCGATCTCCTTGCCATAGACCTAGGAGGGAGATGGACATGAATCACCCCGGGTTCAAGGTGGCCACAGGCAGGTCTGTTCGACTCCGAGAGGATCGATGGTGCGACGCTGCAAGCCCTGAGGACCCAGCCTCGCAGATCGTTCTTCGAGATCTCCAGCCAAATCGGCGAAGAGGCTGGAGCTCACCGGTTCTCGCCGCGTTCTTGAGCCTGACGCTGGGCTGCGCCAGTGTCGAGCATCGGCCGCTCAACCCAAGCGACGACGAATCGGCACAGGGGATCCGCTACTACGACGCTTCGCCCTACGTTCTCGTATACGCGAACGCCGGGGGCGGACTCACTTCGGAGATCGTCTACCTCGCCGACCCGTTCCGACTGATGTCGGCACAGCCGAAGCAGTTCCTTTCGACTCTCGACGTAACACTGAGCTTCGAAAATGGTGTGCTCACACAGTCGAAGGCTGTTGGAGATGGATCTATTGTGCCGGCGGCTATACTGCAGGCAGCTAAGACCGCTGCCACGGCGATTCTCGCGGAGCCGAGCAGTTCGGCAGAGCAACTGCCTCCAGTTCACATTTTCAAGATCATCCAGGCGCACAACGGAGAGTTTCTCCTCGTCGGTGGCCCGGCTAGCACTGCGTACTCGCTGCGGGGGAACTCATGAGCCTGCGCAGCAGCATCGGACTCTCCGCTGTCATCCCGCTCCTGCTCGGAGGCTGTATCAGCAGCATCAAGGTCCAGAAGGTTGACCCCACGAAGAGCCCGCAGCCCGCAGGAATTCGGTACTCGCTTCCTCAGTCTGGAGTACTTGTCCGTCTCGACCCGGACCCAAAGAAGGGATGGCTGGTCGAGGTCGTACAGGTTCCGGACACTAGTCGTCGCTATGCGATCGACGCTTGGACACTACTCGGTAAATTCACCCTCAATGTTTCCAAGGCGAACGAGCTACTGACGCAGGTGCAGTTCACTGCTGACGACACGGCCGTCGCGAAGCAGACATTCGACAGCGCCGGAGCCCTTCTCGCAAAGGAAGCAGAGATCGAGGCGGGAGCCGCCAAGGCGGCAGAAACCAGGCAAGCCGAGCTCGCCAAGTCGGTTGCTGAGGCCGAGAGGGCCCTGGCCGCTGCTCAAGCCGACCTCCGGGCGTGGGAGCGAATACTCGAGGCGAATCCAACTGCCGAGAACAAGAAGGCGAGACTCTTGGCGGAGGCCGCGGTCGAGAAGGCCGCAGACAGCTTGGCGCGTGCCAAGGTTGCCCTCGAAGAACACTCCAGGGCGAATGCCTCCCTCTTTGCGGCGCCCGCGAAAGGTCAAGGTGGCAGCGCCGGTGGTCCGCTCCTCCTTCTGCTTCGGGACAGCGTCGATCCCGCGAAGTGCGCAAGTGCAGAGAACTGCCCAGGATCGGTGGGACTTGTCGCTGTCGAGTGGAAAGCAGCCGCCACGCCGCCACCGATCGGCGGCAACTTGCCGGTCCCGACCTATCAGCGCTTCTTCGATGTTCGCAAGCCAAGCCCGGGCTCGGCTGAGGCAAAGCGTCTGGCTCTCGCTTTGTCTGGGTCCTCGATTGCACCCAGTTCGACTTCCCCTTCCTTCTGGACGGTTGCCCTTCCGTTCGACGCTCCTATTCCTCTGACCTCCAAGATCTCCGCCATGTCGTGGCGTTCGTTCAGCAGTCAAGCGGGCCCGGTTGCTCTCATGGGCGAATGTAGCGCCACGGTCAAGGAACTGCCGCAATCCGAACGATCGCTGCCGGGGGACATGATCGAGAGGGTTTGGCGCACCGCGGAGAGCAATCGCCTGATCCTCCACTTCCCGCGGGTCTGCTTCCCGGATGGTTACTACGAACTAACCATCCAAATCCAGGATGAAGGCGGGACGCTTGTCTTCGACTATCCCGTGACGATCTTCCTCTGCGATGGCGCCACCTGCGCAAGGCGGGAGCGAATGGAGCAATAGAGAGCTCATCGTGCCGCACTCTCTATCCTGTGGAATCGCTGTCATTAAAGACGGCGTGAGTCTCCCAACAGGTGGCATCCGCAACGGAAGCGAAACGCCCGCGGCACCTCTTATCGATGCATCCAACCAGGGCGGCGGGGCGTCGCTCGCGATGTCCATCGACTATCCCTCGGTCTCGTCGTGTCTTCCAGCGAATCACCAGTTGGAATCATGGGATCTGCACGACTACCTGCGCCGAATCACCAAGAACTCGACTTACAAGCGGCCTGCACCCCGAATCGCTGTGCTTGTCGCCGATCGCTGGCCGCGCCAGCCCGATGTCATGGGCGTGATGTTTGATGCTGCGTTTTCGACAGCGCTTACTGGAAACAGTCCCACATACACGAGGGTTCCACGGGAGGGTTGTGCGCTGTTTGTCGACGCGATTCGCGACATCCGCCCAGAGGACGATGACTTCGAAAGAGAACTCTACTGGACTTGCGTCCACGAACTCAGCCATGTCTTCAATCTCTGGCATGACGCGTCCGTCTCCAATTTCCTAGCTTCGCCGGACCGGAATGGGCCGACGAAGGCATTTCGCTTCACTAACGAGCACAAGCGGTTTCTCGCGGACTGCGAGTCGTCCGACGTGTATCCAGGCGGCAACGATTTCGGCATACGGCGCTCAGGATTCCCCGGCGGCGCGCCCGACGAAAATGACGTGAATTCCCGTGAGTCACGCCGGCGACTGCGGCTGAGGATCGGCGTAGGGCAGCCGGAGCTCGCATTCTTCGAACCTCTGGAACTCGACATTTCGCTTGTATCCGAAGCTCCGACGGCGCGCGTTCCCGCGCGCTTGGATCCCGGCTATTCTGAGTTCGCGATCTGGGTCGAGCAGCCCGATGGCACGCGACGACGATACTCACCACAGCGCCGTTACTGCGGGACGAGCGCCGAGATCACTCTGGAGAGTCGTCGCCCCTTTCGTCGCGATATCAGCCTGTTCCTGGATTCAGAGGGCTTCACTTTCAGGATGCGCGGTGAGCATAGGGTTTACGCAACCTTTCGACTGCCCGACGGTTCGGTTCTGCGCTCGAACTCGGTGTCTGTGAATGTGCGCGGGCGATACGGGAAGTCCAGTTTCGCGGAACTAGTCCAACGCCGCCTTGTACACCCGGAAACTGCTCGGTTTCTGTACCACCGAGGCGGCCACTTTCCTCGCAGAGTCATTGGAGGGCTCACAGACCTCTCGAGACGCTCGCGAGACGAGGTCCTTAGATCCAATCTGATCTACGCCTTGGGGCGCTATCAAGCTCGTAGGAGTGAGCGGGCTCAAGAGAAACAAACGCGTAGAACTCTTCGCGAGTCTGCGATCGACCTCCTGAGTCGATCAGCTGCGAGCGCTCGCTTGAGCGAGGGAAGGTTGAGGAATGCGGAGGCGGCCCTCGAGCGCCTCCGATGAGTGAGCCGATCTCGAGATCGCCCCGACCGCGCGAGGTCGCAGACGTAGTGACTCAGAATTTGGGTCAAGAGCCGAATCGGCCACGGTCCGAGAAAGGGCGGAGAGGCTCTCAGGTGCCGGGCACTCGATTGGGTACGAGTAGGATGCTCGAGTAGCGTCCTAAAGGGGAGGGTTGGTCATGGGATTGAATCTAACGGCGAGCCAGCTTGCTGCGGCTGAGGGTGTCTTCGAAGCTGTTCGTGAGCGTGCTCGTGCGACTCCGCGGCGTCGTCCGTCAATACCTGGCGAGAGTTCTCCGTCGGACGTTAGCTTCATCGAGTATCTTCCTGGAGATCGGAAGGTCGTCTCGATTCTCGGCGGCAGAGGAAGCGGCAAGACCTCAGTCCTATCGAGTGTTCTTTCTCGGTTGAGAAGCGAAGGCAGCTTCTCGGCGACCATTTGTGAGCCGCTAGTTCCAGAAAGCTTTCTAACAGTCGACCACCCGTTCGCATGGATTGTCGCAGGCATCGAAGAACGTGTCACGCTCCGGCTCAAGATACTTAGGGAAGCCGGCGCCGTCGAGAGCCATCGCGCGCTGAGCGAGTGCCTGGATGCCTTCGGCGCGCGAGCTCGATTGGCACTTAGTGATGCCGAGGGTGGCCAAGTTCTCGTGCAGGAATCGATCGTGCAGAAAGCAGATGAGCTCGGGGTTGTGTCGAGGGCGGGATTTCGGCTTCGGAGATCTCTTACTGCCTTGCTCGATCAGTTGTTCGTCGACTCCACTTCAGTTGAAGGTAACCCGCGAGGTTCAGTGTTGGTAGTCGCATGCGACGACGTGGACCTGTTCCCGGAGCATCTCGATCGCCTCCTGCCCTTCCTGCACATGCTCGCTGCAGATCCACGAATAGTCGTGATTATCGCGGCAGACGAAGAGCTGATACGCAACTACCTTGAGAAGAAGGCGCTGAGCCATTTCTCGAATGCTCCAGAACGCGCAGCGTCCCTTGCGGAGAGTCAGCTCAAGAAGCTCCTTCCCTACGACCTTCGCTTCAGTATTCGGAGGCTTACTGAACTAGAAGTGATGGACTTCGCTCCCGATGGATCCGAGACTTCTGTTCGAGAACTTCTGGGTTCATTCCGGCTACGCGAGTCTGAGATTGGCCCTGGAACCCTCCTCGAGCTCTTTGAAGCAGGAGTTCGAAGAGGAGGAACAGGCTTGAATGAGCATGCCGCCCTACTTCCCAGGGACCCAAGATCGCTTGTGCAGTTCCATGCAGCGCTCAATCGGCAGGTTTCCGGACAGTCGGCCAGAAGCGGAGCAGGCGCGGGCCCTAGCGAAGGTGGTACGGATTTTCGTAGTCGAAATCGGGCGGTGTTCGAGCTTTTGGTTAAGTTCGCGTTGAACTGTGAGCCGCTTCCTCCTCAAGCTGTGCGCGACATTTACAGCTTCGAGAGTGGAAAGGCAGTTGAAATGGATGTGGCGAACTTTCAGTCGGGATCGCACACGCGGCCGGTCTACGTATCGGAGGATGGTTGGAGGATTGTCTACTTGGTACGGACCTTTGCTGAAAGCGACGGTTCGATACTGCCGCCGTCGCATTCCGCGCTCTTCTATTTGGCGTCCGATCTTAGAGGTGTCGGCGTCGAGGCAATGTTCAGAGGGAAGGCGATCCAGTTTCCTGGAGAGCGTTCAGACTTCCGCTTCTTCGTCCACGATTCAAGAGGTAAGTTCGGCTGGCCGATACCCAGAATTCCCATGGCTTGGATGCAACTGAGGATGCAAGAATGTTGGAGAGCTGCGGCAGAGACCTACACCGAAGAAATGGGCGGATTCAGGGTGCCCCCTGGAGACGACCGTGCGCTCTGGTCATTGCGTTTTCTCGATTGGTACCTTCAGTCGATCACCGAGGCTCCCAGAAGACGACCCAAGCTAGATCTGGCCATTCGGGGTATTCGGGAGCTCCTCGAAGACTCACATTGGGAGCGCCGAACGATCCGGGCTGGCGAACTGGGTCGACTCCTAAGAGAATCGGAACGAGCGAACGATGCACTCGCTGCTTCCATCAGAGTCTCGCTCTCAGATTGGATTGCACGGTTCCTGGCTGTTCTAAGCGATGAGAGGGCGGCATTCTCTGATGAGGTCGCGCGAAGAGCGAGGTGGCTTCGCGATCGACTGGCGCGTGAATGGCAACTGGAGCCGGAGGAGATCGACGTCGGGCAGCAGGATGCCATTGAGTTCTTGTCTCGCGCCGAGGTGGAGCTCGTCTCAACAAACATTGAGGAGATCGATCTTCAAGCATTGATCGCGGACGTACTTGCCGGCGACCGAGAGGCGATTGGACGGGCGACGATTCTGGTTCAACAGGATCGGAGACCGAGTCAGAAGAGACGGACTCTCGAAGCTGTCCTGGCTGCAATCGGAGTACCGCCGCACCTTCTTCCACCTGAGGTAGAGGGTCCGGACGGGGAAGGCCCTTCGAGGAGTGAGCAGAGCTAGATACCGTGACCATTCGACTCTTACTCGCGCCGGTTTCGACTCGGGAAGGAAGTATCCTGGGCTTCGGTGGCCCGCAGTATCAAGCAGGTCAACCACTTGAGCCTACGCGCCAGCTTGAGCAGTCGCTCCTCTCGAGAGCTCGAGAGCTAGGCGTCAGGGCGGATCTCTGCTGCAGACTTGCGAGAGTACTTTGGAGTTCTCAGAAGGGCGGAGTGTCCGCTATTGACCTGTATGACTCAGCGCTGGAGACAGTGTTTGAGATTACCGGCCACAACCTAAGAGTTCGTGCGTCGGTTCGTCCCGACGAGGTCCGGGGAGTCTTAGACTTACTGGACCCCGGGCTCGTGCTTTGTTGGGGCGGGAGCAGGGCACCGGATGGCGGAGAGGCGATTCTTCAGAGTTCAGCGATGCCGCGGCCACGTAGCGCTCTGATCGAGCAGGTAGTTAGGGAGCAGCAGGGTCTGTCGGAGCATCACTTGCATCTCAATGCCGCGATTACGAGTGAACTTGCGTGGGTTCAGCTCCAGCGAACTCTTGGACAGAGTGCGTTCGCAAGGCGAATCGTGGGCGACGGAATAGAGGCAGGCGGTAACCACGAGCGCGAAGTTCAACTTGAGTGGCCACCTCGGGGGGACAGAGATGTTCTCTTTCCGGAAGAGTTGGCCTTCTGGTCTGCACTGGCGCGCGAGTGCTTGCTGGCCTACTTCAGGGACCCCGATCGAGGTGATGCTTTCGAGGAGTCCATCGCGTCTTATCTGCGGAGTCCGAGTGCCGTGTTCTCGGGACTCGAACAGCGAGAATCAGATTGCCTGATGAACTCGCTCGGGGCTGTTGCGAAGGGGGGTGTTTCAGTTGCAGAGCCCCCGTCCCATGCTCACAGTATGGCCCTGCTGTCGCTGACGCGAAAGCGCATGGATGAACTTGCGGCCGCCGGCACAGCCTTTGCTCAGCAGACCGGACAGCGTCAATCAGGGGAGTCCCTAAGGGAAGCGCTGGCGACAGAACGTTCCCTCGTAATGGAGATCTTCAGGGTTCTACGATCGGGAGGGGGCTCAGCGCTGAGATCTTGGTCCTTTCAGTACCTTGTCTCCAGAACCTTGTTCCACCGGGACCTAACAGTGGGACCAGATCGAAATGGTCTCGAGTTGTTTCAACGAATCTTTCGGCGTGGAAGTAGGTTCGCGAAGACACTGTTCGATCGCGAAGAGGCCGCCTTGGTGGTCGCTGTTAACGAACTCGATCCCGGAAGGCAGCTTCGGAAGGTCGAGTTTAGGGTGGCTACCCGTGTCGAAACTGGTGGTGGGAAGGAGGCGCCTGTAACGCCAACGCTCTTGGAACCTTACCGGGCTCGGCTTGAGGAGCTGGAGGTCGATCGAGGTGCGCCTTTTAGCGCAGGACTGGTTTTTCACTTTCTCCGTCACAGAAAGCCAGCGTGCTACTTTAGTAGCAACGAAGAGGCAGTCAGAGGCGACTGGAGATTCTCGAAGCATTTCGCATCACTAGCAGAGGAAGCGGAAGGGCTCGTCAATCTCTGGAAATCTGACGGGCGCGTCTGTGAATACTGCTTGGGATTTGACGTGGCTGGAAACGAAGAGGAGCTTCCGGACTGGCTTCTGTACATAGTGCTGGGCCGCTTGCGGAGCCGGCTCGACAGGAATCAGATGATTGGGCACCGGGGAAAACCAAAGGAAGTAGGGTTCTGCGTTCATGCTGGTGAGCGTTTCTCGCATGTACTCTTGGGCCTATCGCGCGTCGAGTCAGCGCTGCGGTTTCTCCGTCCTAAACACTTCGACCGAATTGGACACGCAGTGGTCTTGGATTCACGGTTGAAGCGCCAGCTTGATACTCCTGCAGGAAACGAAGAGTGGGCCTTCTCGGTGATTCGCTGCTTTGAGCGGCTTACCGCGGCGGATCAGCAGGCATTGAATCGGAGCGTCATAGAGATAAAGAGAGAGCTCGGTTACGTAGTTGACCGCGCGAGAGCTTCGGGTCTTGCTCAGTCTGCCGCCACGGAGTTTGGCGCGTTCGTCCAGAACGAGATGATGCTGACAGATGCGATCCACATCCTCGATGATTCGGATCGGGTCCTGGGCCTCGGGTTCCCGTTTGAGTCACCCGAGGAGTCGATGAGGAAATGTTCTAGTGTCGCCGAGAGGTTCGTGGTCTTTCTGTTAAGCAACCCAGTCTATGCGGAATGGAGCACTCAGGATTCGATTCGATCCGATCCAGAGGATCACGTCCTGGAGGCTTACCGGAAGCTCCTACTACGTCAGATCTCTGAGGCGAACATTGTGATCGAGTCATGTCCGACGTCGAACTGCCGAGTGCCATTGACGGCAGGGAATGGAGCCTACGCGGATCACCCCGCAGTTTCTCCGGACTGGAGAGGCCCTATCGGCCCGCAGGTTTCCATAAGTACCGATGACCCACTGCAATTCTGTACGTCGCTGGAATTGGAACTATGGAGTCTCTTCTGGGGGGTCGAACAATCCGAAGGGGGCGAGGCAGCGAAGAACTGGCTGCGACTGAGATTGGAGCACGGAAACGAAGCGTCATTCCTTCGCTACAGAGGTGTTCTCGATGCCGGCCTAGAAGTACTAGGAAGGAACGCTGACGGGCCCGATCTGGAAGTTCGCGAGCTAGAGGCGCTTCGGCCGCCGAGTGTGGCGGCATTTGGAGGATGGACTTAGGTAGACAAGGTAGTTAAGCGGAGCCGTCATCGCGAATGGGACCTACTGCGCATGCGGTAGACTCCCCCCGCCGTGCAGGCTCCCCTCCAGTTTGAGGATCCTTTAGAGAAAGTGCCGCTCCGGGTCGTGGTTTTGGGCTCGGGGAGTGGGGGGAATGCGGTCGTCGTCGAGGCGGGTGGGGTGCGGATTCTCGTCGATGCCGGGTTTTCGTGCCGGGAGATCGAGCGGCGGATGAAGCTCGTCGGCGTGGACCCCAAGTCCATTGCCGCCATGGTCTTGACCCACGAGCACGAAGACCACGTCCGCGGCGCCGGGCGGTTCGCGTTGCGGCACAAGGTGCCCGTCTGGGCCACCGCCGGGACCCTCCAGGGGAGCGAGCTGCCGCCCGACGTGATGGCGAAAGTCGAAAGGCTCGAGTCCGGACGGCCGGTCGAGATCGCCGGGCTCCAGGTCGAGCCGTTCCTGATCCCCCACGACGCGCGCGAGCCGGTCGGGTTCGTCATCGAAAGCGCGGGCGGACGGCGCATCGGGCACGTCGCCGACCTCGGCTGCCGGAGCCAGCTCGCCTGGGGAAGACTCACCGATCTCGATCTGCTCATCCTCGAGACCAACCACGACCTCGACATGCTGAGGAGCGGTCCCTATCCGTGGCCCTTGAAACAGAGGGTCGCCGGGCGGCACGGGCACCTGTCCAACACCGATGCCGCCGAGGGGATCCCCGAGCTCCTGAGCGAGCGCCTCCGCTGCATCGTGCTCTACCACCTGTCCCGGACCAACAACAATCCCGTCCTCGCCGCCGCCACCGTCGGCGAGACCCTCGACCGCGCCGGCGCCCACGCCGGCGTCGTCGTTTCCGATCAGTTCGAACCCACACCCTGGCTGGAGGTGACGTCGTGAAGGCGCGTGTGACCGTCTATCCGCGCAAGGAGATCCTCGACCCGCAGGGCAAGGCGATCCAGGGAGCCCTCTCCCGGATCGGCTTCGCCGAGGTCAAGGAAGTCCGCGCGGGCAAATCGTTCGAGATCGACCTCGGCGTCGAAGACGCCCAGAAGGCCGGCGAGAAGCTCGCCGAGATGTGCGAGAAGCTGCTCGCCAACACCGTCGTCGAGGAGTACAAGATCGAAGTGCTCGAGGGGGCCGCCGTATGAGATGCGGCGTCGTCGTGTTCCCGGGCTCGAACTGCGACCACGACGTTTACCATGTCCTCAAACACGTCCTCGACCAGGACGTCTGCTTCCTCTGGCACGCCGACGAGAACCTCAAGGGGTGCGACCTCGTCGTCCTCCCCGGCGGCTGGTCCTACGGCGACTACCTGCGCGGCGGCGCGATGGCCGCCCTGTCGCCGGCGATGGCCGCCGTGAGGCGCCATGCCGACAACGGCGGCCTCGTGCTCGGCATCTGCAACGGCTTCCAGGTGCTGACCGAGGCCCACCTGCTGCCCGGCGCGCTCCGGCGCAACCGCGGCCTGCGCTTCGAGTGCCGCGACGTCTACCTCAAAGTCGAGCGCGACGACCTGCCGTTCACCCGCCGCTACCGCACGGGGCAGGTGATCCAGCTCCCGATCGCCCACGGCGAGGGCAACTACGAGCACTTCCCGGCCGAGCTCGACCGGCTCGAGGCCAACCGCCAGGTCGTCTTCCGCTACGTGAATCCCCAGGGCGAGCTCGACGAGAAGTGGAACTACAACGGCTCGGCGCGCGCGATCGCCGGCGTCGTCAACGAGCGCGGCAACGTGATGGGCCTGATGCCCCACCCGGAGCGCTGCTCCGAAGAGGTGCTCGGCAACACCGACGGCCTCGCGCTCTTCCAGGGACTGGTCGAATCGACCGTCGCGGCGATGGCGGTGGCCCGATGAGTGGGATACCGACGGCTACGACGACGTCCGGCCCGGCGGTCGATGCCGCGCTGGCGAAGGAGATGGGCCTCAACGAGGAGGAGTTCGGCCGGATCCACGAGTTCCTCGGCCGCGCGCCGTCGCTCACCGAGCTCGGCATCACCTCCGCGCTCTGGAGCGAGCACTGCTCCTACAAATCGTCACGGGTCTACCTCAAAGAGTTCCCGACCTCCGGGCCGCGGGTCCTCCAGGGGCCGGGCGAGAACGCCGGCATCGTCGACGTCGGCCACGGCTGGGTCGCCGCGTTCAAGATGGAGTCGCACAACCACCCGAGCTACATCGAGCCCTACCAGGGCGCGGCGACCGGGGTCGGAGGGATCCTCCGCGACGTCTTCACCATGGGCGCGCGGCCGGTGGCGCTGATGGACTCGCTCCGGTTCGGGCGGATCGACGCGCCGCGGATGCGCTCGCTGATCGACGGGGTCGTGCGCGGCCTCGGCGACTACGGCAACTGCGTCGGCATCCCGACCGTCGGCGGCGAAACGGGCTTCCATCCGAGCTACGACGGCAACATCCTGGTCAACGCCTTCGCGCTCGGGATCGCCCGGCGCGACCGGATCTTCAAGGCCAAGGCCTCCGGGCCGGGCAACCCGATCCTCTACGCCGGCTCGCGCACCGGGCGCGACGGCATCCACGGCGCCACCATGGCGTCGGACGCCTTCGACGCCGAGAGCGAGAAGAAGAAGCCGACCGTGCAGGTCGGCGACCCGTTCACCGAGAAGATCCTGCTCGAGGCCTGCCTCGAGGCGATGCGCGGCGACGCCATCGTCGCGATCCAGGACATGGGGGCGGCGGGCTTGACCAGCTCGACCTTCGAGATGGCGGCGCGCGGCGGCGTCGGCTTCCGGCTCGACCTGGACAAGGTCCCGCTGCGCGAAGCCGGGCTCTCGGCCTACGAGATGATGCTCTCCGAGTCCCAGGAGCGCATGGTCATCGTCGCCAAGCGCGGCAAGGAGGAGGCGGTCGCGCGCGTCTTCCGCAAGTGGGGGCTCGAGGTCGCGACGATCGGCGAGGTGACGGCGACGAAGCGCGGCGAGATCCTCCACCGCGGCGTGGTCGAGGCCTCGATGCCGATCGCGCCGCTCACCGACGACGCGCCGGTCTACCAGCGGCCGGTCGCCGAGCCGAAGGACCTGGCGAAGCGGCAGGCGGCGCCCGAGGTGCCCGAGCCGTCGGATCCGGCGGCGGCGCTCGAGGCGCTGCTCTCGACGCCCGAGCTCGGCAGCAAGGAGTGGATCTGGCGCCAGTACGACCACACCGTGCGCACCAACACGGTGGCGGGGCCGGGCGGCGACGCGGCGGTCGTCCTGCTCAAAGGGACGCCGACCGGCCTGGCGCTCACTTCGGACGTCAACCCGGTTTACTGCTTCCTCGATCCGCGCACCGGCGGCAAGCAGGCGGTGGCCGAGGCGGTCCGCAATCTCGCCTGCACGGGCGCGGATCCGGTGGGACTGACCGACTGCCTCAACTTCGGCAGCCCCGAGAATCCGGAGATCCTCTGGCAGTTCCGCGAGGCGATCCGCGGCATGAGCGAGGCGTGCAAGGCGCTCGGCGTGCCGGTGATCTCGGGCAACGTCAGCTTCTACAACGAGACGGACGGGCGGGCGATCCTGCCGACGCCGACGGTGGCGATGGTCGGCGTCATCCCCGATCTCGGCGACTCGCCGGCGTCGCACTTCCGGCGCGCGGGGCGCAAGCTCGTGCTGGTCGGTACCGATCGCGGCGAGTTCGGCGGGTCGGCCTACCTGCGGCTGCTGCACGGGGTCGAGCAGGGGAAGCCGCCGGCGGTCGATCTCGCGGCCGAGGCGAAGCTGGCGGCGCTGCTGCGCGAGACGATCGGCTGGGGGATCGTGCGCACGGCGCACGACGTCTCCGAGGGCGGGCTCGCGGTGACGCTCGCGGAGGCGACGTTTGGGGCGGGGGTCGGCGCCAAACTGAAGGTGCCGCTGTCGCCGGTCAACCTCTTCTCGGAGAGCCAGGCGCGGGCGATCGTCGCGGTGCTGCCCGGCCAGGTCGACCGCTTTCTCGCCGCGGCCACGCGCCACGGCGTGCCGGCGATCGAAGTCGGCGAGACCGGCGGCGACCGCCTCACGATCGAAGCCGACGGCGCCACCCTCGACGTCCCGGTCGAGCGCCTGCGCTCCGCCTGGTCCAACGCGCTCCCGAAGGCCCTCGGCCTTTGAGCGCCCCGCGGAAAAGGGGACTGTCCCGCTTTTCGGGACTGTCCCCTTTTCCTTCACCAGCGCCGGTGGGTCGGCCGGAGCTCCGGGAACGCCGGCGGCGGCGCTCCGGCTCGGCTCCCACGGCTCGCCCGGAAGTCAAAGCCTTCGAAGAACCAGCCGGGCTCCCCGGGGCCCCTCACGCCTCCGCGCCGCCACCAGCGTTCCCGGAGCTCCGTCCGTCGCAGCGTCTGTGGTCTCGGTGGCCACCTGCTTCCCGAAAGCGGGGACTGCTACCTGTTCGCTCGGCAGCCTGGCGACTCCCAGCAGCGCCACCGCGAACAGGTAGCTGTCCCCGATTTACCACCAACGAACCGATAGAATCCGCCTCGACGAGGACGACCTGAACCGACCATGTGCGGCATCTTCGGCATCGAGGGGCGGGAGGACGCCGCCAACCACGTCTACCTGGGGCTCTACGCCCTCCAGCATCGGGGGCAGGAGTCGACCGGGATCGTGGCGTGGGACGGCGCCAAGATCGCGCTCGAGCGCGGCATGGGGCACGTCGCGGAGGTGTTCCCAGCCGAGGTGATCGCGCGGCTGGCCGGGCGACGGGCGCTCGGGCATACCCGCTACTCGACTTCGGGCTCGTCGGTGGTCGAGAACGCGCAGCCGATCGTGGTCACCACCTCGATGGGGCCGATCGGCATCGTCCACAACGGCAACCTGACCAACGCGCTCACCCTGCGCAAGCGGCTCGAGGCCGAGGGGTCGATCTTCCAGACCACCAGCGACACCGAGGTGATCCTCCATCTCATGGCGCGCAATCCGCGCGCCGAGCTGGTCGACTCGCTGCTGGTGGCGCTCGCCGAGGTCGAGGGCGCCTATTCGCTGCTGGTGATCACCGCCCAGGGGCTGATCGCGGCGCGCGACCCGCACGGTTTCCGGCCGCTGGCGATGGCGCGGCTGAACGGCCCGAACGGAATCGCCACCTGCTTCGGCAGCGAGTCGTGCGCCTTCGACCTGCTCGGCGCCGAGCTCGAGCGCGAGCTCGAGCCGGGCGAGGTCGTGCTGGTCGACGGCACCGAGCGCAAGAGCTTCCGCGTTCCCCAGGGCGGCACGCCGCGGCGCTGCGCTTTCGAGCACGTCTACTTCGCGCGACCCGACAGCGTCGTCTTCGGCGACGCGGTCGGGGAGGTGCGCCGCCGGCTCGGCGCCCAGCTCGCGCGCGAGGCGCCCGCGGCGGCCGACATCGTGGTGCCGGTGCCGGACTCGGGCCTCTTTGCCGCGCTCGGCTACAGCCGCGAGTCGGGGCTGCCGTTCGAGTTCGGCATGACCCGCAACCACTACGTCGGCCGCACCTTCATCGAGCCCAAGCAGTCGATTCGCAACTTCGGCGTCAAGGTGAAGCTCAACCCGGTGCGCGCGGTGATCGCCGGCAAGCGCGTCGTGCTGATCGACGACTCGATCGTGCGCGGCACCACGTCGCGCAAGATCGTGCGCATGATGCGCGAGGCGGGCGCCGCCGAGGTCCACCTGCGCATCTCGTCGCCGCCGACCTCCTGGCCCTGCTACTACGGCATCGACACGCCGCGCCGCTCGGAGCTGATCGCGGCGCAGAAGTCGCTCGACGAGATCCGCGCCTTCGTCGAGGCCGATTCGCTCGCCTATCTCTCGGTCGAGGGGCTGCTCGCCTCGCTCTCCGGGCCGCGCGCCTCCTACTGCACCGCCTGCTGGACCGGCGACTACGCCGTGCCGATCGCCGGCGAGGACCGCCGCCAGGCCGAGCTTTTCCCGGCCGAGTCCGAGCTGCCCTAGCTCGTCGAGAAGTTCGGGCTAGCCCGCGAAGCCCGACCAGAACCAGAGTCCGCCCGACTCGAAGTCGTCCGCGAACAGGAAGCCGGGGACCGCTTCGAACGCGCCGGCGTCGCAAGGCGCGGCGCTGCGGCGCGCGCGGCGCTGGTCGTCGTCGGTGCAGCTCGCCGGGGCGGCGTTGCGCGCCACGCTGGCGGCGCCGAGGGCCACCGTCCAGGTGTCGCCGCCATGGTCGCCGAACGGCAGCAGGTCGGCCTGGGCCGCCGGCACGGACTGCTGGTCCGACGCGTGGTCGAGCTCGCAGCTCGCGGTCTCGACCTCGAGATTGCCGCCGTTGGAGACGATCGCGGCGTCGGCATTGAGCACGAAGCAGGGGGCGTCGAAGATCGAATTCCAGAGGTGGACCGCGGCCGGGAAGCTGGCGGTGCCGCTGACCATCAGCGCGCGCTGGTCGCCGCCGAGCTGTACCCCGAAGGTGGCGTGGCGGATCTGCGCGCCGGTCTGGGAGACGCGCACTCCGGCGCCGTTGTCGGCCTGGTTGGCCGCGACGGTCGAATCCTCGAGCAGCAGGAAGCCGGTCGTCGCGGTGCCGCGCCCGGCGAAGACGGCGCCGCCCGAGAGCGCCTGGTTGGCCGAGAGCTGGACGCCGTAGAGGTGGACGAAGCCGCCGCGCGAGGCGATGCCGCCGCCGAGCAGCGCGGCGTTCGAACGGACCTTGCCGCGGAAGATCTCGAGGACGCCCTCGACCCAGGCGCCGCCCCCTTCGTCGCTGGAGCTGTTCGACGCCAGGTCGAGGCCGTATCCCGTCACGAAGCAATCGGCGAGCACTTCGATCCCGCCGCCGCGTATCGTCGCGGAGCTCGCCGAGATCCGGACCCCGCGCAGCGCGAGGAGCCCGCCGACGCAGCTCAGCCCGCCGCCCGTGGTCGCCTGGGCGGAGGAGATCGTGAGCCCTTCGAGGACGGAGCCACCGGCCGTGGCGTGGACTTCGAAGCCCCGGTCGACGAGCTCGGAAGCGGTGATCACGGTCGCCGTCGGGCCGGCGCCGAGGAGGTGGAGCGGGCGCGTCAGGTCGAGGTCGCCGGTGGCCGCGGCGTCCTCGCCGCCGCCGGTGCGGGTGAGCGTGTAGAGACCGGCGGAGAGACGCACGGTGTCGCCGTCGACGGTCTGGTTGGCGCGGCGGATCGCGCCGCGCAGCGAGCAATCTCCGGCCGCCGCCGTGCACGCGTCGGCGATCGGCGACGCGTCGTCGAAGCGGTCGACGACGAAGGTCGCGGCGCTGGCGCTCGCGGTAACGGAGCCGGCGACGAGCAGTGCGGCGGCGATCGGTCGGCTGCGGATCATGGCGCGGGTCTCCTCGGCATCACGAGAGCTCGGGGGCGGTCGGCCCGGCGCGGCGAATGCGGGACCATCGCGCGACGCTAGGAGATCGCGAGGCGCGGCGGCAGCGCACGGCGGTGCGCCCCGGTCGCCCGCGCCGCGAGCGGCGCCGGGCTCGCCGGGCGCCCCCCGCCCCGGCGATCCGCGGACCCTCCCTCCGGGTGGTGCCGGGAGCGGCGCTCCGCGCGAATCTTGCGGCGGAGGGTTCTCTCCATGTCCGACCCCGTGCTGCCTTCGCCGCGTCCGGCGCCGGCCCGTTCCGAGCGCCCGCGGCCGTTCCTTCTTCCCGAGCTCTGCAAGGGCTGCGGGCGTTGCATCGGCGCCTGTCCCAAGCACTGCATCTCGGCCGGCGACGACGTCGATCCGCGCACCGGGCTGGTGCCGGTCGAGCTCCACCTCGAGGACTGCAACGGCTGCGGCCTCTGCCTGGCCGCCTGCCCGGAGCCCTGGGGACTGCAGCCCGAGACCGAGCGGTTCCACGAGCCGGAGTCGGCCTGGCCGGCGCCGCGCGATCTGCCCGACCGCCACCTGCCGCTCGCCCCGCGCCAGCCGATGGCGTTGAAAGGCGCGCACGCGGCGGCGATCGGCGCGCTCGCGGCCGGCTGCCGCCACTTCTACGGCTACCCGATCACGCCGTCGACCGAAGGCTCGGAGCGGATGGCGCGGCTGCTGCCGAAGCTCGGCGGCCAGTACTTCCAGGCGGTCTCCGAAGTGGCCGCGATCAACCACCTCTACGGCTGCGGCGCCGCCGGCAAGCCCGGCATCACCTTCACCTCCTCGCCCGGCTTCTCGCTGATGCTCGAGGGGATCTCCTACCTGATCGGCGCCGAGCTGCCGGCGGTGGTGATGAACGTCATGCGCGGCGGTCCGGGGCTGGGCAACATCGCCCCCGAGCAGACCGACATCCAGCTCGCCTGCCGCGGCCTCGGCCACGGTCACACCCGCGCCGTCGTGCTGGCGCCGGCCTCGCCCCAGGAGATGCTCGATCTGACGATGAAGGCGTTCGAGATCGCCTTCCGCTGGCGCAATCCGGTGATCGTGCTCGCCGACGGCTACCTCGGCCAGATGACCGGCAAGGTCGAGCTGCCGGCGCGGATCGTCGAGCCGGGGCGGCCGGCCTGGGCGGTCTGCGGCGACCGCGAGCACCGCCGCAACGTGATCACCTCGATCCAGCTCTCCGAGGTCGACCTCGAGCGTCACAACCTCCACCTGCTCGACAAGTACGAGCGGATGGCCGCCGCCGAGCCGCGCTACGAGGGCTACCGGACCGACGACGCCGAGGTGCTGCTGGTCGCCTGCAACACGCCGGCGCGCATGGCCAAGGGGGCGGTCGAGGCGCTGCGCGCGCAGGGCGTCGCCGCCGGGCTGTTCCGGCCGATCACGCTCTGGCCGATGGCCGCCGAGCCGCTCGCCGCGGCGGTCGAGCGCGCCCACCGCACGATCGTGGTCGAGGCCGGGCCCGGCCAGCTCGCCGACGAGGTCCGCCTGGCGCTCGCCCACGCCGGCCGAGCGGTGCCGAAGCTCGGCTCGCTCTGGCGCTGCGGCGGCTTCCTGCCCACCACCGACGAGATCGTGCGCCACGTGCTGGCCACGGCGGAGGTGCCGTCATGACCGTCTTCTACGAGCGCTTCGAGCGCCACGCGCACGGCGAAGGGCTGAAGGCCCGGACCACCCACTACTGCCCGGGCTGCGGCCACGGGCTGATCCACAAGTACCTGGCCGAGGCGATCGAGGAGCTCGGCATCCAGGACCGCACGATCGCGATCTCGCCGGTCGGCTGCGCGGTCTTCATGTACTACTACCTCGACGTCGGCAACACCCAGGCCGCGCACGGTCGCGCGCCGGCGGTCGCGGTGGCGCACAAGCTCGCCGACCCGGAGGCGATCGTCGTCTCCTACCAGGGGGACGGCGACCTGGCGTCGATCGGCCTCGCCGAGATCGTCTCGACCGCGCAGGCGGGGGTGCCGATCTCGGTCGTCTTCGTCAACAACGCGACCTACGGCATGACCGGCGGCCAGATGGCGCCGACCACGCTGCCCGGCCAGCGCACGGCCACTACGCCCGCGGGGCGCCCGGCTTCGGCCGGGATGCCGCTGCGCATGGCCGAGTTGATCTCGAAGCTCGACGGTCCGGTCTACGTCGAGCGCGTCGCGCTCTACGACTCCAAGCAACAGATGCGCGCGAAGAAGGCGATCAAGAAGGCGCTCGAGGTGCAGGCCTCGGGGCGCGGCTTCGCCTTCGTCGAGGTGCTCTCGGAGTGCCCGACCCACCTCGGCCTGACGCCGGACGAGGCCTCGGCCTGGGTGCGCGACGAGATGACGAAGCACTTCCCGCTCGGCCTGCTCAAGGACGAGGCGCGCGAGCCGCTCGAGCCGCTGGCGACGCCGGTGTTCGACGGCGAGCTGCTGGCCGATCTGGCCGGTGCCGAGATCCTGGCGCCACCGCGCTTCGCGCAGGGATTCCCGCGGCACCTGTCGAGAGGGGACGTGGCGCTCAAGTTCGCCGGTGCCGGCGGCGACGGCGCGCAGACCGCGGCGCTGCTGGTGGCGCGCGCGGCCATCCACGAGGGATTCGACGCCACCCACATCCCGAGCTACGGCCCGGAGTCGCGCGGCGGCACCTCCTACGCCGACGTGCGCCTGGCCGAGCACGAGGTGATCTCGCCGGCGGCGCCCGAGCCCGACGTGCTGGTCGCCTTCAACGCGCCGAGCCTGGTGAAGTTCGCTCCGGCGGTGCGCGCCGGCGGCACCGTGATCTACGACTCGACGGTCGCGCACGAGGTGCCGGTGCTCGCCGACGGCGTGCGCGTCCTCGCCGTGCCGCTCACCGCGATCGCGCGCGAGCTCGGCCGGCCGGTGATCAAGAACGTCGTCGCGCTCGGCGCGCTCCAGGCCGCCACCGGGCTCTTCCCGGAGGCGACCTTCCTCGCCGCGCTGCGCGAGGCGCTGGCGAAGAAGAGCGACCTGATCCCGCTCAACGAGGAGGCGTTCCGGCACGGGGTGAGCGCGGTCAGCGCGAGCGTCGCCGGCGCCGCCGTCGAGCCGGCGACGGTCTGAGCGGCGGTTCAGTCCGCCCGGCCGCGGGAATCCCCGCGACGGGATTCGGGCCGCGCCACGATCTCCTCGCGCAGCGCCTTGGCCACGGCCGCGGCGCGCGAATGGACGTGCAGCTTCTCGTAGATGTGGCGGATGTGGGTGTCGATCGTGCCGTAGCTGCAGCCGAGCCGCGACGCGATCGCCTTGGTCGGCAACCCGTCGACGACGAGCTCGAGCGTCTCCTGCTCGCGCGGCGTCAGCCGGTAGGCGAGCGCGGCGTCGCGACGATCCTTGCCCGCGAGCCGGTCGAGCACGCGCGCGGCGATCGGCGGCGACATCGCGGCGCCGCCGGCGAGCACGTCGCGGATGCCGGCGAGCAGCGTCGCGGCCGGCACCGCCTTGAGCAGGTAACCGCTGGCTCCGGCGCAGATGGCGCGAAAGACCTTCTCGTCCTCGTCGTGCACGGTGAGAATGACGACGCGGCAGCCCGGCACGCGCGCGGCGAACAGCTCCGCGCCTTCGATACCCGAGGCTCCGGGCAGGCCGATGTCCATCAGGACCAGGTCGGGCGTGGCGCCCTCGCCGAGCGCGGCGATCGCCTCCTCGACCGTGGCCACGGCGAGCGGGCAGTCGAGGTCGGGAGTCTCGGCCAGCAGCTCGCGCAGCGATTCGCGCAGCAGCGACTGGTCCTCGACGACCCAGACCGACGCCCGCGGGCTCACGAGTCCTCGCGTTGCGGCGAACGTCGACGCCATGCCGCCGAGCCTAACCTCGCGCCGCCAGCGCCGCCCTCCCGAGTTCTCGGGAGCCCGCGTCGAGGCCGGTCGGCGGACTTCAGCGGAATGTGCAGCCGAACCGTGGTGCCGCCTCCGGGCGAGCTGTCGCAAGTCAGCGTGCCACCGGCCTCGCGGGCGCGGCGCGCGAGGCTGGCGAGGCCGACTCCGCCGACGACCCGGTCGGGATCGAAGCCGCGACCGTCGTCGGCGACGGTGAGCTCGAGCGCTCCGGGGATCACCGCGACGGCGACGCGGACCTGTCGCGCGCCGGAGTGGCGCACGACGTTGTGCGCGGCCTCCTTGAAGACGAGCGTGGCCGCGCGGCGAGCGGTCATCGGCACGTCGACGCCGGGGTGGACGGCGCTCGCGTCGAAGTCGACCTCGAGACCGGCGAGCAGCCGGGCGCACTCGGCGCGCAGGCGCTCGACCAGCGCGTCGCCGTGGTCGTGGTCGGGCGACAGCGACCAGACCACGTCGCGCACCGAGTCGACGGCGCCGAGCGCCGTGTCGCGGATCTCGCGCAGCCGACCGGACGCCGCGGTGCCCGCGCCCGCGCGACCGGCGAGCAGGTCGGCGGCGACCGCGATGCTCGCCAGTTCGCTCGACAGCTCGTCGTGCAGGTCGCCGGCGAGCCGCCAGCGCATCCGTTCGATCTCGACCGCGCGCGCCACGCGCAGCCGGTGAAGCGCGACGAGCAGGCCGCCGAGCGCCGCCAGGCCGGCGGCCTGCACCGCCCGCCGCTGCCACCAGGCCGGCAGGACCCGCACCGGCAGGACGAAGCCGCCGTCGCCCCAGACGTCGTCCTCGTTGGCGGCGACCACCCGGAAGCGGTAGCCGCCCGGCGGGACCCGGGTGTAGCGCGCTTCCCGGCGGTGACCGGCCTCGACCCAGTCGCGGTCGAACCCCTCGAGCCGGTAGCGGTAGCGTGCCCGGTGCGGGTTCGAGAAGAGCAGCGCCGCGTACTCGATCGCGAAGGCGCCCGAGCCGGCGGGGACCTCGAGCGTGGCGAGCGCTTCGCCGTCGAGCTGCCGGAAGCCGTCGCGGCCCCAGACGCGCGCGCCGACGGCGACCACCGGCGGCGGCGTGGCGCGCGTCCGGATCCGGCGCGGATCGAACCTCGTCACTCCGTCGAGCCCGCCGAACAGCAGGCGGCCGTCGGGCTCAGCCAGCACTGCGCCGCGGTTGAACTCGCGCTCGGCGAGTCCGTCGGCGGCGTCGAAGCCGCGGCAGGCGAGCCGTTCCCCGGCGAGCTCGCAGCGCGCCAGCCCGCGATTGGTGCCGAGCCAGAGCCGGTGCGGCGCGCCGCCGTCGAGCGCGGCGCTGTAGACCACCGATCCCGGCAGGCCGCTGGCGGTGGTGAAGTGCGCGACCGGCTCGTCGTCGGCGCCGAGCAACCAGAGGCCGTAACCGGTCGCCAGCCAGGAGCCGAGCGGCGGGGCGGCGAGAATCTGCCAGATTCCTTCACTGACCGAGCGCTCGCCGCCGACGACGAGCTCGCGCGAGGTCGTGCGTCCCGTCGCGGGGTCGAACCGGACCAGCCGGTGGCCGTCGACTCCGATCCGCAGGCGGTCGCCCTCGGCGAGCAGGCTGTCGACGCGCCCGAGGTCGCCGCCGGGCAGGGGGACGCGCTCGGCGCTCGCGGCGCCGGGACGGAGCCGATGGAGGCCATGCTCGGTTCCGATCCAGAGCGTGGCGTCGGCTCCGCGCGCCAGCGTCGAGACCCGCTGCGACTCGACGGCGCCGCCCGCGAGCGGTCGCCGCGACCAGCGTCCGTCGGGCTCGCGACGGGCGAGGCCGCTCTCGAGACCGGCCCAGAGCCCACCGTCGGGCTCGGGCAGCAGGGACCAGACGACGTCGTCCGGGAGCGCCCCCGACACGCCGGGGCGAGCCCGCTCGACTTCCAGCGCGAGACCGCGGTCGAAGTCGAAGAGGCGCAACCCGGCGCCGAAGCTCGCGATCCAGACCGCGCCTCCAGGTCCCGGGGCGAGCGCCGAAACCGGCGCCGCAGCGGGTGCCTCGGCACCCTCCGCGGTGCCGAGCAGCTCGAAGGGCTGGCGGAACGGGTCGTGGCGGTAGAGCCCGCCGTAGGTGCCGAGCCAGATCGAGCCGTCGCGGTCCTCGAGCATCGAGCGGACGTAGTTGTGCAACCAGGTCGGGCGCTCGCGCTCCGGGCGCAGCGCCTCGACGCGGTCGCCGCGGCGGACGAAGGCGCCGTCGGTGGTGCCGAACCAGAGCGCGCCGTCGCGCGCTCGCAGCGCGGCGCGGACGGACGGGGTGGCGGGTCCGCCGTCACGCCGGGCGCGGCGGTGCTCCGACTCGAAGCGGACCGGCGCCGCGGGGTCGAGCCAGAGTCGCCCCTGCGGGTCGACGATCGCCGCCCAGGTCGTGGACCACGCCGGATCCAGCGCCCAGCGTTCGGCCCGGGCGCCCACGGTCGAGATCTGCCAGAGCTCGGTCGACAGCCCCGCCTCGTCGAAGGCGATCGCCCAGAGGGCGCCGCGACCGGGATCGGGCGCCAGCGCGCGGACCGAGTCGGCGCGGCCGGGGCGGCCGGGGACGACGGCGAGGAAGCGGTCGCTGGTGCGATCGAAGCGGAAGAGCCCGCCCTGTCCGCCGGACCAGACCGAGCAGTCGTCGGTAACCGCGACGGAGTGGACGACGGCCGCGCGGCCGGCGGGGCGGTGGCGCCGCCAGGCGCCGCCGGGCGAGCGGTGATCGAGGCCAGCCTCGGTGGCGACCCACAGCGAGCCGTCGCAGTCCTCGGCGAGCGCGCGCACCACCGGGCTCGACGGCGAAGCGGCATCGCCCGCGCGCGGCCGTTCGATCCGGAACTCGTGGCCGTCGAATCGGTCGAGACCGTCGACGGTGCCGATCCAGAGCCAGCCGCGCCGGTCCTGATGGAGCGCGTAGACGGAGTTGTGGGAGAGGCCGTCCGAGGTCTCGAGGTGGGCGAGGCGCGACGCCGCCGCTCGCGTCTCGCCGGCCCCCGGCGCGGGCCGGGCGCCGAGCAGCGCGAGCCCGGCCGCCGCGACCAGCGCGGGCGAACGGAGCGGATGCGAGGGCAACCGCGACGAGCGTAGCACCGGCCGGTGCCGCTCCCGCGAACTCGGGATGGTCCGGCGAACGCCGCGGTCCTAAGGTTCGCGCCGGAGGTGGCCGACATGCGCAGCGCCCGCGTCGCACGATCGATCGTCGCCGGACTCGCCACGGCGCTCGCCGCCGCGCGCGGCGGAGCCCAGGCTCCGGCGCTGCAACTGGCCGACATCGCTCCGGGCGCCGGCGCTCAGGGCTCCGGTCTGAGCGACGATCTCGCCGTCTTCGGCGGCGTCGCCTACTTCGCCGGCCGCAGCGAGGCGACCGGTCGCGAGCTCTGGCGCTCGGACGGTACGACCGCCGGGACGCGGCTCGTCGCCGACCTCTGTCCGGGCCCCTGTGATTCGAACCCCGGCCGCTTCGCCTCCCACGCCGGGGCGCTCTGGTTCGTCGCCCGCCACCCCGCCACCGGGTTCGAGCTCTGGCGCACCGACGGCACGGCGGCCGGCACGCGCGTCGCAGTCGAGGTGCTGCCCGGGCCGGAGGACGGCGTCTTCGACCTCCTGGCCGCGACGCCGGCCGGGCTGTTCCTGTCCGCGCACGACGGCGAGACGGGACGCGAGCCGTGGATCAGCGACGGCACGCCGGCCGGAACCGTGCTGCTCGCCGACATCGTGCCCGGGATCGCCGGCGCGGAGGTGCAGAGCAACGAGGTGGCGTGGGCGGGAGGACGGCTCTTCTTCGCGGCCGATGACGGCGTCTCCGGGCGCGAGCTGTGGTCCTCGGACGGCACGCCGGCCGGGACGGCGATGGTCGCCGACTCGGTGCCGGGTTCTGGCGGGCTCTCCCCGGACTTTCTGGAACCGCTCGGCTCGCTCGTGCTCTTCCGCGGCTTCGAGGCCGCGACCGGCGGCGAGCTCTGGGTCTCCGACGGGACCGCGGCCGGCACCCAGCTGGTGCGCGATCTCCGGCCCGGCTCTCCGGGCTCCTTCCCTCAGCAGCTGACGGCCTCCGGCGCCTTCGTCTACTTCGGTGCCTCGAACGGCTCGGACTACGACCTCTGGCGCACCGACGGGACCTTCGCGGGGACCGTGCTGGTCCACTCGATCTCGCCGCAGGACCTGGTCGACTGGAACGGCATCGTCTACTTCCAGGGCAGCTCGCCGTTCGGTCTGTGGCGCAGCGACGGCAGTGGCGGCGGCACCTTCCTGGTCGGCGGCTCGAACAACGTCCAGGGGATCCGGCCCGCCGGCGGCCGGCTCTACTTCAAGAGCGACGGCGGCGGCGTGTTCGGCTTCGAGCTCTGGACCAGCGACGGCACCGGCGCCGGCACCTACCGCGTGAACGACCTCTGTCCGGGCTCGTGCGGCTCCTATCCCGAGGCGTTCGTCGACCTGGGCGGCGGCGTGGCGCTGTTCTCCGCCGAGGAGACAAGCCACGGCCGCGAGCTCTGGCGCAGCGCCGGTACCGCCGGCACGACGGCGCTGGTCGCCGACGTCTTCGCCCCCGTACGGGGGTCGCAGCCCGGCCCCTTCGTCGCCGACGACCAGCGCCTCTTCTTCGCGGCGGGCGCGAGCGTGGCGCCGTTCGGCGGCGGCGGCCCGCTGGTCGATCGCGAGCTCTGGACGACCGACGGCACATCGGGCGGCACCGTGTTGGTCGAAGATTTGCGTCCGGGCGACGAAGGGTCGCGGCCCGAGGCGCTCGCCGGGGGCGCCGGCGGCGTCCTGTTCTTCGCCGACGACGGTGCCAACGGTGTCGAGCCGTGGGCGAGCGACGGCAGCGGTGCCGGCACGGTCCTCGTCGAGGATCTGTGCGCCGGCGGCTGCTCCTCGGCCTACTACCAGCCCGAGCCGCCGGTGCCGTTCGACGGCGGCTGGTTCTTCACCGCTGCCGACGACGGCTCCGACTACGAGCTCTGGCGCACGGACGGCACGCCGGCCGGAACGATCGAGGTCGCCGACCTGTCGACCGCCGGCGACGGCAGCCGGCCGCGCGACTTCGCGGTCGCGGGCGGATCGCTCTACTTCGCGGCGACCGACGACGCGGGCTCGCCCGCCGGCGCCGGCGGCGCGAGCTTCGGCGAGCCGACGGTGGCGACTCGCGACGTCGAGCTCTGGGTGAGCGACGGCACCGGCGCCACTCGTGTCGCCGACCTCAAGCCGGGCCCGGAGGGCTCGCATCCGGCGGAGCTGACGCCGTTCGGCAGCGCGGTGCTGTTCCGCGCTTCCGACGACGTCGCCGGGCGCGAGCTCTGGATCTCGCAGGGGACCGCGCCGACCACGACCCGGGTGGCGGACATCGCCGCGGGAGACGCCCCGTCGGGTCCGGCCGGCTTCGTGGTGATCGCCGGGCCGGTGGCCCTGTTCGCCGCCACCGACACCGTCGCGGGACGCGAGCTGTGGCGGACCGACGGCACGCCGGCCGGGACGACGCGAGTCGTCGACCTGCGACCGGGCGCCGCCGGCTCCGATCCGCGCGAGCTCACCGCGATCGGCGATGTCGTCTACTTCTCGGCCGACGACGGCTCGACCGGTCGCGAGCTCTGGCGCAGCGACGGCACCGCGGCCGGCACCTGGCGCGTGAGCGACCTGCTCGCCGGCGCCGCCGGCTCCGATCCGCGCGGCTTCGCGGTCGACGGCGAGGCGCTGCTGTTCGCGGCCGACGACGGTATCGCCGGCGTCGAGCCGTGGGCGAGCGACGGCGTCGAGGTGGCGCGGCTGGCCGACCTGGCGCCGGGCGCGGCGTCGTCCCACCCATCGGGGTTCGCCGCCCTGCCGGTCGGACCCGGCGCGGTCGCCGCGGCCGACGACGGCACCAGCGGCCCCGAACCCTGGCTCTTCCGCCTGCCCGACCTCGACGTCGGCATCGCGGACGCGCCCGATCCGGTGGTCGAGGGGCGGCCGCTCGCCTACTCGATCACGGTCGAGAACGCCGGTGCGGTCGGCGCCGACGCGGCGACCGTGGTCGTCGAGCTGCCGGTCGAGGGCAGCTTCGTCGGCTCGACGCCGCCGGCGCCGGCCTGCGTCTACCAGGCCGGTGCCCACCAGGTCGAGTGCGACCTGGGCGCTCTCGCCCCCGGCGCCTCGGCCGCGGTCGCCGTCGACGTCACCGTCGGAATGGTCGGCGCGACCACGCTCGAGGCGACGGCGACGGCGGATCCCGGCGAGCGCATCGACCGCCGGATCTCCGACAACGTCGCCGCGGCCGCGACCACGGTGCTCACGACGCTGATCTTCGCCGATGGCTTCGAGACCGGCGACACCAGCCGGTGGTCCTCGACGGCGCCCTGAGCTTCGGCTTCGTCGCGCGCGGATCGCGCCTCGCCCTCGCGGGGCGCGTCGCAGCCTCGTGGTGCTGCGCCGTCAGGGCACGACCACGCTCCACTGCCAGGGGCCGCCCGACTCGAAGCCGTCGAGGAAGAGCGCCGCGATCCTTTCGAGTGCGCCGCGGTCGAGGATCTGGTTCTGCGGGCGCAGGGTGCCGTGGAGGTCGAAGACCTGGGTCGGGTCGACCGGGCCGCCGGAGTCGACCGCCGGCGAGTCGTGGCGGAGCCGGTAGTCGTCCGCCGCGGGGTCGAGGAAGCGCGGATCCGCCTGGAGGTTGCCGTTGCCGCCGTAGGTGCCGGTGCCGCCGACGACGCCGTAGACGTTCCAGGAGAACGGCACGATCGTCCCGACCAGGTGGAAATCCCAGGATTCGTTGTCCCAGAGGATGTTGTTGACCACCGTGGTCGCCGCGCCGGCGGCGATGTCGAAAGCGATGCCGGCGGTCTGAAAGCCCGTCTCCGCCTCGGTGTCGCTGACGGTGTTCGAATGCACGGTGAGGCTGCCCTGTGAGTCGAGGACCACGAGGCGGGCCGCCGCGTGCCGGACCCGGTTGGAGTGGAACAGCGAGCCGATCAGGCGCAGCGGCGCGGCGGTGGCGACGCGCAGGGCGGTGTGACCCTCGTTGTTGCGAAACAGCACGCTCTCGATGCGAACGTTCGGCCCGTCGGCCGAGGTACCGAGCGTGCGGGCGACGTCGACGGCACCGATCGAGGCCGGACTGTAGCCGCCGGTCACCGTCAGGTTGATGAGGAGCATCTGGCCGCCGGTCGAACGCAGGTAGAGCACCGGCGACAGCAGCCCGCCCGACAGCACGGTGCGGCGGGCGTCCGGTACCTGGCTCGCGCAGCCCGGCTCGAACCCGCCGGAGACGGTGAGGTTGCGCGTGGAATCGGCGCTGACCTGAAACGGCTCGTAGACGAAGCCGTCGGGTTGCGGCGAGAGGTAGGTCCCTTCGACGATGCGGATGAAGTCGTTCTCGCCGTTGATCTCGGCGGTGGCGAGAGCGTTGGCGAGCTGGCTCGAGCTCGCGACGCAGAAGTTGGCGGCGCGGCCGGGCGAGCCGAGCAGGGCGCAGAGGAGGAGCACGAGGGCCGTCGATCGGAGCTCGGACATGGGACCCACCTTCCAGGATCGAGCGGGAACGGCGCCGGCCGGCGTCGGCCGGAATCGACGACGATCCTGGGCGAGGCGCGGACGCGCCGGCAGAGCACCGGCGTGCGCCCCCGACGGCGGGTCAGATCAGGCCGTCGCGCAGGGCGCGCGCGACGGCTTCGTTCTTCGAATGGACGTGGAGCTTCTCGTAGACCGCGCGCACGTGGTTGCGCACGGTGTTGGGGGAGATTCCCATCGCCTCGCCGGCGCCGCGGTAGCCGTGACCGTCGGCGAGCAGCGCGAGCAGGCGGCGCTGCGCGTCGGTGAGCTCGATCGCGGCGCGCGGCCGGGCGGGCGCGGCGCCCGAGCGCAGCATCGCGAGCACGCGGCCGGCGACCACCGGGGTCATCGGCGCGCCGCCGTCGGCGGCCTCGCCGAGCGCCTCGAGCAGGCGCGCCGGCGGCGTGCTCTTGAGCAGGTAGCCGCTGGCGCCGTTGACGATCGACTCGAACACCGCCTCCTCGCCGTCGTAGACGGTGAGCATCACCACCGTCGTCTCGGGGAAGCGCTCGCGCAGGCGCGCCACCCCCTGCGAGCCGGGGACGCCCGGCAGGTCGATGTCGAGCAGCACGACGCGCGGCGGGATCGCGACCGGCGCGTGCAACGCCTCCTCGACCGAGCCCCAGGCGCCGACGCAGCGGTGGCCGGGGGTGCCGCCGATCAGAGCGGCCAGCCCCTCGCGGGTGGCGCGGTCGTCCTCGACGACGGCGACCGGCAGCGCGGCGGCGGGTTCGACGTTCATCGCGCGCAGTCTCTCCGATTTCGCTCCGGCCAGGGGCGCACCGGCGTGCGCCCGCTCAGCTCCGGGGCAGCTCGCAGCGGACCCGGGTCCCCGCGCCCGGCGCGCTGGTCAGCTCGAGGCGCGCGCCGATCGCCGCCGCGCGCGCGCGCTGGCCGCGCAGTCCGCGCCCGGCGGCGCCGGCGCTCGCGAGAGGCTCGAAGCCGACGCCGTCGTCGGCGACCTCGGCGACGATCCGCCCGGGCTCGACGGCGATCTCGACCCGCAGCGTGCGCGCGCCCGCGTGGCGCACGGCGTTGTGGATCGCCTCCTTGAGCACCAGCAGCAGGTGCCGGCGCACGTCGGCGCCCAGCCGCACCCGCTCGAGCGGTCCGCGGGTCGCCAGCGAGACGGTGATGCGCTCCGGATCGGCGACGCCGTCGAGGAAGGCGCGCAGGCGCGCGGCCAGCGCGGCGAGCGACTCGTCGCGCGGATCGATCGCCCAGACCAGGTCGCGGGTCGACTCGAGCAGACCGCGGGCGTCGGCGCCGATCTCGGCGAGCAGCGCGCCGGCGTCGTCGCCGGCGGCGGCGCGCCGCGCGGCGACCTCCGAGAGCACCGAGATGCGGGTGAGGCTCGCCGACAGGTCGTCGTGGAGGTCGCCGGCGATGCGCGCGCGCACCCGCTCGAGGGCGACCAGCCGCGCCACCCGCGAACGGTGGGCGGCGAGCGCGGCGGCCGCCATCGCGGCGAGCGCCAGCGCCAGCACCCACGGCCGGCTCCAGAACGGCGGCGCGATCGTCCACTCGACCACCGCGGGCGCGACCGGGCCGTCGGCGGCAGCCTCGGCGGGAAGCGCCTCGAAGCGATAGCGCCCCGGCGCCAGGCCGGCGAGCGTCAACGACAGCTCCTCGGTCGGCGCGCTCCATGCCGGGTCGACGCCGAGCACGCGGTGGCGGGCGCGCAGTCGCTCGCCGGGGCCGAACGCCGGGGCGAGCCAGCCGATCTGGAGCCGGTGCCGGCCGGCGCCGAGCGCGATCGGGCCGACCCGCTGCTGGCCGAGCGGCGAGACCGCGACCGGCGCGCCGTCGATCTCGAGGGCGCGGATCGAGAGCGGCGCCGGCGCCACCGCCGGCGTCGCCGTCGGAGCGAGCCGGCGCGAGACGCCCGAGTAGCCTCCGAGCCAGACCGCGCCGTCGCGCGCCACGAACACGGCGGTGGTCTCGGTCACCACCGATCCCGCGGCGGCATCGAGCCCGCGCACGCGTCCGGCGGGGTCGAGCTCGACCAGGCCTTCCGTGGTCGCGAACAGCAGCGTGCCCGCGCGGTCCGAGGCGATGGCGCGGACGTCGGCGCCGGCGAGCCGCGCCGGCCCGTCGGCGAGCGCCGCGCCGGACGCCGCGTGCGCGAGCGGCAGGCGGCGCACGCCGTCGCCGGCGGTGGCGATCCAGAGCTCGTCGCCGGCGACGTGGAGGTCCTGGATCGCGTAGCCGGGCACCGCCGCGAGCCGCTCGAAGCCGCCGTCGTGCCGGCGCAGGATCGAGCCGTCGCTCCAGCCGACCAGCAGCTCGTCGCCGAGGTCGGCGAAACACCCGGGCCGGCCCGTCGCCGGCAGGCCGTCGGCGGGGCCGAAGCTCTCCGCCCGGTCGCGGTGCGGCGCCAGCCGGGCGAGCGCGGCGCCGTCGTCGCCGGTCGCGGTGGCGACCCAGAGCTCGCCCGTGGCGGATTCGTGAAGTCGGTAGGTCCACTCCGAGGGCAGCCCGTCCCCGCGGCCCAGGACGGCGATCGGCTCGCGCTCGGCCAGCTGCCCGAACGCGGCAGGACGGGCGTAGCGCAGCAGCCCGCCGACGGTGGCGATCCACCACTCGCCGGCGCGATCCTCGAGCGCCCAGGTCTTCGAGGCGGCGACGCGCTCGGCGAGCGCCGGCGGCAGGCGCGGCGCCAGGCCGATGAAGCGCTCGCCGTCGAAACGCGAGATCCAGGCGCCGATCTCGCCGCCGGCGATCAGGCGGCCCTGGGTGTCCTCGAACAACCGGTCGACCGCGTCGTGGGCGAGACCATCGGCGCGATCGAAAGAGACGAAGCCGTGATCGAGCAGGCGCGCGACGCCGCCGGTGTCGCTGGCGAGCCAGAGTTGGCCGTTGCGATCGAGCGCGAAGGCGTTGAAGGTGTCGTCGGGCAGGCCGTGCGCCATCGTCCAGCGCTCGAAGCGGGCGGCTCCCGGCGGGCGGCGGTGGAGCCCGCCCACGGCGCCGACCCACAGGGTGCCGTCGGGGGCCTCGAACAGCGAGCGCACCCGCCGCGCCGCGAAGCCCTCGTCCGGACCGACACGCCGTGGCACCATGGAGGCGCCGTCGGCGCGCGGCGAGTCGAGCGCCGCGAGGCCGGCGTCGGAGCCGATCCAGAGCCGGCCGGCGCGGTCGATCCGGAGCGCGCGCACCCACAGCCCCGCGGCGGCGACCTCGAGCGCGATGCAGCCGGGGACGTCCGGGGCGATGCCGACCAGCCGGCCGTTCTCGCCGCCGGCCCAGACCGTGCCGTCGCCGGCGAGCGCCACCGCGCGCGGATCGGCGAGGCCGGCGCTCGCGGCGCAGGCGGCGAAGGGCTCGAGGCGGGGCACACCCCCGGTGACGGGGTCCGCCCGCTCGAGTCCCCCTTCGCCGGCGACGATCAGCGCGCCGTCGGGTGCGATCGCCAGCGCATGCACCGCGCCGGGCGGCCGTCCGGGGCGCTCGACCGGCTGGAAGCGCGGTCGCGGCGCGCCACCGGCGCGAGCGTCGAGCCGCCAGAGGCCGCGCTCGGTCCCCGCCCAGATCGCGCCGTCGGCGGTCTGGGTCGCGGCGAGGACCCGGCCCGGCGGCAGCCCTTCGGCGGCGCCGAAGCGCTGGAAGCGGGCGCCGTCGAAACGTGTCAGCCCGACCGCGGTGCAGAACCAGAGGAAGCCCTGGCGGTCGGCGAAGGCGCAGCGGACGTGGTCGTGGCCGAGGCCGTCGGCGGCGCCCCAGGCGCGCACCGGCAGACGCTCGGCGTACGCGCCGGAGGCGAGCAGCGCGGCGGCGACGACCGCGGCCGGGCGGATCATGGCGCGAGCCTAGACTCGTCCGTCCCGCCGGCCTAGCGGGGTCAGGAGGAGAACGCGCTCCAGGCCGAGAGGTTCCCCGACTCGAAGCCGTCCGCGAACAGCGGCGGGTGGTACTCGTAGGCGCCGCGGTCGTAGGAGGACAGCGGCCTCGACTGTCCGAGCAGGTCCCATTCGGGCGGGTAGACGAGGCCGGTGTTGATGCCGCTGTCGATCATCGGCGATCCGGAGCGCAACCGGTAGTCGCCGGCCGGGAGGCTCACGAACTCCGGGTCGACCGAGAGGTTGCCGGTACCGGTCCAGACTCCGTCGACGACGCCGAAGTCGTTGAACGAGAACGGCTCGATCGGCCCGAACAGCAGCACGCCGCCGCCCTGGTTGCCCCAGAAGATGTTGTCGACGATCACCGTCTCGTCGGTGCCCCAGTTCTCGAGCCGCAGGCCGGTGAAGAAGCCGGCGTGGGTCGCGGCGTTGGCGGTGACCGTGTTGAGGATGACGATCGCGGGGTTGCCGACGGTGCCGGTCCGGCGCACGATCGCGCTGCCGCCGCCGCCGAGGGTGAGCAGGTTCTCCGCGAACAGCGACCCGATCACCCGGATCGACTTGTCGGTTTCGATCTGGAGCGCGGCGAACCCCTGGTTGCCGACGAAGCGCACGCGCTCGAGCGCGACCAACGGACCCTGGTTGGCGGCGGTGCGAACGTCGAGCGCACCCACGCCGGGGCCGCTCGCGCCCTGGGTGATGGTCAGATTCGAGATCTCGTACTTGCCGCCCCCTTGCGCGACCAGGCGGAGCACCGGACCGAAGGCGCCCTTCAGCACGGTGGCTTGGGCCAGAGAGCCGTACCGCGTGCAGCCGGATCCGGACCAGCCGCCCGAGATCGCCAAGTGGGAGCTCTGGTCGGGGCCGCCGGGCGCCGGAAGGTAGCGAAAGCCGACCGAGCTCGGGGAGGTGTAGGTGCCGCTGTGGATGCGGATCTCGTCGTCCTCGCCGTTGAGGCCGGCGACGATCAGCGCGCCCTCGAGCTGCGCGGTGGTGGCGACGCAGAAGGTGTCGGCGGCGGTGGACGCCGCTCCGGCGGCGAAGGTCGCGGCGAGGACGAGGCCGGCGCGACGCCGGCGAGGGCTCGCGGCGGAGTGGAGGCTCGGGGGGCGCGGGATCGCTGCCATGGCGGGCGGGCTCGGGGGCGGCGATTGCCGCCGGAGCTCAACCTAGGCCGGTCGGGAGCGATCGGGAAGCGCACGAACGTGCGCCCCGCGCGGAGCTCTCGCGGCCGGCTCAGCGCGCCCGGCGTCGCCGCCGCTTCGCGGGCGACAGCCGCAGCGTCGGAGGTTTCGGGGGAGGAGCGAGCGCCCGCTCCTCCGCCTGCTCCAGATCGGCGAGCGCCTCTCGTACCGCCTGCCGGATCCACCGCCGCTCCTCGCGCCGCGTCCAACCCAGTCTCGCCAGCATCGCCGTCCTCCCGGAGACCTCGAAGGGGAGCGTCCCCGCGTTCCAGAATCGGGGACTCTCCCCGTCTCCCAGGGGACTGTCCTCGTTGGCCGCGCAACGCCGCAGCCCGCCGCGCGGCCGGTTCGCGACGGAATGTGGCCGAATCGAGGAATCTCGCCGGCGGGGCCGCCCGACGCTTGAAGCGCCTGCCCGCGCGGGCGGAGAATCGCGGCATGACGACGCAGGCGGGGGCCCCGGGGCTGGTGGCGCTGGTCGACGACGAGGCGAACATCCGCGAGACGGTCGGCTTCGCGCTGCGCAAAGAGGGGTTCGCGGTCGAGACCTTCGCCGACGGCCAGGCGGCGTGGGGGGCGTTCGAGAGGAAGCTGCCGGCGCTCGCCATCCTCGACATCCTGATGCCGCGCCTCGACGGCCTCGAGCTCTGCCGGCGGCTGCGCCGGCGCTCGGAGACGCTGCCGATCCTCTTCCTCTCGTCGCGCGACGAGGAGCTCGACCGCGTGCTCGGGCTCGAGCTCGGCGCCGACGACTACCTGTGCAAGCCGTTCTCGATGCGCGAGCTGGTGGCGCGGGTGCGGGTGCTGCTGCGCCGCGCGGCGCTGCTCGCCGAGCCGCGCGAGGCGGGCGAGGAGACGATCGCCGCCGGCTCGCTCGAGCTCGACCCGCGCCGCTACCAGGCGCGGCTCGGGGGAGAAGCGGTGCCACTGACCGTCACCGAGTTCCTGATGCTGCTGGCACTGGTGCGCCACCCCGGCCACGTCAAGAGCCGCCGCCAGCTGATGGAGCAGGGCTACGCCCACGACACCTACGTCTCGGATCGCACCATCGACAGCCACATCAAGCGGCTGCGCCGCAAGCTCGAGACCGTCGACTCGTCGTTCGACGGCATCGAGACGGTCTACGGCGCCGGCTACCGCTTCCGCGAGGCCTGAGCGTGCGCCGCCGCCGCGGCGTGCGGCTGACCGCGCGCCTGTTGCTGTTCAACCTGCTGGTGGTCTTCCTGCCGGTGGCGGGGCTGGCGGCCTTCGGCCTCCACGAGCGGCAGCTGCTCGAGGCGCAGGAGCGCTCGATGGTGCAGCAGGGGCGCATCCTCGCCGCCGCGCTTGAGACCGCCGGCACGGTCGACGAGGCCTCGGCCGGCCGCCTGCTCGCCGCGCTCGGCCGGCGCTCGGACGCGCGCCTGCGGGTGGTCGGCGCGGACGGCCGGCTGCTCGCCGACTCGGCGACGCTCGGCCCGCGCCGCGCGCGCGAGGCGGCGGAGCTCGACGCGGCGTCGACGCCGCCGGAGCGGCGCAGCCTCTTCTACGCGCTGGGCGCGCTGCCGTTCGCGGTCTGGGCGAAGTTGTCGGGGGCTCCCGGCGTGCTCGCCGCCGAGCCGATCGAAGTCGAGAGCGGGACGATCTCGGGTCCCGAGATCAGCGCCGCGCTCGCCGGCCGCTACGGCGCGGCGACCCGCTTCGCGAGCGGCCCCGGGCGCGGGCTGGTGCTCTCCTCGGCGATCCCGGTGCGCGCCGGCGAACAGGTGGTCGGCGCGGTGGTCGTCTCGCAGTCGACCGCGCGCATCCTCGGCCACCTGTACGAGATCCGGCTGCGCACGTTCCTGGTCTTCCTGACCTCGCTGGCCGCGGCCGTCACGCTCTCGCTCTGGCTCGCGCGCACGCTGGCGCGGCCGCTCACCGCGCTCGCCGGCGAGGCGCGCGCGCTCACCGACGGCCGCGGCCGTCTGCGCGGGCGCTTCCGCGGCTCGGACCGCGCCGACGAGATCGGCGAGCTGGCGCGCGCGCTCGAGGAGCTCACCCGCCGGCTCGAGGCGCGTCAGGCCGCGACCGAGGCGGTTGCGGCCGACGTCGGCCACGAGCTGAAGAACCCGCTCGCGTCGATCCGCGGCGCCGCCGAGTTGCTGGCGGCGGCGGGCGACGCCGAGGAGCGCCGCCGCTTCGCCGGAGTCATCGACCACGAGGTGGCGCGCATGGAGCGGCTGCTCACGGGAGTGCGCGACATGGCGCGTCTCGACGCGCCTGAGCCGGAGGACGAACGCGAGCGGGTCGACCTCGCCGCGGTGGCGCGCGCGCTGGTCGAGGCCCAGCGCCTGCGGCACGGCGGGCGGATCGACTTCGCGCTGGCGGTCGACGGAGCGGTCGACGTCACCGGCGCTCCCGACCGCTTCGCGGCGCTTCTCGAGAGCCTGCTCGACAACGCCGCGAGCTTCTCGCCCGACGGCGCCACGGTCGAGGTCGCGCTCGCGCGCACGGGCGACCAGGTCCGCCTCGAGGTCGCCGACCGCGGCCCCGGCGTCCCGCCCGAGCACCGCGGCCGCGTCTTCGACCGCTTCTTCTCCTGGCGCCCGACCGAGCCCCAGGGCGACCACTCCGGCCTCGGCCTCTCGATCGTCCGTTCGATCGCCGAGAGCCACGGCGGCACCGTCGAAGTCACCGACCGCGAAGACGGCGGCGCCCGCTTCGTCGTCACCCTGCCGGCGGGGTAGGCGCCGCGCTGTCGATTGGCGGCAGCCCGACCGACGATGCGATGGGTTCGAGCGCGGGAGGGGTAGGATCGGCGCGACGACCGCGAAAGGAGGCCGCTCATGCGAGGAGCCGCGACGGCGCTGACGCTCGTCGGCATTCTGCTCGGAACGAACGCGGGGGCGCAGAACCTGCTCGTCAATCCCGACTTCGACGAGAATCCCGACGGCTGGACGGTCGTCGCCGGCCAGGCGCCGGTCTGGCAGGCCGACGACGAGGGCGGCTGTCCGGCCTCGGGCTCCGCCGTGGTCGCGAGCGCGGTGGCCGGCGGCAACTTCGAAACGGCTCTCCTCTCGCAGTGCTTCCCGGCCGACGGCGCGACGACGGTCGCGGCGTCGATCTCCTTCCGCGAAGGCTCGTCGTCGTTCAACCAGGTGGGCGTCGGGTTCCACCTTTCCTCGGACTGCACGGACAGCCTGCCCCCCTTCGGGGCGTCGCCGACGACCCCGGCCAGCCCGGGGGTCTGGACCCGGCTCGAGATGCCCGCGACCGCGGTTCCCGTCGGCACGCAGTCGCTCGAGTTCCGGGTCGGCGGCAGCAACCTCGGCCCGCAGCCGTTCACGATCGAGCTCGATCGCGCCTGGTTCGCCTTCGAGGATCGGATCTTCGCCGCCGACTTCGAGACCGACGACGGCATCGGCGATCCCTGTCGTTGGAGCGCGTCGGTGCCCTGAACGAGAGCGCGAGCCGAGCCGCTCGGGTTCTCCTCGTCATCGCGCCGATGCGGGCGGTGCCTCGTCGGGCAGCTCGACCTTCGCGGCCGCGGCGAAGTGCTCGAGGAAGAACTGGCGCGGGCGGGGGAAGAGAGCGGTGCCGGGCTCGCGCCAGAGGATCGGTTGCAGGTAGGTCGCGGACTGGAGCGAGACGAACAGGAAGAGCCAGGTCCAGAGGGCGAGCGCCAAGCGGGCGCCCGCCGGGACGAAGTTGCGCAGCGCGCGCTGCGCGAAGCCGAGCGCGATCAGCCAGGCGAGGACGTGCAGGACGACGAGCGACGTCAGGTGGCGGCTCGAAACCGTGAACAGCCACGAGATCGGCAGCAGCGTCACCAGCAGCAGCGCGAGGCCGGCGCCGAAGGCGAGCGCCGCGACGGCGACGCGCCGCGCGGTCCAGCGCGCGCCGGCGAGCGCGGTCGCGACCACCAGGCTCGGCAGGCAGAGCGCGAGCGCGAAGGCGACCACCAGCGGGGCCTTCGCCGCCGTGACCAGAGCCTGGCCATCGCCTGCGAACAGCCCCGCCACCCCGCCATAGAGGACGAGGCCGCCGAGAGCGAGCGCGGCGAGCCGGAGCTGGCGGCTCGGCGCTTCGACCAGCCAGTCGGCGATCGGCTCGTCGGGCTTCGGCCCGAACAGGCGCGCGAGCACGGCCTGGAAGGTGTCGTCGGCCGGTGCGGCCTTCGCGTGGGTCTCGTCGGATTCGGAGTCGTGTGGCTGGGTATCGTTCATCGTCGCTCTCCCGGGTCGTTGCCGGCAAGGTGGGGCAGGATGTCGGTCCAGACGAATTCGTAGACGTTGCCGTCGAGCGCGTCGATGCGCAGGAAGGCGACCGGCTCGTAGACGCTGCCGACGAATGGCCGCAGCGCCCAGGCGAGCTCGCCGCCGACCAGCGCCGACGCGGTCACCCAGGCCACCAGCGCGATGCGCGCGGCGCGTCGCGAGGGCGCCGCCGCACCGAGCTCGCGGCGGAGCGTGGCGAGACCGGCGAGGCCGCAGGCGGCGACCAGCGAGGTGTGGGTCAGGTAGAGCAGATTGTGCGCCGTGCGGCCATCGGTGCCGGGAGGCGGCGCGCTGGCGACGAAGAGCAGGGCGACCGGCGCCAGCGAGCCGAGCAGCAGCGCGGTGGTGGCGTAGCCGCGCAGCGAGAGGCGGAGCGCTGCGCCGGCGCCGAGGCGCAGCCCGAGCGCGCGCCCGATCAGCCCCTGGAATGCCGCGGTGGCGAGCGCGGTCGCGACCAGCAGCAGCGGCAGCTTGAGCGCGGTGTAGAGCGCGAGCCGTGGTCCGTGCCACGAGCCGAGCGCCGCGCCGTAGAGCGCGCCGCCCGCCACGATGCGCGCGAGCGAGGGGACGAGTCCGCGACGGTTCGCGGTGGCAGCGAGGCGCGGAGCGGGCGCGAGCACGGCGCGACTCTCGCCGCGCGTCGGGCCGACGTGACGGCGCCGGCGCGGCGCGCGCGCGTCCGACCGTGGCGGAATCGTGACGTCGGCCGGCGCGAGCGCGGGACGGCGCGGGTTGCGCGCGCCGGAAGCGGTCTGGTACCCTGCGAGAGCACACTGTGCGTCTCGAGCCCGTGCGCGTTGCGCGGGCCGGTCGGCTCCGCGGGCTCCGCCACTCGAAGTCCCCACCTCGGCGAGTCCGAAGTCCTCGCGACCGCGAGTCGACCCCTTCTTGGACCTTCCCGCGCGGAAGGTGTCGGCCTCCGGTCTCTCACGGAGTCGGCCCCGCCGTCGGGAGCGAACCGGAAAGGAGGACGCGATGATGGAGACTCCGGGCTCCGCCGCCGCGACCGCGGATCGTTATCGTGCGATCGGCCTGCGCCAGATCGCCGCGCATCCGCTCTGGGAGCGCCTGCCCGCCGACATCCGCGAGGGCGTCGAAGTGGTTTCGCAGGTGCTGCCGTTCCGCACCAACTCCTACGTGCTCGACCTGGTCGACTGGGACGACGTGCCCGACGATCCGATGTTCCAGCTCACCTTCCCGCAGCGCGGCATGCTCGCCGCCGGCGACTTTCGCGAGATCGCGGACCTCGTCCGTGCGGGGGCCGACGCCGCCGCGTTGCGCGACGCCGCCAACACGATCCGCCTGCGGCTCAATCCGCACCCGGCGGGGCAGCTCACCCACAACGTGCCCGAGCTCGACGGCCGCGAGCTCCAGGGCCTGCAGCACAAGTACCGCGAGACCGTCCTCTACTTCCCGGCGCAGGGACAGACCTGCCACGCCTACTGCACCTACTGCTTCCGCTGGGCGCAGTTCGTCGGCATGCCGGACCTGAAATTCGAGGCGCGCGACTCCGGCGACCTCGTCGCCTACCTCGGCCGCCATCCGGAGGTCTCGGACCTGCTGGTCACCGGCGGCGATCCGATGATCATGACCACGGCGGCCCTCGAGAAGCATCTCGAGCCGGTGCTGGCGCCCGAGCTCGCCCACGTCCAGTCGATCCGCATCGGCACCAAGTCGCTCGCTTACTGGCCGGCGCGCTTCGTCACCGACAAGGACGCCGACGACCTGCTGCGCTTCTTCGAGCGCGCCATCGCCGCCGGTCGCCACGTCGCGCTGATGGCCCACTTCAGCCACCCGCGCGAGCTCGGAAGCGACCTCGTGCGCGAGGCGATCCGCCGCATCCGCGCGACCGGCGTCGAGATCCGCATGCAGGCGCCGCTGGTCAAGCGCGTCAACGATCGCCCGTCGGCGTGGGCGCGAATGTGGCGCGACGGAGTCAAGCTCGGCCTGATCCCGTATTACATGTTCGTCGAGCGCGACACCGGCCCGAAGAACTATTTCGAGGTGCCGCTGGCGCGCGCCTACCAGGTCTTCCGCGAGGCCTACCAGCAGGTCTCCGGCCTCGCGCGCACCGTGCGCGGACCGTCGATGTCGGCGACCCCGGGCAAGGTCAAGGTCTCGGGGGTGCAGACGGTCGCGGGCGAGAAGGTCTTCCTGCTCGAATTCCTGCAGGCGAGGAACCCGCTCTGGGTCAAGCGGCCGTTCTTCGCCAAGTTCGACCCGCGCGCGACCTGGTTCGACCAGCTCCGCCCGGCCTTCGGCGAGGACCACTTCTTCTTCGACGGCGTGCGCGAGCGCGACGAGAGCGAGCGCAAGCTGCTGACGATGCCGGTGGCGGTCTGAGCGCGGGGCGATAGGCTCGGGGCGTGGAGCTCCACGAGCGGGTCTCGGCGAAGATCGGCAAGTTCCAGCCGTCGCTGACGCTGGCGTTGAAGCGCCTGGTCGACGAGCGGCGCGGCAAGGGCTTGCCAGTTTTCGACTTCGGTCTCGGCGAGACCAAGGGCGCGCTGCCCGAGCCGGTGCGCGAAGCCGCCGAGCGCGCCTTCCGCGAGGGGCGGACCATGTACGCCGACCCGGCGGGCCTGGTCGAGCTGCGCGCCGACGTGCTGCGCTGGCTCGGCCTCGAGCGCGACTACTCGCCCGACGAGGTGGTGATCACCGCCGGCGCCAAACAGAGCCTGTTCAACGTCTTCCTGGCGGTGTGCAACCCGTCCGACTGCGTGCTGTTCGACGCCGCTCCGTGGGTCTCCTACCAGCCGCTGGCGGTGGCGGCCTACGCCTTCCCGGTGCAGGTGCTGCCGACGCGGCCCGACCACCGGCTCAAGGTCTCGGCCGACGACCTGCGCCGCAACCTCGACCTGCGCCCTTACACCAAGCTGTTCCTGCTCAACAGCCCGTGCAATCCGACCGCGCAGCTCTACTCGGCCGAGGAGATCGAGGAACTGCTCCGGGTCTGCGTCGAGCGCCGCGTCTACTTCGTCCTCGACCGGCTCTACTGGCGCATCGTCTTCGACGGCGTCGCCTATCCCGAGCCGCGCGTCGACGAGGAAACCAGGCCGTGGCTGGTGCAGATCGACGGCCTGTCGAAGAACTTCCGCCGTTCGGGGGGGCTGCGCATCGGCTGGACGGTGGCGCCGCCGGATCTCGCGCGCGCCATGGTCAATCTCCAGAGCCATTACACCTCCGGACCTTCGACGCCGGTCCAGCACGCCGCGCTCGCCGCGCTCGAGTCGCCGTACGGCACGGGGCTGCGCGAGGAGCTGGCGGCCAAGCGCGACCGCATCCGGGCCTGGGCGCCGAAGCTCGCCGGAGTCGACGTCTGGCCGACGCCGGCGACCTTCTACTCCTTCTGGGACGTGCGCGGCACCTTCGGCAAGCGCACCCGCGACGGCCGGACCATCCACGGCTCGATGGATCTGGCCACCTGGCTGATCGAGCGCGCCGGCGTGGTCACGGCGGCCGGCGCCGCCTTCCTGCAGGAGGGGTATCTGAGGATCTCCTTCGCGGTCCCCGACGAGGAGCTGGAGGGCGGTCTCGCCGCCGCCGCCGAGGCGCTCGCCGAGCTCGCCTGAGCCGGCTTCAGACCGCGTCGCGCACGGCGTCGATCGCCTCCGGGTTGGCCAGCGTCGACAGATCCCCCAGCCGCTCCTCGCCGAGCGCCACCGCCTTGACCAGCCGGCGCAGGATCTTGGCGCTGCGCGTCTTCGGCAGGTCGCGCACGAAGCGCACTTCGCGCGGCCGGGCGAGCTTGCCGAGCCGCTCGGCGACCGCCGCGGCGAGCTCGGCGCGCAGCTCGTCGCTCGGCTCGATGCCCGGTTTCGGCACCGCGTAGACCGCGATCGCCTCCCCCTTCAGCTCATCGGGCACGCCGATCGCGGCCGCCTCGACGATCTTGCCGGTCGCCAGCACGGCGCTCTCGACTTCGGCGGGCCCGAGTCGCTTGCCGGCGACCTTGAGCGTGTCGTCGGCCCTGCCGCGCAGGAACCAGTGGCCGTCGGCGTCGACCAGCGCCCAGTCGCCGTGATTCCAGATCCCCGGCCAGCGCGACCAGTAGCTCTCGAGGTAGCGCTCGGGGTCGTTCCAGAGGCCGCGGGTCATCGACGGCGCCGGGCGGGTCGCGACCAGGTAGCCGACCTCGCCGCGCACCGAGCGGCCGGCCTCGTCGAAGACGTCGATCGACATGCCGAGGCCGGGGCCGCCGAGGCTCGCGGGTTTGAGCGGCGTGAGCGGCGTCGGCGACAGCCAGCAGCCGACGAGGTCGGTGCCGCCGGAGATGTTGACGATCGGACAGCGCTCGCGGCCGACCTCGCGGAAGGTCCACAGCCACGACTCCTCGTCCCACGGCTCGCCGGTCGAGCCGAGGATGCGCAGCGCCGCCAGATCGTGGCGGCGCGGGTCGCCGCCGCTCCTGCGCAACATCCGGATCGCGGTCGGCGAGACGCCGAGGATCGTCACGCCGCGCCGCGCGGTCGTTTCCCAGAGCCGGTCGGTGTCGGGCCAGTCGATGGCGCCGTCGTAGAGCACCGCCGTCGCGCCGTGGCAGAGCGCGCCGATCAGCAGCCACGGCCCCATCATCCAGCCGATGTCGGTGACCCAGAAGAAGACGTCGCCGGGGCCGACATCGAAGGCGTAAGCGTGCTCCTTGGCGATGTTGACCAGGGTGCCGGCGTGGGCGTGGACGGTCCCCTTCGGCCGCCCGGTGGTGCCCGAGGTGTAGAGCAGCAGCGCGGGATGAGACGAGGGGACCGGCAGCGGCTCGCGGGCGGGAGCGTCGCCGGCGCGGGCGAGGAACTCGTTCCACGAGAGCTCGCCCGGGCCGGGCGCGTCCGGCGGGTCGAGCACCACCAGCGCCTCGACCGCGGGGGCGGCGGCGCGCGCGGCGCGCGCCGGGGCGAGCAGGTCGATCGGCTGGCCGCGGCGGCTGGCGTGGCCGGCGGTGACCAGCAGCTTGGCGCCCGAGTCGCGCAGCCGCTCGGCGAGCGCCTCGGCGCCGAAGCCGGAGAAGACCGGCAGGAAGAGCGCGCCGCGCGCGATCACGGCGAACATCAGGATCGCGACCTCGGCGCCGGTCGGCAGGTAGGCGGCGACGCGGTCGCCGAAGCCGACGCCGGCGTGCTCCAGCGCCGCGGCGCAGCGGTCGACCTCGCGCGCGAGCTCGGCGAACGTGAGCTCGCGCGCCGAGCCGTCCTCGCGCTCGGCGACGAGCGCGGTCCTGGAGGAGGCGGCGCCGTGGGCGTGGCGGTGGACGCAGGCCGCGGTCAGGTTGAGCTTGCCGCCGACGAACCAGTCGGCCCACGCGGGGCCGCGCGCGAGGTCGACGACGCGCTCGAAGGGACGCGTGAAGGGGAGCTCGAGGTCGTCGACGACGCGCGGCCAGAACCACTCCGGCTCGCGCGCCGCGCGCGCGACCAGCGAGGAAAAGTCGGGCTCGGCCGAGGCCGCGAGCAGTCGCCCGACGCGGAAGCGCCGCACGGCGTCGGCGGGCGGGGTCCAGACGACTCCGGAGGTCACCGACCTCTTCTACCGGATCGGGCGCGACGGGGCAAGGCGGCGCGGCGGGCGCGCCGCGCTCAGAGCGATTCCAGCAGCGACGCGAGCACGTTGCCGGCGACCCGCGAGCGATAGGCGGCGCTCGAGCGCAGGTCGTCGATCGGCGCGATGTCGGCGGCGATCGCGGCGCGCGCGTCGGCGATCGCGGCCGCGTCGAGGCGGCGACCGGCGAGCGCGGTCTCGGCGCTCGGGCAGCGCAGGGTCACCGGCGCGACGCTGCCGGCGGCGATGCGGACCCCTTCGACGACGTGGCCGCGGCCGAGCCGCACGGAGACCGCGAGCACCAGCTTCGAGATCGCCTGCGCCCGCCGGGCGCCGACCTTGCGGTAGCCGTGACGCCAGCCGTCGAGCGCCGTGGGCGGGATCCGGACGCCGACGATCAGCTCGTCTGACGTCGCCGCGGTCTCGCGGTAGCCGGTGAAGAAGCCGTCGAGCGGCAGCTCGCGGCGAGCGATCTTCCGGCCGTCGCGGCGGGCGAGCTCGACGCGGGCGTCGAGGGCGAGCAGCACCGGCGCCGGATCGCTCGCGGGCGAGGCGTTGGCGAGGCTGCCGGCGAGGGTGCCGCGGTTCTGGATCGCGGCGGCGCCGACGCTCGCGGCCATCGCGGCGAGGACCGGGGCGCGACGCGCGACGATTCGCGAGCGGCGCAGCTCGGTGTAGGTCGTGAGCGCGCCCAGGCGCAGGCCGTCGCGCCGCCACGCGATGCCGGCGAGCTCGTCGAGACGGGAGAGATCGAGGTAGCGAGCGGCCGGTGCGTGGCCGCTCTCGATCGCGACGTAGAGGTCGGTGCCGCCGGCGATCGGGCAGGGGCGCTCGGCGCCGGCGAGCGCGGCGAGCGCCGCCGCGAGCCGGCGCGGCCGCTCGACGGTGAAGCGCCTCAGGTCGCCCCTCACCGGCGCTTCCCCCGGCGGCGCGCGGCGAGCGCGACCGCCTCGACGATCTTGACGTAGCCGGTACAGCGACAGAGATTGCCGGCGAGCGCTTCGCGGATCTCGGCCTCGCCCGGGCGCTTCGAACGGGCGAGCAGCGCCGCGCCTGCCATCAGCATCCCCGGCGTGCAGATGCCGCACTGCGCCGCGCCGGTCTCCCAGAAGGCCTGCTGCAGCGGGTGGAGCCGCTCGCGGTCGGCGAGTCCCTCGACCGTCGTCACCTCGCGGCCCTCGACCTGACAGGCGGGCGTCAGGCAGGAGTTGACCAGCTCGCCGTCGAGGAGCACCGCGCAGGCGCCGCACTCGCCTTCGCCGCACCCCTCCTTGGTGCCGGGCGCGCCGCAGCGGTCGCGCAGCAGGTCGAGCAGCCGCTCCATCGGAGGCGCCTCGACCGCGCGCGGCCGGCCGTTCAATCGGAAGCGGATCTTCACGACCGAGCCTCCGGGTTCGGCACGGGCAGCGATGCGACCATCGCCTCGGCGATCCGCTCCGGCGTCGCCGGGATCCGGCGCAGGTCGACGCCGAGCGCGCGCGCGATGGCGTTGACGGCGGCGGGCGCGCCGCCGTCCATCGGCAGCTCGCCGATCCCCTTGGCGCCGAACGGCCCGTGCGCCCACGGACGTTCGAGCAGGACCAGATCGATCGCGGGCAGGTCGGCCGAGGTCGGCAGGATGTAGTTGGTGAGCCGACCGTTGGCCATGCGGCCCTCGCGGAAGACGACGTCCTCGCAGAGCCCCCAGCCGAGCGCCTGCGCGAGCCCGCCCTCGAGCTGCCCTTCGGCCAGGCGCGGATGGACGGCGCGGCCGATCTCCTGCGCGCTGGTGACGCCGAGCACGCTCACCTCGAAGGTCGCCAGGTCGACCTCCACCTCGACCACGGTGGCCGCCCAGGCATAGGCGCCGTAGGCGTCGCCGCGGTAGGTCGCGTCGTCCCAGACCTGGCCCGACGGGTTCGAGAAGCGCGCCTCGAAGCGGGTCGTGCCGCCGGCGGCGAGGTGGCGCGCCGCGGCCGCGGCGAAGTCGCGCGCGTTCCAGGATCGCTCCGCCGGCCGCCCAGAGCTCGCGCGCAACGCGCCGTCGAGGGCGCGGGCGGCGTCGACCAGGATGCGACCGACGATCGCCACCGTGCGCGACGCGACGGTCGGTCCGCTGTCGGGGACCACCGCGGTGTCGGCGTCGGCGACTTCGACGCGGCCGATCGGCAGGCCGAGCGTCTCGGCCACGATCTGAGCGAAGACGGTGCGCGTCCCCTGGCCGATCTCGGTCGAGGCGGTGAGGATGCGCACGCGGCCGTCGGCCGTGAGCTCGAGCGCGACGCGCGAGGCGAGCTTGAGCTCGCCCGAGCCGGTGAAGCCGGTGCCGTGGAAGTAGCAGGCGAGCCCGAGGCCGCGCCGCCTGTCGCGCGAGCGTCGGTTGAAGGCGGCATGCGAGCGCTCGCGCTCGCGCCATCGGCTCCTGGCGAGCACGGCGTCGAGCGTCTGCCGGCTGGCGCCGGCGTCGGAGACGCGCTGGCCGGTCGGCAGCGTGCCGCCGTCCTCGAGCAGGTTGCGCCGCCGCAGCTCGACGCGGTCGAGGGCGAGCGCGGCGGCGGCGACGTCCAAGTGGCGCTCGACTGCCCAGCAGGCCTGCGGCACGCCGAAGCCGCGGAAGGCGCCGTTGGGCGGCGTGTGGGTGGCGACGGCGCGGGCGCGCACCGCGACGTGGTCGCAAGCGTAGGGGCCGAGGGCGTGCAGCGCCGCGCGCGACAGCACCACCGGCGACAGCGTCGCGTAGGCGCCGCCGTCGAGCAGGATCTCGACTTCGGCCGCAGCGAGCCGACCGTCGCGATCGAAGCCGGTGCGGTGGCGGATCCGTCCGGGGTGGCGCTTGGTGGTCGCCACCATGTCCTCGGCGCGGTCGTAGAGCAGGCGCACCGGTCGGCCGGCGGCGCGCGCCAGCAGCGCGGCGTGGCCGGCGATCACGATCGGGTACTCCTCCTTGCCGCCGAAGCCGCCGCCGGTGACGGTCTGGATCACGCGCACGTCGCCCGCCTCGGCGCGCAGCAGACGGACCAGCCCGCGGTGGACGTAGTAGGGGCACTGCATCGAGCCGAGCAGAGTGACGCCGCCGCCTTCGCCGGGCAGTGCGACGACGCCGTTGTTCTCGAGGTAGGCCTGCTCCTGGGCGCCGAAGCGGTAGTCGCCCTCGATCACCCGCTCGGCGCGGGCGAGCTCGCCGGCGGCGTCGCCGCGCGTGACCGCGATCTCCTTGAAGACCGCGGTCGAGCGTTCGAAGTCGAGCTGGGGCTCGAGCGGCCGCCAGTCGAAGGCGAGGTGGCGAGCGGCCTCCTCGGCAGCCTCGCGGGTCGGGGCGGCGACCAGCGCGACCGGCTCCTCGGCGTGGCGCGAGAGGCGCTCGACCAGGAACGGCTGGTCGTCCTCGATCAGGGCGACGACGTTCTCGCAGCCGAGCCGCGCGACGTCGGCCCCGGTGACCACGGTGACGCCGGACCAGTCGAAGGCGGGGTCGCGGCGGATCGCCAGCAGCTCGGCGTGCGGGTGCGGCGAACGGACGGTGAGGCCCCAGAGCGCGCCGGGGACCTCGAGGTCGGCGACGTAGCGCGCCTCGCCGGTCAGCTTGGCACGGCCCTCGAGCCGCAGGACGTCGCGGCCGACGGTGCGCAGCCGGGCGGCGCGCGGCACCTTGCGGGCGGCGGGCATGGCGCCGCCATCCTATGACCGGGCTCCGTCGCCCGCGAGCGGGCTAGATCACGCGGTCGCTGCCGCCGTCGACCGGGATCTGCGCGCCGGTGGTGACCCGGAACAGGTCGCCGGCGAGCGCCGCCGCGAGGCGGCCGACGTCGGCGGCGCGCACGTCGCGGCCGAGCAGGTTCCTGCGCTTGTACTGCTCGACGGTGAGGCCGTAGCGCTCGGCGCGGGCGGCCAGCATCTCCTGCGTCCACAGCTCGGTGTCGAAGACGTTGTCGGGGTGCAGCACGTTGACCCGCACGCCCCGGGGCGCCAGCTCGAGAGCGGCGACGCGGGCGAGCTGGGTGAGGGCGGCCTTCGAGGCGGAGTAGGCGGCGGCGCCGGGGCCGGGGGCGAGCACGTTGCGCGAGCCGATGACGACCACCGCGCCACCGCCCGGCGCGAGGGCGGTCAACGGGGCGGCGGCCCGCAGCAGCCCGACGTGCGACGTGACGTTGATCTCGAGCGCGCGCCGGAAGTCCTCGAGCGCGATCTCCTCGATCTTCGGGCCGGCGACGAAGACGCCGACGTTCGACACCAGGATGTCGAGCCCGCCGAAGCGGCGCGCGGCGGTGTCGATCGCGCGCGCGACCACCGCGGCGCGGGTGGCGTCGCCGGCGACGCCGGCGTAGTCGAGTCGACCGCGATCGGTCGCCTCGAGGTCGAGGCCGACCACCGCGGCGCCGGCCTCGAGCAGGGCGTCGACCGCGGCGCGGCCGATGCCGTGGGCGGCACCGGTGACCAGCGCGACCCGGCCGGCCAGCGTCGGGCGCGCGCCGCCGCGCCTCAGTTTCGCCTGTTCGAGCTCCCAGTACTCGACGTCGAACAGGCGCGCGGCCGGCAGCGGCCGGTAGCCGCCGAGCCGCTCGGCGCGCTCGGCGACCGGCCAGGTGTGCTGCGCGAGATCGAGCGCGGCGCGAGCTGCGGCCGCCGTCTCGCCCAGGCCGACGACGCCGGCGCCGGCGAGCCAGGCGACGCGCGGCGCCGGGTCGAGCATCGTCAGCTCGCGACCGCGGCGCTGCGTCTCGAAGTAGCGGCGGTAGCTCGCGGCGAAGCGCTCGAGCACTTCGTCGATGCGCGCCGGCGAAGCGACGAGGACGGGCCAGGGCTTGGTGCGCAGCGTGTGGTCGGGGGTCAGTGGACCGCGCGCGACGGCGCGGACCAGATTCCGGTCGAGTGAGATTCGACGCGCAGCGCGCGAATCGTCGAGCACGGCGACCAGCGGCTTGCCGGCGAGCGCCGAGGCCCGGGCACGCAGCGCCGCGAGATCGCGCGGCGTCCACTCGGGCGCCCGCGCCGGGCGCGGAGCGGTCGCGACCGCGATCCGCGGCGCGCGGATCCGGCGCGCCCGCTCGACCGCCGCCAGCATCCGCTCGTAGCTCTCGCGCGCGTCGTCGGCGAAGGAGAAGACGCCGTGGCGCAGCAGGATCAGGCCGATCGGCTTCCGGCCGGCGGTAGTTGCGGCGGTCCACAGGTCGGCCACCGAACGCGCCAGGTCGAAGCCCGGCATGACGTAGGGGACGAGGACGTGGTCCTCGCCCCAGAGGTCCTCGGCGCGCCGGGTGGCGTCGCGCGAGGTGAGCACGGCGAGCGCGTCGTCGGCGTGGGTGTGGTCGACGAAGCGGAACGGCAGGAAGGCGTGGAGGAGGGTCTCGACCGACGGCGTCGGCGCCTCGGAGTCGAAGCGCAGCCGGCGCAGCTCGGCGAGCATCGCCGAGTCGCCGAGCCGCTCGAGCGCGAGCAGGCGCACGGCGCCCGGAAGGTCGACCGGCGCGAAGCCGCGCGCGTCGACCACCGCGAGGTCGGCGCCGCTGCCCTTGACCCAGAGCGCGGCGCGCCGCGTGCCGAGCGGGTCGGTCCACTCCGACTTCACCGAGGTGTTGCCGCCGCCGTGGAGCACCAGGCGCGGATCGGCGCCGAGCAGGCGCGAGGTGTAGACGCGCAGGCCGAGGAGCGGATCGGCGTGCGCGGCGGCGAGGCGGCGGGCGTCGGCGTCGCGCCAGCGGGAGCGGTTCATGCGCGCGATCCTACGGGCTGGCGAGCGCGGGCGCGACCGGCTCGAACACCGCCGAAAAGTGACGCAGGGCCGCCGGCTGCTCGACGATGCGCACGCCCGGGATCTCGCGGCGGCGCGCGGCGATCTCGGCGATCGACTCGACCACGTAGTCGACGTGGCTCTGGGTGTAGACGCGGCGCGGGATGGCCAGGCGCACCAGCTCGCGGTCGGCGAAGCTCTCGCGCCCGGTGATCGGGTCGCGCTTGCCGAACATCACCGAGCCGATCTCGACGGCGCGGATGCCGGCGGCGCGGTAGAGCTCGATCGCCAGCGCCTGGCCGGGGTAGAGCTCGCGCGGCAAGTGGTCGAGGAAGCCGGCGGCGTCGATGTAGATGGCGTGGCCGCCGGGCGGCTGGACGATCGGCACGCCGGCCGCGGCCAGCCCGTCGCCGAGGTACTGGACCGAGGCGTGGCGATACTGCTGGTAGGAGAGGTCGAGCGCCTCGTAGAGGCCGACCGCGATCGCCTCGAGGTCGCGTCCCGCCAGCCCGCCGTAGGTCGGGAAGCCCTCGGTCAGGATCAGCAGTTCCTCTTCCTGGCGGGCGACGGCGTCGTCGTTGGTGCACAGGAAGCCGCCGATGTTGGCCATGCCGTCCTTCTTGGCGCTCATCGTGCAGCCGTCGGCGAGCGCGAACATCTCGCGCGCGATCTCGATCAGCGGACGGTCGCCGAATCCCGGCTCGCGCTCGCGGATGAAGTAGGCGTTCTCGGCGAAGCGGCAGGCGTCGAGATAGAACGGCACGCCGTGACGGTGGCAGAGGTCGGAGGCCGCGCGCAGGTTTGCCATCGACACCGGCTGGCCGCCGCCGCCGTTGTTGGTGATGGTGACGAAGACGAGCGGGATCCGGCCCGGCGGGCTCGCGAGCAGCCGGGCGAGGGCGTCGAGGTCGATGTCCCCCTTGAACGGGTGGGGGGCGCCGAGCTCGCGGCTGGCGGGCGAGGGCAGGTCGAGCGCGAGGGCCCCGGCCGCCTCGAGATTGGCGCGGGTGGTGTCGAAATGGGTGTTGTTGGGGACGACGTCGCCCGGGCGCACCAGGGTCGTGGCCAGGATGCGCTCGGCGGCCCGACCCTGGTGGGTCGGGATGACGTGGCGGAAGCCGAAGATGTCGCGTACGGCGGCCTCGAAGCGGCGGAACGAGGGGCTGCCCGCGTAGGACTCGTCGCCCTGCATGATCGCCGACCACTGCGCGGCGCTCATCGCGCCGGTGCCGCTGTCGGTCAGCAGGTCGATGACGATCTCGTCGGAGGGGACGCGGAACAGGTTCCAGCCGGCCTCGGCGAGCAGTCGCTCGCGGTCGGCCGGGGTGTTCATGCGGATCGGCTCGACGCTCTTGATCCGGAACGGCTCGATGATCGTCTTCATCCGCGAAACCTAGCTCCGCAGGGCCTTCCGCGCACCGCCCGCGCGGGGGGGCTGCGCTAGGATCCGGGTCCATGAGCGGCGGCGGCGCGTACCGGGCGGCGGGGGTCGACATCGACGCCCAGGAGCGGGGGCTGGCGGGGGTCAGGAAGCTCGCCAAGTCGACCTTCACGTCCGGGGTCCTGTCGGAGATCGGCCTGTTCGGGGGCCTCTTCCGGCCCGACCTGGCGGGGATGAGCGAGCCGGTCCTGGTCGCCTCGGCCGACGGCGTCGGCACCAAGCTGGCGGTGGCGAAGATGGCCGGCGACCTGACCACCGTCGGCCGCGACCTGGTCAACCACTGCGTCAACGACGTCCTGGTCCAGGGTGCCCGGCCGCTGTTCTTCCTCGACTACGTCGGCGCCGGCGTGCTCGAGCCCGAGAAACTCATCGACCTGGTGCGCGGCGTCGCCGACGGCTGCCGCGAGAACGGCTGCGCGCTGCTCGGCGGCGAAACCGCCGAGATGCCCGGCTTCTACCAGGCGGGCGACTACGAGCTGGTCGGCTTCGTCGTCGGCCTGGTCGACCGGCCGCGACTGCTCGACGGCTCGCGGGTGCGCGCCGGCGACGTACTGCTCGGCTTGCCTTCGGCGGGACTCCACACCAACGGCTATTCGCTGGCGCGGCGGATCTTCTTCGACAAGATGAAGCTGTCGCTCAAGGACCGGATTCCGGGCGACCCGGACAAGCGCCGGGTGGGCGAGTGGCTGCTCGCTCCGCACCTGTCCTACCTCGCGCCGCTCGCGCCGCTGCTCGGCGATCCGGGCCTGCACGCCCTGGCCCACATCACGGGTGGCGGGCTGACCGACAACGTCCCGCGCGTCCTGCCGGCCGGGCTCGCCGCCGAGGTCCGCTTCGGCAGCTGGGAGATCCCGGCGCCCTACCGCACCCTCCAGGAAGAGGGCGACGTCGAGCTCGAAGAGATGTTCCGGGTGTTCAACATGGGCATCGGCATGGTGGCGATCGTCGACCCCGCCGCGCTGCCCGCGCTGTCGAAGTCGCTCGCGGCCGCCGGCCAGCGGGCGCTGCCGATCGGCAAGGTCGTCGCCGGCGATGGCGTCGTCTACGACCTCGGCCTGACCGATCCCGGCGAGGCGCCGGTCGCAGCCCCCTGAAGATGGCGAGGAGCGGGAGCGGGACGCGGGTCGGCATCCTGCTGTCCGGACGTGGCAGCAATTTCTCGGCCCTGGCCGCGGCGATCGATCGCGGCGAGCTGCCGGCGGAGATCGCGCTGGTCGTCTCGAACGTCGCGGACGCGCCCGGCCTCGCGCGGGCGCGCGAGCTCGGCCTCGCGACGCGGGTCGTCGATCACCGCGAGTCGGCTTCGCGGGAGGCCCACGATGCGCGGATGATCGAGGCGCTCGCCGCCGTCGGCGTCGAGTGGATCTGCCTCGCCGGCTACATGCGGCTGCTCTCGGCGCCGTTCGTGGAGGCGTTCGACGGGCGCATCCTCAACATCCATCCGAGCCTGCTGCCGTCATTTCCTGGACTGCACGCGCAGCGCCAGGCGCTCGAGGCGGGCGTCAAGGTCGCGGGCTGCACGGTCCACTTCGTCGACACCGGGCTCGACAGCGGGCCGATCGTCGCGCAGCGCGCGGTGCCGGTGCTCGACGACGACGACGAGGCGGCGCTCTCGGCGCGAATCCTCGCCGAGGAGCATCGGCTGTACGCCGAAGCGCTGCGTCGCCTGCTGTCCGAGCCCTGGCGGATCGAGGGCCGGCGCGTGCGATTCGGCGTGCGGACGCGCGCCGGAGGTCCGTCGGAGTAGGACCGGAGCGATCCGTCGAAAAAGTCCGCGCCGGGGGTGTTGACAGGGTCACGGCGCCTCGACTACGATTCCTCTCCCGCTGGTCAGGGCGCTTGCCCACCGGCGACGCAGCACGGAAGTCCCTGCGGTCGTCCCGTCGGGCCCTCGGGCCCCCCCGGAACAGCAGCGGCTAAACAGTCGGGTCGGTGAGCGCGATTCTCGCTCGCGGATCTTGACGAGTCGGTATCGACTTCCGTAGTATCGAAAATCCGCGCCCGGTTACGGACGCGCCGGTTCTTTGAAAACTGAATCGAGGAAGGTCAACGCCAATTCCGCCTGTCTTCGGACGGGCGACCGAGATGTAAACCATGCTGACGTCGGTCCTTAGCCGGTCGACGGAAGCTAGCCGGATTCAAACTGGAGAGTTTGATCCTGGCTCAGAATGAACGCTGGCGGCGTGCCTAACACATGCAAGTCGCGCGCGAACAGGGCTTCGGCCCTAAGTAGAGCGGCGAACGGGTGAGTAACACGTGGATGACCTGCCTGGGAGTGGGGGATAACCTGGGGAAACTCGGGCTAATACCGCATACGTTTTCGGGGCTGCGGCCCCGGAAGGAAAGCTTGCCTCTGCTTGCAAGCTGGCGCTCCCAGAGGGGTCCGCGGCCGATTAGCTAGTTGGCGGGGTAACGGCCCACCAAGGCGACGATCGGTAGCCGGCCTGAGAGGGTGATCGGCCACACTGGAACTGAGACACGGTCCAGACTCCTACGGGAGGCAGCAGTGGGGAATATTGGACAATGGGGGAAACCCTGATCCAGCAACGCCGCGTGGGGGATGAAGGTCTTCGGATTGTAAACCCCTGTTGGGAGGGGCGAAGGCTTTCGGGCGAACAGTCCGGAAGCTTGACGGTACCTCCAGAGAAAGCTCCGGCTAACTCTGTGCCAGCAGCCGCGGTAATACAGAGGGAGCGAGCGTTATTCGGAATTATTGGGCGTAAAGGGCGCGTAGGCGGCCCAGCAAGTCTTGGGTGAAATCCCTCGGCTCAACCGAGGAACTGCCCCGGAAACTGCTGGGCTTGAGGCCGGGAGAGGGTGGTGGAATTCCCAGTGTAGCGGTGAAATGCGTAGATATTGGGAGGAACACCAGTGGCGAAGGCGGCCACCTGGACCGGTTCTGACGCTGAGGCGCGAAAGCGTGGGGAGCAAACAGGATTAGATACCCTGGTAGTCCACGCCCTAAACGATGGGTACTCGGTGCTGGGGGTATCGACCCCTCCGGTGCCTTAGCTAACGCGTTAAGTACCCCGCCTGGGGAGTACGGTCGCAAGGCTGAAACTCAAAGGAATTGACGGGGGCCCGGGGGCGCGCGGGGTCGGGGGGGGCGGCGCGGGCCGCGGGGTCCCCCTCGTCGCCGGCGCGACGAGCGGCGGGCTCAGGCCGCGGTCTCGGCGACCGCGAGCACCGGCCGGCCGCTCCCCTTCCAGGCCGCGAGCCCCCCTTCGAAGAAGCGGACGTTCGAGTAGCCGGCCGCCGCGAGCTTCTCGGCGGCGAGGCGACTCTGCGGGCAGTCGGGACCCGAGCAGTAGACGACCCACTCGGCGTCGCGCTCGCGGCGCTCGGCGCGGGCGGTGCGTACCACCGTGTCGAGCGGCACGCGGCGCGAGCCGGGGATCAGCTCGCCGGTGAAGTAGTCGTCGGTCAGGACGTTCCAGAGCTCGGGGCGGCTCGACTCGCCGAGGCGGTCGACGAGCTCGGCGAGCTCGATGCGGCGGGGTGCGGCGGACGAAGTCTTCATGGTTCTGCTCCTTTCGGGATCGTGTTGCAGGTTCGTCGAGTGAATCGCTGGGGGATCGATCGACTGGCGCGGCTCAGGCCGCGAGTCGCGATGCCGCGCCGTCCGGCGTCGCGGCACGCCGCCGCGCGAGCCAGGCTCCGAGCGCCAGGTGACCGGGACCGGCGAGCGCCTGCGCGACCATGCCGAGCATCAGCACGGCCGGGAACTCCCAGCCTCCGCCGCCGGCGGCGTCGAACCAGAAGCCGTTCGGCGCGAGGGTGGCGACGACGCCGGCGAGGATCGGCAGGAAGGCGAGCGCGACCGCCCGGACCAGCAGGCCGGCGACCAGCGCGGCGCCGCCGCCGAGCTCGGCGGCGGTCACCAGCCAGGCCGTCCACGCCGGGAAGCCCTGCGCGACGAAGAAGGCGACGGTGCCGGGCATGCCGAACACCACGACCTTGAGCAGGCCGTGGGCGAACATGGTCGAGCCGAGGGCGACGCGCAGCACGGTCGCCCCGGCGCGCAGCCGCGCCAGATCGGCGGCCGCGCTCCGGGGATCGGTCGGGGAATTCGAGAGACGGCGGAAACGGTTCGGTGAGTGCATGGAACTTCCTCCTCACCGCTTGAGTCACGACTTGCGCCCACCGGGTTACGCCCCACGGAGGACCGGCGATAGGGTTCGCGCCGTGGAGCGCCCTCCCGCCCCCGTCGACGATGCCGCGATCCTCGAGCTGGCTCGCGCCGGCGCGCGCTCCGAGGCGATCGCGGCGTTCGACGCCGCCCACGGCGCCCGCCTCGCCGCGCTCTGCCGCCGACTGACCGGTTCGGTCGCCGACGGCGAGGACGCCTGGCAGGAGACGCTGATCCAGGTCGACCGCTCGCTGCCGGCGTTCCGCGGCGAGTCCTCGCTCGCCACATGGGCGTTCCGGATCGCGACGAACGTCTGCCTCAATCGCCGCCGCGGCCTCGCCGCACGGGCGACCCACGTCGAGCTCGAGTCAGGCGCCGGCGCGCTCGCGGCCGGACCCGCCGACGGCGGCGACCCCGACGCCGGGTGCGTGTCGAGCTTCCGCGCCTGGGTGGTCGAGAAGGCGCTGCTCGGCCTCCCCGAGGGGCAGCGCGCCGCGATCACGCTCCACGATCTCGAGGAGATGACCGCGGCCGAGGTCGGCGCGCTGCTCGGCATCGAGGCCAACGCGGTCAAGCAGCGCGTCCACCGCGCGCGCCGGAGCCTGCGCGAGCGGATCGCCCGGGAGTTCGGCGCGCGCGGCATCGACCTCGACGGCGTCGGCGTCGAGGGGTGCGTGTCGGGGCTGTTCGCGGACGACGCGCCCGGGGCCGACCGCGCTACGGCGAGTTGAGGACGGGCGCGGCGAATCGATGAGCGCGCTCTCGATCCGCGAGATCGGTGCCGCCGAGTTCGATCTGATCTGGCCGATCTTCCGTGCGGTGGTTTCGACCGGCGACACCTACGCCTACCCGCCCGACATCTCGCTCGAGGAGGCGCGACGGCGCTGGACGACGCCGCCCGCGCGCTGCTTCGTCGCCGAGCGGGACGGACGCGCGGTCGGCGCCTACCTGCTCCAGCCCAACCAGCCCGGCCTCGGCGACCACGTCGCCAACGCCGGCTACATGGTCGCCCCCGACGCGCGCGGCGGCGGCATCGCCTCGCGGATGTGCGAGCACTCGATGACCACCGCGCGCGCGGCGGGGTTCACGGCGATGCAGTTCAATCTGGTGGTGGCGTCGAACGAGGTCGCCGTCCGGCTCTGGCAAAAGCACGGCTTTGCGATCGTCGGCCGGCTGCCGGGCGTCTTCCGCCACGCCCGGCTCGGGCCGACCGACGCCTTCGTGATGCACCGGTTCCTGTAGCCGCGGCTCCTACGGCGGCCGCCGCCTTCAGCCCGCGGCGTCGAAGGCTCTGCGCAACCAGCCCTCGAGCTCCGCGTCGGCCTCCTGCGGAGCGGAGAGCCGGACCTTGTACTGACACATCCCGCCCGGGGGAATCGCCGCCAGCCGGTCCGAACCGGCCAGCTCCTTCGCGTTCAGCCCGACCTCGACCTGGGTCTTCGTCGCCGGCCCGACCATCGCGAACTGCTTCTTGCGCCGCAAGCTGACGTAGCCCTTCTTGGGCGCGACTTCGAACTCGCCGAACGACCGCGCGATCGCCATCACTCGGTCGTGGATCGGACGCAGCGCCGCCTTCGCTCCCGAGTAGATCTCGTCGACGGCGGCGTCGGCGGTCGCCGCCGCGCCGGTGCCCTCCGCCGCCGCGGCCTCGCGCAGATGGATCGTCACCAGCGTGTTGGCGTCGCCGTGCCCCATGCCGAGGTCCGTCTTGAGACGGTCCCGGATCTCGCCGTGCTTGGACAGCCCGGTCGCGCGGATCCAGGCATGCAACTCCGCGAGGCTCTTTCCCGTCCGCTTCTCGATGTTCGCGAGCTGGGTCTTCAGTGCCTGATCGAGGTCAGCCATCGCATGCCTCCCGGACTCGTCCGCGGCACTCTGCCACAGCCCACCGGCGAGGCGCGATCCGGATTCGAACCCACTCCTCGCCGGCGTTCGACTCCTCGCCGACTCAGGCGCTCTCGACCACGATTGCACCACGCATCATGTTCATGCCGCAGGTGAAGGCGAGCTCGCCGGCGGGCATCGCCGGCAGGTCGATCGTCACCGGCACGCCCTGCGGCAGCTCCTGGCGGATGCCGAGGCTCGGGAACATCACCTCCCGGCTGCAGCCGCCCGCCTCCTGGCGGAGGAACGTGAGCCGCACCGGCTCGCCGGCGGGGATCGTGAGGCGGCCCGGGTGGTAGCCGCGCTGGACGAGGACCTCGAGAGTGCGAGGGGCGGACATCGGATTCGCGTTCATGTCGTCTCCTATCGTTGAGCCTTCGAATCCGCTGACGCAGCGAATCGATGGGGCTTACAGCCGCGTCGGGGACGAGAGCGCCTCGGCCGGCCGCCCGGGGTAGCCCACCTCCGCGAGCTCGGCGAGGATGCGCGCGGGCTCGGCGGCGGTCGTGATCGAAACCCGCTGGGTCTGGAGGTCACAAGCGACTTCGGCGGCGGGGTCGACGCGCTGGACGGCGCGGGTGACGCCGCGCACGCAGCCGCCGCAGTTCAGACGCGGAACGAAGAGCTCCATGGTCGCCTCCCTCTGAATCGAGGCGGCGCCATGCCGCGCTCGACCGGGAAGACGGCGCCACGCCGTGAGCCTTACGCCTCCGGCGCCTCGTCCCAGCCCGCGATCCCTTCGGGCGCGGTGTCGACCTTGCGCGCCACGGTCCCTTCGGGATGCTCGTACCAGCCCGGGTCGGCGTAGTCCGCCAGATTCGGGCGGACCTTGACCACCGTGAACATGCCGCCCATCTCGATCGGGCCGAACGGCCCCTCGCCGGTCATCATCGGCAGCGTGTTCTCCGGCCCCGGGTGGAACTTCGAGTGCTCGGCGTGCTCGGCCATCCCCTTCGAACCCATCGCCATGTAGCCGTCGACCAGGCGCGAGATGCGGCGGCCGACCTCGCGCGTGTCGGCGCCGATCGGGTTGGGCAGGTCGTGCCCCATCGCGTTCATCGCGTGATGGGTCTTGTGGCAGTGCAGCGGCCAGTCGCCCGGCAAGTCGGCGACGAACTCGACCGCGCGGGTCTGACCGGCGACGATGTTGAGCGTGGTGTCCGGCACCCAGGCCGAGCGCGGCACCTGCCCGCCGTCGGTCTCGGTCAGCCAGAAGCGGTGGCCGTGAACGTGGATCGGATGGCTGGTCATCGACAGGTTGGCGAGACGGAAACGGACCCGCTCGTCCTGGCCGACGACCAGCGGCGAGGTGCCCGGGAAGGCGCGGCCGTTGAAGGTGAACAGGTCGAAGTCGAGCATCACCATCGGGTCGGGCCGGTAGGTGCCCGGGTGGATCGCCCACATGTGCGGGAAGATGCAGAAGTCGCGGTCGGCCGCCGCCGCCTCGCCGAGGAAGCGCGGCTGCTTCGGATGGACGACGAAGAAGCCCATCATGCCGAGCGCCATCTGCACCATCTCGTCGGCGTGCGGGTGGTACATGAAGGTGCCGTGCTGACCGACGCGAAACTCGTAGACGTAGGTCTCGCCCGGCCGGATGTGGGGCTGGAGCAACCCGCCAACCCCGTCCATGCCGTTGGGCAGGAAGATGCCGTGCCAGTGCACGGTGGTGTGCTCGGGCAGCCGGTTGGTGACGAAGATGCGCAGCCAGTCCCCCTCGACCGCCTCGATCGTCGGCCCCGGCGTGCCGCCGTTGTAGCCCCACACCTTGACCTTCATGCCGGGCGCCAGCTCGTGCTCGAGCTCGTGCGCGACCAGGTGGAACTCCTTGAAGGCGCCGTTGCGCCGCCAGCGCGCGGTGATGCCGTCCGGCGTCGTCACCGGCGTGTAGCCGAGCTCGCGCCGCAGGCGGCGGACCTCCGCCACCGTCGGCGGCCGCACCACCGGCCGCGGGTAGAGGTTGGCGAGCTCCGTCGCCGGAGCTGGCTCGGGGCCCGGCGCGGCCGTGCCGGGAGCGTGGTGGCCGGCGTGCGGGTCGCCGGTCTGGGCGAGCAGCGTCGAGCGCCCCGCCAGGACGGCGCCGCCCGCCAGCGCGGCACCCGAGATCCAATCGCGTCGCGTGATCATCGTCCCCCCTCCGGGGTGCCGGTGAGCCGGCCGAGAGCGCGGTCGAGCTCGAAGCGCGCCACCCACGCGGCGGCGGTCGCCTCGATCGCCCGCTTCTCGGCGTCGATCTCCTCCTGCTTGGCGATCAGGACGTCGAAGGTCCCGACCAGCATCTGGTTGTAGTCGCGCAGCGTGGCGTCGAGCGCTTCGAGGCGACGCGGCAGCACGACGTCGCGATAGAGCGCGGCGAGCTCGACGGCGGCGGCGAGGTCGGACGCCTTCTCGCGGACCTCGGAGCGGACCGCCGCCTCGACCCCGGCCGCCTGCGCGCGCGCCCGCTCGATCTCGGCGCCGTAGCGCGCCAGCGAGGCAGCCCCGGTGTCGAAGATCGGCAGCGCCAACTCGACCGTCGGTCCGCGGCGGGTGAGGTCGCCGTCGCGTTCGCGCTCGAAACCGGCTTCGAGGCCGACCGGCAGCCAGCGCGTGCGCCGGCGCAACGTGCGGGCCCGCTCGAGCGCCTCGACCGCCCAGCGCGCGGCGGCGAGCTCGAGCCGGTCGCCGGCGGCCGTCTCCTCGAGCGCCGCGAGCTCCGCTTCCGCCACCGCCGTCGGAGGTGCCGCGAGCGGCGCCGCGCTCCAGGTCTCGACCCCCGACAGGCCGAGCGCGCGGATCACCGCCTCGCGCCGCCGGTTCGCCTCGGCTCGCGCCAGCAGCAGCTCCCCCTTCGTCTCGCCCCAGCCGGCCTCGGCCTGCGCGAGCTCTCCCGCGGTCAGATTCCCGGCGGCGCGCAGCGCCTGCGCGTAGTCGGCCGCGGCGCGGTCGATCTGCTCGATCGTCACGAGCCGGGCGACCAGCGCCTCGGCGGCCTGGAGCTCGACCAGCGCGACGCGCGAGGCGGTCGCGAGGTCGAGCACCGCGGCGCCGATCTCGAGCTTCGCGCGCTCGAGCTCCGCCTCGCCGAGACGCCGGCGTAGCGGCTGGGTCAGCCAGTCGACGATGTCGGCGGCGATGCCGGTCGTGGTCTCGTCCTCACCGCCGCCCGAGAGGCGCGAGAACGACAGGCCGGGGTTGGCCAGTCGCGTCGCCTGCGCCAGCTCGGCCTGGGCGACGCCGAGGCCGGCGAGCTCGGCCTGGAGCGCGGGGCTTCTCAGCAGCGCGACCTCGACCGCGGCCGCCGGCGTCAGGGCTTCGGCGAGCAGCGCGCGCGAGCGCTCGATCGCGGCGTCACGCGCCGCCTCCGTCGTGCGCCATTCGATGCCGGCGAGGCCGCGGGACTCGAGCTCCTCGCGCTGGGTCGCGAGCGTCGCCGACGGGTCGACCGTGGCGCAGCCGGCGAGCAGCAGCGCCGCGAGCGCCGGCGCCAGGCGGAGTGTGCGGGGAACGTTGACCATCGCGGTCGCCCTCCGGCTCAGATCCGCGCGCCGCGCAGGCGCAGCGCGTTGGTGATCACGGTCACCGAGCTGAAGCTCATCGCCGCGGCGGCGATCATGGGCGACAGCAGCCAGCCGGTCCACGGATAGAGCAGGCCGGCGGCGATCGGCACCCCCGCCGCGTTGTAGGCGAAGGCCCAGAACAGGTTCTGCCGGATGTTGGTCATCGTCGCGTGCGACAGGCGGCGGGCGCGCGCGATGGCGGCGAGGTCCCCCTTGACCAGGGTGACGCCGGCCGACTCCATCGCGACGTCGGTGCCGGTGCCCATGGCGATGCCGACCTGCGCCTTCGCCAGCGCCGGCGCGTCGTTGATGCCGTCGCCGGCCATCGCGACGAAGCGCCCCTCCGACTGCAGCCGCGCGACGACCTCCGCCTTCTGGTCGGGGCGGACCTCGGCGATCACCTCGTCCAGGCCGAGCTCCCTGGCGACCGCCTCGGCCGTGCCGCGCGCATCGCCGGTGAGCATGACGATGCGGATCCCCTCCTCGCGCAGCGCGGCGAGTGCGGCCGGCGTCGTCGCCTTGATCGGATCGGCGACCGCCACCAGGCCGGCGGCACGGCCGTCGACCGCGACGTACATCGCGGTGCGTCCGGCGCTGGCCAGCTCCTGCGCGGCGGCGACCAGATCGCCGGCGTCGATCCCGCTCTCCTCGAGCATCTTCCGGTTGCCGAGGACGACGCGGCGACCGTCGACCGCCGCGGTGACGCCGCGCCCGGTCACCGACTCGAACTCCTCGGCCTTGGCGATCGCGAGCCCGCGCGCCTCGGCCCCCGCGACGATCGCCGCCGCCAGCGGGTGCTCGCTGCCGCGCTCGACCGCCGCGGCCAGTCCGAGCAACTCGTCCTCGGCGAACCCGGCGAGCGCGCGGACCTCGGCGAGCTTCGGCTTGCCTTCGGTCAGGGTACCGGTCTTGTCGACCACCAGGGTGTCGACCTCGCGCAGCTGCTCGATCGCCTCGGCGTTGCGGAACAGGACCCCCATCGAGGCGCCGCGCCCCGAGGCGACCATGATCGACATCGGCGTCGCCAGCCCCAGGGCGCACGGGCAGGCGATGATCAGGACCGCCACCGCGTTGACCAGGGCGTGCGCCAGGCGCGGCTCGGGTCCGATCGTCGCCCACAGCGCGAAGGTCAGCGCGGCGATGGCGAGCACCGCCATCACGAACCAGGCCGAGACCTTGTCGGCGAGCTTCTGGATCGGCGCGCGGCTGCGCTGGGCCTCGGCAACCATCGCGACGATGCGCGAGAGCAGCGTGTCGGCACCCACCCGCTCCGCGCGGATCACCAGCGAGCCGGTGCCGTTGACCGTCGCGCCCACCACCTTCGAGCCGGGCTCCTTCTCGACCGGGATCGGCTCGCCCGAGACCATCGACTCGTCGATGGAGCTCCTGCCCTCGAGCACGACGCCGTCGACCGGCACCTTCTCGCCCGGGCGGACGCGCAGGCGGTCGCCGACGTGGACGTGGGCGAGCGGCACGTCGTGCTCGCTGCCGTCGGCCTCGATCCGGCGCGCCTCCTTGGCGGCCAGGCCGAGCAGCTTGCGCAGCGCCGCGCCGGTCTCGCCGCGCGCCTTGAGCTCGAGCACCTGGCCCAGGAGCACCAGCGCGGTGATCACCGCGGCGGCCTCGAAGTAGACCGGCGGCAACCCCGCCGGGCCGTGGCGCATCGTGTGCGGCAGCATTCCGGGCAGGAAGGTCGCGAACAGGCTGTAGCCGAAGGCGACGCCGACGCCGAGCCCGATCAGCGTGAACATGTTGAGGCTGCGATTGCGCACCGAGGCCACCGCGCGCTGGTAGAACGGCCACGCCGCCCAGGTCGCCACCGGCGTCGCGAAGGCGAGCTGCAGCCAGAGACGCGCCTGCGGCGAGAGGAGGCGGCCGAGCGGATCGCCCGGGATCATCTCGCCCATCGCCAGCACGAGAGTCGCCGCGGCGAGCGGCACCGCGACGCGGAAGCGCCGGCGCATGTCGAGGTACTCGGGGTTCGGCCCGGCCTCGACTTCGACCGTACGCGGCTCGAGCGCCATGCCGCAGATCGGGCAGTCGCCCGGCGCGTCGCGCACGATCTCGGGGTGCATCGGGCAGGTCCACTCGGTCTTGGTCGCCGGGGCGGCCGGCAGCGCCGGCTCGAGCGCCATGCCGCACTTCGGGCAGGCCCCGGCGTGGTCGCTCTCGACCTCCGGGTCCATCGGGCAGATCCACTTCGTCCCGGCGGGGACCTCGGCCGGCTCCGGGCGCGGCCTGTCGCCGAGCCAGGCCTCCGGGTCGGCGTCGAACTTCTCCTTGCACGATTCGGAGCAGAAGTGGATCGTCTCGCCGCGGTGCTCGGAGTGGAGCTCCGAGGTCGCGACGTCGACGGTCATGCCGCAGACCGGGTCGATCGCGGTCTCAGCGGCCGCCGCGGGCGCCGGCTCGGCAGCGACCGCCGGCACGGGCTCCGGCGCGCACTCCGTCATCGGATCGCGGTGACCGGCGAGGTACTTGCCGGGGTCGGCGTCGAATTTCGCCTTGCAGCCGGCGCAGCAGAACCAGTAGGTCTTGCCGGCGTGAACCGACGACGGCTTGCCCGCGGCCGGGTCGACGGTCATGCCGCAGACCGGGTCGATCTCGGCCCCGGCCGGCGCCCCTGAAACCACGGCGAGGCGGCGGCGCATCGGAGGCGGATGGGAATCGTGGTCGGTCATGGCGCGCTTCTCCTCTCTCGTCCGGGTGGACGGAGCGCCTCCGGCGACCTTACAGCGGGGCGCCGGTTCGTTCCCTTGCCCGGGGGGACCGGATATGCGACGCTGGCGGCCGACCCCCACAGTCTCGACAGGAGCGCCGCATGAGCACTTTCCGGTCCTCGCTTCGGTTTGTTCTTTCCAGCGCGGTCTCCCTCGCCGTCCTCGCCCCCGCCGCGACGGCCTCGGACGGCCATGGCGAAGGCGAGGTCCACGGCCGGGTCGAGTTCGCGACCAGCTGTTCCGCCGCGGTCCAGGCCCGCTTCGAGCGGGCGGTCGCCCAGCTCCACTCCTTCGGTTACGAGTTCGCGCGCGCCGGCTTCGAGGCGATCGCCACCGAGGATCCGGCGTGCGGCATGGCGCACTGGGGCATCGCGGCGACCTACCTCCATCCGCTCTGGGCGGCACCGGCGCCCGACGAGCTCGCCGCCGGGCGCGCCGCCGCCGAACGCGCCGCCGCGATCGGCGCGCCGACCGAGCGCGAGCGCGGCTGGATCGCCGCGATCGGCGCCTTCTACGCCGATTCGGAGACCGTCGACCACAAGACACGAGCGGCGCGCTATCGCGACGCGCTGGCGGCGCTCGCCGAGCGCTTCCCGGACGATCACGAGGCCCGGCTCTTCCAGGCCCTGATGCTGCTCGGCACCGCGCCGCCGCGCGACACGTCCTACGCCCAGCAGCAGCAGGCGGTCGAGATCCTCCGGCCGTTCGTCGCCGAGCATCCCGAGCACCCCGGCATCGCCCACTACCTGATCCACTCGCTCGACTATCCGCCGCTCGCGCACCTGGCGCTCGACAGCGCGCGCCGCTACGCGCGGATCGCGCCGGGATCCGCGCACGCGCTCCACATGCCGTCGCACATCTTCGTCCGGCTCGGGCTCTGGCCGGAGTCGATCGCCTCCAACCTCGACTCGGCCGACGCGGCGGTGCGCTCGCGCGAGCTGTTCGCCGACACGGCGTCGTTCGACGAGCTGCACGCCCTCGACTACCTCGAGTACGCCTACCTGCAGACCGGCCAGGACGGTGCCGCGGCCGAAGCCGCCGAGCGCGCCGCGCGCGGGGGCGTCACCGAACGTCCGCTGACCATGGCCGCCGCTTACGCGCTGGCGGCGATCCCGGCCCGCTATCGGCTCGAGCGCGGCGACTGGAAGGGGGCCGCGACGCTCGCCGATCCGCTCTCGGCGCAGCAGCTGGCCGCCTATCCGTACGCCGAGGCGATCCCCGCCTACGCCCGCGCGATCGGCGCGGCGAGGAGCGGCGACGTCGCCGGCGCCGAGCGGGCGGTCGCGCGCCTGGCCGAGCTGCAGGCGAAGCTCGCCGCGGCGCCGCCGCCCGGTCCCTACGACTGGGCCGGGCACGTCGAGGCGACTCGACTGGCCGCCGCCGGACTGCTGGCGCGTGCCAAGGGCGACGACGACGAGGCGATCGCGAAGCTCACCGAAGCCGCGGAGCTCGACGGCCGGGTCGGCAAGCATCCGGTGACGCCGGGGACGATTCTGCCGCCGCGCGAGCTGCTCGGCGAGGTGCTGCTCGAGCTCGGTCGCGCCGGCGAGGCGCTCGACGCCTTCGAGGCGGTGCTGGTCGAGTCGCCCAACCGGCTGCGGGCGCTCTCCGGTGCGGCGCGCGCCGCCGAGCTCGCGCGCCAACCCGAGCGCGCGCGCACGCTCCACACGCTGGTCGCGTCGGTCGCGGCCGCGGAGAGCGAGCGCCCCGAGGTCCTCCGCTCGCGCGCGCAGATCCGCCGGCGCTGAGCCGGCGCGGCGGACGCCGCCCGTGGGCTCAGGAACCGCCGTGCCCTCCGTGCGGAGTCGCGCCGTGCTCGCCGTGGACGTGCGCGCCGCCGGAACCGCCGTAGCCGCGCAGCTCGACGTAGCGTGCGCGCTGCGCGGCGGTGAGAATCGCGTCGGTCTCGAGGTGGGCGCGCAGGTGGACGAAGCGCAGCCGCCCTTCGAGCTCGCCGATCCGGGCGGTGAGCTCGGCGAGCTTCGCCTCGTCGAGGTGGCGGTGGGCGAAGCGGCGGTCGAGCTCCTCCTCCGCGGCGACGATCTGCTCGCCGAGCGCGACCGCCTCGGTTCGCATCCGCTCGAAGCTCGCCTCGATCGCCGGGCGCTGCCCGGCCGTCAACCCGAGCTCGGCGGCGAGCTCGAGCACGTGCTTGGGTCCCGCGTGACCGTTGAGCTCGGCGGCCAGCGCGAGGCCGAGCCCGGCGCCCGCGCGCAGCCCCTGCTCGCGCTCGGTCGCGAGCGCCTTGATCCGCTGCTCCTGATCGCCGACGTAGGGCGAGCCCTGCGCGGCGAGCGGCGCCGTGAGCAGGAGCCCCAGCGCCAGGGCCGATCCGGTGACTCTCTCCATTCGAATCCTCCTCAGTGCGCGTGGACGTCGTTCGTGGGGCGCGGCCGGCCGCAGCTGCAGTCGAGGCAGCCGTGCTCGGCGCAGGTGCGGCAGGAGAGGGTGAGCTGCTCGCGCAGCGCCTTGCGGGCGCGGTGGAGCCGGACCATCGCGTTGTTGGCGGTGATCCCGGCTTCGGCGGCGAAGTCGAGCGGGCGGACCCCCTCGAGGTCGACGCGGCGCAGGATCTCCGCGTACTCGGGCTTCAACGCCCCGAGCAGCGGCGCGAAGCAGCCGCACAGCTCCGCGGCGACCTCGGGCGGCGGCTCGGCGGCGTCGGCCAACTCGCGCGCCAGCCCCTCGAGCGCGCGATGCTCGACGCCGCGCGCGCGCCAGTGGTCGGTGAGCGCGTTGCGCAGCACGCGGTAGAACCAGGCGACCGCGCGCTCCTCGTCGCGGATCTCGCCGACCTTCTCGAGCCCCTTGACGAAGGCCGACTGCAGGATCTCCTCGGCGGTCGCGCGGTCGCCCGTGCGCCGCTCGAGGAAGGCGAGGAAGCGGCGGTGGTTGTCGACCAGCGCCGCCAGCGCCGCCGAACCCGGCCCGCCGGAGTCGACGTGCTCCACGGTCTCAGGCCCCGACCTTGTCGACCTTGTCGCCGCAGGCGAGCATCTTCGCGCCGTAGTAGGGATTGCGCACTCCTTCGGCGGTCTGGATCCAGTAGCCGTCCGCCATCGGGCAGTAGTAGAGCTGCCAGCCCGGCGTCCCGGCCGCGCGCAGGAAGGCGTCCACCGCCACCGACAGCTCCTTCATCGGGGCGCGCAGCGCCGCGAGATCGCCGGCCTTCATCTTCGTCGCGGCCGCGGCGAGCCCTTCGTAGAGCTGCTTCTCGGCGTCGCCGGCGTGACCGATCATCTCCGTGGCCATCGCCTCAATCTTCGTCGCCGACTCGGCGACGCCGTCGACGCGGTCGGAGGCGAGGGCGTCGTGGACCTTGACGTACTCGGCGAGGACCAGCGGCGCGGTCTCGGCGACCGGGTGCGCCGCGGCCGGCTGCGCGAGGGCGAGGGCGAAGATCGCGACGATCGGCGCGACGGCGACGAACATCTTCATCGACTTCATGATGTCTCCTTTCAGGTGGAGGAAGTGGCCTCTTCGGCCGGGAGGTGACGCAGCTCCGTGCGGAGCTTCCAGAGTTTGTAGGCGACCGGGTAGATCAGCAGCTCGGCCAGGAACGAGGTGGCGAGGCCGCCGATCATCGGCGCGGCGATCCGCTTCATCACGTCGGCCCCGGCCGAGGTCGAGAACAGGATCGGCAGCAGGCCCATGAACGCGGCCGCGACGGTCATCAGCTTCGGACGCACGCGGCGCACCGCGCCGTGGACGATCGCCTCGTCGACGGCGGCGCGGCTGCCGAGCGCGCCGCGCTCACGCGCCTCCTTCCACGACAGGTCCAGGAACAGCAGCATGAACACGGCGGTCTCGGCGTCGAGGCCGAGCAGCGCGATCATCCCGACCCAGGCCGCGATCGAGACGTTGTAGCCGAGCAGGTGGAAGAGCCAGATCGCGCCGATCGCGGAGAACGGCACCGCGACCAGGATCAGCAGCGTCTTGAAGGTCGACTTGGTGTTGGCGTGGAGCAGGACGAAGATCAGCACCAGCGTCACCGGCACCACGATCTTCAGCCGTTCGCGGACGCGCTGCATGTTCTCGTACTGGCCGCTCCAGACCAGCGTGGTGCCGGCCGGCAGCGCGACGTTCGCGGCGACGATCCCCTTGGCCTCCTCGACATAGGAGCCGACGTCGCGACCGGCGACGTCGACGAAGACGTAGCCGGCGAGGAAGCCGTTCTCGTCGCGCACCATCGCCGGTCCGTGGGTGAGCCGGATCTCGGCGAGCTGTCCGAGCGGCACCTGGGCGCCCGCGGGCGACATCACCAGCACGCGGCCGAGCTCGGCGAGATCGTCGCGCAGCTCCCGCGGATAGCGGACGTTGACCGGGTAGCGCTCGCGGCCGTCGACGACGGTGGTGACGTTCTCGCCGCCGAGCGCGGCGCCGATCGTCATCTGGACGTCGGCGATGGTCAGCCCGTAGCGCGCCAGCTGCTCGCGCCGCGGCTCGATGTCGACGAAGAAGCCGCCGGCGACCCGCTCGGCGAAGACGCTGCGGGTGCCGGGGACGTCGCGCAGCAGCGACTCGATCCGCTCGCCGATCGCCTGGATCTCCTCGAGGTCGCGGCCGAAGACCTTGATGCCGACGGGGGTGCGGATGCCGGTCGAGAGCATGTCGATGCGCGCCTGGATCGGCATCGTCCAGGCGTTGGTGACGCCGGGGATCTTGAGGGCGGCGTCGAGCTCCGCCACCAGCTCCTGCCACGAGATCCGGTCGGGCCAGAACGGCCGGAACAGCGGCTTCGTCCACTCCGGCCAGCGCTGGTACCAGACCTCCTTGCTCCGCCACTCGGACGGCGGCCGGAGCACCACCGTGGTCTCCATCATCGAGAACGGTGCCGGATCGGTCGAGGTCTCGGCGCGACCGGCCTTGCCGTGGACGCTCTCGACCTCCGGGAAGGAGCGGATCACCCGGTCCTGGGTCTCGAGCAGCTCCTGCGCCGCGGTCACCGACAGACCCGGCAGCGTCGTCGGCATGTAGAGGATCGTCCCCTCGTTGAGCGGCGGCATGAACTCGCTGCCGAGCCGGAAGTACATCGGCATCGACACGCCGAGCACCACGAGCGAGGTCGCGATCACCGACTTCGGGTGCGCCAGGCTCCAGCGGCAGACCGGCTCGTAGACGCGGTGGAGGATGCGCGAGATCGGGTGGCGTTGCTCGTCGTAGTAGCGACCGACCGCCGCCGAGGTCGCGATTCGCGCCAGCCAGCGCGGCCGGAAGGTGAACGGGTCGATGCGCGCGAACAGCATCCGCATCGCCGGGTCGAGGGTGATCGCGAGGAAGGCGGCGAGCGCCATCGCCAGGTTCTTCGACCAGGCGAGCGGCTTGAACAGTCGCCCCTCCTGGTCGACCAGGGCGAAGATCGGCAGGAAGGCGACGGCGATCACCAGCAGCGAGAAGAAGACCGAGGGGCCGACCTCCTTGAGCGCCTCGAGCCGGACGTGGAAGAACTCGTTGCGGCGTTCCTCGCGCTCCTCCGGGGTCAGCTCGGTCCGCCCCAGCCACTTGCCTTGCCAGTCGTGGATCCGGTGGTAGGCGTTCTCGACCTCGACGATGGCGCCATCGACCAGCACGCCGATCGAGATCGCGATGCCGGCGAGCGACATGATGTTGACGGTGACGCCGAAGTGGTACAGCGGGATGAACGACAGCAACACCGAGATCGGGATGGTCAGGATCGGCACGATCGCCGACGGCAGGTGCCAGAGGAAGAGCAGGATGACGAGCGAGACGACGATCATCTCGATCGTCAGCTCGTGCTTGAGAGTGTCGATGGCGCGGTCGATCAGCGTCGAGCGGTCGTAGGTGGAGACCACCTCGACGCCCGCGGGCAGCGTCGGTCGCAGCTCTTCGAGGCGCGTGCGGACGCGCTCGATGACGTTCTTGGCGTTCTCGCCGTGGCGCATCACCACGATGCCGCCGACGTGGTCGCCACGGCCGTCGAAGTCGGCGACGCCGCGCCGGATCTCCGGGCCCCAGGCGACGCGGGCGACGTCGCGCACGCGCACCGGGACGCCGGTCGGGCCGCTCGAGATTGCGATCTCCTCGAAGGCGGCGACGTCGCGGGCGTAGCCGCGCACCCGCACCATCGCCTCGGCACCGCTCCACTCGATCAGCCGCCCGCCGCTCTCGTCGTTCGATTTCTGAACGGCGGCGACGACCTGATCGACGCCGAGGCCGTACGCGGCCAGCCGGTTGGGATCGACCGTGATCTGGACCTGGCGGCCGTAGCCGCCGAGCGAGGCGACCTCGGCGACGCCCGGAACGCTCTGCAACGCGTAGCGCAGGGTCCAGTCCTGGAACGAGCGCAGCGCGTCGAGCGAGTGCCTCCCCTCGCGATCGACCAGCACGTACTGGTAGACCCAGCCGACGCCGGTGGCGTCGGGGCCGAGCTCGGTACGCACGCCGGCGGGCAGCTGCGGCTGGATCTTCGACAGGTATTCGAGCACGCGCGAGCGCGCCCAGTAGAGGTCGGTGCCGTCCTCGAAGATGACGTAGACGTAGGAGAAGCCGAAGTCCGAGAAGCCGCGCACCGCCTTGACCTTCGGCGCGCCGAGCAGCGACGACACGATCGGGTAGGTGACCTGGTCCTCGAGCACGTCGGGAGAGCGGTCCCAGCGCGAGTAGACGATGACCTGGGTGTCCGAGAGGTCCGGCAGAGCGTCGAGCCGGATCGCGCCGAGCACGTGCACGGCGTAGGCCATCGCCGCCACGGTGCCCAGCAGCACCAGCAGGCGATTCCGCGCCGACCACTCGATCAGGCGCGGGATCACCGGTGACCCTCGTGGCCGCTCGCCGGCGCGGCCGGAGCGCGATGCGCGATCGCCGCGCGCAGGCGCGACTCGCTGTCGAGCAGGAAGTTGGCGGCGACGGCGACGCGCTCGCCGGCGGCGAGGCCGCCGAGAATCTCGGCGCGCCCGGCACGGCGCTCGCCGACCGTGACCTCGCGCGGCTCGAAGTGGCCGGGCGCGGTCTCGACGAAGACCAACTCGCGCTCGCCGGTCGGCAGCAGCGCCGAGTCGGGGATGACGACCGCCTCGCGCGCGTGCCCGGCGAGCTCGACGTCGACGAACATCCCCGGCTTCCAGTCGAGCTCGGGATTGGCGACGTCGAAGCGGACGCGCAGGGTCCGCGCCGCGGCGTCGACCTCCGGGTAGACGTAGGAGACCTCGCCCTCGCGCGTCGCCTCCGAGTCGTAGGCGAGCGAGAGGCGCGCCCGGTCGCCGGGGCGGATGCGCGCGGCGTCGGCTTCGTAGAGCGCCGCCTCGACCCAGACCCGCGACAGGTCGACCAGGCGGAACATCTCCTGGCCGGGGACGACCTGCTGGCCCGCGAACACCGACTTGGCGACCACGAAGCCGGACGCCGGCGACACCACCGGCACCGTTCGCTGCGTCTCGCCGGACTCGGCCACGCGCTCGGCGAATCCCTCGGGCAGGCCGAAGATCGCCAGCCGCCGGCGCGCGGCCACCAGCAGCTCCTCGCCGCTGCGGCGGACCTCGGGGAGCGCCGAGGTGGCGAAGCGCAGGGCGGCGTCGCGCGCCACCAGCAGCTCCTGCTGCGCGGCGACCAGCTCGGGCGAGTAGACCTCGGCGACGGTCTCGCCGCGCCGGACGAAGCGGCCGGTGAAGTCGACCGGCAGCCGCTCGATCCAACCCGAGAAGCGCGCCTCGATCCGGTGGCTGCGCCGCTCGTCCGGCATCACGGTGCCGACCGTGCGCAGGCCGCCGGTCCAGGTCGCGCGCTCGGCGGCGACCGTCTCGACGCCGGCGAGACTCCGGCCGGTCGCCGTCAGCTCGACCGCCGCGTGGGTCGCGCCGGCCGCGGCTCCGGCCACCGGCTGCTCGGCGCGCACCAGGTCCATCTTGCAGATCGGGCAGGTCCCCGGCCGGTCGGAGACCACCTCGGGGTGCATCGGACAGGTCCAGACCTCGGCCACCGGCGGCGCGGGTGCCGCCGCCTCTCGGCGCACCAGATCCATGTGGCAGATCGGGCAGCTGCCCGGCCGGTCGGAGACGTAGTCCGGGTGCATCGGGCAGGTCCAGACCTCGGGCGCGGCGGCCGGTTCGGCGCCGCCGCAGCCGGCGGCGAGCACGAGCGCGCAGGCGACGAGCACGAGCGGCGCGAGGCCGCGCGGGAGTTTCGGGTTCATGGCAGCTCTCCAGTCGGTCCGGGTCCGATCAGCGCGGCGACCGCCGCGCCGACCGCGAAACGATCGGCCTCGATCTCGGCGCGCTCGATGCGGACCTCGAGCCAGCGCTCGAGCGCGTCGAGCAGCGACGCCAGCTCGCGATCGCCGGCGAGGAAGGCGGCGCGCGCGGCGTCGAACGCCGCCGAGGATTGCGGCAACAGGGCCTCGTCGTAGAGCGCGCGGCGGCGCTCGAGCCGGCGCCAGGCGGCGACCAGCGCCTCGGCCTCGGCGCGCAGCGCGAGGCGCAGGGCGTGCGCGTCCGAGCCGACGGCCGCCGCCTCGTCGATCGCCGCGTCGACGCGGGGCCGCTCCCGCCTCGCGCGGAACAGAGGCAGCTCGACGCCCGCGCCGGCGAAGACCAGCGGGTCGAGGCCGTCGCGCCAGCCGACGCCGGCCGCCACCGAGAGCTCCGGGCGCAGCTCGAGCTTCGCGAGCTCGGCGCGACGCGTCGCCGCGAGCGTGCGCGCCTCGGCGGCGAGCGCCGCCGGGGCGACGCGCGGCGCCAGCTTCACGAAGTCCGCGGGCGGCGGCGTCGCCGCCGGCAGCGCCCGCACCAGGCCGATCGGCGTGCCGGCCGGCAACGCCAGCGCCTCGCGCAGCCGGGCGGCGACCGCGTCGCGCTCGGCGGCCACCGCTTCGCGCTCGGCGTCGTGTGCGGACAGATCGAGTCGCATCGCCAGGGCCTCGGCGGCGCCGCTCTCGCCGGCGCCGAAGCGCAGGTCGACCGCCGCCACCAGCACCTCCATCAGCTCGTGGGCGTCGTCGAGCCGGGCCAGCCGCTGGTCGAGCGCGTAGAGCCGGGCATAGGTCTCCGAGACCTCGCGCTCGAGGGCGCGGTCGACGGCGACCGCCTCGACCTCGACCGCGGCCGCCTCGGCGGAGGCCAGCTCCCGGCGTCCACGGCGGTTGCCGGGCCACGGCAGGTTCTGGCGGACCTCGAGCTCGATCATCGACATCTCCACCTCGCCGACCGTCCAGCGGTCGAAACCGGCGTTGGCGAGGCGGGTGCCGAACATCGGATCGTCGAGCGCGCCGGCCGCCTCGATCTCGCGCGACGAGCCGACGGCCCGCGCCGCGGCCGCGGCGAGCCGGGGCGAGCGCTCGCGCGCCAGCTCGAGCAGGCGCGAGAGCGGCGGCGCCTCGGCGCCGCGGAACTCGGGTGGGGCGTCGGCGACGTCCTCCTCGCCCAGGTCCATGCGGTGGCCGGTGCGCGCCGCGGCCGGCTCCTGCGCAGGCAGCGTGGCGGCGGCCAACGCCATCGCCAGCGCGCTCGCCAGGGCTCGGGCCGAGAGCGCTGCCCCCGGGGTGCGCGAATCGATCACGGAGCTCCTCCTTCCCAAACGGTGCTCGGGCCGCGGCGCGACGCGCGCCGAGGCCTCAGGTCCGCACAGCGGAGGGTCTCAGTTGAGCAGGACGAGGAAGAGGGTGAAGAGCCCGACGGCGTGTCTTCGCTCGGCGCGCACGCGCTCCGCGGTCGGCGCGGTCGGCGCCGGAGCCGGCGGCTCGGGCGCGCGCTCGATCGCGGCCGCGAGCGGCGTCGGCGCGGCGGCGGCCGGCGTCAGGGTCGCGACCCCGGTCGGTCCCGTGGCCGGCGGTACCGGCCGGTCGCAGCAGGTCATCGCCACCGACCAGACCGCGCCGCGCGCGCAGGCGGCGCGCGGCGTGCAGCCGACGCCGGCCATCGGACAGCCGTCGCCCGGCGAGCAGTCGGCGGTCGCCACCGGCACTCCGGAGAGCGCGGCGGCGACGATCAGGGCGAGCACGGCCAGACGGCGACCCATCACGTGCCAGTATACGGAAGCCGGCAACCGGCGGTTGCCACCCCGGCGGAGGGTGGCGCGAAGAGCCCCGGACCCGCTCGCCGGCGATCGGAGGATCCATGACGAGCTCCCCCCAGGTCGCGCTGGTCACCGGCGGCAGCCGCGGCATCGGCCGCGCGATCGTCGAAGCCCTGCTCGCGCGCGGCATGAAGGTCTTCTTCTGCGGCCGCGACGCGCGCGTGCTGGAAGACACGAAGCAGAAGCTGTTCATCGCCCATCCGGGCAGGGTTTTCGCGCGCTCCTGCGACGTACGCCGCGCCGAGGAGGTCGACGCCCTGGTCGCCTGGGTGGTCGACGAGGCCGGGCGGCTCGACGTGCTGGTCAACAACGCCGGCCTCGGCCGCTTCGCGCCGGTGGACGAGCTCACGGCCGAGGACTTCCGCGAGGTCGTCGAGACCAACCTGTTCGGTCCGTTCTTCGGAATCCGCGCCGCGGCGCCGGTGATGAAGAAGCAGGGCGGCGGCTGGATCCTGAACGTCGCTTCGCTCGCCGCCAAGAACCCGTTCGCCGGCGGCGCCGCCTACAACGCCTCGAAGTTCGGCCTGGTCGGCATGTCGGAGGCGGCGATGCTCGACCTGCGCCACGCCGGCATCCGCGTCGCCGCGATCTGCCCGGGCTCGGTCGCCACCGAGCTGCGCACCACGATGCGCCAGGAGTCCCAGGACTGGATGCTCGCGCCCGAGGACGTCGCCAAGGTCGTCACCGACTTGCTCGACTTCCCCGACCGCGCCCTGCCCAGCCTGATCGAGTTGCGCCCCACCCGCCCGCCGAAGAAATAGCCCAAACAGCCCGGGGCTACGCGAGATGGCGGGTGACGAGGCCTTCGAGGATGCGGTCGGGGGGGATGCCACGCAGGCGCATCGGGGAAGCGGAGAGCAGGGCTTCGGCGAGGGCGAGCAGCGGGGCGCGGCGCTCGCCCGGTAGCGCGTCGTCGAGCGCGGCGCGGCGGACGGCGGCGGCGGCGGTCGACCAGGGGCCCTCGGCGCGCGGGTCGGCGAAGTCGCCGGCCCCCGCCAGGCGCGCGGCGACGTCGAGCAGCCAGATGCCGCCGCCGCTCGCCGAGCGACGGGTCAGACACGCGACGACGCCCGACCCGATCTTCTCGACGAGCTCCTCTTCGATCGGCTCGGCGGCGCCGAGGAAGACCGCGAGCGACCGGCTGCGCAGCGTCTCGGACAGGTCGAGCCGCGACGGCGCCAGCAGCAGGAAGTGACGCGGCGAGCCGAGCCCCGGTTCCTCGAGGAGCTTGAGCAGCAGGTCGCCGGCCTCGGCCGAGAGCGTGTCGGCCTCGGCGACCACGAAGACCTGTCCGCGCGCCTCGAACGGCGCCGAATGCGCCGGGCGCAGGAAGTCGCGGGTCGCGTCGGTCGAGGTGACGGTCTTGGCGTCGCGCTTCAGCCAGCCGAAGTCGGGATGGAAGATCGTGGTGTCGTCGCCCGGCACTGCGATCCGGCGGCAGTGCCGGCATTCACCGCACGGCCGCTCGCCGGGATCGGCGCGTTCGCACAGGAGCATTCGCGCCAGCTCGATCGCGGCGGAGTGGCGCGCCGTCGGCGAGCCGCCGTGAAGGATGATCGAGGGGTAGAGCTTGCCGTCGCGCGCCAGCCCCACCGTGCGGGCGAGCGGGGTGGTCACGCCGGCCGCTCGCGCCGCGCGAGCTCGGGCAGCATGTCGGCGAGCGCTCCGCGCACGGCGACCTCGGTGACCTCGGGCGCGAGCGACGAGTCGACCACGCGGACCCGCTCCGGCTCGGCGGCGGCGAGGTCGAGGTAGCCGCGCCGCACCCGCTCGTAGAAGGCGAGCGCCTCGGCGTCGAGCCGGTCGACCTCGCCCGCACGCTGGCGCGCGCCCGAGTGACCGCGCCGCCGCGCCTCCTCGGCCGGCAGGTCGAACAGCACCGTTCGATCGGGGACGCGGCCGCCGGTCGCCAGCAGGTCGACCCGGTCGATGACCTCGGCCTCGATGCCGCGACCGGCCCCCTGGTAAGCCCGCGTCGAGTCGGTGAAGCGGTCGCACAGCACGTGGCGGCCGGCGGCGAGCGCCGGCTCGATCACTTCGAGCAGGTGCTGGCGGCGGCTGGCGAAGACCAGCAGCAGCTCGACCAGGCCGTCCATGCCGGCGAACCGGCGGTCGAGGAAGACGCCGCGGATCGCCGCGCCGAGCTCGGTGCCGCCGGGCTCGCGAGTGACCACGAAGGGGACTCCGGCGGCTTCTAGCCGCCGCGACGTCCGCTCGAGATGGGTCGACTTGCCGCTGCCGTCGAGCCCTTCGAAGGTGATGAACCGCGCCACGCGCGGGACGCTAGCACGCTAGACTCGCCGGCTCATGGCGACGATCGGCACGCCGCTGTTCTGGACCATCTTCCTCGCCGGAGTACTGGCCATCCTGGTGCTCGACCTCGGCGTGCTCAACCGCAAGGCGCACGTCGTCAAGCCGCGCGAGGCCGCGCTCTGGGTCGGCTTCTGCGTCGCGCTCGCCGCGCTGTTCGCGGGCTGGCTGTTCTGGAAGTTCGGAACCCGCATCGGCCTCGAGTTCGTCACCGGCTACCTGATCGAGTACGCGCTCTCGGTCGACAACCTGTTCGTCTTCCTGGTCGTCTTCTCCTACTTCGGCGTTCCCGGCCAGTTCCAGCACCGGGTCCTGTTCTGGGGGATCGTCGGCGCGCTGGTGCTGCGCGCCGTCTTCATCCTGGCCGGCGCGGCGCTGCTCGCCAAGTTCCACTGGATGATCTACGTCTTCGGCGGCTTCCTGGTGCTGACCGGCGTCAAGCTGCTGTTCTCCGGCGAGGGCGAGGTCGACCCGGAGAAGAACCCGATCCTTCGCCTGGCGCGGCGCTTCCTGCCGGTGACGCCGGGCTATCACGGGCAGCGTTTCTTTGTGGTCGAGGCGGGCAAGCGCTACGCGACGCCGCTGTTCCTGGTGCTGCTGGTGATCGAGGCGACCGACGTGGTTTTCGCGGTCGACTCGATCCCGGCGATCTTCGGCATCACCCGCGACCCGTTCCTGGTCTTCACTTCGAACATCTTCGCCATCCTCGGCCTGCGCGCTCTCTACTTCCTGCTCGCCGACTTCATGGGGCGCTTCCACTACCTGAAGTACGGCCTCGGCCTGGTGCTGGCGTTCGTCGGCGTGAAGATGGTCGGCAGCGCCTGGTTCAAGGTGCCGATCGGTGTCTCGCTGGGCGTGATCGCGACGCTGCTGGGCGGCTCGGTCGCGGCGTCGTGGCTGTTCCCGCCGAAGCCCGAGCCCGGCGCCCCGACGCCCGATCAGAAGTAGGCGAACAGAAAGATTCCGAGCACGATCCGGTAGACCGCGAACGGCATCAGCGGCCGCCGCCGCACCCAGGCGAGCAGGCCCGCGATCACCGCCCAGCCGGCGACGGCCGAGACCCCGATGCCGATCGCGAGCGAGGCCGCCGAGAGCCCGAGCACCTCGCCGCGGGCGATGTCGAAGACCTGCTTGGCGCCGACCAGCAGGCCGATCGGGATCGCGAGCAGAAAGCCGAAGCGCGCCGCCGCTTCCCGGGTCAGGCCGAGACCGAGCGCGGCGGTCATCGTGACGCCCGAGCGCGATGTCCCCGGAATCAACGCGAGCGCCTGCGCGCAACCGATCAGGAACCCCTCGCGGACGCCGATCGTCGAGACCGCCCGCCGCTTGCGCCCGAACCGGTCGGCCACGGCGAGCAGCACGCCGTAGACGATCGCCGTGGTCGCGATCAGCCGCGGATCGCGGCCGTGGCCCGACACCCAGTCCTTGATCAGCAGGCCGGCCACGCCCGCCGGGATCGTCCCCCACAGCAGCGCGTAGGCGAGCCGCGCCTCCGGCTCGCAGGCGCCGGCGCCGCCCGGGCGCAAGCTCGCCGTGAGCCCGCGGGCCAGCCCGGCGACGTCGCGCCGGAAATAGACGAGCACGGCCAGCATCGTGCCGGTGTTGGTCGCGATGTCGAACTCGAGCCCCTGGTCGCTCCAGCCCAGCAGCCGCGGCAGCAGGATCAGGTGACCCGACGAGGACACCGGCAGGAACTCGGTCACCGCCTGGACCAGCGCGAGCACGACGGCCTGGAGCGGGGTCAGCGGGGTCTCCCGGGGGCGGACACGGTGCGCGATCCTACGTCGCGCCCGCGGGGCGTTGATAGACTCGCGGGCCCGCCATGAAGGGAATCGTCCTCGCCGGTGGCTCCGGCACGCGGCTCTACCCGGTCACGCGCGGCGTGTCGAAGCAACTGCTGCCGATCTACGACAAGCCGATGGTCTATTACCCCGTGTCGACCCTGATGCTGGCGGGGATCCGCGAGATCCTGGTCATCTCGACGCCGCAGGACCTGCCGTTCTACGAGCGGCTGCTGGGCGACGGCACCGACTTCGGCGTCTCGTTCTCCTATGCCGAGCAGGCGCGCCCCGAGGGGCTGGCGCAGGCTTTCCGGATCGGGCGCGACTTCGTCGGCGCCGACCGGGTGGCGCTGGCGCTCGGCGACAACGTCTTCTACGGTCACGGCCTGCCCGAGATGCTGCGCGCCGCCGCGGCGCGCGAACGGGGAGCCACCGTCTTCGCCTACCACGTGCACGATCCGGAGCGCTACGGCGTGGTCGAGATCGACCGCGAGGGTCGCGCGCTCTCGCTCGAGGAGAAGCCGCAACGGCCGCGCTCGTCGTGGGCGGTGACCGGGCTCTACTTCTACGACAACCGCGTGGTCGAGATCGCCGCGAACCTGCGCCCCTCGCCGCGCGGCGAGCTCGAGATCACCGACGTCAATCGCGCCTACCTCGAGGCCGGCGAGCTCGCGGTCGAGCGGCTCGGGCGCGGCATCGCCTGGCTCGACACCGGCACCCACGAATCGCTGCTCCAGGCCGCCGAGTTCATCGCCGCGGTCGAGCGCCGGCAGGGGCTCAAGGTCGCCTGCCTCGAAGAGATCGCCTTCCGACTCGGCTGGCTCGCAGCCGGGCGAGTGCTCGAGCTCGCGGGCGGTCTCGGCAAGACCGAGTACGCCGACTACCTGCGCCGGGTCGTGGCCGAGGTCACCGAAGAGGCCGGCGGATGAAGGTGCTCGACACTCCGCTGCCGGGTGTCCGGTTGGTCGAGCCCGCCGTCTTCCGCGACGACCGCGGCTTCTTCCTCGAGGTCTTCCACGCCGGCAAGTTCTCGGCGCAGGGGCTCGAGCTCCGCTTCGTCCAGGACAACCATTCGCTGTCGCGCCGCGGCACGCTGCGCGGGTTGCACACCCAGACCGTCGAGCCGCAGGGCAAGCTGGTGCGCTGCACCGAAGGGGAGATCTTCGACGTCGCGGTCGACATCCGTCGCGGCTCGCCGACGTTCGGTCGCTGGTACGGCGTGCGGCTCTCGGGCGACAACTTCCGACAACTCTGGATTCCGCCCGACTTCGCCCACGGCTTCTGCGTCCTGTCGGAGCGCGCCCAGGTCGAGTACAAGTGCACGACCCTCTACCGCCCGGAGGCCGATCTCTCGATCGCCTGGGACGACCCGGAGATCGGCGTCGACTGGCCGATCGAGGTTCCGCTGCTCTCGCCCAAGGACGCCCGTGCCGCGCGCCTGGCCGAGCTCGGCGACCGGCTCCCCGCGTTTCGCGGCTGACCCCGGGGCCGAAATGACGCCGCGGCTCGACGGCCGGGACCTCGCGCAGCTCGCCGCGGCCGGGATTCCGGCCGTGGAGGCCGAGCGTCAGCTCGCGCTGCTCGCCTCGCCGCCGCCGCCGGCGCGCCTGGCGCGCCCCTGCACGGTCGGCGACGGCATCCTGCGCCTCGCCCCGGAGCGCTTCGCCGAGCTCGAACGGCGCGGCGCCGAGGCGCGCGACGCCGGCCGGCTGTCGAAGTTCGTGCCCGCCTCCGGCGCCGCGACGCGGATGTTCGCGGCGCTCGCCGCGGTGCGCGCGCGGAGCCTGGCGGGCGACCGCGCGGCCCTCGAGGCGGCCGCGCGCGGCGGCGACGCCGAAGCGGCGGACGCGCTCGCCTTCGCGCGCGCGCTGCCCGAGCTGGCGCTCGCGCGCCCGCTCGCCCGCGCCATGGGCACGACCGTCGAGGAGCTCGCCCGGCGCGCGCTCGCCGAGCCCCTCGGGCCGGTGCTGGACGCGTTGCTCGATGCCGCGGGGCTCGACGCCGCGCGACGCCCGAAGGCGCTGCTGCCCTTCCATCTCGAAGGCGATCGTCCGGTCACCGCGTTCGAGGAGCAGCTCGTCGAGGGGCTGGCCTACCTCGTCGACTCCGCCGGCGACGCGCGCTACCACTTCACGGTGCCTCCGGGAGAGGCCGCGGGCTTCGAAGCGGAGCTCGCCGCGGTCCGCGCCCGCCTCGGCGCCGGGACGGCGCTCGCCGTCTCGCTCTCCGAGCAGGCCCGCTCCACCGACACGCTGGCGCTCGACGAAGACGGCCGGCCGGCGCGCGCCGACGACGGTCGGCTGCTGCTGCGGCCGTCGGGGCACGGCGCGCTGCTCGCCAATCTCGAAGCGACGAGCGGCGACCTGGTGATCGTCAAGAACATCGACAACGTCCTGCCGCGGTCGCGCCACGCCGAGCTCGCGCGCTGGAAGCTGGCGCTCGCCGGACTCGCGGCCGAGCTCTCCGGGAACGCGGCGGGGGCCGATCGCGACCGGCCGCTGCGGGTCGCCGGCGTGGTGCCCAACGCCGGCGAGCCGGGCGGCGGACCGTTCTGGGTCGAGAGTGGCTCCGGCGCGAGCTCGCCCCAGATCGTCGAGTCGGCGCAGGTGGCGCGCGACGACGCCGGCCAGCGCGCGATCTTCGCGGCCGCGACCCACTTCAACCCGGTCGACCTGGTGGTCGCCCTGCGCGACGCCGGGGACCGGCCGCACCGGCTCGGACGCTTCGTCGATCCGGCGGCTTCGTTCGTCACGACCAAGGTCGAGAACGGCCGCCGCCTCACCGTCCTCGAACGCCCCGGCCTCTGGAACGGCGCCATGGCCGGCTGGCGGACGGTCTTCGTCGAAGTCCCGGCCTGGACCTTCGCGCCGGTCAAGACGATCCTCGATCTGACCCGCCCCGAGCACCGCGCGAGCTGATCGCCGCCCGCCGGGCAGGGGGCGATCCCGCCCCGCGGGTCGGTTGCCGCCCCGGCACGTGCCGGTTACGATGCCCGCCGCCGGCGCGACCGGCAGTCCGGAGGATCGATGGCACGCATCTTCGTCCCGCAGGAGACCCGAGATGGCGAGCACCGCGTCGCCGCCGTCCCGGAAACGGTCAAGAAGCTGGTCGCCGCCGGCTTCGAGGTGGAGATCCAGCGCGGCGCCGGCACGGCCGCCGGCCACCGCGACGCCGACTACGAGGCGGCCGGCGCGTCGATGGTGATCTCGGCCCCCGCGGCGATGGGCAGCGCGGCTCTGGTCGCCAAGGTCGCCCCGCCCACCGACGCCGAGGCCGCCGCTCTGCCCGAAGGGACGATCCTCGTCTCGCTGCTCGATCCGTATCGCAACCTCGGGCTGGTGCGCCGCCTCGCCGAGCGCCGCGTCTCCGCCTTCGCGATGGAGCTGGTGCCGCGCACCACCCGCGCCCAGGCGATGGACGTGCTCTCCTCGCAGGCCTCGATCGCCGGCTACAAAGCGGTGCTGCTGGCCGCCACTCGCCTCGGCAAGTACTTCCCGCAGCTGATGACAGCGGCCGGCACCATCCAGCCGTCACGGGTGGTGATCCTGGGCGCCGGCGTCGCCGGGCTGCAGGCGATCGCGACCGCCAAGCGGCTGGGCGCCATCGTCGAGGTCTCGGACGTGCGCGCCGCGGTCAAGGAGCAGGTCGAATCGCTGGGCGGGCGCTTCATCGACCTGCCCGAGATGCCGACCGCGGAGGGCACCGGCGGCTACGCCAAGGAGGTCTCGAAGGAGTTCCTCGAGAAGCAGCGCGCGATCCTCACCGAACGGATCGCGCACGCCGACGTGGTGATCACCACCGCCCAGGTCCCCGGCCGCAAGGCGCCGGTGCTGATGACCCGCGCCATGGTCGAGGCGATGAGGCCGGGCTCGATCGTGGTCGACATGGCCGCCTCGACCGGCGGCAACTGCGAGCTGACCCGCGCCGACGAAGAGGTCGTCCACGGCGGCGTCACCATCCTCGGGCCGTCGAACCTGCCGGCCAGCGTGGCCCACGACGCCAGCCTGCTCTACTCCCGCAACGTCTTCAATCTCCTCAAGTTGCTGTGGAAGGACAAGCAGCTCTCGGTGCCGCTCGACGACGAGGTGGTGGCCGGCACGCTGCTGACGCACGACGGCAAGGTCGTCCACCCGGCGATCGCGCCGCTGCTCGCCGACACCGCCGTCCGGGCTTGACAGCCCGCGCCCGGCGGGCGCAAGCTGGTTTCACTGTCCTGTCTCGTCACGGATTACGCGTAGTCCAGGTGAGGAGGCAGATGAGATGAGCCAGCGCTCCGTTTTCTTCGCGTGGATTCTCGCCCTGTCGGCGGCGGGCTCCGCCGTCGCCCAGGTCCCCGGAACGCTCGACGCCGGTTTCGCCACCGGCGGGCTGCGCCGGGTCAACATCCCGGTCAACGGCTCGCCGCGCTCGAACAACGCGACGGGCCTGTTCGTCCAGGCCGACGGCAAGATCGTCCTCGGCGGCGCCGCGATGCCGGTCGGCAACGTCGTCTCCGTGCCGCAACGCATGGTCGCCGTGCGGCTGACGCCGGGGGGCGCGCTCGACACATCCTTCAACGGCGACGGGATCGTCGCCATCGACGGCTATCCGCCTGCTGAAGGCGAAGCCCGCTTCTCCGGCGGCCGCGTGGCGCCGGCTCCGAACGGCGGCGTCTACCTGTTCAACGAGGCCTCCGAACCTTCCTGCTGCCCCGGCTGGTCGCTCGCCCGCTTCAACGCGAGCGGAGGACTGGTCGGCGGCTTCGGAGACGCCGGCGTCGTCACCGGTGGGAGCGCCGACTACGCTTTCGCGAGCGACGTGGCGTCCCGCCCCGACGGTCGCGTGCTCATCTTCTGGGACTTCAACGACGAAGGCGGCACCATTCCGGATCAGCAGTGGATCGTCGAGCAGATGACTTCGACCGGCGACCCCGACCCAGGGTTCGGCAGCAGCGGAGCTCGCGTGATCGGCTTCGACCTCGGCGACAGCTGGGAGGACTACTCCCACGCCCTGTCGCTCCAACCCGACGGCAAGGCGCTGGCGGTCGGCTTCGCCGACCTGGGCACCAGCAGCGTGAATCTCGACTTCGCGATCGCGAGGTTGACTGCGGGCGGCGCGCTCGATTCCTCCTTCAGCGGCAACGGCAAGCTCACGATCGGATTCGGCGATACCGAAGAGGAGGCGCTCGCCGTCGCCGTCGACTCGAAGCGCCGAATCCTGATCGGGGGTGTCTCGAACGGCAACTGCGCGATCGTGCGGCTCCGTTCGAACGGCACGCTCGACCCCACGTTCTCGGGCGACGGCAAACTCACCTTCTCCTTCGCCTCCGACGCGGGCGCGGCCTTCGACCAGGTCTTCGGTCTGGTCGTTCAGGGTGACGGCAAGGTGATCGTCGTCGGGCGCGCCTCCTCGACGACGGGCAGCGGCCGACGCGTGGGCATCGCCCGCCTGAACGAGAACGGCAGCTTCGACCCGAGCTTCAACAGCCTCGCCGGACGCCCCGGCCGCCAGGTCTTCGACTGGGCGACCGGCAGCGGCTCCGCTTCGGTTGCCCGCGCGGTCGTGCTCGCCGCGGACGGCCGCATCGTGCTCTCGGGCGGCGCCGAGCGCGCGTCGGGCGACATGGACTTCGTCGCCGCGCGGCTGCACAACGATTACGTCTTCGCCGACGGCTTCGACTGGGGCGGCTTCGGGAGCTGGTCGGCGCTGGAGGACTGACGGTCGGAGACCGCGGATGCCCGCTCGGGCATGTCCTCCGGCACCGTGGAATCGCACAGGGAGCCGCCGGGAGGTCCATCGCCATGCGCAAGCGCTGTCGCCCGACCGTGATTCTCGCGTTCCTCGGTTTCTCTTTGACACCCGCCGGAGCCCAGGTTCCGGGCACTCTCGACGGCAGCTTCGGCACCGGGGGTTTGCGCCGCGTCGACATCCAGGTGGGCGGCGCACCGCGCTCGAACAACGCCACCGGCCTGATGGTCCAGCTCGACGGCAAGATCGTTCTCGGCGGCGCCGCCGCGACCGACGGCAGCGGCGCCCAGCGCATGGTCGCCGTCCGGCTGACCGCGGGCGGCGCCCTCGACACGTCGTTCAGCGGCGACGGCGTCGTCGCCATCGACGGCTACCCGCCCGACGACGGCAACCCGCGCTTCTCGGAGGGCCGCGTCGCGACGGCGCCGAACGGCGGCGTCTACCTCTACAACGGCGTCGTCGAGAGCACCGGCTTCGTCAGCGGCTGGTCAGTGGCGCGGCTCAACGCGTCCGGCGGGCTCGTCGGCACCTTCGGGACCGCCGGGCTGGTCCATCAGGTCGACCTCGAGATCGGCGTCGGCGACCTCGTCTCCCGAGCCGACGGCCGGCCCCTGATCCTCTACCCCTTCCTCGACGAGGGCGGCACCGTGCCCAACGAGGAGTGGGCCCTCCAGCGCTTCCTCACGGACGGCTCGGGCGACGCGAGCTTCGGCGACCAGGGGTGGGTCGGCTTCGGCTTCGACGTCGCGGGGGTGCAGGACGACTGGGCCTATGCCCTCGTCCTCCAGAACGACGGCAGACCGGTCGCCGCCGGCAGCGCCGACGTCGGCGAGCCGGACATCACCGTCGACGACGATTTCGCGGTCGCCCGCCTGACCACGTCGGGAGCTCTCGACGGCTCGTTCAGCGGCAACGGCCAGGTGACGATCGGCTTCGGCGACGAGGCGGAGACGGCGCGCGCGGTGGCGGTCGACGCGAAGAAGCGGATCCTCGTGGGCGGCGTCTCGGCCGGAAACTGCGCCCTCGCGCGGTTGCTGCCGAACGGCGCTCTCGACCCCTCCTTCTCGGGCGACGGCAAGCTCACCTTCAGCTTCGCCTCCGATGCCGGGGCCGCCTTCGACCAGATCTTCGGCCTCGTCCCGCAGGGGGACGGCAAGGTGATCGTCGTCGGCCGCGCCACCACGACGGCGGGGACCGGCCGCCGGGTCGGAGTCGCACGGCTGAACGCGGACGGCAGCTTCGACTCGACCTTCTCGAGCCTGGCGGGCCGGCCCGGACGCCAGATCTTCGACTGGGCGACCGACACCGGCGCGGTCTCGGTGGGACGGGCCGTCGCACTCGCCCTCGACGGTCGCATCCTGGTTTCCGGCGGCGCCGAGCGGGCGCCCGGCGACATGGACTTCGTCGCCGCGCGGCTGCACAACGACTACGTCTTCTCCGACGGCTTCGACTGGGGCGGCTTCGGGAGCTGGTCGGCGCACGTCGACTGACCGTCCGGAGTCTCGCGGAGGGCTCGAGAGCAGCTATCGTCGCAGCGGCACCACGTCGGCAACTGCGAGGAGGTCCACGATGCGACACCCCTCTCGACGTCTCGTCATCGGCACGGCCTGCTTGTTCGCCCTGCCGCCGGTCGCGGCCCAGTTGCCGGGGAGCCCGGACCCCACCTTCGCGGCCTCCGGCGTGCGGCTCGTCGACATCCAGGTCGCCGGCTCGCCGCGCTCGAACATCGCCACCGGGGTCCTGGCCCAGGTCGACGGTCGAATCGTGCTCGGCGGCGCCGCCGCGACCGACGGCAGCGGCGCCCAGCGCATGGTCGCCGTGCGGCTGACCGCGAGCGGCGCGCTCGACACCTCGTTCAGCGGCGACGGCATCGTCGCCATCGACGGCTACCCGCCCGACGACGGCAACCCACGCTTCTTCGAAGGCCACGTGGCGACGGCGCCGAACGGCGGCATCTACCTGCACAACGGCGTGGTCGACAGCACCGGGATGCTCACCGGCTGGTCGCTGGCGCGGCTCGACGCCGCCGGCGGGCTGGTTTCCGGCTTCGGCAGCGGCGGGGTGATCCACCGCGTCGACCTCGAAGTCGGCGTCGGCGACCTCGCCGCCCGCTCCGACGGCCGGCCGATCGTGCTCGACGACTTTCTCGACGAAGGTGGCACGGTGCCCAACTACGAATGGTCGGTCGCGCGCTTCCTCACCGACGGCGATCCCGACCCGACCTACGGCGACCAGGGCTCGGTCTCGTTCGGATTCGACCCGACCGGCACGCGCGACGACTTCGCGTTTCCGCTCGTCCTCCAGGCCGACGGCAAGACGGTCGCCGGCGGCAGCGCCGACGTCGGCGCCGCGCAGATCGACGACGACTTCGCGGTGGCCCGACTGACGACCGGAGGCGCCCTCGACGGCTCGTTCAGTGGCGACGGCCGGGTGACCTTCGGATTCGGCGCCACGGACGAGGCCGCCCGCGCGGTGGCGGTCGACTCGAAACGGCGGATCCTGGTCTCGGGCACCTCGGCGGGCAACTGCGCGCTCGCGCGGCTGCGTGCCGACGGGACGCTCGACCCGACCTTCTCGGGCGACGGCCGGCTGACGTTCTCGTTCGCGTCCGATCTGGAGAGCGCCTTCGATCAGGGCTTCGCCGTGGTGCCGCAGGGCGACGGGCGGATCATCGTCGTCGGCCGCGCCACCAATGCCGCCGGCACCGGTCGGCGCGTCGGCGTCGCGCGGATCAACGAGGACGGCAGCTTCGACGCGACCTTCTCGAGCCTGCCCGGCCGCCCCGGCCGGCAGATCTTCGACTGGGCGACCGGCACCGGCGCGGTCTCGGTCGGGCGGGCGGTCACGCTCTCGATCGACGGCCGCATCCTGGTGGCCGGCGGAGCCGAGCACGCCTCGGGCGACATGGACCTCGTCGTCGGTCGCCTCCACAACGACTACGTCTTCGCCGACGGCTTCGACTGGGGCGGCTTCGGCGCCTGGTCGAGCCACGTCGACTGAGCGCCCGCGCGGCGGCGAGCGCGCTGCCGACTTCGGGCGGGCGCGATAGGATCGCCTTCCGGCCGATCGGCCGGCACTCCCGGAGATTCCGCATGCGAAGAACGTTCTTTCTCGTCTCGCTCCCTCTCGCGCTTTGCGCCGCGGCGGCCCTCGGGCAGGCTCCCGGTACGCTGGACACCAGCTTCGGCGACGCCGGCCTCGCGGTCGTCGACATCCCCGTCGGTGGCAATCCGCGCAGCAACATCGCCTTCGACGTCGTCGCCCAGGTCGACGGCAGGATCGTGATGTCCGGCTCTTCGTCTCTGATCGGTTCGGACACCGGACCGGAGCGGATGATCGCGGTGCGCCTTCTGTCGAACGGCGACCCGGACGGCAGCTTCGGCACCGCCGGCATCGCCCGCATCGACGGCAACCCGGGCGGATCCGACAACACCCACTACTACGACGGACGGATCGAGGCCGTACCGGGCGGCGGCTACTTCATGTTCCACGGCACCGACCTGAACCCGGTCGGCTGGGTGCTCGTGAAGCTGACCGCGGCCGGCGCGCTCGACGGCAGCTTCAGCGGCGACGGCCGCGTCATCGCGAGCGCCGCCGATCTCGGCGCCGGCGACGTCGCGGTCCAGAGCGACGGCAAGCCGGTCCTCGTGGAGGACTTCGCGGCGGCGAACCAGGACTTCGGCGTCGAGCGGCGGCTGTCCAACGGCAGCGCCGACGCCACCTTCAGCGGCGACGGCTTCGCGGAGATCGGATTCAACTTGCCGAGCCTCAACGACGACCATGCGCGCGTCGTCTTCCTCCAGCCCGACGGCAGGATCCTGGTCGGAGGTCGCGCCCAGGCTTCGGCCTCGAACGCCGACTTCGCCGTGGCGCGGCTGACGTCGGCCGGCGAGCTCGACCCGACGTTCGGCGGCGGCGACGGCAAAGTGACGATCTCGTTCGATCTCGCCGTCGGTAACTACGACGAGGTCCGCGCCTTCGCGGTCGACGACCGCGGCCGCATCTACGTCGGCGGCATCTCCGGCAACGGCAGCTCGAACAACGACTGTTCGGTGGCGCGCCTGCTGTTCGACGGCACGCTGGACAACACCTTCTCGGGCGACGGCAAGCTGACCTTCACCTTCAACGCTCCGGCCGGCACCGGCTACGACCAGGTCTTCGGCCTCGCCGTCCAGGGCGACGGCAAGCTGATCGCCGCCGGGCGCGGGACCAACGCCTCGGGCGGCGGCCGCTGGTTCGGCGTCGCGCGCATCCTCGAGACCGGCAACTTCGACCCGGCCTTCGCCGGCGACGGCACCACCGCCTTCAACACGGCGACCGGCGGCGGCTCGATCTCGGTCGGCCGCGCCGTCGATCTGGCCCCCGACGGTCGCATCATCGTGGTCGGCGGCGGCGAGACCGCCGGCTCCGACATGGCCTTCGTCGCCGTCCGCCTGCACAACGACTACATCTTCGCCGACGGCTTCGACTGGGGCACGACGGCGGAGTGGATCCTGACGAACTGACCGCTCGCCGCGGTTGCCGGCCTCCCGTCGCGGGGCTACACTTCCGCCGCTTCGTCATGGCGGTGGGGCAAGGACGGGAGGCCGGATGGGCCAGCACGACGTCAAGGAGCTCGAGCCCGAGAGTCTGAGGTCGTTCACGCGCCATCTGCTCGCCGACCTGCGCGCGCTCGAGCTGATGCTGAAGCACGGCTCGCTCGAGACCGGGGTGCGCAGGATCGGCGCCGAGCAGGAGCTCTTCCTGCTCGACCGGCGCTTCCGCCCTGCGCCGATCGCGATGGAGATGCTCGAACGCCTGGGCGACGAGCACTTCACCACCGAGGTCGCCCGCTTCAACCTCGAGTTCAACACCGACCCGCTCGAATTCGGCGGCGACTGCCTCGCCCGCATGGAACGGCAGCTCGACGAGCTCGTGGTCAAGGCCCGCGCCGCCGCCCATTCGCTCGACTCCGAGATCGTGATGATCGGCATCCTGCCGACCATCGAGATCTCCGACCTGACCCTCGAGAACATGACGCCCAAGCCGCGCTACTTCGCGCTCAACGAGGCGATGCGGCGCCTGCGCGGCAAGGACTGGGAGTTCTACATCAAGGGGACCGACGAGCTGATCATCCGCCACGACAGCGTCATGGTCGAGGCATGCAACACCAGCTTCCAGCTCCACTACCAGGTCGGCCCCGAGGAGTTCGCGCCGCTCTACAACCTGACCCAGGCGGTCGCCGGACCGGTGCTGGCGGCGGCGTGCAACTCGCCGCTGCTGTTCGGGCGGCGGCTCTGGCGCGAGACCCGGATCGCGCTGTTCCAGCAGTCGGTCGACCACCGGGCGGCGGGCTTGCACCTGCGCGAGCAGGCGCCGCGCGTCTCCTTCGGCCGGCGCTGGGTCGACGACTCGGTGCTCGAGATCCTCCAGGAGGACATCGCCCGCTTCAAGGTGCTGCTCTCGGCCGACATCGACGAGGACTCGCTGGCGATGCTCGCCGCCAACCAGGTGCCCTCGCTGAAGGCCCTGCGACTGCACAACGGCACGATCTACCGCTGGACCCGACCCTGCTACGGCATCCTCGACGGCAAGCCGCACCTGCGCATCGAGAACCGCATCCTGCCGTCGGGACCGACCGTGATCGACGAGATGGCCAACGCCGCGTTCTGGTTCGGCCTGCTGTCGGGCCTCTCGCGCATCTACCCCGACATCCGCCGCGTGATGGAGTTCGACACCGCGCAGGAGAACTTCATCGCCGCCTCGCGCCTCGGCCTGCGCGCCCAGTTCGGCTGGCCCGGCCACCAGCAGGTGCCGGCCGACGAGCTGATCCTCCAGGAGCTGCTGCCGCTCGCCCGCGAGGGGCTGGCGACGCGCGGCGTCGACGTCGGCGACTCCGATCGCCTGCTCGGCGTCCTCGAGGACCGCGTCCGCAGCAAGCGTACTGGCGCTCAGTGGCAGCTCGAGTCGTTCGCCGGGCTGCGCGACCGCGGCGGTCGCGCCGAGCGTCTGGCGGCGATCACCGCCGCGGTGATCGAGCATCAGACGAAGGGCGAGCCGGTCCACCGCTGGCCGATCGCCAGCCTCGAGCATGCCGGCGGCTGGGAGAAGCACTACGCGCGGGTCGAGCAGTTCATGACCAGCGACCTCATCACCGTCGGTCCCGACGAGGGCGTCGAGCTGGTGGCGAACCTGATGAAGTGGAAGAAGATCCGTCACGTACCGGTCGAAGATTCCGAGCACCGGCTGCTCGGCCTCGTCTCGCAGCGCTCGTTGATGTCGCTGATCGCCGACCGCGCCGCCGACCTCGGCAAGGGGCCGATCCCGGTGCGCGAGGTGATGTCGACCGACATGGTGACGATCGCGCCCGAGACGCCGACCATCGACGCCATCCGGCTGATGAAGCAGCATCGCGTCGGCAGCCTGCCCGTGCTCAAGGAGGGCAAGCTGGTCGGCATCGTCACGGAGTTCGACTTCCTGAAGATCGCCGGCCAGCTGCTCGAGCACGTCCTGACCGGCGGCGGCGCGACGCCGCCCGCCGCGGGCTGACCCGCCGTCAGCGCGGCTCGGCGAGCAGCCGCTCGAGCGCGGCGCGCTCGGCCGGGTCGGTCTCGAGTCGCAGCGCGGCGCGAAAGGCCTGGTCGGCGCGGTCGCGGTCACCGGTCTCGAGCGCCAGGGATCCGATCGTCTTCCAGACTTCCCCGCGCGAGGGGGCGAGGCGCGCCAGGGTTTCGTAGTGGATCAGCGCGTCGCGCGGCCGACCGAGCGCGAAGGCGGCGCGGCCGGCGTTCTCGATCGCCACCGGGTCGAGCGGATCGCGGCGGGCCGCCTCGCGGAAGTCGGCGAGCGCCTCCTCGAGCCGGCCGGCGCCGGCCAGCAACGCGCCGCGCTCGCGGAAGAGCGCGGCATCGAGCGCGCCCGCCGCGCGCGCCTGGTCGAGAATCTTCAGCGCGTCCGCGGCGCGGCCGGTCTCGGCGCGACGTCTCGCGAGGCGCGCCGCGGAGACCGCGTCGGCGGGATCGAGAACCAGAGCGCGCGCCAGCTCGCGTTCTCCTTCGGCGGCGCGACCGAGATCGAGATAGAGCGCGCCGAGGTTGGCCGCGGGCACCGGCGAGCGCTCGTTCTCTTCGCTCGCCCGCCGAAACAGCGCGACCGCCTCCTCGAGCCGGCCGACGTCGCGCAGGCACTGCCCGGCCAGACACAGCGCCGGGAAGTTGCGCGGGTCGTCCCGCACGATGCGGGTCAGGGCACGGAGCGCTTCCGGACAGCGACCCTGTTGGACATCGGCGGCGGCGGCGTGCAGGTCGCGGGCGACGTCGAGACGCGAGCGCGGGTCGGGCAACTCGCGCGAGACCGCGCCGCCGGCGCCACCGCCGAGGTAGCCCAGGCTCGCGAGCTGGCGCACCTGCTCGTCGGTGAGGCCGTCGCCCGGTTGGACGCTGGGCTCGAGCGACTCGCCGGCGGCGGCGAGCAGACGTTCGAGGCGGGCGCGCCAGAGCTCCGCCGCCGCCGGCTCGGCGGCGGCGAGGTCGGTCGTCTCGCCGGGATCGACGTCGAGCCGGAAGAGGCTCGGACGCGGCGCCTGGAGGTACAAGGCACGGCCGTCCGAGAGCGCGCGCAACGGGTACCACTTGTAGGCGAAGAACGGCAAGAAGCTCTCCGAGTAGCTCACGCGGTCGCACCCGTCGCGGCCGTCGGTCGCCAGCAACGAGCGCCCGTCGAGGCCCGCGACCGCCGGCAGATCGGCGAGCTCGGCGAGCGTCGGCGCGATGTCGGCGGTGCGCACCAGGCAGCGCTCGGTGCGGCCGCTTTCGAACCCGGGTCCGGCGGCGATCAGCGGCACGCGGCGCACGCCGGCGTTGAGCAGCAGCCCGTGACTGGTCTCGCCGTGCTCGCCGAGCATCTCGCCATGGTCGCCGGCGACGACGATCGCGGTCGACGGCGGCAGCGCCGCGAGCAGCCGGCCGATCTCGGCGTCCATGAAGGCGATCTCGCCGTCGTAGAGGCGGTGGGGTCCGGCGGCGGCGTCGGCGAAGCGGGTCGGCGGGCGATACTCCTCGTGCGGATCGAAGTAGTGGACCCAGAGGAAGAAGGGCGCGCGCAGCGTGGCGAGCCTCGCCAGGGCGGCCTCGGTCGTCTCGTCGGCCGGTCGCTCGGCGACCTCCGTGCCGCGCGCGCGTCCGGCGCCGAGATCGTCGTCGTAGACCGCGAATCCCTGGTCGAGACCGTGGCGGCGCGCCAGCACCACCGCCGAGACCACCGCCGCCGTGTCGTATCCGCCGGCGGCGAGCCGCTCGGCGATGGTCTCGACTCCCGCGCCGAGCGTGAAGATGCCGTTGTCGCGCACGCCGTGCCGTGGCGGGAAGAGTCCGGTCAGCATCGTCGCGTGCGACGGCAGCGTCACCGGCGCCGCGGTGTCGCAGCTCTCCCAGCGGGTACCGCGCGCCGCCAGCGCGTCGAGGTTCGGCGTGCGCGCGAAGTCGTGCCCCCAGGCACCGAGGTGGTCGGCACGGGTAGTGTCGAGCGTGACGAGCACCAGGTTCGGACGGGCCGGCTGCGGAGCCGCCGGAGGTGCGAAAAACGTCACACCCGCGACCACGAAGAGCCCGATTCGCACTCCCTCGATGAGGTTCACGACCCCTGACTCTAGCCGCTTCGCGGCAGCCGAAAAAATTTGTCGACCCCCCTTGACAACGAGTTGCTCCCGGCCTAGTTTCACCCCGCTTTTCATTCATTCCAGTTTCTTCGGTCGAGTCGACGGATCCGGGCGTACGGGATCCGGGGAGCGCTCCCGCGCGATCGTCGCGCGGTCAAGCCTCGCCGGGCCAGGGCCCGCCGGCCGACCTTGTTTCTGGCGCCGCCTTTCGATGCGGCGCTCCCTGGAAGGAGGCCTGGAATGTCCTCGCCGTCCCATCGCAGGTGTCTCGCCCTCGCCTTAGCGGCCGCCGGCCTGTGTCTCGCCGCGCAGGTCGGCGCGCAGACGATGGCCCGTCAGGAGTCGGGGTTGCATGCTCTCGTCAAGGAGAGCCCGCGCTTCGCCCAGACCGGCGACGTCCTCGCGCTCGGTGAAGCCCGCCACGCCCTCGCGCTCGACGCCGAGCTCGGATTCGACGAGTTCGCGCGCATGGCCGGCGGCACCTGGAGCGCCCAGGTCGACGCCCGCACCGGCTTCGTCTCCAGCATCGACGGCTCCGGCCTGGCTTGGATCGCCGGGCCCGGCAACGATCTCGCCGCAAGCGACTCGGCGACGCTGGCCGAGCTCGACGGGCGCGCCCGCTCGCTCGCCCGCGTCCTGGGCAAGACGATGGGCTTCGACCCGGACGCGCTGGTGCTCAACGACGGGCGCTCGGGACACCCGGGACCGCACGTCTGGTTCGTCGACTACGACGTCGTCGCCGGCGGCCACCGCATCGAGGGCGCCCGCGTGGTGTTCATCGTCAACAGCGGCAACCTGGTCTCGATCGGTACCGAGAACCTGCCCGCCGCCGGCGCCGCGGCTCCGGTCGACCGGATCGGCGTCCAGGGCGCGCTCGAAGCGCTCGGCAAGCACGTCGGCGGCTTCTACCCCGACGACCTCTGGGTCGACGCCGGCTCGTTCCACGTGTTGCCCGCCAACCGCGGCGACGGCCGCTTCGCCGAGAGCTTCGACGCCGGCGACGGCCGCGAGCTGGTCGGCGCGTGGCAGTTCGTCTTCCGGCGTCCGGGCGAGATCGGCACTTTCCGGGGCCGGGTCGACGCCGCCACCGGCGAAGTCCTCGACTTCTACGACGTCAACGAGTACGGCGCGGTGACCGGCGGCGTCTTCCAGGGCGACCGGCCCTCGACCGAGCGCGTCCTGCCGATGCCCTTCGCCGACGTCGCGACCTCGACCTACACCAACTCGGCCGGTATCTTCTCCGGCACCTCCGGCACGTCGACGCTCAACGGCCAGTACGTGCGCGTCGTCGACAGCTGCGGCTCGATCTCGAAGGCCGCCGACGGGTCGGGCAACATCGCCTTCGGCTCGGGCTCGGGCACCGACTGCACGACTCCCGGCACCGGCGGCGCCGGCAACACCCACGCCGCCCGGACCCAGTTCTACAACCTCAACCGGGCCAAGGAAGTGGCGCGCGGCTGGCTGCCGTCGAACAGCTGGATCAACGCCAAGCTCACCGCCAACGTCAACCTGAACCAGACCTGCAACGCCTACTGGAACGGTTCTTCGGTCAACTTCTTCCGCTCCGGCGGCGGCTGCGCCAACACCGGCGAGCTGCCCGGCGTCTCGCTCCACGAGTACGGCCACGGCCTCGACTCGAACGACGGCAACGGCTCGTCGCCCGAGAACGGCACCGGCGAGACCTACGGCGACTTCACGGCCGCGCTCGCGACGCACAACTCCTGCATCGGCAACGGCTTCCTCGGCAGCTCGAACTGCGGCGGCTACGGCGACGCCTGCACCTCGTGCTCGGGCGTGCGCGACATCGACTGGGCCAAGCGCGTCTCGAACACTCCGCACACGGTGGCCAACTTCACCCAGAGCCGTTGCCCCACCCGGCCCGGCTACGTCGGCCCCTGCAACCGCGAGGGGCACTGCGAGTCCTACATCGGCTCCGAGGCGCTCTGGGACCTCGCCATGCGCGACATGCCGGGCGCCGGTACCGGCGCGGCCTGGACCGTGGTCGACCGCCTCTGGTACCTGTCGCGCTCGACCGGTACCAAGTCGTTCCAGTGCACGACGACGTCGAGCCCGTGGACCTCGAACGGCTGCAACACCGGCTCGCTGTTCAAGGTCTTCCGCGCGATTGACGACGACAACGGCAACCTCGCCGACGGCACGCCGCACGGCGGCGCGATCGCGGCGGCGTTCAACCGCCACGGCATCGCCTGCACCACCGACGCCGGCTGGAACACGACGTTCGCGGCGGTCACTCCGCCGGCGACGCCGAGCCTGACGGTCACGGCCGGCAACAACTCGGCGGCGCTCTCCTGGAGCGGCTCCTCGGGCGTCTACGACGTCTATCGCAACGAGACCGGCTGCAACGCCGGCTTCACCAAGGTCGCCAACAACGTCTCGACGACCTCCTACACCGACAACGCGGTGGCCAACGGCCTGACCTACTACTACCAGGTCGTCGCGCACCCGTCGTCGACCGAGGCCGCGGCCTCGGCGCCGTCGACCTGCCGCTCGGTGACCCCGGCCGGCGGCGGCGGCTGCACCCCGCCGGCGGCGCCGACGGGAGTGTCCGCCAGCGCCTCGTCGCAGACCGCGATCAACGTCTCGTGGTCGGCCTCCTCGGGCGCGACGTCGTACAAGATCTTCCGCTCGACGACGAGCGGCAGCGGCTACAGCCAGGTCGGCACCTCGGCGACGACCTCCTTCGCCGACAGCGGCCTCGCCTGCAACACCACCTACTACTACGTGGTCACCGCCTCGAACGGCACCTGCGACTCGGGCAACTCGGCGCAGGCGTCGGCGACCACGCAGACCTGCTCGGGTGGCAACGTGCTGTCGAACGGCGTGCCGGTCACCGGAATCTCGGGAGCCGCCAGCAGTCTGCAGTACTGGACGATGAGCGTGCCCTCGGGTTCCTCGAACCTCCAGTTCCAGATCTCCGGAGGCACCGGCGACGCCGACATGTACGTCCGCTTCGGCGCGCAGCCGACCACGTCGACCTACGACTGCCGTCCGTACCTGAACGGCAACAACGAGACCTGCACCTTCGCGGCGCCGTCGGCCGGAACCTGGCACGTCATGTTGCGCGGCTACACGGCGTACTCCGGGGTCTCTCTGGTCGGCAGCTACCAGACCGGTTCGGCCTGCACCGCGGTGGCCGAGACCGAGGCCAACAACACGATCTCGACCGCCGATCCGTTGGTCGCGCCCTGCAGCACGGTGGCCGGCACCTTCGCCGGCGAGACCGGTACGAGCGACTACTTCTCGATGAGCATTCCGGCGGGCGCCACCGTCACGTCGTTGCTCAACGGTTTGTCGGTCGACTACGACCTGTACCTCTACAACTCGTCGGGGACGTCGCTGGGCAGCTCCACCAACGGCGGCACCACCGCCGACCAGGTGGTCTGGACCAACAGCGGCTCCTCCGCCGTCTCGGTCCGCGTGCGCGTCTACAAGTACGCCTCGACCCGCACCACGTATTCGCTCAAGGTCAGCTACTAGAGTCCCTTCGGCCGGACGGCGCGACCGTCCGGCCGCTTTCCTTCGACCCCCGGAGCTCGCGCTCCGGGGGTCTCTTGTTTTCCGTCGGATCGAGCTCTCAGCCGGCGCGCGCGAAGCGTCGCGCCGCCGCACCCAGCAGCAGCGCCGCGATCACCGCCATCGCACCGAGCTGCGGCAAGACGTCTCCGACCGAGACGCCCTGCAGGAAGACTCCGCGCACGACCTCGAGGAAATGGCGGAGCGGATTGGCCACGGTCAGCCAGCGGAACAGCTCCGGCATCGAAGCGACCGGGAACATGAAGCCGGACAGCAGCATCGTCGGCATGAAGATCAGGAACGAGGAGAGAAACGCCTCCTGCTGCGTCTTCGACACGGTCGAGATCAGCAGCCCCAGACCGAGCGCGCAGAGGATGAACAGGAACGCCGAGCCGAGGAGCAGGAGCGGACTGCCGCGGAAGGGGACCTCGAACCAGAGCAGCGCGACCGTCGAGATCAGGCCGAGATCGACCAGCCCGATGATCGCGAACGGAATGGTCTTGCCGAGCACCAGCTCGAGCGGCTCGAGCGGCGAGACCGCGAGCTGGTCGAGGGTTCCGATCTCGCGCTCGCGGACCACGGCGAGCGCCGTGAGCAGCTGGCAGATCAGCAGCAGCAACGCGCCGATCACGGCCGGCACGTTGTAGTTGCGGCTGTCGAGCTCCGGGTTGAACCAGGCGCGCGCCACCAGCTCGAGCCGCGCCGAGTCCGCCGCCCCCGCGAGCGCGAGCGCGCGGCCGGCCACGATCCGCTCCGCGTGCCCCAGCGCGACCGTCGTGGTGTTCGAGTCGGTGCCGTCGAACAGCAGCTGCACCCGCCCGCGCCCCTCACGCAGGTCGTCTCCGAAGCCGGCCGGAACGACCAGGCCGGCGAGCGCGTCGCCGCGCTCGAGCACCCGTACCAGGTCGGACGGGCGCTCCGAGCGACCGACCACCCGGAACCATCCGCCGGCGACGAACGCCTCGACAAGCTCGCGTGAATCGCGCGACCCGTCCTGGTCGACGACGTAGAGCGGGGTGTCGCGCACCTCGGTCGAGACCGCGTAACCGAAGACGACGAGCTGCAGCAGGGGCGCGACGAACAGGATCCGCGCCATCCGCGGGTCGCGGAACAGCTGCAGGAACTCCTTGCGCACCATTTCGCGGACGCGCCCGATGCGCTCGCGCATCAGCCGAGCTCCTTGCGAAAGCTGCGCACCGCGAGCGTCAATCCGACCACCGCGAACAGGATCATCAGCGCCGCCTGGACGGCGAGAACCTCCGGCCCGATTCCCTTGAGGAAGATCCCACGCGTGACCACCAGGAAGTAGCGCGCCGGCACCAGCAGCGTGACCACCTGCAGCGGTTTCGGCATGACTTCGATCGCGAACATGAACCCGGAGAGCAGGAACGCCGGCAGGAAGGTGACGACCATCGCGATCTGGGTCGCCAGAACCTGCGACCGGGCGACCGCGGAGATGAACAGCCCGAGCCCGAGCGAGCCGACCAGGAACTGGAACGAGAGTCCGGCGAGCAGCCAGGCGCTGCCGCGGAACGGGACGTCGAACAGCAGGATGCCGACGACGGTCGAGACCGCGACGTCGAACATGCCGATCGCGAGGTAGGGCAGGAGCTTGCCGAGGACGACCTCGAGGCGCGTGACCGGCGTCGCGGCGAGCTGCTCCATCGTGCCGCGCTCCCACTCGCGCGCCACAGTGAGCGAGGTCAGCAGCGCGGCGATGATCATCATGATCACCGCGATCAGACCGGGAACGATCATGTTGCGACTGGAGAGCTCCTCGTTGAACCAGACCCGGGTTTCGGCGGTGAGCGGCAGCGACGGTCGCCCTCCGTCGGCGCGGACCGCCGCGCCGTAGTCCCGCGCCACCGCTTCGGCGTAGGCGAGCGCGATCGTCGCCGTGTTGGCGTCGCTGCCGTCGAGCAATGCCTGCACGGTGGCGGTCCGGCCCGCCCCGAGGTCGGCGGCGAAGCCCGGCGGGACGACGATCGCCGCGAGCGCGCGCCGGCGCGCGAACAGACCGTCGATCGCCGCCGCCGACTGGGGCCGGGCGACCACCGTAAAGTAGCCGGAGGCCTCGAAGGCCTCGACCAGCTCGCGGCTGGCCGCGCTCGAGTCCTGGTCGACGACGGCGAGCGCGATGTCGCGAACGTCGAGCGAGATCGCGTAGCCGAACAGCACCAGCAGCAGCATCGGCAGGACGAAGGCGAGCAACAGGCTACGGCGGTCGCGCGCGAGCTGGAGCGACTCCTTGCGCGCGATCGCCCCGAGGCGGACGAGGTCGAAGCGGGCGCTCACGCGTCCTCCCGGGCGCCGCCGGCGTCGTCGACCAGCGCCACGAAGACGTCTTCGAGCGAGGGCGCGATCTCGCGCAGCGAGCCGAGGCGGGCGCCGCCCGCGGCGAGCCGGTCCGCGAGCCCGGCGCTCGCGCGCTCGCGGTCGACGACGGTGACGTGGAGACTGCGCCCGAACAGGCCGGCGCGGACGACCTCCGGCGCGCCGTCGAGCGCGGCGAGCGCCGCGATCGGGTCCGGAGTGACGAGCTCGTAGAGCGGTTCGCGCATCGCGGCGCGCAGGGCCGCAGGCGTGTCGAGCGCGATCAGGCGGCCGCGGTTCATCAACGCCAGCCGGTCGCAGTACTCCGCCTCCTCCATGTAGTGGGTCGAGACGAAGACGGTGGTGCCGGCGTCGGCGAGGACGTAGATCAGGTCCCAGAAGCGCCGGCGCGAGATCGGATCGACCCCGGAGGTCGGTTCGTCCAGGAACAGGATCGGCGGCTCGTGGAGAACCGCGCAGCCGAGCGCCAGGCGCTGTTTCCAGCCGAGCGAGAGCTCGCCGGTCAGACGCCCGCGCTGCTCGGCGAGCCCCGCCATCTCGAGGACCCGGTCGCGGCGCTCGGCGCGGCGCTCGCGGGGCACCGAGTAGAGGCCGGAGAAGAAGACGACGTTCTCCTCGACCGTCAGGTCGGAGTAGAGCGAGAACAGCTGCGACATGTAGCCGATCGAGCGCTTGATCGCGCGCCGCTCGCGGGCGATGTCGAAGCCGGCGACCCGACCCGAGCCGGCACTCGGCGCCAGCAGTCCGTTGAGCATCTTGATCGTGGTCGTCTTGCCGGCGCCGTTCGGGCCGAGGAACCCGAACACCTCGCCGGGCGCGACGGCGAAGGTGACGTCGTCGACCGCGACGAAGTCGCCGAAGCGACGCGTCAGCCCCGCGACCTCGACCGCCGGCTCGATCGCCCCGCGCTCCGCCCGGTCGACGGCGGCGACCCCGCTCAAGCGGCCTCCCGCGCCGCGCCGACCAACCGGAGAAAGACGTCCTCGAGCGTCGCGGCGACCGGCTCGGCCGTCGCTCCGTCGTCACCGTTCGCCGCCAGCGCCTCGAGCAGCGGCGGTCGCGTGGCGGTCGCCGAGGCGACGGTGACGTGGAGGCGGTCGCCGAAGAGCTGGCAGTCGACGACGCCGGGCAGGCGCCGGACGAGATCGACGGCCGAGCGGGCGCGCACGGTCCGCACCTCGAGCAGCTCGCCCGGATAGGAGCGGGCGAGCGCCGCCGGCGTGTCGAGAGCGACCAGCCGCCCCTGGTGAAGGAGCGCGACGCGGTCGAAGCGCTCGGCCTCGTCGAGGTAGGCGGTCGAGACCACCGCGGTGACGCCGCGGCCGACCATCTCGTGGACGATGCGCCAGAGGTCGCGGCGCGACACCGGATCGACGCCGAACGTGGGCTCGTCCAGGAGCAGGATCCTCGGCTCGTGCACGAGCGCGCAGGAGAGGCCGAGCTTCTGCTTCATTCCCCCGGACAGCTGGCCGGCGAGCCGGTCGCGGAACGGGCGGAGATTCGAGAAGTCGTAGAGGCGCTCGATCCGCTCCGCCCGCTCCGCCTTCGGCACGCGGAAGAGGTCGGCGTAGAAGGCGAGGTTCTCGGCGACCGTCAGATCGGCATAGAGACCGAAGCGCTGCGACATGTACGCGAGCGCGGGCTTGACCCCCTCCGGATCCTCGACCACCGAAACGCCGGCCAGCCGCGCATCGCCGGCGCTGGGGCGCAGCACGCCGGCCAGCATGCGCAAAGTCGACGTCTTGCCGGCCCCGTCCGGACCCACCAGGCCGAACAGCTCCCCCGGCTCGACCACGAGATCGAGCCCGTCGACCGCCAAGGTCGCGCCGAACCGGCGCGCCAGACCGCGCACCTCGATCGAGGCCGGGGCGAGCCCGGCCGCGGCTTCGCTCACGGCGTCGCCTCGAGGGTGACGTCGGCCGGCAGCCCCGGCTTGAGCTCGAGCTGCCCATCCCCGGTGATCCGAACCTTGACCGCGTAGACCAGTCGGACTCGCTCCTCGGTGGTCTGGACGTTCTTCGGAGTGAACTCCGCCTCGTCGGCGACGAAGGCGACCTCGCCGTCGTAGCGCCTGCCGGGGAAGGTGTCGGAGACGATCGCCGCCCGCTGTCCGATCGACACGCGACCGAGGCGATTCTCCGGAACGTAGATGCGCACCCAGCGGTCGTCCGGGTTCATCAAGGTAACCACCGCCGCCCCCGGGGCGACGATCTCGCCCGGCTCGCGGTGACGCACGGTCACGATCCCGGGAAACGGTGCCGCGAGCCGGGACTTCGCGAGCGTGGCGTCGAGGGTCGCGACCGCCGCCTCGGCCTGTGCCACCAGAGCGCGGGCACCGGCGACCTGCTCGGGCCGGGCGCCGCTCGCGAGCAGGGCGAGCTGCTGGGCCGTCTGTTCGTGCTGGCGGCGCGCCAGCTCGGCCGCGAGAGCCGCCTTGTCGAGCGACTCGCGCGGCACGGCGCCTCCTTCGTAGAGCGTCGTCGTGCGCTCGAGGTCGCGCTCGGCGTCTGCCACCCGCTCGCTCGCCGCGGCAACCGCGGTGCGCGCCTGGGCGACCTCCTGGGAGCGGAATCCGGCTTCGAGCTCGGCGAGGCGGGCCCGCGCCGAATCGACCTGGGCCACGGCCTGGGCACGGCGCGCGGCGAGCTCGGCGTCGTCGAGCCGCGCGAGCTCTCGCCCGGCCACGACGCGGTCGCCCTCGCGCACCTCGATCGCGACGATCCGCCCCGCGACCTCGAATCCGAGTCGCGCCTCGGTCGCCTCGACGGTGCCGGAAGCGGCGATCGCGGCGCCCTCGCCCTCGCGAGGGGCGAGCGATCGCCAGGCCAGGAAGCCGCCGAGTGCGAGGACGACGACGACCGGAACGATGCGCTTGGCACTCATGGCTCCTCCTCCAGGGTCTTGCGGATCCAGTCGGGTCCGAGCTCTCCGGCAAGGCGGGCGAGCTCGACGCGGGCGGCGAGCGCCGCGGCGACGGCGCTCGTGCGCTCGGCCCGCGTCGACGCCAGCGCGGCCTCGGCGTCGAGATAGTCGACCTGCGTGCCGGCGCCGACGTCGAGGCGGAGCTTCTCGACGCGAGCGACCTCGGCCAGGCGTTCGACGGCTCGCTCGAGAGCGCCGGAGCGCGCGGCGGCCTCGTTCCAGGCCGCGATCCCCCGGTCGACGCCGGCGGCGACGGCGAGCTCGGCTTCGGCCACGGCCGCGGTGGCGGCGTCGCGTGACGCCTCGGCCCGCCTCACCCGCGCGGTCGTCGCGCCGCCGTCCCAGAGCGGGATCGCCAGGACCAGGCCGGCGTTCCACTCGCTCGCGAAGTCGAGGTCGCCACCGCCGTACTGCTGGAGCGAGCCGACCGCGCGCAGCTCGGGAAAGTAGGCGGTCCGCGCCAGCGCGCGCGCCGCATCCGCGGCCGCCGCCTCGCGCCGGGCGCGCGCGATCGCCGGGCTCGCGGCGAAGGCCCTTGATTCGAGCGCGCTGCGCTCCTCCGGAGGCGGCGCCGCGAGCGGCACGAGCGACACCGCACGGGCCGACTCGGGATCGACCGCGAGCCAGCGCGCGAGCTCGCGCTCGGACGCGTCGAGGCGCGTCGCGATCGCGACCTCCGCCGCCTCGGCCGCGGCCAGAGCCGCCTCGGCGCGCAGGCGATCGAGCTCGGCCGCCCGGCCCGCCGACAGCAGCTGCTCGACGCGCCCGAGCTCGCGGCGGACGGCCTCGACGCGCAGGCGCTCCGAGGCGCGGACCTCGGCGAGCGCGAGCACTTCCGCGTAGGTGATCGCGACCCGCGCCATGACCTCCTGCGCCGTGGCAGCGAGCGCCGCGCCGGCGGCGTCGCGCCGTGCGTCGGCCTGGCGCATCCGTTGCCGCCGGGCCCCCGAGTCCAGCAGCGTGTAGCGCAGGTCGAGCGAACCCTGGACCAGAGTCTCGTCGAACTCCGGAAAGCGCCGCGGGTCGAAGCTGTGAATCGGCGAGACCAGCATCGGCTCGCCGAACTCGGAGCCGGAGAGCCGCGCGCTGGCCACCGGTCCCCGCGCCGCTCCGGCCTCCTGCCGCGCCCACTCGGTCTCGGCGCGCCGGGCTTCGGCCGCAGCCAGCGACGGGTGGACCGCGAGCGCCCGCTCGACCGCCGTGCTCACGGTCCAGCGGATCTCCGGGGCGTCGGCGCGAACGACCGCCGGAAGCGCGAGGGGCGCGACCAGCCAGAGGACGGAGAAGCGCTTCATCGGGATTCCTCCTTGCGGCGCCCCGGCTGGGCCGGGAGCACCTGGCGCAGATGGCGGGCGAGGGTGCGCCGGACCTGCGCGTCGCTGAGCGAGCGTCCGGGCATCAGTCGACGCTGCAGCGCGACCACCGCGGGCAGGCCCAGCAGCTGGAGCACGACCTCCGCCGGCGGCGCCGTCGAGGCGCGCCGCGGCAGCGCCGCGACCAGGCCGGCGAGGGTGGCCATGTACTCTCCCATCACCTGCCGGAGCTTGGCCGCGAGCCGCTCGTCGCCGGTCGCCGCCTCGGCCATCAGCAGCATCGGCAGGCCGTCGGTCGCGAGCAACAGCTCGACGTGGTGGGTGACGATCCGCTCGATCTTCCTGCGCGGCGCCGTCGCGGGCTCGGCCGCGATCGCGCGCACCGGCCCGAGCAACAGCGCCTGCATCCGGTCGGCGATCGCCAGCGCCACCTCCCCCTTGCCGGCGAAGTGGCGGTAGAGCGCCGGGTCGGTCACTCCCAGCCGTTTCGCGAGGCGGCGGACGGTGAGGTGCGGCCAGCCCCCTTCGCGCACCAGGTCGATGGCGGCGTCGACGATCTCCTCCTGGCGAGGGGTGCGCGGCGTGGAACGTCGGGTGGGCATCGGCTCTCAGGTTAGTTAGCGCTTGCTAACTTGAGGAATCCTAGGGCCGCGTTTCGCCGGTGTCAAGCGCCGCCCGTGATCCGCTAGGCTCGGAACCGTGAGTCGACCGCCCTCGTACCGTGCCCGCGGACTCTCCGCCGTCCTGCTCGTCGTGGTCGTCGGCGGCTGCGCTCCAGCCGCCGAGCGCGGCGCCGTGGCGACCAGCGAGTCCGACGCCACCGCTGCCGGTCTCGCGATCCTCGAGGCCGGCGGCAACGCCGTCGACGCGGCGGTCGCCGCGGCGCTGGCGCTCTCGGTCGTCCACCCGGAGGCCGGCAACCTCGGCGGCGGCGGCTTCGCGGTGGTGCGGGTGGGCGGCGAGCTGGCAGCGCTCGACTTCCGCGAAACGGCGCCCGCGGACGGCGGCGCCGCCATGTTCCTCGATGCCGCGGGCGAGCCGGTCCCCGACGCGTCGAGGATGGGTGGCCTCGCCGCCGGCGTGCCGGGTTCGCCGGCGGGCTACCACGAGCTCCATCGCCGCTTCGGCCGGCTGCCGTGGCGAAGGGTGGTCGAGCCCGCGATCCGGCTCGCGCGTGACGGCTTCACCGTCTCGGCGCGCACCGCCGACAGTCTCGCCGAGGAGCGCGACCGGCTCGGGCGCTACCCCGCGACCGCGGAGCGCTGGCTGCCGGGCGGGCGGCCGGCCGGCTGGGGCGAGCGGGTGCGCCTGCCCGAGCTCGCCGCCACCCTCGAGCGCTACGCCGAGCTCGGACCCGCCGCGATCACCGAAGGAGAGACGGCGCGCGCGGTCGCGGCGGCCGCCCGCGCTCACGGCGGCGTGCTCGACGCCGCCGATCTCGCCGCCTACCGGCCGGTCTGGCGCGAGCCGCTGCGCTTCGAGGCGCTCGGCTGGAGCTTCGCGACGATGCCGCTGCCTTCCTCCGGCGGCGTGATCCTCGCCGAGGCGCTCGGCCTGCTCGAGCGTCGCGACGCGCTCGCCGCGCCGCCCGCGTCGGCCGAGCGCGTCCATCTCGTCGCCGAGGTGCTGCGACGTGCCTTCGCCGACCGCTACCTGCTGGGCGACCCCGACGGATCGACCGCCGCGCCGGCGGCGCTGCTGGTGCCGTCGCGTCTGGACCTGCGCGCCGGCGCGATCGATCTCACCCGAACGACGCCTTCGTCCGTGCTCGACCCCGGCGGCACGGTGGCCGCCATCGAACCGAGCGAGACCACCCACGTCTCGGTGATCGACGCCGACGGTGGCGCGGTCGCGCTGACCACCACGATCAACGACCTGTTCGGTGGCGCGGTCTGGGTCGAAGCGGCCGGGTTCTTCCTCAACGACGAGATGGACGACTTCACCACGGCTCCCGGCGTACCGAACCTCTACGGGATCGTCCAGGGCGAGGCCAACAGGATCGCCGCGGGCCGGCGGCCGCTGTCGTCGATGAGCCCGACTCTGGTCTGGCAGGAGGGGGGCGCGCAGGTCGCGCTCGGCGGTCGCGGCGGCTCGCGCATCCCGACCGGGGTCCTCTGCGTCCTGCTCGCGCTCGCCGACGGCGACGGCCTGCGCGCGGCGGTGGCGCGCCCCCGCGTCCACCACCAGTGGCTCCCCGATCGCCTGGAGCTCGAGGCCGGCGCGCTCGACGCGGCGGCGCGGACCGAGCTCGAGCGGCTGGGTCACGTCCTCGCCGACGCCGGGAGCGTCGGCAAGGTCAACGCCGTGGCGCGTCTCGCCGACGGCAGCTACCAGGCGGCCGGCGATCCCCGCGCGCTCGAGAGCGGTGGCGTCCTCGGCGGCGATCCAGATCGACCCGACACCCGCCCGCTGCTGGTCGCGAACGACGACAAGGAGAACCGATGAACCGATCGCTCGCCGCGCTCGTCGCGGCCTTCGCTCTCGCCGCCTGCGGCCGCTCCGAGAAGCCGGCCTCCGCACCCCCGGCGCCGGCCCCCGCGCCGCACGCCGAGTTCGGTCTGCGCCTGACTTCGCTGCCGCCCGGCGTCACCGAGACCGGGCGCGACGCCGATCGCTGGAGCTTCGCCGCCGAGCTCGGCGGCGTCGCAGGAACGATCACCCTCGCCGTGACGCCGCGCGAGATCGGCTCGATCAACCTGGTCGAGCAGGCCAAGCGCTTCGGCGCGGCCGCGGCCGCGGCGCCGGGCGGCAAGTTCTTCGGCGGCAACGAGATGGTGACGCCGACCGGGCCCGCCTACGCGGCTCGCGCGCTGGTCGACGGCGGCGCGGCCGAGGAGCGCCGAGTCTTCCTGCTCCACCCGGCCGACGGCGACCGCCTGGTCACCCTCGCGATCCGCTATCCGCCGTCGACGCCGGACGTCGCGCGCGACCGCTTCCAGCAGTTGATCGAGGTCCTGTCCGTGCTCGAGGCGACGACCGAGCCGGCGGCGCCGGCCGCTCCGCCCGGCGACTGAGTCGCCGGCGACCTTCAGCCGCCCGCGGCGCGCACCGGGTCACGCGCCTGCAGCTCGTAGAGACGTCGGTAGAGACCGCCGCGCGCGAGCAGCTCGCGATGGCTTCCCTGCTCCGCCACGCGACCGTGGTGGAGGACGACGATCCGGTCGGCGCGTTGGATGGTCGACAGGCGGTGGGCGATGACCAGGCTGGTGCGGCCGGCGAGCAGCCGCTCGAGCGCGCGCTGGATGCGCCGCTCGGTCTCGGTGTCGACCGAGGCGGTCGCCTCGTCGAGCACCAGGACCGGCGGATCGAAGGCGAGGGCGCGGGCGAAGGCGAGCAGCTGCTTCTCGCCGGTCGACAGCCCGGCGCCGCGCTCGCGCACCGGCGCCTCGAAGCCGCCGGGCAGCCGCTCGATCCGCTCGAGCGCCTCGGCGTCGGCCGCCGCCCGCCGCAGCCGTTCCGCGGGGAACGGCTCGCCCAACCGGAGATTGCTGCCGATCGTCCCGGCGAAGAGGAAGACGTCCTGGAGCACCAGGCCGACGGCGCGCCGGAGCGCGCCGAGCTGCCACTCTCGCACGTCGACGCCGTCGAGGCGCACCGCGCCGCCGGTCGCGTCGTAGAAGCGCAGCAAAAGATTGGCGAGCGTCGACTTGCCGGCGCCGGTGGCGCCGACCACCGCGACCATCTCGCCCGGTGCGACGCGGATCGAGACGTCCCTGAGCACCGGCTCGCCCGGACGGTAGGCGAAGTCGACGTGGTCGAACTCGATCGCACCGGCGACCGTGGCCGGGGCGTGGCCCGACGGTGGCGAGACGATCGAGGACGGCGTGTCGAGCAGCTCGAAGATGCGCTCCGAGGAGGCCATCGCCTGCTGCAGCACGTTGTACTTCTCGGACAGATCAGCGAGCGGCTGGTAGAAGCGCTGCGCGTACTGCAGGAAGGCGACCAGCGCGCCGATCGAAACCACGCCGGTCGAGACGCGGACGCCGCCGACGGCCAGCACCAGCGCCAGCCCGGCCGCGGTCAGCAGCTCGACGCCGGGGTAGTAGACCGCGTAGTAGAAGATGCCGCGGACGTTGGCGTCGCGGTGGGCTCGGTTGATCGCGGCGAAGCCGCGCGCCGACTCCGCCTCGCGTCCGAACAGCTGCACCACCGACATGCCGGTGACGTGCTCCTGGAGCATCGCCGCCAGCCGCGCGACCTCGACCCGCACCTCGCGGAAGCTCTTGCGCGCGCGCGTCTTGAACCAGGTCGTGAGCAGGAACAGGAAGGGCAGGATCGCGAAGGCCGCGAGCGCCAGGCGCCAGTCGAGGGCGAACAGGACGGCGGCGATGCCGGCCAGCAGAAGCAGGTCGCCGACGATCGACACGATGCCGGCGGTGAACAGCTCGTGGAGCGAGTCGATGTCGGTCGTCGCGCGCGTGACCAGCCGGCCGACCGGCGTGCGGTCGAAGTGCGCGAGGTCGAGGCGCTGGAGACGGGCGAAGACGTCGCGCCGCAGGTCGGCCAGGATCCCCTGTCCCATCTTCTGGAGCAGGTAGCCCTGGAGCCAGAGGGCGGCGAAAGTGAGTACCAGCACCCCGACCCAGGCGAGCGCGATGCCGAGCAGCCCTTCGACCGGTCCGGGCACGCCGCCGCCGCGCTCGAGCCAGCGCGCCACCGACGCGGAGAGTCCCGAGCGCTCGGAGTGCGCCCCGGACGCCGGTGCGAGGAAGAGATCGAAGGCGATCGCGGTCGCCACCGGTCCGAACAGCTGGCCGGCCGAGGAGAGGACCATCAGCGCCAGAGCCCCGGCCGCCAGCCCCCGGTAGGGCCTGAGGTAGGCGAGCAGCCGCCGCATCAGGCGGGCATCGTAGGGGCGGCCGAGGGCCTCCTCGGCCAGGGGATCGGGAGCTTCGCTCATGCTTGGTCCGGCGCCGGACCGGAGCGCGATCGTAGCCGACCGGGTCCCCTTTGCCGCCCCCCGGCGGCGGTGGACCCCGCCCTAGCGCCCCCGGGGGCTCTTGTGTACACTCGCGCGTGACAATAAGTGTTGCATTCTGAGCGCCACCGTCTCGGAGGAGCCCCATGCCCCCGACTTTGAACGCCCTGCTCAAGTCCATGGTCGAGCAGGGGGGATCGGACCTGCACATCACCACCAACTCGCCCCCGCAGGTCCGGGTCGACGGCACTCTGCGGCCGCTGAACATGCCGCCGATGACTCCGACCGAGACCAAGCAGATCTGCTATTCGATCCTCACCGACAACCAGAAGCACCGGCTCGAAGAGACGCTCGAGCTCGACCTCTCCTTCGGCATCAAGGGGCTCGCCCGCTTCCGCGCCAACATCTTCCATCAGCGCGGCGCCGTGGCCGGCGCCTTCCGGCAGATCCCCTACGAGATCCGCGGCTTCCGCGAGCTGGGGCTGCCGCCGGTGGTCGAGAAGATCTGCGAGAAGCCGCGCGGCCTGGTGCTGGTCACCGGCCCGACCGGATCGGGCAAGTCGACGACGCTCGCCGCGATGCTCGACAAGGTCAACCGCGAGCGCCACGAGCACATCATCACCATCGAAGATCCGGTCGAGTACCTGCACAGTCACAAGAACTGCCTGGTCAACCAGCGCGAGCTGCACGCCGACACGCTGTCGTTCGCCAACGCCCTGCGCTCGGCGTTGCGCGAAGATCCCGATGTCGTGTTGGTCGGCGAAATGCGCGATCTCGAAACCGTCGAGTCGGCGCTGCGCATCGCCGAGACCGGCCACCTCACCTTCGCCACGCTGCACACCAACTCGGCGGCCTCCTCGATCAACCGCATCATCGACGTCTTCCCGGCGCACCAGCAGTCGCAGGTCCGGGTCCAGCTGTCGATGGTCCTCGAGGGAATCATGTGCCAGTCCTTGATCCCGAAGGCTTCGGGCAAGGGGCGCGCGCTGGCGATGGAGATCCTGGTGCCCAATGCCGCGATCCGCAACCTGATCCGAGAGGACAAGGTCCACCAGATCTACGGCATGATGCAGACCGGCCAGGCCAAGTACGGCATGCAGACGTTCAACCAGTCGCTGGCCTCGCTCTACTTCAAGCGGATGATCACGCTCCAGGTCGCGCTGGCGCGTTCCTCCTATCCGGACGAGCTGCAGGAGATCATCGCCCGCGGCCCGGCCGCGCTCAATCCCAACCTGACCGAGGGCCAGGGCGCCGCCCTGGCCAACAGGAGCTGAAGCGATGCCGAGCTTCGTCTGGAAGGGCAAGAACCGGTTCGGTGCGTTCCAGGAGGGCGTCCTGATCGCGGACACCCGCGACGCGGCCGTCGCCACCCTGCGCCGCCAGAACATCCAGGTCGCCAATATCCGCGAGAAGGGCAAGGAAGTCCGGCTGATGCCGAAGTTTCCTCGCGGCGTCTCGAGCAAGCGGGTCGCGATCTTCACCCGCCAGTTCTCGGTGATGCTCGACGCCGGCCTGCCCCTGGTGCAGTGTCTCGAGATCCTCGGCGAGCAGGAGGAGGATCGGACCTTCCGCGACATCATCCAGGCGGTCCGCACCGACGTCGAGTCGGGCGCCTCGCTCGCCGACGCGATGAAGAAGCACCCGAAGGCCTTCAACAACCTGTATGTCTCGATGATTCAGGCCGGCGAGGCGGGCGGTATCCTGGACGTCATCCTCCAGCGTCTGGCGCTCTACATCGAGAAGGTGGTGCGGCTGCAGTCGCAGGTCAAGTCGGCGCTGGTCTACCCGGTGTCGGTGCTGCTGATCGCGGCCGGCGTGGTCTACATCATCCTCTGGAAGGTGATTCCGGTCTTCTCCCAGCTGTTCGCCGGACTCGGTGGCGAGTTGCCCTGGCTGACCCAGATCGTCGTCGACGCCTCGAACTTCGTCGGGCGCTTCGGCTGGCTGGTCATCATCGCGATGATCGGCCTCTACTTCGCCATCCGCCAGTACCACAAGACCCACGGCGGCCGGAGAATCATCGACGGCCTGCTGTTGAAGATCCCGATCATCGGCATGCTGCTGCGCAAGATCGCCGTCGCCCGCTTCTGCCGCACCCTGGCGACGCTGACCTCCTCGGGCGTGCCGATCCTGGACGGTCTCGAGATCACCGCCCGGACCTCGGGCAACGCGATCATCGAGGACGCCATCATGGCGGTGCGCAAGGCGGTCGAGGAGGGCAAGACGCTGTCCGGCCCGCTCGCCGACACCAAGGTCTTCCCGCCGATGGTCGTGCAGATGATCAACGTCGGCGAGCAGACCGGCGCCCTCGACCAGATGCTCTCGAAGATCGCCGACTTCTACGAGGAGGAGGTCGACACGGCGGTCGCGGGCCTGATGAAGCTGATCGAGCCGCTGATGATCGTGATCCTCGGCAGCATCATCGGTACCATCGTGACCGCGATGTACCTGCCGATGTACGCGATCCTCAACAAGATCGGCTGAGGAGGTTCGCGACGCACCTCGACGGGGCGATTCGCGACTCATCGACGAACGGGAGGGGGTCGACCCCCTCCCGTTCTCTCGTCTCCGGCTCCTGATTTCCATGTCGACCCCCGATAGCCGACTCGCCCGATCGCTGCGCTGGCTGATCGCGATCCGTCTGCTGGTGATCACCAGCGTGACGCTGCCCTACCTGCTCGCGCAGCTGGCGACACCCGGAGCGCTGCCGACCTTCGACCTGCTGTTCCTGCTCGCCGGGGTCACCTACGTGGCGAGCCTCGGCTACATCGCCCTGCTGCGGCTGCTCGCCACGCGGCCCCAGGTCCAGGCCTACGTCCAGTTCAGCGGCGACCTGCTGCTGGTGACCGGCCTGGTCGCCTTCTTCGGCGGTATCGGCAGCCCCTTCTCGCTCTTCTACCTGGTGGTGATCATGGTGGCGTCGGTCCTGCTGCGGCGCCGGGCCGGCCTGATCATCGCTTCGGCCGCCTACCTGCTCTACGCCGCCCTTACCCTGGCGCTCGCCCGAGGCTGGCTGCCGGTGCTCGGCCCGACCGCGCTCGCCGATGCCGAGCTCGCCTGGCGCCTGCCCTACAACCTCGCCGTCCATCTCTTCGGCTTCTACGCTGTCGCTCTGCTGACCTCGGTGCTCACCGAGAACGTCCGCCGCGCCGAGGCCGAGCTCGAGGCACAGCGCGGCAGCCTCGCCGATCTCGAGGTCTTCCACCACGACATCCTGCAGTCGATCTCGACCGGCATCGCGACCACCGACCTCGGCGGACGCATCACGAGCCTCAACCGGGCCGCGATCGAGATCCTCGGCCGACCCGAGGCCGACCTCACCGGCACGCCGGTCGAGAGCCTCGGCCTGCTGTCGCGCGGCGAGTGGAACCGGGTCGCCACCGCGCTCTTCGAGGGCCGCCGCCCGGAGCGGGTCGAGGCCGAGATCCGTCGCGGGGACGACCTGGTGCCGGTCGGATTCGGGCTCTCCCGGCTGACCGACGCCTCCGGCGTCGCCGTCGGCACCATCGTCGTCTTCCAGGACCTGACCCCTTGGCGCCGGCTGCAGGAGGAGCTGCGGGTGAAGGACCGGATGGCCGCCGTCGGCGAGCTCGCCGCCGGCATCGCCCACGAGGTCGGCAACCCGCTGGCGGCGATCTCGGGCTCGGTCCAGCTGCTCTCGGCGGCGCTGCCCGCGAGCGATTCGCAGCGCAAGCTCCTCGACATCATCCTCAAGGAAAGTCATCGCCTGGATCGCACCATCAAGGGCTTCCTGCGCTTCGCTCGCCCCAAGGACCGGACCAGCTCCCGATTCGACGTGGCGAGACTGCTGCAGGAGAACTTCGAGCTGCTCCGGCACTCCGAGGAGGCCACCGGCCGGCACCAGCTCGAGATCGATCTCGACCCGCCCTCGGCCGTGCTCACCGGCGACGCCGACCAGATCAGCCAGATCTTCTGGAACCTGGCGCGCAACGCCCTGCGCGCGATGCCCGGTGGCGGCAAGCTGCTGCTCTCCGGCCGGCTCGACGACGACTGCTACCGCTTCAGTTTCCGCGACACCGGACACGGCATGTCCGAGGAGCAGCGCGCCAGGATCTTCCAGCCCTTTCAGTCGTTCTTCGACGGCGGTACCGGCATCGGCATGGCCATCGTCTACCGCATCGTGCAGGAGCACGGCGGCCGGCTCGCCGTGGAGAGCCGCGAGGGTCACGGCAGCACGATCACCGTCGAGCTGCCGCTGCGCGAGGTCCAGGCGCCGGGCGGCGCGGTCGCAGGGGGCCACGGATGAACGCGGCCCGCATTCTCGTCGTCGACGACGAGCAGAGCCTCGTCGAGTTCCTCTCGGTGCTGTGCTCCGGCGAGGGCTACGAGGTCGAGTCCGCGCTCTCGGTCCGCGAAGCACGCGAGCGCCTCGCGGCGCGCACTCCGGACCTCGTGCTCTGCGACATGATGATGCCCGACGGCAACGGCCTCGACCTGCTGCGCGAGATCAAAACCCAGGAGTCGGGCCCCGCGGTGATCCTGATGACCGCGTACACCTCGACCAAGAGCGCGATCGAGGCGATGAAGCTGGGCGCCTACGACTACGTGCCAAAGCCGTTCGACGTCGACGAGCTCAAGGTCGTCATCCACCGGGCGCTCGAGAAGACCCGGCTCGCCGAGGAGAACGTCTACCTCCGCCAGGAGCTCGCCGAGCGCTACGCCTTCAAGAACATCATCGGTCGCAGCCCGCGCATGCGCTCGATCTTCAGCCTGATCGGGCGGGTCGCCCGCACCGCCTCGACCGTGCTCATCCAGGGCGAGAGCGGTACCGGCAAGGAGCTGATCGCCCGGGCGATCCACTTCTCGAGCCCACGCGCCGGCGAGCGGTTCCTTTCGGTCAACTGCGGCGCGATGCCCGAGAACCTGCTCGAGAGCGAGCTGTTCGGGCACGAGCGGGGCGCCTTCACCGGCGCTGTGCGCGACAAACGCGGGCTGTTCCAGGAGGCGCATCGCGGCACGCTGTTCCTCGACGAGATCGGCGAGATGAGCCTGACCATGCAGGTCAAGCTCCTGCGCACGCTCCAGGACAAGCTGGTGCGGCGGGTCGGCGGCAACGTCGAGGAGCCGGTCGACGTGCGGATCATCACCGCGACCAACCAGGACCTGCGCGCCAAGACCGCGCGCGGCGAGTTCCGCGAGGATCTCTACTACCGGATCAACGTCATCCCGATCGACCTGCCGGCGCTGCGCGAACGGCGCGAGGACATCCCGCTGCTGGTCGGCCACTTCCTGCGCAAGAACTGCGAGGTCCTCGGCCTCGCTCCGAAGAAGATGTCGTCCGAGGCGATGCGGCTGCTCGAGGGCTACTCCTGGCCCGGCAACGTCCGCGAGCTCGAGAACCTGATCGAGCGCGCGGTCGCGCTCTCGGCGTCCGAAGTGATCACCGCCACCGACTTCCCCGACTACCTGGCCGGCGGACGCGGCGCCTCCGAGCACGGCATCGAGCTGCCCGAGGACGGCATGGACCTCGAGGCGACCCTCGAGCGCGTCCGCGCCGACCTGATGAGTCAGGCGCTGGCGCGCACCGGCGGCGTCCAGACCAAGGCCGCCGAGCTGCTCGGCATGACCTTCCGATCCTTCCGCTACTACGCGAAGAAGGCCGGCCTGAACTCGGTCGCGGGCGAGCTCGACGAAGCATGAGCCCGGTGCGCGATCCGGAGGACCGTTCGCTGCGGCGAATGGAGAAGGATCTCGCCCATCGCAAACCCGCGCGAGAGACGGGCGCCGGCGAACCGCGGCAGCCCGAAGGCGAGCCGCGCGACTCCGGGGAAGCACCGCGAGCTCGCCTCGATGCCACGGCGTCGCTCGAGGAGGAGTTCGAGCGACTGCCGAAGCGAGAACGCCATGGCGGTCGGCGCTCCGAAGCGGCGGCGCGCCGTCTCGGCCGGCTCCGTTCCGAGGATCGCGCCGACGTCGCCGCGGGCGCTGCCGAGCTGCTGCCGGAACCCGCGACCGTGGTCGCCGTCACCCGCGGCCAGTGCGACGTCGAGCTGGCGGACGGCGGCGCGGCCGTCGCTTACCTGCCCAAGGCGCTGGCCGAGCTGCAGAGGAGCGAGGTGGCGGTCGGCGACCTGGTGCAGCTCGAGCGGCGACCGGCCGGCGACCTCGCGGTCGCGCACCTGCTGCCGCGCCGCTCGCGACTGTCGCGTCCCGACCCCTTCCACGCCCACCGCGAGCGCATCGTCGCGGCCAACCTCGACCTCGCGGTGGTGGTCACCGCGCTGCGCAAGCCGCCGCTGTCGACCGGCCTGCTCGACCGCTACCTGGTCGCCCTCGCACACGGCGGTGTCGCCGCAGCGATCGTGGCCAACAAGGCGGATCTGGTGGAATCGCCGCGTGACGAGGATCCCGAGGTCGCCGAGCTCGCCACCTACCGGCGGCTGGGCGTCCCGCTGATCCTCGCCTCGGCGCGCACGGGCGAAGGAGTCGAAGAGCTGCGACGATTGCTCGCCGGCAGGACGGTGGCCTTCGTCGGGCACAGCGGCGTCGGCAAGAGCGCTTTGCTCAACGCGCTGGCGCCGGAAGCCGGCGCCGAGGTCGGCGAGGTCTCCGAGGCCTACCGCAAGGGCCGTCATACGACGACCCGCTCCCGCGTCTATCGCCTTCCCGGCGGCACGCGGGTCATCGACACTCCCGGCATCCGCGAGTTCGGCCTCTGGAAGCTGTCGGCCCGGGAGCTCGCCGCGTACTTCGACGAGTTCCAGCCGCTCGCCGTCGCCTGCCGCTTCAGCAACTGCAGCCACGTCCACGAACCGGCCTGCGCGGTCCGTGATGCGGCCGAGCGTGGCGAGCTGCCGCGCTACGCCACTTACCTGCGGATCCTGGAGTCGATCGGGCGTCGTTGAGCGGCGTCAGCGACCGCCCGCGGCGGCCGCGACGGCGACCTCCGCCGCCGTGGGCTCGGCGATCTCGGCGCTCCAGAGACCGTAGCCCGAAGTGCCGACCCACAGCCGCCGCCCGTCGAGCAGCGCCGAGCTCACCGCCGCCGGCGGGAACGGGGCGTCGACGACGAGGCGGCGGCCGTCGGCGGGCGAGTAGAGCGCGAGCTCCTCGCCCGAGGCGACGAGCAGCGGGAAGCGGGCGTCGCGCGTCGGCACGGCGCGCAGCGGTCCCGGCGAGAGCCGCTGCCACTCCGCGGTGGGATCCGCGCGTCGCCAGAGGCCGTCGTGGCAGTCGAGCAGCAGGTCGTCGGCGCCCGACGGCACGGGGGTGGCGTCGGCCGCGGGCAGACTGGCGGCTTCGGCGGCGCCCTCGCCGGGTATCCGCCAGAGTCCCTCGGCGGTGCGCAGCCAGAGCTCGCCCCAGGCGAACGCCGCGGCGAGCGGCGCACCGCGGGCACCGGTCTCGAGGCGATGGAACCGGCCGTCGGCGCCGCGCTCCCAGAGCGCCTCGGCGGTCCGCGCGATTCGCCGTCCGCCGGCGGCGAGGAGCTGCTCGACGCGCTGATCGGCCAGCTCGCCGACGCGCCGCCACTCCGCGCCGGCGCGCTCGAACAGGCCGCGCTCGGTCGCCGCCCAGAGTTGCTCGCCGTCGACCAGCAGGTCGAGCACGGTGGGCAGGTCGGCCGGCGTCGCGTCGAACGAGAGGCCGCGGTCGGGCGAGCGGTAGACGCCCGACAGCGGACCGGCGTGCGCCACCGCGGCGAAGACGATGCCGGCGGTCGCCGCCAGCGCCGGCACGCGGACGTTGGCGGTCGCCACCAGTCGCGGCGAGAGCGTCTCGCCGCCGTCGGTGGAGAGCCAGACGCCGGCACCCTCGGTGCCGACCAGCACCCGGCCGGGACGGGCCGGGTGGTGGGCGAGCGCAAGGATGGGCAGCCGACCGTCGGAGCTGCGCCGGAAGCTGCGCCCGCCGTCGGTCGAGACGTGCAGCCCGCCGACGGTGCCCGCGAGCAGCCGCTCCGGCGAGACGACCAGAAACGACGGCGTGCGCCGTTCGCGGAATCCCTCGGTGACCCGCGTCCAGCGTTTTCCGAACTCCTCGCCGCGGTAGATCCAACCGCAGGTCGAGGCCCACAGCTCGCCGGGGCGGCCGGGCACCGGGTTGAGCGTGAAGACTTCGCTGTCGAGGACCATGCCGTCCGGCACTTCGCGCCAGGTGGCGCCGCCGTCGTCGCTCCGGAAAGCGCGGCGCCAGGTGCCCGCGAGGATACGGCGCGGGTCGCCGGCGTCGACCAGCAGGCTCGAAACGTGGATCAGGCGCGGCTCCGACGCCGAAGCCTTGATCCAGGCCATGCCGTCGTCGTCGCTCCTCCAGACGCCGGTGCGGGTCGCGGCGAACAGGCGTCCGGCGAGGCCGGGAACGTGCGCGAGGGCGTAGACCTGATCGCCGGGGGGCAGCCCTTCGCTGCGCAACGTCCAGCTCGCACCGAGGTCGTCCGAGAAGGCGACCAGGCCGCCGCCCCAGATCCCCCACATCCCGGCCCAGAGCCGTTCGGGGCGATTCGGGTCGAAGCGCAGCGTGCCGACCACCCAGCCGGGAAACGGCGCCCGCTCGCCGGCCGCCTCGTACCAGCTCTCGCCGCCGTCGTCCGAGCGGTAGACGTGCCCGCCCGAAGTCCCCGCGAACGCCCGCTCCGGCTCGCGCGGATCGAACACCAGACTGCGCACGTCGGCGCCGTAGAGCGGCGCGGGAGCGAGCTCGACGGCGGCTTGCGAGGCGGCATTCGATGGGTCGCCAGAGACTCCGGACAGCAAGATGGCGAGCACAGCGGCGTGCCACCTCGCACGCACCGAGAGGTCGAAGCCGATCACGAGGTGATCTTACCGCCGGCGACGCCGGGGGGTCCGTGGCTCGCGTCCGCGCTGCGGAGCACCGTCAACAGCAAGGCCGCGGGGACGAGCTGACTGACCAGCCTCGGCATCGTCGAAACCACGAGGAAGGCGGGGTCGATCGGTTCGACGACGAACGCCGCGAGGAACGCCACGGCCTGGACGCCGATCACGACCGCTGGCGCCCGGAGCTCCCGGCGCGTGAAGCACCAGGGCAGCGCGAGCAGGAAGATCCACTGGAAACCGGCCTCTGGACGCATAGCCGATTCGCCGATCGCCTCCACCACCCGCCCGAGGCGAGCGAGGTCCGGCCAGCTCGCCCGGTTCGGCAGGTAGAGCTGCCCCTCGAAAGTCCACCAGAGGGCGACCACGGCCATCGCCGCCGGCGCGGTGAGGAGCAGACGCTTCGCCGCGCCCCGGAGACCGTCGTGACCGACGCTCACTGCCGCGTCGACCGCGAGCAACAGGACCGCGACCGTCATCCCCTCGGTCTTCGCGGCCGCGGCCAGGGCGGCAGCGAGCGCGAGCGTCGGCACGGCCGCCGGACGGTCGCGCAGGACGAGCGCCGCCACACCCGCGAGCAGCGCGAACGCCACGACGGCATCCGCGCCGCCAGCCCCTCCGTGCACGAAACCGAAACCGCCGAGCGCCGCGCCGGCGAGCGCGGTTCCGACCTCGAGCTCGAACCCCGTCGCTCCGGCCGAATGCGCCGCGTGGCGCCATGCGAGCAGCGAGACCGCCGCCACGCCTGGCGCCACCAGCAGGGCCGCTCGCTCGACGAAGCCTCCCAGCAACAGGCCCGGCAACGCCATCAGCTCGGGGACGAGCTGGGGGTAGCCGGGGTTGAGCCGCCAGCCCGAGTCTCCGGCGAACAGCTCGGCGTCGACGCCGCGCTCGGCCACCCAACGCGCGGCTTTGGTCCCCCAGTGGAAGACGAAGTCCGGCGTGTGCGCGAGGTGGACCGCAGCGAGACCGGCAAAGACCGCGACGGGCAACGCCCCGAGCAGGAGGCCCCAGCCGGGCGCCGGTCCGCCGCGCCGGCCGCGCCGGTCACCCTGCGGCCCCCCGCCGAGCAACCACCACAGCGCCGTCGCGAGCAGCGCGACGACCAGGATCGCCGGACGGCTCCACGCGATGCCCAGGCGGTCCGAGAGCGTCAGTCCGAGATGGAGCGCAACGGCGCCGGCCAGGAAGGAACCGGCGGTCCGGCCGACGACGCCGGCCGCCATCACCCGGCCCGGGAATCCGCCCGCGACGAGGACGACCGCCGCGGCCAGGGCCGCGCCCAGCAGGCCGATCACGAGCCGTCCTCGCGCGCCCGGATCTCGACGGAGAAGGCGCCGCGCGTCGCGAGCGGGCGCCAGTCGGGATCCTCCGAGGACAGGTTCCAGCGCAGCCGGTAACGGATCGGTTTCGCACCGCGGTCGTCCACGTCGCGCACGAACTCGGTCCGCGGCGCCAGGTACTGACACCAGTGCCAGACCTCGGCCGGATCGGCAGGGGCGCCGCCGTCTTCGATCCTCATCACCGCGTCCGGCGGCAGCGTCGGAACGACCTCGGCAAGCAGCGCCCGCAGGTCGGCGACGTCCGGGGTCCAGAAGCGCCAGCGCCGCGGATCGGGCGAGGCCGTGGCGGCATCGTGAGCGCGGTGGAGGACGGTCGCGAGACCCCATCCGATCCACAGGACCTGAAAGACGAGCAATCCGGCGAGCAGCGCGCGCCGGCGCCCGCTCGGCGCGCGCCCGGTCACCGGCGCGGCCCTCGAGGTCGGCGGATCCGACGAGCCGACGAAGTCACTCCTTCTTCGCCGGCGAGATGGGGGCCGTGCCGCCGCCCGTCGGTCTTTCGCTCTTGGTACCGGCTGCCGAGCTCTCGCCCGTCGAAGACGATTCGCTCTTCGTCGCGTCGCCCTTCGCGCTCTCACCCGTCGCGCCCGCGCCCTTCGCGCCCTCGCCCTTGCCGCCGCCCTTGCGGGCGTAGTCGGTGACGTACCAGCCCTCGCCCTTGAACTGGAAGGCGGGGGCGGAGAGCATCTTCTTGACCGCGCCGCCGCACTCCGGGCAGACAGTGAGCGGAGGATCCTCGAAGCGCTGGATGACTTCGGTCACGCGGCCGCAGGCTTCGCAGGCGTATTCGTAGATCGGCATGGCTTCGGCGTCCTTCGATCGCGTCAGGAGTCGGTCTTGAGCTTGATCTTGATGCCGACACCGACCGGGCGCTCCTTGGGCTCGCCGGTTCCGGCCTTGCGGATCAGCCCGAGCACCGAGAAAGCGTAGAGCAGGCGGGCCGCGTCGGCGGCGGCGACGGGGCCGCCGGTGCACAGCTCGTAGAAGGTCTTGCGCCCGTCGACGCGCGAGAGCAGCTCGTACTCGTCGGCCTCGAGCGCGACTTCGATCAGCTCCTCGAACCGATAGGCGGGCTCGAAGATCGCCTCGCGGCCGCCCACGCGGCCGACCAGGATCTTGGCGTTGGCAGCGCGCTTGACGCCCTGGACCACGACCTGGCGTAGCGGGATCTGGATGCGCACGATGCCGACGAGATCCGGCGCGCCGAGCGAGAACGTGACCTCCCCCTCCTCCCAGGAGAAGAGGCTCCAGAGCACCTCCTCGACCTGCGAGCGGATGGCGCGGTGGACCTCGGCCGGCGCCAGCACCCCCTGCTCGACCAGCAACTCGCCCAGCCGGCGCGGCGCGGAGGAGCGTCGCTCCATCGCCTGGCGAAACTGGCCGTCGGAGAGCCGTCCGGTGCGGCGCAGAAAGGCGCCGAGGCTGTCGGCGAGATCGGTCGAAGCGGCGTGGACGACGTAGCCGTTGTCGAGGTAGACCGACTTGCGTGTCTCGCCGCGGACCGCTTCGATCACCCCGGCGACCCGGGTGCGGTCGATGATCGACAGCATCTCGGGCAGCGTGGTCACCCGCAGGTCACCGCGGTACTGGGGGACGCGCTCGGCGCGACTCATGGCGGAGGCGGAATCCTACCGCAGCGCCGTCGGCGCTTGCGGCGCGCGCCGCGCTGGTGATCGACTCCGCTCGTGATCTCCCCCGAATCCGCCTGGGATCGGATCGCCGCGGCCGTGCCTCCGCTCGGCGTCGAGCGCATCGCTCGTCGCGCCGCGCTCGGCCGCGTGCTCGCCGCGCCGCTCGCGGCCACCGGCGATCTGCCGGGCCACGACGTCACCGCGCTCGACGGATTCGCCCTCGCCGGCGAGGTAGCGCCCGGTGCGTGGCTCGAGGTGGCCGGCCAGCTGCCCGCGGGTGCCGAGCCGGGCGCGCGCGTCGCACCGGGGCAGGCGCTCGAGATCTGGACCGGCGCGCCGGTGCCCGCCGGGGCCGACCGCATCGTCGCCGTCGAATCGACCGAGCGCGACGCCGCCGGCCGCGTCCGCGTACTCGAGCCGCCCGCGGCGGGCCACGCGATCCGACGCGCCGGCGAGATCTTCCGCGCCGGCGCCGAGATCCTGCCGGCACGGACCCGGCTGACGCCGGCCGCCCTCGCGCTCGTCGCCAGCCAGGGGGTCGCCGAAGTCGAAGTGCATCGCCTGCCACGGCTGGCCGTGCTCGCCACCGGCGACGAGGTGGTCGCCCCGGACCAGCGGCCGCGTCCCGGTGGCGTTCGCGACTCGCACACCGATTACCTGCTGGCGGCCGCGGCCGAGCTCGGACTGCCGGTCGAGGCGCTCGGGATCGCGCGCGACGACCCGCGCGAGCTCGCGCGCCGGATCGCCGCCGCGTTCGAGCGCGCCGACGTGGTCCTGACCTGCGGCGGCGTTTCGATGGGCGGAGCCGATTATCTGCCGCGGGTGCTCGCGGAGCTCGGCTGCACGACGCTGTTCCACGGCGTCGCCGTCCAGCCCGGCAAGCCCCTGCTCGCCGCCCGACGCGGCACCGCGCTCGCCTTCGGTCTGCCCGGAAACCCGGCCTCGGTGATGGTCGCCTTCCGGCTCTTCGTGCGGCCGGCGCTCGACCGCCTGGCGGGCGGCGACTCGGCGTTCTGGTCCGATGCGCGGCGCCAGCCGCTCGCCGCGCCGATGGCCGCCGGCAAGGCGCGGGACCGCTTCGTGCCGGCGCGCTCGGAGGGGACCGGAGCGGAGGCGCGGGTGCGCCCGCTCGGCGTCCGCGGCTCGCACGACCTGGCGACGTTCGGTGTCGCCGATCGCTTGATCCGCGTGCGCGCCGGCGCTCCGGCGCACGCGATCGGGGAGTCGGTCGAGGTCGTCGACTGGTAGGGACCTGGCGGAAGCGCATGGGAATCGAACCCACCTCCGCCGCCTCGAGGGGCGCCGGACACCGGTTTTGAAGACCGGGGGAGACACCAGCCCCCGCGCGCTTCCGCCGCGATCCTACCTCCGGACTCGGCCGCTCCCGCTCAGCGCGCGGTCGCGTCGGACCCGGCCGCCGGCTTGTCGCGCTTCGGCGGCTCGGTCGGGAAGGGCTTCCTCGGCAGCAGCTCCTCGCGGTTGGCCGCCTGCCAGAGGAAGGTCGCCATCACGATCGAGGACTGCACCAGATCCTCCCGATTCAGGTGCTCGAAGGTATCGAGGTCGGTGTGGTGGGTGCGCCCGAAATAGTCGAGCGGATCCTGGATGAACTGGAAGGCCGGCACGCCGACCCGATCGAACGGCACGTGGTCGGTCGAGCCGGTCGACTCGTTGGTCACGGTGGTGGCGCCGAGATCCTCGAGCGGGGCCAGCCAGCCGGCGAAGACCGGAGCGACCGCGACGTTGCCCTGGGTGTAGATGCCGCGGATGCGGCCGCCGCCGTTGTCGAGGTTGAAATAGGCGGAGATCTTCGAGTGCTCGGGCTTCGGCGTCAGCGGCCAGGTCTCCTCGCGCAGGCCCTTGGGCAGCTTCAACTCCTCCGGATCGGTCGTCTCCGGTCGCGACGCGACGTAGCGCTCGACGTAGTCGCGCGACCCGAGCAGGCCCTGTTCCTCGCCGCTCCAGAGCGCCACGCGGATCGTGCGGCGCGGCTTGGCGCCGATCGCCTTGAGGATGCGCACCGCCTCCATCACCACCGCGACGCCGGCGGCGTTGTCGGTGGCGCCGGTGCCGGCGTGCCAGGAGTCGAGATGGGCGCCGGCCATCACCAGCTCGCTCTTCTTGTCGGTGCCCGGCAGCTCGGCGAGCGTGTTGTAGGAGCTCGGGTCCTCGCCGTGGAAGGCGGTCTCGACTTCGAGCTCGAGCTCGACGGACGCGCCGTCCTCGAGCAGACGCAGCAGCCGCTGGTAGGGCTCCGCCGCCATCACCAGTCCGGGGACACCGCGCGGCCTCGCCGCGTCGCGATTGGCGGCCTCGCCGCCGACCCGTACGATGCCGTGGTCGCGCGACGACAGCTCGATCGTCGCGATCACGCCCTCGGCGACCAGGAACTCCGCGAGCTGCTTCGAGAAGCCGACCCGCTTGCGCGCCCGCGCGCGCCAGCTCTCGCCGCGCGGTTCGCGGATGTCGAACTCGGCCAGGTCGGCCAGTCGCTCCGGGCTCCAGCGCTCGAAGTCGTCGGTGCGCATCGGACCGGGGCGGTTCTCCGCTTCGCTCTCGCCGCGGAACCCGTCGAGCAGCACCACCTTGCCGGCGAGCTTGCCTTTCTGCTCCTCGAGATCCTCGGGCTTGGCCAGCGTCACCCGCACCGCCTCGCCGCGCACCACGCCACCGGTGCCGACCGTCCACCCCTTGGGCAGCGCCTCGAGCGGCTTCGACTCGGGCGCGACCATGCGCGCCTGGACCTTGGAGTAGCTCCAGCCCTCGCCGAACTCGTAGGCGTCGAGGCGGGCCCGGGAAAGACCCCATTCGCTCATCCGGTCGCGAGTCCACTCGTTGGCCCGCTTCATCGCCGGCGAACCGGTCAGGCGCGGTCCCAGGCGATCGGTGAGCTCGCGTGCGATCTCCATCACCTGCGAGCGCTCGAGCGCCTCGGCACGGATGCGATTGACCATGTCGAGATCGGCCGGCTGCGCCAGCGCGGCTCCCGTCGCCAACGCGCAGGCGGCGAGCGAAACCAGGACCCTGCCGTGAATCGTCATCCTCGTTCTCCTCGGGATTCTGTGATCGTGACGCGGGTCAGGTCACCCGCGCGAGCATCCGCTGGGAGCCGATCGCCCGGCTGTAGGCGACTCCCACGTGGTACCAGTGCAGCAGGAAGGCTTCGCGCAGCGCCCGCGCCCACCAGGCGGGAGCGCCCGGCCGCGGCGGCGCCGCGGGCGCGGGCGAGCAGGAGAAGTCGAGCGCCAGGCCGCGGGCGAACGCCGAGGCCCGGGCGATGTGGAGCGGATCGGAAACCAGCACGACGCGGCCGAGGCCGCGCGCGCGCAGCGACTCGCGCACGAAGTGGAGGTTCTCGAGCGTGTGGCGGCTGCGCTCCTCGGTCTCGATCACCGCGTCGGGGACGCCGGCGGCGAGCAGATACTCGCGCCCGGCGGCGGCTTCCGAACGGGTCGCGGTGCCGGTCCAGCCGCCGGAGACCAGCAGCCGCGGCGCCACGCCGTCGCGCCAGAGCGCGGCGCCGTGCTCGAGCCGGGCACGATAGACGGGGGTCGGCCGGTCGTCGACCAGCTCGCGGCCGAGCACGAGGATCGCGTCGCCCGGGCGGCGCTCGTCGTCGGCCGAGGCACGCACGACCTGGCGGAGCCGGAGGCCCACCGGAACACCCAGCGCGACGAGCCCCGACGCGAACGCCAGCGTTAGCGACGACAGGCCCCCGGGGCCGAGCTCGGCGAGGAAGGTCGAGTTGCGCGGCATCGACGGAGCGAGAGGATATCGAAGACGCCGGACTTCAATCCGAACGCCGGGTGCGGGGCGCCGGCGCGCCCTCCGGATCCCAGCGGAACCGCTCCAGATCGACCCGACCGCGCCGGTCGAAGGCCACCCCTTCGGCCTCGAGCAGGCGGCGCTGGCGCTCCTCGTCGCCCCACAGCCCACGCGGGCTGACGCGCCCGTCGCCGGCGATGACGCGCTGCCAAGGGAGTCGATGGCCCTCCGGCAGCTCGGCCAGCACGCGCCCGACTTCGCGGGCGTGCCGCGGCAGGCCGGCGAGCGCCGCGACCTGGCCGTAGCTGACGACGCGCCCCCGGGGCACCGCCGCGACGATCGCGAGGATGCGGCGCCGGCGCTCCGGGCGAGTCGGCGCCACGCGCGGGTCGGACGACGGCGAAGGGGCGCGGCGCGGGGTCAACGGAAGGCGCGCAGCCGGGCGAGCTTGCGCTGCCGGACCTCGTCCGGGCCCGCGGCGCGCGGCTGCCCGGAGTCGAGGGCCCGCTTCCAGGATCCGTAATGGGGGTTCGGTAGCACGAACCAGGAGGTGCCGAAGCGGTCGGCGGCGCTCGCGGCGAGCTCGGCACGCCGCTCGGGCGTGGCGTCGTAGACGCCGGTCATGAAGTCGTTGAGGTCGTCGCCGAGCAGCAGCACGACGCGGAAGCCGGACGCCACCAGTTCACGACGCCCCTGTTTGTCGCTCGTCCACTCCGGGCGCTCGCCGCGCAGCAACAGTACGTCGACGTCGTCGCGCAGCGGGAAACCCTCGCGGCGAAGGTTGTCGAGGGTCGCGGCCTCGTGCTCGGCGTCGCGGTTGGTGACGTAGAACAGGGTGACGCCGCGCTCGGCCGCGTAGCGCGCGAACTCGACCGCGCCGGCCAGCGGCCGGGCTTCGGCGGCGTCGACCCAGGCGGTCCAGTCGGCGGCGTTGAACTGCCGGCCGGAGCGCAGCATCCACCCCTCGAACGGCGAGTTGTCGAGCAGCGTCTCGTCGACGTCGGCGATGACGGCGAGCGGCAGCTTCGCCGCGTCGGCCCCCTGGCCGAGGGCGCTCCACGCCGGCTCCTCGAGCGCCCGATCGAGGGCGCGGCGCGCGGCCAGGAAGGCCTGGCGCTGGAGCTGCCGGGCCTCCTCGGCGGTCTGGAACCAGAGCACTCCGTCGAGTCCGTCGCAGGCTCCGAGCGATACCGCGCACGGGTCCGCCGCGGCCGCCGCCGGCGCCACGGGAGCGGTCTCGACGGTCGGTACCGGCGCGGCCGGGGGCGCGGCGCTGCGGCAGCCGGTGCCGAGCAGGACGACGACCAGCGCCGTCAAGACCGACGCGGGCGACGCAGCGAACCTCGAGAACTCGGGGCGGGTCATGGGGCGGGCCTCCACGGCGGTTCGGGGTCCACGTCGAAAAGCGAACGGCCGCGCCTCGCGACGCGGCCGGAACGACCCTCGCGGGTCAGGAAGTGCGGATTGGTGGAGCTGAGCGGGATCGAACCGCCGACCTCTTGAATGCCATTCAAGCGCTCTCCCAGCTGAGCTACAGCCCCACCGGCGGAGCGGGCAGTCTATTCGATCGCGGTCGATCGGAACAAGTCGAAGGCGCCGGGCGACTCGCCCGGGCGCCGGTCAGCCGCCCGCGGGGCGCGGCGGTGCGAGCTTGCCGCGGCCGACGGCCGGCGTGCCGAGCGCCGACTCGACCGCGGCGCGCAAGGACTCCATCCCTTCGCCGGTCGCGGCCGAGATCGCGACTCCGTCCTCGGGCGAGCGGCGCTCGGCGGCCGGCAGGCGGTCGATCTTGTTCCAGACCACGACCACGCGGTCGGGATCGACGCCCAGCTCGCCCAGCACCTCCTCGGCCACCGCCTTCTGATCTTCCCAGCGCGGATGCGACCGGTCGATGACGTGCAGCACCAGGTTGGCGGCGACGACTTCGTCGAGCGTCGAACGGAACGACGCCACGAGGTGGTGCGGGAGCTTGCGGATGAAGCCGACCGTATCGGCGAAGACCACGGGCGCGTTGTCCTCGCCCAGGACGCCGCGGCGCAGCCGGGCGTCGAGGGTGGCGAACAGGCGGTCCTCGGCGAGGGTGCCGTCGTGTGTCAGTCGGTTGAACAGCGTCGACTTGCCAGCGTTGGTGTAGCCGGCGAGCGCCACCACCGGGACCCCTTCCCGACCGCGCCGCTGAACGCGGCGCATCTTCTCGATCTTCTCGAGGTCGCGCTCGAGCTGCGTGATGCGCCGGCGCAGCATGCGGCGGTCGGCCTCGAGCTGGGTCTCGCCCTCGCCGCCGCGCACGCCGACGCCCCCGGCCTGGCGCGACAGGTGCCCCCAGCGCTTGGCCAGACGCGGCAGCTCGTAGCGCAGACGGGCGAGCTCGACCTGCGTGCGCGCCTCGCGGCTGCGCGCACGCTGCTCGAAGATGCGCAGGATCAGGCCGCTGCGGTCGAGCACTTCGAGCTTGAGGACGTCCGCGAGGTTCTTGGCCTGGCTGCCGGTCAGGTCGTCGTCGAAGATCACCAGGTCGGCGCCGGCCGCGGCGGCGTCCGCGGCCACGCTCTCGGCCTTGCCGCCGCCGATGAACAGCTTCGGGTCGGGCGCCTTGCGCGACTGGACGGCGCGGCCGACGACCTCGGCGCCGGCGGTGTCGGCCAGCGCTTCGAGCTCGTCGAGGTGGTCGTCGACCTCCCAGGCCGGCTGGCCGGGCAGCGCGACGCCGACCAGGAAAGCCCGGCGGCGGCGGTCGGAGGTGCGGGGGGAGGGATCCAAGAGGACGGGAGGTCGCTTCCTGGTCAAGAATACCCGATCGTGGAACCGCCCATCGAAACCGTCCCCCCCGCTCCCCCCAGCCCGCCCGGCATCGCGGGCCCCGCCCGTTTCGTCGTCGCCCTGGCGGTCGTCGCCGCGCTCGCCGCGCTGTTCTGGCCGCGCAGCGAAGCGGCTCCGGTGCGACGCCCGGGCGGCTTCCTGATCGACGCCGCGGGACGCCCGCAGCCGCTCGCCCGCGAGCTCAAGCCGGTGACCCTCGTCCACTTCTGGGCGACTTGGTGCCCGCCGTGCCTCACCGAGATCCCGTCGCTCGTCGCCTGGGCGCGCGAGGCGCGCAGCGATCGCTTCGGACTGGTGCTGGTCGCGGTCGACGACGATCCGGAGGCGGCGCGCAAGTTCGTCGGTGGCGCCGACTTCCCGCTGCTGTTCGATCCGGACTGGGACGTCGCCCACCGCTTCGGGACCGACAAGCTCCCGGAGTCCCACCTCGTGGTGGGAGGCGAGGTGGTCGATTCCTTCATCGGCGCCGCGGACTGGTCGGATCCGGCCGTCCGCGCGCGCGTTCAGAAGTGGACGGCGAGTCCGCCGAGCGCCATGCCGTAGAGGTCGGCGCGGTCGAGGAAGGCGTAGTGGGCCGAGATCTCGACGATCACGGAGAGCCGCCGCGTCAGGTCGAAGTCGCCGGTGAAGCCGAGCGCCAGGCCGAGGCCGCGATCGTCGACCTCGCCGTCGAAGAGGTCTTCGCCCGCCAGCTCGTAGCCGCCGAGGCCGAGATAGACGCCGTAGTCGTAGCTCGGCTGGCGGAAACGGTACTCGCCGGCGATGGTGAGGAACGTCAGCTCGGCGTCGAACAGCCCTTCGACGCTCAGGTCCGAGTCGAATTCGAGCTGCCCGAAACGCACGACCGTCAACGTGCGGTCGTTGGTCACCATCCCGATCGCCGCCTCGACCGCCCGGTGGTCGAGATCCGAGTCGCTCGAGTCGTCGAACGAGCCGCCGAAGCCGCCGAGCAGCCCCGCCGTGAAGGTGTAGTCGTCCTGCGCGACGAGCCGATCCGGGACCACGGCGGCGGCGACCAACAGAGCGACGGCTACGAGTCTCTTCGGGGTCAAGGCAGCCTCCGCGGGAGCTTGGCGTCGGGGACGACGCGACGGCGCGCGAGTCTAGCACCGGCTCTCGACGTCTTCTCCTGGCATGTCCCTCGATGCGACCTCCGGCGCGCGCTGGATCGCGCGCCTCGCCGCCCTCGCGCTCGAGGCCGTGCTGCCGCGCTTCTGCTTCGGCTGCTCGCGCCCCCTGGCCGCGGAGCCGGCGCCGCTCGGACTCTGTTTCCGCTGCCGCGGACGGCTCGAGCCCGTCGATCCGGCGCGCGCCTGTCGCGGCTGTCTGCGCCCGCTACCGGCCGAGCGGGTCGGCGAACCGATCTGCCTCGGCTGCCGGCGCGAGCCGCCGCCGTTCGATCGCGCCGCCGCGCTCTGGTGTTACCGGCCGCCGCTCGACGCGGTATTGCGAGCCTTCAAGTTCGGTGGCCTCGACTACCTCGGCGAGGCGCTCGCCCGCGTCGCGACGCAGCGACCGGCGGTGCAGCGGCAGAGCCAGGTCGATCTCGTCCTGCCGGTACCGATGCCTTGGCCGCGCCGACTGGCCCGCGGCTACAACCAGGCCGAACGCATCGCCCGCCCCCTGGCACGGGAGCTCGGCATCCCCTTCGCGCAGCCGCTCGCGCGGCGCGGCTGGCGGCGGCGGCAATCGGGGCTCGACCGCGGCGAGCGCCGGGGCCTCCCGGCTTCGAGCTTCCGGGTCGCCGACCCGGCGGCGGTCGAGGGCGCCTCGCTGCTGCTGATCGACGACATCTTCACGACCGGCTCGACCGCGCGTGCGGCGGCGACCGCCCTCCGGACCGCCGGAGCCCGCCGGATCGAGGTCCTGGTGGCCGCCTGGACCCCTCCGGACCGCCCCGCCGGATCGCCTTGACAGCCCTTGAACCCGGGCCTAGACTCCTGGCTCGATGGGTGGTCCCACCCTGCAGAGCCGCCATCGCCTCCGGGCGTGGACGCTCGCCGCGAGCGTCGGCTGGGGGCTCGTTCCGGGTGCGCTCCTGGCCGCTCCGGACGCCGGCGTCGGAGGTCGAGTTCTCGCCGCCGCCGATCCGGTCGACGAGGCCACCGTCTACGTCTACCAGGTCGTCGAGCGGACCCTTCAGAAGGTCCTCACCGATCCGTCGGGACGCTTCCACTTCTCCGACCTGCCGGCCGGGCTCTACAAGCTGATCGCCCACAAGAGCGGCTTCGCTCCGGCGGTCGTCGTGCTCACCCGCCGCGCCGCCGAGGAGAGCCAGTACGTCCAGGTCGATCTGGCGGCGGAGGCGAAGAGCGCGGAGCCGGCGAGCTTCTGGGAGCTGCGCTCCGAGGTCCCGTCCGACGTCCTGCGCGAGCTCGATCTGCCGATCGCGGACACGCTGATCGCGCTCGCGCCGGAAACGGACTCGACCGCCAGCCGGCCCGCGTTCCTCGCCGAGGTCGCCGCCAGCAGCACCGTCGCCGACCTGCCGATCGCCGCCCGCGGCCAGATGGTGGCGGGGCAGCTCGGGCTCGAGGGGCGGCTCGGCAGCACCCGCGTCTCGCTCGACGGGGGCTACCGCTCGCTCGCCAGCGATTCCTCCTCGGCGGTCGCGCCGACGATCGAGGGCGAGTCCGCCTCCCTGCACCTGCGCCTGGATTCGCCGGTCGCCGGACGCTTCGACCTGGCCACCGCCAGCGAGTCGCTGGTGACGATCGCCAACGGCGGCGAGAATCCGATCGACTTCCAGAACCTGACGCTGAGCTATCACCGCGACCTGGGCGAGCACGGCTCGACCGTCCTGCTCGCCCAGTACGTCGACGAGAGCGGCCTGAACGGCGGCCGGCAGGTGCGGCCGGCCAATCTGCCGCTGACCTCGAAGGCGTTGCGCCTCGAGGGCAGCTACCACCGGCAGGTCTCCGACTCGACCGATCTGCGCACGGGGCTGCGCTACCGCGAGAGCCTGCGCGACTACGTGCGGCGCCCCGGGGCGCGATCCGAAGGGGTGATGCTGCGTTCGCTCGACGCCTGGGCCGCCACCGACTGGCAGATCGACTCGACCTTCGTGGTCCAGTACGGGGTCTTCGCGACCGCGCACGACGGCACGGTGTCGCTGGCGCCCCAGGGCGGGCTCGTGGTGCGGTTCCGGCCGGAGTGGCAGGCCTCGGTCGGGGCGGCGCGGCGGGTGGCGCTGACCGAGGAGGATCCGTTGCTCGGCGAGTTCCGGCCGGCGACGCTCGCCTCCGCGCTCGGTTGCGCCGACGCCGAAGCCTCCTGCTACGAGATCCAGCTGGCGCACAGCGCCGACGGCGCCGAGACCTTCCGGCTCGGCGGCTCGTGGCGCGAGTTCGATCGCACCTTGCGTCTCTTCCTCCGCGACGACTTCCTGGCTTCGGGCGAAGGTCTCTTCCTGGTGCCCGGCGACCGCCTCCCCGAGATGCACGTCGCGTTCGGTCGGGCGATCGGCGACCACGTCAACGCGCGCTGGACCTCGACCTACGCCGAGGGTGGCGGCGGGGCTTTCGTCGCCGCCAACCGCCGCAGCTACACCAACGAGGTGTCGTATCTGTCGACCGAGATCGACGCCTCGATCCGGCCGACCTCGACGGGCGTCTTCGTCGCCTTTCACCGAGTGAAGCAGGACCTGCGCTGGATCCCGATCCCGGGCCGGCGCGGATCGCCGGTACCACCCTCGGCCGAGCTGCAGCGCGTCGAGCTGACGGTTTCGCAGGACCTCTCGAGCTTCCTCGACCTGTCGTCCGACTGGGCGGTACGGCTCGGGGTCGAGCTGCTGCGCGGCGGGACCCTCTTCCAGACGCTCCCCGTCGACGAAGACGAGCTGCGCCACCGGGTGACGACCGGCGTCGCCGTCCGCTTCTGAGCCCTTCGCAGCTCTCCCCGCTCCGCTTCGGTCCACCTTCCGACAGGCGCGTTCGCGTCGGTCCGGTCCGGTTCCCGCGGACTTCCGCGATTCCGACGCCCGGAGTCGGCCCGGTCCTGAGCTCGTGAGCGCTTGGATCCAGTTTCGCGGATCCCGTCCGGTTTCCCGGATTCCCGTTCGGAAGTCGCCGATGAAACAGGCATTTAGCGGCCGCTCCGGCGCACCGGATGCGGCACGTTTCCTGCTTTGCTCCCGGATGGCCGGGAGCCTCTGTTGACGACTCATTCCGATCGACCCGCGCGGCGTGTCGCCGTCGCTCTGCTGCTCGTTCTCACCGGAGCCCTCGGCGTGCTCGGGGCCGAGGCGTTCCGGCGCAAGGTCGAGTCGTTCCAGCCGCTGGGCTTCGACGTCGTCGCTGCCGCCGACCACTGGCGGGTCCGCAGCGTCGCCGCTCCCGCACCCGCCGATCTCGAACCGGGCGACCGGATCCTGCTGGTCAACGGTTCGGAGGCCGCGCTCGCCGGCTCGCTGCGCGAGCAGCTGACCCGTGATCCGGAGTCCCAGCTGGTCGTGCTGCGCGGCGATCGCCTCGAGTCGGTCAACTACCGGCGGCCGGCGCTGGACCTCGATCTGCCCTGGCTGGTCCTCGCCGCGCTCGCCTTCGGATACCTGGCGATCGGCCTGTTCACCCTCTGGCGAGCGCCGGACGGCGTCGTCTTCTACCTCTGGTGCCTGGCGTCCGCGGTGCTCTACGCCTTCTCGCCGGTCTTCCCGATCGACCGTACCGGCGCCTGGATCTTCGTCGCCGACCAGCTCGCCCGCCTCTTCCTGGCACCCTTGACGCTCCACCTGTTCCTGTCCATCCCACGTTCCGCCGCCTTGGCGACGCGGCGCTACCGACTCGCTTTCCTCTATCTGCCGGCCACGTTCCTGGCGCTGCTGCAGCTCGATCTGGCGTTGGCGGACGGTCGCTGGCTCGCCGGATCGCCGTCCGTGTCGCTGCTGGCGCTGCTCGACCGACTCGAGCTCGGTCACCTGGCGATCTTCGCCGCGGCGTCGATCGCGGTGCTCGCGCTCCGGCTGACCCGCATCGCCGACTGGGAGCAGCGCCGGCAGCTGCTCTGGCTGCTGGTCGGCATGGCGGCCGGCTACACGCCGTTCTTCGCGCTCTACGGTCTGCCCCAGATCGCCGGCATCGGACTGCCCGAGGCCGTCGCCGCTCTCGCCGTGACGCCGCTCGCCGCGGTGCCGCTCGCCTTCGGCTGGGCGATCCTGCGCTTCCGGCTCTGGGACCTCGGCGTCATCGTCCGCAGCGGAACCTCCTACGTGCTCACCCTGCTGTTCGGCGTCGGCACCTTCTCGCTGCTCGACCTCGCGCTCGGACGCACCGTGCCCGACGGCATGGAGTTCGCGCGCGACCTGCTGACGTTCTTCGGCGGGCTGGTGATCGCAGGCCTCGCGATCCCCGCCCGGCGCGGCATCCACGGCGCGCTCGAGCGGCTCGCCTACGGCAGCGCCTTCGGGCGTCGCCGCGGCCTCGCCTGGCTCGGTCGCGAGCTGCTCCAGGAGCGCGACCTCGACCGGCTCTGCGCGGCGCTGCTCTCCGAGCTCGAGCACGGCCTCGACCTCGAGCGCGCCAATCTCGTCCTCGCGCAGGGCTCGAGCCTGCTGCCGGTGCGGCCCGAACCGGGCCTGCCGTCGGCGATCGCCGGCACGGCGCTGCCACCGCGGATCTGGGAAGGGGACTTCGAAACGCTCTCGGCGGTCGAGCTGCCGGGCGAGCCGGCGAGCATCGAGCAGCGGCTGTGGACCGCCGGCTACCGCTACGTCTTCCCGCTGCGGGTGCGCAACGCACGTATCGGCCTGGTCGTCACCGGCCTGCGCCGGGAGGCACTGCCGCTCAACAGCGACGACGTCGAGATCGTCCGCGCCCTGCTCGACCAGGCCGCGCTCGCCATCGAGAACGCCCAGCTGCTCGACCAGCTCCAGGGCCAGCTCGAGCGAGTCGTGGCGCTCCAGCAGCACAATCAGGGGATCCTGGAATCGACGCCGGCCGGTATCGCGCTGCTGGACGCCGAGCACCGGATCGTCTCGGCCAACCTCGCTTTCGCCGCACTCGCCGGCAAGTCCCGCGCCGATCTGCTCGGTTCGCCGCTGGGCGAGGTGCTGCAGCTGCCCGAGCTGCCGGCGCCCGGCGCGGGCGCCCGGCAAGTCTCGGCCCGCGACGCGCTGGGTCGCGAGCGCATCCTCGAGGCGAGCGTCGCCGAGCTCGAGAGCGAGGAGCGCGGCGGCCAGGCAGTGCTCGCCGTCCAGGACGTCACCGAGCGCGTCGCGATGGAGAACGCGCTCAAGGAGAAGGACCGCCTGGCGGCGCTCGGAGTGCTCGCCGCCGGCGTCGCGCACGAAGTCAACACGCCGCTGACCGGCATCTCGAGCTATGCCCAGATCCTGCTCGCCGAAACCGCGCCGGACGACCCCCGGCGGGCGCTGCTCGAGAAGGTCGAGAAGCAGACCTTCCGCGCTTCGCGGATCGTCTCGAACCTGCTGGACTTCGCGCGCCGGCCGGGCCGGGAGCGAGTTCGGCTCGAGCTCGGCGCGCTGCTCGGCGAGACCGTCGAGCTGCTGCGCGAGCGCCTGTCCGCCCGCGCGGTCCGCCTCGAGCTCTCGACGCTGGAGCAGCCGCTGACCGTCGAAGGCAGCCCCGGCGAGCTCCAGCAGGTGTTCACCAACCTGGTGATGAACGCGATCGACGCCGTGGCGCCGCGCGGCGGCGGCCGGATCCGGCTGACGGCCACCGTCGGTGCGGGACGGGCAGTGGTCGAAGTCGAGGACGACGGACCCGGAATCCCGCCCGACAAGCTGCAATCGGTCTTCGAGCCCTTCTTCACCACCAAGCAGGGCAACGGCGGCACCGGACTCGGCCTCTCGATCAGCCGCGGCATCGTCGAGCAGCACGGTGGCTCGATCGAGGTCGAGAACCTCGCCGCCGGCTGCCGCTTCACCGTACGCCTGCCGCTCGCGCCGGAGACTCCGGCGTGAACATCCTGGTCGTCGACGACGAGGAGATCCTCCAGGACGTCCTCGGACTGCTGCTGCGCAAGGAGGGATTCCGGCCGATCTTCGCCAAGAGCGGCGAGGAGGCGCTGCTCGCGCTCGATCGCGATCCGATCGATCTCGTGCTGCTCGACGTGATGCTCCCGGGCCTCTCGGGCATCGAGGTCCTGCGCCAGATCCGGCAGCGCGACCCCGATCAGGTCGTGATCGTGATCACCGCGTACTCCTCGATCGAAGGCGCCATCGAGGCGATGCGCGAGGGCGCCTTCCACTACATCCCGAAGCCATTCAAGAACGAAGAGGTCCTGCTCACCGTCAAGAAGGCGCTCGAGCAGCGCCGGCTCGCCCGCGAGAATCGCCAGCTGCGCGAGCAGCTCGGCCGTAAGTTCGGCCTCGACAACATCATCGGCAAGAGCCAGGCGATGCAGCAGGTCTTCGAGCTGATCCGGCTGGCGGCGCCGTCGAAGAGCAACATCCTGATCCTCGGCGAGAGCGGTACCGGCAAGGAGCTGGTCGCCAAGGCGATCCATCAGCACAGCCGGCGGTCGACCGGGCCGTTCGTGACCGTCAACTCGGGCTCGATGCCGCCGGACCTGCTCGAGTCGACCCTCTTCGGCCACGTCAAGGGCGCCTTCACCGGCGCGATCGCCGCCAAGAAGGGGCTGTTCGAGGTCGCCGACGCCGGCTCGATCTTCTTCGACGAGATCGGCAACATCCCGGTCGAGACCCAGGCGAAGCTCCTGCGCGTCATCCAGGAGAAGGAGTTCATGCGGTTGGGCGGCGTCGACGTCATCCGGGTCGACGTGCGGATCATCGCCGCGACCAACGCCCACCTGGAGAACCTGGTCCAGCAGGGCGCCTTCCGCGAGGACCTCTACTACCGTCTCAACGTGATCACCATCCACCTGCCGCCGTTGCGCAAGAGGACGGAGGACATCCCGCCGCTCGCCAAGCACTTCCTGCGCACCTACGCCGAGGAGAACGGCAAGTCGATCCGGGAGATCACACCGGCGGCGATGGAGCGGCTGATGGACTACCGCTGGCCGGGCAACGTCCGCGAGCTCGAGAACGCCATCGAGCGGGCGGTCGTCCTGTCGACCGCCGAGCAGTTGGATCTCGACCTGTTGCCGCCGGCCGTGCGTACCGGGAACGGCTCCGGGCCCGCGCTCGGCGTCGGGCACCCCCTCCCGGACAGCGGCGTCTCGTTCTGGGAGGCGGTCTCCTCCTACGAGCGGGCGCTGATCGTCCGGGCGCTGCAGTCGGCCGGCGGCGTCCAGAAGAAGGCGGCGGAGATCCTCCAGGTCAAGCCGACGACGCTGCACGAGATGATGAAGCGGCTGTCGATCACGGCCGAGAGCCTGACCCCCTAAGTCCAGCCCTCCGAACAAGTTACGGGCCGGCGCTGGCCCGACGTCCCGGACTGCGCTATCCTTCGCGGTCGGCGGCGCCGGTACTCGCCCGGCCGGCCGCATCGAAAGGACGACGATGAAGAACGGCATCCACCCCGAGCTCCACCTGGTGACCGCGGTCTGCGCTTGCGGCAACACCTTCGAGACGCACTCGACGAAGAAGGAGCTGCGCCTCGAGATCTGCAATGCCTGCCACCCGTTCTTCACCGGACGGCAGAAGTTCATCGACACCGCCGGCCGGGTCGAGCGCTTCAAGAAGCGGTATTCGAAGAGCGCCTAGCGCCCGCCGCTGCTTTTCCGGAGCCCCGGAGGTCCCGCCGTCGTCACGGCCGGGCCCCGGGGCTTCCGGCTTTCCCGGGGACCTCCGATGGACCTGACTCGCCGACTCGAGAGCTTCGCGGCGACCCACGCCGAGCTCACCGCTCGCCTGGCCCTGCCCGAGGTGCTGGCCGACCCGCGCAAGTTCCGCGAGACCAGCAAGGCGGTGGCCGAGCTCGATCCGGTGGTCGAGCTCTGGGGGCGATACCGACAGGCGCAGGAGCGACTCGCCCAGGCGCGGGAGCTGCTGGCCACGACGCCGCCCGGCGACGAGCTCGCCGCGCTGGCCGCCGAAGAGGCGGCGGCGTGCGAGACCGAGCTGGCCACTCTCGACGGCGACCTGCGCCTCGCCCTGGTTCCCAGGGACCCCGACGACGAGCGCAACGTCGTGCTCGAGGTGCGCGCGGGCACCGGCGGCGACGAGGCCTCGCTGTTCGCGGCCGAGCTGTTCCGGATGTACTCACGATACGCCGAGAAGCGCGGCTGGCGCGTCGAGATCCTCGACCTGTCGGAGTCCGAGGCCGGAGGCGTCAAGGAGGTCTCGGCGATCGTCGAAGGGCGCGGCGCCTGGAGCCGTCTGAAGTTCGAGGCCGGCACCCACCGCGTGCAACGGGTGCCGGTGACCGAGGGCTCGGGGCGCATCCACACCTCGGCCGCGACCGTCGCCGTGCTGCCGGAGGCCGAAGACGTCGAGATCCAGATCGCGGAGAAGGACCTCCGGGTCGACCGCTTCTGTGCATCGGGGCCGGGCGGTCAGGGCGTCAACACGACCTACTCGGCGGTGCGCATCACGCACCTGCCGACCGGCCTGGTCGTCTCCTGCCAGGACGAGCGCAGCCAGATCAAGAATCGCGAGAAGGCGATGCGGGTCCTGCGCAGCCGCCTGCTCGAGCTCGAGCGCCAGAAGGCCGAGGAGAAGCAGGCCGCCGAGCGTCGGCGCATGGTCGGCAGCGGCGACCGCTCCGAGAAGATCCGTACCTACAACTTCCCGCAGAACCGCGTCACCGATCACCGCATCGGTCTGACCGTCCACCAGCTGCCGGCCGTGCTCGGCGGCGATCTCGATCCGCTGATCGAGCCGCTCGCCGAGCACGAGCGCGCCCGCGCCCTCGAAGAGCAGGCACGCTCGGCCGCCGGCTGAGCGCCGGCGCTCAACTGGCGAGCCGCTCGGCCTCGACGGGCAACGCCGTGCCCGCCGTCTCGCGATCGGGCGCTGGCGGCCGGCGGTCCGCCTCGGCGATCCCGGCTCCGCCCGGCGCCCGGTCGCCGTCGGCGATCAGCATCGCCACCGCGCCGAGGATCATCGCGGAGGCGACGGCGACTCTCCAGGTCAGGGGCTCGCCGGCGAGCAGCCAGCCGAGCACGACGGCGACCACCGGATTGACGAAGGCGTAGGTCGCCGCCACCGCGGGTCGCGCGGCGCGCAGCAGGTAGGCGTAGGCGGAAAACGCCAGGATCGAGCCGAAGACCACGAGGTAGAAGAACGCGAGGATCGAGCGCGCCGACGGCGCGAAGGTGGCGAAGCTCCGCCACTCGCCGGCCGCGGCGCCGGCGACCAGCAGCAGGCCGCCACCCAGGAACATCTGCAGCGCCGTCGCCATCGCGCGCGACTCCGGCAGGCGCGCCTTGACCGTCCACAGCGAACCGAGAGCCCAGGAGAGCGATCCCGCGATGATCGCGGCAGCTCCAGCCAGGTCGATGGTCGAGGGGTCGAGCCCGCGCGGATCGACTACCAGCACGCCGACTCCGACGATGCCCGCCGCGAGTCCGATCACTGCCTTCCAACCTGCGCGGCGATGGCCGAGCATCGCGGGCGCGAGCAGCGCGATCCAGACCGGCTCGACGGCGACCAGCAGCGCGGCGACGCCCGAGGGCACGTGGTGCTCGGCCCAGACGACGGCGCCGTTGCCCCCCAGCAGGAGCAGCGCGCCGATGCCCGCCGAAGGCGCCAGGTGCTCGCGCCGCGGTGGCGCGGCGCCGCTCGCGCGCGCCCAGACGTAGAGGATCGCGCCCGAAATCAGGAAGCGCAGACCGGCCATCGTGAACGGCGGCAGGGTCTCGATCGCGAAACGGATCGCGAGATAGGTCGAGCCCCACACGACGTAGACCACCAGCAACGCCGCGACGACACCGGCCCCGAGGCCGAGTTTCCGTTCAATCCGGGTCATGGCTCCCTCCCTCGGCCGCGGCCGGGATCGCGAGATCCCATCCTTCGCGGACCGTACCGAGGACGACCGTCGTGCGCGTGCGGCGCACCTGCGGCAGCATCGTGATGCGCTCCTTGAGCAGCCGCCCGAGCGCATCGGTCGACGGGCACCGGAGCTTGACCAGGTAGCAGTCCTCGCCGGCGATGTGATGCACCTCGAGCGCCTCGGGCAGCGCCGCCAGCTCCTCGCCGAGATCGGTCTGGCCCGGCCGCTCGTCGGCCTGAACGAAGACGAACGCGAGCAGCCCGCAGCCGAGCGCCGCGGGATCGAGCCGGGCCGAGTAGCCGCGGACGACGCCGCGGCGCTCGAGCTTCCGGATGCGCTCGAGAACCGCCGAGGGTGCCAGGCCCACGGCCCGACCGATCTCGGCGTTCGAGATCCGGGCATCGCTTTGCAGGAGCGTCAGAATGTGCAGGTCCCGATCGTCCAACATGGCCGGAATTCTCGTAGAATACCGACGATTCGTCAAGATCTAACCAAAGTTAGTGTCGATTCGTCGGTCTTGTGCCTTTTTTCACAAAGTTTCGTTCCAGACTCGCCTCCGGCTAGGATCGCCCCGTGCCGAGCGTCGCCGAACTGCTTCAGATCGGGCGGGAGCGCCTTCGCACCGCCGGGATCGAACCGGCGGGGCGCGAGTCGACCCTCCTGCTCGGCACCGTCCTCGGCGCCCGGGAGGCCTCGCTGCTGACGCTGGATCGCGAAACCGTGGCCAGCGGCAACGAAGCCCGCTTCCGGGACCTCATCGAGCGGCGGACTACGGGCGAGCCGATCGCCTACCTGCTCGGCGAGAAGGAGTTCTTCGGGCGCAGTTTCGCGGTCGATCGTCGGGTCCTGATACCTCGCCCCGAAACCGAGCACCTGGTCGAGATCGCGCTCTCGCTGGGCCTGCCCGACCGGGCGCGCGTTCTCGACATCGGCACCGGATCGGGCTGCATCGCGATCTCGGTGGCGGCCGAGCGCGACCACTGGCAGGTCGTGGCAACGGACGTCTCGCTCTCCGCGCTGGCGGTCGCACGGGCCAATGCCCGGCGGCACCAACTCGAATCGCGCGTTCATCTGGTGGCCGCGGATCTGGTCGAGGGGCTCGACCTCTCGAGCTTCGACCTCGTACTGGGCAACCCGCCGTACGTCGAGGAGAAGATCGTCCCCTTCCTGTCTCGCGACGTCCGCGACTTCGAGCCACGGGTCGCTCTGACCGCCGGCCCGGAGGGCCTCGAGGCGATCCGCTCGCTGCTGGCTGCCGCCGGCACGCTCCGATCCGGGGCCTGGCTCGCCTTCGAGTTCGGCTTCGGACAGGGGGACGCGATCTCGGAGCTCGCGGGCGCTTTCGGACATTTCGACCGCATCGAGCTGCGCCGCGACCTCGCCGGCATCGAGCGCGACGTGCTGTTGCGGCGCGGCGATGGATAGCTTCCGGATCACCGGGCCGGGCCGGCTCGAAGGCAGCGTGCGCGCGGGCGGCGCCAAGAACGCCGCGCTGCCGGCGCTCGCCGCGTCGCTGCTGGTCGACGCCCCGATCGACCTCGAGGGCCCGCCGCGGGTGCGCGACATCGAGACCCTGCGCCGGCTGCTCGCCCACCTCGGCGTCGCCAGCGCCTGGCGCGGCGACACCCTGCGCCTCGAGCCCGGCGGCCCCGCGAGCCCGGACGACGCGCCCTACGATCTGGTCAAGACCATGCGCGCGAGCGTGCTGGTGCTCGGACCGCTCACCGCCCGCCGCGGCCATGCGCGGGTGTCGCTTCCCGGCGGCTGCGCCATCGGCGTGCGGCCGATCGACCAGCACCTCGCCGGACTCGAGGCGCTGGGCGCAGAAGTGCGACTCGAGCACGGCTACGTCGAGACCCGGGCCGAGCGCCTCACGGGGGCCCGCTTCCGCTTCTCGGTCCCGACCGTCACCGGCACCGAGAACGTACTGATGGCCGCGACCCTGGCGCGTGGCACGACCGTGCTCGACAACTGCGCACGCGAGCCGGAGGTCGTGGACCTCGCCCGCCTGCTCGTCGCCATGGGCGCCCGGATCGAAGGCGCCGGAACCGAGACGATCACCATCGAGGGAGTCGACGCGCTCGGCGGCGCGCGACACCGCGTCATCCCGGACCGCATCGAGGGTGGCACCTATCTGATCGGCGCCGCCCTGACCGGCGGCGACGTCCTGCTGACCGGCACCCGCGCGGAGGACCTCGGACCGTTGCTCGAGGTGCTTGCCTCGTGCGGCGCCGAGGTCGAGACCGCGCCCGACCGGGTCCGCGTCGCCCGCCGCGGAGTCCTGCGCGCGCGTGACGTGGTGACCGCGCCACACCCCGGTTTTCCGACCGACTTGCAGGCCCAGTACCTGGCGCTGATGACCCAGGCGGAGGGGGCGTCGACCGTGGTCGAGACCGTCTTCGAGAACCGGATGCAGCACGTCGCCGAGCTGGCGCGCATGGGCGCCGACATCCGCCTCGAGGGGCGCGCCGCACGCGTCCACGGTCCCTCCCGCCTCTCGGGAGCCCGGGTGATGGCCACCGACCTGCGAGCCTCGGCCTGTCTGGTGCTCGCCGGCCTCGCGGCCGAGGGCGAGACGATCGTCGACCGCATCTACCACCTCGACCGCGGCTACGAATCGATGGAGACCCGGCTCGGCGCGCTCGGCGCGCGGGTCGACCGCGTGCGCACCGCCGACTGATCCGGGAGGGCCGACGATGACCGACTGCCTGTTCTGCCGCATCGCCGCGGGCGAGATTCCGGCGCGGATCGTGCACCAGGACGCCGACGTGGTCGCCTTTCACGACATTTCGCCACAGGCGCCGACCCACGTGCTGGTGATCCCGCGCCGGCACGTCGGGTCTTTGGCCGAGAGCGTCGCCGGAGATCAGGCCTTGCTCGGTCGGCTGCTCGGCGTGGCCGCCGAGATCGCCCGCTCCGAGAACCTCGCCTCGTGGCGGCTGGTCTCCAACAGTGGCGAGGACGCCGGCCAGTCGGTGGCGCACCTCCACCTGCACGTGCTCGGCGGCCGGCGTTTCTCCTGGCCGCCCGGATGATCATCGCTCCGGCGCTCGTCGCCCTCGCGTTCACCCCGGCGCCGCCTCCGGATCCACGCCCCTCGATTCTCGAGCTCACGCTGTCGCGGCGCGTCGCGGCGGCGCTGGTGAGAACGGACGAGGCGATCCGAACCGACCCGGGGGCCGCTCCGCGCCTCGGCCTGGATCTGCTGCGCGCCGACCTGCTCGAACGGCTCGGGCGATCCCGGGAAGCGGCCGAGGCCTACGCGCTGGCGCTGTCGAATCCGCGCGGGCTCGGGCCGTGGGCCCGGCTCCGACTCTCCGAGCTGCAGGAACGGATGGGGCATCCGGAAGTCGCCGCCGGCCTGGTGGCGACGCTCTTCGCCGAAGGTGCGCCGCCGTCCGTCGTCCGTCCCGGTCTCGATCTGCTGCACCGGACTCTCGAGGCCGGCGGCGACTGCCGCCTGCTCGGCGGGGTCCGTCGCGAGCGGCTCCCCGGCGCCGAGGACCGACGGCTTCGCGACCTCGTCCAGGCTGACTGCTGGTTGCGCGAAGGAAGGAGCGACGCCGCCACGCGGCTGCTCGACGACCTGCTCGACGAAGAAGATCGAGACGCGCTGGCCTGGGAGGCCGCCGCCCGGCTCGGTGAGACGGCGGCAGCGATGGAGCCGGAGGTCGCCCGCAGGATCGGGCTCGCGGCATTTCACCATCGGGAGTTCGAAGGGGCGCTGCGCTACCTCGGCGCCGTCCGACCCGGCGAGGGCACGCGACTCGACGGCAGCGCTCGCGAGGTCGCTTACGCGATCGCGCGCTCGCTCTACTGGCTCGGACGCTACGACGAGGCCGCCGCCGCCTTCGCCGATCTCTCCAGGCGCGCCAGCACGCCGGCGGCCCGCGCCGACGCGCACTGCCAGCTCGGCCGCTCGCTCGAGCTCGTCGGGCGGCAGGCCGAGGCTCTGGTCCAGTTCCGGCGCTCCGCGGAGATCGACCCTCGCGGCGAGTGGGCGGCCTCGGCACAGCTCGGGGCCTTCCGACTCGAGATCCTGCTCGGCGAGGAGTCCGCGGCACGGGCCCGCCTGACCCGCCTGTTCGCGGAGCCGGGGCTCGAGGGCGCCGCCGCCCGCGCGGCCCTGTTCGTCGCGGTCCACGATCTGCTGCGCGGCCGAGTCGAGAAGGTCGAGGCATCGCTCGTCCTCGCGGCCCGCGGCCGCGACGCGATGTCCGAGGAGGTCACTTACTGGCGGGGCCGCCTGGCCGAGGCACGCTCGCGAAACGACGAGGCGGTGGATCGCTACCTGGATCTGCTCGGGAAACGCCCCTTCCACCCCCTGGCTTCGGCGGCTCGGCGTCGGCTGGGCTCGCCGCCGCTCGCCGCCGTGGCGCGCCAGCGCGGACTCGCGCTCGCCGCATCCGACGACCCGCGCAGCCTCCACGCCGCCTGGACTCTCCTCGGCGACTCCGCCCCGGAGGGGGTGGACGCTCGCCGGCGCGCCCTCGAGCGCCTCCGTCGCGATCGGGCCACCGCCGTCTGGGTGGGCTGGACGCCCGTGCCGGTCCCGGAATGGCCGATCTGGGGCCGCGAACCGGAGCGTCCCGAGGAGCTCCTGCTCGCGCTCGGTCTGTTCTCCGAGGGGGCCGGTGCCGTCGGACGCAACTTCCCGACCTCGGACCTGCGGCTCGCGTTCACCGGGGTGGCCGCGCTCCAGTCGACCGAGCGCGGCACCCGGCGCGGCCTGGCCCTCGCCGAGGCGCTGTTCGAGCGGCGGCCCCGAGGGCTACCGTTCGACTGGGTCTCCTCCGACCTGCTCCGCCTGCTCTACCCCTTCCCCTGGAGCGGCGCGATCCGGGTCCAGGCGACCGCCTTCCGGATCGACCCCGCGCTGCTCGCCGCGGTGCTCCGGGAGGAGAGTCGCTTCGATCCCGAAGCCGTCTCGCCGGCGGCCGCCCGCGGTCTCGCGCAGTTCACCCTGCCGACCGCCCGCCGCCTGGCCCGGCGCGCCGGTCTCGCCCAGGCCCTCGAGCCCGAGAGCCTGCACGATCCCGGAATCGCGATCCCGCTCGGAGCGGCCTATCTGGGCGAGCTGGCGCGCCGGTTCCCCCGTTCGACCCCGATCGGGGTGGCGGCCTACAACGCCGGGGAGGATCAGGCCGCCCTCTGGCGCCGCTACTGTCTGACTGCCGAGCCCGAGGAGTACCTGGCCAAGATCGGCTACCGGGAGACCCGCGCCTACGTCATCCGGGTGCTGGAGAGCCAGGCGGCCTACCGGGCCCTCTACGGCGGGTCCTCGTGAGCCTCGGGCTCCGGCTTGTCCCCCGCCCCCCCTTCGTTTAACCTACCCAGCCGATGTCCGGCGAAATCGCGGTCCCCGGGGACCCCCCGGAGGCACCGGCCGTCGAGCCGGTCCGGGTCCTCGTCCCGTCCCGAATCGGGGCGCTCGGCGTGGAGTTCGTCCACACCGCGGTCGCTCGCCTCGTCGTCGCGCCGGATGCCCGCGCGCGCAAGGAGTTCTTTCCGCTCTCCGACTACGAGGACTCGGATTTCCTCGACGAGGTCTTCGGTCGCCTTTCGGAGTACCTTGCCGGCGCTCGGCGCGCTCCGGATCTGGACTACGACCTCGGCCACTCCGGTCTGGACGGCTTCGCGCGCCGGGTGCTCCGGGAGACGGCGCGGACGCCCTACGCCCGCACCCGCACCTACAAGGAAGTCGCGGAGGCCGCGGGCCGCCCTGAGGCCTACCGTCAGGTGATGTCGATCCTCGAGAAGAACCCGCTACCGCTGGTGGTGCCCTGCCATCGGATCGTGCCGTCCAAGCAGGGGCTCGGCGGCTGGGTCGGCGGCGCCGCGCGCAAGCGCTGGCTGCTCAAGCTCGAGCGCGAGAGCGCGGCGTCGCTGTCCGGCTGACCTGATCACTCCTCCTCGAGCTCGACCTCGACTTCGAGCTCGCGGCCCGATTCGATCTCGATCGTCCGTTCCTCGGCCTGCCGCCCGGGGCGGACGACCTCGAGGCGGTGCGCGCCGGGATCGACGATGAGGCCGGTGCGGAGGCGCGCCAGCTCGCTGGCGGTTCCCAGGAACTTGCCGTCGAGGTAGATCGACGCGTCCGACGGCTCGACCCGCAACCGCAGGCGGCCGGGCTCGGCGCGCGCGTCGAGGGATTCCTCGCCCTCGTCGAAGCTCTCCGCCGGGCGCTCCTCCCAGCCTTCCTGCCGGTCACCGCCGTAGCGCTCGCGCTCCTCTTCGAGCTGGCGTTCGACCCGGAGGCGCTGCTCCTCCTCGGCTCGAATGCGCGCGTCGCGGCGTTCGGTCGACCTCGGACCGAGATCGAGAGGGTGAATCGCCTCGCCCTCCTCGAGCCGGTCCTCCACGTCGATGACCAGCCCCGGGTAGATCGAGTACTGGCGCGCGAGCGTGCGGCGGCCCGGCAGGTAGAAGACGACGTCGTAGGTCCCCTTCTCGAGCCAGAGGAAATTGGGGTAGCCGTCGAAGTCGTCGGCGAGGCCGACGCGCTTGCCGTCGACCCAGACCTCGGCGCGCTCCGGGCTGATGTCGGTGTCGAGCGCCCCGAAGTTGCCATAGGCCGGATTCGGGTAGACCCGCGGGTAACCCCAGGCCGGCCCGTACCAGGACGGTCCCCACCACCCCCAGCCGGGACCCCAGGTGATGTGCACGGAAGTGCGTGGACGATGCGGTGCCGCCTCCGCAGGAGCGGTGACGGCGAACAGGCCGAGCGCGATCAGGGTCGCGATCCCAAGCATTCGAGCGGTCTTCACGACACGCCTCCTTGTGTGGTCACCAGCTCCTGCCAGCCGCGGTGGAGTCCCTTCAGGTAATGGTACCGGAGAGTCTCCTCCCAGAGCTTCGGGAGCCTTACCGGCCAATTCTGCAAGGCCCGGACCACCCCTTCGCGGAGCTTCTGCCGGCCGGCCGGCGGCAGCGGGGCCGGACCCGAGCTGCCGAGACCGACCCACTCCGAGAGCTCCGGGTGGCGCAGCGCGAAGACCACGCCGCAGAAACCCGCCCGCTCCTGCCGCGCGGCGAAGCGTTCGAAGTCGGTCGGATGGTCGTGCGCCGTGCGGGCACCCGATTCGTAGACCAGGCGCAGGCCGCGCCGAAAGAGCCGGTACGAAGCCTCGATGTCCTCCCAGGCGGGATACGGGAATGCCTCGTCGAACGGCTCCTCGAGCAGACGGTGCCGCGCGAGCGACAGGTTCGACGTGTAGAAGAAATTGAACGGCACGTTGTCGGGGTCGGGAATGATCCGGTAGCCGAACTGCAGACCGAAGTCGTTGAGATAGTCGAGCAGGGGCGTGCGACGGATGCGAGCGTGCCAGCCGGTGTAACCGAGGACCGCGATCTCGTCGCCCCCGCCGCATCGCGCGTGCGCTGCGGCGTGCGCGGCCAGCCAACCGGGCTCGGGCACGGTGTCGTCCCCGAGGAAGGCGATCCGCTCGCCACGGGCCGCGGCGACGCCGCGATTGCGCGCCGCCGCCGGCCCGCGCTGCGGCTCGAGCAGTGCGCGCAGAGGCAGCGTGGACCGCTTCCCGGCGAGCCACTCCCGCGCGCCGTCGGTCGAGCCGTCGTCGACCACCACCACCTCGAAGGACGGGGCACCGCGCTGACGCTCGAGCGCGTCCAGGACCTCCGCCAGGACGCCGCGACGGTTGTGGGACGGAATGACGACCGAGTAGTCCGGATTCAAGCTCGTCGATCGTACAGGCATTGCCGGTCGCCGAAGAACTCGCTCCGAGCCTCGCCGGCGACCCGGTTCAGGGGAGCTCGATCACCTCGTCCAGGCCGGCGAAGCGCAGCTCGAGGTCGTCGGGCAGCCACCCCTGGAAAGCCGCGCTGGCGAACAGCCGCTCGTCGCCGGGATAGGTCGGCACGACCCAGAGGGGAAACCGCTCGAAGATCTCGCGGTCGGAGCGGCGACGACGCGCCGCCAGGCGCGCGCGCTCGGCCTCGGTCTGGTCGAGCGCTGCGAGGAAGGCGCCGATTCCGGCAACCTGCGCCGGGGCCTGCGGATGGGGCAGATCGACCCCGGCCGCGGACGCCGGGGCGAGCCGCGCCGCCCAGCGCCGGAGTCGCGCCGCCCATTTCGCGCGTCGACCCGGCACGGGGACGGGCGGCCACGGCTCGGCCATCGCCGAAAGCCTCGAGAGGTAGGTCAGCAGGACGGCGGGCATCAGGCGATCGCGCAGCTCGCCTTCGAGATTCTTCGCCACGGTGACCAAGGCGTTGCGTTCGAACATCGCGCCCCGGCGCGAGTGTCCGAGCCGCGCGCCGGTCGCGCTCTGCCGGTGGCACGCCCGCGCTTGCGGGCAGGCCAGGACCCGTTCACCCCCCGACCAGAGCCGCCAGCCGAGATCGACGTCCTCGAAATAGGCGAAATAGGTCTCGTCGAATCCCCCGGCGTCGAGGAAGGCGCGGCGACCGATCAGCAGGTTGCCGCCGCAGGCGAACAACAGCTCCTCCCCGGGTTCGGGAAGCCGAGCGGAGGCGAGCGCGCGACCCTGATCGAGCGCGAAGGCGTGCCCGTCGAAAGTCATCACGCCACGGCCGAAGTCGAGCCTCTCGCCGCTCCAGTCGGTGAGCACGCCACCGAGGGCTGCGACGTCGGCGGGGGCGGACTGCCAGGCATCGGCATAGGTCGCGAGTAGATCGGGATCCGCCCGCGTGTCGTTGTTGATCAGCAGCAGCACGTCGCCCGTGGCCTCGCGCGCCAGGCGGTTGTTTCCGCCGGCGAAACCGACGTTGCGCTCGCTGCGGATCAGCACGACCTCCGGGTGCTCGCGCCCGATCCAGGTCACGGTGTCGTCGGTCGAGCCGTTGTCGAGCACCAGGATCTCGACCTCGCAGGTCGCCGCGCCCCGCTGCTCGAGCAGCGACGGCAGGCAGATCTCGAGGTGCTCGCGGCCGTTCCACGAGACGATCAGGATCGAGAGGCGTCGCAGGTCGCGCATCGCTCAGGCTCCCGCCCGTCGCCGGGCGATCCAGCGGTGGAGCCTCCTGCCCAGGGAGTCGGGGGGCGCGATCGTCGGCGGCCGGAATCCGAAGCGGTCCTTGCTCGGATCGGAGGCGGGCGCGCGCAGGAACCGCGCCAGCGGCGCGAGAGTCCTCTCCCACGCGAATTCCGCCGCGAGGGCGCGGGCGTTGTCGATCCGGCGTGCGACGTCGCGGCCACCGGCGATCACCGCGCGAAGAGCCGCCGCGAGCGCCGCGGCGTCCCCCGGCGGGACGACCCATCCGGCATCGCGCTCGGCGACCAGCCGCGCCACGGCTCCACCGGCGGAGGTGACAGCGGGACACCCCGCGACGAAGGCGTCGAGGAACCGGGTCCGCATCGCGAGGTCGGTCTCGAGGCCCGGCAGGTGCGTCGCGACCAGGGCGTCCACCTCCGCGAGCAGATCGAAACGCCGCTCCGCCGGAACCCAGTCGAGGGCGACCACTCGCTGTCCCCACCAGCCCCTCCGCCGAGCCTCGCTCTCGACCTGATCGAAGAGACGCTGCGGCGTGGCCTCCGGATTCGGGTTGCGCACGAACCAGAGCGAGGCTCCGGGATCCTCGATCCGACCGAGGGCGTCGAGCGCGGTCCACGGGTCGTACCAGTCGTAGAGACCGCCGAACAGCAGGCGGCGCTCCCCGGTCCGCCGCGGTGGCAGCAGATCCCGTCGCGGCGGCAGGGCGGCATCGACCCCGAACGGCACGGCCGCGATCAGGCCCGCGAGCTCCGGATCGCCGGCGAGCCGGTCGGGATTGACCCGTCCGAGCGCGAGCAGGAACCCGAGGTAGAAGAGGCGCTGCTCGGCCGACGAGCAGAGGAAGAAATCGCCGCGCGAGAGCTGGAGAACCCAGGTCGCGTGATCGTTGCGGTAGGGGCCGTAACCGAGGGTCGAGGCGTAGTGGAGGTTTTCGATCAGCCACGGGTCGTAGAGATCGATCGCCACGGGCAGATCGGGGCGCGCGAGCAGGAGGTCGTTGGCGAGCTGACCCTGCGCGACCGCGACATCGCGGTCGGCGAAAGCTTCCGCGAGCTGGCCGCCCGCGCTGGTGCGCACCCGCCGCGGATCGAGCCCGCACGCAGCCGTGATTCCGACGTCGGCCGGAGAGACGAGCACGACGTCGAAGCCGAGTGCGGGTAGCCGCCGGGCGAGCTCGAGGTAGCGCACCCCGATGCCGCCGCACGCGGGCCGGATCGGCTCGCTCGACAACAGTCCGACGCGAACGGCCCGCGTCATTCGCTTCCCGCACCCGAGCGCTCACCCCGGTGTCGCCACCGGATGCGCGCGAGGTCGCAGGCCATGCGGAGGGAATCGCGCGCGAAGCGCACCTTCGAGGCCGGGTCGTTGCGCCAGGCGACGCCGACCTCCTCGACGCGGTAGCCGCGGCGTTGCGCCAGCCAGACCAGCTCGACGTCCCACGCGAAGCGCTCGATCGTCAGGTCGGCGGCGAGCCCGCGGGCGACGTCCCCGGCGAGCAGCTTGAAGCCGCATTGCGTGTCGCGGATGCCGCGCACTCCGCTCGCCCGCACCAGCAGGTTGAAAACCTTCCCGGCGAGCTCCCGGTACCACGGCTGGTGCCGCTCGATCCTCGACTCCGCGGACGCGCGACTGCCGAGGACCAACGGCGAGCGCGCCAGCGCCGGTTCGAGGCGCTCGAGCTCTTCGATCGGGGTCGACAGATCGGCGTCCGACACCAGGATCGTCTCGGCCGAGGACGACAGGATCCCCTCCCTCACGGCGGCTCCCTTGCCGCGATTGACGGGCAGGCGAATCACCCGCCCGCCGCGCGCCGCGAACCTCTCGGCGACCGCCGCGGTGCCGTCGCGGCTGCCGTCGTCGACGACCACGACCTCGAACGTGCCCCCGCGTCGCTCGAGGTAGTCGAAGATCCGGGTGAGCGTGTCGCCGAGCCTCCGGGACTCGTCGTAGGCCGGAATCACGACGGCGAGACGGTTCGGACGCACCACCCGATCCTAGTCCGGGCGGGCGTCGTCCTCGCCCGAGAGGTCCACGAAGCGGTGCCCGACGCCGAACGGCCCGGGGTCGTAGTGGCTCGCCACGACCGCGAAGGCGTTGCGGATCTCCCGCCGATCGAAGACGTGGACGGCATTCTCGTCGAGCAGCAGGACGGTCAGGTGGTACAGCCCCTTCTGGTAGGGCAGGTGCGGAATGTCGAGCAGGATCCGGTAGCGCTCGCGGCCGGTGACCGGGGGATGCCCGCAGACCCTCGAGCCCAGGGCGGTGAGGATGTGGTCGTCCTCGCTCTGGATCAGTGCCCCGACGTGGAAGACCAGCTCAGGATGCGCGGTCTCGAACGAGATCTCGAGAGCAAAGGGCTTCCAGGGCTCGTAGATCGGGGTCTCTCCCGAGCCGCCGAGCTGTCGGATCGAGACGATCCGCGCCGGCCCCTCGAGCCCGGTGTGCTCCCCGGCCGCCGGTCGCGCCGCGGCCGGCAGTTGCCGCCCCGTCGCGGCGCCGGCGGATTTCTGCTTGGCGACCAGGAAGCGCTCGTAGTCCCGGATCACGTCGCGGGTCGCGCCGATCGCCGCGACTTCGCCGTTGCGCAGCCAGATCGACCGCTCACAGAACGCCGACACCAGGTAGAGCGCGTGCGAGCAGAACAGCAGCGTCCCGCCGTTCTCGACGAACGCCACCATCCGGTCCAGGCTCTTCTTCTGGAAGTAGCCGTCGCCGACCGACAGCGCCTCGTCGACGATCAGGATCTGGGGCTCGACCTGGGTCGCGATCGAGAAGCCGAGGCGCACCGCCATGCCGCTCGAGTACTCGCGCACCGGCCGGTCGATGAACTCGCCGAGCTCGCTCCACTCGACGATCCCCGGCTCACGCTCGCGAATCTCCTCTTCGGTCAAGCCGAACAGGGCCGCGTTCAGCCGGATGTTCTGGCGCCCCGTGAAGTCGGGATGGAAACCGGCGCCGAGCTCGAGGATGGCCGCGGTCCGACCGCGGATGTCGACCTCGCCGGAGGTCGGTCGGGTGACGCCGGCCAGCAGCTTGAGCAGCGTGCTCTTGCCGGCGCCGTTCTCGCCCACCAGCGCCAGGCCCTGTCCCGCGTTCTGCTCGAAGGTCACGCCGGACAGCGCTCGAAAGACGCGATGGCGGGGACGCCCGGTCACCCACTCGAACAGGCGGGCGCCCGGGCCGGGGTACATGCGGTACTCCTTGGTCAGCTCCCGCGCGGCGACGGCGATCCGCGTCGGCGTCATCACAGCTCGTCCGCGAAGCCGGGCGACAGGCGCCGGAAGATCGTGGCGCCCACGGCGAGCATCACGAAACCCGTCGCGTAGAGGATCGCGATCCCGGCCCAGGCCGGTGGATCGCTCGAGATCAGAAAGCTCCGGTACAGCCGCACCAGCGTCGAGAACGGGCTGAAGGCCAGCCAGGCGGCGAGGCCCGGTACCACCTCGCGCGAGGTGGCGAAGTGCTCGGTGTAGACGATCGGAGTCAGGTAGAAGAGGGCCGACAGCACCAGGCCGGTGGCCTGCACCACGTCGCGCAGGTAGACCTGGAGCGCCGCGGCCGCCAGCGCCAGACCGCAGGTGACGAGCAACTGCCCGCCGGTGCCGACCAGGAGCCAGGGGAGAGCCGCCGGGGACAGTTCGCCGCGCACCGCCTGCAGCGCCGTGAAGACGCCGAAGGCGATTCCCGAATGCACCAGCGCGGAGACGACCACCGCCTGGACCAGGATCTGGCTCGGAAACTTCATCTTCTTGACCAGCTGCGCGTTCTCGGTGATCGCGGTGGCGCCCCGGGTGACCCCTTCCTGCAGGGCCATCCAGGGGATCAGCCCGGCGAAGAGAAACGCGGCGAACGAGCTGGTGCGCTCTCCCGTCAGCGGGATGCGCAGGATCACGGAGAACACCGTGCCGAGCAGCACCAGCTGCCAGAGCGGGTGAACGAACGCCCAGAGGAACCCGAACGCCGATCCCGAGTACCTCGCCCGCAGTTCGCGAGCCACCAGCTCGCGCAGGAGGAAGCTCGGGCGGCTCACGGGATCACGACCTCGAGCCCTGCCGCGGTCGGTGGGGCCGCGAGGATCCGGGCTCCGGCCGCGCGCCACGCCGCCTCGATCTCCGGTCGCCGCTCCGGCGGCGCGAGGGTCACCAGGCAGCCTCCGCCGCCGGCGCCGCAGGCCTTGCCGCCCCAGGCACCCAGACGCGCCGCGGCAGCCAGCAGCTCCTCGATCCGAGGCGTCGAAATGCCCTCGGCCAGGCCCCGACGCGCCTGCCACTCCTCGGCGAGCAAGGCGCCGAGACGCGGCCAGTCCCCGGCCTCGAGCGCCGTGACGACGCCACGGGCGACGTCGCGCACGCGGTCCAGTCGCGCGACGATCGCGGCGTCTCCGTCGAGCCGCGCCCGCACGACCTGCCAATTGTTGCCGGCAGAAAAGTGGCTCTGGCCGGTGTAGGCCACGAGCCACCGCGCGCCGAGCGCCGCCAGGTCGACCGCGAGCGGGCGGATTCGCTCACCGCCGGCGCGGTGCTCCAGCGCCAGGGCGCCGCCGAGCTGGGCCGGGAAGTGGTCCTGGCGCCCGGTGGGCAGGCTCATCAGCCGGGCTTCGAGGTCGCGGGCGATCGCCGCCCTGGCTGCGGGGCTCTCGACCAGCCGGCCGGCGGTCGCGACCTCCACGGCGGCGAGCAACGCGACGGTCAGCGCCGAGCTCGCGCCGAGGCCGGCGCCGCGCGGCGATCCGCTCGCGATGCGGACCACTCCGCCCCCGAGACCCCCCTGCTCGGCGACCAGGCCGACGAGCGCGGTGTGCGGATCGGCGGCGAGGCCCGCGGCATCGGCGCACTCGGTCCGCTCGTCGCCCTGGACGATCGTCCAGCCGGAGGTCCGGGGCTCGAGCTCGACGACGACGGGCAGTTCGATGGCGACGTTGACCGTCGACGAACCGGGATGGAGCAGGCCGAGCGGCCAGATGTCGAGGGTGCCGCCGGCGAAGTCGACCCGGCACCGGGCGGTGACTCGGACCAGGGTCACCGGCTCTCTAGCGCGCGGTCGCGACGGCGGGCGTACTGCTCTGGGCGACGCGGGTCGCGGCGACGACTCCGTCCGGGTCCCACGGACGCCGACCTTCGAGGCTGTCGGCCATCGCCGCACGGGCGAGCAGGAACTCCGCCCGCCGCGACGAGGAGAGCGGCTCGGCGGGCACGCTCGCGAGCGTCATCGGGTCGATCCAGCGACCACTGTGCTGGACCCGGTAGTCGAGGTGGGGCGCGGTCGCGAGACCGGTGGCGCCGACGTAGCCGACGATGTCCCCCTGCTTCACGCGCGTGCCGGAGCGTACTCCCGACGCGAAGCGCGAGAGGTGGAGATAGCAGGTCAGGTACTCGTTCGGATGCCGGATCTTGACGGTATTGCCGCCGCCACCGTCCCAGCCGACCGAGGTCACGGTCCCGGCGGCCGTCGCGCGCACCGGCGTGCCGACCGGAGCGCCGTAGTCGACGCCGTAGTGGGGGCGGAAGACCTTGAGCACCGGATGGAACCGCCGGTTCGAGAAGCGCGACGTCACGCGCGAGAAGGGCAGCGGCGAGCGCAGGAACATCTTCTGCAGCGGCCGCCCCTCGGCGTCGTAGTAGCCGTCGGCGTCCGCGAAACGGTAAGCCTCGTGGCGCCGGCCGTCGCGCTGCTGGTAGGTGAGCGCCTGGATTCGTCCGAGCCCGTGCCGGCGCCCCTCGATCCAGACCTCCTCGAAGAGGACGGCGAAGCGATCTCCCGGCTGCAGGTCCCGACTGAAGTCGAGATCCCATTGCAGCACTTCGGCCATCGCGTAGGCGAGCGTCCCGTCGGCGCCGGTCCGCGCCACCGAGCCTTCGAGCGAGCCCTCGAGCTCGCCCTGGACCGATCGCCACCGGCTCTGCCGGTCGAACGGCCGGAAGCTCGAGGTCCACCCCTCCGCGGTCCGGTCGAGCCGGACTTCGCCCTTGCCCTCGAGCTCGAGATCAAAACGCTGGAGCGCCCCCGCGTTCCCGAGCCAGGCTTCCCAGCGCGCGCCCGGACGCAACTGACGCGGGTCGAGGTGGAGCCGGGAGGCCTCCGCCGCGGCGTGCGCCTCGGCGGCCGACAGCCCGAGACCGGTGAGCACCCGGCCGAGGGTTTCGCCGCGTCCCAGCACGGAGGTGCGCGCCGGGGGCGGCTCGACGGACGCCGCCGTCGGGGTTTCGGGCTCGCGCTGGGTGCCGCGCGGGTCGAGTGCCATCGCTTCGAGCGCGGTTGCGTCGGAGGAGGCGCCGTTCCAGGGGGTTTCCAGCGCGACCGCCAGCGCGAGCAGTCCGCCGAGAGGGAGGCCCAGCCACGGCAGCGTCGTCCTCCCCCGCTTCGGCCAGTTCATCGGCTCGATGCCCTCTCCCCGAATCCAGCGCCCGTCTTTCGCGATCTGCGTCGAAGCGGGGAATATAGCATCCGTGCGGCCGCGGCGGGAGGTCCCCGGGCCGGATCGAGGGCGCCGGAAGCGGTTCCGGCAGTGGCTCGGACTCAGCCGAGGAGGCGGTTCAGGAGCTCGCCGGGATCGGCGGGGAGCTTGCCGGCGTGGCGGACCTGGCCGTCACGGAAGACGATCAGCCCGGGCAGCGCGGTCACCGAGTGCGACTTGGAGAACTCGCCGTCGCGGTCGAGGAATACCGGCACCGACAGCTTCTTGCCCGCCAGGAACTGCTCGATCGCCGCGGGCTCCTCCTGGAAATTCACCGTCACCACGCGTGCGCGGCCACTCCAGGCGGACTGGATCGCGTTGACCCGCTCGACGATGTCCCGGCAGCGCGGCGACCACCCGGCCCAGACCACGATCACGACCGGTCCACGCGCCAGGTCGGCCGAAGTCAGCTGGCCGCCGGAGAGCCCCGGCAGGCGGACGTCACCGGCCGCCGCGAACGCCGTGGCCGGTGCCAGCAACAGCACGAGGCCGAGGGTAGCGGCGAGGGCGCGGCCGAAGGGCCGGGGGACTCGGTCGAAGCTCATCGCGATCTCCTTGCCGGTCGTCCGCGGCTCACTCGAACCCGAGCAGCGCGCGGATGCGCGACGCCAGGTCGACGGGTGCGGTCGCGCGGCGACAGCGCTGGCGAACCAGCCAGACCAGCCGCTCCACGCGTACGGCGTGATCGCGGCACTCGGGACACTCCTGCAGATGCCGCGCCAGGGGCTCCACGGGGAGCGACTCGCGGTCGCGATCGATCCAGAGGAAGACCACCCTCCGGCAACGGGTACAGCCCATTCCTGCCTCCGAGGTCCCTCCGGAGTGCTGGCCGTCGGCCGGCGCTCCATCCACTCCATCCAACGGCCCCCGGCGGCGGCGCATTCCTCGAACCCCTCTCCCGGCCGGTCAGGCGGCGCCCGCGCGGTTGCGCCGCTTCGCGGGCTCCTCGCCGGGCTGCAGGTAATTGTGACTGCGAGCGTAGCGCAGGAGCACCTCTTCGAGGAGCTTGCGCCCCCGGTAGAGCCGGCTCATGACGGTGCCGACGGGAATCTCGAGGATGTCGGCGATCTCCTTGTAGGAGAACCCCTCGAGGTCGGCCAGCACGACCGCCATTCGGTAGTCCGGCGGCAGCTCGTCGAGCGCGCGCTGCACGTCCTCGTCGAGCGCCCCCTCGAGCGCCACCTGTTCGGGGTCCTTGATCTGGCCGGCCGCCTCCGGTCGCAGGTGGGACTCGAGGCTCTCCTCGATCTCGGCGAAGTCGCTCTCCTGCGGCACCGCCTGACGTTTCCGGTACTCGTTGATGAACGCGTTCTTGAGGATCCTGAACATCCACGCCTTGAGGTTGGTGCCGGGCGTGAACTGGTCGAAGCTCCGGTACGCCTTGAGGTAAGTCTCCTGGACCAGGTCCTCGGCGTCCTCGGAGTTGCGCGCGAGCCGGTAGGCGGTGTTGTAGAGCGAGTCCAGGAACGGCAGCGCCTGCCGCTCGAAGTCACGGCGATCGACGGGGGACGGGCGCTCGGACATCTCGATTCGCGATACTCCTCGAACCCATCTTACGCAGGAACCGTGCCGGACGGATCCCCCGGATCGTGGCAGAATGCGCCGGGCTCCGCCCGTGCGTCCCCCCGAACCCCCTCCCGACCGCGAGCGACTGCTCGAGCTCGTCGACGGCCTGGCCGGGCAGTCCGTCCTGCTGCTCGTCGACCTGGTCGCCGATCGCTTCGTCCACGGCGTGCCCAAGCGCATCTCGCGCGAAGCACCGGTCCTCATCCTGCGCTGGGCGGGCGAGTCGGTGGCGCCCGGCGGCGGTGCCAACGCGGCCGCCAACGTCGCCGCGCTCGGCGGACGGCCGCTGCCGGTCGGACGCGTCGGCGACGACGACGCCGGCCGCGAGCTGCTCGCGGCCTTCGCCGAGCGCGGCATTCCGACCGAGGGGATCGTCGTCTGCGACGACGGCTGGCCGACGCCGACCAAGACCCGCATCCTCGCCGGCTTCCCTTCCGGGATCAAACAACAGGTCGTGCGCTTCGACCGCGAGCAGGTGCGAGTGATCGACGCCGCGGAGCGCGCGGCGCTCGCCGCGCGCCTCTCCGGCTTCGCCGGGCGGGCGCGGGTCGCGGTGCTCTCCGACTACGGCTACGGCGCGGTGGTTCCCGAGCTGCTCGGCGAGGTGCGCTCCGCGCTCGAGGGGCCGTCGACGGTGCTGGTCGACAGCCGCTTCCGCCTCGGCGATTTCCGCGGCGCCGACGGCGCGACCCCCAACGAAGAAGAGGCCGAGGCGCTGCACGGTGGACCGCTCGACGGCGGCGCGGGCGAGGACGCGGCCGGTACCGAGCTGCGCGAACGCCTCGCGGCGCGCTTCCTGCTCGTCACCCGCGGCAGCCGCGGCATGGCGCTGTTCGAGGAGGGCCGCGCCGCCCACCTGCCGGTCCACGGCACCGACCAGGTGGCCGACGTCACCGGCGCCGGCGACACCGTCATCGGTACTTTCGCCCTCGCCCTGGCGGCGGGAGCCACGCCGCTCGAGGCGGCGCTGCTCGCCGACTATGCCGGCGGCGTGGTGGTGATGAAGATGGGCACGGCCACGCTGACCCGCGAGGAGCTCGCGGCCGCGATCCGCGCCGACGACCGGCCGTTTCGGGAGCTGCGATGGGCGAAGTGCTGAGCGTCGAAGCGCTCGAGTCGCGGCTCGCGCAGCTGCGCCACGCGGGACGACGGATCGCCTTCGCCAACGGCCACTTCGACCTCGTGCACGTCGGTCACCTGCGCTACCTGCAGGCCGCTCGCGCGGAGGGCGACGTCCTGGTGGTGGCGATCAACGACGACGAATCGGTGGCGCGCCTCAAGGGCGCCGGCCGGCCGATCGTCCCCGCCGACGAACGCGCCGAGCTGCTGGCCGGACTGGTGCCGGTGGACTACGTCGTCGTGTTCCAGGGCGACACGCCCGCACCGCTGCTCGCGCGCCTGCGCCCCGACGTCCACTGCAAGGGGACCGACTACGGAACGCCGGAACGGGTGCCGGAGTACGAGGTGGTCCGTGCCTACGGCGGACGCACCGCGCTGGTCGGCGATCCCAAGGATCACGCGACCAGCGATCTCATCGCGCGGGTCCGGGCGCTGCCGTGAGCGCGACGGCGTCGACGCCGTCCCGCATCCTGATCGTCCGCACCAGCGCGCTCGGCGACGTCGTCAACGCCCTGCCGGCGCTCACCGCGATCCGCCGCGGCTTCCCGCACGCGCGCATCGCCTGGGTGATCGACGAGGCGTTCGCGCCGCTGCTCGAGGGACATGCCCTGCTCGACGAGCTGTTGCCCGTGCCGCTGCGGCGCTGGCGGCGCGGCGGCGGTGGTCGCGCGCGAGAGCTCGTCCGCTTCCTCCGACGCCTGCGCGCCTTCGACGCCGAGGTCGCGCTCGACCTGATGGGCAATCACAAGGGGGCGCTGCTCGCCCGCCTCTCGGGCGCGCCGAGCCGCGTCGGACCCCGCCGCGCGGATCGGCGCGAGCCCTCGAGCGCGCTCTGGATCAACCACCCGGCCGCGGTGCCCGGCGGGCACGCCGTCGACCGCATGCTCGCGGTCGCCGCGGCGGCCGGCGCCGAGGCAGCGCGGGTCGACTTCGCGCCCGAAGCGCTGGCCTGCGACCGGGGGCTCGAAACCGTCCGCGGCCACGTCCTGATCCACCCCGGTGCGGCCTGGGCGAACAAGCGCCTGCCCCCCGAGCGCTGGGGACACGTCGCCTCCGGCCTCTTCCGCCGCACCGGCGCCGAGATCCGGGTGGGAGCCGCCCCGGGCGAAGAGGCTCTCGCCGACGCCGTCGTGGCCGCCAGCGGCGGCGCCGCGCGCCGGCTGGACGCCCCCACACTCGGTCACCTCGCGGCCGCGATCCGCACCGCCCGGCTGGTGTTGGCCGGTGACACCGGCGCGCTCCACCTCGCCCGTGCACTCGACGTTCCGGTCGTCGCCGTGCACGGCCCGACCGATCCGGCGCTCCACGGCCCGCATGGCCAGCCGGATGCCGCGGTCTTCCGCCGGCTGCCCTGCAGCTTCTGCCACCGGCGAATGAGCGAGGCCAAGGCCTGCCTGCTCGGCATCGACCCGGACGAGATCGCCGAGCGGGCCGCCGCCCACCTCTCCGGCTGAATTGACCGGTTTTTCGGGCCGCTGCTACACTGCCGGCCGATCCCCGCCGAATCCGATCCGCGCGCGGACGCCGCTCCGGCGCCGCCGCCGGCACCGTCGCGGGACCGGGAGACCATGAGCCACCGACTCGGCGACGTTCTCGTCAAGACCGGCAAGATCACTCCACAGCAGCTCCAGCAAGGGCTTGCCTTCCAGAAGGAGAAGGGGGGGCGGATCGGGTCCGTCCTGGTCAAGATGGGGATGCTGACCGAGAAGGAGCTGGTGGAATTCCTCTCCCAGCACTTCGGCGTGCCCGCCATCGACCTGGCCCGGGTCGAGGTCGACGAGACCGTGATCAAGGTCGTCCCCGCCGAGGTCGCGCGCAAGTACATGCTGCTGCCGGTCGCCAAGGTCGGCGCCAAGATCACCCTCGCGATGGTCGATCCGACCAACGTCTTCGCGATGGACGACATCAAGTTCATGACCGGCTACAACGTCGAGCCGGTGGTGGCCTCCGAGAGCGCGATCCGGGTGGCGATCGACAAGCACTACGGCTCGACCCACGCCATCGAGCTCAAGAAGGTCATGGACGACCTGACCGAGCCGGCGCAGGCCGATGCCTCGCTCGAGGTCCTCGACGACGACCAGGAGCTCGACCTCGATTCCCTCGAAAAGGAGTCCGAGGAAGCGCCGGTCGTCCGCCTGGTCAACATCATCCTGACCGACGCGATCAAGCGCGGCGCCTCGGACATCCACATCGAGCCCTACGAGAAGGCCTACCGGGTCCGCTACCGGATCGACGGCGTGCTCTACGAGATGATGCATCCGCCGATCCGCCTGCGCGAGGCGATCACCAGCCGCGTCAAGATCCTGGCCAAGCTCGACATCGCCGAGAAGCGCCTGCCGCAGGACGGCCGCATCAAGATCAAGACCCGCATCCAGGAACGGGTCAAGGACCTCGATTACCGCGTCTCGGTGCTGCCGACGATCTTCGGCGAGAAGATCGTCATGCGGTTGCTCGACAAAGACAACCTGATGCTCGACATGACGCGGCTCGGCTTCGAAGTCGACTCGCTGCGTCGCTTCGAGCAAGCGATCCTCAAGCCCTACGGCATGGTGCTGGTCACCGGCCCGACCGGCTCGGGCAAGACCAACACCCTCTACTCGGCGCTGTCGCGGATCAACACCACCGACGTCAACATCATCACCGCCGAGGACCCGGTCGAGTTCAACCTGCCGGGCATCAACCAGGTCCAGATGAAGGAGCAGATCGGCCTCAACTTCGCGGCCGCGCTGCGCTCTTTCCTGCGCCAGGACCCCAACATCATCCTGGTCGGCGAGATCCGCGACTTCGAGACCGCCGAGGTCGCGATCAAGGCCGCGATGACCGGCCACCTGGTGCTCTCGACCCTCCACACCAACGACGCCCCGTCGTCGATCAACCGCCTGATGAACATGGGCATCGAGCCGTTCCTGGTGGCGACCTCGGTGCACCTGATCGCCGCCCAGCGACTGGTCCGCCGAATCTGCTCCTCCTGCAAGGAAGCGATCGACGTGCCGCCGCCGGCGCTGGTCAACATCGGCTTCGGCGAGAAGGAGTCCAAGACGCTCAAGCTGTTCAAGGGGCGCGGCTGCGATCGCTGCTCGTCGACCGGTTACAAGGGGCGCGTCGGACTCTACGAGGTGATGGAGATCGGAGACGAGGTCCGTGAGCTGATCCTCTCCGGCGCTTCGGCCGTCGAGCTGCGCGCCAAGGCGATCGAGAACGGCATGATCACGCTGCGCGGCTCGGGGCTCCAGAAGATCCGCGAGGGGCTGACCACCATCGACGAAGTGGTGCGCGAAACCGTCCTCTGAGGGACGCGCCCGGACCCGAACGCGGCGGATCGTGCGCAGCGTCTTCGTCTTTCTCTTCCTGTACGGAATCCGGCTGCTCGCCGGGCTGTTCTGGCGCCACGAGGTGCGCTGGGTCGGCGGCGCGCGTCCCGCCGACCCGTGGCGCGGGATCCGCGTCGTCTGCTTTCTCCATCACACCTCGCTGTTCGAGTGGCTTTTCGTACGCGTGGTGCCTCCGCGCTTCGTCTGGCGGGTCGCGCGACACGGCGTCGTACCGGCCGCCGAGAAGACCCTGCGCCGTCCGGTGGTCGGCTGGTTCTTCAAGTTGATCGCCGCGCACGTCGTCTCGATCACCCGAGAGCGCGACCACACCTGGCGCGAGGTCCTCGGCCGCATCGATCCGGATTCGATGGTGATGATCCTGCCCGAGGGGCGGATGATGCGGCGCAACGGGCTCGACGCCGACGGCCGGCCGATGACGGTCCGGGGCGGCATCGTCGACATTCTGGAGTCGATCCCCGAGGGACCAATGCTGATCGCCTACAGCGGCGGGCTCCACCACGTCCAGGCACCGGGCGAGGGCTGGCCGCGCCTGTTCCGGAAGGTGCGGATGAACCTCGAATGGGTGGACATCGCCGCCTACCGCGAGGCACGGCGCGGCGAGGCCGGCAGCGACGCCGCGTTCAAGCGCGCGGTCGTCGCCGACCTCGAGCGTCGCCGCGACCAGCACTGTCCGACCGAGGAGTGGGTGACGCGCGCGGCCGCCGGGACCGCGCCCGCGGATCCGGTCTGAGACCGCCCGCCGCGCCTCAGGCGCGCGAGTCCCAGAGGACGTCCGGGCGCCCGGCGAGCCGGTTGGCGACCCGCGCGAGCACAAACAGGGCGTCGGAGAGCCGATTCAGGTAGGGCAGCGTCCACGCGCCGACCGCCTCCTCGCGGGCGAGGGCGACCAGCAGCCGCTCGGCGCGGCGACAGACGGTGCGCGCGACGTGCAGGTTCGCCGCGGCCACCGTTCCGCCGGGCAGCACGAAGTTCTCGAGCGCCGGCAGCTCCTCGTTCCAGCGGTCGATCAGCACTTCGAGCGCCGCGACGTGGCGCTCCTCGATGCGCGGCACCGGGTGCGTCTGCTTGTCCGCCTCCGGCACGCACAGGTCGGAGCCCAGATGGAAGAGCTCGTTCTGGATGCGCGCGAGATCGGGCTCGAGCTCGGCCGGCAGCGTGGCACAGCGGGCGACCCCGATCACCGAGTTGAGCTCGTCGACGGTGCCGTAGCACTCGATGCGCAGGGCGTCCTTCGGCAACCGGCCGCCGAATCCGAGGGCGGTGGTGCCGTCGTCGCCGGTACGGGTGTAGATCCGGGTCAGCCGGGGCACCCCGACATTGTAACCGCCCACCTGTGCCAGACTTGCTCCGATGATCCGTCGTCGACGTCCCGCCGCGCTCGGGCTGCTCGCCCTGCTCGCCGTCGGCTGCGCCACCGCGCGCGAGGCCGGACGGGTTCCGTCGGGCAGCGGCGAGTCCGGCGTGCGCGTGGCCGTCTTCGCCGACGACGACGCCCGGGACGCAGGAACGGTCCTCGAAGAGGCGATCTCCGGCGTCCTCGAGCGCAAGGAGCGCGGCGGCTGGTCTCCGATCTTCCGGACGCTCGAGCCGGTCTGGACGGTCGCGGGGCTCTCGCCGGGGCGCTACCGAGTCCGCTTCGATCTCGCGCTCGACCCCTCCGGCCAGCCCGAGGCCCTCGACCGCCCGGTGGTCGAGACTTTCGACGTCCGCCCCGGCGAAGTCGTCGAGGTCGAGGTGATCCTGGACCACGTCTCGCCCGCCGCGGTGGCCGTCGGAGCGGTCGCGGTCGTGATCGCCGCGGTGCTGCTGCACGAGTGGCTCGACGACCTCGACCTGCCGACGCCGCCCGCGCCGCCGCACTGGGCGGTCGAGACCGCCTTCTGGATCACCCTCGATCTCGCCACCGAGCCGGCGGTCTGGGTCCCGCGCGACCTCTCCCCGCAGGTGACTTCGCATTTTCCGCGCGACGGCGACCTGGTCGCCGCGGCGCGCGTCCGCGTCCTCTTCGCGCTCTCCGAGCCGATCGACGTCACGTCGCTCGACCCGCTGGCGATCCGCGTCGAGACCGGGGACGGCGACCTCGTGCCCGGCTCCCTCGACTGGGATGCCGCGCGCTGGTGGCTGACCTGGGAGCCGGAGGAGGATCTGCCGCGAGACACCACCTTCGTGGTCACGCTCGACGCGGGCGCGATCGTCGACCCGGCGGGCGCGCCGCTGCGCGCCTCCGAGGTCTTCGAGTTCTCGACCACCCGTTGAGCCCGGTCGGCCGCGGCGCCTCGATCGTCCGGCGTCGTCAGGCTACAATCGCGGCGTGGACTCCCCCACGGCGTCGAACGCCCCGCCGCGACCCGTGACCGCGCGGCGTCGACCGGGCGGCCCGAGTCGAGGCCTCCTGTCGTACTACGATCGGCTCCGCCTGCGCATGCTGCGGGCCGCCGACCGCCGCCACCGCCGCTACGGCAAGCCGGTGGTCGAGGCCTTCCTGCTGGTCCCGGACGTCTTCATCCTGCTGCTCCGGCTGGCGCTCGATCCGGAAGTGCCGAAGCAGGCGCGGGCCCTGATCGGTGGCGCCCTCGCCTACTTCGTCCTGCCGACCGACTTGTTCCCGGAGGCGATCGTCGGCGCCCCCGGCTTCCTCGACGACCTGGTGCTGGCCTCGGCAGTGCTCTCGCAAGCCCTGGGCGGCGAGCTCGAGCCCTACGCGCGCAAGTACTGGAACGGCGACCAGGAGCTGCGCCAGACCCTGCGCGACATCACGCAGAGCGCCCAGGCGCTGCTCGGGCGCGACCTGCACGCGCGCCTGAAGCGCGCTCTGGCGCGCCGCGGCCTCGACCTGCGCGACTGAGAACTAGCCTTCGCGAGCCGCGAGCTTCGCCGCGCGCCGGCTCCGGAGCGCCTCGAACAGTCGCGCGACCGAGGCGAACTCGCTGCTCGGAAAGTTCTCGGGATGGTCCCAGAACTCGGCGAGACCGCCGTGGCCCCAGCCCTCGTAGACGAACGCCTTGAGCATCAGCTGGAGCTTGTCGCAGGCCCCGACGAAGCGCGCTTCCCGGGACTCCTTGCGGTCGTACTCGAGATAGCGCTCGAGCGCGCGCGGGTGGGCCGGCGCCAGCAGGTCGGCGGCCGCGCGCCGCTCGGCGTCGTGCTTGACCTCGGGCGGGAAGTAGTCGGAGGCGGTTCGCGGCAGGTCCCCCACCCGCAGCTCGGCGAGGTCGTGGACCAGCGCGATCTCGACGGCACGCGCGCCGTCGAGTCCGGGCTCCTCGAACGAGAGCAGCCAGACCAGCGTCGCGAGGTGACCGAGGTGCTCGGCGACCGACTCGGGATCGGCGATGCCGCGCAGTGAATAGCCGCTGCGCGGCACCCGATCGAGGGTCTCGAGCTCGAGCAGGAGGTCGACGAGCGTGGGGTTGGGTCCGCGCACGCCCGTCCTCCGTGCCCTCAGGGGGCCCAGGGGGCGGGCCAGGGGGATCCCGCGCCGAGCAGGCCGCGCGAGACGTAGTCCGACATGGTGATGCCGAACATGATCAGCAGAAAGAAGACGCCGCCCGCGAGCACCAGCGGGATCAGCCGGGTCGAGTACTTGACGTGCATGAAGAACATCACGACGAGCGTCGCCTTGACCACCGCGATCGAGAGCATCACCACGTTGTTGAGCGGGCCCATGTCGACGTAGGCCGCGCCCACGGTAATGGCGGTGAACACCATCAGGGCGCCGAAGACGGCGAAGTAGATCTTGAGCGGGACGACGTGGTGCTGGGACATGCGCTCGGCCTCCGCCTCAGTGGCGCCCGATCAGATAGAGCAGTGGGAACAGGAAGATCCAGACGATGTCGACGAAGTGCCAGTAGAGGCCGAAGTTCTCGACCGGGTTGTAGTACCCGGCGTGGAACCTGCCGGCGAGCGCGCCCTTGAGAATCCAGATCAGCACTCCCGCGCCGATGATCATGTGCAGGGCGTGCATGCCGGTCATCGCGAAATAGAGCGCGAAGAACATCTCGGCGCGGTCGCCCACCGCCCCGCCGAAGTGGAAATCCGGACCCGGGATCAGGTGGTGGTGCCACTTGGCGCTGTACTCGAAGTACTTGATCACGAGGAACGCGAGGCCCAGCACACCGGTCGCGACCAGGAAGCCGATCAGCTGCTTCTGCTTGCTGGTCTGCGCGGCGTGGACCGCCATCGCCATGGTCAGCGAGCTGCCGATCAGGATCACGGTGTTGACCAGGCCGAGCGTGATGTCGAGCTCGTGGCTGCCCGCCATGAACGCCTGCGGGTCGCGCCAGCGGTAGAGCAGGTAGGTCATGAACAGGCCGCCGAAGAACATGACTTCCTGGACCAGGAAGAGCCACATTCCCAGCGTCGACGCCTCCTTCTGCTGCTCGAGGCTGTCGAAGTGGTGCGCGAGGGCAGCCGGATGGCTGTGGGACACGGCGCTCTCCATGGTTCAGGTATGTCCTGCGGGCTTGAAGCCCGGGTGACCGGCGGCGGCGGCCTCGGCGTAGTCGTAGGGCTCGCCGTGAACCACCGGCTGCTCGTGGAAGTTGTGCACCGGCGGCGGCGAATCGGTCTCCCACTCGAGCCCGCGGGCGCCCCACGGATTCTTGCCCGCCAGCCGGCCGTACTTGAGCGACCAGACCAGGTAGATCGCCGGCAGGATGAAGCCGAGTCCGAGGATCGACGCCCCCGCCGAGGACAGGACGTTGAGCACCTGCCACTCCTCGGGATACTGGTGGTACCGGCGCGGCATGCCCATGTAGCCGAGCAGGAACTGCGGGAAGAAGGTCAGGTTGAAGCCGACGAAGACCAGCAGCGCCGAGATCTTGGCCCAGAACTCCGGATAGAGCCGGCCGGTCATCTTCGGCCACCAGTAGTGGAGACCGCCCAGGTAACCCATGATGGTGCCGCCGACCATGACGTAGTGGAAGTGGGCCACCACGAAGTAGGTGTCGTGGACGTGGACGTCGAACCCGAGCGTGCCCAGAAAGACGCCGGTCAGGCCGCCGATCAGGAACAGGCCGATGAAACCGAGACCGTAGAGCATCGGGGTCTGGAAGGACACCGAGCCCTGGAACAGCGTGAACGCCCAGTTGAAGACCTTCACCGCCGAGGGGATCGCCACCAGCATGGTGAGCAGCGAGAAGGCGATGCCGAGGTAGACCGACTGGCTGGAGACGAACATGTGGTGTCCCCAGACCAGGAAGCCGAGCACCGCGATGCCGATCGAGGCGAAGGCGACGAAGTGGTAGCCGAAGATCCGCTTGCGCGCGAACGCCGCGATCAGCTCCGAGATCACCGCCATCGACGGCAGGATCATGATGTAGACCGCCGGGTGCGAGTAGAACCAGAACAGGTGCTGGAACAGCACCGGATCGCCGCCCTTGGCCGGATCGAAGATGCCGAGGTGGAAGGCGCGTTCGAGCACCAGCAGCACCAGCGTGATCGCGATGACCGGCGTGCCCAGAACGTTGATGAAGCTCGTCGCGTAGTGCCCCCACACGAACAGCGGCATCCGGAACCAGGTCATTCCGGGCGCCCGCATGCGGTGGATGGTCACCATGAAGTTGAGACCGGTCAGGATCGACGAGAATCCGTTGATGAAGACGCCGATGCCCGTGATCAGCACGCTCGAGTGCGAGTACAGCGAGCTGTAGGGCGGGTAGAAGGTCCAGCCGGTGTCGACGCCCCCGGTCAGGATCCCGATCAGCGCCAGCGTGCCGCCCGTCATGTAGACGTACCAGCTCAGCAGGTTCAGGCGCGGGAAGGCCACGTCCTTGGTCCCGATCATGAGCGGGATGAGGAAGTTGCCGAGCACGCCCGGAATCGCCGGGATCAGGAAGAAGAAGACCATCAGGACGCCGTGGTTGGAGAACAGCCGGTTGTAGGTATCCGGCTGAACCAGGTCCCCGGCCGGGGTCAGCAGCTCGAGCCGGATCAGCATCGCGAAGATGCCGCCCAGCAGGAAGAAGCAGCTCACTCCCATCAGGTAGAGCAGGCCGATCCGCTTGTGGTCGAGCGTCAGCAGCCAGGACTTCAGGCCGTGCTCGGCGTTCAGGTAGTTGCGGCCGTCCGTCGCGTGCCCGCTCATCGCACGACTCCTTCCGCGGCCGGCGTCGAACCGGCGTCGGCGGCGCGGTCGGCGGGCAGGCTCTTGATGTAGCTGATCAACTGCATCAACCCCTCTTCGCTGATCTGGCCCTGGAAGCTCGGCATCACCGGCTCGAATCCCGCCGCCACCTTCGTCGCCGGCGTCAGGATCGACTCGCGCAGGTAGGCGTCGTCGGCCACCGCGGTGGCGCCGGAGGCGAGGCGCACCTCCGCACCGTAGAGGCCGTGGAGCGACGGACCGAGCCCGCTCGGAGCATCCTTGTGGCAGGTGGCGCAGGCGAGGCGCGCGAACAGCTCGGCGCCGGCCTCGGCGGGCGGCGTCGCCGGCACCGGGATGCCGTCGAGCCAGGCCTGGTACTCGTCGGGCTCCATCACCGTGACCCAGCCGATCATCCGCGAGTGCTCGGCACCGCAGTACTCGGCGCAGAACAGGTGGAAGCGGCCGGTCTTGGTCGGCGTGAACCACATCGTCGTGTAGCGCCCCGGCAGCACGTCGGCTTTGGTCCGGAAAGCCGGAATGAAGAAGCTGTGGATCGTGTCCTCGGAGGTCATCGTCAGCTTGACCGGCTGGCCGAGCGGCACGTGCAGCTCGTTGATCTCGCGCTGACCGGTGGGATGCTGGGTCTTCCACATCCACTGCTTGCCGGTGACGAAGTATTCGACGGCATCGGCCGGGGGCCGGTAGAGCTTGAAGTAGATCTTCGCGCCCCAGCCGAAGGTGACGAGGACGATCAGCAGCGGGATCACCGTCCAGGTCACTTCGAGCAGCATCGAGTTGTTGAAGCCGCTGCCGACCGCGTCGGGCGAGCGTCGCCGGTAGCGGACCGCGAACACCACGACCATGATCGAGATGAGCACCGTGAAGAAGGTGCTCATCGCCACCAGGGCGAAGGTCAGGTGGTCGACGTCCTTGGCGAAGGAGGAGGCCTGTTCGGGGACGAAGGGGATCTTGAACGGCATGGTCAGGCGAGACCTCCGGCCGCGAGCCGCCGGTCGCGGCGGCCACGGCGGGCAAAGGCGAAGTAGAGGACCAGGAAGACGAGGATCGCCGCCGCTCCAACCCGCAACGCCAGCATCGAGACCGCGGTGTAGCGGCCGAGCCCTGCGTCGTAGCGGAAGCAGAAGAGCATCAGCTTCTCGACCGCTCCCCCGATCGTTCCAGCCGAGGATTCGACCAGCGCGAGCTTGAGGTCTCGCGGCGCGAATTCGGCGCCGTAGAGGTAGCGGGAGAGCCGTCCGTCCGGAGTCGCGACGACCAGGCCCGCGGCGTGCGCGTACTGGCCGGTAGCTTCCTCGAAGACGTAGCGGAATCCGGCCACGCCGGTCAGCGCGGCAATCGTCTCGGGCGACGCGGTGAGGAAGTGCCAGCCATCGCTCCCTTCCTCGCGTCCGTAGGTGGCGAGCGTCCGCGCCCTGGCCTCCGCGGCCTTCTCGGCGGTGTCGGTCGGGTCGAAGCTGACGAAGACGACGTCGTAGTCCCGTCCCGGCACCAGGTCAAGCGGCTTGGCGGCCATCGCGGCGCCGCGCTCGATCAGCGTGCAGAGGACGGGGCACCGGTAGTAGACGAACCCGATCACCACCGGCCGCTCGCCGAAGTAGTCGCCGAGGCGGACGGTCCGGCCCGATTCGTCGCGCAGCTCGAGGTCGAGCGGCAGCTGGGCGCCGAGGTTCTGATCGAAGCCGACCTGATCGACGATCTGCTTCGCGGAGAGCGCCTGGGACGGATCCGCGACGGCGGGAGCCAGGCCGCGCCCGGTCATGAACTGGGCATCGGCCGCGCCGGCCAGCGCGGCGAGGGCCCCGGCGAAGATCGAGGCGCGTGCGCGGGTGCGGAGGCGCTCTCTCACGGCGCGGGAGCCGCCTCCTCGGTCGCCCCGGCGAAGTCCGGGAGCGCCTGCCGGCCAGCGACCTCGTCGATGGCCCGCTCGATCGGCACGTGCGCGATGCCGGCCTCGCGGTCGACCCAGCCCCAGCCGCCGAGCCGGGCGCGGTTGGCGGCCCGCAGGTTGGCCAGCTCGAGCTCGGGTACGGGCTGCAGGCGCGGTCCCGGGACCGGCATCGGCTGACGCGCCTCGACGATCGGAGAAGGCGTTGGGTCCGAAGCTCTCTCGGCGCCCGCGAACCAGCGATAGAGGCCGTAGGCGGCGGCGAACGAAGCGACCGTCACGACCGCCAGCCAGACCGCCGACTTCAGGATCGGTCGCGAGGCGATCTCGTGGTCGAACGGCTCGTGGCCGCCGGTGCCGTGACCGTGTTTCTCACTCATGACCGAGCGCCTCCGCGACCTTCGGATCGCCGACCGGCAGCAGTGGGCGCGCCGCCAGTTGGCGCACGAAGAAGAAGAGCCAGATGCCGCCGATGCCGAGCGGCGCGGCGAGGTCGACCCAGGTCAGGCCGAAGCCCTCGTGGACCAGGCTCGGCCGCGTCTGCCAAACCAGGTCGACCCAGCGCATGAACAGGACGAAGGCGGCGATCGCGGCGAGCGTGCCGGCCCGGCGCTTGATCGCGCGCGAGAGCAGGATCAGGAACGGGAAGAAGAAATGGAAGATCAGCAGGCCGGCCGCGACATACGCCCAGTGAGCGTGGAAGCGCTCTTTGAACCAGACCACTTCCTCCGGGAGGTTGCCCTGGTAAGCGATGATGAACTGCGAGATCCCCAGGTAGGTGAAGAACATCACGAACGCGAACAACAGCGTTCCGAAGTCGTGGAAGCGCTTCTTCGAGTAGACCGCGCGCATCGGCTCGCGCTGCGCCAGCCAGTTGGCGACCAGGATCAGAAAGGTGAGACCGGCGATCGCGCAGCCGGCGAGGAAGATCGCGCCGTAGAGGCTCGAGAACCAGTGCGGGTCGAGCGACATCAGCCAGTCGAAGCCGAGGAAGGTGATCGCGAGGACGAAGGCGAGCAGGCCGACCGAGCTCGTCTTCTGCATCGACCAGGCCGCGCCCGCGCCGGCACCCGCGTCCTGAGCCGCCGACTTCCGCGACAGGATCCAGCCGAGCGCGGTGAACAGCGCCAGCGCGAAGACCGTGCGGCCGATGAAGAACGGCACGTTCAGGTAGCTGGCCTTGTGGTGCAGCAGGTGGTCGGCCTCCACCCGCGCGTGATCGGTCCAGATGAAGAGCTGGTCGAGGCCGAAGAACAGCGGCACCGCGAGCACGGCGATCACCGGCATGGTGCGGGCTGCCGCCTCCATTGGACGCCGCAGGGCGATGCCCCACTTGCCGCCGGAGAGATGCTGGAGCAGCAGCAGTCCCAGGCAACCCGCGGCCACCGAGAACCAGAGCAGCCAGCCCACCAGGTAGGCGTCGAAGAAGTGCTCGCGCTCGAAGAACGCACCGGCCACGGTGGCGGCGCCGGCGACCACGCCCAGCATCAGGGCGCGGCCGCCGAGACCGGCGAGCTCCGAAGGGGCCCGGAAGTGCTCGGCGCGCGGAGAAGTTTCGAGTTCGCTCACGATCGTTTCCAGGTCAGTGCGCCGGCGCCGGCGGTTCCGCCGCGGGCGCCGGACGGTCGAGGTTCGCGCGTTCCTCGGCCGCGAGGGCGGAGGCGTCGTAGTGCTGCGAGAGCTGGAGCGTGCGGATGTAGGCCGCGATCGCCCAGCGGTCGGCCGGGGGCACCTGCGCGGCGTAGCTCGGCATCACCCCGAAGCCGTTGGACATAACGTCGAAGTAGTAACCGAGCGGCGCCAGGCGCAGCCGGTCGACGTGGTAGGACGACGGCTGCTTGTAGCCCCGCCGCACCACCATGCCGCGGCCGTCGCCGGTCGCGCCGTGGCAAGGCGCGCAGAAGATGTCGTAGCGCTGGTGGCCACGCACCAGCAGCTCGCGGGTCACCGGCATCGGCGGCGCGGCGAGCAGGTCGCCCTCCGGCGTGTAACCGGTCCAGAACGCCTTGTCCTCGCGCAGGTCGCCGCGCGCCACGGTGTTGGCGGGCAGCGGTCGCGCGCCCTGGCCGTCGGCGAAGAAGTCGCTGGCGCCGAGCGGCTTGATCCGCGGCTGGTTGTGCATGTCCTGCCGGCAGCCGGCCGTCCCCAGGACGACGAGCAGCGCCCCGGCAACGCGGACGGCCACGGCGAGCGGACGCCGGGTCTCACGGCTCAACGTCGTTCACCTCCACCGCCCCGGTCGCCGCCAGGAAACGGCGCGTCGCCTCGCGGTCGAACTTCGGGTCGGTCGCTTCGATGCACAGGAAGTAACCGTCGCGGCTCGCCTTGCGGCGGAACGCCTCGACGTTGAACACGGGGTGGTAGGGCTCGGGCAGCCGGTTGAGCGCCAGCATCCCGATGCCGGCCGAGAACGCGGCGAAGAGAATGGTGCACTCGAAGATCACCGGAATGAAGGCCGGCCAGCTGTTGTAGGGCTTGCCGCCGACGTTCATCGGGTACTCGATGGTCGAGGTCCAGTAGACCAGCGCCCAGCCGGCGAGCGCGCCGACGATGCCGCCCACCAGGCAGATCAGCGGCACCTTCGACGGCCGGTGGTTCTCGATCACCTCGGCGATCGCCTCGACCGGGTAGGGCGTGTAGGCGTCCATGGCGCGGAAGCCCTCGTGGTGCGCCTTCTCGGCGGCCTCGAGCAGCTCCTGCGCCGAGCGGTACTCGGCGAGCAGGCCGTGGATCTCGGGGGTGGGCGTCTCGGCGTGCATGTCAGTGCGCCGCCTCCTTGACCTTGGCTTCGGGGGTGAGCGTCTTCATCTCGAACATCGCGATCGCCGGCAGCACCCGAACGAACAGGAACATCAGCGCCAGGAACAGGCCGATCGTGCCGAAGAAGGTCGCGAAATCCCAGCGCGTCGGCGTGTACATGTCCCACGACGAAGGCAGGAAGTCGCGGTGCAGGCTCATCGGGATGATCACGAAGCGCTCGAACCACATGCCGAAGTTGACGAACATCGAGACGATCCAGAGTGCGGCCGCCGAGTAGCGCACCTTGCGGAACCAGAGCGGCTGGATCGCGAGTACGTTGCACACGATCAGCAGGAACCAGATCCAGCCGTAGGGGCCGAACACCCGGTTCTTGAGCATGTACATCTCGTAGAGGTTGCCGCTGTACCAGGCGGTGAACAGCTCGACGGCGTAGCCGTAGCCGACGATCAGGCCGGTGACCAGCATCACCTTGCCCATGTTGTCGAGGTGCTTGTCGGTGATGAAGTCCTCGAGACCGAACGCCTTGCGCAGTGGAATCGCGAGCGTGAGCACCATGGCGAAGCCCGCGAACACCGCGCCGGCGACGAAGTAAGGCGGGAAGATCGTGGCGTGCCAGCCGGGCAGCTGACCCGAGGCGAAGTCGAACGACACCACCGAGTGGACCGACAGCACCAGCGGCGTCGACAGGCCGGCGAGCAGCAGGTAGGCCTGCTCGTAGTTGTGCCAGTGCCGCGCCGATCCGCGCCAGCCCATCGACAACGCGGCGTAGGTGCGCTTCTGCCAGAGCTTCTTCGCCTTGTCGCGCATCGAGCCGAGGTCGGGGATCAGGCCGATGTACCAGAACAGCAGCGACACCGCGCCGTAGGTCGAAACCGCGAAGACGTCCCAGATCAGCGGCGAGCGGAAGTTCGGCCACATGCCCATGGTGTTCGGGTAGGGCAGCAGCCAGTAGGCCGCCAGCCACGGCCGGCCGGTGTGGAACAGCGGGTAGATCACCGCGCAGGCGACCGCGAACAGCGTCATCGCCTCGGCGAAGCGGTTGATCGAGGTGCGCCAGTCCTGCTTGAGCAGCAGCAGGATCGCCGAGATCAGCGTGCCGGCGTGGCCGATGCCGATCCACCAGACGAAGTTGATGATGTCGAACGACCAGCCGACCGGCTGGTTGTTGCCCCAGATGCCGATGCCGGTGAACACCAGCTTGGTCAGCGCCCCGAGCAGCATCAGGGCGCCGCCGAAGGCGACCGCCATGGCGGCGTAGAACCAGAGCGGCATGCGGCCGAAGACGACCGAGCTGATCTTGTCGGTGACCGAGCCCGGCGAGTGACCGGGAGCGAGCACCGGCGGATCGACGGGCGCGGCGAGGCGGCTGCGATCGAGATCTGCGACGCTCATCCGACGAGCTCCGGATTCGGGTTCCTGACGATGGCGAGGTAGGTGGTACGCGGCCGGGTGCCGAGCTCGGTGAGCAGGCCGTAATCGCGCGGGTCCCGCTTGGCTTTCGCCACCGCCGATTCCGGATTCGCGAGATCGCCGAAGACGATGGCGTGGCTCGGGCAGGCCTGCTGGCAGGCGGTCCGGACCTCGCCGTCCGCGATCTTGCGCCCCTCGCGCTCCGAGGCGATCCGCGCGCGGTTGATGCGCTGGACGCAGTAGGTGCACTTCTCCATCACGCCGCGGCTGCGCACCGAGACGTTGGGGTTCCGCTGCAGCTTGAACTGCGGCGTGTCCCAGTCCTGGTAGAGCAGGAAATTGAAGCGCCGCACCTTGTACGGGCAGTTGTTCGAGCAGTACCGGGTGCCGACGCACCGGTTGTAGACCATGTCGTTCAAGCCCTCGGTCGAGTGCACCGTGGCCGCGACCGGGCAGACCGTTTCGCACGGCGCCTGCTCGCACTGCATGCACACCAGCGGCTGGCTGACGATCCCTTCGGGCTCGTCGATGTCGCCCTTGAAGTAGCGGTCGATCCGGATCCAGTGCATCTCGCGGCCGCGCCGCACCTGGTCCTTGCCGACCACCGGAATGTTGTTCTCGGCCTGGCAGGCGACGACGCAGGCGTTGCAGCCGGTGCAGGCGCCGAGGTCGATCGACATCCCCCACTTGTAGCCGGCGTACTCGTGGCCCGGGGCGAACGAAGCGTTGGTGTCGAGTCCGGCGTGCTCGGCGTCGCGCACGAAGTCCGGATTGGCCCGGAACTCCTCGAGCGTCGCCTCGCGCACCAGCTGGCGCTTCCCGGCCTCCTCGGTCTCCTCGGCGAGCCAGCTGTCGATCGCGTAGTGCCCCTGGGTGCAGGCGAGCTGCTGCCGATCGCGGGTGGGGCGGATCGCGACGCCCGCCAGGTTCCAGCGCGCCGCCGCGGTCTGGATGGCGTAGGCGTCGACCCCGGCGCCGTCGGCGACCTTGCCGGCGCGTCGACGCCCGTAACCCAGGTGCAGCGTCGCGACGCCGTCGGGTTGGCCCGGCAGGATCCAGGCGGGCGCGGTGACCTGGCGACCGCCGGCCTCGACAACGAGAATCTGCTCGTTGTCGGCGCCGAGCTCTTCGGCGGTGCGCGGCGAGAGCAGCAGCACGTTGTCCCAGGTCAGCTTGGTGATCGGCTTGGGCAGCTCCTGCAGCCAGCCGTTGTTGGCGAAGCGCCCGTCGAGTACCGAAGGGTCGGGGCGCAGCGCCAGCTCGAGCCCGCTCGCGGGCGCCATCGCGGCGAGCTCCGCCGCGGCCGCGGCGACGCCGGCCGACGCGTCGACCGCGATCGGAGGGAGCTCCGAGCCCGCGACGAAGCCGTCGTGGAGAGCCTTGCGGAAGTCATCGTCCGCGAGCGCCGACCACTGCGCGCGCACCAGGTCGTGCCCGGCGGCATCGGCCTGGCCGGCGGCCGCCGCGAACAGCTCGATCGCGCTCCTGCCGCCGTAGAGCGGCTCGATCAGCGGCTGCACCAGGCAGACGCAGCCGTCGGCCGTCCGCAGATCGCCCCAGGCCTCGAGGAAATGGGCCGCCGGCGCGTGCCACTGGCAGAGCTCGGCGGTCTCGTCGGCGTAGAGGCCGTGGTGGAAGCGCACGGTCCCGGCCTGGTTGAGCGCTTCGGCGAAGGCGAGGTCGGCGGGGGCGTCGTAGACCGGGTTGACGCCGGAGACGATCAGGGTCTCGACCTTGCCGGCGCGCAGATCGGCCACGAGCTCGGCGAGCGACGCCAGGCCGTCGACCGGGTCGACCTCGACCGGATCGGTGTAGACGACGGTCTCGCCGGCGGCGCCGAGCACGCCGTTGATCGCGTGCACCAGCGCGTGGACGGCGGCGGGCAGCGACTCGCCCGCGACCACCAGGGCCCGGCCACGGTGGGCGGCGAGGTCCTTGGCGACCGCGGTCACGAAGCGCGTGGTGCGGTCGTCGAGCCCGGCCGGCGCCGCGACGCCCGGCACCCCGACCGCCGCGGCGAGCGCGAGCACCAGCGACGGGAAAACGCTCGGCCGCAGCGGCAGCCGATGATCGGCCATCGTTCCGGTCGGCGACGGCGAAGCCTCGGCGACGTAGAGGCGGTTCATCGCCGGCGCGTCGGCGGCGAGGCGGCGCCGCGCCGCGAAGTCGCGCGCGTGTCGCACGGCGTCCGGCCCCGACACCAGCAGGTCGGCGTCGAGCGCGAGCAGCACGTCGGCCTTCGCGAGGTCGAGGCGCTGGCCGACCGCGCGTCCGAACGCGAGCTCGGCGCCGCGCCGGGCGGCGTCGCCGCCGAGGGCGTCCCAGCGATGCCAGCGCGCCAGCGGATAGGCCGCCAGCAAGCCCTGGATCTGCGCCGCCTCGGTCGGACTGGTGACCGGTCCGGTCAACAGGCGCAGTCCGGCGCCCTGCTTGCCGGCCTGCGCGGCGAGCGCCGCGGTCAGCGCCTGGACGAAGCCCGCCCAGGTCGAGATGCGGCCGAGGTGGGTCACCGACTGCGAGCGGTCCGGATCGTAGAGGCCGAGCACCGCGGCCTGGGCCACCGCCGAGGTCGCGCCGAAGCTCGCCGGGTGCTCGGGGTTGCCTTCGAGCTTCGTCGGCCGCCCCTCGTGGCTCTCGGCCAGCAGCGGCTGGGCGAAGCCCGAAAGCGACATCGCGGTCGCGAAGTGCAGCGGCCGGCCGGGCAGGATCTGCTCGGGCTGGCGCACGTAGGGCACGATCTTCTCGATCGGCTGCCGGGTGCAGGCGGTCAGTCCGGCGAGGCCGAGCGACGCCGCCGCGAGCTGCAGGAAGTTGCGGCGCGAGACGTCCGACGGCCACTCGGCCGCGAAGCGCGGGAACTCCCGGTGCAGCACCTGCTCGAACTCGGGCGTGGCGGCGATCTCCTCGAGGCCGCGCCAGTACCGCGGCCCGCGCTCGGCGGCGAGCTTCTCGCGCACCGCGGCGAGCGCGACCGGCGCCGCCGTGGCGTCGGGACGCTTCCACTCGGCGTGGCAGTCGCCCGCGGCCTCGGGCGAGCCGCCGTCGGCGAGGATCGGTAGCTTGGATACGACGTCGGTCATGGCGGCCCTTAGCGGTGGCAGGTCGAGCAGCTCAGCTTCGACTGCACGTTGTAGAGCTTGGCGAGGCGCTGCTGTTCCTGTTCGAAGCCCGGCGGTGGCGTCCAGGCGACGTTGGTCACCTCTTCGCGCGGCCGGATGTTCTTGACCGGGTCGCGGTGGCAGGAGAGGCACCACGCCATCTGCAGGTTCTCGAACTGGTACATCAACGGCATCTTGTCGACCGGACCGTGGCAGGTGACACAGGCCACGCCCTTGGCGACGTGGATCGAGTGATCGAAGTAGACGAACTCGGGCAGGTCGTGGACGCGGTTCCACTGGAGCGGAACGTCGTCGCGGAAGCTCGCCCGCACCGGCTCGAGCAGCTCGGCGTTGGTCCAGAGCTGGTTGTGGCAGTTCATGCAGGTCGCCGTCGGCGGGATCCCCGCCGCCGCGGTCGACTCGACCGCGGTGTGACAGTAGCGGCAGTCGATGCCGATCTGCCCGACGTGGTGGTCGTGGCTGAACGGCACGGGCTGCTCGAGGATCAGCCCCTGGCGGGTGACGTAGCCGGAGCGCGCAATGACATAAACCGCCGCTCCGACGCCGGTGAGCAGGGCGAGCCCGGCGACGATGCTGCCCCGCGCGAAGGCGTTGGCACTGCGAGGGAAGAGCTGAGCCATAGACGAGGTTGACCTGTCTTGTTAGACGGCGAGCCGGCACGATACCGAACGCCGTACGAACCGTGCAACCGAGATTGTGAAAACTTTCACGAGCGACCGGGGCGCGTCAAGCCCAAGGAAACAGGACCTTTCTCGTCTCGTTTCACGCAGGCTCCGTTCCGGCCGCGAACGCGAGCCGACGCGAGCGCCGGGCCCCCTCGGCGGCCCAAGACGGGCCGGCGGCGCGCAGTGCGAGTCAGCGCCCGGTTCGGGCTAGGATCCCGCGTCGCTCGGACGGGGAGAACGGTGATGAAGAAGCACCTCGAACGCGTCGGGAGCCCGCAGCTCGGACGCGGCGTGAGTCTCTGGTCGTACGGTCACTGGGGGCAACCCTTGCTGGTCTTCCCCACCGCCGCCGGGTTCGCCCACGAGTGGGAGGCCCAGGGCATGGTCGAGGCGCTGGCGCCCTGGCTCGAGGCGGGCAAGCTCAAGCTCTACTGCCCCGAGTCGAACGTCGCCGAGGCCTGGACCCGCAAGGACAACGATCCCGCCTGGCGCATCCAGCGCCACGTCGCCTACGAGAGGTGGGTGGTCGACACCCTGGTGCCGAAGATCCGGGAGGACTGCCAGGCGCCCACCATCCCGATCGCCGTCGCCGGCGCCTCGCTGGGCGCCTTCTACGCGGCCAACGTGGCGCTGAAGTACCCGGAGACCTTCCGCTGGGCGCTGTGCATGAGCGGCCGCTACGCGATGACCCACTTCACCGACGGCTTCTCGAACGCCGACGTCTATTTCAACAACCCCATCGCCTACGTCTCGAACCTCGCCGGCGAAGCGCTCGAGCGGATCCGCCGCAACACCCACCTCGTCCTGGTCTGCGGCCAGGGCAAGTGGGAGGAGGGGTGCATCGAAGAGACCCAGGCGCTCGCCGGCCTGTGCGACGCCAAGGGGATCCCGCACGAGCTCGACCTGTGGGGCCGCGACGTCTCGCACGACTGGGACTGGTGGGCCCGCCAGGCCCAGTTCCACCTGACCCGCCGGCTCGGTCGCCCCTGAGCCGGTCGCGGCGCCAGCCGCGCTACTCCCAGCGCAGGGCTTCGATCGGGGCGAGGCGCGAGGCCTTGAGCGCAGGCCACATGCCGAAGGTCAGCCCGACCATCGTGCAGAAGACGAGGCCGTAGACCGCCCAGTCGAGCGGAACGTTGACCGGGAAGTCGGTGAACAGGGTCACGATGTTGCCGAGGCCGAAGCCGACCGCGACGCCGAGCACGCCGCCGATGTTGCACAGCAGCACCGCCTCGACCAGGAATTGCGCCAGCACCCAGCGCCGCTTGGCGCCGAGCGCCTTGCGGATGCCGATCTCGCGGGTGCGCTCGGTGACCGACACCAGCATGATGTTCATGATCCCGATGCCGGCCACGACCAGCGCGATGATGCCGATCACGAAGGCGCCGACCTTGACGCCGGCGGTCGCCTGGTTGAACGAACGGATCTGGCTGTCGTTGGTGAAGAACGAGAAGTCGTCGTCCTCGCCGGGCCGCACGCCGCGCTCGGCGCGCATCACCGCCCGGGTCTCCTCGATCGCCTCGTCGAGCAGCTCGGGCGTACGCGCGCGGACGGTGATGTTGACCGAGCGTTCGCGGTTGTTGTCGCCGTTGTTCCAACCGTACTGCTCGATCCAGGTGGTGACCGGGATCAGCACGTAGTTGTCGTAGCCACCGCCCATCGCCGACTTCTTCTCCTCGAAGATGCCGACCACCTCGTACTTCCTGCCGTCGAGCCGGATCTCGGCGCCGAGCGGATCGCTGAACGGGAACAGTCGGTCGGCGAGCGCGTAACCGATCACGGCGACCTTGCGCTTGACCCGTAGGTCCTCCTCGCCCAGGTTGCGGCCGTCACCGACCAGGTGGGTGTTGTTGGGCGCGTACTGCGCGTCGCCGCCGACCACCGAGATGTTCGGGTTGGAGGTCTCCTGGCCGGCCTTGACCGTCGAGCCGAAGCGCCACAGCTCGGCGCCGACCAGGTCGACCGAGGCGACCTTCTCGCGGATGGCGTTGGCGTTCTCGACGGTGACGGGCTTCCTGGCCTGGATCTTCCGCCAGTCGATGTCGCGCGGTCCGAAGCCGCCGGCCGGCCATTTCTGGACCTGGAAAACCTGAGTGCCGAGCACCGAGAGCTCGCTCTCCATGGTCGCCTGGACCACCGAGATGCCGGTCATCACCGCGATGATCGAAGCGACGCCGGCGACGATGCCGACCAGGGTCAGGAACGACCGCAGCTTGTTGGTGCGGATCGCCTCGACCGCCATCGGAAACGTTTCGCTGGTGCGCATCGTCGCCTCTCCTACCGGTTCACTCGTAGCGCAAGGATTCGATCGGGTCGAGCCGCGACGCGCGCCAGGCCGGGACGATGCCGGCGACCACGCCGGTCACGATCGACACCGCCAGCGCCACGATCACGATCCCCGGCGAGACGCTCGCGGGCATCAGCAGCTTGTCGATCAGCGCCGCCACTCCGACCGCCAGCGCCAGGCCGATCAGGCCGCCGATCAGGCAGATCACCGAGGACTCGAACAGGAACTGCGCCAGGATCGCCCGCCGCTTGGCGCCGATCGCCTTGCGCACGCCGATCTCGCGGGTGCGCTCGGTGACCGAGACGAACATGATGTTCATGACGCCGACGCCGCCGACGAACAGCGACACGCCGGTGATCAGCACGCCGATCAGCAGCACCACGCCCATGACGTTGTTGAACATCGCGACCAGCGAGTCCATCTTGTTGATCGAGAAGTCGTCGCCCTCGGCGGGCGCCAGCTTGCGGATCTTGCGCATCTCGCCGATCACCTCGAACTCGTAGTCGGCGAGCGCGACGGCCGGCGGCGCCTTGACCGCGACGTCGATGTTGCGCTCGGCGCCGCCGAAGACCTTGGCGAAGGTGGTGATCGGCACGAACACCTGCGAGTCGAAGTCGGGGCCGCCGAAGAACCCGGCTCCCCCCTGCTTCTCCATCACGCCGACGACGCGGAAGGCGACGCGGCCGACCTTGATCTGCTTGTTGATCGGGTCGACCCCCTCGAACAGGCGCTCGCGGATGGTGGCGCCGATCACCGCCACCCGGCGGCTGGCCTGGACGTCGAAGGAGGTCAGGAAGCGGCCGAGCTCGGGCACCGAGGTCGACACCAGCATGTGCTTCTCGGTGGTGCCGAGCACGTCGACGTCGTCGAACGTGCGCGACTCGTACTTGAGCGGCCGGTTGGTGTGGGTGCTCGGGTTGACCGCGACGGCGCTCCGGAGCTGGCGCTCGAGCTTCTCGGCCTCGCGCAGCGAGACGTTCGGGCGGTTCCTGAACTCGAAGAAGTTGCCGGTGATGATCCACGGCATGCGCGAGACGTAGACGACGTCCGAGCCGAGCGCCGAGACGCTCTCCTTGAACGAGCTCGCCAGGCCGTTGGCCGCGGTCATGGTGGTGACCACGCCGAGCACGCCGATGATGATGCCGAGCGTGGTCAGCACGCCGCGCGCGGTGTTGGCGCGCAGCGCCGCCAGCGCGATGCGCATCGCCTCGGCGAGCTCCTGCCGATTGAGCATCGCGCTCAGGCCCCCGCCGCGGCCACCGTGGCGGCGGCCGTCGGCCGGGCGTGGACGACGGCGGCGCGGCCGGCGTCCTCCTCGACCGGCAGGTCGCTCTCGACGACGCCGTCGCGGAGGCGGACGATCCGCTTGGCCTTGCGCGCCACTTCGTCCTCGTGGGTGACGAGCAGGATCGTGTTGCCGGCCTCGTGCAGCTCGCGGAACAGTTCGAGGATCTCTTCGCCGGTGGCGGTGTCGAGGTTGCCGGTCGGCTCGTCGGCGAGCAGGATCGACGGCCGATTGACCAGCGCCCGGGCGATCGCCACGCGCTGGCGCTGACCGCCGGAGAGCTCGTTGGGCCGGTGCTTCATGCGGTCGGCGAGTCCGACCCGCGCGATCGCCTCCTCGACGATCCGCCGCCGCTCCGCCCGGCCGAGACCGGCGTAGACCAGCGGCAGCTCGACGTTGCGGAAGACGTCCGCGCGCGGAATCAGATTGAAGGTCTGGAAGACGAAGCCGATCTTGCGGTTGCGCACGTCGGCGAGCTCGTCCTCGGACATCGCCGAGACGTCCTCGCCGTCGAGCACGTAGCGCCCGGAGGTCGGAATGTCGAGACAGCCGATCAAGTTCATCATCGTCGACTTGCCCGAGCCCGAAGGGCCCATGATCGCCACGTACTCGCCGTCGGCCACCGAGAAGGAGACGCCGCGCAGCGCCTTGACCTCGATCGACTCGAGCACGTAGGTCTTGACGATGTCTTCGAGCAGCAGGGCCATCGTCGCCCCCGCCTCAGCCGCGCCGGCCGCCGGCGGCGCCGTCGCCGCCCTCGCCGCCGCCGGTGCCGACGGTCACCGCGGTGCCGTCCTTGAGGTCACGGCTGATCGCGCGGTAGCTGCCGGTGACCACCTGCTCGCCGGCGGCGATCCCTTCGACCAGCTCGATGTGGGTGTCGCTCTGGATGCCGGTCTTGACCTGGCGTGCCTTGGCGACGCCGTCCTCGACCACGAAGACGACCTGGACGAAGCCGCTCTTGTCCGGCTCGAAGCGCGGCGTGGCGCCTTCGGCCTCGCCCTCGGCGGGCTTGGCGCCGAGCTGGTCGGGGGTGCGCACCGCGACGCTCTGGATCGGCACGCCGAGCGCGCTCTCGCGCACCTCGGTGGTGATCTCGGCCGAGGCGGTCATGCCGGGTCGAAGCTGGGTGCCCGGATCGAGGATCGCGATCTTGACCTCGAACTCGGTCTTCTGGTCGGCGGTGCCGGCCGAGGCGACCTTGGCGCTGTTGGCGATCTCGGTGACCTCGCCCTCGAAGGCGACGCCGGGCAGCGCGTCGATCTCGACCTTCGCCTTGTCGCCGATCGCGACCTGCACGATGTCGTTCTCGTCGACGTCGACCAGCGCCTCCATGCCGGAGAGGTTCGACAGCTCCAGGATGATGTCCTCCTGGAACTGCGAGCCCAGCGCGATCTCGCCGATCTCCTTGTTGAGCTTCGAGATGGTGCCGGACATCGGCGCGTAGATCGTGGTCTTCGACAGCGCGTCGCGCGCCTGCTTGAGCGCGGCGCGGCTCTGCTCGACGCCGTCGAGCGACGAGCGGTGCCGCGCGTGCTCGACCTCGGCGGTCGCCTCCGCCGCGTCGAGGGACGACTGCGACTCGAGCTTCTGCTCGAACAGACTGCGGATCCGCTCGAGGTCCTTGCGGACCTTGGCCAGGTTCTCCTCGGCGACCCGCGCCTGCGCCTGGCTGGAGCGCAGGTTGGCCTCCGCGCTCTCGACCTCGGCGAGGTAGCGCTCGCGGTCGAGCTCGAGCAGCAGCTGCCCCTTCTCGACCCAGTCCCCCTCCTTGACCTCGAGGCGGGTGATCTTGGCCGAGACGTCGGCGCTGATGTTGACCTGGGTGACCGGCTGGATGCGGCCGGTGGCGTCGACCGTCTGGACGATCTGACGAGCCTCGACCGCGGCGGTCTCGACTTCGACCTTGCCCTGGTCCCGACCACGCGAAGAGAAGGCGAGCCCGGCGCCGGCGACGACCAGCGCGCCGACTCCGATCAGAATGATCTTGTTCTTGGTGGACATCCGTCGCGGCTCCTTGGGAAGACGGGGACCGGACGTCGGCGTTGCGGCCCCTCCCCCTCCACTACGGATTCCACCCGCCGGGGTTTCCGGTGCCTCGCGCCAGCGCTGCGCCGCCCGGAAAACGACACGGCCCGCCCCCGGGATCGCCGGAAGCGGGCCGCGGTCGGAATCGGGCGGTCCGGACTAGCGGCGGCCGCCCTGCCCCGCCTGGGCCATCGGGTCGAACTTGACCTCGCGGTAGCCGGCCGGCGGCTCGTAGTGGCCGCCCGGGGCGGCCTTCTCCTCGACCGACTTGAGCTCCTGCCAGCTCTTCATCGCCTTGCCCATCACCGTGGCGGTGGTGTCGGTGCGCAGCGGGAAGCCCTTGAGCTTCTCGGCGAGGTCGCGCATCCAGCTCACGTTGGGGGCGAGCTCGGACTGCGCGATCGAGAGCTCGCGGTACTTCGGGTAGTCGATCGGCAGCTCCTCGGTCGTGCACATGTCCATTGAGGTCTGCATCATCGCCATCGAGAGATCGACCCGCTGGAACTTGCAGGCGTAGCCGGCGTAGTTGCCGGTGCGCTCGCTCGGCGTGACCGTGAGGGTCGCCGCCATCATCTGCGCCATCTGCTGCATCATCGGCGCCATCTCGGGCCCGACCAGCTTCTCGAAGTCGATCGGCAGGTCCATCGCCGAGTAGGTCTTCTCGCCGTGGTTGACCAGGTAGAACTTCTTCTGGTCGAGGCGCAGGATCACCGAGGTCTCGTCCATGTCGTAGCGCGTCGCGTCGGCGCCGAACCAGTAGTAGAAGGTGTTGTCCTGGGCCGGCGTGTTCTGGCCCATCATCGAGAAGGCGTCGGAGTGGTTGGCGATGGTCAGCACCGTGTCGGCGGCGGCCGGAACCGAAGCCACCGAGAGCACGAGAGCCAGAGCCGCGAAGTATTTCGTCCGGAGCATGCGTTTCCTCCTGGGAGTGGGTGGACGGGAGGACGAGCCTAGCAAGAGTCGAACGTCGCGGTCTTTCGGCGCCGGCCGACCCCGACTGTCCCCAGGGCCGGGGCCTCGCTCTCCGGCCGCGCGGAGTGGCGGGGGGTCCCCGTCCTCCAGCGTCTCTTCTGGACACCCGGGGTACCGACCGTAGCGGCGGACGGAGAGCGAGGCCCCGGCCCACCCACGGACGCCGAGCGACGCCGGTTTCCGGGAGAGGCGACGGGGGGTCTAAGCTCGCACCATGCGCCCCCCGACCCGCCTCGTCCGCCTCGCCGTCGCCGTCGGCGCCGTCACCGCCCTCACTGCCGGCGCCCTCGCACTCGCCGGCCGCCAGGCCGCCGCCGATCCGCCGCCGCCGGAGGATCCGCCGGCCGCGCGCGCCGACTGGCGCGAGGTCGACCGCCTGCTCTCCGAGCAGAAGCTGTCCGAGGCCGCCAAGATCCTCGAGCGCCTCGAAGCCGCCGCCCGCGAGCGCGGCGACGACCCCGACCTCGCCAGGATCCTGGTCCGTCAGACCCAGGTCGGCCTGGCCCTCGGCGGCTACGAGACCGCCGTCGAGGCGCTGCGCGCGAAGACCTGGCCGGAGGCGCCGCTCGCCCGCTCGACCGTCGAGCTCTACGACGCCCACGCCCTGCTCGCCTACCTGGGCGCCTACGGCTGGGAGATCCGCCAGCGCGAAAAGGTCGTCTCCGGCGAGGCGCTCGATCTCAAGCTCTGGACCGCCGATCAGATCGTCGCCGAGGCCGACCGCGCCTTCGCCCGCGTCTGGGCGCGGCGCGAGGCGCTCGGCGAGCTCGCTCCGAACGCGCTCGCCGAGCTGCGCCCGAACGACTACCCCGAGGGGATCCGCCCGACCCTGCGCGACGCCGTCGCCTACCTGTGGGCCGAACGGCTGGCGGACGGCTCGCACTGGTCGCCGGAGGAGAGCGCCGAGCTCTGGAAGCTCGACCGCGACGCCCTCGCCGAGGGGCGCACCGTCGAGCCGACTCCGGAGCGGCTGTCGGATCCCGACCTCCACCCGCTCGTCAAGCTCGCCGCCCTGCTCGGCGACCTCGAGCGTTGGCACCGCGCCCGGCGCCAGTCGGGAGCCGCGCTCGAGGCGCGGCTCGAGCGCTACCGCCACCTGCTCGACGCCTACACCGAGCCGGAGGATCGCGAAGCGCTCGCCGCCGCGCTCGAGCGCTCGCTCGCCGAGTTCCGCTCGGACCCCTGGTGGTCGATGGGCATGGCGCTGCTCGCCGAGATCACCGACGAGTCCGAGGCCCCCGGCGCCGCGATCCGCGCGCGCGAGCTGGCGCTCGAAGGCGAGCGCGCCTATCCGCGCTCGCCCGGCGCCGAGCACTGCCGCGTCGTCCGCGAGCAGATCGAGGCACCCGACTACCAGCTGCAGGCGATGACGCTCGACGCCGCCGACCGGCGCTCGATCGAGATCACCCACCGCAACCTCGCCGCGCTCCACCTGCGCGCCTACCGCCTCCCCGACGAGCGCTTCGACGCCAAGCCGGTCACCTGGGGCGGATGGAACGACGAGCGGATCCGCGACGTCCTGCGCGGCAACGCGGCGGCCAGCTGGAAGGTCGACCTGCCGGCGACCGCCGACTATCGCGACCACCGCACCTTCACTCGGCCGCCGCTCGCGGGCCGCGGCCGCTACCTGGTCGTCGCTTCGGCCGATCCCGGCTTCCGCCGCGACCACAACCTCCTCCAGGCGGTCGAGCTCCGGCTTTCGGATCTGGTCGTCCTGCGCGACCCGTCGTTCGGTCATGCCCCGGGCGCCGACGCGATCCGCGTCGTCTCCGGCGCGACCGGCGCGCCGATCGCCGGCGCCGAAGCGACCCTCTACCGCTGGCAGTGGGAGCAGAAGCCGGTGCGGGTCGAAACCCGCACCACCGACGCCGACGGCCTCGCCCGCTTCGAGTTGCCGCCCGGTGGGGACGGCCGCGGCATCGCGGTCGTCGTCCGCCACGGCGGCGACGAATCGGTCTGGTCGCAGGGGTACTGGTGGCGCCCGACGTCGCCGCCGGGATCGTCGTCGGGCGCGCTGGTCTTCACCGACCGCGCCATCTACCGGCCCGGGCAGAAGCTGCTCTGGAAGATCCTCGCCTACGAAGGCGAGGCGGCGAAGGGGAGCTTCCGCGCGGTCGGCGGGCGCGGACACATCGTCGAGCTGCTCGACCCGAACGGCGAAGTGGTCGCGACCGGCGACGCGAAGACCAACGACTTCGGCACCGCCGCCGGCGAGCTCGAGATCCCGACCGGGCGACTGCTGGGCAACTGGACGCTGCGCACCAGCGCCAACGGCTCGACCTCGATCTCGGTCGAGGAGTACAAGCGGCCGACCTTCGAGGTCTCGCTCGAGGCACCGGCGGGCGAGCCGCGCCTAAATCGCCCGCTCGAGGTCCCCGGCGAGGCGCGTTACTACTTCGGCCTGCCGGTCGCCTCCGGGAAGGTCTCGTGGCGCGTCGTGCGCGCGCCGATGTGGGAGTGGGCACGCCACGGCTGGTTCTGGCGCCCGCCGGCACCGCCGCGGACGATCGCGTCGGGCTCGGCCGAGGTCGACGCCGAGGGCAAGTTCACCGTCCGCTTCACCCCCGAGGCCGACGAGCGCGAGCGCGACGCCTGCGGCTGCTACCGCTTCACCGTCGAGACCGAGCTCACCGACGAGGGGGGCGAGACCCGCTCGGCGTCGCGCTCGATCGCGGTCGGCTGGGTTGGTGTCACCCTCGCGGTCGACGGCGACCCGTTCCTGGTCGGTCCGGAGAGTGCGCGCGAGTGGACCGTTCGCCGCCGCTCGCTCGACGGCGAGGCGCGCGCCGGTGCGACCACCTGGCGGCTCGTCGAGCTCGCGCAGCCCGCGCGCGCGCCGCTCCCCGCCGAGCTGCCGCAGCCCGTCGCTCCCGACCTCGAGCGCTGGGCGACCCCCGGCGACCGCCTCCGGCCGCGGTGGGAAGCCGCCCCCGAATCCGCGCAGCTGCTCGCGGGTTGGGACGAGGCTCGCGAGATCGGGCGCGGCACGCTCGCTCACGGCGAGGACGGCGCGGCAGCGCTCGCGCTCGGCGATCTCGCCCCCGGGGCCTACCGGCTGATCGCCGAGACGAAGGACACCCACGGGGAGACCTTCACCCTCGAGCGCTCCTTCGCGGTCGCCGACGGTGGCGCCAGGCTCGCCGTGCCGCTCGAGCTGCGTTTCGAGAACCCGGTGGTGCCGGTCGGTGGCACCGCCCGCCTGTTCGTCCATTCGGGGCTCCCGGGGCAGACCATCGTCCTCGAGCGGGTGCGCGGCAGCGAGGTGCGCGAGCGGCGCACGCTGGTCGCCGGCCGCGACCCGGTCTGGATCGAGTGGCCGACCGCGCGCGCCGACCGCGGCGGCTTCGGCGTGCGCGCCACGGTGGTCTCCGACCACCAGGTCGTCTCGCGCTCGACCGCGGTCGCGGTGCCCTGGGACGACCGCGGCCTGACCGTCGAGCTCACCAGCTTCCGCGACAAGCTCGAGCCCGGCGCGACCGAGACCTTCCGCGTCGCGGTCAAGGACCACCAGGGGCGTCCCCTGGGTGCCGGCGCCGCCGAGCTGCTGGCCTCGATGTACGACCGCAGCCTCGACTACTTCCGGCCGTTCGCGGCGCCGCGCCCGACCTCGCTCTACCCGGCGTTCGGTGCGCCGGGCGTCCTCCAGCACGGCCTGACCGGCGCCGGCACCGTCTGGCGCGACGCCGACGACTGGTGGCAGTGGACCTCGGCGCCGGTCTTCTCGGCCGATGCCTTCGTCGGCATCGACCCCTACGGCATCGGCGGCCCCGGCTTCGGGATGACACGGAGAATGATGAAGGGTGCGGTCGCGATGGAGAGCGGCGCAGCACCTCCGATGCCGGCCTCGGCGCCGGCGCCCCAAGCCGCGGGCAACTTCGCCGAATCGGACGAAGCACGGGGTCGCCGAGACGAGCTCGAGGAGGTCGTGGTGCACTCGATGGCCGACGCCGCGGTGCCGGCTCCCGAGATCGCCATCCGCACCGACTTCTCCGAGACCGCGTTCTGGCAGCCGCACCTGGTCACCGGCGCCGACGGCACGGCGGCGATCGAGTTCCGCGTCCCCGAGTCGCTGACCTCCTGGAAGCTCTGGGTGGCGGCGGTCACCCGCGACCTCGCCTCGGGCTACGTCGAGCAGGAGATCAAGACCGCCAAGGACCTGATGGTCCGCCCCTACCTGCCGCGCTTCCTGCGCGAAGGGGACCGCGCCGAGCTACGCGTCGCGGTCGACAACGCCTCCGAGAAGAAGCTCTCCGGCGAAGTCCGCTTCCGCATCGAGGACCCCGACACGAAGGCGGATCTCTCCGCCGAGTTCGGCCTGCCCGCCGGCGGCGGCACAGCGACATTCGCGGCCGAGGCCGGCCAGGGGACGACGGTCGTCTTCCCGGTCGCGACGCCTTCGGGCGTCCGGCCGCTCGCCTTCCGCGTCGAGGCGCGCGCCGGCGCGCTCTCGGACGGCGAGCTGCGCCCGGTCCCGGTGCTGCCCTCGCGCATCCGCCTCGCGCAGTCGCGCTTCGCGGCGCTCACCGGCGGCGAGCGGCGCGAGCTCACCTTCGCGGACCTCGCCGCCGACGACCCGACCCGCATCGACGAGCGGATGGTGGTCACCGTCGATGGCCAGCTCTTCTACGGCCTGCTCGACGCGCTGCCGTACCTCGTCGAGTACCCCTACGAGTGCACCGAGCAGACGCTCAACCGGTTCGTTTCGGCCGGCGTGCTCGCCTCGATGTTCGACCGCCACCCGGGCCTCCAGTCGATGGCGGCCGAGCTGGCGAAGCGCGACACCCGCTGGGAGCGCTTCGACGCCGCCGATCCCAACCGCCGGATGGCGCTCGAGGAGACGCCGTGGCTCCGCCAGGCGCGCGGCGGCACCGGCGAAGACGAGGCGCTGCTGCGCGTGCTCGACCCCAGGGTCGCGCGCGCGGTGCGCGCCGAGGCGCTCGCCAAGCTCGAGAAGGCGCAGCTGCCCTCCGGCGCCTTCCCCTGGTTCCCGGGCGGGCCGCCGTCGCCCTACATGACCCTCTACCTGATGTACGGCCTGGCGCGCGCTTCCGAGTTCGGCGTCGAGGTCCCCGAGCCGATGGTGCGCCGCGGCTGGACCTACCTCGCCCAGGAGATCGAGCGCGACTGGTGGAAGCGGGCGATCGACGACGACTGCTGCTGGGAGCTGCTGACCTTCGTGAACTACGTCGCGTCGTCCTACCCGGACCCGGAGTGGATGGAGTCGGTGCTGCCGGTCAAGCGCCGGCGCGAGATCCTCGACTTCTCGTTCAAACACTGGAAGCAGCACTCGCCGATGCTCAAGCTCCAGCTCGCGCTCACCCTGACCCGGATGGAGCGGCCGAAGGACGCGCGGTTGGTCCTGGCGAGCGTCATGGACTCCTCGAAAACCGACCGCGACCTCGGCACCTACTGGGCGCCGGAGGACCGCGCCTGGCTCTGGTACAACGACACCATCGAGACCCACGCCTGGGCGCTGCGCGCGCTCTCCGAGGTCGCCCCCGAGGACGCGCGCGACAAGGGGCTCGTGCAGTGGCTCTTCCTCAACAAGAAGCTCGGCCACTGGAAGTCGACCCGCGCCACCGCGGAGGTCCTGTTCTCGGTCGCGGCGTGGCTCCAGAAGAAGGAGCTGCTCGGCGTGCGCGAGGAGATCGCCGTGACCTTCGGCGGCCGCATCACCCCGTTCGTCTTCGAGCCCGACCGCTACACCGGCAAGAAGAACCAGATCGTGCTCGAAGGCGACGAGATCGTCCCCGCGCGCGACGCGACGATCGTCGTCGAGCAGAAGACCGAGGGGTTCGCCTTCGCCTCCGCGACCTGGCACTTCTCGACCGAGCAGTTGCCGGCCGAGGCGCGCGGCGACCTCTTCCAGGTCGAGCGGAGCTGGTTCCGGCGCGTCAAACAGGGGCGCGAGACGACGCTCGAGCCGCTCGCCGAAGGGGCGCGTCTCGCCGTCGGCGACGAGCTCGAGGTGCAGCTCTCGATCCGCGCCAAGGCCGCGGCCGAGTACGTCCATCTGCGCGACCCGCGCGCGGCCGGGCTCGAGCCCGACCGCGCCGCGTCGGGCTGGCGCTGGGACCTGGGGATCGCCTGGTACGAAGAGGTCCGCGACTCCGGCACCAACTTCTTCTTCGAGTGGCTGCCGGCCGGCGAGTACACCCTCAAGTACCGGGTGCGCGCCGCCACCGCCGGCGAGTTCCGGGTGGCGCCCGCCGAGCTGCAGTCGATGTACGCGCCGGAGTTCGTCGCCTACTCGGCGGGGGCGAGGCTCGCGATCGCGCCGGCCGACTGAGGCTCGGACGGCTCACCGGCTCCGCCGAGCAGCTGCTCGGCGAGCCGCGCCCAGGCCCAGCCCATGGCGCGATGAAGGTGGAAGGTGACGATCAGCAGGGCGAGGCCGACCAAGGAGATCGGCAGCGCCTCGCCCACGGTGACCGGGCTCCAGAAGCCGAGGTCGACGGAGCCGCCGACGGCGAGCGCGAACGGCGCCGCGAGGAAGCCGCCCGAGACCGCGAGGGAGACCACCGAGACCGTCCATCCCGCCAGTCCGAGCGGGAAGCGCAGGGCGAGGAAGAGCAGCCCCTTCCACAGCGGCGCGCGGGTGAACACCGACTTCAGCCAGGCGCGGAAGGTCTCCGTTCCCTCCGGGCGCCGACGTCGCTCCGGCACGTTCGCGCCGAGCAGCAGGATCGCCAGCCGCCGCTCGAGCCCCTCGGCGCCCCAGGCGGCGAGAAAGGTCAGGAACAGCAGCACCAACCCGACCCAGAGGATGGTCAGCGCCGCGCCGGTCGCGAGCCCCACCGTCAGCCCGACGAACCAGGCGAGGCCGAGCGGGAAGCTGAGCCAGACGTAGACGAGCGCGCCCCAGGTGCGCGCCTCGAGAAACGGCGCGAGCGCCCGGACGACCGGGGAACGGAGCGGTGAGGGAGCGTCGAGCGCGGCGGTGGTCATCGAAGCCTCCGGGCGCGCCGGAAAGGGGCGCGCGCACCCGGCCCTACGCCGCCGGGCGGGCCGGGTTTCACCCCCGGCGGTTAGAATCACCGACGCCATGAACAAGCCCCTGCGCATCGCCATCACCGGCGCCGCCGGCAACATCGGCTACGCCCTCGCCTTCCGCCTCGCCGCCGGCGACCTCGCCGGGCCGGACCGCCCCGTGGTCCTCCAGCTGCTCGAGATCCCGCCGGCGCTGCCCGCGCTCGAAGGGGTGGCCATGGAGCTGCGCGACTGCGCCTTCCCGCTGCTCGACGGCATCGTCACCACCTCGGACGTCGAGGCCGCCTTCGACGGCGCCGACGTCTGCTTCCTGGTCGGCGCCAAGCCGCGCGGCCCGGGCATGGAGAGGAAGGACCTGCTCGCCGAGAACGGCAAGATCTTCGGACCGCAGGGAAGAGCGATCGCGGCGCGCGCGGCGAAGGACGTGCGCGTTCTGGTGGTGGGCAACCCGGCCAACACCAACGCGCTGATCGCCGCCTCGAACGCGAAAGGGGTCGACCCGCGCCAGTTCCACGCCATGACCCGGCTCGACCACAACCGCGCCATCTCGCAGCTCGCCGAGAAGACCGGCGGTCACCCGCGCGACATCCGGCGGATGACGATCTGGGGCAATCACTCCTCGACCCAGGTGCCGGACATCGCGCACGCCACGGTCGCGGGCAAGCCGGCGCCGTCGCTGGTCGACGCCGCCTGGACCAACGACACCTTCGTCCCGACGGTCCAGGGACGCGGCGCCGCGATCATCAAGGCGCGCGGCGCCTCGTCGGCCGCCTCGGCGGCTTCTTCGGCGATCGACCACGTGCGCGACTGGTTGCTCGGCACCCGTGACGGCGACTGGGTCTCGATGGCGATCCCGTCGGACGGCAGCTACGGCATCGCCCCGGGGGTCGTCTACAGCTACCCGTGCGTGTGCAAGGGGGGCGACTTCGAGATCGTCCAGGGGCTCGACGTCGCCGCTGCCACGCGCGACAAGATGGCGGCCTCGGAGCGAGAGCTCCGCGAAGAGCGCGCCGCCGTCGAGTCGCTGCTCTCCTGAGGCGGGAAGGCTCCTCGTGACGGGCCCGAGGCGAGCTCGAACCCTCGGGCTCGTTCTGACTTCGACGTTCGTCCTCCTGAGCGGGTACGCCCTGCGCGCGGACACCGGACCGGTCCGCCCGGACTCGCCCTTCGTCCTCGTCCTCGGCACGGCGCAGGACGGCGGTATTCCGCACCTGGGTGGCACGGCGGCGCCCGATCTCGCCGCGCGCCGCGATCCGGCGCACCGGCGCCTCGTCACCTCGCTGCTGGTGGTCGATCCGCGCTCGGGCCGACGCTGGTTGCTCGACGCCTCGCCCGACCTCGCGCTCCAGCTCGACCGCGCCGAGGCGATCGCTCCGCTGCGCGCGCCGGCCGCGGGCGAGCGGCGCGCGCCGGTGCTCGACGGGATCTTCCTGACTCACGCCCACGTCGGCCACTACCTGGGGCTCGCGCAGCTCGGCCGCGAGATCTACTCGGCCTCGGCGCTGCCCGTCCACGGCTCGGCGCGGATGGTCGACTTCCTCGCGAAGAACGGTCCGTGGGAGCAGCTGGTCCGGCTCGGGCAGATCGAGCTCCGGACGCTGACGCCGGGGACCCCCGTCGCGCTCGCCCCCGATCTCACGGTGACCGCGCTCGTCGTCCCCCACCGCGACGAGTACACCGACACGCTCGCCTTCGAGGTGCGCGGACCGCGCCGCGCGCTGCTCTACCTGCCGGACATCGACAAGTGGGAGAGGTGGACGACGCCGATCGAGTCGATCCTCGCCCGCGTCGACGTCGCCCTGCTCGACGCGACGTTCTATTCGGAGGGCGAGCTGCCCGGCCGCTCGATGGCCGAGGTGCCGCACCCGCTGGTGGTCGAATCGATCGTCCGCTTCGCCAAGCTCCCTGAGAGCGAGCGAAGAAAGGTGGTCTTCACCCACCTCAACCACTCCAACCCCGCCGCGCTCCCCGACACCCCCGAGCGCCGCGCGATCGAAGCGGCGGGCCACCGCGTCGCCGAAGAGCTGGAGCGCATCGACCTGTGAAGCTCCACCGCCGAGAGGTCCTCTCCTCCGGTGACCCCGGATGCAGCGCGGGACCCCGGCGAAGCGCTCTCTCCAGAAGGGAGGCTCTGAGGCCGCATCACCCGGGGGAGGGCCGGCACGCCCGCCTCAGATCGCGGCCGAAGCGCAGGCGCGCGCCCGTCGCCCCGGACGGCACTCGGCGCGCGCCGGCTCCCTGACGGAGAGAGCGCTTCGACGGGGTCCGGAGCGGGCCGCGAGCAGCCACAGCTGAGCCACCGGGGACAGGCACCGCTGCGCGGAGCCTGTCCCCTCCGCGCCGGGTCAGGCGGTCGCGAGATGGCGGTCCTCGGCGAGCGTCAGGCAGGCGTCGAGGATCTCGAGGCCTTCGTCGAGCTCGGCGGCGGTGACCACCAGCGGCGGAATCAGGCGGATCGAGTTGCGGCCGCAACCGAGCAGCAGCAGGCCGTGCTCGAAGGCGGCGCGGGCGACGGCGTCGCGCAGCTCGGGGGCGCGTTCCTTCGTCGTGCGGTCCTTGACCAGCTCGACGCCGATCATCAGGCCGCGACCGCGCACCTCGCCGATCGACGGATGACGCTCCGCCATCGCGGAGAGCTTCGCCATCGCCTGCTCGCCGCGCGCCCGGGCGTTGTCGAGCAGCCCCTCCTCGACCAGCGCGATCGTCTCGAGCGCCGCGGCGCAGGCGAGCGGATTGCCGCCGTAGGTGTTGCCGTGCGCGCCGGGCCCCCAGGTCGCCACCGAGCGCTTCGCCAGCATCGCGCCGAGCGGCACGCCCGAGGCGATCCCCTTGGCGACGCAGACGAGATCCGGCTCGACCCCCCAGTGCTCGATCGCCCACCACTTGCCGGTGCGCCCCATGCCCGCTTGCACCTCGTCGGCGATCAGCAGGATGCCGTGCCGGTCGCAGATCTCGCGCAGTCGCGGGAAGAACGACTTCGGCGGCACCACGTAGCCGCCCTCGCCCTGGATCGGCTCGACCAGCACCGCGGCGACTTCCGACGGCGGACACTCGTGGACGAAGACGACGTCCTCGAGATAGTCGAGCACCGCGTGGCCGATGTCGGACTTCGCCGAATCGAACGGAAACCGCGGCCGATACGGATCCGGGAACGGCAGGTGCGTCACCCCGGCCATCGGCGGGAAGAACCCCTCGCGCTGCTTGATCTTCGACGACGTGAACGCGAGCGACCCCATCGTCCGCCCGTGGAAGCCGCCGTGGAAGCCGAGGAAGCGCGGCCGCTGGGTGTGATGGCGCGCGAGCTTCACCGCCGCCTCGACCGCCTCCGTCCCCGAGTTGCACAGGAACGACATCGCGTCCTCCGAGAACGGGGCGATCCGGTCGAGCGCCTCCGCGAGCTCCACCCACCTCTCGTGGAAGTAGTCCGAGGAGACGTGCAGGAAGCGCTCCGCCTGCCGCTGGATGGCGGCGACCACCCGCGGGTGCGAGTGCCCGGTCGAGCAGACCGCGATCCCCGACGCGAAATCGAGATAGCGGTTGCCGTCGACGTCCCAGAGCTCCGACCCCTGGCCGTGCGACGCCACGAACGGCTCGTCGCGCGGGTAGGAGGGGGAGACCAGCGCCCGATCCCGCTCGAGGATCGCCTTCGCCTTGGGACCGGGAACATCGAGCCTGCGCACCGCCATCGCGCACCTCCGAGAGAATGAAGCGATCCTGCGGCACGAAGACGAGCTTGTAAAGCCGGTGACGACAGCGACCGCGGACGCCCCGAGGGCCGGGGCCTCGATCTTCGGCCGCGCGGAGTGGCGGGGGGTCCCCGTCCTCCAGCGTCTCTTCTGGACACCCGGGGTACCGACCGTAGCGGCGGACGAAGATCGAGGCCCCGGCCCACCCACGAACGCGGAGAGTCTTCCGCGTAGACTCCGCCCCCGATGCCTTTCGACCGCGAGAGATTCGAGCGCACCGGCTTCGTCGAGCTGGCGCAGGAGCTGGTGCGCACCCCGAGCCACCCCGGCCTCGATCGGCAGGAAGAGGCCGCCGCCCGCGTCCTCGCCGACTGGTTCGAGGCGCGCGGCATCGCGGTCGAGTGGAGCGAAGCCGCCCCCGGCCGCCCCAACGTCGTCGCGCGAGTCCGCGCCGAGCGAGCGGGCCGGACGCTGCTGCTCTGCGGCCACACCGACACCGTCCCGCTCAACGCCGACGACCCCGGCTACGGCTTCTCGGGCGACGTCGTCCACGGCCAGCTGCGCGGTCGCGGCGCCACCGACATGAAGGGTCCGGTGGCGTCGATGGCCGCCGCCCTCGCCGTCGCCGCCGCCGAGGGCGACACGGCGCTCCCTGCCGGCGAGCTCGTGCTCGCCGCCGTCGCCGACGAGGAGATGGAGAGCCTCGGCGCCGAAGCCTTCGTGCGCACCGGCTTCGCCGCCGACGGCGCCATCGTCGGCGAGCCGACCTCGAATCGACTCGCCCTCGGCCACAAGGGCCTCGAGTGGCTGGCGATCGATTTCACCGGTCGCTCCGCCCACGGCGGCACGCCGCAGGCGGGGATCAACGCCATCGCCGCCGCCGCGCGCTTCCTCGCCCTGGTCGAGGAGCGCCTCGCCCCCGCGCTCGTCGCGCGCGCCCATCCGCTGCTCGGCCCGCCGACCCTGAACCCGGGGACGATCCGCGGCGGCGACCAGCCGTCGACCGTCGCCGCGCGCGCGACGATCGAGTTCGACCGCCGCACCGTCCCGGGCGAGACCTTCGAGACCGTGGTCGCCGAGCTCGAGTATCTGCTCACCGAGGTCCGCGTGCGCCACCCCGGCCTCGCGACTTCGATCCGCCGCGTCGCCGGCGGCATGGCGACGATGGAGCACGTCGCGCTCGAGATCGACGCGGCGCACCCGTTGGTCGGGTCGACCGCCGCGGCGCTCTCCGCGCTCGGCCACGACGCGACGCCGACCCACTTCCCGGCCTGGACCGACGGCGCCCTGCTCGCGCGCTACGCGCGGATCCCGACCCTCGTGCTCGGCCCCGGCGACCTCGCCCACGCCCACTCGCCGCGCGAGCAGGTGGCGGTCGCCGAGCTCGTCGACGCCGCCGCGATCTATCTCGAGACCGCGCGCCGCTTCTGCGCCGGCGAGGGCGCGTGACCGAGCCCGCGCGCTCCCGCTTCCCCCACACCTGGGTGCTGCTCGCGGCGCTCGCGTTCCTGGCAGCGCTCGCCACGTACTGGATCCCCGCCGGCGAATACGCGCGCGTCGAAAAGGACGGCCGCCTTCTCGTCGACCCGGCGAGCTACCACGCCGTCGAACCCGACCCGGCCGGCGCCGGCGAGCTGCTGCTCGCCTTCCCGCGCGGCCTCGAAGCGACGGCGCGCATCGTCTTCTTCATCCTGATCATCGGCGGCTCCTTCGCCGTCATCCAGGCGACCGGCGCGATCGACGCCGGCCTCGGCCTCGCCCTCGCCGCCTGCCGGAAGCGTGAAGCGCTGGTGGTGCCGTTCCTGATGACGATCTTCGCGCTCGCCGGCGGCACCTTCGGCATGGCCGAGGAGACGCTGCCGTTCCTGCCGGCGCTGGTGCTGCTCGCCCGGCGGCTCGGCTACGACGACCTGACCGGCGCGGCGATCGCGCTGGTCGGCGCCGGCGCCGGCTTCGCGGGGGCCTTCCTCAACCCGTTCACGGTCGGTGTCGCGCAGGGGATCGCCGGGCTGCCGCTCTTTTCCGGCATGGGCTACCGGCTGGTGGTCTGGACGGTGACCACCGCGCTCGCCATCGGCTTCGTCGTCCGCCATGCGCGCAAGGTCAAGGCATCGCCGGACGCCGACGCGGCGGCAGCGGCGCCCGAGCCGACGCCGCCGGCGAGCGGCACGCCCCGGCAGCGCCTCGTGCTCGCGCTGCTCGGGCTGTCGATCGCCGTGCTGGTCGCCGGCGTGCTCCGATTCGAGTGGGGGATCCTCGAGCTCGGCGGGCTGTTCCTCACCGTGGCGATCGTCGCCGGCCTCGCCGGCGGCCTCGGCGCCAACCGCACCGCCGAGGTCTTCGTCGAGGGGACGAGCGCGATGGCCGGCGGCGCGCTGGTGGTCGGGCTCGCTCGCGCGACGCTGGTCGTGCTCGACGGCGCGCACGTCACCGACACGATCCTCCACGCCATGGCCGGCGCGGTCGCCGAGCTGCCGGCCTGGGCGACGGTCGCCGGCAGCTACGCCGTCCAGGTCGCGCTGTCGTACCTCGTCCCCTCGGGTTCGGGACAGGCGGCGTTGACCATGCCGATCCTGGCGCCACTCGGCGATCTCGTCGGCGTCACCCGCCAGACCTCGGTGCTCGCCTACCAGCTGGGCGACGGCTTCTCGAACATCTTCACCCCGACCTGCGGCTACTTCATGGCGGGGCTCGCCCTGGTCAAGATCCCGTGGACCCGCTGGGTGCGCTTCCTCTGGCCGCTCCAGGCGCTCTGGCTCGCCGCGGGGCTGGTCCTGCTGCTGGTCGCTCACGCCCTGCGCTGGGGGCCCTACTAGCGAAGCGCACTAGACTCGGGCGGATTCCCGGAGGAACTCATGGCACGGCGTGTCTCCCTCGGCTTCGCCCTTTCGATCTTCCTGTCGAGCCTGGCGCCGGCCGCCACGGTCGACCCGCCGTCCGACTCCGACACCCCCAAGGAGCCCGCCGTGACCCATCGCGCCGCCGGGACGTTCGACGTGACGCTGACGCCGCAGACCCCCGCCGACGGCGCCGAGGCGCCCTCGTGGGGGCGGATGGCGATCGCCAAGACCTTCCACGGCGACCTCGAGGCGACCAGCCGCGGCGAGATGCTGACGGCGATGACCGAGGTGAAGGGCTCCGCCGGCTACGTCGCGGTCGAGAAGGTCGACGGCACGCTCGGCGGCCGCAGGGGGTCGTTCTTCCTCCAGCACTCCGGTCTCATGGACCGTGGTTCGCCGAGTCTCGTCATCACCGTCGTCCCCGACTCGGGCAACGGCGAGCTCGCCGGGATCGAGGGGACGATGACGATCGAGATAACCGAGGGGAAGCACTTCTACGCCTTCGAGTACCGCCTGCGCGACGTCGCGCCCTGAGGCGCTAGGGGGACACGATGCCCAACCGAGCCGCGCTCCCGGAGGGTCGCTTCCGCCTCGTCGCCCTGACTCTCGCCGTTTTGTTCGCTGCCGCTCCCGCCACTGCCCCAGCGGACCGGTCCGACGACCTGCGCCGCGAGCTCGAATCGCTGCGCGAGGAGCGTAAGGAGATCGAGCTCTCCCTCGAGCGCGCCCGGCGCCGGATTCCGTCGGAGCCCGAGACCGTGCACCTCGAATCCCGCGTGCGCCACGCGGCCGAGGTCACCGGTCTCGCGGTCGACTTCCGCGCGCTCGACGCCGGAGCGGTCCCGTCGCTCCCCGACGGCTCCCCGGGGCCGTTGCGGCTCGACGGAGTCGAGCTCTCGGGCCACGGCGAGCTGTTCCGGATCGGCGCGCTGCTTTCGCTGCTCGCGGTGGACGACCTGCGCCTGCGCGACCTCGAGAGCCTCATCGTCGAGGCCGACGGCGATGCCCATCGCTTCGTCGCGCGCTTCGCCTACCCGATCTGGGCCGGCGCGCCGGCGAGCGCGAGCGCCCGTACGCTCGACGCGCACGTCGCCGAGCTGCGCGCCGAGGTCGCCCGGCTGCGGGCGCGGCGGACGATCCTCGAGACCTGGAGCTCGCGCACGGGCGCCGGCCGGCTCGCCGCGGCGACGTCGCTGCTCGATGCGCTCGACGACCTGGCGGCGACGGCGGTGGCCCGCCTCCGTCTCGACGACCGCATTGAAGTCACCGGTGCCACGCTCGGCGCGCCGGCGCGCGAGGCGCTCGACCGCTCGCTCGCGGACTTCGGCTTCGCCGTCGCCGCCCGGACTCCGGCCGGCGCCGGCGCCTGCCGTCCCTTCGCCCTGGCGCTCGGCGTCGACGGGGAGCGCGCGGCCCACTTCGCGCGCCCGGCGGAAACCCCCGCGGAGGACGAACGCGCGGCGGCGCTCTGCGCCTTCGATCCCGGGCCCCGGGCGGGCCGGCTCGCCGCCCGCGGCGACGCCGCTCGCCCCGGCGCCTTCACCCTGCGCGCCCGCGGCCTGGACCTGGTCGATCTCTTCCGACTGCTCCACGAGTCGACCGGCGCCGGCTTCGTGGTCGACCCGGAGGTCGTCGGGCTGGTCGACGCCGACTTCGAGGGGGTCACTCTCGACGAGGCGCTCGGCGCCCTCGCCCCGCTCGGTCTCCACCTCGGCCCCGGGCCGATCCGCCGAGTCTCGCGCCGGCCGGCCCGGCCCAGCGACGACGACTGGACCGGCGAACCGACCAGCCTCACCTTCAAGCGACTCGACCTGAGCGTGCTCCTCTGCCTGTTCGACCGCGCCTTCGCGCTCCCCTCGCGCGTCGAGCCCGGCCTCGGCGCCGAGGTGTCGATCTTCGTCCGCGACCAGCCCTGGGACCTCGCCCTCGTGCGCTCGGTCGAGTCGGCCGGCCTCGACCTCGCGCTCGTCGACGGCGTCGCCCACGCCGCGCCGCGCGAGCGCCTCGCGCGGGTCGCCGAGATCGCCTGGCTCTCCTCCTGCGACGCCGCTCCCGCGGCGGCGAGCCCGATCGCTTCGCATCCGCAGCGGCTCGGAGATCTCGGCCCGGACGACCTCACGCTGGTCGCGATCACCGACGACGGCGCCGGACGCCGCGCCTGGGCCTACGCCGCGTTCGGCCGCATTCACGCGCTCGAACCCGGAGCCGAGCTCCACGGCGCGACGGTGGAGTCGCTCGATCCGGACGGCGTCCGGGTCCGCGGCGCCGACGGCGGGATCCGCCGACTCGTCTTCGCGCCCTGACGCGCCCGCGCAGCGCGCGCCGGAGCGCACCGCGCGAACCGGCTCAGCTCGCCGGGCGCAGCTTCCAGGTGTGGTGCTGCCGCAGGGTGAGGTCGAAGCGGTCGCCCTGCGCGCTTCCGGTCAGGCGCAGGACCGGGTCGCGCTTCTCGTCGTAGACGAGCAGCGTCGACGGATCGAGCACCCGCTCGCCGGTCCCGGTGAGCTCGGCCTGGTCGATCACCGTGGACAGGTCGTAGCCCAGGTCGTCGAAACGCCGGCCGCGCACCGACGCGGCCGCCTCGTCGCTGGTCGTGTACTCGAGCGCCAGCTTGACGCAGCGGCGCTCGGCGTCCCCCGGACAGGGCAGCTCGTCGCCGAGCGTCAGCGTCACCCGGTAGTCGAGCCAGATGCCGGCGCCGAGATCCTGGCGCCCGGCCGCCTCGGCGGTCTCGCCCGGCGCGAGCCTCAGGCCGGCGAGCGCGTAGACCCGCTCGTTCCAGACCGCCAGGTGCTCGTCGCCGCTCGTGCTCGGCGCCATCGCGGCGGGATCCGCGACCAGGCCGCTCTCCTGGAATTGGCGCAGCAGCGCCGAGCTGACCGCGTCGAGCCCCTCGACCCCCACCGCCTCGCCGCTGTCGCTGAAATCGGTGCGCACCTCGTAGGCGCCGACGATGTCGCCGAGATCGAAGCTGCGCATCGGCTTGCTGATCCGGATCGATCCGCTCTCGATCGTCTCGATCCAGTGGACGCGCCACGCCGATGCGCGCTCGACCCGGATCCGCGACTTGCCGCGCACGTCGACCTCGAACCGGCCGCCTGGCGCCACGTCGGTGGTCTGCGTCAGCTGCTCGTCGAGCACGAACCGGCGTCCGACCGGCGCCTCGTAGGTGAAGCTCACCGGCTCCGGACCGCAGGCCCCGACCGCCAGGGCTCCGGCCAGCCATCCGATGCGGAGAAGCCAAGGTCGCCGAGCGATCACGATCCCTCCTCGCCCCCGGTCGTCCACGTCGCGCGGGGGCGACCCGACTCTAGACCGATTCCGCGCCCGGTGCCAGGTGGCGTCAGCCGGCGGGCGCTTACGGGATCGCCAGCGACCACTCCGAGGTGTCGCCGCTCTCGAAGCCGTCGGCGAAGAGCTGGTCGACGTCGTCGTCGAGGATGGTGAGGGTGTGCACGGTGCGGGCACCCAGGGTCGAGCCGCCGGTCGGCGAGGAGAGCTGGATCTGCACGGTCTCGTCCGGTTCGAGCGCAGAGTCGTCGACGAGCGCCACGTCGAAGCTCGCGCTGGTGGCGCCGGCGTCGAAAGAGACCTGGCCCGACGCCAGCGTGTAATCGACGCCACCGCCGGTGGCGCTGCCGCCGGTCACCGCGTAGGCGACCGTCACACCGCTCGCCGCGCCGCCGGCGCGCTGCACCGACACGGTGACCGTGCCGGCCGACTCGGCGCCGGCCGACGCCTCGGTGACGAACTGGACCACGCCCCCCTCGTCGTTGTCGGTGATGGTGACGGTCGCGAGGCTGGGAGAGCCGATCGCGGCGCCGGTCGCGTCCTGGAGCTCGACCCGGATCGTCTCGTTGGTCTCGTCGAGGGTGTCGTTGATGATCGGAATCGAGCAGGTGCGGTTGCCGCCCTGGCCCGCGCCCCAGCTCAGGGTGGCGTCGGTCTCGGTGTAGTCGAGCCCCGCGGTGGCCGTGCCGCCCGCGACGGTGCGACAGTGCACCGTCGCCGTTCCCGCCGCGCTGCCGGCGCGGTCGATGGTCAGGTTGACCGTGCCGCCGGGCTCGCCGACGGTGGCGGTCGCCGGCGAGAAGCGCAGCGTGCCGCCGACCGAGACGTCGACGCCGGCCTCGACCATGAACGCCACCGCGAGCCGGGCGAACTTCGCCGCGTGCGCCGCGCTGTTGCCGAAAGTGGCGACGGTGTCGCTGCCGGTGTGGATCTGCTGGTTGTGCTGGCCGAACGCGGCCTCGAACGCGAACGAGGCGCGGTAGCCGCGGCTGGTCCAGGAGGCGTGATCGGAGCAGGCGTAGCTGCAGGCCGAGTTGGCCCAGCCGAGGCTCGGCTGGTAGGTGTCGATCAAGTCCTCGAAGAAGCCGTTGAGCTCGGGGTCGGTGTGGCTGGTGTAGAGGTAGATGTCCTGGGCCGAGCCCTCGTATGCCGTCATGTCCTGCTGCAATACGGCCACGACGTTCCGATTCAGGTTGTCGTAGGTCTGGGCGATGTCAGCCGATCCGAGGAGGCCGACTTCCTCAGCGGCGTAAGCCATGAACTGGACCGTACGCTGCGGCTGGAAGCCGTTGGCCATCGCGATCCGGATCGCCTCGGTAAGCACGGCGATGCCGGAGGCGTCGTCGTCGGCGCCGGGGGCGGTGCAGTTCGGGTTGCTCGAGCAGCCCGAAACGATCGAGTCTTGGTGGCCGCCGAGGATGACGTACTCGCTCGGCAGCGCGGAACCGGGAATGGTCAGGATGACCGACGGCTGCGGCGTGATGCCGCCGTGCGAGAAGAACTCCACGGTCACGTCGGGCCGACCCGCCGCCAGGCTCGTCCACTGGTTCTTGATCCAGGTCGCGGACTGGTGGACCGCGTGGTGCGCGTGGTAGCGGTTCGGGAAGTTGGTCGACAGCGACGTGATGGTCGACAGCAGGTTGGCCGCGCTGACCTGTCCGGCCAGGTTGTTGACCAGGGTGGGCTGGTCGATCGAGAACGGCAGCGCCAGGTGTTGCGGCTGCGGTCCGCGCAGGCGGGCCATCGTCTCCTGCGCCTCGCCGAGGCTCTCGTGCTTGACGAAGCCGCCGCAGGAGTGGAACTCCTCGTGGACGAGGCGGCCGAGCGCGTCGATCGCGGCGGCCGGGATCCGGGTCAGCACGACGCCGTCGTGCTCGTCGAAGCGCTCGAGCACGACGCCGTCCGACCAGCCGGGCAGCGGCGCCAGCTTCTGCTGCGCCCGCAGGAAGACGTCCTCGCCGATGGTGATCCAGAACGACTCGGCCTCCGCCGCGACCAGCGGCGCGCCGCCCGCGAACAGCGTGGCGAGCAGCAACAGCGCGACGACGAGCTTCGACCTGGACATGGAAAAAGTCCTTTCGAGCGACCTCTCGGGTTTCGAGCCGTTGGACTCGAGCGTTGGCGGACCGCCCGCCGGAGACTCAGGGCGTCGTCGCCGACCAGCGCGAGGTGTCGCCGGTCTCGAATCCGTCCAGGAAAGGCATCAGGCCGACGTCGGGACCGTCGATCCCGGTCTCGATCATGAAAGCCATCGCGAGCCGGCCGAACTTCGCCGCATGCGCCGCGGTGTTCCCGAAATTCGCCACCGTGTCGTTGATCGTATGAATCTGGGGATTCGAACCGCCGAAGGTGGCCTCGAACGGGAAGGTGGCCCGGAACCCCCGATCGTGCCAGGGGGCATGGTCGGAACAGCCGTAGCCGCAAGCGGTCGTCCCGCGCAGCAGACCCGGCTGGTAGGTGTCGACCAGGTCGCCCACGAAGCTGTTGAGATCCGCGTTGGTCCAGTCCGAGATCAGGTAGATGTCGTTGACCGAGCCTTCGTAGGCGGTCATGTCCTGCTGAAAGACCGCGACGACGTCGGTACCGTTGGCGAGGTAGGTCGAGGCGATGTGGTCGGAACCGTCGAGACCGACCTCCTCGGCCGCGTACGCCATGAACTGGATCGTCCGCTGCGGCTGGAAGCCGTTGGCGAGCGCGATTCGGATCACCTCGGTGAGGACGGCGACGCCCGAGGCGTCGTCGTCGGCGCCCGGCGCGACGCAGCTCGGCGTCGACGAGATCGAGCAGCCGCTGCGGATCGAGTCCTGGTGGGCGCCGAGGACGACGAACTCGTCGGCCAGCGTCGAGCCTGGAATCGTGAGGATCACCGACGGCTGCGGCGTGATACCGCCGTGCGAGAAGAGCTGGACGGTCACGTCCGGCCGCCCGGCCGCCAGCGCCAGCCACTGATCGCGGATCCAGTTGGCCGACAGGTGGATGGCGTGGTGTCCGTGGTAGCGATTCGGAAAGAGCGTCGACAGCGAAGTGATCGTCGCCAGGATCTGCGGCTCGCTGACCTGTCCGGCGAGCGCGCCGACCAGCGTCGGCTGGTCGATCGTGAACGGCAGCGTGCCGAGCTCGGCGCGCGGCGCGCGCAGGCGCGCCATCGCGGCGTCGGCCTCTTCGCGACTCTCGTGCTTGACGAATCCGCCGCAGCGGCGGAAATCGGTGTGGACGAGATCGGACAGGGCGTCGATCGCGCCGGCAGGGATGCGGGTCAGCACCACGCCCTCGTGCTCGTCGAAGCGCTCGAACTCGACGCCGCCCGACCATCCCGGCAGCGGCGCCAGCTTCTCGGCCGCGCGCGCGAAGACGTCCGCGCCGACGGTGATCCAGAAGAAGTCCTCCCGCGCCGCAACCGGAGCCGCCTCGGCGGCGCCCGGGGTCGCGAGGATCGGAGCCGCGCCGAGCGCGGCGAGGAGCAGCAGTGCGGCCGCGACCGGACGCGGCCGAACGCCGGTCGCCGGAGCGACCCGTGTCGAAGCGGACGAACGACGGCCGACCGGCGGAGCGCCGGCACCTACGACCTGACAGCTGGACATGGTGAAAGATCCTAGCCGATCCCCGCCCCGGCGCAACTTGCTCCTACGCAAGGGCCCCGGCGCTCAGGAGCCCTTGGCCCAGCCAGCCTCGCGCAGCGCCGCAGCAGGCAGATCGATGCCGCTCGGCGCGTTCCGGGCCGCGAGCGCCAACCCGACCTTGCCGACCACCACGACGAGCGGCCGGGTCCAGAGGTCGGGAGAGACTCGATCTTGAAGCGCCGGATCCCCTCCTGGGACTCGCACGCAGCCCAGCAAGCCCGGCCCTGGGCAAGAGGGTTCTCCACAGGTGCCGGACACCGCCCCTGCGGTCCTTGCCGCGTTCAGGCGGATCTCTCGCGCCGCCAGAGCGCCCAGGCCGGCAGGCCGGCGGCGACCAGGGCGAGGCCGGCGAGGGATTCGACCGGGCTGGTCCAGAGCGTGTTGCCGACCAGCAGCAGGCTGGCGGCGACGAAGGCGAGCGGGATCCACGGGTAGCCGAAGACCCGGTAGGGGCGCGCGAGGTCGGGGCGGGTCCGCCGCAGGCGGAACAGGGCGGCGGCGGTGGCGACGTGGAAGAGCAGCGCGGCGAAGACGACGTAGGTGTAGAGCTGTTCGTAGGTACCCGACACCGTCAGCGCCACCGACCAGATCGCCTGCAGCCAGAGGCTCGCCACCGGCACCCTCGTCTTCGGGTCGATGGTCGCCACGCGCCGGAAGAAGACGCCGTCCGCGGCCATCGCCGGGTAGATGCGCGAGGCGTAGAGGATGGTCGCCGCCAGGCAGCCGAGCGTCGAGACCACCACCGCCGCGGCGACCCAGCGCGCCGCGGCGGCGCCGGCGAGCGACGCCGCCGCCGCCTCGCCGACGCGCGCGGCGGCGGCCATCTCGGCGGGAGAGAGCGCGCGCGAGTAGACGACGTTGACCGCGACGTAGAGCGCGATCACCGCCAGCGTGCCGAGAATCAGCCCGCGCGGCAGGGCGCGCGCCGGGTCCTTCATCTCGCCGGCCTGGAAGGTGGCGCCGTACCAGCCGTCGTAGGTCCAGAGCGCGGCGACCATCGCCGCGCCGAAGGCGACCGCGAGCGACCCCTCGACGCCGGCGAGCGGCACCGTCCAGCCGGGGTCGACCCGCGCCGTGAGCGCGAAGCCGGCGACCACCAGGAAGGCGATCGCGCCCCCCTTGGCGACGGTCAGCAGGTTCTGCGTGCCGGCGCCGGCGGCCAGACCGCGGGCGTTGATCCAGGTCAGCAGGACGATCGCGATCGCGGCGGCGAGCTGGGCGCCGCTGACCGTCCAGGTCCACGCCCCGAGCGGCACCGCCACCAGCACGTGATCGACCGCGAAGTACGGCACGAAGCCGCCGAGATAGGTGCCGAAGCCGACCGCGAGCGCGGCGATGCCGCCCGACATGATGATCGCGAAACAGGTCCAGCCGTAGAGGAAGCCGGCGAGCGGCCCCCAGGCCTCCTTCAGATAGTGGTAGATGCCGCCGGCGCGCGGGAAGGCTGCGCCGAGCTCGGCGTAAGTGAGCGCCCCGGCGAGCGAGAGCAGCCCGGCCGCGATCCAGACCGCGATCATCCAGCCGGCGTGCGGCAGTCGGCGCGCGATGTCCGACGAGGTCAGGAAGATGCCGGTGCCGACCACGCTGCCCACCGTCAGCAGCGCGGCGTCCCGGGTGGTCAGACGGCGCTCGAGCCCGACTTTGGCGTCGGTCGCCCGCTCCGGCTCCGGCATCGGCTCCCCTTTCGGATCGACGGCGCATCCTACGCCGCGGCGCGGGCTTAGAATCCCGCCCATGACGAACCCCGGACGCGCCGAGGACGCCCGCATCGCGAGCCGACTGGCCGCGGCGCTGCCCGGGCTGGTGGCCGTCTACCGGTTCGGCTCGACGGCGGCCGGGACGGAGCGCGCCGGGAGCGACGTCGACCTCGCCGTGCTCGCCGAGGGTCCCGTCGACGCCGGCCGCCGCTTCGATCTTCAAGAGGAGCTCGCGACCGAGCTCGGGCGGGACGTCGACCTGGTCGATCTCGGTCGGGCCTCCACCGTGCTCGCGGTCGAGGTCGTGGGCCGCGGCGAGCTGCTGCTCGACGCCGACCCGGCGCGGCGGGGCGCCTTCGAGGACCTCGCGCTCTCGAGCTACGCCCGGCTCAACGAAGAGCGACGGGCGATCCTCGAGCGGGTCGCGGCCGAAGGGACCGTCCATGGCCGATGACGTCCTGATCGCCCGTGCGGCGTCGATCGAGCGCTGCATCCGCCGGATCCGTGAGGTGCACGGTGGCGATGATCGCCGCCTTCTGGAGGATCAGCTCCGTCAGGAGTCGATTCTGCTCAATCTGCAGCGCGCCTGCGAGACCGCGATCGACCTCGCGATGCACGTGGTCAGGATCCGGAGGCTGGGCGTGCCCCAGGAGAGCCGCGATGCCTTCGCGCTGCTCGAGACCGGGGGCGTCCTGCCGCCGGAAATCGCGGCTCGCATGAAGCGAATGGTCGGCTTCCGCAACGTCGCGATCCACGAGTATCGGCAGATCGATCTCGAGATCGTCCGCTCGATCGTCCACGAACGCCTCGACGACTTTCTCGACTTCACCTCGACGCTGCTGCGCGCCTGAGTCACGACGGCAACCGTGAGCTCGAGCCCCGCGGATCCCGTGAGCGACGCCGGCGCGACGTATCCGGCGCTGCTGCGCCGCCGACTCGACCGCGAGCTGCCGGCGGCGGTGGCGGGCGACGGCTGCTGGCTGGTCGCCGCGGACGGGCGGCGCTGGCTCGACGCCTCCGGCGGCGCCATCGTCGCCAACCTCGGCCACGGACCGCGCTTCCTCGACGAGGTCGGCGCGGCGATGGCCGAAGCCGCGAGCGCGGTCGGCTACGTCAACGGCACGCAGTTCACCAATCCGTGGGCCGAACGGCTCGCCGAAGCCCTCGTGCCCCACCTGCCCGGCGCGCTGCGCCACTCCTACTTCCTGTCGAGCGGATCGGAGGCGGTCGAGGCGGCGGCGAAGCTCGCGCGCCAGGTCCAGCTCGACCGCGGCGAGAGCGGGCGCTGGAAAGTGATCTCGCTCGACCCCTCCTACCACGGCAACACGCTGGGCGCGCTGGCGCTGTCGGGGCGCGACTCGGCGCGCGCGCCGTTCGCGCCGATGCTGGTCGACTTCCCGCGCATCCCGGGCCCCGACCCCTACCGCCACCCGGACGAGATCGAGCACGCCGCCGACCGGCTGGAGGAGGAGATCCTGCGCCAGGGCGCCGGCACCGTCGCGGCGTTCCTGGCGGAGACCGTCGGCGGCTCCTCGACCGGCGCGCGCGTGACGCCGCCCGGCTACTTCTCGCGCGTGCGCGAGATCTGCGACCGCCACGGCGTGCTCTGGATCGCCGACGAGGTGATGTGCGGCATGGGGCGCACCGGCCGCTGGTTCGCCTGCGAGCGCGTCGGCGCCGTGCCCGACCTGATGGTGCTCGGCAAGGGGCTCGCCGCCGGTTGCGCGCCGCTGGCGGCGGTGGTGGCGAGCTCCGAGATCGTCTCGACCGTGGCCCGCGCGCGCGGCGGCTTCGTCCACGCCCAGACCTACACCCACCTGCCGGCGTCGACCGCGGCGGGGCTCGCGACGGTCGCGATCCTCGAGCGCGAGCGGCTGGTCGAGCGCGCCGGCGCGCTCGGCCCGCGCCTGTTCGTCGCCCTCGAGCCGCTGCGCGAGCACCCCTGGGTGGGCGACGTGCGCGGTGTCGGACTGCTCGCCGGCGTCGAGCTGGTCGCCGACCGTGCGACGAAGCGGCCGTTCCCGCGCGCGGCGCGGATCGCCGAACGGGTCACCGCCGCCGCCTTCGCGCGCGGGCTCGTGGTCTGGCCCAACACCGGCCACGTCGCGGGCGAGGGGGACCTGCTGATGCTGGGGCCGCCGTTCCTGGTGACGGCGGCGGAGCTCGACGAGATCGCCCTGCGCCTGCGCAAGGCGCTCGACGACATCGCGACCGAGGTGGAGGCGTGAGCGAGCGGGTGACCTACGTTTCGATCGGCGCGAGCCCCGAGTTCGACCGCGACTTCGAGGCGGCGCTGGCGGCGGCGAGAGGCGAGCTGCCGATCGCCGTCGACGCCGCGATCGGCGACGGCCGGCCGTCCGGCGGCGCGCGCTTCGACCTGGTCGCGCCCGCCGACCGGCGCCGGGTCGTCGCCCGCGTCGAGCGCTCGAGCCCCGACGACGTCGCGACCGCCGTCGCCACCGCCGCCGGCGCCTACGACGCGTGGCGCCGCCGCGCCTGGACCGAGCGACTGGCGCTCGCGCGCGCCGCCGCCGACGGCATCGCCGCCGAGCGCTTCCGGCTCGCCGCCCTGGTCGCGCTCGAGGTCGGCAAGAGCCGCCTCGAGGCGATGGCCGAAGTCGAGGAGGCGGCCGACCTGCTGCGCTACTACGCCGAGCGCTACGAGGCGCACGACGGGCTGCGCCGGGCGATGGCGCGGGCGCTGGCCGACGAGGCCACCGAGAGCGTGCTGCAACCCTACGGCGTCTGGGCGGTCGTCTCGCCGTACAACTTTCCGATGGCGCTCGCGGCCGGCATGATCGGCGCCGCGCTGCTGACCGGCAACACCGTGGTCTACAAGCCGTCGGAGGAGGCGGCGCTGTCCGGCGCCCTGCTCGCGCGCGCCCTGTGGGCCGCCGGTGTTCCGCACGAGGTCGTCCAGCTCGTCCACGGCGGCGGCGAGATCGGCGCCGCGCTGGTCGGTCATCCGAGAGTCGCCGGGGTCGCCTTCACCGGTTCCCACGAGGTCGGCATGTCGATCGCGCGCGCGATGCCGCGCGACTGCCCGCGACCGGCGGTGATCGAGATGGGGGGCAAGAATCCGGCGATCGTCACCGCCAGCGCCGACCTCGACGCCGCCGCCCTCGCGGTGGCGCGCTCGGCATTCGGCTACGGCGGCCAGAAGTGCTCGGCCTGCTCGCGCGCTTACGTCGAGCGGCCGGTCTTCGAGCGCTTCGTCACGGCGCTGGTCACCGCCGCGCGCGCGATGAAGGTCGGCGATCCGACGGCGCGAGACAACGCGTTCGGCCCGCTGATCGACGAACGCGCCGGCGCCCGCTTCGAGGCGGCGGTCGAGGCGATCCGCGCCGCCGGCGGCGAGATCCTCGCCGGCGGCCGGCGGCTCGGCGAGGGCGAGCTCGCGCACGGCGTCTACGTCGAGCCGACGGTGGCGACGCTGCCGGACCCGGACCACGAGCTGTGGGACCGCGAGCTGTTCGCGCCGCTGGTGCTGGTGCGCGCCGTCGACGGCCTCGACGAGGCGCTCGCTCTCGCCAACCGCACCCGCTTCGGCCTGACCGCCGGCCTGTTCTCCGGCGACCGCGCCGAGATCGACCGCTTCCTCGACGGCATCGAGGCCGGCGTCGTCTACGTCAACCGCCGCGCCGGCGCCACCACCGGCGCCTGGCCGGGAATCAACCCGTTCGGCGGCTGGAAGGGGTCGGGCGGCACCGGCGTCGCCGCGCTCGGCCCCGACTATCTGCTCAAGTTCGTGCGCGAGCAGAGCCGCTCGGTGACCGCGCCGTGGTGAGCGCCGCCGCCTCGACGACGAAGTCGGCCGCCGACAAGCGGATGACGATGCGGGATGCGGTCGCGCGCTTCGTCGACGACGGCGCGACGGTGGTGATCGAAGGGTTCACCCACCTGATCGGCTTCGCCGCCGGCCACGAGATCATCCGGCAGGGCAAGCGCGACCTCGTGCTCGCGCGCCTCACGCCGGACCTGATCTACGACCAGATGATCGCCGCCGGCTGCGCCCGGAAGCTGGTCTTCTCGTGGGCGGGCAACCCCGGCGCCGGCTCGCTCTTCGGCCTGCGTCGCGCGGTCGAGGAGGGCGTGCCGGCGCCGCTCGAGCTCGAGGAGTACAGCCACTACGGCATGGTCGCTCGCCTGACCGCGGGCGCCTCGAAGCTGCCGTTCGCGGCGCTGCGCACCTTCACCGGCAGCGACCTGCCACGCGTCAACCCGGCGATCCGCGAGGTCGTCTGCCCGTACACCGGCGAGCGGATCCCGACCGTGCCGGCCCTGAACCCCGACGTCGCCATCGTCCACGTCCAGCGCGCGTCGGCCGACGGCAGCGCGCAGGTCTGGGGGCTTTTGGGCGTCCAGAAGGAAGCCGCCTTCGCCGCCGCGCGGGTGATCGTGGTCGCCGAACAGATCGTCGACGAAGTCGTGGTGCGCGCCGACCCGAACCGGACGCTGCTGCCCGGCTTCGTGGTCGACGCCGTGGTCGAGGAGCCCTGGGGGTGCCATCCGTCCTACGCCCAGGGTTACTACGACCGCGACAACGATTTCTACGTCGGCTGGGGCGAGGTCGCACGCGAGCGCACCGGCCTCGAGCGCTGGCTCGACGAGTGGGTGCACGGTGTTTCGGGCCGCGCCGAGTACGTCGAAAAGATGGGCGAGCGGCTGACCCGTCTGCGCGCGAAGCCGCGGCCATCGGGCGTCGTCGACTACGGCTACTGACGATGAGCGACACCAACTCCTGGACCCCCTCCGAGCTGATGGTCGCCGCCGCCGCGCGCTGCCTGCGCGACGGCGAAGTGGTCTTCGTCGGCATCGGCCTGCCCAACCTGGCGTGCAACCTGGCGCGCCGGACCCACGCGCCGAACCTGGTGCTGGTCTACGAGTCGGGGGCGGTCGGCGCCCAGCCCGAGCGGGTGCCGGTGTCGATCGGCGACCCGGCGCTCGCGGCGGGCGCGCTGGCGGTCGCCTCGATGGCCGAAATCTTCGGACCGTACCTGCAGGGCGGGCGGATCGACGTCGGCTTTCTGCAGGGGGCGCAGATCGACCGCTTCGGCAACTTGAACACCACGGTGATCGGCGACTACGCGCACCCGAAGGTCCGCCTGCCCGGCAGCGGCGGCGCCTGCGAGATCGCGATCCACGCCCGCCGCGTCGTGGTGATCGCGCCGCAGAACCGCCGCAGCTTCCCCGCCGCGCTCGACTTCCGCACCTCGGCCGGCCATCTGGGCGGCGGCGAGGCCCGCGCGAAGTTGAACCTCCCGGGCGCGGGACCCGTCGGCGTCATCACCCAGCTCGCGACCTACGGCTTCGAGGACGGCGAGATGGTGCTCGAGACCCTCCACCCGGGCGTGACGATCGACGAGGTGCGCGCCAATCTCGGATGGGAGCCGAAGGTCGCAGAGAAGGTGGGTACGACCGAGCCACCCACCGCCGAGGAGCTCCGACTGCTGCGCGACGAGCTCGACCCACAACGCCTCTACCTCTGAGTCTCAAGAAGTCCGGCGAAGGGAACCGGCACGCTGGTGGCGAAGGCGGTCGCCTCTCCCTTCTCCCCCGGGCAGCTCGGAGGCCCCCCCTCCAGGCTGGCGGCCGGCACGCCCGCCGCAGTTCGGGGCCGGAGCGCAGGCGCGAGGTCCCGCCCCATTCACCACGAGCCGAGAGCCGGTGCCCGGGGGAGAAGGGAGAGGCGACCGCCTTACCGCGGGCGTCAAAGTCTCTCCACGTTGAAAGACCAGCCAACGCCCCAGTACGGCGGGCACTCCTCCTCGTCACGCCAGGGCACCGGCGCGCGCTGCTTGCTGGCTGGGGCGGCGGGCGCGCGCCTGCGCTTCGGCCCCGATCTGAGGTGGTGGTGGTCGGCGCTGCCGTGGGGATGGGGCCTCAGAGCTGCCCTCGCGTGACGAGGAGGAGCGCCCGCCTTGGCGTTGCGATCGTGCCGAAGGGGGCGTCGGACTACGAAGACAGTTTCGCCGGAATCCAGCCGCGAAGAGAGTTGACCAGGCGGATTCGGTGCGCGCGTTTCAGGTCGCGCGGATAGAGCGTCGCTTCCACGGCTTCGCCCGTCCGCAGCAGATGTTCTCTGTAGACGCCGGGAAGCAGTCCGCTCTCGATCGGCGGCGTCAGCCAGACTTCGCCACCCATCTGGACCATCAGGTTGGTGCGCGTCCCCTCGGTCAGCTCGCCGTGTTCGTTGATCAGCAGCACCTCGTCGACTCCGGGCGCGGCCGACGCGAGCGCTCGCTCGTAGCGCTCACGGTTCGTCGTCTTGTGGAAGGCGAAGACGTCCTCGGAGGAAGATGAGTCGGAGGTCACCGCGACTGTCCAGACGCGCGTCTCCGGCTCGAAGGGCTTCGACTCGACCCTGATCTCGCCGCCGCGGGCGAGCCGGAGCCGGAGTCGGTGCGAGCCGGCCGGCAGCGCGCCGCCGTGCGTCGCGATCTCGGCGCGAAGTCGGCTCGCGAGCTCCGCGGCGCCGGCCGCGGCGGCCTCGAATCCGAAGTGCCCCGCCGACGCGACGATCCGTTCGAGGTGGAGGTCGAGTCGCTCGACGCCGGCCCCCTCGCGCCAGCGCATCGTTTCGATCAGATCGAAGTCGGGAGGCGGTCCCTCCAGCACGCGCGCCTTGGCCAGGCACTCGCGCCACTCCTCGCGCGCGTCGGAGTCCCAGGTGACGCCGCAGCCGACGCCGTAGCGGAAGGTCGCGTCGCGGCGGTCGATCTCGAGCGTGCGGATCGCCACCGAGAAGCGCGCGCGCCCGCCCGGCTCGACGAATCCGATCGCCCCGCAGTAGACGCCGCGCGGCGCCGGCTCGAGCTCGCGGATGAAGCGGGTGGTCGCCGGCTTCGGCGCGCCGGTGACCGAGGCGCACGGAAAGAGCGCGGCGAACAGCTCGGGCAGACGCGCGTCGGTCGTTGCCGCCACCGTCGAGGTCATCTGCCAGACCGTCGGGTAGCGCTCGACCTCGAGCGCGCGCTCGACCCCGACGCTGCCCGGCCGCGCCAGGCGGCCGAGGTCGTTGCGGATCATGTCGACGATCATCAGGTTCTCGGCGCGGTCCTTCTCCGAGCGGGCGAGCTCGACCGCGCGCCGCTCGTCCTCGGCCGGAAAACGTCCGCGCGGCCGGGTTCCCTTCATCGGCTTCGAGACGACGCGTCCGCCGTCGCGCTCGAGGAAGAGCTCCGGCGAGAGCGACAGGATCGCCCACGAGGCCCCCTCGAGCCAGGCGGCGTAGGGCGCTTCGCCGGGGGCGAGGAAAGCGGCAATTAGAGACTCTTCTGTTTCAGACGAAGACGAAAAGCGTCCATAGAAAGGGAAAGACAGGTTGACTTGGTAGGTCGAACCTGCGGCGATGGCTTCGCGGATCCGCTCGACGGCGGCGACGAAGCTCTCCGTTTCGAGGCCGGCGCGGACGTCGGTGGTCGGCTGTGGGCTACCGGCTCCGCTGGCGGGCGCGAGCCGCTGCTCGGTCGGACCGCGGAAGAGCGCGAAGGCGGCGAGGGGCGCGGGACCGCTCGCGGGCGGGTGGGCGACGAGCGCGGGATCGAAGGCGGGGGCCCCCTCGTAGCCGACGAAGCCGACCGCCCAGAGGCCCCGGGCGGCGCCGCGCTCGGCGAAGTCGAGCAGCGCCGGGACCTCCGCGGGCGAGGTCGCGATCCGGCTCGCCTCGGGGTCCTCGAAGCGGAGGAAGCGGTCGCTCCCCGGCTCGGCGCGCATCAGCGCGCGGCGCAGCGGATCGTTCACGCGGGGATTCTCGCCGTTGACGCGGTCAGCCGCGAGCGGTCCGGGCGGCGGCGAGGCGTTCGTCGACCCGGCGTTCGGCCAGGCGGATCGCGGTCGTGCCCTCCCGCGCGGCCGCGTCGAGCAGCTCGGCCAAGTCGGCGCCGATTCGCTCGACCCGTGCGACGACTCCGGCTTCGTCGAGCTCGCCGCGCTCGAGCAGCACCGACAGGATGCCGCCGGCCGAGACCACGAAGTCGGGGGCGACCACGACGCCGCGCTCCGAGAGCGCGTCGGCGACTTCCGGCGTGGTGAACGGGAGGTTGGCGGCGCCGCAGACGGCGCGGGCGCGCAGGCGCCCGCCGGTGAAGTCGTCGAGCACGCCGCCGGCGGCGTTGGGCGAGAAGACGTCGCAGGCGACGGCGAAGATCTCCTCCGGCGCGACCACCTCCGCGCCGACCTCGGACGCCAGCGCGCGCGCGTGAAGCGGCTCGAGGTCGGTGACGGTCAGGCGCGCTCCGGCCTCGGCCAGTCTCCGCGCCAGCCGGCCGCCGACCGCGCCGCAGCCCTGGATCGCGACGTGGAGGCCCGGCAGCGACTCGCCCAGGCGGTCGGCGACGGCTCCGATCGCCGCGGCGACGCCGAGCGCGGTCAGGTCGTTGGCGTCGGGTCCGGGGCCGGCGACGGGGTGATCGAAGACCCGCGTGATCCCGGCCAGGAAGCGGACGTCGCTCTCGCCGAATCCGAGGTCGCCCCCCGACACGAAGCGCCCCTCGAGCTCGGCGACCGCGCGGCCGTAGGCGGCGAGCAACTCGGGCGTCTTCTCGTGCGCGGGATCGGCGTCGATCACCGCCTTGGCGCCGCCGAACGGCATGCCGGCGAAGGCGGCCTTGTAGGTCATCGCCCGCGACAGCGCGAGCGCGTCGGCGACCGCCGCGTCGAACGACGGATAGGCCTTCATCCGCGTGCCGCCGATCCCCGGCCCGAGCGTGGTGTCGTGAATCGCCACCGCCGCGCGCAACCCCACGCGACGATCCGACATCACGATCACCCGCTCGTGCCCCAAGCGCAGGGCGAGCTGCAGAGCGGAGGACATGGCGGGATTCGATCACAGGAGCCGATCGGGAGGGCCCGGTCCGCCGCGGGAGGGACCCGGGACGTGGCGACTCCGCTCCGCGAGCTCGCGCTCGGGCTGGCCGGGAGCCACCGGTCTTGACCCGCCCCGGGCCCTGTTGAGACGCTTCCCGCCATCGTCCCGGGAGGGGAAGGAATGACGAAGTCGTCGGGAATCTCCTGCGCCCTGGCCGCCCTGCTGCTCGCCGGCTGCGGCCTGTTCGGAGCGAGCGCCGCCGAGCGCGCGGAGCAGCGGGTCAGGCTCGTGCTGGACACCGTCGCGCGCGAGGGAGAGGTCAACAGCGCCAGCTACCACGTCGCCGTCTGCAAGTGGTGGAAGGACAAGGAAGTCATCCAGGACCGCACCGAGCACGAGTGGGCCGTCGATCAGTTCCGCGAATTCTCGCGGCGCGGCACGCTCGGCAAGGGGCTGCGCTACGAGATCCTCGAATCCGAGGAGATCGAAGGGTCGAACCCGGCCGAGGTCCTCGTCAGCGGCACCCTCGACGGATCCCCCTTCGAGCTGCTCGTGCCCGAAGGCAAGCCGTTGAAGTGGAAGAAGGCGCCGCGGCCGACCTGAGCCGGCCGCGCGCCGCGCTCAGCCGCCGTGCGGGATCAGGTACGCCGCGGCGAAGCCGATCTGGGCGGCCATCATCATCAGGTACATGTGGCGCCAGCTCGGGTGGTTCTCGCTGCGGGTCAGCTCGTCCGGGTCGCGCAGCAGCAGGTAGACGGTGTAACTGCCCCAGACCGTCAGCAGCGCGCCCAGACCGGTCAGCGCCCAGCGATTGCCGGTGAGGATCGCGTGCGCCGGGTTCTGCGGATCGGGCAGCCAGGCAAACAGCGGGATCAGCAGCCAGGGGAAGATGAAGAACGGCGCGATGATCCACGCCGCCTTCTTCGGACCGTGCAGGATCGGCAGCGTCTTGCAGCCTCCCGCCGCGTCCCCTTCGATGTCGGCGAAGTCCTTGGTCGAGGCGGCGCCGACCAGGAAGAGCATGAAGATGGCGCCGATCGCCCACGGTTCCCAGTGCGCGACCCGCGCCACCATCGCCCAGCCGGCGACCTTGAGCAGGCAACCGCGCGGGATGGCGATCGTCCAGTTGGCGAGCATCCCCTTGGCCTTGGTGCGCCCCCAGGACGGGACCGAGTAGACCAGGGTGAAGACGAGACCGGCGAGGTAGATGAAGAAGGTCTCGTGGCGCGGCAGCGGCGCGGTGATCTTCTGGCCGAGCGTGGTGTACGGGAAGACCACCACCGCCCAGGTCGGCACGATCGCCAGCGCGTAGAAGATCCAGGTGAAGCTCCAGGCCTCCTTCATCGACAGCGCGCCGGTCACCAGAGGCCGGTTCGGCTTGTTGACCCGGTCGATGTCGAGGTCGGTGATCTGGTTGATCGCGTTCGAGGCGGCGTTCAGGAAGCTGGCGCACAGCGAACCGAGCGCCACCGTCAGCAGCACCGAGAGCGTCAGCTGGCGCTCGGGATCGGGGTTGTGCACCGAGCCCCAGGCGCAGACCGCGCCCGAGACGATCCCCAGCAGCGGCGGCAGCAGCGTGAACGGCCGCGACAGCTGGACGTAGAGGTCGAGCTTCTTCATCGGTCCCTCCGAGGACCCGTCAGAGCAGCAGAGCGCCCGCGCCCGCGGCCAGGAGCGCGCCGGCGAGGGAGTTCAGGAAGTTCACCGCGTCGTTGTCGAGCAGGCCGCGCTTCTCCAGCGTGGCGCCGACCAGGCTTTCGAGCGTGGTGGCGACGAAGGCGGCGACGACCACCGCCGCCGCGCCGAGCGCCGGAAACAGGTCGAGCGCCCAACCCAGACCGCCGAGCGCCACCGCCGCCGCGAGCCCCGCGAGCGTCCCCTCGAGCGAGACCGCGCCGTCGGTGCCGCGCGGCACGGACTTGAGCGTCGTGATCAGGAAGGTGCGCCGGCCGTAGGCCTTGCCGATCTCCGAGGAGACCGTGTCCATCGCCGCGGTGGCGAAGGCGCCGGCGAGCGCGAGCAGGAAGAGCACCGGGCGGTCGGTGGTCGCCGCGAAGACCGCCGCCGCCGCCGGCACCGTCGTCTTCGACAGCGCGTTGCCCGGGCCGCGCCGCCCCCCCTTTTCCTGCGCGATGCCGGCCGCGGCCTTCCTCGCGTAACCGGCCTTGGTCGCCGCGGTGCCGAGCACGAAGAAGGCGAACAGCAGCGCGAAACCGCGCCACCCCGCGAACGCCCAGATCGTGGTGCCGAGCAGCGTCCCGACCAGGGCGCCGCCGACGCCGACGCCGCCGGTGGCGAACGCCGCGGCGGCGAGCGCGAGATTGACCGCGAGCCCGATGCCGGCGCCGGTCAGGAACTCCGGCGTCGTCACCACGCCCCAGTTGCCCTGGGTGGCGAGCAGGCAGGCGAGCAGGACCGATGTCACCAGCGGCACGCCGAAGTTGTCGTCGAGCCCCTGCGGCAGCGACTCGAGCGCGGCGGCGAATGCCGCCACGATCGCGGCGACGGCGAGCGCGAAGCCCGTCTCGTAGCGCCCCGGCGCGGTCCACTGGACCAGCGCGAAGGCGCCGGCGCCGCCGAAGACGAAGAAGGCGAGCGTCCCCGCCCAGCTCTTCTTCGGATTCCACGGCAGCGGGTTCGATCGACCCAGCGCCGGGCCGACGATGCCGGCCATGCCGTCGCCGAAGGCGAGGATCCCCCACACCGCGGCGGCGACCTCGAGCCGGTTCCAGTAGAGCAGCAGCAGCAGCAGGACGGTCACCGGATAGAGCACGATGCCGAGCGCGTAACCGCTCGACGCCTCGCCCGCGCGCCAGAGCCTGCGGCCGCCGTAGATCGGGAACAGGAAGGCGTTGTGCACCACCGCCGCCACCGCGCAGGCGACCGCGCCGAGCGGGCCGAGCGGCCGCACCGCGAAGGCGATGCCGCCCACCGCCATGTGGACGAGCTTGCGCGCCAGCTCGCGGCCCGAGAGGCCGCTCACTTGCGAACCTGGATCGACGCCCACTCCGGGGTCGAGCGCAGCCACTCGAACGTCTCGCCGAGACCGGCGGCGAGCGAGCGCGGCGCGTAGCCGAGCTCGGCGGCGGCGCGTCGCGAGTCGTAGGCCCAGTCGTGGCGGTAGATCTCGACCAGGTCGGGGGTGAGCTTGGGAGTCTTGCCGGCGATCCGCGCCCCGTGCTTCATCAGGAAACCCGCCACCTTGCCGAGCGCGTCGGGCATCCGTCGCCGCGGCACCGCGATGCCGCCGAGCTGCTCGACCAGCCGGTAGAACTCGCCCGAGGTGACGTTCTCGCCGCCCAGCACGTAGCGCGCCCCGGCCGGCGCGCGCTCGAGCGCGGACGCGATGCCCTGGGCGACGTCCTCGACGAAGACGTAGTTCCACCGCCGCTCCGGCCGGCCGAGCAGAGCCGGCAGCTCGCCGCGCGCGAGATCGAGGATGTGGCGCACGACGATGTTGCCCTCGGTCAGCTCGCCGGGACCGTAGATCACGCCCGGGTAGACCACCGAGAGCGGCACGCCGAGCTCGATGGCGCGCCGGGCCGAGGCGTCGGAGAGGGTCTTGGTCCGCTCGTAGTCGTTGATCCACGCCGCGCGGCGCTCCTCGATGCGCGGCTCCGCGGTCTCGTCGAGGACGCCGCCGGGGCCGCGCTCGGTCGGGCCGAGAGCGATGAAGCTCGAGACGTAGAGGATGCGCCGCACGCCGGTCGCGGCGGCCGCCGCGAGCACGTTCTCGAACCCGCCGACGTTGACCCGGTCGAACTCGGCCGCGGGCGCGTCGATCTTGACCAGCGCGGCGGCGTGGACGACGGTGTCGTGGCCGGCCATCGCGCGCTCGAGGCTGGCGCGGTCGGTGACGTCGCCCTCCGCGAATCGGACCCCCTCGGGGAAGCCGCGACGCGAGGCGGTCGGCCGCGCCAGCAGGGTCAGCTCGTGACCGGGGGCGAGCCGCGCCACCGTGCGCCGGCCGAGAAAGCCGGTGGCGCCGGTCATCAGGATCTTCATGCCGCCCTCCCGCCGGCGCGCGCCTCGGTCCAGAGGTCGGCGAGCGCCTGATCGAGCGAACGGCGCGGCGCCCAGCCGAGCCCGCGCAGTCGGCTCGAGTCCCCCTCCAGGCGCGGCACGTCGACCGGACGGAAGCGCTCGGGGTCGACCTCGACCCTGGCTTCGACGCCGGCCACGCGCCGCAGCGCGTCGAGCGCATCGGCGATCGAGATCGAGCGCCCGCTCGCGAGATTGAAGATCCCGCCGGCGTCGCGATCGGTGACCAGCGACGTCAGTCCGTCGACGGCGTCGTCGACGTGGACGAAGTCGCGCCGGGCCGCGAGGTTGCCGACCCTCAGCACCGGCTCGCCCTCGCCGCGCTCGATCGCGGCCAGCTGCGCGGCGAAGCTCGGCAGCGCGAAGGTCGAGAGCTGCCCCGACCCGGCCAGGTTGAACAGCCGCACGACGGCGGCGCCCGCGGCCAGCGCGGTGCGCTCGGCGGCGGCCTTGGTCAGCGCGTACGGGGAGCGCGGCGCCGGGCGCCGCGACTCGGCGATCGGCTGTTCGTCGTCGGGCACCAGGCCGTAGACCTCGGCGGTCGAGGCGAAGACCAGCCGGCGACCGGTGGCCGCGGCGGCGACATGCTCGGTGCCGAGGACGTTGACGTCGAAGTAGTCGGGCATCCGCTTCCACGAGTCGCCGACGTGCGACAGCGCCGCCAGGTGCACGATCGCGTCCGGGTTCGTCGCGGCGACCGCCGCCGCGACCGCGCCGCGGTCGCGCACGTCGGCGTGCACGAACTCGATCGCGGCGGGCAGCGGACCGCGCTCGAGGCAGAGCGCGGTGGTCCGGACGCCGCCGGCGGCCAGACGCGTCACCAGGTGCCGGCCGAGAAAACCCGAGGCGCCGGTGACCAGGACGTGCACGGGCGCTCCCCGCTCAGGCCTCGACCGCCACGCGCCGGGCGGCGAAGCGGCCGCGCCAGTAGTCGAGCGTGTCGGCGAGCGTGGTCTCGAGCGGCAGCGTCGGCTCCCAGCCGGTGGCGGCGCGGAACTTCGAGGCGTCGCCGAGCAGAACCTCGACGTCCGACGGTCGCAGGCGTGCCGGGTCGGTCTCGACCTTGACCTCGACCCGCGACATCGCCAGCAGCTGGTCGAGCATCGCGCGGATCGTGATGCCGCGGCCCGAGGCGATGTTGTAGACCTCGCCCGGCGTGGCCTTGAGGACCGCCAGCCAGTAGGCGCGCACCATGTCGCGCACGTCGGTGAAGTCGCGCACCGAGTCGAGGTTGCCGACCCGGATCACCGGCTCCTGGAGCCCGGCCTCGATCGCCGCGATCTGCCGGGCGAAGTTCGACATCACGAAGACCTCGCCACGGCGCGGCCCCTCGTGGTTGAAGCCGCGGGTGCGGATCGCCTTCAGGCCGTAGCTCTTGAAGTACTGGTAACCGAGGTAGTCCTGCGCGACCTTCGACACCGCGTAGGGCGACAGCGGCCGCAGCGGGTTGTCCTCGGTGATCGGCGTCTCGCCGGGGAGCACCAGGCCGTACTCCTCCGAGCTGCAGGCGATCTGGACGACCGGATCGAGACCCAGCCGGCGGATCCCCTCGAACAGGTGGATCTGGCCGGTGACGTTGACGTGGAATGTCTCGGCCGGCGCGCTCCACGAGGTCGGCACGAAGCTCTGCGCCGCCAGGTGGAAGATGGCGTCGGGGCGGGTCAGCTCGAGCGCGCGCAGCACCGCGACCGGGTCGCCCAGGTCGCACTCGACCAGGCGGATGCGCCCCTCGAGGTGCTCGATGTTCTCGCGCCGGCTGCGCCAGCGGTAGGTGCCGTGAATCTCGACCTCCGGATGCTCGGCGAGCAGGAAGTCCGCGAGGTGCGAACCGGCGAAGCCGGTGATGCCCGTGATCAGAACCCGTCTCATCGTCTCTCTCCAGTGCTGCCCAGGTACTCGGCGAGGCCGTCCTCCCAGCGCTCGACCGGCCGGCCCGTGATGCGTTCGAAGCGGCGGACGTCGAGCACCGACCAGGCCGGCCGCGGCGCCGGTCGCGGCACCTCCGCGGTGGTCGCCGGCTCGATCGCGCCCTCGTCGAAGCCGAGGCCGCGCGCGATCGCGCGCGCGAATCCGAACCAGGAGACCGGCTCCCGGTTCTGGTAGTGGACGATCCCGCCGGCCCCCGATTCTCCCAGATCGGCCAGCGCTCGCGCCAGGAACGGCGCGTAAGTCGGGGCGCCGACCTGGTCGTCGACGACCCGCAGCGGGGCGGCCCCCTCCTCGAGCTTGCGCCGGATGGTGTCGACGAAGTTCGGCCCGCCGGCGCCGAAGATCCAGCTGGTGCGCACGACCAGCGTGCCGGGAACCGCGAGCGCGCGGTGCTCGCCCAGGAGCTTCGAGCGGCCGTAGGCGGAGCGCGGCGCGGTCGGGTGCTCCTCCGGGTAGGGCTCGCGGCCGGATCCGTCGAACACGTAGTCGGTCGAGAGCTGGACGAGCCGCGCGCCGGCGCCCGCGGCGGCCATGGCGACGCGGCCCACGGCCTCGCCGTTGATCGCCATCGCCAGCTCGGGATCGCTCTCGCAGGCGTCGACCTGGGTGAACGCGGCGCAGTTGACCACCAGCGCCGGACGGAAGTCGGCCACCGAGCGCACCGGCGCGTCCGGCTCGCCGATGTCGCACTCGGCCCGCGTCAGACCGCGCACGTCCCAGCCGCGGCGCGCGGCCTCGACGACCGTCGCGCGCCCGACGATCCCCGCGGCGCCCAGAACCAGGACTCTCACGTGCTCAGCGGTCCGTCGACTCGCCGCTGTTGATGTCGAGGAAGGTCCCGACGTTCTTCAGGTTGAGCAGGAAGCGGTAGTCGCGGCTCTCGTAGAGATTGGTCGTCTGCTCGCGCATCTCGACCATCGCGCTCCAGCACTGCGAGGTCCAGGTGACGAAGTAGCGCTGCTGCTGGAGCTCGGAGTTCTCGAGGTCGTAGTTGACCTGGCCGGTGAAGCGCAGGCGCTTCGGCACGATGTCGAAACGGGTGCCGAAGCGGATCTGGTCCGAGGTGGTGGTACCCAGCTCCGGCTGGTAGCTGGTGAACCATGTGACGTCGAAGTCGACCACGCCCAGATTGGTGCGCGCCGACAGCGAGTTCGACTGAAGACCGGAGAACAGCGTCGACCAGTCGGCCTTGGCCTGGATCTGGAATTCGCGGGCCGGAGTGAGGCGCAGGATCGAGCGGATCGGCCCTGCGGAGCTCGTGCGCGTGCGGTCCCGTGACTGCTGGAACGGCACGTCGTCGTCGAAGGAGTAGGACTGCGCGAGCTCGAAGGAGAGGATCTCGAAGGCGCCCCCCTCCTCGGGGTCGGAGGGCTTGGCGAGCAGGCGGTTGACCAGCGCGAACTCGCCGAAATGGGTGGTCGTGAAGGGATCGATTTCGTCGAAGCGCGGCACGCTCGCCTGCTCGTCGAACTCGCCGCGATACCGCCAGCGCCAGCGTGGCTCGATCAGGTGTTTGTATTTGCCGAAGCGGCCGGCGTTGTCTCCGAAGATCTTCGAGAAGGAGGGTCCGACGAGATCCAGCGCGGCCGACGGATAGACGCGGTCGAGCTCGTCTCCGCAGTAGAAGGTTCCGGCCTCGACCCGTTCGTCGCCGCAGAACAGCGCGTTCTGCCCGGTCTCGGGATCGAGCCGCGAAACCGGCACCGACTGCCCCCACCAGGTCATGCGGCCGCCGGCCGAGAGCGCCACCGACATCCAGGGCGCGAGCCGCAACGGGTAGGTCAGCTCCGGCTCGAGGTCGAAGCGACCGTAGCTCTCGTCGAAGGACCCTTCGTTGATCGACTCGAGCAGGCTCGCCGTCGAGTCGAGCGAGAGGTACAGATCGCTGCCGCCGAGCTTGAGCTTGTTGAGCCGGTAGGCGAGCTCGGGCAGCTGCCGCTGCGTGGTGGTGCGACCGTTCAGCAGGAAGGTCTCGCGCTGGTCGACCAGCAGGTTGACCGAGTGCGGCCCCCAGTTGCCGGCGAGGAAGGCGTTCGAGTAGAGAAACCGGCGGGTGTTCTCGCGCTCGCCGCGCTCGAACTCGCGGAAGAAGTCGTAGTCGGAGTAGTCCTCGTAGGCGACCACGCCGCGCAGCCCCCAGGGCAGGTCGCTGGTCGAGTGGCGCAGGTTCGCCTTCCACTCCTCGCCGTCGCGGTCGGGGTCGCGCAGGAAGTAGAGCTCGACGTCGCCCTTCGTTCCTTCGCTCGGGCGCCAGCGCATCTCGCCGCCCAGGCCCGCGAAGCCCTCGGCGTAGCCGTCGAGGTAGAGCGTGGCGTCGGCGCTCGGCCCCATCACCTGGTAGTAGGCGAGACCGAGGTAGGCACCGCGCCGCTTCGAGTAGCCGACGTTCGGAATCAGCAGGCCCGAGGTGCGGTCGGTCTTGGCCGGCCAGATCATGTAGGGCCAGTAGAGGATCGGCAGCTTCTTCAGGCGCACGCGCGCGTTGCGCACGTGGGCGTAGCCGCCGATCTCGACGTCGGCGCGACTGGTGCGCAGGCTCCAGTCGGGCGTCTCGTCGCCGGTACAGCTGGTGAAGATGCCGTCGGTGACCTCGTAGTCGTTCTCGCCGGTCTTGGCGATCACGTCGCCGGTGAAGTAGTGGTCGGGCTCGACGTAGGCCGAGGCGTTCCAGAACGTGCCGGTCCGGGTGCCGAGGTCGAAGTCGACGCGCGCCGCGCCGATGCGGCGCGGCCCCTGGTCGAAGACGACGTCGCCTTCGGCCTCGAGGGTCATGGTCGCGCGGTGGAGCACGACCCGCTCGGCACGGAAGGTGACGTCGCGCCAGCGCACCTCGACCGCGCCCTCGAGCACGGCGTCCTCCTCGGCCGTGGTCTCGAGCCGGTCGGCGACGCCGGTGATCCTGCCGCCGCCGCGCTCCTCGCCCACCGGCAGCTCGAAGGTGATCCGCTCCGGGCCGGGCGGGGGCGTCGGCTCGGCCGCCGCGACCGGCTCGGCGCCGGGGGCCGGAACGGTCGTGGGCGCGGCTTCCGGGACCTGCGGCTCGCCGGGCAGCGGCGTCTCGACCGGCGGCGTCGAGGGCTCCTGGGCGAAGCCCGGAGCGATGCCCAGGAACCCGGCGAGGACCGCCGCGATCGCCGTACGGTGGCGGCTCATCCGGCGAGGCGCTCGACCACGACCGCGGTGGCCTCGCCGCCGCCGATGCAGATGCCGGCGCAGCCGAAGCGGCCGCCGCGCTCGGCCAGCGCGTCGAGCAGGGTGACCAGGATGCGGGCGCCGGAGGCGCCGATCGGATGGCCCAGCGCCACCGCGCCGCCGCGGACGTTGAGCTTCGCGCGGTCGATCCCGAGCTCCTGCGCGCAGGCCATGGCGACCACCGCGAAGGCCTCGTTGATCTCGAACAGGTCGATGTCGCCGACGGCGAGACCGGCGCGCGACAGGGCTTTGCGGATCGCCTCGACCGGCGCGGTGGTGAACCACTCCGGCTTCTGGGCATGCGAGGCCTGGGCGACCAGGCGGGCGATCGGCTTCAGACCCCGGCGCTTCGCTTCGTCCGCGGTCGCGAGCACGAGCGCGGCGGCGCCGTCGTTGATCTTCGACGCGTTGGCGGCGGTGACCGTGCCGTTCTTGTCGAACGCCGGCTTGAGCGTCGGCATCTTGTCGAGGTCGGCCTTGCCCGGCTCCTCGTCGCGGTCGACGACGGTCGTCCCCTTGCGACCCTTGATCTCGACGCCGACGATCTCGCGCGCGAAAGCGCCGGTCTCCTGCGCGGCGCGGGCGCGGGCGTAGCTCTCGCGCGTGTAGTCGTCCTGCTGCTCGCGGGTGTAGCCGTACTTGGCCACGCACAGCTCGGCGCAGTTGCCCATGTGCTGGTCGCCGTAGGGGTCCCACAGGCCGTCGTGGATCATCGAGTCGACGAACTTGCCGTGGCCGAGGCGCAGACCGTCCCGCGCGCCGATCGCGAGGTAGGGCGAGCGGCTCATGTTCTCCATGCCGCCGGCGGCGACGATCGAGAAATCGCCGGCGCGCAGGTCGTTGGCCGCCGACATCACCGCGCGCATCGCCGAGCCGCACACCTTGTTGAGCGTGATCGCGCCGGTCGACTCCGGGCAGCCGGCGCCGAGGGCCGCCTGGCGGGCCGGCGCCTGGCCGAGACCGGCCGGCAGCACGCACCCCATGGTGACCTGCTCGAGATCGGCGGGGGCGACGCCGGCGCGCTCGATCGCACCGGCGAGGGCGCGGGCGCCGAGCTGCGGCGCCGGCACGTCGCGGAAGACCCCCTGGAAGGCGCCGATCGCGGTGCGCGCGGCGCTCAGGATGACGACGTCGGACATGCGATGCCTCCGGGACTTGCGGCCTGAGCGGGCGCCCGCGAGAATGCCGGGCACGGGGCCGCGGAAACCGCGAAATCGTACCACGCCGCCGCCGCCCCGATCGGGACCATGACGACCTCGCGCGCGCTCGGCATCGATTTCGGGGAACGGCGGATCGGCCTGGCGCTGTCCGATGCCGACGGCCGTCTCGCGCTGCCCTGGAAAGTGCTCGAGCGCACCAGCGACGCCGAGGCCGTAGCCGCGATCGTCCGCATCGTCGGCGAGGAGGAGATCTCGCGCCTGGTGGTCGGCGAGCCGCGCCGGATCGGCGGCGCGCCGGAGAGCGAGACCTTGCGACGGGTCCACGGTTTCGCCGTCAAGCTCGCCCGCGCGACCGGGCTCGAGATCGAATGGGTCGACGAAGCGTTCACTTCGGCCGACGCCGCGGCGCGGCTGCGCGAGGCCGGTCTCGACTCCCGCCGGGCGCGCGGCAAGCTCGACGCGGTGGCGGCCCAGCTGCTGCTCCAGGAGGCGCTCGATCGCCGCGCCCCGCCGACCGGAGGGCAACCATGAAAGCGCTGCGCCGGATCCTCGTCGCCTCGATCGTCCTGCTCGCCCTGATTGCGGCGGCCGGCGCCGCCGCCTGGTTCTGGGCCGAGCGCGAGCTCGAGCGGCCGCGCGCCTTCGCCGCTCCGGTCGAGCTCGAGGTCGCCCCCGGCTCCTCGGCGCGCGCGGTGCTCGAGCGACTCGAGCGCGACGGCGCGATCGGCTCGGCGCTGTTGGCGCGGCTCTACCTCGGCCGCGTGCTCGGCGATCCGCCGATCCACGCCGGCGAGTATCGCTTCGAGCCGCCGATGTCGACGCGCCAGGTGCTCGAGCGGCTGGTGCGCGGCGACGTGGTGACCCATCCGGTCACCGTGGTCGAAGGGCTGACCCTCGCCGAGACCGCCGAGGCGCTCGCCGGTGCCGGCTTCGGCCGCCTCGAGCGGTTTCTCGCCGAGTTCTCGGATCCGCGCCGCATCGCCGACTTCGACCCGGCGGCCGGCGACCTCGAGGGCTACCTCTTCCCCGACACCTACCGCTTCCCGCGCGGCGCGAGCGAGGCGGCGATCGCCGACGCGCTGGTCGCCAACTTCCGCGCGCGCTGGCAGCACGAGGTGGCGCCCACCCTCGCCGCGGCGACGAGCACGCGCCCGCCGCGCGACCTGGTGATCCTCGCCTCGCTGGTCGAGAAGGAGGCCCGCCTCCCGGCCGAGCGGCCGCTGATCGCGGCGGTCTACGCCAACCGGCTGGCGCGCGGCATCGGCCTCTACGCCGACCCGACCATCATCCACGGCCTCAAGCTCGAGGGGCGTTGGGACGGCAACCTCCGGCGCAGCCATCTCGAAGAGGACTCGCCCTGGAACACCTACCGCCGGGCCGGCCTGCCTCCGGGGCCGATCTGTTCGCCGGGCGCCGCCAGCCTCGCCGCCGCCGCCGCGCCCGCGGACACCCCGTACCTCTACTTCGTCAGCCGCAACGACGGCAGCCACGTCTTCGCCGAGACGCTCGCCGAGCACAACCGCAACGTGGAGATCTGGCAGCGCCGGTTCTTCCGGGAGCGGCGCTCCCGGTAGCTCGGGGCCCTCGCGGGCCGGATCGCCGGCGTCGCGGCTCCGGCGGACTTCGACGCGATGATTGACAGGCCTGCCGCGACAGTGGAGACTTCCACACGGAAAAACCGACGAACGGCGAGGCGCGCGGGCGCCGAGGCTTCGGACACTCCGGACGCCTCGCCGCGGGGGGGTCATGAACACGCGCGATCAGTTCGGTCACTATCTCCTGCTCAAGAAGCTCACCGAGGACGCCTTCGGCGAGACGTTCCGCGCCGGGCGCATCGGCCGCCAGACGCTCGAGCGGGTGGTCCTGCTGCGGGTCTACAACGGCCCCGGGCTCGACGCCGAACGCATCGCGCGGACGATCCAGGGCCGGGCCGGCCTGGCACAGGTGCTCAAGAGCCCGACGGTGGCCAACGCCGTCGATTCCGGGCAGGTGCGCGGCGTCCCCTACGTCGCTTACGACTACGTCTCGGGCCGCACCCTGGCGCAGCTCGCCGAGCAGGCCGTCAAGCGCGGTCAGCCGGTCCCGCTCGACCACGCCCTGCTGATCGTCGAGCGCATGGCGGCGGCGCTGTCGGTCGCCCTCGAGACGCGCTTCGGCGACGACCGGGTGCTCCACGGCATGCTGACGCCCCACCACGTCCTGGTCTCTCACGAGGGCGAGCTGCGGCTGTCGGGGTTCGAGGCCTCGCCGGGCCTGCGCGCGACGCTGGCGCACCCCGTGGTCAAGCAGGCGGTCGGCCGCTACGTCGCTCCCGAGGCCACTTCGGGCGAGGCGCCAGCCAAGAACGACGACGTCTACAGCCTCGGCGCCATCCTGTTCGAGCTGCTGACCGGCGGCGCGGTGCCGTCGATGCCGGCGAGCGGCTTCGGACCGGTCATCGACCAGGCGGTGGTCGCCTCCGACGGCGGCAACCTGCATCCGGACCTCGCGGCACTGCTCAAGCGCAGTCTCGCCGCGCGCGACCAGCGGGTCGGCGACGTCGTCGCGTGGCACAAGACCCTGGCCAAGCTGATGGCCGACGGGCAGTACAACCCGACGACCTTCAATCTCGCCTTCTACCTGCACAACCTCTTCCGCGACGAGATCGAGCGCGAGACCCAGGAGCTCGAGACCGAACGGACTCAGGCGATCCAGATCCCGGTGCAGGCACCGGCGCCGCCCCCGGTCGCGGCCTCGCCCGCCACCGCCGCGGCGCCCAGCGCGGTGCGCGACAGCGGACCGGTCCGCGAGAACACCGACGTGCTGCGCGAGCGCTACGGCATTCCGGAGCAGTCCGCGAAGAAGAAGACCGGGATCCTCGCGGCCGCGGTCGTCGGCGGCCTCGCGGTGGTCGGCGTCGGCGCCTGGTTCCTGTTCGGCCGGGGCGGCTCTTCGGCCCCGGAAACGGCCGAGCCCGCGGCGGCCACCGCCGTGACGGCGCCGGCCGAGGTCGCGCCTGCGGCCCCGGCCGGGCCGAGCCCGGAGGACATCCAGACCCAGATCGCGGCCATGGTCACCGAGCAGTCCAAGCAGCTCGAAGCCGGGCTCAAGGCGCAGTACGACGAGCAGCTCAAGGCACTCCAGAAGCAGCTCGAGGACGCCCGCAAGGCCGAGGCCACGCGAGCCGCGGCGCCGGAGCCGGCACCGGCTCCGACCGTCGCCCAGCGGCAGGTCGAAACCCTGCCGGCGACCCCGGCGACCACCACGCCCGCGACCGCGGCGCCGAAGCCACTGGCCGCACCGCCGACCACGACGACCGCCGCGCCGACGACCCCCGCGCCGACGACTCCCGCCCCGACGCCGGCACAGCCGGCGCCGACGAGCCCGGCGCCGACCTCGACCGCGCCGGCCGCGCCGACGACCGCGGCGCCCGCCGTGCGCGTCGGCGAGCTGGTGGTCCCCGGACCCGGGGTCATACCGCCCCGCGTAGTGCGCAAGGCGAACCTCGAGTACCCGCCGATCGCGCAGCGCATGAAGAAAGAAGCGACGGTGACGGTGAGCGTCCTGGTCGACGAGAACGGCCGCGTCCTCGACGTCAAGAACGCTGGCCCGAAGGCCGGCTTCGGCATGGACGAGGCCGCCGCCGACTGGGCGCGCGAGTGCACCTACGCGCCGGCGACCAAGGGCGGCGTCAAGGTCAAGATGTGGTACGACGTGCGCGTCGCGTTCAATCTTTCCGGCCGCTGAGCGAAGCCGAATCCGGCCGAAAAACGAAGGGAGGCGCCTCGCGGCGCCTCCCTTTCTGTTTCCGACCCGGCGCTGCCGGGACGCTGCCAGCCGCTTACAGGTCGGCGGCCTTGAGCGAAGCGGTGAGCTGCGTGATCACCGGCTTCATCACCTTGTCGAACATCCGCTCGTCGTTGCTGACGCCGCCGCCGAAGCCGGCGATCGAAAGCTTGAAGTTGGCGTCCTCGCCGCGCGCCTCGTCGGCCCAGACGATCTCGCCCGTCTCGGTGTCGATGATGCGGGCGTTCATGGCGCAGACGAAGGTCTTCTTGCCGGCCGAGAAGCCGACGCCGAAGGCGCCGTGCGCGCCGGTCTCGGTGGCGCCGTACTCGGTCACCGCGCCGGTGAGCAGGTAGCGCACGCCGAGGAGCTTGCCGGCCTGGGTCGCGGTCGACGGGTCGACGTCGCCCGACAGCGCGAGGTTCTTCTCCTGCATGAGCGCGGCGAGCGCTTCGCGCTCGACCACGCGGAAGCGGCCGCTCTTGACCAGCTCGGTGACGAACACGTCCTGCGCCGCTGCGGCGCCGCCGTGCCACCACCACTGGTTGTCCGCCTTGTTCTTGAACTCGAGCACCGCGATGCGGGGCTTCGAGTCGGCCGCGCGCGCGACCGTGGCGGTCGCCACGAGCGCGACGGCCGCGACGAGTGCCGTGGCGATCCTGCTCTTCATTGGGGGTCTCCTCCCTGGTTGGGGGCCTATTCTAGGTCAGGTCCGACCGGAAGGGACGGAAGAGCCGAGCTCCTGGGCGTCGACGACGCAGAGGGCCGCCATGTTCACGATATCGGACACCTCGACCCCCTTCTGCAAGACGTGGACCGGGCGGGCCATGCCGAGCAGTACCGGCCCCACCGCCTCGGCCCCGGCCAGCCGCCAGATCAACTTGTAGGCGGCGTTGGCCGACTGCAACTCCGGGAAGATCAGGACGTTGGCCGGCTGCTTCAAGTCCGACCAGGGGTAGTGCTCCTCGAGGATCGAACCGAGCACGGCGGTGTCCGCCTGCATCTCGCCGTCGACGGCGAGGCCGGGCTCGCGCTCGCGGACGAGCTCCACCGCCCGGCGCACCTTGCGCGCCGCCGGGTGCGGGTTCGAGCCGAAGTTCGAGAAGGAGATCATCGCCACCCGCGGCGTGACGTCGAAGCGGCGGGCGAAGCGGGCGGTCGAGATCGCGATCTCGGCCAGGGTCTCGGCGTCCGGATCGATGTTGACCGTGGTGTCGGCGAGGAAGAAGAGCCGGTCCTTGAGGATCAGCACGTAGGCGCCGGCGACGCGGTGGATTCCGGGCAGCGTGCCGATCACCTGGAGCGCCGGCCGGATGGTGTCCGGGTACTCGAAGGTGAGGCCCGAGATCAGCCCGTCGGCGTCGCCGGCCTCGACCATGAGCGTGCCGAAGTAGTTGCGCTGGCGCAGCAGCTTGGCCGCCTGCTCCATGGTCACGCCGTCGCGCCGTCGCAGCCGGTGCAGCCGCGCCTGGTAGGCGTCGCGACGGTCGGAGGTCTCGATCGGCACCACCGTCACCTCGCCGGGCTCGAGGCCGAGCTCGGCCAGCCGCGCTTCGACCTTCTCCGGGCGCGCCAGCAGGATCGGGTGGGCGATGCCCTGATCGACCAGGATCTTGGCCGCGCGCAGGATCTTCTCGCTCTCCCCCTCGGGGAAGACGATCCGCTTCGGCGCCCGGCGGGCGCGATCGATCACGCCGCGCATCAGCTCGAGGCGGCGCGAGACCAGGTGCTCGAGACGGTGCCGGTAGGTCTCGACGTCGCCGAGCGCGAGGCGGGCGACGCCGGAGTCGACCGCCGCCTGCGCCACCGCCGGGGCGACGTTGAGCAGCACGCGGTAGTCGAACGGCTTCGGGATCAGGTACTCGCGCCCGAAGCGCAGGCTGTCGAGCCCGTAGGCCTTGAGCACCGAGTCGGGGACGTCCTCGCGCGCCAGCTCCGCCAGGGCGCGGGCGGCGGCCAGCTTCATCTCGTCGTTGATGTCGGTGGCGCGCACGTCGAGCGCGCCGCGGAAGATGAACGGGAAGCCGAGGACGTTGTTGACCTGGTTCGGATAGTCGCTGCGCCCGGTCGCCATGATCACGTCCGGCCGCGCCGCCACCGCCTCGTCGTAGCCGATCTCGGGGGTCGGATTGGCCATGGCGAAGACGATCGGATTCGGCGCCATCGCCTTCAGGTCGTCCGCGGTGATCACGCCGGGACCCGAGAGCCCGATGAACACGTCGGCGCCGGCCAGCGCCTCCGCGATCGTGCGTGCCGGAGTCTCGGAGGCGTACTCGAGCTTGTAGCGGTCCTTGTCCCCGGGGCGGCCTTTCCAGATCACCCCCTTGCGGTCGCACAGGATCATGTTCTCCTTGCGCGCGCCGAGCAGCAGATAGAGCCAGACACAGCCGAACGCGGCCGCTCCGGCGCCGGCGAAGACGATCTTCACCTCCTCGATCTTCTTGCCCGCGATCTCGCAGGCGTTGACCAGCGCCGCGCCGGAGATGATCGCGGTGCCGTGCTGGTCGTCGTGAAACACCGGGATCGCGGTCGACTTCTTCAGGCGCTGCTCGATCTCGAAGCATTCGGGCGCCTTGATGTCCTCGAGGTTGATGCCACCGAACGTCGGCTCGAGCATCTGGACGGCGCGGATGATCTCCTCGGGATCCTCGGTCGCGAGCTCGATGTCGAAGACGTCGATGCCGGCGAAGCGCTTGAACAGGACCCCTTTGCCCTCCATCACCGGCTTGCCGGCGGCGGGCCCGATGTTGCCGAGGCCGAGCACGGCGGTGCCGTTCGAGACGACGGCGACGAGGTTGCCCTTCGAGGTGTAGTCGTAGACCTTCATCGGGTCGGCGGCGATCTCGAGGCAGGGATCGGCGACGCCCGGCGTGTACGCGAGCGACAGATCGAGCTGGGTGGCGGTGGGCTTGGTGGGGACGACTTCGATCTTGCCGCGCGGTTCGCGGGAATGGTAGTCGAGGGCTTCTTCGCGGGTGACCTTGCGCATGGCTCCGAGTGTACGGCCGCCGGCGCGGGGGTCGGCTATCCTTGCGGGTGGTGATCGTGCGACGTTCGGGGGGCGAGCTCGCCCTGGTCTGCCAGGGCGATCATGCCCGGCTGGCGGCCGACCTGCTGGCGCTGTTCCGCCTGCCGGAGCTCGCCGACCATCCCCGGCGCGACGCCCTCCTGCGCGCGGTCGCCGACCACGACAACGGCTGGTGGGAGGTCGACGCCGCACCCCGGGTCGACCCGACGACCGGCGCCCCGGTCGACTTCCTCGGCCTGCCCGACGAGCTGCGCCGCGAGCTCTGGGAGCGCGGGGTCGCCCGTTTCGCGCCCGAGGATCCCGGGCGGGCGGCGCAGATCGCGGCCCACTTTCTGCGCCTGTTCGGCGCCCGCGCTGGCGACCCGCACTGGGGACCTCTGCTCGAGCGCCAGCGCGAAGGGCTGGTCGCCCTGCTCGAAGCCTCCGGCCGGACGCCGGCCGAGCTCGCGGCCGACGACCGCTGGCTCGAGCTGGCCGATCAGCTCTCGCTGGTGGCCTGTTCGGGGTCGACGGCCCCCCTGGCGGTGGCACCCTGGCGGGCCGAGGTCGGGGAGACGCCGGCGGGCATCGAGCTGCGGCTCGACCCGTTCCCGCTCGCCGGCACGACCGTGCTCACGTTGCGCGAGCGCCGCATCGAAGACCGTCCGTACCGGCGCGACGCCGAGCTGGCGCTGGCGCTCGCCGCCGCGCGCTGGCGCACGACCGGAGTTCGCGTCTCGCCGCTCGAACCCGGCGTCGCGCCGCGCTGACCGAACCCGGAGCGACCTCGACGGCGCGTCGCTCGTCCGGGATCAGCCGCGGATCCAGGCGACGGTCGAGCCGCACTCGAAGCCGTCCTCGAACAGCGGCTCGCCGGGGGCGGGGAACGACTCGACGAAGCGCCCGAGCGGTCCGATCTGGGCGACCAACGTGTCGCTGCCGCCGTAAGCGAGACCGTTGTGCGCGAGCAGCTGCGCTTCGGTGAACGGCGGCACGCAGGCGCCCAGGTGCTGATCGAGCGCCGCCAGCCAGATGTTGGCGATGATCCCCTGCGCGACCGTGTGGGGATGGATGCCGTCCTCGACGAACGCCGCGGTGGTGCCCGACTGGTCGGCGATGCCGTTGAGGTTGATCGCGACGTTGCCGACCAGCAGGTTGGCGCGCGGCGCGGTGTTGGTGCCGAACGCCGCCTTGCCGAAAGAAAAGAGGTCGACGAAGGCGAGGTTGCGGTCCTCGGCGAGCTGGCGGACCCGACTGGAGAACTCGGCGAGGACCGCCGTGACGCGGTCGCGGAACGCAGCGTTCGGAAACAAGGTTTCGACCAGGGGCGTCGAACCGAAGTCGATCGCGTTGGCGACGGCGATGCGATAGCTCGAGTTCTCGAGCGGCGTGATCAGCGTGCCGAGGTCGGCGATCGAGTCGTCGAGATGGGCTTCGATCTGCTGCGGCGTCCACGTGCCGTTGTAGATCGCGTTGTACGGATAGCTGTTGTCGAGGCCGGGACGGAAGTCGTTGTTGCCGATGAAGACCACCGCGTGGGTGACGCCGCGGACGATGCCCCCGGCGAGACCGGTGTGCTGGCCCTGCGTGATCGCGGTGTCGGTGTCCGCGCTCGAGCGCGCCCAGTTGTCCTGGTAGCCGGTGCGGCGCGGCTCGCCCCAGGTGCCGCCGGGCTGGCCGGCCTGGGCGGCGGTGGGGCCGACCTCGACGCCGCGCTGCTCGACCAGCAGCTCGAGCCAGTTGCGGGCGTAGGCGCCGAAGTCCTGGTCGTCGTACTCGTCGGTGAGGCTGTCGCCGATGGCGCCCAGCCGATCGAGGGTCTGCGCGGTGGCCGGTGGCGCGAGGCTGGCCGCCAGCACCGCGATCGCGAGGACTCCGTTCGGGCGTCGCATGGTGCGCCGAGTTTCGCGGTCGGCGCACCTCGCGGTCAAGGGAGGGTTTCGCCGGCGCTCAACTCGCCGGCTCGGAGGCGTAGGACTCGAGCAGGCCGCAGGACGTGCAGCGCCAGGCCTCGATGCGGTAGCGCTTGCGCCCTTTCATGCGCAGCATGCGCAGGAACCCGTACGTCGGCTCGCCGTCGGCCCACTGGCCCGGCTGCGGGGCATTGCGGCCGGCGTCGACCGGGAAGCCGATCTCCATCCGGCCCTCGCACTTCGGACAGCGTCGCAGCTTCATCCCGCCTCCTTGTCGGCGCCGCCGCGCCGAGGCCGCCCGCCGCCCAGGCGGCCGGCCTCGTGGAGCGCACGGCGCAACAGGTACTCGATCTGACCGTTGACGCTGCGCAGCTCGTCGGCGGCCCAGCGCTCGAGCGCGACGTGCAGCGCCGGATCGAGCCGCAGCAGGAAGGCCTTGCGTTCCGCCAACTCGCCCCCGTCAGTAGAGCGAGCCGGTGTTGATCACCGGCGTGGTCGCCCGGTCGCTGCACAGCACGACCAGGAGGTTGGAGACCATCGCCGCGCGCCGCTCGGCGTCGAGGTCGACCAGCTTCTGCTCCTCGAGCCGGGCGAGCGCCATCTCGACCATGCCGACCGCGCCGTCGACGATCTTCTGGCGGGCGGCGATGATCGCCGACGCCTGCTGGCGCTGGAGCATCGCCTGGGCGATCTCGGGGGCGTAGGCGAGGTGGCTGATGCGCGCCTCGAGCACGTCGACGCCGGCCTGCTCGAGCCGGTCGCGGATCTCGTGGCGCAGCTGCTCGGCGACCTCGGCGGTGTGGCTGCGCAGCGAGCGTTCGCCCTCACCGTGGGCGTCGTAGGAGTAGTGGGTCGCCAGGTTGCGCAGCGCCGACTCGCTCTGGACGTGGACGAAGTTCTCGTAGTCGTCGACGTGGAAGACCGCCTCGAAGCTGTCGACCACGCGCCAGACCACCACCGCCGCGATCTCGATCGGGTTGCCGTCGGCGTCGTTGACCTTCAGGTGCTCGGTCTCGAAATTGCGCACCCGCAGCGAGATCGCCTTCTTGGCGTAGAACGGGTTGGCGAAGCGCAGGCCCGAGTCGCGCTCGCTGCCGCGGTAGGCACCGAACAGGGTCAGCACCCGCGCCTGGTTGGGCTCGACCATGAACAGGCCGCCGAGCAGGACCAGCGCGACGACGGCGGCGCCGAGCCAGGCCAGCAGGCCGGCGATCGAGCGGACCTGGATCGCCTCGACGAAGCGCCAGCCGGACAGGACGAGGCCGGCCAGCAGCAGCAGGAGCATCGGGATGCCCGGCAGGGTGCGGGCGGCGCGTTCCTTGGACGAGCTCATGGTTTCGTTCCCTCCGAATGCGATCACAATGATATCAACTCGATAGCGTCCGTCAAGTGCCGCTCGCCCGGCGGGGTTTAGGATCGGCGGGCGATGCCGTTGATCTCGATCGACCCCGCCACCGGCCGCGAACGGGCGCGCTACGAGGAACACCCGGCCGCCGAGCTCGAGCGGCGCCTGGAGCGCTCCGCGGCCGCCTTCCGGCGCTGGCGGCAGGTGCCGGCGACCGGGCGCGCGGCTTCGCTCGCTCGCGCCGCCGCGGCGCTGCGCGCCCGGCGCGAGGAGCTCGCGGCGCTCGCCGTCGGCGAGATGGGCAAGACGATCGGCGCCGCCCGCGCCGAGCTCGACAAGTGCGCCCGGACGCTCGACTGGTACGCCGCACACGCTCCGGCACTGCTGCGGCCCCGTCCGGTCGCGACCGAGGCCGCGGCGAGCCGAGTCCGTTTCGATCCGCTCGGGCCGGTGCTGGCGGTCATGCCCTGGAATTTTCCCTACTGGCAGGTGGTGCGCTTCGCCGCGCCGGCGCTGGCGGCCGGCAACACCGCGCTCGTCAAGCACGCCTCCAACGTCACCGGTTGCGCGCTGGCGCTCGAGTCGGTCTACGCCGAGGCGGGGCTGCCCGACGGGGTCTTCCAGGCCCTGCTCGCCGGCAGCGACGCGGTCGCCGGCCTGATCGCAGATCGTCGGATCGCGGCGGTCACCCTGACCGGCGGCGAGCGCGCCGGCGTGGCGGTCGGTGAGGCCTCCGGCCGCGCGCTCAAGAAGCACGTGCTCGAGCTCGGCGGCAGCGATCCGTTCCTGGTCCTGCCCTCGGCCGACCTGCCGCGCGCCGTGGCGGCGGCGGTCGCCGCGCGCGCCGTCAACAACGGGCAGTCCTGCATCGCGGCCAAGCGCTTCCTGATCCACGAGGCGATCTGGGAGCCGTTCGTCGAACGCTTCACCGCGGCCTTCACTGCGCTCGCGGTGGGCGACCCGGCCGACCCCGCGACCGAGCTCGGGCCGCTCGCCACCGAGGCGATCCGCGCCGAGCTCGACCGTCAGGTGCGCGCGACGGTCGCCGCCGGCGGCCGGCTGCTGGCCGGCGGCGCGCCGCTGCCGGGCCCCGGATGGTTCTATCCTGCGACGGTGATCGCCGAGCCGCCCCCCGATTCGCCCGCGCTCGCCGAGGAGCTGTTCGGTCCGGTGGCGCCGCTGATTCGAGTGCCCGACCTCGATCGGGCGATCGCGCTGGCCAACGCCTCCGACCTGGGCCTGGGCGCCGCGGTCTGGACCCGCGATCCGGCCGAGGCCGCGCGCGCCGAAGCCGAGCTCGAGGCCGGCTCGGTCTTCGTCAACGCCGTCGTCGCTTCCGACCCGCGCCTGCCGTTCGGCGGCGTCAAGCGCTCGGGGCACGGCCGCGAGCTCGGGGAGGCCGGGCTGCTCGAGTTCGTCAACGTCAAGACGGTCTGGGTCGGCGAGGGGCTCGCGTGAGCCGGGCGCGGCTCGTGGCGGCGCTCGCGCTGCTCGCGCCGGTCGCCGCCGTCGCGCAGTCGACGGTTCGCCTCGAGGGTGAGCTCGCCGGCGAGCCGGCTCTGGTCGAAGTCGCGGGCCTCGACAGCGCCGCCGCCGACACCGCCGCGCGCGCCGGCTGGATCGCGCTCGCCCAGGCGGACGGCGAGCTGCGCGCGCTCGAGCGGGCATTCGAAGAGGCCGCCGGCGGCCAGGTCGCGCCCGGCGACGAGCGCTTCGCGCTGCTCGAGCGGGCCGATCGCTTCTGCCGCTGGAGCGACGGCGTGGTCGGCGCGCTCGGCGGCAAGCTCTTCCGGCTCTGGGGGATGCGATTCCCGGCGCCGGGCCGGCCGGCGCCCGCCGTGCTGGCGGGCGCGGTCGACAGCGCCCGCTGCGAGCGGCTGGCGCTCGACCGCGCCGCGCGCCTCGCGCGGGTCGCCGCCGGCACCGAGGTCGATCTCATGCCGTTCGAGCTCGGCTGGGCGGTCGATCGCGCGGTGACGGCGCTGGCGGCGGCCGGCGCGGCCAACGTCCGGGTGCGGCTGGGCGGGGTCGAGCGCGGCGCCGGACCGGGCCCCGACGGCAAGGGGTGGCGCGTGACGCCGCCGCGCCTGCCCGGGGCGGCGGCGCCGCTCGACCCCTTCTATCTGCGCGACCGCGCGAGCGCCCTGCTCGTCGCCAGCGACCGGCCGATCGACCTCGGCGGCGACGCGGCGCCGCGCTTTCTCGACCTGCGCCGGGGACGCAGCTCCGCGGGAGTGCTCGCCGTGGTGGTCGTCACCGAAGTCGCGGCCGACGCCCAGGCGCTCGGCTGGGCGATGTTCGCGCTCGGCGCCGGCGCCGGCCAGCAGCGGCTCGGCAACCTGCGCCCCGAGCCTTCGGTGCTCTGGGCGCTCGGCTCCGGCGAGGGCGAGCCGCTGCTCGCGGTCACCCACTGGTCGGCCGTCCCCAAGCGGTGAGCACCGACCACGGCCCCCGCGCGGCCGCGGCCGACCCCGACGAGCGCGCACCGGCGCCGCCGGCGGTCCTGCTGGTGCGCCCGCAGGAGTCGGGCAACGTCGGCGCCGTGGCACGGGCGATGGCCAACACCGGCCTCGCGCGGTTGCTGCTGGTCGAGCCGGCGGCGCCGATCGACTCGACCGCGCGTGCCTTCGCGGTCCACGCCGGCGCGATCCTCGACGGCGCGGAGCGCTTCGGCGATCTCGCCGCCGCGCTCGCCGGCTTCCGCCGCGTCGTCGCCACCACCGCCGCCCGCGACCGGGTCTGGCCGCAGCAGCTCCTGACCCCTCGCGAGCTGCCGTCCCGGCTCGCGGCCGATTCGCCCGAGACCCCGACCGTGCTGGTCTTCGGCCCCGAGAGCTCGGGGCTGACCAACGACGAGCTCGCGCTCGCCAACCTGCTGGTGCGCATCCCCGCCGCCGCCGCGCAACCGACGCTGAACCTGGCTCAAGCGGTGCTGATCGTCGGCTACGAGCTCTACCTCGCGCGGGAGCGCCCGGCGCCGGCCGGGGCGAGCGGCGAGCCTCCGGCGACGGCCGAGGAGATCGCCGGCTTCGGTGCCCAGCTCGAGACGCTGCTCGCGCGCGTCGGCTTCGCCCGCGACTCGACGATCGCGGCGGTCGAGCGCGATCTGCGCCAGCTCGTCGCGCGCGCGGCGCCGACCCGGCGCGAGGTGCGCATCCTGCGCGGCATCCTGCGCCGCGCCGGCCACGCCCTCGACCCGTCCGGCACGCGCTCGCCCGGGGGCCGCCGCTCTTCGACCTGAGCGGCGACGCGCCCGGCCCGCCGCGACGGCTGCGATAAAGTCCCCACGATGCCGACCGCCGCCCCCACGAACCTGCGCGAGCGCGTCGCGGCGAGCGTCCGGAGAGCCCCGATCGTCGCGGTGGTGCGCCACGCCGATCGCGCCGAGGCGGCGCGCCAGGCACGGCTGTTCGCGGCGTCGGGGCTCGAGGCGGTGGAGGTCACCTTCACGGTTCCCGACGCGCCGGCGCTGGTCGGTGAGCTGCTGGCCGAGCGACGCGGCGATGGCCCCCCTTGGATCGGGATGGGCACGGTCACCACGCCGGGACGGGCGCGCGCGGCGGTCGCGGCCGGTGCGGAGTTCATCGTGACCCCGAACGTCGACCGCGAGGTCGCCGCGATCGCACGCGACGCCGGCCTCTATCTGGTGATCGGCGCGTTGTCCCCCACCGAAATCGTCGCCGCCGACGCCGCCGGCGCCGACCTGATCAAGGTCTATCCGCTGCCGCCGGTCGGCGGACCGCGCTACCTCGCCACCGTTCGCCAGCCGCTGGGCGACCTGGCGCCGATGCTGGCGGGCGGTGGCTTCGGAATCGAAGAGATCGCGGAGTACCGCGCGGCGGGCGCGGTCGCGTTCGGCGTCGGCTCGCCGCTGATCGCGGCGACCGACGACGAGAGCCGGGCGCGCATCGCGCGCGCGCTCGAGCTGGCGCGCGGCTGAGCGCGGCGCCGGCACCACGGAAGGAACGGAGACCCATGACCGACGCGCGCGAGACCCGCACGCTGCAGCTGCTCTTCGACCCGACGCCCGAGATCCACGCCACCGACTCGGCCGGCAACTTCGTCTGGCCGCTGACGGTCGGCGCCGACGGCTGGATCGAGACCGAGCCGTTCGACGAGGTCCGACTGGTGTTCTCGGTCTGGCACCCTTCGGGCAACAAGGTGATCGACCTCGACCGCGCCTACGTCGAGCTCCAGGCCGCCTTCGACCCGGAGGAGGATCACTGGACCAAGCTCGCCGAGATCGAGCCGGTGGTCGCCCCCTACGGCTCGGGCGAGACCTTCGACGGCTGGATCGTGCTGCCGGTGCTCGGAGGGCGCACCTCCTACGCCCTGGTCGGCAGCGGCTTCGAGCCGCGCACCCGCCTGCAGGTGCGCGCCTCGGCTTACTTCGTCGCCTGAACGGAGAGCGACGTGCGCCGCCTCGAGCTGCTCGCGCGCCTCGCCCGCCCGGCGGATTCGAAGATCGTGCTGCTGGTGCTCGACGGGGTCGGTGACCTGGCGACCCCGGCGCAGCCGCAGACCGCGCTCGAAGCGGCGCGGACGCCGAACCTGGACGCGCTCGCCGGCCGTTCGTCGCTCGGCCGCATCGTGCCGGTCGCCACCGGCGTCACCCCGGGCAGCGGCCCGGGACACCTGGCGCTCTTTGGCTACGACCCCGCAGCGCCCGAGAACGACATCGGACGCGGCGTGCTCGAGGCGCTCGGGCTCGGGCTCGAGATCACGCCCTCGATGGTCGTCGCGCGCGGCAACTTCGCCACCGCCGACGGCGACGGCCGGCTCACCGACCGCCGCGCCGGCCGCATCCCGACCGCGGAGTGCGAGCGGGTCTGCGCGCGGATGAACGTCGCCCTCGAGCGGCTGGAGGGTCCGCGCGTCTGGGTCGTCCCCGGCGAAGCGCACCGCTTCGTCCTGCTGCTCGACGGACCGGGACTCTCGGCCGCGGTCGACGACACCGACCCGCAGGCCCTCGGGGTGCCGCCCTCTCCGGCGATCGCCACCGCACCCGATGGCGCCGCGACCGCCGCGCTGGTGGCGCGCGCGGTCGCGGCGATGGAGCACGCGATCGCCGACGAGCCGAAGGCCAACCGTGTGTTGCTGCGCGGCTTCTCGAAGATGCCCCACCTGCCGCAGATGGACGAGCTCTATCGCCTGCGCCTGGGCGCCTTCGCCGGCTACCCGCTCTACCGCGGCGTCGCCTCGGCCTGCGGCATGGACGTCGTCCCCTGCGGCAAGCGGATCGGCGAGATCCTCGACACCGTCGCCGCGCGCTGGAACGACTTCGACTTCTTCTTCCTGCACGTCAAGCAGACCGACCAGGCCGGCGAGGACGGCGACCTCGCGGCCAAGGTCGCGGTGGTCGAGGAGGTCGATCGCGAGCTGCCCCGGCTGCTCGCTCTCGACCCGGACGCGCTGGCGATCACCGGCGACCACTCGACCCCGGCGCCGATGAAGGCCCACAGCTTCCACCCGGTACCGCTGCTCGTCTCGGCGGCCGTAGCCTTCGCCGACGGCGCCGCGCGCTTCACCGAGCGCACCGCCGCCACGGGACACCTCGGCACCTTCCCGTCCCGCGACCTGATGGGGCTGCTGCTCGCCCACGCCGGCCGCCTCGAGAAGTACGGGGCGTGAGCGCGGACGAGACCCCCGAGCGGCGGCTGCGGCGACTGCTGACCGAGCTCAAGGCCTCGCAGGAGCTCGAGCGGCTGGCGAACCGCCGCCGCGAGGCCGCTCACGCCGAACTGCTGCGGCGCGTCGCCGAAGTGCACGACTCGATCGTGGTGCCGTCCCTGCGCGCGTTCGCGGCCGAGCTCGAGGCCCAGGGACACCCGACCCGCATCGACCGGCGCAGCGCGACCGCAACCCACCTCCACGTCCAGGTCCGCGGCCGCCGAGCCATCGAGGCGCGCCTCGAGGTCGACTGGCGGCACGAACCGGAGACGCTGCTGCGGGTGCGCCTGCGCCAGCAGTTCCTCGACCTCGCCCAGCTCGAGGTCACCCTCGACGACCTCGACGAGGAGTCGATCGCCCGGCTCTGGGTCCGGGCGCTGGAAAAGCTGGTGGCGTTGACGAACTAGGCGGCGCCCGCGGTCAGCGGAAGCCGCGGCGCAGCTCGCGGGCGAAGATCTTGTAGGCGTCCTCGTCGTAGAGCACGACGATCACCCGCTGGAGCTTGGTGCCCCCCTGCAGGTAGCGGTGGACCTCGGTTAGCGTGATACGCGCCGCGCGGTCCATCGGGAAGCCGAAGTTGCCGGTCGAGATCGCCGGGATGGCGAGCGACTTCAGGCCGTGGCGGTCGGCGAGCGCGAGCGAGGAGCGGATCGCGGCCGAGAGCTTGCGGTCCTCGTCCCCCTCGCCCATCTTGGGACCGACGGCGTGCAGGATGTGCTTGAACTTCATCTTGCCGGCGCCGGTGATCACGGCCGTGCCGGTCGCCGTCGAGCCGATCCGCTTGCACTCCTCCTGGACCGACGGACCGCCCTTCTTCTTGATCACACCGGCCACCCCGCCGCCGAGGAGCAACTTCTCGTTGGCGGGGTTGACGATCGCCTCGACATCGAGCTCCGTGATGTCCCCCTCCACCAGCTCGAGGGTGGTGTTGTTCATCTGGATCACGATGCGGTTCTCGGTCTTGGTGTCCGCCATGGCTCGAGCCGGAGTCCCCGGGTGTCCGCTGCTTACCGGCGGCGGCGAATCGGGGTCCGGGCATCCTATCAGCGGCCCGCTGCGACCACAAAACCCGTCAGCCCCGTGAGATAGACTGACCGGCCCATGCTGGCAGCCTGGAAACGGGAGCTCGCCGCCGGTCTCGCCGAGGCCATCCGGACCACCTTCGGGGTCGACCACGCCCCGGTCGCCGAGGTGCCGCCGCGGCGCGCGCTGGGGGACCTGGCCTTTCCGGCCGCCCTGCACCTCGCCCGGACGCTGAAGCGCAAGCCCCGCGAGATCGCCGAGGAGCTGGTCCGGGCCTGGGTCCCCCCGGCCGGCGTGCGCGAGGTCCGGGTCGAGGGGGCGGGCTACCTCAACGTCTACTTCGACCGTCCGGCCTTCGCCGCCCGACTGCTCGCCGAACCGCTGATCCCGGCGCCGGGCTCGATGCTCGGCAAGGTGATCGTCGAGCACACCAACATCAACCCGAACAAGGCGGCGCACATCGGCCACCTGCGCAACGCCGTGCTGGGCGACACCCTCGTGCGCTGCCTGCGCGCGCTGGCGACCCCGGTCGAAGTCCAGAACTACATCGACGACACCGGCGTCCAGGTCGCCGACGTCGTGGTCGGCTTCGTCGACCTCGAGGGCAAGTCGCTCGAGCAGGTGGCGGCGATTCCGGAGCCGTTCGACTTCTACTGCTGGGATCTCTACAGCCGCGTCGGTGCCTGGTACGGCGACGACGCGGCCCGCCAGGCGCTGCGCCGCGCGACGCTCCACGAGCTCGAGAAGGGCGCGGGCCCGCGCGCCGAGATCGGCCGGCTGGTCGCGCGCCGCGTGCTGGCGCGCCATCTCGCGACGATGGCCCGGCTCGGCATCGGCTACGACCTGCTGACCCACGAGAGCGACATCCTGGCGCTCGACTTCTTCCACGTCGCCTTCGAACGGTTGAAGGTCTCCGGCGCGGTCCGCCTCGAGAGCGACGGCAAGAACGCCGGCTGCTGGGTGATGCCGCTCACCGACACTGCGGAGTTCGCCGGCCTCGAAGACCCCGACAAGGTCATCGTCCGCTCCGACGGTACCGTGACCTACGTCGGCAAGGACATCGCCTACCAGCTCTGGAAGTTCGGCCTGCTCGGCCAGGATTTCGGTTACCGGCGATGGGAGGAGCAGGGGGTCTGGCAGACCACCGCCGCCGACGGCGTCACCGGCCACCCGTCCTTCGGGGGTGCCGAGCGGGTGATCAACGTCATCGACGCGCGCCAGAGCTATCTGCAGAAGATCGTGCGCGCCGGCCTCTCGGCGCTCGGCCATGCCGAGGCCGCGTCGCGCTCGGTGCACTTCGCCTACGAGATGGTGTCGCTGTCGCCGGCGACCGCTCGCCTGCTGGGCTTCGCCTCGGACGACGGCAAGGCGCTCGAGATGTCGGGCAGGAAGGGCATCGGCGTCAAGGCCGACGACCTGCTCGACCGGCTCGAGGAGAAGGCGCGCGAGGAGATCGCCGCGCGCAACCGCGAGCTCGACGGCGCCGCCCTCGACCGGCTGGCCCGGGAGATCGCGACGGCGGCCCTGCGCTTCTTCATGGTCAAGGCGACGACCACGCGCGTGCTCGCCTTCGACTTCGAGGAGGCGCTCTCCTTCGAGGGGGACTCCGGTCCGTACCTGCAGTACTCGCTGGTGCGCTCGCGCAACATCGGCCGCAAGCTCGCCGCCGCGGGGCTCGAGGCCGAGGTGGCGCCGGCCGCCGTCGCGGCAACCGCGCCCGCGCTCTGGGGTGACGACCTCTGGGAGCTGGCGCACGCCGTCGCGCGCACCGGCGAGGCGGTCGAGAAGGCGGCGTCGACTCTCGAGCTGTCGCTGGTCGCCCGCCACGCGCTCGATCTCGCGCAGGCCTTTCACGCCCTCTACCACCACCACCCGGTGCTCCACGAGAGCGACCCGGAGCTGCGCCGCGTTCGCCTCGCCGCCTTCCAGATCTTCGCGCGCGGGCTGCGCACGACCGTCGACCTGCTCGGCGTCCCCGAACCCGAACGGATGTAGAACCGCCGCCCGCGCTGGCGCGCGGCCGATCGCGTTATTTCTCCGCGCGCATCTCGCGGATGAAGGCGTCGGCCTCGGCGATCGAGGTCTCGATTTCGGCGACCAGCCGGGTGACGTCGGCTTCGAGCGCCTGGGCGGTGCCCTGGAGCGAGCCGAGCGCGCGGGCGTTCAGGTTGTGCTTGAGGTAGAGCACCTGGTCGTTCAGTTTCGCGAGCACCGGCTCCATCGGCTCGGCCGAGCGCTTCATCACCACCAGCAGCTGGTCGTAGCGCTTGCGGGTGGCCGCCAGCTTGGCCTCGCTCTCCCGGCGCAGCGCCGGATCGCGGAACTGGCCGATCTCGGTCTTCCATTCGTCGAACAGCGAGCGCGCGACCTCCTCGACCTTGCGGATGCGCTCGCGCACCTCCTCGGCCCGCCGGGCGCTCGCCTCGTACTCGCCCGAGAGCTTGTCGTACATCTTCTCGAGGTCGCCGCCGGTGTAGCCGACCACGGCCTGGAACTGCTCGAGCGCGTCCTCGAACTGCTCCTGGGCGTCCTTCTGCGCCTCGCGCGCTTTGTCGACGCGCGAGACCAGCAGCTCGCGGCGCTCGAGGCCGACCTTCTCGAGCGAGTCGTAGTACTTCTCCTTGGCGGCGCGGCAGCCGGGCAGGACGAGCAGCAGCAGTACGGCGAAGCCGAGGCGAGCTCTCATCGGTCGACCTCCCTCACGGCCATGCTAGCAACCGGCGGGCGGTCGTAGAGTTCGCTGGTGGAGACCTCCCGGCCGAGCTTCCGCACCGCGCTCGCCTACTGGGCGCGCCTCGGCTGGATCAACTTCGGCGGGCCGGCCGGACAGATCGCTCTGCTCCACCGCGATCTCGTGGAGCGCCGGCGCTGGGTCGACGAGCCGCGATTCCTCCACGCGCTCAACTTCTGCATGCTGCTGCCGGGACCCGAGGCCAAGCAGCTGGCGATCTACCTCGGCTGGCTGCTCCACGGCACCGCCGGTGCGCTCGCGGCGGGCCTCGGCTTCGTGCTGCCTTCGATCCTGCTGCTGTGGGCTCTCGCCTGGCTCTACGCCGCCCACGGCGAGGTACCGGCGGTGGCCGCGGCGCTCGCCGGCATCCAGCCGGTGGTGGTCGCGATCGTCCTCGAGGCGGTCGTCCGGATCGGACGGCGTGCCTTCCGGCATCCGCTCCACACCCTTTTCGCGGGCGCCGCCTTCCTCGGGTTACTCCTGCTCTCGGTACCCTTTCCGGCGATCGTCGGAGCGGCCGCCATCGCCGGTGCGGTCTGCGTCCGCTTCGCGGCGCGGTTTGCGCCGGACGCGCCGGCGGCACAGGCCGGGACGCTTCCCGTCGTCGGAGCGGGGCACCGGCCCTGGCCCTGGCGTCCGCTCGCGGCCGGTACCGCTCTCTGGGCCGCCGGCCTCGCGCTGGTGACGCTCGCGCGCCCCGCCGTGCCCGTCCTTGCCGAGCTCTACGGATTCTTCACCCGCGCCGCCTTCGTCACCTTCGGCGGCGCCTACGCCGTGCTGGCCTACGTGGCGCAGGTCGCGGTTGGGCGCTTCGCCTGGCTCGCGCCGGAGGCGATGCTCGATGGCCTCGCTCTCGCCGAGACCACCCCCGGTCCGCTGATCATCGTGCTCGAGTTCGTCGGCTTCCAGGCCGGTTGGAACCATCCGGGGGCCTGGAGCCCGCTCGCCGCGGCGACCGCCGGCGCGGCGGCGACGGCGTGGGTGACCTTCCTGCCGTCGTTCGTCTTCATCCTGGTCGGCGCGCCGTACGTCGATCGCCTGCGCGGTCGACGCTGGCTCGCCGGCGCGCTCGCCGGCGTCACCGCGGCGGTGGTGGGAGTCATCTTCCATCTCGGCTTCGTCTTCGGCCGCCAGGTGCTCTTCGACGACGGTCGGATCGATCTGATGGCGGGCGCGCTCGCGGTGGCCGCGCTCGTCGCGCTGGTGCGCTTCGAGGTCAAGGTGCCTTGGCTGGTCGTCGCGGGCGCGGGGTCCGGACTGCTCGCACTCGCCTTCGGCTCCTGATCGGCGCCGAGCGGTTCGCCGAGCGGCGGGATCCTCGGCCGCCGCTCGTTTCACTCTCCGGCGTAGAGGACCTCGAGCCGCCGCGCGCGGCGCGCGGCCACGACGAGCAGGACCGCGACCAGGGCGAGCAGCGAACCGATCGCCACCGGCGCCGCGATCGGCTCGCCCGGCAGCGCCCACGGTCCGTGGGCGACCGGCACCGGGCAGAGCGACTGCAGCGGATGGATCACCGAGAGGTTGCGCAGCACCGGCGGCAGGAACGGATTGAGCCACTCCCAGCCGAGGATCGCCGCGGCGGGCAACATCGGATTGCGCACGGTCAAGGCGAGCGCGGTGAACACCGCGCCGTAGCCCGCGACGGCGAGCATCGTGATGCCGGCGTAGGCGAGCGCGTGTCCGCCGCCGGGACCGCCGAAGAGATAGCTCGTCCCCCCCTGGGTCGCCCCGGGCAGGAAGAGCAACAGGAGCTGGGCGACGAGGCTCGCGAGCGCGAGCGTACCGGCGGCGACGAGCCCCGCCAGGTACTTGCCGACCAGGAAGACCGCGCGGTCGAGCGGCGCGAGCAGGTAGAAATGGAGACTGCGCTCGGCGACCTCGCCGCGTACCAGGTAGGTGAAGACCGCGAAGGCGACGAAGAAGACGACCATGCGCAGGAAGAAGAACTGGAAGAGGTTGGCGTAGGTCGCCGCCACTTCCGCCGCGGGCGTCGGGCGCATCGAGCCGAGCTCGTGGCCGAGCAGGCGCAGGAAGGCGAGCGTCGCCGGCAGGAAGGCGACCACCGCCACCGGCAACGCGCGCAGACGCAGGAAGGTCTTCGCGAGCTCGAGGCCGAGCATCGCCCCGACCTGCCGGCGGACGAGGGCGAACCCCTCGGGAATCGCGGTGTCGCTCATTCAGCTCGCCCCCTGGGCGTTGCCGCCGATCAGGTACTGGTAGACCGCCTGGACGTCGTCGTCGGCCGGCAGCAATGCTTCGACTTCGAGCTCGCCGGCGGCCGCCATCCGCCCGATCAGGTCGAGCAGGCGGTCGGCGTCCGCCGTGCGCACCAGCACGCCGCGGCGGTCGGGGTCGAGGCGCGCCTCGACGACGTGGTCTTCGGCGAAGACGCGGGCCGCGAGCATCGACGGCCGGTCGCAACGCACCAGCACCTGCAGCGGCTGCTCGTCGGCCATCTCGTCGCGCACGCCGTCGATCGCGCCTTCCGCGACGATGTAGCCGCCGTGCACCAGGACGACCCGGTCGGCCAGCTCGTCGACCTCGTGCAGGACGTGCGAGGAGATGACGACGTGGCGCCCCTCGCTCGCGAACTGGCGGAACAGCTCGAGCGTTTCGGCGCGCGCGAGCGGATCGAGCCCGTTCAGAGGCTCGTCGAGGATCAGCACGCGCGGATCGTGCGCGATCGCCTGGGCGAGCTTGATGCGCTGCTTCATCCCCTTGCTGTAGCCGGCGACCCGGCGATCGGCGGCGTCCGAGAGACCGACCCGCTCGATGGCGAGCGCGGCCATCGCGTCGGCGGTCGCCGCCGCGTAGCCGTGCAGGCGCAGGTAGAGGCCGACGAAGTCGTCGCCGCGGATTCCGCGCGGGAAGGTATCGAATTGAGTGCAGTAGCCGAGCACGCGGTGGAGCTCGCGCGGGCGGTCGGGGGCGATGCCGAGCACGTCGATGCGCCCCTCGGTCGGGCGAATGAGACCGGCCGCGAGGTTCATCAGCGTGGTCTTGCCCGAACCGTTGGGTCCGACCAGCGCGGTGATGCCGGGGCCGATCGCGAGGTCGATCCGGTTGACGCCCAGCACCTCGCCGTAGAACTTCGAGACCCCCTCGAAAGCGATCCTCCCGGGACCGCTCACCGGCTCACCTCGACCGCGCGGATTCGCGCGAGCAGCATCCAGGAGGCGAGCGCCGTCGCCGCCGCCAGCGCGACCAGCGCGACGCCGAGCGGCAGCGGCTCGGTGGCGACCATCTCTCCGAGCCCGCTCATCTCGCCGAACAGCGCGATCCAGACCGTCTCGACCAGGTCGTCGAGAATCACCAGCTGCCCCCAGCGCGTACCGAGGATGGCGTTGACCGCGCGGCCGAAAGCCTCGCCGACCAGGAAGACGATGAACAGCATCGCGGTGGCGAGCGGTCGCCAGCGCACCCAGGCCGAGATCGCGAGCGCGACCAGCGAGATCAGCGCGATCCAGATCCACGAGCCGACCAGCACGGCCACCGCCACCCGGAGGTGGGCGGCGAGCCAGCCGTCCGCGAGCGCCCCCTGCAGGCCGACCAGCAGCAGGCCGGGAATCCAGGTCACGATCGAGAGCATCCCCGCCAGCACCGCGAGCTTGCCGAGCGCGTACTCGAGGCGCCCGATCGGGCGCGACAGGTAGAGCGGCATCGCGCCGTGCGCGAGGTCGGGCGCGATCAGCGAGGGACCGACCAACGCCGCGAGCAGGAAGCCGACGGCGGACTGGACGACCAGGAAGACGAAGAAGGTCGAGGTGTCGACCGTGTCCGAACCGATCCGGATGCCCATCGCGGCGAGCATCTCGAGGTTGTTCATCACGTAGATGAAGGCCGCGAAACCGAGCGGCGGCACGCAGGCGAGCACGAACAGCACGAGCGCCAGCCGCGACGAGGTGACGCGGGCGAGCGCGTGGCGCGCGACGGTGGCGATCGGCGACCGGGCGCCGGCGCGATCGCCGGTCCACGGCCGGTACCGGCGGTCATAGACCGGCACGATTCGCCTCCCCACGATTCTCTTCCATCGCGCGCAGGAAGAGCTGTTCGAGCGAGTTCTTCGCCGAGGTCAGGCGGCGCAGCACCACGCCACTGGTCCCGGCCGCGGCCCACAGCGCCCGCGGGTCGACCCCCTCGGGCAGCACCACCTTCAGACGGCGCTGGGCGAGCTCGGCGACTTCGCAGCCGAGTCCGGCGAGCGCCGCCGCGAAGCCGGCCGGATCGCCACCGCGGGTCTCGAGCTCGAGGAAGCGGCGCTGCGCCTCGCGCTCGGCGGCGAGGTCCGCGATCGTCGCCACCTTGCCCGCGCGCAGCACCAGCACCTGGTCGGAGACCGACTCGACGTCGCGCAGCAGGTGGGAGGAGATCACCACCCTCACGCCGGCTTCGGCAATCTCGCGGATCAGCCGCAGCATGCGCTGGCGGGCGGCCGGGTCGAGCCCGTTGGTCGGCTCGTCCAGGAAGACCACCGAGGGACCGTGCGCGATCGCCTGCGCCAGCTTGGCGAGCTGCTTCATGCCGAGCGAGTAGGTCTCGAGCTTGCGGTAGCGCGCCTCGCCCAGACCGACCCAGAACAGCGTCTCGTGGGCGCGCTCGAGCGCCGGCTTGGGCGGCAGCCCGGCGAGCTCGGCCATCATGCGCACGAAGCGCACCGCCGTCTGGCCGGCGACATACGCGTCGTTCTCGGGCATGTAACCGACGCGGCCGAGCAGCTCGCGACGATCGGCGACGACGTCGAGGCCGAGCACCCGCGCGGCGCCCGCCGCCGGGGGGTGGAAGCCGAGCAGCGTGCCGAGCAGCGTGGTCTTGCCGGCGCCGTTGGGGCCGAGCAGCCCGACGACCCGGCCGGTCAGGCGACCGGCCAGCCGGTCGAGGACCGGCCGGCCGCCCAGGCGGACTTCGAGATCGTCGAGCTCGACCAGCGGCGTCGCGTCGGCCATCGCAGGCACTCTACGCCGCGGACCGGACCGGAGTTTCGACCGGGGCCGCCGCCGACTCCTCGACCTCGTAGGCCGCACCGCTCTCCTCGGCGAGACCGAACAGAGCGAACAGGCTGCCGAGCGACAGACCGAGCGGTCCGCGTCCGCCGCGCGCGGCGAGCGTCACCTGGTCGGCGTCGGCGACCGCCACCGCCAGGGTCGGGCCGGCGTCGCCGATCAGGGTCCAGAGCCGTTCACGCTCGGCCTCCGGCACGTCGACCGCGGCGTCGAGCAGGTGGCCGAGGTCGCCGGTCGAAGCCGCCAGGTTCTGCCAGGCGACCGCCGACAGGTCGGTCTCGGTACCGCTGGGCAGCGCCTCGAGGAAGGCGGCCGAAGCCGGCAGCGTCACCCCCGCGGCGCGCTGGGTCACCGCCTCGGCGAGCAGGGCGCGCGACGGACCGGCGACGAGGTAACCGTCGACGAACAGCAGGTGGGCGAAGTCGCCCCGCCCTTCGGCCGACAGCGTGCGGAAGATCCGGCCGCCCGAGACCTCCTCGCGCCAGACGAGCGCCGTCGCCTCGCCGCGTGCGGACTGCTCGCGGTTCCAGGCGTCGGTGATCCGGTCGAGAGCCGCCGTCAGCCGGTCGGCGTCGACCACCTCCACCACCAGTTTCCACGACGGCTTCGGCAGCCAGGGGCCGTCGATCGCGAAGGCGACGTCGCCGCCGAGCGCCGCGGCCAGGTCCTCGCGCAGCGACACGCCGAGCTCGCGCTCGGCCTCGGCGAGCTTGGCCGCGACGTCGGAGTGCTCGAGGCCGGCGAGGCCGATCAGATCGTCGAACATCGCCACCGGCTCCTTGAGCAGGCCCGCGACCGCCACCGCCGCGTTCGGTGAGACGAACTCGAGGGCTCCCGACGGGCCCGGCTCGGCGAGCCACGAGGCGATGCCGCGGCGATTCTCGGAGAAGGCGACCAGCGCGCGATTCTCGGCCGTGCCGTCGTCGCTGACGCTCTCGAGCACGACGTGGTCGAGGGCGCCGAAACCCGAAGCGGCGAGCGCCGCCGATTCGTCTTCGCGCCGCTCTTCGGCGGCGATCAGTCGACCGGCGTCGAAGGCCAGCAACCAGGCGGCGCCGCGGTGGTAGACCTCGGCGAGCCGCCCGTGGAACGGCGTGCCGACGAAGCCGGAGCCGCCGTCGGCCAGCGACGCGGCGACCTCGCGCAGCCGCGCGGCCGAGGGCGAGGCGACGAAGACGCCGTCCGGTGCGAGCCAGACCAGCAGCTCGCGGCCGTCGCCGGCGGCCGAGGCGGGGTCCTCGATGCGCCGGACGCGCGGTCCGTCGCCCTCGCCGACCAGCGCCGCGAGCTCGCGGTCGATCGTCTCCTCGAGCCCGCGCCGATCGTGGATCTCGGCGAGGACGATCGCATCCGGCTCGCCGGCGACGCCCGCCGGCGCCAGCGCGACGACCAGCTCGTCGCCGAGGTGGGAGCCGAGCACGCGCAGCTTCTCGAGCCCTTCCGCGAGCTCGCCGGTGCCGTGACCGCGCCACCATTCGGCGAGCGCGGGGTTCTCGGCGGCGCGCCGTTCGAGCTCGGACCAGGCCTCGGCGAGGCGCTCGGAGACGTCGGGCAGGGCAGCGTAGATCACGGTTTCGGCCGGCGCCAGGTCGAGCAGCCGGGTCGAGGTGCGCTCGGCCGGCACTTCGAAGACGCGATCGAGCTGGCGACCGATCTCGGCGAGCGCCGCGATCCGGTCGCGGTAGGAGTCGGCGTTGCGGCTCCAGGCGATCTCGTGCTCGAGCGGGACGCGGTCGAGCCGGCTCGAGGTGGCGACCTGGTCGCCGGGCTTGAGCACCGCGAGCTCGGCGCCGTGGCGCACCCGGACCTCGCCATCGAGCACCGACACCCGCGAGCCGCGGGTGCCGTTGGCGACGGTGAAGATCGTGCCCACGACCGACACCAGGCAGTCGTCGGTGCGCACGTAGAGGTGGCCGCGACGCTGCTCGGCGGCCTCGACGATGACGTTGCCGCGACCGAGCTCGACGACCACGCCATCCCGGCGGCGAGCGAGCGTGATCTCGGAGCGCGGGGCGAGCTCGACGCGCGTGCCGTCGGCCAGCGCCAGCACGGCACGCGAGCCGCCCGCGGTGCGCACCGCCGTGCCCTCCGCGACCACCGTGCCGGCGGCGAGCGGACGGGCCCGGCCGCCGTCGAGCGCGAACAGGTCCCCCTCGAGCGCCCGGATCTCGGCCGACGGCGCGGCGACGGCGCCGCCCGTCGAGTACCAGAGCGCCGTCCCGGCGATCGCGACGCCCGCGGCCGCGGCGGCCAGCGCCCAGCGCCAGCCGGTACCGCGATCGACATGCCGCGGGGCGGCGGAAACCGGCACGGCGCCGCGCTCGAGCTCGCGCAGGGCGCGCCGGCAGGGGACGCACTCGCGCAGGTGATCCTCGAGCAGCAGGCGGCGCGCCGGCGCCAGCGCGCCGACGCGGTGGGCCGGCAGCAGCGCGCGGAACCCGTCGCAACCGTGGATGCGGTGGTCATCGCCGCCCGCGAGCGACCCGGCTTCGGCGGTCTGGGCCGCCGCGAGCCGACGGCGGACGCGATCGATCGCGGCCTCGCGGGCCGCGGCGTCGAGCGGCTCGTCGCGAACGGCGGCGACCGCCTGGTCCAGAAGCTCGTCGTGGTTCATGACGCATCTCCCATCAGGACGGAAAGCTCCCGGCGGAGCCGGGCGCGGGTACGGTGGAGCAGGACGGCGACGACGCCGGAGGAGACCCCGGCGAGCGCGGCGATCTCGGAGTTGCCGAGCCCCTCGAAGTAGCGCAGGGCGAAGATCTCGGCGGCGCGGGGCGACAGGCGCGAGAGCGCCAGGCGGAGCGAACGGCGCAGCTCGGTGTTGCGGTGGTGGCGCTCGGGGTCTTCGCCGCCGGTCGCGACCAGCTCGCCGGTCGCCTCGAGCGGCACCCAGCCGGCGCGGTGGCGCGAGCGCAGCACGTCGAGCGCGGCGTGGACGGCGGCGCGGTGGAGGTAGCCGCCGGCGTCCTCGCCGAGCGAAGCGCCGGGCGCGCGCCGGGACAGGCGCAGGAAGACGGTCTGGAGGACGTCCTCGGCGTCGGCGGCGCTGCCGGTGACGCGGTGCGCCGCCCGGTAGACCCGGTCGGCATGCTCGGCGTAGCAGCGCTCCAGCCACTCCCGATCCGCGGCCGGAGGCCCGGCGGGGTCGGATGGAGCCGTTCGTGAAATGGATTCGGGGGTCAAGGGCGGGCTCCTCGGTGGATGGCCTGCTTTCATCCACCCCACGCCGGCCGCGGCGGAATGTTACGCGCCGCGACCGGGAGCTGCGCCGCCCGGATCAGCCGCCGAGCGAGTCCGGCGGCCGCTCGATCTCGCCGGGAGCCGTCAGCACCCGGTAGAAACAGTACCCGGTCAGCCCCCAGACGAAGGTGAGCGAGGCGATCAGGAACACCCAGCCGAGCGTCGTCATGGCCTCCCCCTTCAGTCCTTGGCCGGCTCGCGGCCGTCGACGTCCAGGCCGGCGGCCCGCCACCGCTTCTCGCCGATCCGGGTACAGACGACGAGCAACACCGCGGTGATCACGATCAGCGCCACGGCACCCTGGCGCAGCGGCTCGTCGGCCACGGAGCGCAGCCAGGCGCCGAGGTTGTCCTTGCAGAAGAAGACGAAGACCACCAGCAGGTAGGTCGGCGTCACGTACTTCATGATGAACCGGTAAAAGACCGGGATGTGCATGTGCGCGCCCTGATGGGCTTCTTCAATGCCGCGCTTGACGCCGAAGCGCCAGCTGAAGGCGATGATCTGGATCATCGCCAGCACGAAGATCAGGAACGTGCCGACCCAGTCGTCGATGGTGGACCAGAAGATGCCGCCGCGGGAGAAGTACATCACCAGGAACGAGCCGACGACGCAGATCGAGACCATCAGCGCGGTCGCCTTCCGGCGGTCCCAGCCGAGCGCCTCCTGGAAGAACGCAAGCGACGGCTGGTACATCGAGATCGAGCTGGTGATCGCGGCCAGGAACAGCATCAGGAAGAAGATCGCGCCGATCAGGTTGCCGAACGGGCCCATGTGGGCGAACACCACCGGCAGGGTCTGGAAGCCGAGGCCGAAAGTGCCGCCCTGGACCGCACCGGCCAGGTTGGCGGCGCCGAGGAAGACGAAGGCCGCGGTGATCGTGATCAGTCCGCCGAAGCCGACTTCGAACAGCTCGTTGGTCGACGAGGCGGTCAGGCCCGACAGCACGACGTCGTCCTTCTTGCGCATGTAGGAGGCGTAGTTGATGATCACGCCGAATCCGACCGACAGGCTGAAGAAGATCTGGCCGGCGGCGGCGAGCCAGGTCTGGGCGTTGCCGAGGGCGGTGAAATCCGGGTTCCACATGTAGCCCAGGCCGTTGATCACGCTCTGCTCGGGGTTGGACGGATCGGGGGTCCCGAGAGTCAGCACCCGGATCAGGATCACGATCGCGCACACGGCCATCAGCGGCATCGCCCAGGTGACGAACTTCTCGATGCCGCGCGAGATACCGCGGAACACCAGCCAGATGTTGATCGCGAAGGTGATCACCCAGAAGACGAAGGTCGAGATCGAGCCGCCGGCGATGACGCCGTTCGAACCGCGGCCGGTGAAGTCCGAGTAGAACTCGGCGGCGCGGCCGGTCTGGTCGACGATCGGCGCGGCGGCGTCGATGCCCATGCCGCCGGTCAGGTACTGCCAGAAGTAGCCCAGGCACCAGGCTTCGATGTAGGTGTAGTAGAACGACACCGCCAGCGGGATCAGCACGCCGATGACGCCCAGGTAGCGGAAACTTCCGCCCTTGCCGAACACGCCCAGGATCGACGGTGCGGAGTGGAACCCCTTGCGACCGCCGTAACGGCCCATGGTCCACTCCGCCCAGCCGATCGGAATGCCGACCAGCAGCAGCGCCGCGAAGTACGGGATCATGAACGCGCCGCCACCGTTGGCGGCGGCCTGACCGGGGAAGCGCAGGAAGTTGCCGAGCCCGACGGCGGACCCGGCAACGGCGAGGATCACGCCGACGCGGGTCCCCCACTGTTCGTTGGCGGACGGATTCGACATCGAGCCTCCTCAGAACGACCGCGATCACGTCACGGCCACCGCCTCGGGCGGGACCGTCCGGAAACCATGCAGGAGCCGCGGGAGCCTAGCATTCCGGTCCGGCCCGGCCAAGGCCGAGAGGGTTCCGGCCCGATCCCCTGTGACATAATCCCCCGGCTTCAGCGGTTCGGCTTCCCCATCAACTCTCGTCGACTAGGGACCTTCTACGCATGAACGTCGAGACGCTTCTCTACGTGATCCCCGCCCTGGGTGCGGCCGGCCTGGTCTACACCTGGCTGAAATCGGCCTGGGTCTCCCGTCAGGAGGTCGGCACCGAGCGCATGGCGAGGATCGCCGCCGCCATCCAGCAGGGCGCCATGGCCTTCCTGCGCGCCGAGTACCGGGTCCTCGCGATCTTCGTCCTGGTGGTCGCCGGCCTGCTCGCCTGGTCGGGCGTCGCGCAAGAGGGCTCGTCGCCGCTGATCGCGGTCGCCTTCGTCGCCGGCGCCTTCTGCTCGGCGCTCGCCGGCTTCATCGGCATGAGGGTCGCGACCCGCGCCAACGTGCGCACCACCCACGCCGCCCGGCGCGGGCTCGGGCCGGCGCTCGAGATCGCTTTCGCCGGCGGCTCGGTGATGGGCCTGGGCGTCGTCGGGCTCGGCGTGCTGGGGTTGAGCCTCTGCTTCCTGCTCTTCTCGCGGGCGTTCGACGGCGACATCCACCGCACCATCACGGTGATCACCGGCTTCTCCTTCGGCGCCTCCTCGATCGCGCTGTTCGCGCGCGTCGGCGGCGGCATCTACACCAAGGCGGCGGACGTCGGCGCCGACCTCGTCGGCAAGGTCGAGGCGGGCATCCCCGAGGACCACCCGCTCAACCCGGCGACCATCGCCGACAACGTCGGCGACAACGTCGGCGACGTCGCCGGCATGGGCGCCGACCTGTTCGAGTCCTACGTCGGCTCGATCGTCGGCACCATGGTGCTGGGCGCCGCGTTCATGCTCGGCACGATGGGCGACGGCCGGTCGTTCGCCGAGGACGGCTTCGGCGGACTCTCGGCGGTGCTGCTGCCGCTGGTGCTCGCCGGCGTCGGGGTGCTGACCTCGATCGCGGGCACCTTCTTCGTCCGGGTCAAGGAAGGCGGCAGCCCGCAGAAGGCGCTCAACATCGGCGAGTTCGGCTCCTCGATCGTGATGGTCGGCCTCTCCTACTTCCTGATCCGCTGGATGTTGCCCGAGACCTGGAGCTTCGACGACGTGCTCTACGGCGGCACCCGGACCATCACCTCGATGGGCGTCTTCTGGGCCACCGTCATCGGTCTCGTCGCCGGCCTCGCCATCGGCATGATCACCGAGCACTTCACCGGCACCGGCACCAAGCCGGTGCTGTCGATCGCGCGCCAGTCCCTGACCGGCTCGGCGACCAACATCATCGCCGGCCTGGGCGTCGGCATGCGCTCGACCGCGCTGCCGATCCTGGTGCTCGCCGCCTCGATCATCGGCGCCTTCTACTTCGGCGGCCTCTACGGCATCGCCATCGCCGCCGTCGGCATGCTGTCGAACACCGGCATCCAGCTCGCGGTCGACGCCTACGGCCCGATCTCGGACAACGCCGGCGGCATCGCCGAGATGGCCGAGCTGCCCAAGGAGGTGCGCGGCCGCACCGACAAGCTCGACGCCGTCGGCAACACCACCGCCGCGATCGGCAAGGGTTTCGCCATCGGCTCGGCGGCGCTCACCGCGCTCGCGCTGTTCGGCGCCTTCATGACCGCGGCCAACCTGAAGTCGATCGACGTCTCGAAGGCCGACGTCATGGCCGGCCTGTTCGTCGGCGCCATGATGCCGTTCCTGTTCTCGGCGATGGCGATGCAGGCGGTCGGACGCGCCGCGATGTCGATGATCCAGGAGGTCCGTCGTCAGTTCACCGAGATCCCGGCGCTCAAGGCCGCGCTCGAGGCGATGAAGCGCAACGACGGCAAGGAGCTCGAGCACTGGTCGGCCGACGACCGCGGAATCTTCGAGGCGGCCGACGGCAAGGCCGAGTACGCGCGGTGCGTCGAGATCTCGACCCAGGCCGCGATCAAGCAGATGGTGGTGCCCGGCCTGCTCGCGGTCTCGGTGCCGGTGGCGGTGGGCTTCGGTCCGCGGTTGTTCGGGCTCGACTCCGGCGCCGAGATGCTGGGCGGCCTGCTCGCCGGCGTCACCGCCACGGGCGTGCTGATGGCGATCTTCCAGTCCAACGCCGGCGGCGCCTGGGACAACGCCAAGAAGATGTTCGAAGAAGGCGTCGAGATCGAGGGCAAGATGTACTACAAGGGCTCCGACCCGCACAAGGCCGCCGTCGTCGGCGACACGGTCGGCGACCCGTTCAAGGACACCTCGGGTCCGTCGCTCAACATCCTGCTCAAGCTGATGTCGGTGATCGCGCTGGTGATCGCGACGATGCTCTGAGTCGGAGCCGCGACGGCAGGATCGAGAAGGCCCCGGGCTTGCCGGGGCCTTCGTCGTTTCGGGCTCAGAAGGCGAGGACTTCGCGCGCGGCGGCGAGCAGGCGGTCGCGGTCCGGCAGCAGTGCCTGCTCGAGGACGCGCGCGTACGGGCTCGGCCGGTCCGGATAGGCGACACGCCGGACCGGAGCGTCGAGCCACGGGAACGCCGCGTCGGCGATGCGCGCTGCCACCTCGCCGCCGAAGCCCCCCGTCAACTGCGCCTCGTGGACGATCACCGCACGGCCGGTCTTCTTCACCGAACCGAGCACGGTCTCCTCGTCGAACGGAACCAGCGTCCGCAGGTCGACGACCTCCACTTCGATCCCTTCGGTCGCCAGCGCCTCGGCCGCTTCGAGCGCGGTCCAGACCTGGGCGCCCCAGGCGACGATGGTCAGGTGCTGGCCCGGGCGGGCGACTCGGGCGCTGCCGATCGGCGTCAGCGCTTCGCCCGCCGGCAGGCGCTCCTTGATCCGGCGATAGAGGAACTTGTGCTCGCAAAAGACGACCGGGTTGGGGTCGCGGATCGCGGCCTTGAGCAGCCCCTTGGCGTCGGCGACGGTCGCCGGGCAGACGACCTTGAGCCCCGCGACGTGGGCGAACCAGGCCTCCGGGTTCTGCGAGTGGAACGGTCCGGCGCCGACGCCGCCGCCGGCGGGCAAGCGGATCACCACCGGGCAGGGGCGCTCGAAGCGGTAGTAGAGCTTGGCGAGGACGTTGGCGATCTGGTTGAAACCGCACGAGACGAAGTCGGCGAACTGCATCTCGACCACCGGCCGGTAGCCGAGCAGCGCGGCGCCGGCGGCGAGCCCCAGCGTGCCCGACTCCGAGATCGGCGTGTCGAGCACGCGCGCCGGCCAGCGCGCGTGCAGACCACGGGTGACGCGGAACGCCCCTTCGAACTCGCCGATGTCCTGGCCGAGGAGAACGACCGACGGGTCGCGCTCCATCTCCTCGACGAGCGCGGCGTGGAGCCCGTCGAGGTAGGTGATCTCGCCCTCCGAGAGCGGCTCGGCCGGGGATCCGGTGAAGGCGGCCATCGCGGTCGGTGCGTCCTCGGCGGCGTCTCCGGCCGGTGTCGCCGACGCCGCCTCGATCTCGGCGCGCGCCCGCTCCGACATCGCCGTCTCCTCGAGATCGATACGCCGCCGCCGGCGCGTTCGCGGTGCCGGCAGCACCGGCGGACCGTCCGCCTCGGCGTAGACCGCGCGCATCGCCGTCGCGGGGTCGGGGTGCGGCGCGTCGAGGGCCTGGTCGATCGCGGCCTCGACCAGCGTCTTCGCCCGCGCGTCGATCGCGGCGCGCTGCCCGGCGCCGAGCTCCCCTTCCGCTTCGAGCCGGCGGGCGTAGGCCGGCACCGGATCCTGAGACTGGTAGATCGCGAGCTCGTCGCTCGGCACCACCTTCATCGAGCCGTCGCCTTCGGCGTGGCCGCGCAGGCGCCCGACCATCGCCTCGATCAGCGTCGGTCCCTTGCCGGTGCGGGCGCGTGCGACGGCGATCTCGATCGCCTTGGCCACCGCGTCGGGGTCGTTGCCGTCGATGGTCTCGGCGGCGATGCCGTAGCCCGGGCCGCGGTCGGAGAGCTGGAGGCAGGCGTACTGGTGGCGGGCCGGGGTCGAGAAGGCGTAACGGTTGTTCTCGATCACCAGCACCAACGGCAGCTTCCAGACCGCGGCGAGGTTCATCGCCTCGTGGAAGTCGCCGGTCGAGGTGCCGCCCTCGCCGATGAAGTTGATCGCGATCCGGTCGGTGCCGTGGCGGGCGAGCGCGAAGGCGCAACCGGCCGCCACCGGGATCATCGCGCCCAGGTGGCTGATCATGCCGAGGTGCAGGATGCCGTGCTCGGGCGCGAACCAGCCGTAGTGGTAGGAGCGCTCGATGCCCTGCGAGAAGCCGCCGGAACGCCCCAGCACCTGGCAGGCGAGCCGCCGGAACAGCTCGGTCGGCTCCGGCCGGCGCTCGTCGGGAGCACCGAAACCGGCCTCCGGGAAAGCGCGCGCCGGATCGAGGTAGGTGGCGAGGATGGCGCCGACGTCGCGGTGGAGCGAGCACAGGACGTCGCCCGGTTCGAGCGCGAGGCCGGCCGGGACGGTGATCGCCTCGTTGCCGATCGCGCTGTACCACTTCGACACCCGGCCGGTCAGCAGCAGCGCCTCGAAGCGCGCGTCGAACTCGCGCGCGAGCTTCATGAAGGCGTAGCGACGGACGCGGTCGCGCTCGGCGGTCATGACACGGTTCCTCGGCGCGTCAGTCTACGGGGGGCCCGGCGGGCGCGGCAAGAGTCGCGGCCGCGTCAGCGCGCGCCGAGCTTGAGCGCGCGCACGCGCTGTTCGAAATGATGGCGCTGGGGATGCTCGGGCGCCATCTGCACCAGGATGCGCAGCGCCATTTCGGCCTCGGCGGTCTTCCTCTGGTCCAGGAAGACCTCGAGCTGGCGCACTCCCTGCTCGATGCCGATCTGGCGCCGGTAGACGTCCTCCAGGCGCGCGATCTCGGAGTGGAGCAGCTGCGGCCGCTGGCTGTCCGGGATCGCCTGTTCGAACTCGTGAACGACCTCGCGCGCCGCCAGGTAGTCGTGGGCCTGGATCCGCTCCCGGTACTTGCGCTCGAAGTCCTGCGAGCGCGACTCGCGCTCGGCGAGTGCCGCGATGTCGGAAATGCGCAGTCGGTAGGTCTCGACCGACACCCGCGCCAGACCCGAGCTGGCGAGCCGCTCGAGCTCCTTCTCGGCCTCCTGCAGGCGCTTGGTCTCGATCAACGATTCCAGCCGGTCGCGGCGGCGGTCGACCTCGGCGGCCACCTTGGTGCGCGATTCGGCCTCGTCGATCTCGCGCCGGAACGAATCGACCAGCTGGTGCGACGGGTCGAGCCGATCGACTTCCTCGGCCTTCTGACGCGCGAGAGCGACGTCGCCGCGCAGCAGGGCCTGGCGCCCTTCCTCGAGCGCCACGCCGGCCCGCTTGAGCTGCTCGACCTCCTCGCCGAGCAGGTCGACCCACGCCTCGTAGTCGGACCGGCGCGGATGGTTGGGGACCAGCTCGAGGAGCGTCTCGAGCGCGAAGCGGGCCAGCGACTGCTTGCGCTCCCGGATGTACTTGTCGAGCAGCTTCTCGGCCTCGGCGATGCGCGCACGGCGCGCCTCCTCCTCGACACGAGGATCGGGGCCGGCGGGCCGCGACGGGACCGCGGGCGGCGCGGCGGGCTTCGGCGCGGCCGGCGCGGTGGGCTTCGGCGCGGCCGGCGCGACCGGCTTCGGCGCGGCCGGCACGACCGGCTTCGGCGCGACCGGCGCGGCCGGCGCCGCCGCGGGCGCGGCCGGTCGGGCCGGCGACGCCGCCGGACGGGTCGCCGGAGCCGGGCGCGCGACCGCGGGCGTCGCCGTGCCGGCCGAGAGCTGCGCCTTGAGCTCGGGCAGGCCGGCGTGCCTCGGATTGAGCGACTCGAGCTCGGCGACGTGGCCCGCGGCATCGGCCATCCGACCGGAGGCGATCGCCTGCTGGGCCAGCTCCTGGAGTCGCGCCCCTTCGTTGACCCGGCGCGCGGCGCGCTCGATCTGCGCCAGAAGCTCGCTGCGCTCCTCGCGCGAGAGCTCACTGGCTCCCGAGCGGCTCCCCGGCCGCGGCGACGAGGTCGGAATCGCCACCGCCGGCGGCCGCGAGGGCGCCACCGGTTGCCCGCCACGCACCACCGGGACCTCCTGGGTCGAGGCGCCGCGCAGCATGTCGGCGACCCGCACCAGCCCCTGCAGGAACCCCAGGGCGTCGGGCCAGCGCTGGTCGCGATCGCGCGCCAGTCCCTTGAGCACGACCTGGTCGAGCACCTGCGGCACCGAGACCTCCGGGTTGCGGCCGGTCATCGGCAGCGGCGCCTCGGTCAGACGCTTGAGCACATAGCCGTGCGGGTTCTCCGAGTCGAACGGCGTGCGACCGGTGATCATCTCGTAGAGCACCGCGGCGAAGGAGTAGAGGTCGCTCCGGTGATCGAGCGGCTCGTCCTTGATCGCGCCGGCCTGCTCGGGCGAGCAGTACATGAGCTTGCCCATGAACATGCCGGCCTGGGTGATCTCGAGGTTGCCCGGAGTCTGCAGGTTCTTGGCCAGGCCGAGGTCGATGACCTTGATCTGCGGCCGATCGCGCCGGTCGCGGTTGATCATCAGATTGTCGGGCGACAGATCGCGGTGGATCACCCCGGCGGCGTGGATCGCGTCGAGGCCGCGCAGCGCCTGAATGGCGAGCTCGACGGCGAGCGGAATCGGGAACGGCCCCTTGCTGCGCAGGTAGCCGCCGACGTCCTCGCCGTCGATGTGCTCCCAGACCATGTAGAAGCTGCCGTCCTCGAGCCGCGAGAAGTCGTAGAGGATGGCGACGTTCGGGTGCTTGATCTGGGTCGCGATGCGCGCTTCCTGGGCGAAACGCTGGAGCGCCTGCGGATCGGTGGCGCGGTCGGCGCGCAGGATCTTGATGACGCGCAGCTCCTGCAGGTGGATGTGGCGGGCGCGGTACACCTCGCCCATGCCGCCGGTGGCCAGGCGCTCGAGGATCTCGTACTTGCCGTCGAGGATCGATCCGCTGTCCCGGTGGTTGCTCACCGCGTCCGCCCGCCCCTTTCCGATTCCGGAAGCGGGCGTATTCTAGCCCGGACTCCTCGCGATGCCCGGGCTCCGCATCCGACCGGAGGCGCCGGGAGCGCGTGCCAGAATGCCGCGTGCCCACCAGCGCCGCGTCGGCATCTCCGTTTCGCGCCGCCCTGCTGCCCTGTGCCCTGCTGTTCGGGGCGATGCTCAACCTGACTCTGGTCGTTCCCGGCCTGAAGGAGCTGGTGGTCGACGAGCTCGGTGGCGAAGTCACCGACGCCGCGCTCTTTTTCACGGTCGAGATGGCCGCCTATCTCGTCTTCGCTCCGATCTGGGGAGTGCTCTCGGACCGTACCGGGCGCCGGCGACCGCTGATCGTGGCCGGTTTCGCGGCCAGCGGGGTGGCCTACTTCGGCTACCTCGCGATCGACTCGATCCCGTGGCTGCTGGCGCTGCGATTCGTCCAGGGCGCGGCGTCGATCGCCGGCTGGTCGACCGCGCTCGCCCTGGTGCTCGACCGTGCCGACGCGGCGACCCGGCCCCGGCTCGCCGGCATGGCCGGGGCGTCGATGATCCTCGGCGTCGGGCTCGGGGCGCCGTTCGGAGGCGCGGTCGCCGCCGCCTACGGCGCCCGCGCGCCGCTCGCCGCGGCGGGGGCGCTCTTCCTGGTCCAGGCGGTCGCCGCGCTCGCGCTCGCCGACCTGCCGGTGCGCGAGAGACGGCCCCGGTTCGCCGAGATCGGCTCGGCCCTGGCCCACCGGCCACGCCTGCTGATTCCCTGGGCTCTCTACTTCGTCGAGCGCTTCACGGTCGGCCTGTTCGTCGTGGTCTTCCCGCTCTACCTCGCCGAGCGCACCGGCGCCGGTCCCGGCGAGCGCGGGCGCGCGCTGGCGCTCTACCTGCTGCCGTTCGCCTTCTGCCAACTCGCCACCTGGCGCCTCGCGCGGCGCTTCGGGACGCTGCCGACGCTGGCGACGGGCACCGCCCTCTACGGTCTCGCCTACGCCGCTCTCGGTCGCCTCGACGCCGGCGCCTCGGCGCCGCTGCTGGTGGCGCTCGGCCTGTTCGCGGCGGTGATCTTTCCGCCCACGCTCTCGCTCACCTCGGAATGGAGCGCCGAGGAGACGCGAGCGAGCGCGCTCGCCGGCTTCAACCTCGCGGGATCGCTCGGCTTCGCGCTCGGCCCGGTCGCGGGGGCCTGGGCACAGAGGGTGGGCGGCTACCTCTTCGCCTTCGACCTCGCCGCCGGCCTCGCGCTCGCGGCCGCCGCCGGCCTCGCGGCGCTCGCGTTCGCTCCGGCGCGGGGCGGATGAGCGTCCGCCACCGCGCCGGAAGTCCCGTGCGTCACTTGGCGCGGCGCAGCAGGATGTCGCCGTTGAAGGTCTTGAGGAAGATCTCGGGTCCGCCGCCGCCGATCTTGCCCGCGAGCTCGCGCGCGATCGCGATGCGGTAGCGCCCCTCGCTGCGGTCCTCCTCGATCCGCGACGTGCGCGGCGCCAGGGCCACGTCGAAGTCGGAGTAGATCTCGCCGTTGTCCGAGCGCAGCAGGACGTCGACCGCGGCGCTGCCGGGCAACGTCAGGTCGACGTCGCCGTTGAGGGTCGAAAAGGCCATCGCCGCCTTGGCCATCGTGCTTCCGAACGAGACGGTGATGCCGCCGTTGACCGTGGAAGCACTGACCGGCCCGGTGACGTCGGAGATCCGGATCTCGCCATTGGTATTGGACAGCGAAATCTCGCCGGAGAGCCCGCGCACGACCAGGTCGCCGTCGTTGACGGTCGAGGCTTCGATCGAGCTCGCCTTCGGAACCTCGATGCGCAGATCGACCGGGCGCATCCAGGACGCGGCGCCGATCTCGACGCGGTTGTCGCTCTCCTCGACCTCGAGGCCGACCGAAACGTTCGGGATCCGCCGCATTCCCGAGCGATCGGCGCGAGACTCGCCCTCGTCGTCGTCTTCGCGCCAGGCGCGGGGCGGCGTCGGCGGCACCGGTGGCACCGGCGGCGCGGGCGGCACCGACGGGCGCCGGGCGGCGCGATCGCGGCGATCGGCGCGGTCGCTCTCGCGCGACGAGGCGAGGATCACGACCCGGCCGGGCTCGCCGGCGACGATCTCGATCGACCCCATGACCAGTCCGACCTCGACGACGGCGGGACGGGACGGATCGGAGAGCGGTACTTCGAGCCGCTCGGGTTCGGCGGCGGCGGCGGCGAGCGGCGCGGCCAGCGCGCCGGTCAGGGTCAGAACAATCAGCTCACGGAGCATGTCGGGTTTCCTCATCGAAGCCTGCGGTTCAGCGCTCCCGGATCAGGATGTCGCCGTTGACGGTGTTGCAAGCGAGCTTCGGCCCGCCCGCGCCGAGGCGCACGACGGTCTCGCCGCCCAGGCGCCAGCGCAGGCCGCGACCTGAGCGCTCGCGCTCGACGGCGGCGGGGCGGGCCATCGCCGCCGCCGGAAAGTCGGTGTAGATCTCGCCGTTCAGGGTCTGGACCGCCAGCTCGGCGCCCGAGCCCGCCGGCAGCGCGACCTCGATCTCGCCGTTGACGGTCGAGAAGCTCATCGGCGCGGTCGGGCGCACGGCGAAGTCGACGTCGACGCCGCCGTTGACCGTGCTGGCCGCCACCGCAGAGCGCGCGCCGGCAACCCGCACGCCGCCGTTGACGTTGGCCACGGAGAGCTCGCCGTGGACGCCTTCGACGTCGACCAGCTCGCCGTCGACCGTCGACACCTCGAGGCTGACGTCGGCCGGGACGACGACCTCCCAGACCCACTCGAGCGCGTAGTCGCGCCGGTGGTCGTGGCGCCGGCCGCGACCCGGTCGATCGTCGCAGTCGTCGCGGAACGGGCCGTCCTGCACGAGCTCGAGCCGGCCGTTCGACTCGGCCACCTCGAGCTCGACCTCGGCGCGTCCGCGCTCGAGCGCGGCGGCGTCGTCGGCGGTGATCGTCTCGTGAATCGTGAGCTCGACCGTGTCGCCGGAGCCGGCACGCACGCGTACCCCGCCGAAGACATTCTCGATCACGACCGCACGCCCGCCGGCGGCTCTCGCGAGCTCGAAGCTCCGGCGCTCGACGTTCTTCGATTCGAGCGCGGCAGCGGGAAGGGCACAGGCGACCAGCAGGGCGGCGGCGACCGGAACGAGTTGAACGCGCATCAGACGGAACCTCCGAGGCGGCCGCGCAGGTAGCCGGCGACCGCCGGGTCGAGCTTCGGGTCGGCGAGGAGCCCGGCGAGGTCGGCGCGCGCCGCCGCGGGATCGAGCCCCGAGCGCGGATCGAGCAGCACCTCGACGAGCGACAGCTGGACGAGCGGGGACTGCTGGCCGGCGGCGGCCGCGACCAGCCGCGGCCGCGTCTCGGGCCGGGCGGCGAGTGGCCGCAGGGCCTCGATCGCCGCCAGGCGAACGTTGACGTCGGGGTCCGTCTCGAGCGCGCCGATCAGCGCCTCGGCGACGCGCTCGTCGGTCCCCGAGACCGAGCGACCGTAGGAGACGCCGCGCAGCCGCTCCGAAGGCGAGGCGCCGGAGAGCAGCGCGGTCGCCACCGTCTCGTGGAGCGAGGCGACCTCGCCGCGCAGCGCCTCGATCTGGCGGTCGTCGCGCCGGCGCGCCAGCTCCGAACCGGCCAGCACGCCGATCGCCAGCGCCGCGGCGATCGCGGCGAAACGCCGCACGCCGCGGCCGATGGTGCCCACGGCCACGGCGCGTCGCGGCGCCGTGCCCCCCGCACTCTGCGGCGGGGCGAACGGCACCACGCGGGCGGCGCGCTCGCGGGCGAGCTCGGCCTCGATGCGCGCCTCGAAGCGCGCACGCATCCCCGCCGGCGGTTCGACCACCGGCAATGCGTCGAGCCCCGCCCACAACACCGCGAGATCCGCCGCCTCGCGCCGGCAGCTTTCGCAACCCTCAAGATGACGGTCGAGCGCCGCTTCGGCCTCGGCATCGAGCTCGCCGTGCCAGCGGCCGGCCAGCATCTGCGCCGCTTCCTGACAATTCATGCTCCGGCCTCCCCGGCGACCTGGTGCCAGGCGCCGCGCAGATCCCTCATCGCGCGGTGGACGCGCAGCTTGACGGCGCCCACCGAGATGCCCAGCAACTCGCCGATCGCCTCGTAGCGCAGCTCGCCGGAACGCGCGAGCAGCAGCAGCTCACGCTTCTCCGCCGGCAGCAGGGCGAGCGCCGCCGCTAGCTGGCCGCGCCGTTCCTCGGCGAGCATCCCTTCGATCGGATGCTCGAACGCCGCCACGGGCTCCGGTCCGTCGGGGTCGTCCGCAAGCTCTCTCGGACGGCCGCGCCACTGGTCGTGCGCGGTGTTGCGCGCCAGCGCGTACATCCACGGGCCGAACTCGGCCCCGGAGCGGAAGGTGTGGCGGTACTTGAGCATCCGGACGAAGACCTCCTGCACCATGTCCTCCGCGGCGCCGGAATCCCGGGTCCAGCGCAGGAAGAAGTTGAAGAGCCGCCGGTGGTGCCGGTCGAACAGCTCCCCCAGCCGGTCGGTCTCGCCGTCGCGCACCCGGACCATCAGTTCCGAGTCGCCGGGCTCCGGCACCGCTTCCGCGCCCCCTCCGGGCGCCGCCGCGTCCCTCATCGCACTGTGGAATACATGGGTCCGCCGGAGAGGTTACCGCCCACCCGGGAGACGGGCGGGCGCAACCCGGTCGGCGCCCGGCCCGGGTCGCTCGGACGGCGACGCCGCAGCGCTCCCACCCGCCCGGCGGTCAGGGCGCCGGAACGAGCGGCAGCTCGACGAAGCTGGCGTGGTCCGGGGCGTGCCAGACGCGCTGCGTCGCCCGGCGGAAGTCCTCGGGCTTCGCGTCGAAGATGCTCGGGACGAAGCTCTGCGGATTGCGATCGTAGAGCGGAAACCAGCTCGACTGGACCTGGACCGCGATCCGGTGCCCCGGCCGGAACGTGTGGCTGACGGTGGGCAGCCGGAAGCGGTACTCGAGCGCCTGCCCGGAGGCGATCGGTTTCGGCGTCTCGAAACTCTCGCGGTAGCGGCCGCGGAAGATGTCGCCCGAGACCATCAGCTGGTAGCCGCCCATGCCGGGATCGCCGGCGACCTCCGGCGGGTAGAGGTCGATCAGCTTGACCACCCAGTCGGAGTCGGTGCCGCTGGTCGAGGCGACCAGGTGGGCCATCGGCGTGCCCGCGAGCCGGACCGGCGTCGTCAGCACCGCGGAGACGAAGGTCACGACGTCGGTGCGACCGGAGGCCTCGCGCTGGTCCTCCACCAGCCAGCGCCTCCAGCCGTCGGAGTCGGAATGGTCGATCGGCCGGGCCCGATAGGGCACCGGCTTCGCCGGATCGGAGACGTACTCGGCGAACTCGTCTTCGCCGGCCGCGGGCGGCGCGAAGGCGAGCTTCGCTCCCGCGCGAAGGTAGAGCGGAGTCGGTCGCGGCGGGCACCCTCCCGCGCAGCCGGCGGGCCACGCGTCGAGCCGGTGCCAGGTGTTGGCGCCGGTCTCGAACGCCGTGACCGGCGCGATGCCGGCCGCCGGCGCGCCCTCCTTCAGGTGCTGATCGAGGAACGGTCGCAGGATCTCGCGCCGGAAGGTGAGCGCCGTGTCGGAGTCCCATCTCACGGCGCCGAGCGAGCTGCCGTCGCGGATCATCTGGCCGTGGCACCACGGCCCCATCACCAGGAAGACCTTGTCGTCGCCGGCGTCTTTGGGCTCGATCGCCTCGTAGACCGCGATCGCGCCGTAGATGTCCTCCTGGTCGAACAGGCTGTGGACGATCATCACCGGCACCGCGAGCGGCTCGGCGGCGAGCACGCGGTCCATCGCCTGCTCGCGCCAGAAGGCGTCGTAGGTCGGGTGCGCGAGGATCTTGCGCCAGAAGCCGGTCTGCTCGAGCTTGCGCTGCCGCGCCAGCTCCCCCGCCGTGCCCGCCGCCATGTACGCCTCGTACTCGTCGAAGTGGGTGTCGTACCAGGACGAGTCGTTGTCGCGGGTCGCCTCCTGGTCCCAGATGTAGGGCAGCGAGTTCTGGCGGAAGGCACCGTGATGGAACCAGTCGTCGCCCATCCAGCCGTCGACCATCGGGTTCATCGGCACCGCCACCTTGAGCGCCGGGTGCGGCCGCACCAGCGCCATCAGCGGCAGGAAGCCGTCGTAGGAGATGCCGAGGATGCCGACCCGCCCGTTCGACTCGGGGACGTTCCTGACGAGCCAGTCGATGGTGTCCCAGGTGTCGGTCGAGTGGTCCACCGGCGTCGGGTTCTGCGGTCCGGAGAGCGGCCGGTTCATGACGTAGTCGCCTTCCGAGCCGTACTTGCCGCGCACGTCCTGGACGACGCGGATGTAGCCGCCCTCGACGATCACGTCGGTGGCGTTGTCGTAGCCCCAGAGGGTCGGCCCGAGGTGGGCGCTGTCGCGGCGCCGGGTCAGCGCATCGGCGTCGTAGGGCGTGCGCGTCAGCAGCATCGGCGCGCCGCTGGCACCTTTCGGCACCAGGATCACGGTGAAGAGCCGGACGCCGTCGCGCATCGGAATCATCACCTCGCGCCGCTCGTGGTCGAATCCCCAGGTCGATTCGACGAGCTCGGCGGGCGTCTCGCTGGGATAGTCCGGGTAGATCCCGGCCGTCGGAACCGGGCTCTGCGCTCTGGCGGGACCGGCGAGGGCGAGAGCCAGCATCGCGATCGTGAGGTGGGCTCGAGGACGAAATCGGATCGTGGCCGTCATGGCGCGAATCCTCCGTGAAGCACTCGCGGAAACGTGAGCACCGGGGCGTCGCGAGCCGGGCGAGGAGCGCCGCGACGCGATCCGTGGATCTGATCAAGTTACCATCCGTGCGCAGCGGGCTCGACCCGCGGATCCTGGGCCGGACTCGACGCGGCTTTGCCGGCAGGACGGTCGACGCCGCGAGTGCTCGCTCGCGCGCCGACCGCAATGCTCAGCGTCGGAAGTCGACCGAAACGTTGTAGTGAGCCGCGACCGGCCGGCCGCAGAGCAGGGCGGGGAGCCACCCGACGCCGCGGACCTCGTGCACTGCCGCCGCGTCGAGTCCTCCCGGCAGACCCTTCAGGATCGCGATCGCCCCGACTTCGCCCGAGGCTTCGATCACGGCGTCGAGGATCACGACGCCCGCGATCTCCGATTCGAGGCCGGCGGGATGGACTCCGCGCAACGGCCGGTGGGGCTCCGGCGCGACCACCAGGGCGTGCTGCCGGATCGAATCGGCGGGAGGGCGACAGCCCTCGGAGTCGGCCCAGTGTCTGCCTTCGCCCTCCGCTCGGATCTCGGCGAGCTCGGCGTCGGAGACGCCCTCGCGTCGGCGCAGTCGCTCGAATTCAGCCGCCGCCCGGCTCGCCGTGCCGTCGAGACCCAGCTCGCGGCGACTCGACTCACGGGCCTCGAGGCTGCGCTCGAAAGCCCAGACGCGGAGCCGCCTTCGCTCGTCGGACCCGCTCGTTCCCGCGTTGGCGTCCAGAGCGGTGCCGGCATCCGACTCGCAGCTCGTCAGGGCTGCCGTGAGCAGCAGCGCGAACATCGCTCGGGCGTCGGCCGCCATCGCGACGACGCTAGCAGGGTGCGCTCCGGACGCTCTCCCAGTCAGGGTGAAGTGAGCGACCAACCTGCCGTCGAGCCCGACTGGAAGCCGTCGGCGAAGAGCGCGCCGCGCAGCAGCTGGACGGTTCCCGCGAAGTCCCCGGGGCCGACGGCGCGCCCCGGGACGCCGACCGCGAGGTCGCCGGTGCCGTCGCCGTCGAAGTCGCCGACTCCGAGGGCGTGGCCGAAGCGATCGCCGGCGCCGCCGGGTCCGGTCGCCAAACCGTCCTGGAGGCGCGACTGTCCGGGGTAGCTCAGGACCAGGCCCTGAGCACCGCCGAACACCACGTGGATCATCCCCTGGTCGCTGTTGCTCACCCAGTTCTCGTCCGGCACGCCGACCACCAGATCTACCCCGTCGCGGCCATCGAGCTCGCCGGCGACGAGCACCGACCCGAGCCGGTCGCCGGCCTCGGGATCGGACATGCCGGAGAGCGAGTCCTGGGTCCAGAAGATCGCCGTGCCCGGATTGAGCCCGTTCATCGAGCCACGGATCTCGAGGAGGCCGCCGGCCGCGGCCGCGCCAGCGATCGGCTCGCCGGGGATGCCGAGTGCGAGCTCGTCGTAGCACTCGAGGACCGGACAGGCGCCGGTGGAGCGGAACTGACCGGCGGCGAGCGCATAGCCGAACTGGTCCCCCGCCTCGACCGCGCCCGCGAAGTCGGCGTCGTCCAGGCGCTGGTGACCGGCGATCGACAGTCCGTCCGCGCCGCCGAACAGAACCACGATCTGGCCGGAGTCGGTGGCGCCCGCGGCATCACGGAACGGGATGCCGACCACCAGGTCCTCGTAGAGGTCCCGACTGAACTGCCCGGTCGCGAGCGAGAAGCCGAACCGGGCGTTGGCCTGCGCTCCGCCGAGACCGACGAGAGCTTCGTGGAAGTACTGCACGCCGCTGGTCGAAAGGCCGTTCGGGCTGCCGTAGATGACGGCCACCGCGCCGGCGTCGAGCGCCGTCGGCAGGGGCGGATCGATGTTCTCTCCCGGGACACCGATCACCAGGTCGGCGTAGCCGTCGAAATCGAAGTCGCCCACCGCGAGCGATTGCCCGAGCTGGTCGAACGGCTCGTTGGCCACCGGAATCGGCCCGCCCTGGAACCAGACGGAGTCCAGGCCCCAGCTCCCGAGCTCTTTGTCGAAGACGCGGACCTCGCCGCCGTGATCGGTGCCATGGCTGCTGTCGCCGGGATAAGAGACCACCAGCTCGTCGTCGCCGTCGCCGTCGAAGTCGCCGGCGGCGAGCGCGTAACCGCACTGGCGATCGACGGCGCCGCCGTAGAACCAGACCTCGCGCTCCGATTCGAGGCCGCCGGGCCCGCCCGCCCAGACCGAGACTCCGCCCGCGTCCTCGAGCAACGAACCGTTGTGCGGCTGGTCCCACTCGGGAGCTCCGACGGCCAGGTCGGCATGCCCGTCGCCGTCGAAGTCGCCGATCGTGATGACCGAGCCCCACTGGGCCTGGAACTGCGGCCCTTCCGGGTCGTCGATCCGCCGGTTGCCCGGCTCCCAGACCTGGGCCGGCGCCGTGACGGCCGTCAACCACGCGCACGCCAGCATCCACTTTCGCCGCGGGTGCCGACTGGAGATCCGGATCCGATTCTCGTTCATGGTCGTCCTCCCGGTCGCCCCGCGCGAGCCGCGGACCGTTCGGTCGCGGCCGGGGAGCATTCGTCTCGAGTGGATTCTCGGAAGGAGCGTCGGAAACGGGACAGCCCTCGGAGCCGGACCCCGAGAGGGGGCTTCGGAGGCGGGAAACGCCTAGGACGTCGTGTCGTTCAGGCGGCTCGTCGCGACACCGCGACGTGCGATCTGGTGCGCGAGGGTGGCGATCACCCAGAGGCCGGACGCGCCGAGATGGAGCGCGAGCCAGATGCGCCGCCAGGAGGGGTCCACCGCGGTCTGGAGCAGGTAGCCGGAGGCCGCCATCGGGGCGAAGGCGGCGACCAGAGCGAGGCCGCTCGACCGGCGCGGCCGGGCTCCGAGGCGCAGGCCGGCGACCGCGTGCGTCCGCCAGATGGCGCCGACGGCGAAGACCAGCAGCGGCGCCGTCCAGACGTGGGCGTGCTGGACCGGGGCGAGCCAGGGGTGGGCGACGGCGAACGGATCCGGCGGCTCGGCGAAGTAGCGCAGCCAGGCGTAGACGAGCCCGGTGGCGCCGACCATCAGGTTCGACAGGTGGAGCAGCCAAGCTTCGAACCGGGTCACGGTCGCGCGCTCTCCGTGCCCGCTGTCGCCGTCTCGGCGAGCGCGTGATCGAGCGCGAGCGCGCGCCGCACCGCGTCGGTGGTGGCGCGCGCGGTCAGCGTCGCGCCGGAGACCGGCCGGATCGAGCGCCGCAGCTCGAGGTCGGGGTCGAGGCGACGCCCGTCGAACTGGCGGTACCAGGCTTCGCGCGGCAGGTAGTCGGGGGGCTCGTCGAACGACAACACTTCGACGCGCCCGACCCGACCTTCGGTGTCGATCGTCACCATCACCGTCTCGGCGAGCGTGCGCACCACGTGGGTGTCGAAGTAGGCGGTCCCGACGATGCGGCCGTCGCGCCGGGCCACGTAGGGGTGGACGATCGACGACGCCGGCGGCTGGCCGGCGAGCTCGGCTGCGCGCGTCCGTTGCGCGTCGGTCAGGAAGGCGGTCCGCCGCTCGATCTCGGCGCCGGGGAAGGCGAGGGCGAGGGCCTCCTCGACGGTGAGCAGGACCCTGGCCCGTGCCGGCACCGCGACGGCGAGCAGCGCGCACGCGACCGCCGTCGCACCGAAGAGGCGCAGGGTGCGACGGCGACCGCGCACGGCGTGCAGCATCAGCGTCAGAAGACCCAGCCGAGGGCGAGGTTGATCTGGTCGACGCCGGTGCCGGCGCCGTTGTCGACGTCCTGCCAATCGGCCTTGATCACCACCGATTCGATCGGCTGGTAGTGCAGGCCGAGGGTCAGGACGTCGACCTCGTTGGCCGGGTTGCGCGAGTAGCCGCTGGGGACCGATGCCTGCGTGTCGTACGTCTCCCAGCGCGCGAAGGGCAGCAGGCGCGCCCCGCCGCCGCGTCCCGAGAGCACGTCGTAGCCGGCCTGCAGGTAGTAGCCGTCGAGCGACTCGCCGACCGAGCGGTTGCCCTCGAGGGCGAGCGCGCGGTTGAGCGCCGCGACGTCGTCGAGGGCGGCGTCGACCCACAGGCCGCGCAGCTCGAGGCCGCGCCACTTCCAGTCGGCGTGGAGCTCGAACAGGCGGGTGGACGCGCCGACCTCGCCGCCCTCGGGGTCCACCAGCCCCTGCCCGGAGTCGCCGTAGTAGAGCGAGCCGCCGGCGACGAGGCCCGGCGTCGCGGTCCAGTCGAGCCGTCCGGCCCAGGCGAAGTCCTCGGCCTTGGCGTTCGACCCCTTCTGCCGTCCGCCGCGCAGGCCGCCCGAGGTGAAGCCGCGGGCGTCGAGGCCGTTGACCACGTAGCTGCGGTAGCTGAAGCCGCCGAGGTCGCCGAAGACGCCGACGCCGGTTTCGCGCCAGGTGGTGGGGATGATCGCGTTCTCGATGCCCGGCCGGCGCGCGCCGAGGAAGACGGTCGGTTCGTGCAGTTCGTTGACCAGGCCGACCGGCAGCAGCACCAGGCCGGCGCGGGCGTTGATCTCGGGACGGATCAGTCGATCGACGTAGGCGAACTCGACCGAGGCCTCGCCGTTCTTGCCGGTCGAGCCGTGCTCCCACTCGAGCTCGGTGTTGAGCAGCCACTGGTCGTTCCACTTGTAGCCGAGGTAGACGATGCCGCGCAGCACGTCGAGGTCGTCGATCCTGCCCGAGTCAGCGCCGTCGTCGCGCCTGCCCGAGAAGTTCTGGTAGAGCAGCTCGCCGTAGCCGCCGATCGAGACCCCTTTGGGCTTGCGGTAGACCTTCGAGGCCGCCGGTCCGAGACCGTAGCGGCTCTCGTCGGCCTCGACCGCGACTTCGCCGAGACGCAGCTTCTCGAGCTCGGCGGCGACCAGCTCGATGCGCCGCTCGAGTTCGTCGAGTCGTTCCGAGGCCGGCGCGTCCGATCGCGCCGCCGCGAGCTCCACTCGCAGCTCGGCCACCTGGCGTTCGAGCTCGGCCAGGCGGTCGGCCTCGGAAGTCGTGGGCTGCGCCGCCAGCGGCGCGCCGAAGATCGCGACGACGAGGAGCGCGGCGGTCGTCGCGCTCCGGAAGGTCCAGCTGTTCCCTCTCATGTACACTGGCTCCGTTCAGATGGCCGGGGTCCCAAGCCCCGGCGGTTTGGATGAAGAGAGCGGCGCCCCCGGCCTCGATCGCACGGGAACCGGAGCGCCGCTCTCGGCTTTTCAACGCATTCGCGGGACGATCTCGATCGTCAACTCGGGTACCAGCGCGCGCACCCGCGCGCCGAGACGCGGCGAGACCAGCGCGCGCAGGCGATCGCCTTCGACCACCAGCAGGACGTTGTCGCCCTGGCTCTCGGCGCCGCCGATCTTGCGCCGCGCCGCTTCGGGTCCGAGCACGAACAGGCCGGTCGCCCGGCAGTCGGCGAGGACCGGCGACGGGCCGGTCGACGTGGCGCTGCCGAAATCCGGCGCCGGGCGGCCGGTGCGCGGATCGAGCAGGTGGCCGATGCGTTCGCCGTCGACGGTCACGGCGCGCTCGGCGTTCGACGAGGTCGCGATCGACCCCTCCACGAGGTCGAGCACGATCTCGAGCACTTCGCGCTCGCGGTCGCGGGGATCGGCGATGGCGACCGCGACCGCCGAGCGCTGCCCGGTCCAGGCGAGCTGTCCGCCGAGGTCGAGTCTCACGGCGGCCTCGGGCGAGCGCTCGCGCGCCAGCTTCAGCGCCTCGGCGAGCGCGGCACCCTTGCCGAAGCCGCCCTCTTCGATCCGGACGGCATCGTTGTTGCGGACCGCCGTGCGGCTCGGCGCGGCGACGTCGAATCCGGCGAAGCCGACCTTGGCGCGCGCCGCTTCGATCTCGGTCTCGCTCGGACGCCGCCCGCCGGTGCGCAGGCCCCAGACCTCGACCAGCGGCGCGACCGTGGGATCGAAGGCCCCTCCGGTCTCGGTCGCGCAGCGCAGGGCGTTGGAAAGCGCGCTCCAGGTCGGCTGCGAAAGGCTGAAGGGAATCCCCGGCGTCGAGCGATTGAATGCCGAGAGCTCGCTGTCTTCGCGCCAGGTCGAGAGCCGCGCCTCCGTCGCGGCGACGGATGAGACGAGCGCTTCGGCGAGCTCGAGTCCGTGCTCCCTCGGCAGCCCTTCGACCGCGACGGTGAGCGTCGTGCCCATCGCCTGCACGCGGCGCTCCACGGTCTCGGCCGGCGCCGTTCCGGCGCCGACCAGGGCGAGCAGGAGGGCGACCACGGGCAGGCTGCGCGGGGCTCCCTCGGCTGCGGGCGCGGCGACCGCGCGCACCCGCGGACAGCTCGCGCACGGAGTCTCGGCCGCGGCCGCGCGACGCACCAACCGCCAGGTGGCGAACGCGACCACGCTGGCGGTGGCGAGGGTGACGATCCAGAACTGCGGGTCCTCGAGCGGGAAGGCGGGCATTCTCAGGCGACTCCCAGGGCGAGCATGAGGCGGTAGGCGGCGAAGGCTCCGATCCAGGCGAGCCCGGTCATCCACGCGAACTGCGCCAGCGGCCAGCGCCGGTGGCGCGTCTCGCGCCAGACCGTGACGACCGTGGACAGGCATTGCAGGGCGAGCACGAAGAAGACGAGCAGCGAGACCGCGACGGCCCGGGTCAGCAACGGCGAGCCGTCGTCGCGCCGGGCGGAGTGGATACGGGCGAGGACCCCCTGTTCGCCCGACTCGGTGTCGCTGCCAGAGAGCACGGCGAGGGTGGAGACGAAGACCTCGCGCGCGGCGAAGGACGTCAGCACGCCCATGGTCAGTCGCCAGTCGTAGCCGAGCGGCGCGAACACGGGTTCGAACAGCCGTCCGAGCCGGCCCGCGAAGCTCGCCTCCTGCTGGTGGCGAAGAACGAGCGCAGCCGCCTCGGACTCGAGCGCCGCGGCGCGTTCCGGCGCCGACGTCGCGATCCCCGCGGCCTCGGCCTCGAGCGCGGCGGCCGCGGCGGGCGGCTCGACCTTGGGATAGGCCGAGAGCCACCACATCACGAAGCAGATCGCGAGGATCACGGTGCCGACGGTCGACAGGAACGCCCACCCCTGCTCGAGCGCCTGCGCCGCGGCGACCCGCAGCGACGGCCGCTTGTAAGTCGGCAGCTCGAGCACCATCGGCCGCGAACGCCCGGGCAGGAGCGTGCGTCGCGCGACCAGGGCGGTGCCCATCGCCGCGACCGCGCCCAGCAGGTAGCAGCCGGCGAAGGCGAAACCCGCGAGCGCGGGTTCGCGCGGGAACAGGAACCCGGTCAGCAGCACGTACACCGGCATGCGCGCCGAGCAGCTCATGAACGGCGCGACCAAAATCGTCGCGAAGCGGTCGTGGCGGTCCGGAATCAGCCGCGTCGAGAGGATCGCCGGGATGGCGCAGGCGTGCGCCGAGAGCAGCGGCACGAAGGCGTATCCGGGCAGACCGAAGCGGCAGAGCAGGCGGTCCATGACGAAGGCGGCGCGCGCCAGGTAGCCGGTGTCTTCGAGCAGCGTGATCAGGAAGAACAACAGGCAGATCTGCGGCAGGAAGACCACCGTGCCGGAGACTCCGCCGATCAGCCCCCCGACCAGCAGCTCGCGGACCGCGCCCGCCGGCAGGCTCGCTTCGAGGAAGTCGCCGAGATGGGCGAAGGTCGCCTCGATCAGGTCCATCGGCACCGTCGCGACGGCGAAGATCACCCAGAACAGCAGGCCCATGACGACGTGGAAGATCACCAGCCCCAGGAGCGGGTGGGTGAAGGTCTCGTCGAGCCGGTCGATCAGCGTGTCGCTGCCCGAGCCGAGCGCGCTTTCACCCCCGACGCTCGCGACCACCACCTGCTCGGCCCAGGCGTCGAGCGCCTCCGCTCCGCCTTCGGGCACCGGCGCGACGCCGGGAGGAAGTCTGCCGTCGACCAGCTCGCGGGCCACCTCGCGTAGCCGGTCCACCCCCTCGCCGCTGCGGGCGGAGACCGGCACGATCGGCGCGCCGATGGCTTCGGCGAGCTTGCCGAGATCGAACGAGAGACCGCGGCGGCGCGCCAGGTCGATCATGTTGAGCGCCACCACGAAGCGCAGACCCCGGCGCCGCAGCTCGCCGACCAGGTGCAGATGGCGCACCAGGTTGGTGGCGTCGGCCACCACGATCGCGGCCGCGGGCTCGACGCCGTCGGCGCCCGCCAGCGCGTCGACCGCGACCCGCGACTCGGGCAGATCGAGGTCGAGGCTGTAGAGGCCGGGCAGGTCGACGACCTCGACGGTCCGCTCGGCGCGCTCCTCGGCGGCCGCGAGCACCAGTCGGCCGCGACGCAGGTCGGTCGTGGTGCCGGGGAAGTTCGCGGTCTTCGCGCGCATGCCGCAGAGCCGATTGAACAGCGTGGTCTTGCCGGTGTTCGGATTGCCGAGCAACAGCAGTCGCGGCGGACGATCCGTCTTCGGCGCCTGGCGCTTCGACTCGGCGACGGTCACCGGGTCGCTCCGATCTCGGAGACGACCAGCAGCCGGTCGGCGACGGCGCGAGCGATGCCGATGCGCGTCGCGCGCACCTCGACGACGAACGGGTCGCCGGCGATGCGGACCTCGAGGAAACAGCCCTCGGTCAACCCCATCGCGGCGAGCAGGCAGGCCTCCCCTTCCGTCAGGTCGCGGCGGAACAGGCGCGCGCGCTGGCCGCTCGCGAGCTCGGAGAGCCGCACCGGTCCTGGCGCCGCCGGCGGCGTTCCCGCGGCCGGCTCAGGCACGGGCGACCCGGAGCGGCGAAGCCGCCGCGCACTCCGCGCAGCGGCCGACGATGTTGAGCTGGTTTTCGCGCGGCTCGAAGCCGTGCGCCCTGCAGATCTCGGCGAGCAGCGCCGAGATTCCCGGGCTGACGAACTCGGCGATGCGGCCGCAGTCGCGACAGGTCAGGTGATCGTGGCGCTGGCCGGGGTGGAGGTGCTCGTAGACGTAGCGACCGCCGCCCGCGCGGACCTTGTGCACGAGCCCGCAGGAGACGAGCAGCTCGAGGTTGCGGTAGACGGTGGCGCGCGAGATCTTGTGACCGGTCTGGCGCACGGCGACGAGGACTTCGTCGGCATCGATGTGTCGGTGCTGTGCGAAGATCGCCTCGAGCAGGGCCCGACGCTCGGCGGTCGCCCGGAGCCCTCGGGACCGGAGGTAGTCGAGAAAGATCGCTTCTTCGCGCGCGGGGTGCATAGTTTTGAGACGCCGTCTCAACAATCGCCCACGATTCTGGACGGGCTTGGTACGGATTGTCAATCCACCGATGGGGTGGTTTCTCGACTACCCCGGTGCGGACGCCGTCGCGCCGGAGCCGTGGGCGGGAGGGGCGCCAGCGTGACTCTGCCGCGGGTGCCGCGGGCCGAGCGCCCGCGGTTTCAGCGCCTGCCGCTGCCGCTCTGGGTCCGGGCCTCGGTGATCACGACCGGATGGGTACTGGTCGTGGTCGGCATCGCCGGACTGTTCCTGCCGATCCTGCAGGGCGGACTCTCGCTCGCGATCGGCTTCGCGCTGCTGTCGATCGGCAGCCAATCGGTGCACCTGAAGCTGCGCGGACTGATGGGGCGGTGGCCGGGGCTCTGGAAGCGGATGGAGCGCCTGCGCCGGCGCATCCACGGCTGGCTCCACCGCCGGGCCGGCGGCGGCAGCGCTCCGCCCGCGGCGCCCTGAGGGAGCCGGAGCGCGGCGATCGCCCCGGGTTCAGCGCTGGCCGGCGGGAACCCAGGAGCGCTGGGTCGGTCCGGTGTAGATCTGGCGCGGCCGGTTGATACGCGACCCCTGCTCGCGCATCTCGCGCCAGTGGGCGATCCACCCCGGCAGGCGCCCGAGCGCGAACATCACCGTGAACATGTTGGTCGGGATGCCCATCGCGCGGTAGAGGATGCCGCTGTAGAAGTCGACGTTCGGGTAGAGCTTGCGCTCGACGAAATACTCGTCCCGGAGCGCGACCTCCTCGAGCCCCTGCGCGATCTCGAGCAGCGGATCGTCGATGCCGAGCTCCTCGAGCACCGCGTCGGCCGACTTCTTCAGGATCCGCGAGCGCGGATCGAAGTTCTTGTAGACGCGGTGGCCGAAGCCCATCAGGCGGAAACCCGAGTCCTTCTTCTTGGCGAGGTCGACGAATTTCTGGAAGCCGCCGCCGTCGGCCTGGATCGTCTCGAGCATCTCGATCACCGCCTGGTTGGCGCCGCCGTGGAGCGGCCCCCACAGCGCCGAGATGCCGGCCGAGATCGACGCGAACAGGTTGGCTCCCGACGATCCGACCATGCGCACGGTCGAGGTCGAGCAGTTCTGCTCGTGGTCGGCGTGGAGGATGAGCAGGAGGTTGAGCGCCCTCTCCACCGTCGCCGACATCGGATACGGCTCGGCCGGCACCGCGAACATCATGTGCAGGAAGTTCTCGGTGTAGGAGAGATGGTTGAGCGGGTACATGAACGGCTGGCCGATCGATTTCTTGTAGGAGAACGCGGCGATCGTCTTGGCCTTGGCCAGCAGGCGGACGATGTTGAGGTCGAGGTCCTGGTCGTCCGGGTAGTAGGTCGAGAGGCTGGCGACCATCGCCGAGAGCATCGCCATCGGGTGCGCGGTCGCCGGGAACCCCTCGAAGAACTTCTTCATGTCCTCGTGGAGCAGGCTGTGGCGGGTGAGCTTCTCGCGCCACTGGGCGAGCTCGGCGGCGTTGGGCAGGTGACCGTAGATCAGCAGGAAGGCGACTTCGGTGAAGCGCGCCTGGTCGAGCTCCTCGATCGGGATGCCGCGATAGCGAAGGATGCCGCGATCGCCGTCGATGAAGGTGATGGCGCTCCGGCACGAGCCGGTGTTGCCGTAGCCGTCGTCGAGCGTGATCGCGCCGGTGCGATCCCGGAGTTTCGAGATGTCGATCCCGACTTCGCCCTCCGAGCCGACCACCAGCGGGAGCTCGACCTCGTTGCCGTCCAGGATCAGCTTGGCATTGCCCATGACGCGCCTTTCGAGTTCTGCGGTCGTTCCGGCACGGCGCCCGTGCCGCACTGCGTCAATCCTATCGTCCGGTTCGGGCCCGCGACAAGGCACGCCCGGGTGGTGTCGGCACGCACGGACGGGTCGGCGCGCGAGCTGGTAACGTGAAACGCGGACTCCGGGAGATGCGCCCCTGAAACCGTCCCGCTCGGCAGCGCGCCTTCGTCCGACGACCGCGAAGCTGCTCGTCGCGTCGCTGGTCGCCGTCGCGGACGCCGGTGCCGCCACGCTGCCGGCGCACCCGCCTCTGCGCGTCCTCGTGGTGAGCGACGAGGTCAACCCGCACGGACTTCCGGCGGCGCAGTTGACCCAGCCCGGCGAGATCTCGGCGGCACTCGCCGATCCGGGCAGCGGCGTCGCGATCGAAGCCGGCGCCGGCGCCCTGCTCGAGATCGCGACCGACGACCTGTCCGAGGCCACGGCCCGGCTCGAGCTGCCGATCGACCAGCCGGACGCCTACGACGTCCTGATCTACTTCGCGCACCGCATCCCCGCCGGACCGGGCGGAGCAGCCGAGCAGGCGGCCTTCGACGCGGCGCTCGAGCAGTTCCTGATCGACGGCGGCGGCGTCGTCTCGTTCCACCACGGCACCTACCTGACCGCGGGCAAGGACGCGGTGCTCGAGCTGCTCGGCGGGGTCGCCAGCGGAGCGGTGACCTGGAACACGGTCGCCGGCCAGAACGTGATCGCGGTGGCGCCCGCCCACTTCGTCGCTTCGAACGAGCTGGAGTGGGCCGGCACCATCCCCTACGCCGACCCGGCGCGGGGCATCCCTGCGGACTCCTACCCCTACTTCAACAACACGCCCGACGAGCGCTACCCCAGCTTCGAGCTCCACCCGGCGGCCGGCGCGATCGAGCTGCTGTTCGCGAGCGACTACCTCGAAGGCGGTTCGACCCACGTGCTCGGTTTCACCCACCGCCGTCCGGGTTGGGGCGGGCTGGTCGTCGCCTACCAGCCCGGCGAGTATCAGCCGAACGCGCTCGACGACCTCGACGGCAACAACTTCCAGATCCTCGCCAACGCGATCTTCTGGTCGCGCTTCCACGGCGGCGTCGATCGGCTGTTCGCGGACGGCTTCGAGATCGGCGGCACCGCCGCCTGGTCCTCCGTCAACGCACCCTGAGGCCGGGCACCGCGCGACGCCTCAGTCCGGGTCGAAGCGGATCCGGACGCTGAGCTTCCGGGCGCGCTCGAGGCCGTAGCGCAGGGTCGACAGCGTCACCGTCTGCTGGTCGTGGCGCGAATCGTTGTCGAGGTTCTCGCTGTCGTGGTAGCCGTCGATCACGTTGCCCGAGGCGTCCGACCAGACCACGTCGAACCGCGCCTCCCAGTCCCGGCTCGAGTCGTTGGTGAACTCGAGCTGGAGCTGGACGTCCTCGAGGTACTCGGAGTTGCCGGGGCGCAGAATCCGCGACTTGGTTCCCGAGGAACGGACGATCCGGAACCGGTGCAGCGTCACGGGTCCGTCGGTCGACTCGAGCTCGATCCAGCGATCGAGCTCGAAGTCGGCCTTCTTCTCGACCTCGCCCGCGAGCGCGGGGGCGGTCGCGAGCAGGGCGAGGGCGGCGGCGAGGCGGCCGGCGGCGAGGAATCGTCGGGTCATCGCGGTTCTCCTCCGGAAGAGCCGAGATTGTAGACGAGGGCCGATGCCGGCGCCGTCACGCCTCCCGCAAGGCCGCGGTGACCGGCAGCCGTGCCGCGCGGACGGCGGGGAACAGTCCGCCCAGCAGTCCGAGCAGGATGGCGAAGATCGCGCCCTGGATCATCAACGCGCCGGTGACGTCGAAGGCGAAGGTGACCTGACTGAACGTGTCCCAGTTCAAAGTCGAAGTGCGGTAGCCGTCGAAGAAGAGCCAGGCGCCGAGGGCACCCAGCGCGCCGCCCGCCGCCGCGAGGAGCAACGCCTCCATCAGTACCGAGACCACCACGGCGCCGGAGCCGAAGCCCAGGGCGCGCAGGGTGGCGATCTCGCGCGTCCGCGCGGCGACCGCGCTGTACATCGTGTTGACCGCGCCGAAGATCGCACCGACGCCCATCAGCACCGCCAGTCCGAACCCGAGCTTCTCGATGATCGCGCGCAGGGTGCGACCCTGGTTGCCGTAGTACTCGGTTTCGCGCAGCACCTGGACGTCGAGCCGAGGATCGGTGGTCAGCGCGTCCTTGAAGCGATCGAAGGCCGCCGGCGACTCGAGCCGGGCGATCAGCGTCTGGAACGAGTTGCCGCGTTGGTAGGCCGGCTGCAACACCCTCGCGTCGGTCCACAGCTCGGAATCCCAGAGCGCGCCGTCCGCCGAGAAGATCCCGACCACCGTCCACTCGTTGCGACCCCAGGCCAGCTTCGATCCGACCTCGAGGCCCCGGAACTGACGGGCCGCGCCTTCGCCGACCAACAGCTCGTTCCTGCCCCACTCGAACTTGCGCCCCTCGACGATCCGCAGATTCTGGCGGGTCGAGAAGGCGGCCGGCTGTACGCCGCGCAGCGGAACGTTGGCCGGCGTCCCGGTCGATCGCTTCGGCAGGTCGACCACCACGAACAGCTCACCCGAAGCGAGGGGCGCATCGGCGGCGGCGCCGTCCACCGGGCCACGCGCCACGCCCGGCGCCTGCGCGATGATCTCGACCGCGTCGCCGAGCAGCACGCTCATCATTTCGGAGTCACTGCCGGCGCGCAGCACCAGGGCGTTGTCGGGCGAGCCGGCGGTGCGAAGGGCCTTGCGGAATCCCTCGCCGATCGACAGCACGGCCACCATCACCGCCACCACGCCGGCGATGCCGACCACCGTCGCGAGCGATGATCCGCGCCGCTGCGGGATGGTGCGCACCGCCGTACCGGTCACGGCGGCGACCTGCGAGAACCAGTTCGTCATCGCCACGGTCAGGCCCTCCTCAAGGCGTCGACGATGCGCAGCCGCATCGCCCGGATCGCCGGCAGCAGGCCGGCGACGAAGCCGAGGGCGACCACCAGCGCGGCGCCAAGGACCTGGTCGAACTCGGGGAAGTAGAAGACCGGCAGGAAACCGCCGGTCGGGTCGCCGCCGGCGATCAGCAGGGCGCCGAGGCCGAGCCCGAGCGCGCCTCCGGCGATGGCGAGCACGAGCGACTCGGCGAGAACGAGACCGAGCACGCCGCCGTTCGAGAATCCGAGGGTCTTGAGCACCGCGAGCTCGCCGGTGCGCTCCCGCACCGATTGCGCCATGGTGTTGCCGATCACCAGCAGGAGCGTGAAGAAGACCGCGGCGAGGATCCACTGGATGATCGCGCCGATGTCGCCGATCTGGTCCGCGAAGCTCTGCGCCAGCGCCTTCTCGGTGACCGTCTTGGTCTCGTTGGGCGAGTTGGCGAAGACCTCGTCGATGCGCTTGCCGATCTCCGCCGCCCTCGACGCATCGGCGATCCGCACCACGTACCAGCCGACGATCCCCTTGCCCCACTGCCGGGCTTCGTCGAAGTAGTCGTAGTGGAAGAGGAACTGGGTGGTGTCGGTCCCCTTCTCGAGCCCCTCGTAGATGCCGCGGACGTTGAACTCCCACGTCTTCGAGCCGTCGGACTTGGTCCAGATGGTGGCCTGGACGGGAACGCGGTCGCCGACCTTCCAGCCGAAGCGGTCCGCGGTCTTGCGGCCGATGACGACGCCTTCGCGATCCTCGAACCAGGCCTTGCGCTCTGCGTCGTCGAGCACGAACTCCGGGTACATCGCGAGGTAGGCCTCGGGGTCGACCGGCGACTGGAAAACCCCCTGGAAGCCGGTGTTCGGGTTCTGATAGATGCCGCCGAACCAGGACGAGTGAGTCACCGCCGTGACGCCCGGCACCGCCGCGATCTTCTCGTGGTAGGCCTTGGGCAGCGGCTGGATGATCGAGACCTTGTGGGTGGTGAACAGCCGGTCGGCGCCCGCCACGTCGACGCCGGCGCGGAAGGCGACCTTGACCGCCGCCAGGAAGGCGAACAGCACGAAGGCGATCACCACCGACAGGAAGGTGAAGAGAGTCCGCGCCTTCCTGCGGCGCAGGTTGCTCCAGAGCAGCGGCAGAAACTTCACGCCACCTGCTCCGCCAGCACGCCCTTGTCGAGGTGGACGATGCGCGTCGCGCGCTCGGCCGCGTGCGGGTCGTGGGTGACCATCACGATCGTCTTGCCGTGCTCGCGGTTGAGCGCCTGCAACAGGTCGAGGATCTCGTCACCGGATTTCCTGTCGAGGTCGCCGGTCGGCTCGTCGGCCAGCAGCAGGGTCGGGTCGGTGACGATGGCGCGGGCGATGCCGACCCGCTGCTCCTGGCCGCCCGAGAGCTGCCGCGGGTAGTGGCGGGCACGGTCGGCGAGGCCGACCAGTGCGAGCGCGGTCGCCACCTGCTGACGCCGGCGCGCGCGGGCAAGCGGCGTCAGCAACAGCGGCAGCTCGACGTTGCGCTCGGCCGAGAGCGCCGGCAACAGGTTGTACATCTGGAAGACGAAGCCGACGTGACGGGCACGCCACGCCGTGAGCTTGGCGTCCGACAGCTCGTCGATGCGCAACCCGCCGACCTCGACGGCGCCGGAGGACGGCCGGTCGAGACCGCCGATCAGGTTGAGCAGCGTCGATTTCCCGGAGCCCGACGGCCCCATCAGCGCCAGGAACTCGCCACGGCCGACCTCGAGATCCAACCCCTGCAGCACGTCGATCTTCTCGCCGCCGCGGGAGAAGGTCTTGTGGACCCCGCGGACGCGGACCAGTGTCTCCATGATTCCTCCCTCTGCTCGCATCAATCGCTCTCGCGTTCGACCACGGCCTGACCGGCCGCCAGCTCCGCAGGCCCCTCGATCACCACTCGTTCGCCCGCCGACAGGCCCGCCACGACCTCTGCGGGATCGCTGCCGCCGGCGGCGAGCCGCACGGCGCGCCGCTCGATCCGCCCGTCCTCCGCCACCACCAGCACGAACTCCTGCCCGCGGTCGCCGCGCAGCGCGGCGCGTGGCGCGCGCACCACCCGCCGGCTGGCGCCGCCGTCGCCGGCCTCGGGCTCGGCGAGGAAGCTCACCTTGACGCCCATGTCTGGGAGGATCCGCGAATCGAGCTGGTCGAATCCGATGCGCACCGTGACCGTCGCCTTCTGCCGGTCCGCGGTCGGGATGGTCGTGATCACCTTGGCGGGGAACGGAACCTCGGGATAGGCGTCGAGCGTCGCGACCACGCGCTGCCCGTTGCTCACCCGCTGGATGTAGGCCTCGTTGACGTCGACCTCGATTTCGAGCGACGACATGTCGACGATGGTCGAGATGCCGGTGCGGGTGAAGCCGCCGCCCGCCGAGATCGGCGAGATCATCTCCCCGGGCTGCGCGTTCTTCGAGATCGCCACTCCGGCGAACGGCGCGCGGATCACCGTGTCCTCGAGATTCTGCCGTTCGAGCGCGACCGCGCGGTCGGCGGCCACCAGATCCTCGCGCTGCGCCGCCAGGCGCGCCTCGAGCGCGTCGACCTCGGCCTCGACCGCGTCGAAGTCGGCCTGGGCGGCGATGCCCTGGGCCGCGAGGTCGCGCGAGCGCCGCTCGCGCAACCCCGCCTCGCGCAGCCGGGCCTCGGTCTCGGCGAGCGCCTTGTCGACCGCGTTCCGCCGAGCTTCGAAGAGCCCGAGCGACAGGCGCGCCTGGCTGGCGTCGAGCCGCGCCAGAACCTGCCCGGCCTCGACCCGCATCCCCTCCTCGACGAAGACCTCCTCGACCTTGCCGGTGATCTTCGACGACACCGTCGCCTGCCGCCTCGCGGTGACGTAGCCCGAGGCGTTGAGCACCGCCGGCGCCCCGCCCCCGATCGCCGTCGCCTCTTCGACCACGGCCGTGCGCACCGGCACCGGCCGCGGCCGGGACAGCCAGAGGCCGAGGCCCGCGAGCACGATCACCGCGGCGGCGGCCGCCGCGAGCCAGCGCCGCCGCCCCGCAGGCGGCTCCGCCGCCTCGCGATCGATGCGCAGACTGTCGAGCGCCTGTTTCAGATCCGAACCCATCTCCCCTCCCGGTCGGCTGCGTCCACGGGAAGTTACGACAACGGCGGGTGTCCGGCCCACCCCGGACCGGTCAGCGCACGCCGCCAACCGGTGAACGGCGCCCCGACCGGCGGTTGAGCCGTACCCGCCGGATCCTCCGTTCCCCTCCTCGAAGGCCGAACGACTCCCGGAGACATCCCATGCTCGCTCGCACGTTCTCGCGGTCGCACCGCGCCGCCGCTCTCGCCACGCTCCTCGCCGTCACCTCCACCCCGCTCGTCGCGCAGGCCGACGGCTCGATCGACCCGAGCTTCGGCAGCGGCGGCTTCTACGACTTCGCTCCGTTCGTCGACGGCGAAGCGCGCAGCGTCTCGGCCACCGCCCTCGCGCCCGACGGACGAATCGTCACCGTCCAGTACCTCGGCATGACCTCGACTTTCGACGACACCGAGATGTGCCGCATCAACGCCAACGGCAACGGCCACCTCTGCGTCGACCTGACTCAGAACCTCGGCGGGAACTTCGCGGACCGCCCGAACGAGGTGCTCGTCCAGCCCGACGGCAAGCGGGTCATCATCGGACACGCGGAGAAAGCGGTGCCCGCCCCGGGCGACACCGTCTACCTCGGCATGGTGCTGCGCACCAACGCGGTCGGCGACTACGATGCGACGTTCTCGGGCGACGGCCGGGCTCCGATCGAACCGGTCGCGGGCTACGGCGACATCGCCCTGACCTCCGGCGCGCTGCTGGCGGACGGCCGCATCGTCGTCGCCGGCCTGACCGACGACGTCGCGGACGGCTATCCCTACCAGGGGCCGACACCGTTCGTGGCACGGCTGACCGCCGCGGGGGCGCTCGACACCAGCTTCTCGGGCGACGGCCGGCTGCGCCTGCCCGCGCAGCTCGGCGGCGGCGACGACCGCGTCGTCGACGTCGCCGTCCAGACCGACGGCCGGATCCTGCTCGCGATCCAGTCGAAGGACGGCGGGACGCAGGACCGCCGCCCCGTGATCTGCCGCCTCACGACCAACGGCGCGCTCGACTCGAGCTGGGACGGCGACGGCTGCCTCGAGGTCGCCTACAACGAGCTCAACGAGACGATTCCCGAGGCGATCGCCGTCGACCGGTTCGGCCGGGTCCTGCTCGCCGGGGTCGGCCACACCAGCATCGTCTACGTCGGCTACGGTTTCGTCGCGCGCTTCTCGCCCACCGGCGCACCGGACACGAGCTTCTCCGGTGACGGCGTCTTCGAGTTCGGCATGCTCGACGACGACATCACCCAGGTCGCCGACCTCCTACTGATGCCTCCGCCCTCCGACGCGATCGTCCTGGTCGGCCGGTTCCAGATCTCGGGCGACAACCTCCCTTACGTGATCAAGGCGACGTCGACCGGCTCGCTCGATTCGACCTTCTCGGGTGACGGCAAGCTCGCGCTCGAGATCCCAGGTGTGGCCCAGTCGGACGTCCGGATCGGCGGCGTCGTCTCCCAGAGCGGTCGACTCGTCGTCGCAGGCCACCTCGCCGGAGCGGGCAATCACGACCGGGTCTGGGCGGGTCGCCTCCACCAGTCGGCGATCTTCGGCGACGATTTCGACGCCGGCAACCTCGACCTCTGGTCGGCGAAGACGACCGGAACGCCCTGAGGCCCCTTCCGCCCGGACCCGGAGCCGGCACCTGGACGGCGGGTCGGTGTCCGTCGAGCGGATCTCGGCGGTGGTCGACGCCGAGCTCGCGCGACCCGCCGAGGCCGCCGCCTCCACACCCGCGGTGCCGTCGCTAGGGGAAGGCGGCGGACCACGCGCCGAGGTCGCCTGACTCGAAGCCGTCGGCGAAGACCGGCACCCGGAAGGCCAGCACCACACCCTTGTCTTTGCCGGGGCTGCCGATCAATACACGCGAGGGGGCGGCGATCGCGACGCCGAGGCCCGCGAAATCGGCAGCGACGCCCTCGTCGTCGGCGAGTCGGTAGCGCAGGCCCCAGCCGCCGTTTTCGTGGACGTAGACCCGCGCATTGCCGTTGGTGCCGAGCTCGCCGGGTGCTCCAGCGACCAGCATCGCGTCACCCCCGGCGAAGACCCTCAAGTCGATCCGGATGCCCAGCAGCCCATCCGGAGTGTTGCCGGTCAGGGTGATCGAGTGCTCCCAGCCGAAGCCGTTCCATTCGTAGAGGTAGACGGCACCAGCGTCCTCCCAGACTCCGCCGCCGGCGAGCAGTCGATCGTAGAACGGCGCACCGACCGCCAGCCATGGCCCATCGACCGCGAGCGAGCGGCCGAAGCGGATGTCGTTGCCGAAGGCCGGCCCTTCGAGCAACCGGTTGAACGACCCGGTCGTCGGATCGGTGTAGGCGATCCACACCTCTCCGTTGTGGGCGAGCGAAGGCGCTCCGACGATCGCGAGGTTCTCGCCCAGGACCAGGACCGAGCTGCCGAGCTCGGCGCCGATCGCACCGTCGAAGCGTCGCTCGAAGTTCCACGCGCCGCCTGCGTCGCGGCGGTAGAAGCTCACCGCCCCTCCCGCTCCGTACGTCGGCTGACCGACGGCCACCAGGTTGCCGTAGCGGGCGATGGCGGTGACGCTCTCGCCGGAGATGCCGTCGAACTGGAGGCCGCCCGACGGCACCGACAGGGCACGATGCGTGTTCCCGGGCCGTCGGATGGTGGTGACCAGATTCGGTCCCTCGCTGTCGTGGCCGCACGCGAAGAGCTGAGGTCCCTCGGTGTTCGGCGACTGGCTGACGACGGACCACTGGTCGTCGACGAGCTCGAGGGTGGCGCGCCCGTGGGCGTTCGTCGTCGCCGCCTGGGCCCTTCCGCTCCCGCTCCGCGCGGCGCACAGGCTGGCCCCGAAGTACGCATCGGCGGGAAGCTCGTAGATGCCGCCCTGAGATTCGTCCCAGACGATCTCCTGGTGCGGATGAAGCTCGGTCTGGGCGCGCAGGCTCGTTGGGACGAGACTCCCGGTCGAGGCGAGGATCGCGGCCGCGGCGAGAACGTGGCGAAGCTGGCTCATGGATCTACCTCCCGCCTGTACCTGCGTAGACCCAGGGCCGGACGGGCCAACGCGAACCGACGACGATGGCAGCCACGGTCGGCCATCGTGGTCCGAGAGGACCCGCGATGTCCGCGCGAGATCGGGCGACGGCGGTGCCGGCCGAAATCGAACGGCCGGCCTTCGGTCAGGCGTCAGCCGCCGGCACGGGCGGCCGCGAGGGCGGCCTCGGCCTCGACCAGCGTCTCGGCGGCGTCCGCGCCGAGCCCGGCGAGTCGGTCGCGCAGCTGTTCGAGCTCGGCGATGGCCGCGGCGCGGCGTTCGGGGGCGCGCGACACGGCCGCGGCGCGTGCCACCCCGACACCCAGGGTCAGGAAGTGGTCGGGGCCGAGCAGCTCGAGGTAGCGCGCCTCGGCGCGCTCGAAAAGCGGGCCGGCTTCGACGAGCCGTCCCTTGCGGGCGACGATGGTCGCCAGGATCATGGTCGCTCCGGCGGCGGCGAACCGGTCGGTACCGTCGAGCACGCCGACCGCCTCGCGCGCGAGCGCCTCGGCCTCGTCGAGCTCCTGCCGCTCGTCGAGGATCTTGGCGAGACGGATCGCCGAGATCGCGGTCTCCGGATGAGCCCCGCCGAGAGCCCTGCGACGCACCGACAGGGCACGCCGTGCGGCACTCTCCGCCGCTTCGATCCGGCCGTCGCGCTGCTCGAGATCGGCGAGGTTGGCGAGCGCCAGCCCGAGTCGCGGATCGCCGTCGCCCAGGCGGGCGGCGAGATCGGCGACCGCGCGCTCGAGCATCGGGCGGGCATCGTCGAGACGACCGAGCGCGTTCAGGACGACGCCGACGTCGTTGCGCGCCAGCGCGGTCTTCTCGTGCTCGTCGCCGAGGCGATCTCGGTAGATCTCGAGCCGCCGCTCGGCCACCGGCAGCGCCGCCGAAGGTCCGCGCGCGGCGAATTCGAGCTCGACCAGCGGTTCGCGGGCGTCCGCCGCGGCGACGTCCCGCGCGTCGGAGGCGCGATCGAGGCGAACGATCGCCCGCTCCAGGCTGGTAGCCGCAGCCTCGAGCTCTCCGGCGTTGAGCAGGCACCAGCCGAGCGTCCAGCGGCAGCGTGCGGCCAGCTCCGAGTCGACGCCGGACGAGCGCTCGGCGAGCGCGAGGGCGCGCGTCGCGAGATCGCGCGCCGGCTCGAGCGCTCCGAGCTTGCGGTAGAGACCGGCGAGCAGGTCGAGCATCTCGGCGGCGAGCTCGGGCTCGGCGTCGAGCTCGGTCTCGACCCGGCGCGCCCCTTCGTCGAGAAGGCGGCGTGCCGTGACCTCCTCGCCACGAGCGATCGCCGGATCGCTGACCTCGAAGACCGATACCAGAAAGGCGCGCACCCGCTCGGCGCGCGCTGCGGAGCGCGCCGCGCGGCCGGCCTGCCAGACCGCGACCGCGAGGCCCGCGATGAGCGACAGCGTGACCAGGGTCGCCACGCCGAGCGCGTACCGGTGACGGCGGACGAACTTGCCGGCGCGGTAGGAGAACGTGCTCGCCCGTGCGCGAACCGGCCGGCCATCGAGATGGCGCCGCAGGTCGGCCGCGAACGCCTCGACCGTCGGATAGCGGCGCCGCGGATCGGCCTCGAGCGCCTGGAGCAGGATCGCGTCGAGATCGCCCGAGATCCGCGCCGCGCGACGCTCGAGCTCCCACCTCGTCTCCGGGTCGGCGGCCTCGCGGCTCCGCCGGCGCGCCACCTCGCTCGGCCGCTCGACCCGCTCACGCTCGACTTCGCGGGCCAGATCGGTCGGCGTGCGGCCGCTACGCTCGAACGGCCGGCGGCCGGAAACCAGCTCGAAGAGCACCGCGCCGAGCGCAAAGACGTCGGTCGCCGTCGTCACGTCGCCGCCGAGGATCTGCTCCGGAGCGGCGTAGGCGGGCGTCATCAGCCGCAGGCCGGTGCGAGTCGCTACGGAGTCGGTCTCGTCCTCGAGCAGCTTGGCGATCCCGAAGTCGAGGAGCTTGACCTCTCCGGCGTCGCTCACCAAGACGTTCGACGGTTTGAGGTCGCGGTGCACGACCAGCGACCGGTGCGCTGCCTCGACCGCCGCGCAGACCTCGAGGAAGAGCCGGAGCCGCGCCTCGACCCCGAGGTCGGCCGCGTCGGCGTGTTCGGTGATCGGGCGTCCCTCGACGTACTCGAGCACGAAGTACGGTCGACCGTCCGAGGCGACGCCGCCGTCGAGCAGCCGGGCGATGCCCGGATGGCCGAGGCGAGCCAGGATCTGGCGTTCGCGCAGGAAACGCTGGTAGAGCTCGTCGGAGTCGAGGCCGCGCTTGAGCAGCTTCAGGGCCGCGCGCTGCTCGTAGGCGCCGTCGGCGCGCTCGACCAGGAAGACCTCCCCCATGCCACCGCGGCCGACCGGTCCGAGCAGGCGCCAGCCGCCGATGCGCGACTGCGGCTCGGCGGATGCTTCGCCGCCGCCGCCGAGCGTGTCGGGCAGCGCCGCGGCGGCGTCGCGCGCGGCGTCGTCGAGGATCCGGCTGGTGCCGGGGTCGGCGGCGAGCAGCGCCAGGACCTCGCGGTGGACTTCGGGCTCCTCCTCGTGGAGTCGCTCGAGCCGCGCGATGCGGGCGTCGCCCTCGAGGTCGTAGACCTCGTCGAGCGCCCGGCTGACGCGCCGCCAGAGGCGCGCGGCGGAGTCGAGGTCGGTCACGCGGGCGAGAGCTCGCGGTGCAGGAAGGCGCGGGCCTTCTGCCACTCGCGCTTCAAGGTCGAGACCGAAACCTGGGCGATCTCGGAGATCTCCTCGAGCGTCAGTCCCGCGAACACCCGCCATTCGACCAGACGCCCGAGATCGGGATCGAGCTGCTCGAGCCGCGCGAGCGCGGTCTCGACCGCCATCAGCTCCTCGATCGGCGCCTCCACCGCGATCTCGACGTCGTCGATCGACCGCGCGCGCGCCGGATTCGGGCGGCGCTCGGCCTGCCGGCGACGGACGTGGTCGAGCAGCACCTGGCGCATGGCGCGCGCGGCGAGCGAGAAGAAGTGGTGGCGGTCGTTGGCCGAGAGCTGCTCGGCGCGCGAGAACTTCAGGTAGATCTCGTGAACCAGGACGGTGGTCGACAGCGTGTCCTCGGCACGCCGGCCGAGCTGCTTTCTGGCCAGCACGCGCAGGTCGTCGTAGACGAGTCCGAACAGCTGGTCGAAGGCGGCGCGGTCGCCGGACTCGATGCGGCCGAGCAACTGCGTGACCGCGGGGGCCGCGCGCGGCGACTCGCTGGACATGACGGCGTCATTCTACGTCCGGCGCCGGCGCCGCGCGCGGACGGTTTCAGACGCCGCGCGCTTCGGGGCCCCAGAGCAGCTTGTGCTGCTGGAGGGTGAGCCGCGCCGGGGCGCCGTCCGCGAGCATCCAGCCGGCGAGCTCGGCGGGGTCGAGCTGACCCCACGCCGGCGAGAGGTGGATCGGGCAGCGGCCGGCGAGTCCGCGCTCGGCGATCACCTCGAGCGCCCACTCGTAGTCGGCGCGGCTGGCCAGCACGAACTTGAGCTCGTCGGTCGGCCGCAGCTCGCCGAGATTGGGCCAGAAGTTGTTGGCCGCCTCGCCCGAGCCCGGGCACTTGACGTCGAGGATCCGGCGCACGCGCGGGTCGACGGTCGAGATGTCGAAGCCGCCGCCGGTCTCGAGCAGGACTTCGTGGCCGGCGTCGGCCAGGCGCCGCATCAGCTCGTGGACGGCCGGCTGGAGCAGCGGCTCGCCGCCGGTGACCTCGACCAGCGGGCAGCCGAAGCGCTCGACCTGCGCCAGGATCTCGTCGAGCTCCATCCATCGGCCTTCGTAGAAGGCGTATTCCGTATCGCACCAGACGCAGCGCATCTGGCAGCCGGTCAGGCGCACGAAGACGCACGGCCGGCCGGCGTAGGTCGACTCGCCCTGGAGCGAGTGGAAGATCTCGTGGATCCGCAGCCGCGGCGCCGTCGTCCTCACCCCGGGGGCTCGTAAATGGCGCACGACGTCTCGGTCTCCCAGACCTCGACGCGCCGCACCGATCGCCCCTCCGGCAGACGCGCGGCGACTTCCTGGTGGACGTACTCGGCGAGCAGCTCGGCGGTCGTGTTGCGCTCGGTGAACGGCGGCAGATCGTTGATCACGGCGTGGTCGAAGCGGCCGACGACGGAGTCGACGATCCGCTTGAGGTCGGCGAAATCGATCACCATGCCGAGCCGGTCGAGCGTCGCGGCCGACACGTGCACCCGCACCCGGTAGTTGTGGCCGTGGAGGTTCTGGCAGCCGCCCTGATGGCCGCGGATCGCGTGCCCGGCGGAGAAGGTGTAGTCCTTGAAAACGGTGAACATGGCGCTCCGGGAGGGGAGATCTCCCCGACCGTCAAGGATAGCCCGAACCGCCGCGCTCAGCCCGGGTCACGCCCGGCGCGCAGGTGCGCGAGCGTCGGTGGCAGTCCCTGGTCGAGACCGCGCGGCTGCCAGTCGAATTCGGCGCGCGCCCGCCGGTCGTCGAAGCACCAGTGGCGGGAGAGCGACTCGAGCTGCTCGAGCGGAATCGGCGGCCGGCGCCCGCGCAGCCGGTAGAACGGCGTGGCCAGGCGCAATGCGAGGCGCGCCGGACCCACCGCCAGACGCCAGCGCGGCACCGGCGCGCCGCCGGCCGCCGCGACCCGCGCGGCGACCTCGGCCACCGAAGCGACGTCACCGGTCATCAGCCAGACGCCGCCCGGCCGCCCGCGCTCGAGCACCCGCACGAGCCCTTCGATCAGGTCGTCGAGGAAGATCCAGGACGTTCGCCGGTCGGCGCCGATCAGCGCCGGAAAGCGGCCGAGGTCGAGCTGGCGCAGCAGCGCATTGGCTCCCTCCTTTTTGCCGGGCGGACCGTAGACGAGGCTGGGGTGGACGGTCAGGACCTCCAGTCCGCGTCGGCCCCACGCCCGGACCGCTTCGTCCCCGCGTCGCTTGGTCGCGCTGTAGCGGGTCGGCGGCGCGAGGACGGGGGTGTCCTCCACCGCGGGCGTTCCGTCCTCGGGACTGCCGCCCCAGCACGCCACCGAACCGATCGAGAGAAGACGGGGCACGCCGAGCTTCGAGGCGAGCGAGGCGACGTTCTCCGAGCCGCCGACGTTGACCGCCTCCATGCGTTCCGACGGTCCGGCGAGATCGAGGTCGGCGGCGGCGTGGACGACGAGGTCGGCGCCCGACATGCCCTCGCGCATCGAGGCCCGATCGGTGACGTCGCCGGGAAACAGCGACACCCCGGCCTCGGCGAGCGGCTGAGTCCGGCTGGAGGAGCGCACCAGCGCCCGCACCTCGTGTCCGGCGGCGGCCAGCCGCCGGCAGAGCGCGCGTCCGATGTAGCCCGATGCTCCGGTGACGAACAGCCTCATCGCGACCCCCGCGGCCCCGCCGGGAATCCGGCGCGGACCTTGCTGCGTTCTTATCGGTAGCGGGCCGTCAGGGAGTCGGGTCCGCCGCCCGGGGGCAAGTCTCCGGGCACCCAGAAGCTCCCTCTCCTCCCCCCGCGCGGGCTTCCCTCCACCGTGCGGGGTCTTTTTGTGTGCGCGACGCCGCGACGGCTCAGTCGGCCAGCAGCTGGCGCAGCACGTAGCGCAGGATCCCGCCGTGCCGGAAGTACTCGATTTCCTGCGGCGTGTCGAGCCGGACTCGCGCGCGGAAATCGACGCCGCTGCCGTCGGCGCGCGCCGCCCGCACCGCCACCTCGCGGCCGGACGCGAAGCCGGCGGCGACGCCCGCCGCGAGCCCCGCGATCGAGAACACCTCGTCGCCGGTCAGCCCGAGCGTCGCCGCACTCTGGCCGGCGAGGAACTCGAGCGGCACGATCCCCATGCCGATCAGGTTCGAGCGGTGGATACGCTCGTAGGACTCGGCGACGACCGCGCGCACCCCCTGCAGCGCCGGCCCCTTCGCGGCCCAGTCGCGCGAGGAGCCCGAGCCGTACTCCTTGCCCGCCAGGATGATCAGGGGGGTTCCTTCGCCCTGGTAGCGCATCGCGGCGTCGTAGATCGACATGCGCTCGCCCGAGGGCACGTGACGGGTGTAGCCCCCCTCGACCTCCGGCACCATCCGGTTGCGGATGCGTACGTTGGCGAAAGTGCCGCGCACCATCGCCTCGTGGTTGCCGCGCCGCGAACCGTAGGAGTTGAAGTCGCCGGGCGCCACGCCGTGCTCGATCAGGTAGCGGCCGGCCGGGCTGTCCTTCTTGATCGAGCCCGCCGGCGAGATGTGATCGGTGGTGATCGAGTCGCCGAGCACCGCCAGGCAGCGCGCTCCGGCCAGGTCCGTGACCGCCGCCGGTTGGGCCGGCATGCCTTCGAAATAAGGCGGGAGGCGAACGTAGGTCGACTCCGGCTGCCAGTCGAAGGTGTCCCCTTCGGGCACCGCCAGCGTGCGCCACGCCTCGTCGCCGGTGAAGACGTCCGAGTATTGGCGAGTGAACTGCTCGGGCCGTACCGACGTGCGCATCACTTCCTCGATCTCGGCCTGGGTCGGCCAGAGGTCGGCGAGGAAGACCGCCCGGCCGTCGCGATCGGCGCCGAGCGGCTCGGTGGCGAGGTCGAGGTCGATGCGGCCGGCGAGCGCGTAGGCCACGACCAGCGGCGGCGAGGCGAGGTAGTTGGCCCGCACCTCGGGGCTGATGCGCCCCTCGAAGTTGCGGTTACCCGAAAGCACCGACACCGCGACCAGCTGTCCTTCGGCGATCGCCTTGGATACCGGCGCCGGCAGCGGACCGGAGTTGCCGATGCAGGTGGTGCAGCCGTAGCCGACGACGTGGAAGCGCAGCTTCTCGAGATCGGTGAGCAGCCCCGACGCGGTGAGGTACTCGGTGACCACCTTCGAACCGGGCGCGAGGCTGGTCTTGACCCAGGGCCGGGTGGCGAGGCCGCGCGCGACCGCCTTCCTGGCCAGCAGTCCGGCGGCCACCATCACCGACGGATTCGACGTGTTGGTACAGGAGGTGATGGCGGCGATCACCACCGAGCCGTGCCGCAACGTGCAGGGGACACCGTCGATCTCGGTCGCGATCTCGGTCGCGGTCTCCTCGGCGACCGCCGCTCCGCCCCCTTCGGCCTCCCAGCGGCCGACCGTCTCCGGGCGCGGCTGCGGCCTGGCACCCTTCGCCGAGAGCAGTCCGGGCAGCTCGGCGAGGAAGCTCGACTTGACCGCGGTCAGCGCGACGCGATCCTGCGGCCGGCGCGGCCCGGCCAGAGACGGCTCGACGGTGCCGAGATCGAGCTCGAGCGTGTCGGTGTACTCGGCCTCCGCCACGCCCGCCTCGTGGAAGAGCCCCTGCTCGCGCAGGTAGGCCTCGGCGCGCGCGATGTCGCCGGCGCCGCGGCCGGTGAAGGCGAGGTAGTCGAGCGCGACGCGGTCGACCGGGAAGACGCCGCAGGTGGCGCCGTACTCGGGCGCCATGTTGGCGATGGTCGCGCGGTCGGCGAGGCGCAGCTCGGCGAGACCCGGGCCGAAGAACTCGACGAACTTGCCGACCACCCCCTTCTGGCGCAGCATCTGGGTGACGGTGAGCACCAGGTCGGTGGCGGTCGCTCCTTCGCGCAGGCGGCCCGACAGCCGGAAGCCGACGACCTGCGGGATCAGCATCGACACCGGCTGGCCGAGCATCGCCGCCTCGGCCTCGATGCCGCCCACGCCCCAGCCGAGGACGCCGAGGCCGTTGATCATCGTGGTGTGCGAATCGGTCCCGACCAGCGTGTCGGGGAAGAGCCAGCCGCCCTCGGCCATCACCACGCGCGCCAGGTACTCGAGATTGACCTGGTGGACGATGCCGGTCGACGGCGGCACGACGCGGAAGTTGCGAAAGGCCTTCTGCCCCCAGCGCAGGAACAGGTACCGTTCGCGGTTGCGCTGGAACTCGAGGCGGGAGTTCATCAGCAAGGCCGCCTCGGAGCCGTACTCGTCGACCTGCACCGAGTGGTCGATCACCAGCTCGACCGGCTGCAGCGGGTTGATCCGCTGCGGATCGCCGCCCATCGCCTTCATCGCGTCGCGCATCGCCGCGAGGTCGACCACCGCGGGCACGCCGGTGAAGTCCTGCAGCAGCACCCGCCCGGGCATGAAGGCGATCTCGCGCGACGGCTCGGCCTTCGGGTCCCAACCGGCGAGCGCGCGGATCTCGTCGGCCGAGACGACGCGGCCGTCCTCGCGGCGCAGCAGGTTCTCGAGCAGGATCCTCAAGGCGTAGGGCAGGCGCGACAGCGCGAACCCCTGGCGCTCGAGCGCGGACAGGCGGGCGACCCGGTAGGTTGCTCCGCCGACGGAGAGAGTGCCGTGACTTCCGAAACTGTCGAGCATGTGGGGGCTCCGAGCCGAAGTCCTGCGCGGTCGAGGATATCCCACCGTCCGCGCCGGCCCGGCGTCGCGGTGACATCGCGGCCGCCGTTCGGGGACCGGCGCGCCGATTCGGGGCGGTAGACTCCGGCCATGCCGGTCTCCGACCTCGCGGCCCCCGTCTTTCTGCTCGCGATGCCGCAGGTGGTCGACCCGTTCTTCCGCAAGAGCGTCGTGCTGCTGCTGGCCCACGAGAGCGAGGGGAGCTTCGGTTTCGTCGTCAATCGCCGCACCGAGCTCAAGGTCGGCGACATCCTGCGCGACCTCGAGCTGACCTGGAGCGGCGACCCCGACCTGCGCGCCCGTTTCGGCGGCCCGGTCCAGCCTCAGGTCGGCAGCGTCCTGTTCCAGCCCGCGCCGGTGGGCGGACCGGCGCTGCCCGGCGCGAGCGAGGTCCTCCCCGGGCTGCGCGTGACCCAGAACCTCTCGGAGCTCGCGCGGCTCGGCGAGGATCCGCCGCCGCGCTTCCGCCTGCTTCTCGGCTACGCCGGCTGGGGTCCCGGCCAGCTGGTGGAGGAGATCCTGCGCAACGACTGGCTGGTCGCCCCGGTCGACCTCGACCTGGTCTTCGGCGACGAGACCGAGTCGACCTGGGAGCTCGGACTGCGCTCGGTGGGCGTCGATCCCGAGACCCTGCCGGCCTGGACCGAGGGCGAACCCGAGGGTTCCGCGAACTGATGGCCCCCGCTCCCATCGATCCGATCGACGAGTTCGAGGCGGTGTTCGCACGGGCGGCGCTCGCGGCTCCGTCCGACCCGACCGCGACCGCGCTCGCCACTGCCGACGCCGCCGGCCGGCCCAGCGTGCGCATGGTCCTGTTCAAGGGTGTCGACCGGAGCGGCCTGCGCTTCTTCACCAACTACGACAGCCGCAAGGGGCGCGAGCTCGCCGAGAACCCGCGCGCCGCGCTCTGCTTCTACTGGCCCTGGATCGACGAACAGGTGCGCGTCGAGGGCACGGTCGAGCGGCTATCGGCCGCGGAGTCGGACGCCTACTTCGCGTCGCGGCCGCGACTGTCGCAGCTCGGGGCCTGGGCCTCGCGTCAGAGCCGGCCGCACGCCTCGCGCTTCGAGCTGCTGCGGCGGGTGGTCACGACCGAAGCGCGCTTCCTCGGCCGCGAGGTCTCCCGCCCCCCGAACTGGGGCGGCTTCCTGCTGCGACCCGAGGCGGTCGAGTTCTGGGCCTCGCAGCCCAACCGGCTCCACCTTCGACGCCGCTTCGAGCGATCGGAGAGCGGATGGCGACTCGAACGCCTCGATCCGTGACGCCGGGCCGCGCCGGCGCCGGCCGACCGCGCCGGCCGGCCGGGGCGCCGGCGGAGCGCCAGCGCTCGGCCGGCGGCCTGGTGGCGCGCGGTGACGAGGTGCTGCTGATCGCCACCGCCGGCGGCCGTCGCTGGCAGTTGCCGAAGGGTCACGTCGAGCCCGGCGAGTCGCTCGGCGACGCCGCGGTGCGCGAAGTGCGCGAGGAGACCGGCGTCACCGGCCGCATCGTCGCGACCCTGCCGGCGATCGACTACACCTTCGTCGAGAAGGACGGCCGCCGCGTGCGCAAGCACGTCGACTATTTCCTGCTCGAGTACGTCGAGGGAGACGCCGCCGACCACGACCCGGCCGAGGTCGACGCCGCGCGCTGGTTTGCCTGGCCCGAGGCGCTGCGCCGCCTCACCCACGTCAACGAGCGGCGGGTCGCCGAGCGCGCCCGCGAGCTCGCCGCCACGACCGGAGGTACGCAATGAGGATCCTGCTCCGCATCCTGCTCAACGGCGCCGGCCTGTGGGCCGCCGCGCAGCTGCTGCCCGGACTGCACTGGGAGGGCGGCTGGCTCTACCTGCTGGTCGCCGGCTTCGCGATCGGCGCGGTCAACGTCCTGGTCAAGCCGATCGTCACCGCGCTCTCGTGTCCGCTGCTGATCCTCTCCCTCGGTCTCTTCTATCTGGTGATCAACGGCGCGATGCTCTGGATCGTCGACCTGCTGCTCGACAAGTTCCGCATCGACGGCTTCCTCTGGGCGATCGCGGGCGGCCTCTTCCTGGCGGTGTTCAACCTGCTGCTCAAGCCGCTGGTCGAGAAGAAGGACGAAAGCTGAGTCCGGCGCGGACGCCGGCGCTCCGAAAGCCGCCGCGCGAGAGCCTCGCGGCGCGGCGCGCCCGGACTCGCGAGCTGATCGAGCGGCTCGAATCGGCCTATCCCGACGCCCGCTGCGCGCTCGACCACTCGAGCCCGCTCGAGCTGTTGGTGGCGACCATCCTCTCGGCGCAGTGCACCGACGCCCGGGTCAACCAGGTCACGCCGGCGCTGTTTCGTCGCTATCCCACGGCCGCGGCCTACGCGCACGCCCCCCTCGGCGAGCTCGAGGAGGCGATCCGCTCGACCGGCTTCTTCCGCAACAAAGCACGCTCGCTCCAGGGTCTGGGCGCAACCCTGATCGAGCGCCACCACGGTCGCGTGCCCGAAACTCTGGCGGAGCTGGTCCGTCTGCCCGGCGTTGGCAGGAAGACCGCCAACGTCGTTCTCGGCAACGCCTTCGGTCGCGACGAGGGCGTCGTGGTCGACACCCACGTCGGCCGCGTCTCGCGCCGGCTCGCCCTGACCCGCCAGGACGATCCGGAGAAGGTCGAGCGCGATCTGATGGCGCTCGTGCCGCGCGAGAAGTGGACGCTCTGGGCCCACCTGCTGATCGCCCACGGCCGTGCCCTCTGCAAGGCGCCGCGACCGCGCTGCGCCGGATGCCCGCTGGCCGATCTCTGCCCGTCCTGCGAGGCCTAGGCCGGCTCCGCCGTCGCGCGCAGGGAGGCGGACGGGCCGAGCGGCGCCAGGATCGGCGCCGACACGCCGGGCGAATGCAGTGGCGCCACCCACCGCCACCGCCGTCGGTGTTCGGCAACGAACTGCGACGATCCCGGCCCTTCGAGTACACTCGGCGCCCGATGTCGTCCCGGGCCCGCACTGCGGTCGTCACCGGCGCGTCGTCCGGCTTCGGGGCGGCGACGGCTCGCGCTCTCGCGCGCGCCGGTTTCGAAGTCGTCGTCGGCGCGCGCCGCGAGGAGCGGCTGCGGACGGTGGCCGAGCCGATCGGCGCGCGATGGCTGCGGCTCGACGTCACCGACCCGGGCAGCGTGACGGAGTTCGCCGCGGCCCTCGAGCGCGTCGACGTCCTGGTCAACAACGCCGGCAACGCCTTCGGCGCCGAGTCGATCGCCGATGCGGACGAAGCCAAGTGGCGGGCGATGTACGAGCTCAACGTCCTCGGTACCCTGCGCGTCACGCGGGCGCTGCTGCCCCGGATCCTCGCCTCGGGCGACGGCGTGATCATCAACGTCGGCTCGATCGCGGGATTCGAGGTCTATCCCGGCGGCGGCGGCTACACCGCCTCGAAACACGCCCTGCGGGCGCTGACCCGCACCCTGCGCCTCGAACTGCTCGGCCAGCCGGTGCGGGTCACCGAGATCGCGCCGGGTCTCGCCGAAACCGAGTTCGCGCTGGTCCGCCACGGCGGCGACGCCGAGCGCGCGCGCAAGGTCTACGAGGGCATGACGCCGCTCGGCGCCGAGGACGTCGCGGAGGCGATCGCCTTCGTCGCCACCCGGCCGCCGCACGTCGACATCGACGAACTGGTGATCCGGCCGCGCGATCAGGCGACGGCGATGCTCGTCCATCGGCGGCCACCCGCTACCCCGGAGGAGACCCGATGACGACGCGCGGCTGGATCGCGATCGCCGTCCCCCTGTTGCTGTCGCTCACTGGCTGCGACGTCCTCGCGCAGCGGCCGCTGGGCGAGAAGCTCTGGCGCAGCCGCTGCGCCGATTGCCACGGGATCGACGGCTCTGGAAACACGCCCCGCTACATGGGCAACCCCTGGGCCGACCTGCGCGACAACAGTTGGAAGCACGGCGGCGACCGCTCGACCGTGGAGAACCTGGTCCGGGAGGGGATCTTCGGCCAGATGCCGGCCCAGGACACGCTGACCGTGGAGGAGATGCGCGCGCTGCTCGACTACTTCTACCAGCTGCGCGGAGAGCGCCAGTGACCTCGCCCGGTCGCGTCGCGGCCGCGCTCGCCGGCCTCGCCGCGGTCGGGCTCTCCACCGCTTGCGGCCCGCCGCGCTCCGGGCTTTCGGTCGGCGAGCTGTGGGCCGCCAACTGCGTGCGCTGCCACGCCGAGGACGGGCGCGGCATCCGCGCGCAGCGCGCGCTCGACCCGAAGCTCGACCTGGTCGCCTCCGAGCTCGCCCGCGGCGGCGATCGCGGCTTGGTCTACCAGCGCATCGCCTGGGGTTACGCCGGCATGCCGGGCTTCGGCCACAAGCTCGAGCAGGGCGACCTCGAGCTGCTCACCGATTACGTGCTCGAACTGGCCAAGGAGTGAGCCCATGGACCCGCAGCGCGTCAAGGACGTCTACGAGAGGCTGGAGCTGCTCGACGATCGGCTGGGCCACCGGCTGCGTGCCCGCGGCGGACCCGCCCGCGCCACCCCCGAGCAGCTCGAAGAGAAGGTCCGCGATCTTTCCGAGTTCGCTTCGGAGCTGCGCTCGCTGGTCAAGGACCTGATCGTCGCATTGACGGCGCGCCCGCCGGCCTAGCCGACGTCAGGACGCTCCGCGACCGGTGAGCACCACCGGCACGGTGCGCAGCAGGATCTTCAGATCGAGCCAGGGGCTCCAGTTGTCGATGTACTCGAGGTCGAGGCGCATCCACTCCTCGAAGTCGATCTCGTTGCGCCCCCGGATCTGCCAGAGGCAGGTCAGCCCCGGCTTCATCGCCAGGCGCCGCCGCTGCCAGCGCTCGTAGCGGGCGACCTCCTCCGGGATCGGAGGTCGCGGACCGACCAGGCTCATGTCCCCCTTGAGCACGTTCCACAGCTGCGGCAACTCGTCGAGGCTGAAACGGCGCAGCCACCGGCCGAGCCAGGTGATGCGCGGATCGCGGCTCGACTTGAACACCGGGCCGTTCATCTCGTTGAGGTGCGCGACCTCCTCGAGCCGCTCCTCGGCCCCCTCGACCATGGTCCGGAACTTGTAGAGCGTGAAGACGCGACCGTTGAGCCCGCAGCGGCGCTGGCGGAACAGCACCGCGCCGCCCTCGCCCAGCCGGATCGCGACCCAGACCACCAGCAGCACCGGCAGGGCGATCAGCAGGAGAACCGCCGAAAGCGTGACGTCCATCGCGCGCTTGAGCGCGAGCTGGAACGGGCCGGTCGGCGCGCTCGACAGCGTGACCAGGGGCAGGCCGTCGACTTCCTCCAGGCCGACCCGGGTCTGGGCGTGGGGCAGGATGTCGAGCGCCAGGCGCACCATCACTCCCTCGTCCTGGAGCGCGAGGAAGAGGTCCTCGAACCGCGCCAGATCGCGGGGCGGAACGGCGAACACCACCTCGTCGACGACGTTGCCCGCGAGGATCCGCGGCAGGTCGGAGTCGCGGCCGAGCACGGGACGCAGGCCGGGCGCGGTTTCGTCGGCACCTTCGAGGACGACGAAGCCGAGGACGCGATAGCCCCACCAGCGGTGCTGTTCGAAAGCCTCGGAAATCGCGCGAGCCGTGCTCCCGGTGCCGACGATCAGGACCGTCCGGAAGTTCAGGCCGCGGGCGCGCACCCGCCGCGCCGTGACGCGCAACGCCAGCTTCTCGGCCAGCAGCAGCACCGTGGCGAGCACGGCGAACAGTGCGATCCAGCCGCGGCTGATCCGGTCCGAGCCGAGCAGGCGCTCGTCGAGACGCAGCGCCCAGACCGCCAGCGCGAAGAGCGCCGTCGCGGTGGCCGAGATCTTGACCACGGTCGAGGCCTCCTCGAGCAGCGGCACCCGCCGGTGGGAGCGGTAGCTGCCCGAGCGCATCAGCAGCAGCCCCCAGACGGCGAGGGCGAGGGGCAACAGCGGCAGGTAGGTCTCGAGCGGATAGAGCCCCGGCCGATCGAGCCCCAGGCCGAGCGGCTCGAGACCGCGGCTGCGCAGCCCGTGGGCGATGAAGAAGGCGAGGGCGACCAGGGCCAGGTCGGCCCCGAAGACGAGCGCGGCGATCAGTCGGGCCTGTTGTTTCAGCATTTTGTGTGGCGGCGCCCCGATCCGCCGGGCGCCCGCCGGGCCTTCGCTCGATACCGAGGATTGTAGCCGACTCTCGGTGTCAGGGCGGGTGAGCGGCGCTACACCCCGCGCCGGGCCGGCCCGAGGCGAGCTGCGCGAGCAGCAGGGCGTAGGCGTCGGCGATGCGCTCCCAGCCGAACAGGCGGGCCGCCCGCTCGGCGGCGGCGCGGCCGCGGGCCCTCGCGGCTTCCGGGTCCCGGCGGACCTGCTCGAGCGCCGCGGCCAGCGTCGCCTCGCGCTGGACGTCGAAGTAGATCGCCGCGTCGCCGGCGGTCTCGCGGTTCTCGGGGGTGTCGTGGACCACCACGCAGTTGCCGTAGCCCATGGCCTCGACCAGCGCCGGGTGGGTGCCCCCGACCTCGGTGGCGTGCACGTAGGCGAGAGCGTGCGAAAGCAGCTGCCGGTAGCCGCGACCGTAGATCGCGCCGGGAAAGCGCACGCGCGGATCGGCGTCCGAGGTGAACGACGCGATGAAGCCCGCGGCGTAGGGTGCGCCGCCGACCATGACCAGCGGCAGGCCGCCGCCGACCGAGCGATAGGCGTGGGCGACCCGGTGCGGGTTGTTCTCGGGTTCGAAGCGGGAGACGTAGAGGAAGAAGCCCCGCGATTCGACGCCAAGTCGCGTCAGGAGACCGGTCTGCGCCAGCGGTCGCGGATCGACGCCGTAAGCGATCGGCACCGACGGCGCGCCGTAGCGCTCGAGGTAGTGGCGACGGATGACTTCGGCGTCGGTGACCAGAGCGTCCGGCAGGAAGGTCGCGAGCCGCTCCGAGAGCGCGTAGACGGCGCGGCCGAACGGCCCCCACTTGGCGCGCCGCTTCTCGATGCCGTCGACGTTGAGCGCGGTCGGCACGCCACCGGCGGCGAGGATCGGCAGGAAGAGGGCGTTGGCGCCATTGACCACCAACGCCGCGTCGAAGCGTTCCCCGGCGGCGTGCAGACAGGAGAGCAGCGTGTGAACGGGCGTCTCGAGGTGCTTGGTGCGCAGCGTCGGCAGGTGCACGAGCCGCGCGCCGCGCCGGCGCTCCCGGCGCCGCGGGTCGTTGTGGCTGCGGCAGTAGACGGTGACTTCGAAGCCGCGTGCCACCAGGCGCGGCGCGAGCTCGTCGAACAGGGTCTCGTAACCGCCGTAACGCGCCGGGATGCCGCGGCTGCCGATCAGCGCCACGCGCGGCCGGCGGCTCACAGCGGCTCCCCGTCGCGGCCGAACCAGCGCTCGACCGCGCCCGGCGCGGCGGTGCGCCGCGCGCGCAGGCGCCGGCGCCGCTCGAAGATCTCGCGCCGGTGCCGCCAGAGCCAGCCATAGGCCGGCAGCGAGGTACGCTCGGCCGCGACCACCCAGGCGAAAGCGGCGAGGTCCCGCGCCAGCGTGAACGGCAGGGTCGCGAGGAGGTTGCCCGCCGACTGGTGCCCGGCGCGCAGCAGGTAGCGGTTCTGGAGCGAGCGCCGGTTGATCTCGGCGGGGACCTGCCGCCGCCCGACGGGAGTGACGCGCCGCCGGTGGAGGCAGCGCGCCGCCGGAGCGTAGAGGATCTCCCATTCGCGCTCGCGCAACCGGAAGCAGAGCTCGGCGTCCTCGCGGTAGGAGTGAAAGCGCTGGTCGAGCACCTCGCCGTCGACCGCCACGTCGTCGAGCGCCGCGCGCGCCCACAGCGATGCCGCGCCGGTGGCGCCGAAGACCCGCTCGGGCAGGGCGTACTGGCCGGAATCGGGCTCGCCCGAGCCGCGGTCGAGGTGTCGCCAGGAGCGCACCAGCCGCATGCCGCAGGCATCGAGCGTCGACGGCGATCCCGGGCGGATCAGCCTCCCGGCGACCGCGCCGACCCGGCCGGCGCGCGGGTCGCTCGCCACCTCGAGCAGTCGCGCGAGGAAGTCCGACGCCGGAAAGGCGTCGGGATTGAGGGTCAGGATCCAGGGGCTGGCGGTGGCCGCGATCGCGGCATTGGTGCCGCCGGCGAAGCCGCGGTTCTCGCCGAGCTCGAGCAGACGTGACGCGATCTCCGGTGGCAGACAGCGGCGTGCGATCTCGACGCTGGCGTCGTGGCTCGCGCAGTCGGCGATCGCCAGCTCGGCTGGCGCCGGATCGAGCCGCGCGACGGCGGCCAGGCACTCGGGAAGATCGGCCGCGGAGTCGTGGGTGACGATCGCGACCGCCACCGGCGCCGTCCTCATGCGCGAGCATCCTCGGCGGGCCACCCTCGCCAGGCGCGGCGCGCCACGTGGAGCAGCGCCGCGGCCGCCTCGCGCCGGCTGCGAGCCCGGCGCGGCCGGCGCAACGGCAGCAGCACCGCGCGCAGCAGCGCTCCGACCGGCACCAGGGCCCGGAAGGCGAGCTCCCAGGCGCGGCCATGATGGAGGCGCAGGTAGCGCGCGAGGTTGCGGTCGTAGGCCGCCAGGAAGCCGCCGTAACCGAGCGCCGGCACGCTGCCGCCGCCGCGGTGGAGGAACGTCGCGGCGGGCAGGTAGACGATGCGCTCGCCCCGCGCGGCCAGCCGCCGCGCCAGGTCCACGTCCTCGAACCAGGCCGGATGGAAGCCGGCGTCGAAGCCGCCGAGGCCTTCGAACGCGGCGCGGCGCAGCGCGAGCGCCGCGGCGGCCGGCTGCTCCACCCGCGCGCCCGCCGGCGGCTCGCGACGGGGACCGCGGGTCGGGTTCCAGAAGAAGGCGTGCGCGAGCAGCGACGCCGCCGTCGGCAGCGGCTTGAGCTGCCAGCGCGCCTGCGGCGAGCCGTCGGGCGAAACCAGTCGTGGCGCGATTCCCGCCACACCCGGATGCCGGCGAAATCCCTCGAGCAGGGCTTCGAGCGCGCCGGGCGCGGGACGGGCGTCGGGATTGAGGAACAGCAGCAGCGGCGCACTCGCCGCGGCCGCGCCGGCGTTCGAGCCGCCCGCGAATCCGAGGTTGGCGCCGGAGCCGACGAGGCGCAGCGATCGCCGCTCCGGGACGCCGTTCGCGAGCTCGCCCGAGTTGTCGACGATGACCAGCTCGAATCGGGGGTCGTCCGGAAAGTCCTCGACCAGCTCGAGCGCATCCGCGCGCGAGCGCCACGCCACGACCACCACCGACAGCTCCGGCGTGCTCACTCCCCGGAGCCTACCCGGAACCGCGCGAGCTCCCGGCCCGCGACCAGCGATCGGCCCGCGCGCGCGAAGCCGCCGAGGCGAGCCAGCGCGGTCACCCAGCCGGCCACGATCGCCAGCGCCTCCGCGCCGCGGCCACGACCGACCGCGCGGACGAGGTCCGCGAGGTCGCGCAGCGCGATCCGCGGCGCCGCCGCCGGAAAGCTCCGCCCGAGCAGGCGCGCCACCACCAGCCAGCGGTTGGCCGTGACGCGCCGCGTCCGGTCGAAGGGTCGCCGCGCGCCGGTGGCCGACCCCGCGTGCCGGGCGCGCGCCGCCGGCACGCAGAGCGAACGCCAACCGGCGGCCCGCAAACGCACCGCCAGATCGACGTCTTCGTACCAGCTGCCGAGCCGCTCGTCGAACGGCCGGCCGGGGGCGCTCGCGACCGCGTCGAGCGCGCTGCGTCGATAGAGCGCCGCGGTCGCCGAGACCCCGAAGACCTCGAACGGCTCGAGCGTCGCCGCCGGAGCGGGCCGCCCATGGCCGATCTGGATCGCCTGCCACCATCGGTTCCACGCGATGCCGCAGCCGTCCGCCGAGAGCGGCTCGGCGGCATCGAGGTTCACGCCCTGGACCGCGGCGACTCCGGGCTCGACGTCGATCGCGGCGGCGAGCCGAGCGAGCCAACCGGGCTCCGGTGCGAGGTCGTCGTTGACCAACGCGGTCAGCTCGTGCGCACCGGCCGCCGCGAGGCCGGCGTGGATCGCGCGCGCGAATCCCGCCGGCGACGACAGCCGGACCAGCCGTTCGCGCGCGCCGGCGAGCTCCGGAGGCTCGGCGCTCCCCTGGTGGACCCAGATCAGCTCGGCATCCGCCGTCGCGAGCTCGGCGCGCAGGCGCTCGAGAGCGTCGGCGAGCGGCAGGCGACCGCCGAGCGACGGTACGATCGCGACGATCCGGCTCACCGCCAGGCGAGCTCCACACGATCGACGATCGCGCCGCCTCCGACCGCGTGCTTGCCGCCCAGGCAGCGCACCACGAGCCGCTCGCCGGGAGTCCACGGCACCGCCGCCAGGCGGCTGCTTCTCCAGCCGCCGGCCGGCGGGCTCTCCAACCGGCGCAACAGCCGGTCGCCGGCGCGGACTTCGAGCACCGTCGGCACCGCCACGCGCCGGTTGGGCATCCAGCGCACCGTGATCTCGACCTCCCCACCTCCGGGCACCGGCGCCACCGACAGCTCCGCCCCTTCGACCAGCATCCACCCACCCGAGAATCGGGTGCGGTCGATGACCCACGGCCCGGGCCAGAGCGCGCCGCCCGACCGCCTCACCCAGGGATCCTCGACCTCGATGCGCCGCGTCGGCAGCAGGTGCGCGGCGGCGAGGCCGGCCGCGCAACCCGCGAGCAGCAAGGCGACGCCGAGCGCAGCGGCCGCCCGCGGCCGACGGCCGCGCAGCCGCGCAGCGGCGAACAGGACGACTCCTGCCGCGAGCGGCACCGCCCAGGTCGCGGTCCGCGGTCGGATCGCGCTCGGGAAGAGGCGGACCAGATCGGCCGAGAAGCCGCTCGACGCCAGCTCCACCAGCGACGAACCGCCGCCGGCGACGCTGAAGGACCAACCCGGCTCGGCGAGCAGCGCGGCGGTCTGGACCGCCGTCGCCGCTGCCAGGGCCGCCGCCACGATGCGCAGGCCGGCGCCCGGCCTCCGCCCGGCGGCGAGCGCCACCGCCGCGGCGAGCGCCGGCAGCGCGACCACACCGTAGCGGAAGGCCGGCGACCAGCCGCCGTACCATTCGCGACGCGACGCGACCAGCACGAAGTAGGGGACGAGCGCCGCGAGGGCCAGCGCCACCGCGCCCCGTTCGCGCGCGACCCGCACCACCGCCGGCACCAGCAACAGCCAGAGCGGCGCCGCCGCGAACAGGCCGAACGCGATGTCGAAGAAGAGCCCGACGCCACCGTGAACGAAACGCTCGAATGGCAGGTCGAACAGGTCGAGGTCGCCGAGCGTGTGCATGCGCAGGGGATTGCCCCAGACCAGCGCGTTGATCGCCAGGATCGCCACGCCGGCCAGGGCCACGACGCCGACCACCGCGAGACGCAGCCGCCGGCGCGCGCGCGGCCCGGCGAGCGCCACGAGTGCGATCGGCACCGCGACCGCCAGCAGCCGGAGCTTGAGCAGCGGCAGCAGCGCCAGCGGAATCGCGAAGGCGAGCGCCTCGGCCCGGCTCCAGCGTCGCCTCCGCTCGAGGCGGCCGAGCGCCGCGAGCGCCAGCGCCACCAGGAGCGCCGCCGGGACCTCGATCCAGACCTGGCTCGACAGCAGCAACACCGGGGGTGCCAGGGCCGCGAGCGCCCAGGCGCGCAGCACGCCGCGCGGCCGGGCGCCGAGCTCGAGCGCGGCGCGGGCGGTGGCGGCGGCGGCGGCGGCGGCGATCAACAGCATCGCGAAGCGAGCGCCGGCCAGGCCTCCGAGCTTCCAGAACGGCACCAGCAGCAGCGGCAGGAGCGGCTCGTGCCGGGAGAAGACCTCGCCGTCGAGTCCGGTGGGATCGCCGGGCTGTGGCGCGATCGGGCGCGGCCCGATCCGCCGCCAGACATCCGCGGCATACTCGTCGGCGAGGTCGACATCGAAATCGGTGGCGAGGCTCTCGGCGAGCAGCAGGTAGTAGGGCTCGTCGCCGTCGGGCGGCCGCGCGGCGGCGCTCCAGGTCATCACCGCCAGGTAGACCGCGAGCGGCACGGCCGCCAGCGGCAGCCAGCGCGGCCGCGGCGCCAGCGAGCGCGCCAGCGCCGGTGCCAGACGGACGACGCGCAACGCGACCACCGCGAACAGCGCGACGACGGCCAGCCTTTCGGTGCCGGGCAGGCCGAGTCGGCCGTGGTGGGCCGCGAACAGGATCGCGGCGGCGACCGCGGTCGGCTCGTCGAGTCCGGGCCGCCGCGCGCCGAGGGCGACGCCGACGGCCGCGAGCAGGCCGTAGACGGCCGGCAGCACCGCCAGCAGGGAACGCAGGCCCGTCGACGCCAGCGGCGGCAGCAGCGCTTCGGCGGCGACCCAGGCCGCGCCGCCCACGGCGATCAGCAGCGCCGCCGACGTGCGCCGCGTCACCGCTCCACCGCCGCCGAGAAGACCGAGAGCGCGACGCCCTCGGGCAGCCCGCCCGCCAGTTCGAAACGCAACCGGTCGGCGACGACCGGCGCCGTCGGCTCCAGGCGCGCGAGATAGGTCGAGCCGAGGAAGCGCCCTTCGACCGGGATCCACGACCAGTGCGGCGGCGCCGCCGGGCAGGCCGCCGCCGCGGCGACGTCGGGCCGCGCCGCCGCCCACTCCCCGGTCTCGCGACCGACCGTGAGCGCGAAGCGTGCCGCCTCACGACGCCCTTCGACGAGCACGACGTCGGCGACGCGCGTGCCGCACGGCAGCGCGACCGAATTGGTGACGTAGGTGACGACCTCCAGCGCGCCGACCGCGATCCGGCGGCTGGGCTCGCCATCGGCGGCGAACGGCGCGTCGAAGCGCGGTCGTCCGGCATGGACGGTGCGGCCGCGGCCGATCACCGGCGTCGCCGCCACCCGGAAAGGCGGCGCGACCAGCGCGGCGAGCGCGCGCTCGATCGGCCGCGGCGCGTTCCACGGCAACGCCCCCGCCATGCCGGCGCCGAAGGCGACCGCGCCGAGCAATGCCACGGCCGGCCGCGACAGCCCCCAGCGCTCGCCGGCCGCCGCCAGCGCCACGAGCGCGACCAGCGCGCCCACGATCCAGGCCGGAGCCGTACCGACCGACGAGGCGAGAGCGGCCGAGCCGAGCGCGGCGAGCGCGAGCCGCTCCCGTCCCGCGCTCGCGAAGGCCGTGAACGCCGCCGCCCCGGCCGCCAGGCCGAGGGCTCCCAGAGCGCTCCAGCCGGGAGCGGCCGCCCAGGTCGCCAGTCCGAGCGCGAGCGCCGCGCGCGGGTTCCGGCGCGCGAGGGCGGCGAGCGCGAGCGCGACGATCGCCGGGACCAGCGTCACCCGCGCGATCGTCGCCGCTGACGACGGCGCGACGAAGATCCGATCCAGGCTCGCCAGCGCCTGGGCCGACAGCACCAGTCCGGCGATCGCGGTCAGCGCGCCGCGCTCGTCCCAGGAGTGCCGGCGCGCGCGCTCGGCGACCGCGAGCCCGAGGGTCACGACCAGCGCGCACGAGACGGCGGCGGTCGGCAGCGGCACCAGCGCCGGCAGCAGCGCGAGGGCGGCGAACACCGCGAGCGCGCCGCCCGGAACGATCGGGTCGCGAGCGCGCCCGCTCACGGCGAGCGGCGCCAGCACCGTCGCGGCGGCGATCGCCAGCACCAGCGTCGGTCGCTCGGCGGCGCGGTCGAGCCGCCAGGCGGCGACGGTGGCCGCGGCGCCGACCAGCGCGAGCGGCGCCGCGAGCGGGACGATGCGCAGACCGGACATCGGGAGCCCGAGTCTATGCGGCGCGGATCCCCGCGCTTTGCGGAGATTCGCCGCCGCGCGGTACGATGTCGCGCCCCGAGGACCGCCGCCCATGCTTCCGCGCGAGCTGCTCCGCAACGACCCCGATCGCGTCCGCCGCTCGCTCGCCGAGCGCGGCGCCGATGGCGCCCCGCTCGAAGTCTGGCAGCGCCTCGACGCCGAGCGCCGCGCCGCGCTGGTCGAGCTCGAGGGGCTGAAGCAGCGCCGCAACGAGGCCTCGCGCGAGATCGGCAAGCTCAAGGGGGCCGGCGGCGACGCCGCCGAGGCGATCGCCGAGGTCGGTCGCCTCAAGGGGCGCATCGAGGAGCTCGAGACCCGCCTCGCCGGGATCGATCCCGAGCTCGAGGCGATCGAGCAGCGGCTGCCCAACCTGCCCCACGAGAGCGTGCCGCGCGGCGCCGACGCCGACGCCAACCGGGTCGAGCGGGTGATCGGCGAGCCGCGGCGCTTCGACTTCGAACCGAAGGCGCACTGGGACCTGGGGCCCGCGCTCGGCATCCTCGACTTCGAGCGTTCCGCCCGAATTACGGGCGCGCGTTTCGCCACCTACTTCGGAGTCGGGGCCGCGCTCGAGCGCGCGCTCGCGCAGTTCATGCTCGACCTGCACGTGACCGAGCACGGTTACGTCGAGGTGCTGCCGCCCTACATCGTCAACCGCGAGACGCTGGTCGGCACCGGTCAGCTGCCGAAGTTCGAGGCCGACCTGTTCAAGCTCGAAGGGCGCGACTGGTTCCTGATTCCGACCGCCGAGGTGCCGGTGACCAACCTGCACGGCGGCGAGATCCTCGACGAGGCGGCGCTGCCGGTGCGCTACGTGGCGTGGACCCCCTGCTTCCGCAGCGAGGCCGGCTCGCACGGCAAGGACGTGCGCGGACTGGTGCGCCAGCACCAGTTCCACAAGGTCGAGCTGGTGCACCTCGCCACCCCGGAGTCGAGCTACGACGAGCTCGAGCGGATGACCGCCGCGGCCGGCCGCGTGCTCGAGCGGCTGGGATTGCCGTACCGCGTGGTCTGCCTCGCGACCGGCGACATGGGTTTCTCGGCGGCCAAGACCTACGACCTCGAGGTCTGGCTGCCCGGCCAGAACGCCTGGCGTGAGATCTCCTCCTGCTCGAACTGCGAGGACTTCCAGGCGCGACGCGCCGACCTCAAGTACCGGCCCGCGGGCGAGAAGGCGCGGCTTCTGCACACCCTCAACGGCTCGGGCCTCGCCGTCGGGCGGACCCTGATCGCCGTGCTCGAGAACTACCAGCAGGCCGACGGCACCGTCGTCGTCCCCGAGCCGCTGCGCCCCTACCTGCGCGGCCTCGAGCGGATCACGCCGCGCGCCTGAAGCGGCTCCCGTAGACTCCCCCTGCCGGAGGGGTGGCAGAGCGGTCGATTGCGGCGGTCTTGAAAACCGCTGTACCGGCGACGGTACCGGGGGTTCGAATCCCTCCCCCTCCGCCAATCCGGCTCCCCGGCCTCAGTAACCTTCGCCCTCGGCCGCCGCCTGCGCCTTGCCGCGGTGGAGCCGGAACAGCACCGCGACGTAGACCACCGCCAGCACGAAGCCGGCCGGCCACCAGAGCAGGCCGAGCCGCAGCGATCGCTCTCCGGCGGCGGAGTTCAGCGCGGTCAACGACAGCGCCGGATCGCTCGCCGAGCGGATCATCGTCGGGTAGATCGACGCCGCGGTGGCGGCGAGCACGCCGAGCAGGAAGGCCGACGAACCGAGGAAGGCGAGCAGGTCCGCGCCGCGGCGGCGCGCCACGAAGCTGGTGGCCAGGCCGGCGAGGAAGAGCGCCGTCGCGGCGATCGCCAGCGGCCGGCCGGCGACGCCGGCGAGCACCTCGGGCGCCACCCGCCAGGTCGCCGCGGTGGCCGCCAGCCACAGCGCCACCGTCGCCGGGAACAGTCTCGAGGCCGCGACCAGGCTGCGCTCGCGCACCTCGCCGTCGGTCTTCCAGGCGAGGAACAAGGCGCCGTGGTGCGTTATCGCCGCGAGCGCCAACAGTCCCGCGAGCACGGTGTACCAATCGAGGATGCCGAGCTTCCCGGTCGGCGAGAAGCTCTCGAACAGCGGCAGCGCGTACCAGCCGTCGGGGCCGAGCGGCACGCCGCGGATCAGGTTGCCGAGAGCGGCGCCCAGCAGCACCGGCGCCAGGATCGAGGCGAGCGCGAACGCGGCGTCCCAGAAGGCGCGCCACATCGGGTCGGCGACGTGCGAGCGGAACTCGATCGCGATGCCGCGGACGATCAACACCCAGAGCACCAGGAAGATCGCGAGGTAGAAGCCCGAGAGCCCCGAGGCCAGCACCTTCGGGAAGGCGAGGAAGAGCACGCCGCCCGCCGCCAGCAGCCAGACCTCGTTGCCGTCCCAGTAGGGTCCGATCGCTGCCAATACCTGGCGGCGCTCGCGGTCCTGCCGGGCGACCCCGAGGTGGAGGGCACCGGCACCGAAGTCGAAGCCGTCCATCACCACGTAGATCGCCACCATCACCGCGGCCAGGGCGAACCAGAGCGCTTCCATGGCGGCCTCCTCAGTGCCCCGCCGGCTCGACGCCGTGCGGGCGCGGGCCGTGGCCGATCTCGCGCGCGACCAGGAACAGGAACAGCACGCCGAGCACCAGATAGAGCCCGGCGAAGCCGAGCGTCGTGAACAGCGTCGTGCCCCCGTGTACCGTCGGCGAGCCCCCCTCGGCCGTACGCATCAGGCCGTAGACCAGCCAGGGCTGGCGGCCGAGCTCGGCGGTCATCCAGCCGGCCGTGTTGGCGATGTAGGGGAACGGAAACGCCAGCACCAGCGCCCAGAGCAGCGCACGCGTGCGTTCGAGGCGGCCGCGCGCCAACTGGAGCGCGGACAGCGACATGAGAGCGATGAACAGCGTCCCCAGGCCGACCATGACGTGGAACGAGTAGTAGAGCAGCTCGATGTTGGTCGGCCAATCCTCCTCGGGGAACTCCGAGAGGCCGCGGACGTTGGCCGAGAAGTCGCCATAGGCGATCCACGACAGCACCGCCGGCAGGTGGATCGGATTGTCGAGCTTGCGCTCCGCGACGTTGGGTTGTCCGATCACCGCCAGCGGCGCGCGCGGGCCGCTCTCGAAGCGCCCTTCCATCGCCGCCAGGGTGACCGGCTGGTGGTCGGCGACCAGTCGCCCCTGGACGTGCCCGGTCGGGAAGGCCACCAGCATCGAGGCGACGAGTCCGGCGACGACGCCGGTGCGCAGTGACACCCGGGCCGCATCGCCGTGCTCGCCGCGCAGCGTCCAGAACGCCCCGACCGCCGCCACCACGAAGGCGGAGGTCACCACCGCCGCCGTCTGGTTGTGCAGGAACTGCGCGATCGCCCACGGATTGAACACGAACTCGGCGAGACGGGCGAGCTGAAAGGTGCCGTCCGCCGTCATCTCGAACCCGACCGGCCGCTGCATGAAGGCGTTGGTGGCGATGATGAAGTAGCCGGAGAGCCAGCTGCCGGCGAACAGCGCCACCGCGGCCAGGAAGTGGAGCCTCGGTCCGAGCCGGCGCTCGCCGAAGACCAGCAGCGCCAGGAAGCTCGATTCGAGGAAGAAGGCGAAGATCCCTTCCATCGCCAGCGTCTGGCCGATGACGGCGCCGGTACGCCGCGAGAACTCCGCCCAGTTGGTGCCGAACTGGAACTCCATCGGCACGCCGGTGACCACTCCGAGCGCGAAGTTCAGCCCGAAGATCCGGATCCAGAAGCGCGCGGCGTCGTTCCAGCCGGGCCGGCCGGTCCTGAGCGCGATCGCCTTCATCACCACGATGAGCAGCGCGAGCCCCATCGTCAGCTGCGGGAAGAGATAGTGGTAGGTGATGGTGAAGCCGAACTGCAGCCGGTGCCAGAACAGCGGATCGCTCACGCCGACCTCCCCGCCGCTCGCGACGCGGCGAGGAGAGCCTAACGGAGCCGCGCGCGCCTCGGCACGCCCGCCGGGGCGGGCGGGTCAGTCGGCGGCGGTGACGAGGATCGGCGTGCCGCTGCGGAACAGGTGGTGCAGGCGCCGGGCGTCGTCCGGTGCGACCACCAGGGCGACCAGCGGCGGATGCGCCGGCTCACGACCGCGCAGACGCAGCCAGCCGTCGCGCACGGAAGCTCCGAGACGCCGGAACCAGCCGAGTCGCGGCGATTCCGGCGTCAGCAGGAGTTGCCAGCCGTTGTCGAGCGCGACGCGGTAGCTCGCCGGCTTCTGCTCCTCGCCGGGCGCCGCGGCCGGCGCACCGGGGGCGGGCGCCGGCGCCTCGACCTCCTCTTCCTCTTCGGAGTACGGGCGCAGGGTGACCGGCGCGATCGTCTCCCGGTCGGCGTCCCCGGGACCCTCGGTCACGCGCCAGATCGAGGGCGCCTCGAGTCTCGGCGTCGAGCGGGCGCGGCCGAACATCGGGCGGAAGGTCAGCACGGCGATCTCGGCGAGCTCGACGCCGTTCAAGGTCATCCGGCGCGCGCGCACTTCGAGCCGCCGGGCGGCGGCGTCGAGCACCAGGTAGAGGTCGGGCTTTCTCGCCAGCTCGGTCTCGAGCTCGAGCTGGCGCAGGCGAAGCTCCGGCGGAGCGTCGCGGGCGACGGCGGGCGTCGCCGCCAACACCGCCACCAGCAACAGGCTAGAACAGGAAGACGCGCGCACCGGCAGGGACGTTCCTGTAGGCGAACTCGAGATCCTCGTCCCCGAGTCGGATGCAGCCGTGGGTGACGCGCTTGCCGAGCAGCGTCTTGAAGATCGTGCCGTGGATGATGTAGCCGTCACGCATGTAGAGCCCGTAGTCGCCGAGCGAGAAGTCGTCGACCCGGTCGCGCATGCTCTTGGGCGGCTCGTAGCCTTCCTCGATGAACGCCCAGTCGGGCTTGACCCAGACCGGGTCCTTGACCTTGCGCAGGATCTTGAGCTCGCCCTGGGGCGTGTCGAAGATCCATTCGCGGCCGTTGCGCGGATCGCGCAGGCGCACCCCCGAGCCGGTCGAGCAGAGCGCGTCGCGCACCAGCTCGCCGTTCTTGAAGATCCGGAGCCGGTTGGCGTAGGTGTCGACCACCACGTAGGTCTCGCGCGCGGGAGCGAGCGCGGCGAGCTTCTTCTCGGCGCGCTCGGCTCGCTTCTCGGCCTCCTCGGTCGCGAGCGCCTCGCCGGGCACGACGATCGCCGGCCGGAACGGAGAGCGCGCGTAGGAGCCGCCGTAGCGGGCCAGGCCCAGGGCCGCGCCCGCGCCGACCGTCGCCAGGGCGACAGTCGCCAGGACGGCCAGCCGCAGCCATCGCGGGATCGCGCGCGCCCCACCCGCCGCGACGGCCGCGCCGGCGCCCTCGGACTCGAAGGGCGGCAGCGGCCGGGTGCGTGGAGCGACGCTCTGACTGTCGGGCGGAACGATCACGGGGCGATCCTATCTCCGACGCTCAGAAGGTGCCGACGATGGTCACGGGCGTGCCGACGCGTGCCCGCGCGAACACCTTGTCCATGTCGGGATTCGACAGCGCGACGCAGCCGTCGGTCCAGTCACGCCCCTGGCCGCCGTCGCCGTGGATCTCGATCAGGCTGCCGACGCCGGCGCGCGCCGGAACCTGGCCGGTGCGCTTCCCCCAGGCGTGCCGCGCGCGATCTTCGGAGTTCGGATAGTCGAGCATCAGCGCCTTGTAGTACTTGGTCCGGCCCGGCCCACGCACCTCGGTGACGCGGTAGGTCCCCTCGGGCGTCGCCTGGTCGCCGCTGAAGTACTTCTGCCGCAGCCCCTTGGCGCCCAGCTCGGCTTCGAACGTGGCGATCCGTTTGCCGGAGGCGTAGACGTGGAGGCGGCGCCGCAGTTTGTCGACGACGAACACCGTCGTCCCTTCGCGTTTCGAGCGCGCCACGGTCTCCTCGACCATGCGCCGCCATTTCGAGAGGTTCTTCGGGTCCCGGAAGCGTGCGTGGAGGTCGGCGAAGCTCGAGTGAACGACCTCGGCGAAATGCCGGGCCTGCTCGGCTTCGGCGATGGCCCGCTCGTGCGCGCCGGAGGCGGCGAACTTCTGCGCCAGCGTCCACTTCTGCTCGGCCTGGCGCGCGGCCGAGATCTCGCGGCGGCCGACTCCCGCCTCCTGCGATTCCTCGAGCGCCCGCTCGACGTCCTTGCGCGCGTGGAACGCGAGGGACTCCCAGCGTTCGCTGAACGTGCGCTCGCGACGGCGCAGGTCGACCAGCGACTCGCGCGCGATCACGAGGATCCGGTTCCAGGCGGCTTCGGCCCGGCCGGGATTGCGCCGCCAGGACGGGGCGGTCGCCTCCTGGGCCGTGATCATCTCGGCGTCCGCGATCAGACCGTCGATCCTGCGTGCCGCCGCGGGCGACGGCTGCCTCAGTGCGTCGACCGCGTCGCGTGCCGAGCTGCGCAGGCGCGCGAGCTCGGGCCCGGCCGCGTTCCGCCGGCGCTCCGCCGAGCCCTGTCCGGCCGCCAGCGAGCCGGCGAGCACGCAAATCAGTGCCACGAAAAGAAACGACCGGCGGCGCACAGGCGCCGCCGGCCGGGTCCAGCGAAGTCGCAGTGCGATCAGCAGCACCGCGGCTTCAGCACTTGATCTTTTCCTTGGCGGCCTGCATGTCGGCCGTCAGGGCGTCGACCGAAGCCTTGAGCGTCTGGGCCTGGGCCTCGGCGCCGAGGAAGTCCTCGGAAGCCACGGCGCTGTCGAGACCGGCGACGCCGGCCGCGAGGCCGTCGAGGTTGCCGCGCATCGCCTCGAGGTCCTTCTTGAAGTCCTTGGGCTGACGACGGCAGGCAGCGAGCTCGGTGAGCGCCGCGTTGGCGGCGTCGACCGAAGCCTTGGCGGCGGCGACCGCCTCGTTGGCCGAGTTCCTGGCGGCTTCCTTGCCGGCGACCGCGGCGTTCTTGGCCTCGGCGGCGGCCTGGTTGGCGGCCGTGATCAGCTCCTTGGTCTTGGTGTAGGAGCGGAACAGGGCGAACTTGTTGGCCTGCGCCTCGACCTCGGCGGTGACTGCGTTCTTGGCCTGTTGGGCGGCGTTCCACGCGTCGGAGGCGTACGTCGTCGCCTGCGCGGCCTCGGCCTCCGCCATGGCGGCGTTGAGCCCGTCGATCTCGACCTGCGGCGGCTTGGCGCAGCCCGTGGTCAGCGCGATCGCCAGCGCCGCGACTCCCAAAACAGCCAGCTTCTTGTTCCGCATAGCATCCCTCCTGGGGGGTCCTGCGTGTCTCATGTCCTGGATTTCGTTGCGGTGCTCGGTGCCGCGCGGGGTGGGCACACGACGCCCACTGCAGCGCAGCGTGCAGGGGGTACTCTAGCATACCCCCCGCGGGGCTGTCAGCCGTGCGTCAGGGAACCGAGCCTCCGGACCGCTCGAGCATTCGTCGCGAGCGCTCGACCAGCGCCTCCACGGTGAAGCCGAAGTGCGCGGCGAGCTCCTCGGCCGGGGCCGAGGCACCGAAGCCGTCGAGGCCGACGATCTCCCCCCGGTCGCCGATCCAGCGGTGCCAGCCGAAGGGCGAGGCGGCCTCGATCGCCAGCCGGGCAGCGCAGTCCGGCGGCAGGACCGTGTCGCGATAGCTCTCCGGCTCGGCCGCGAACAGCTCGAAAGAGGGCATCGAGACGACCCGGATCCGAGCGCCCCCACCGGCCAGCCGGCGCCCGGCCTCGAGCGCGAGCGGGACCTCCGAGCCGGTGGCGAGCAGGATCAGCTCGGGGTCGCCGCCGGCCGACTCCCACAGCACGTAGCCGCCGCGCGCGACTCCGGCGGCCGCGCGCTCGGCGGCCTCCGCCAGGATCGGGAGCTTCTGACGCGTGAGCGCCAGGGCGGTCGGTCCGTGGCCGCGAACGACGGCGACCGTCCAGGCCGCGGCAGTCTCGCAGGCGTCGGCCGGGCGCAACGTCACCAGCCCGGGGATCGCGCGCAGCGAGGCGAGCTGCGAAACCGGCTGGTGGGTGGGTCCGTCCTCGCCGAGGAAGATCGAATCGTGGGTGAAGACGTAGACGACCGGCAGCCCCATCAGCGCCGCCAGCCGGATCGCCGGCCGCATGTAGTCGGAGAAGATCAGGAAGGTTCCGACGAAGGGCCGGATCGCCCCCGAGAGCGCCAGCCCGTTGGCGATCGCCCCCATCGCGTGCTCGCGCACTCCGAAGTGGACGTAGCGGCCCGCGGCATGGTCGGGCGCGAACGGCGACTCCCCTTTGAGGTGGGTGTTGTTCGACTCGGAGAGGTCGGCCGAACCGCCGACGAGCTCGGGCAGCGACCCGGCGAGCGCGTTGAGCACCTTGCCCGACGCCGCGCGGGTGGCGATCGCGGCGTCGCCGGGAGCGAACGACGGCAATGCCGACCGCCACTCCCGGGGCAGCTCGCCGGCGAGCCGTCGGTCGAGCTCGGAGGCGGCCTCCGGGTGCGTACTCCGATATCGCTCGAGCCGCTCGAGCCAGGAGGCGCGCTCGCTCGCGCCGCGCCGCGCCGCTTCGCGGTAGGGCTCGCGGGCGGCGTCCGGCACCAGGAACGCCGGCTCCTCCGGCCAGCCGAGGGCGCGCTTGGTGGCGCGCGCCGCATCGGCACCGAGCGGCGCGCCGTGGACCTCGGCCGTATCCTGCTTCGGGCTGCCGTAGCCGATGTGGGTGCGCACCACGACCAGCGTCGGCCGCCCCGACTCGGCTGCCGCCGCCTCGAGCGCGGCGTCGAGCGCGGCGAGGTCGTTGCCGTCGTCGACCGAGAGCGTTCGCCAGCCGTACGCCTCGAAGCGCGCGGCGACGTCCTCGGTGAACGCGAGGTCGGTCGCGCCGTCGATCGAGATCCGGTTGTCGTCCCAGAAGACCTTGAGGTTGCCGAGTCGGTGGTGACCCGCGAGCGAGGCGGCCTCCGAAGCGACCCCCTCCATCAGGTCGCCGTCCGAGGCGATCACCCAGACGCGGTGCCCGAACAGCTCGAAGCCGGGACGATCGAAGCGGCCGGCGAGCGAGCGCGCCGCCATCGCCATGCCGACCGCGTTGGCGAAGCCCTGGCCGAGCGGACCGGTGGTGGTCTCGACTCCGGGCGTGTGGCCGTGCTCGGGGTGCCCCGGCGTCTTCGAGCCGAGCTGGCGGAAGCGCCGGAGCTCCTCGATCGGCAACTCGTAGCCGGCCAGATGGAGCAGCCCGTAGAGCAGCGCCGAGGCGTGGCCACAGGAGAGCACGAAGCGATCGCGGTCCGGCCACGCCGGATCGGCCGGGTCGAAGCGCAGATGTCGGGTCCACAGCCGGTGCGCGAGCGGCGCCTGACCGAGCGGCGCGCCGGGGTGACCGGACTTCGCCGCTTCGACCATGTCGACGGCGAGGAAACGGAGTGCTCCGATCGAGAGCGCGTCGCGATCCGCGGTGTTCGGCACGAGGTTCCTTCCGTTGAGATCGGGCCCGGCGGCGGGCGTCGTGACTTTATCGGATGCGACCGCCTCCCGGACGCGAGACGGGAGGACCGCCGCGAGGATAGAATGCCGCGGTTCGCCGTCGCGGTGAGGTGGCCGAGTGGCTGAAGGCGGCGGTTTGCTAAACCGTTATACGGACTAAAATCCGTATCGAGGGTTCGAATCCCTCCCTCACCGCCAATCCCGAACCCCTCGCCGCCTCGACCGACGCTCCGCCGATGAGCTCGCCCGCCGTCCGTGTCCGCTTCGCGCCGTCGCCGACCGGCTACCTGCACATCGGCGGCGTGCGCACCGCGCTGTTCAACTGGCTCTATGCGCGGCGCCACGGCGGCGCCTTCGTGCTGCGGGTCGACGACACCGACGCCGGCCGCAACGACGCGCGCGCGCTCGAGCCGATCCTCGACGGCTTCCGCTGGCTCGGCCTCGACTGGGACGAAGGGCCCGGCGTCGGCGGACCGTACGGACCGTACTTCCAGTCGCAGCGCTCCGAGCGCTATCGCGCCGCGGTCGAGAAGCTCCTCGCCGGCGGCTTCGCCTATCGCGACTACGCGCGCCCCGAAGAGATCCAGTCGGAGCGCGCGGAGGCCGAGGCGGCCGGACGCGCTTACCACGCGAGCCGGCGCTGGGCGGCCGAGTCCGACGCCGACCGCGAGCGCTTCGAGGCCGAGGGGCGCACCGCCGTCGTCCGCCTGAAGATGCCGCGCGAAGGCGAGTGCCGGATCGCGGATCTCGTCAAGGGCGAGGTGGTCACCGCCTGGGCCTCGGAGGCCGACCACGTCGTCCAGCGCGCCGACGGCACGTTCCTCTACCACCTGGCGAGCGTGGTCGACGACGTCGACATGGCGATCAGCCACGTCATCCGCGCCGAGGAGCACCTGTCGAACACGCCGCGCCAGCTCTGGATCTGGCGGGGGCTCGGGGTCGAGCCGCCGGCGCTCGCTCATCTCCCGGTGGTCGCCGAGCCGGGCAGCAAGGTCAAGCTGTCCAAGCGCAAGCTGGACAAGTACCTGAAGAACCCCGAGTTCGCGGCGCTCTACGAGCGCGGCAAGCGGATCGCCGAGCGCCAGGGGATCGCCGTCGCGGCCGACACCTTCAACCCGGTGATCGTCGACTTTTACCGCGCCACCGGCTTCGAGCCCGACGCGATCCTCAACTACCTGATGCTGCTCGGCTGGTCGCTCGACGGCTCGACCGAGATCCTCGACGCCCCCCAGCGCATCGCCCACTTCTCGCTGGCGGGAGTCAACCAGGCCGCGGCGAGCTTCGATCCGCAGAAGCTGATGTCGTTCGAGGAGCGCTGGTTCGGCGAGCTCCCCGTCGAGGAGCGCACGGCGCGCTGCCTGCCGTTTCTCGAGCGCGCAGGCCGCGTCGGCTCGCCACCGTCCGAGCAGGAGCGCACGACCGCCCGCGCGATCGTCGCGGCGGCCGGCGACCGCATCAAGATCGCCGGCGACGTGCTCGACTACGACGAGTTCTACGTCGCCGACGATGCGCTCGCTTGGGACGAAAAGGCCTTCGACAAGAGGCTGCGCCAGGCGCCCGAGGCCGCGAAGCTGCTCGCCGAGCTCGCGATCGAGCTGCGCACGATCGCCGCGTTCGACGCCGCCGCGCTCGAAACGCTCGCCCAGGCCTTCGTCGCCGCGCGGGGTCTCGGCCTCGGCGCCATCGTCCACGCGGTGCGCGTGGCGGTCACCGGCAAGGCGATCGGCTTCGGACTGTTCGATATCCTCGCGATCCTCGGCCGCGACCGGGTGCTCGCGCGCATCGAGCGCGCGCTCGCCCGGCTGGCCGCCTGACTCCGAACGGATCGCCGACCGCCATGGGCAGCCACTTCATCGCCGACATCGTCGAGGCCGACCGCGCCTCCGGCAAGCACGCGACGATCCGCACCCGCTTCCCCCCCGAGCCCAACGGCTACCTCCACCTCGGCCACGCCAAGTCGATCTGCCTGAACTTCGGCCTGGCCGCGGCGCACGGCGGCACCACGAACCTGCGCTTCGACGACACCAACCCGACCACCGAGGAGGAGGAGTACGTCCGCGCCATCGAGCGCGACGTCCGCTGGCTCGGCTTCGAGTGGGACGCGCTCTACTACGCCTCGGACTACTTCGAGCAGCTCTACGAGTGGGCCGAGAAGCTGATCCGCAAGGGCAAGGCCTACGTCTGCGATCTCACGGCCGAGGAGGTCCGCCAGTATCGCGGCACGCTGACCGAGCCCGGCCGCGAGAGCCCGTACCGCGACCGGAGCGTCGAGGAGAACCTCGACCTGTTCCGGCGGATGCGCGCCGGCGAGTTCCCGGACGGCTCGCGCACGTTGCGCGCGAGGATCGACATGGCGTCGGGCAACCTGAACCTGCGCGACCCGGTGATGTACCGGATCCTCCACGCCACGCACCACCGCACCGGCAACGCCTGGTCGATCTACCCGACCTACGACTGGGCGCACGGCCAGTCGGACTCGATCGAGCAGATCACCCACTCGATCTGCACGCTCGAGTTCGAGGACCACCGGCCACTCTACGAATGGTTCATCGCCGAGCTCGGCATCTTCCCGTCGCGACAGATCGAGTTCGCGCGCCTCAACGTCACCCACACGGTGCTGTCGAAGCGCAAGCTCCTGCGTCTGGTCGGCGAGAAGGCGGTCTCCGGCTGGGACGACCCGCGGATGCCGACGATCGCCGGCATCCGCCGGCGCGGCTACCCGCCGGCGGCGATCCGCGACTTCTGCGAGCGCATCGGCGTCACCAAGCAGGAGAGCGTGGTCGAGCTCGCGCTGCTCGAGCACTGCGTGCGCGAGGAGCTCAACCGCACCGCCCTGCGCCGCATGGCGGTGCTGCGCCCGTTGAAGCTCACGATCGTCGACTGGCCCGAGGGGGAGTTCGAGACGCTCGAGGCGGTCAACAACCCGGAAGACCCGGCCGCCGGCAGCCGGCCGGTGCGCTTCGCGCGCGACCTCTGGATCGAGCGCGACGACTTCCTCGAGGATCCGCCGAAGAAGTACTTCCGGCTCGCTCCCGGCCGCGAGGTGCGGCTGCGCTGGGGCTACGTCGTCAAGTGCGTCGAGGCTGTCAAGGACGCCGCGGGCGTAGTCGTCGAGGTGCGCTGCACCCACGATCCGGCGACGCGCGGCGGCGGCACCCCCGACGGCCGCCGTATCCAGGGGACGATCCACTGGGTGGCGGCCGCCGACGCGGTCGACGCCGAGGTCCGGCTCTACGACACGCTCTTCCCCGCGGCCGACCCCGACGACCTGCCCGAGGGGGTCGACTTCCTCTCGACGGTCGATCCGCGCTCGCTCGAGATCGTCGCCGGCGCCAAGGTCGAACCGGCGCTCGCCGACGCCGCCCCCGGCGACCGCGTCCAGTTCGAGCGCACCGGCTACTTCGCGGCCGACCTCGCCGACCACACCCGCGGCCGCCCGGTGTTCAATCGCACGGTGACGCTGCGTGACACCTGGGCCAAGGTCCAGAAGCAGGAAGCCGGCTGACAGGAGCCCGCAAAGGCTTTCGCGACGGGCCTTTGCGGGCTCCACGCCTTGACCTCGGCGCGCGGAATTCGATATCTTCCCCGGGGTCCTGCTGGGAGGTCGTTCAATGGTAGGACATGCGGCTCTGGACCGCAGAATCGGGGTTCGAGTCCCTGCCTCCCAGCCAACCTCGATCCGATCCGCCGCGGGCGGAAGAAGACGTCCCGGCTCCCGCGAAGCGCCGACCCCGTGACGGGCCGGCGCTTTCGCTTTTCGGGCCTGGTCCGGGGGGCTGACAGGCGCGACGAACTCGACCAGAATGGGGCGGTTCTGCCTCGCTTGCGATCTCCCGGGAGGATTTCATGAAGAGAGCCCTGGCCGCCCTCGTTCTGGCCGTGGCCGCTGTCGTTCTGGTGGTCTTCGCGCCGTCGCCGACGCTGCGCGCCGAGGCGGGCGCTACGGCCGCCGATCCGGTCGTGCGCGGGCGCTACCTGGTCGCGATCACCGGCTGCAACGACTGCCACACGCCGTTCAAGCTGGGTCCGCGCGGACCGGAGCCGGACCTGGCGCGCCTGCTCTCCGGCCACCCGACCGAGGCCGAGCTGCCCGCGCCGCCGGCCGCGGCCGGCCCCTGGATCTGGTCCGGATTCGCGACCAACACGGCCTTCGCCGGGCCGTGGGGCGTTTCGATCGCGCGCAATCTCACCCCCGACGCCGAGACCGGCCTGGGCTCCTGGACGTACGAGCGCTTCGACCTCGCGATGCGGCAGGGCAAGCACCTGGGCCAGCCCGACCAGCGTCCGGTGATGCCGCCGATGCCGTCGCCGGCCTACGCGAACCTGACCGACGACGATCTCGCGGCGATCTGGGCCTATCTGCGCTCGGTGCCTGCGATCGCGAACGCCGCGCCGCCCTCGGCGCCGGCGCCGCCGCCGGCGTACTGAAGGGTCCGGCGTCGCCTCGCGCGAGGACGTCGCGCGGCGAAGCGGTGCCTCGCGCCGGTGTCGGCGTTTCACGAGGCGGAAGCGACGTCGGCAAGCACCGCCTGTGCCGAGGCTGCGTCGATCTCAGAAACCGTGGACGTTTCGTCCCCACCGGTCGGTTCGCTCGGCGACGATCGCGCGGCCGGCCTCGAAGTCGCCGCCGCCGATCCGACGGACCTCGGCGTCGACCCGGTCGACGACCCAGGCGATCTCGGCGGTCGACAGGACTGGCCGCACCCACCTCCCCGGGGGTCCGGACAGCTTCGCGGCCAGTTCGGCGGCCCCCCAACGGGCGTAAGTCTCGACCACTCCGTCGGTCAGATACCAGGCGGCGACGATGGCGTTGTCGCGCTGCCCGTTGTACTGCCCTTGTTCGAACGTCGTGTTGCAGCGCCCGGCCTGGCAGTCGACCGGCGGCGACAGGTAGCGGTCCTCCATCCACGCGTCGTCGATCAACGTGTAGGAAAGGGGCGCGACGTGACCGGAGGCCTTGAACCAGCCGGTATGGATCTCGTCGGCATGGGCCAGGGTCAGGCCGAGGGTCGGGAATCGCGGCCGGCGATGCCCCTCGAGCTCGCCGTAGTCGTTGAGCTCGACCGGCAGATTGACCGCACGCAGTAGCGCGCGAAACAGCGGTGCCGTCGTCTGGCACCCTTCGGTCCAGTGGATGCGCCCGGCGAGCGGGAACAGGATCCGATCCGTCGGCGGCGGTCCGTCGTAGCCCCAGCGCTCGAGGCGCGTCATCGAGCGGTCGGCGTGGAGAAGATGGACCCGCAGCCAGGCCGCCACCGCCTCGAGCGTCTCCAGCGGGTCGTCCGCGATCAGGCGGTGCGCTTGGAGGAATCTCCAGACCAGCTGCGGGTCCCAATCGGAGATGACTCCGTGCTCCCGGTGCGAGATGGTGAAGCCGCCGAGCGACGGCAGGTGGGTGAAGTGCCAGCGGCTGTCGAGCAACAACGCCCGTTCGGCCGGAGCGAGGTCGAGCAGGCTCCAGGCGACCCGGCCGCCGGCCTCGACCCAGAGGGCGTGAGCCACGTGCGCCAGGTAGATCCGCCATGCGTCCGAGGCGCTGATCAGGCGATCGGGCGTCAGCACCGGGGGCCGGTCGAGGCCCGGGGGTTCGCCGTTCTCGAGGCGGGCGAACGCGTTCCGCAGCTGAGTCTGCTCGCTCGAGGTCCAGCTGCCGAAGGCGCGGACGCGATGGTCGCGCCAGACGATGGCGTCGCGGATCTCGGGCAGACCGAGAAGACGATCGAGCTCGCCCTGCAGGGGCGAGTGCGGCAACCACGCCTCGCGGACGTTGTTGGTGGTGTCGATCTCGTCCGCCGAAGTCGTCGTGATCAGGGCTCGCACCCGGGTCGGCGAGGTGACGACGATCTCAGGCGAGGTCGGCACGAACCAGCGGACGGCGCCGACCTCGAGCCCGCCGAGGTCGCGGTCGACGTCGCGAACCACCGAGCCGGCGATGACCCGGAGGCGAACCGGGAACGGCGTCGGCGCCGGCTGGTTGCCGGAGTTGCGCAGGCGCACGACGACGCGATTCGACGGGTCGAGGCCGAGGACGTCGACCACCAGATCGGGACCGGCCAGCGCCGCCGGCCGCAGCGTCCGCCCGTAGTCGTTCTGGAGCTCGTTCGACTCCTCGATCTCGCGCTGCGGATCGATCACCGCCAGCACGCGCCGGAAATCGCCGCCGAGACGGAACGAGGTCTGGAGGGTCAAGCTGCCGCCAGGCGTCCGGAATCGCTGGTCCGCGAGGTGACCCAACCGGTATCCGCCGACCGCTCGTCCGTCGATGTAGATCGACAGCGCGCCGGCTCCGGCGGGGACCTCCTGGTCGCCCTCGTTGGCAATCGTCACCCGCAGGCGGTTGCCGGCGTCGAGCGTCAAACCGTTGATGCCCAGGTCCGGTTGCGCGTGGACGAGCGCGGGGATCGTCAGGGCGGCGAGGGCGGTACTGGCCAGGCTTCGAGCGATCGAGGACATGGGCGACCTCCGTTTGCGGTCGTGGCCTTCCTCAGATCGAAAATCGGGCGCCGAGGGAGACAGGTTCGACCCGGAGTCGCGCCAAGCGCGGGCGGTACGCACGCCCCGGAACCGCCTCGGGCGGACCGGGCAGCCACCGCTACGGGTCCACCAGGCTCCAGCGCGACGTCGAGCCGTTCTCGAAGCCGTCGACGAACAGCGAGCCGGGCCACTCGAAGGCACCCAGATCGATCGCCCCGCTCGGGATCCGGCGCGGCGCCGGCGAGCCCGGCAGCGCCGCGCGCGACGGCGCCTCGTAAGCGGGCGGGAAGTGCGGCGAAGGGAAGGGGAACCCGGGAGGGCTCGGCGGCGACGAGGTCCCGGCGTTGTGCATTCCGCTGCCCGCGCTCGGGCGGAAGTCGAAACCGGCCACGTTGCCGAATCCAGGATAGGTCCCGCTGATCGTCCCGGTCCACGCCGTTGGCACGACGGATCCGCTCTCGACCCAGTTGTTGGACCCTCCGATCCGCTGCGCGTCCGTGCCGCCTCCGGTCCAGCAGCGCTCGCCATCGTCCATGCGCACCATTCCGACGACCCCGTCCGGCGCGGTGAAGAAGACGTTGTTCGACATCTCGATCGACTCCAGGAAGCCGAACGGCCGAAAAACGTGGGAGCCGGTGCCGACCCCGGTGCGAACGAAGGTGTTGTTGACGAAGCGGTAGCGGCCGTGGCTCGAGTTGAAATCGCCGTCGTCGCAGCGGATGTCGCTACCGACGCGCACGAAGTAGAAGCTGCCGGAGGAGTCGACGTATGGCTTGTGGATCAGCACGTTGCCGACCACGTCGGAGTGCTCGCGGATGCCGGGCGGCGGATCGACGGCATCGTCGTCGGGACCGATCAGCTCGAGCAGGTGGTACTGGGCGCCTTCGATCCAGTTGTAGTGGATCTCGTTGCGCTCGGCGCGGCTCTTGACCGCATTGCCGCCGGTGGTTTCGTGGAGATAGTTGTGGCGCATGCGGAAGACCGACCCCGGATACTCGTTCTGGTCGGTCGACATGTAAATCATGTGCTGGTTCGTGCCGCTGCCGGCGCGCGCGAACTCGCTGTACTCGAGCGTCAACGATCCCGAGTCGTAGTCGGCGCCGAGCAGGCCGTGGGCGGGGCAGTCGTGGACGTAGAGATCGCGCATCAGAACGTCGTGCGAATGGTGGTAGACGCAGCGGAAGGTTCCGCCGGAGATCTCGAATCCTTCGAGGACGAAATGGTTCGACTGGATCTCGACGGTGTTGGTACCGCCCGAGATCACCGGTCTCAGCCCGGCGGCGTTGCGCACGCCGCGGACGACGACCGGATCGGCCGGCGCCCCGTCGTTGTCGAACGGGAAGATCACGGGCTGGTAGGTCGCTCCGCCGTCGACCAGCACCAGGTCGCCGGGGCCGAGCAGGTCGACGACCTGGTGGATCTGGGTGTAGGCGCGCGTCGGGCCGACCAGGAAGGTCTCGGCACCGAGCGACGCGGCGAAGGCACACGACAGACCGACGGAGAAGAGGATCCGCGAGAGGTTCATGCCCGGAGCCTTCCTCGAAACCGGCTCCGATTTCAATGCAACTTTCGATCGGCCGCCGCCGGCCCCGGGTCGGCGAGCGCGGCGAGCAGCTCCTCGCTCCAGAGCGGCAACGGCACGGCCCCCGCGGCGGCATTCGCTTTCGCGGCGGCCTGGTTGTAGCGCACGAGCAACTGACGCGGATCCGCCATGCATTCGAGCAGTACCGCTCGGCCGAAGCTCTTCTCGACCAGCGCCCCCATCCGCCAGCCGACGGTGTACCAGGGGCCGCGGTAGCCGAAGAAGCCGAAGGCGACGCGATCGGCGACCTCGGGGCGCGCGAAGCCTCCCGAGACGACGTCGGAGAGGAAGCCGTCGATCTGCGCCAGATGCTGATCGAAGCCGTTCAGATCCTGGTCCCAGCGGGAGCGGTCCGCCGCGGGGAAATCGCGCATCGGGTGGACGTCGGGCGACCCGGCCGCCGCGAGCACCGCGAGCCCTTCGCCGAACGCCCCGAGCCACTTCGCCGCCTGCCGGGCGTTGGCGGGAAGGACCGCGATCCGCTCCCGGTATGCCGCCGAGAGGCTCGCGAGACCGACGTGATGGAGCTCGTGGGCGACGGTGTTGGCGAACGACTCGGCGCTCTGCCCGGGATCGAGGTAGAGGAAGATCGCGGGGTCGGTCTCGGTCTCGAAGACGAAACTGTTCGACTTCGGCTTGATCACCGGGTAGACCGTCGCCCGGATCCGCGCCTCGGCCGGCAGGTAGGGCACGATCCGCGCCGCCACCGCCGCGAGGTCCACTCGCCGCCACGCCGCGAGCGTCGCCGCCAACACCTCGCGCCGCGCGGCGAGCTCGTCCGAATGCACAAACTGCCGGAACTCCTCCCGCGGAAACGCCCGCCCCATCGAGAGCTCGCGCTTCTCGAGGCGCAGGTACGATTCGCTCGCGAAGAGGCGATCCCAGTCGGACTCCACCGCCACCGCTTCCGCATCGCGTCTCTCGAGCAGAGCCAGGACGGCTTCGGCTTGCGAAGCGTCGATACGGAGTTCGACCGAAGCCGACGCGGTGCTCGAAACTCCGGCGAGCATCGCCGCAGTCCAGCGGAGCCGAGTCGAACGAGTCCACATGGTGACTTCCTACGCGGCGCGGCGCGGTTGGTTAGGCCGCCCGCACCGACGTGGCCCGCCTCAGGGCATCTCGACCGCCCCCGGCGTGCAGGTGGCGCCGCGGGGATCGCCGTTCTGGTCGGTCGCCGGGCAGTTCGAGGTCGCGGCGTCGGCGAGGGCGGCGTTGCCGGGCGGAATCACCGGGGTCGGGCCGCCCATCCAGCCCAGCGCGCCGAGCTGGGGGGCGAGGAAGGTCGTCGACGCCGAGCACGGCAGCTCGTTCTGGCCCCCCGCGTTCTGCTGGGGCCACTGGTAGGTCGCGCTGCCCGGGTGCGTCGCGTTGCAGCTGGTGTTCTCCCAGATGAACACCTTCGTGTTGTCGGCGATCAGACTGTTGGAGACCGTGACGTTCTGGCCGCCGGCGATGGCGCTCGCGAAGGAGAACTCGCCGCTGTTGTGGTTGCGCGCGAGGGTGACGTTGCGGATCGTTCCGGTCATGCCGCTCGCGATCGAGAGGCCGGCACCGAGCGAGGTGCGCGCCTGGTTGCCCGCGACCGTCGAGTTGATCATCGTGAGCGACTGGCTGCCGGGATTGGTCCAGACGAACAGGCCGCCGGCGCTGCTCGCGGCGTTGTTGGCGATCGTCGAGTCGACGATGGTGAGCTGCAGCCCCTGCAGGTACATGCCGCCGGCCTGAGAGTCGTCGCCGGCGGGGCTGAAGTTCCACAGCACGCTCGAGCGATCCACCGTCATCGGTCCGACGCCGTTGTTCGAGACGCGGAACATCCCCGCGCCGCGGGCGTTGGCGTCGTTGTTCGCGATCATCACGCCGCACAGACCGACCGTCTGGCTGGCGCCGTCCATGTAGATCGCGCCGCCGTTGCCGCCGTTGCCCGGATTGCCGCCGGTGCCGGAGGCGAGGTTGCGGTCGAACAGGCTGTTGAAGACCAGCAGCGAGTGGTTCGACACGCCGAGCGCGCCGAGCGCGCCGCCCGACGAGCAGCGATTGTCGGTGAAGCGGCTGCGCACGATCGTCGTCGTCCCCTCTCCGAAGGAGTAGATCGCCCCGCCCGCGACGTCCTGCCCGAGCGCCGGGCCGCGGTTGCCGACGAACACGCTGTTGAGGATCCGCAGGTGCGCGAAGCTGTCCTTGAAGATCGCGCCGCCGCCGTTGGCGACGGTGTTGCCGGGCAGGTGCGCGGTCGAACCGGAGACGAAGGTCAGGTTCTGGAGCGTCACCGTCGGCAGCGGCGTCGTCCCCCAGGGCGGCCGGATGCCGAGAATCCGCGTCGTGCCGCCACCCGACAGGGTGATTCGCCCGCCGCCGTCGATCACCAGATCGTCGTCGACGACCTTTTCGGAGGTGACCACGATCGTGTGCGCCGCGGCGCCGCAGTCGAACCGGATCCGCCCGTTGTTCGACGCGAGCGCGGCGTCGAGCGCCGCCTGCGTGCAGCTCGCCGGAGCGCCGGTACCGACGGTGGTCGCTCCGGTCATGTCGACCGGACCGAACGGCGGCTGGCAGATCCCGCGGGGATCGATCCCCCCGGGCAGCGCCGACCAGTGCCACGGCGTGCCGGATTCGAAGCCGTCGAGAAAGAGTTGGACCCCTTGCGCCGGAAGGGCGGCCGGCACGGCGATCGACGCGACGATCAGGGACCGGAACGCGAAGCGAAGGGTGACGCGGTTCGCCATCGAGCGATTCTCCAACGGAGGGTTTCGTCCGACCCTATGCGCGATCCGCGCCGCGGCGATGTGATCCAGGTCACCGCCGGCGGGCGTCAGGCGAAGGCCAGGGCGAGCAGCGTCTTCTGCTCGAGGGCGTGGGCCTTGGCCGAGCCGGTGGCCGGCGAGGCCGAGGCCGAGCGCTTGACCGAGCGGACGCTGCGGCCGCGGGCGACGCGGTCGAGGATCGGGTCGACGAAGGAGAAGGCGCCCATGTTGGCGGGCTCCTCCTGGACCCAGAGCACCTCGCGCGCGCCCGGGTGGCGGTCGAGCTCGGTGACCAGCTCGGCCTCCGGGAACGGGTACATCTGCTCGAGGCCGACGACGGCGATGTCGCCGGCGCCGCGCCGGCGGCGCTCGGCGCGCAGCTCGTGGAGGACCTTGCCGGTGGCGAGCAGCACGCGGCGGGCATCGCCGACTTCGGCGTCCGGCAGCACGGGCAGGAAACGCGCGCGCGAGAAGTCGGCGATCGGCGACGCCGCGTCGGCGTGGCGCAGCATCGACTTGGGCGTAAAGACGATGAGCGGCTTGCGCCACGCGCGCAGGGCCTGGCGGCGCAGCAGGTGGAAGTACTGCGCGGCGTTCGACGGCTGGCAGACCTGCCAGTTGTCCTCGCCGGCGAGCTGGAGGAACCGCTCGACCCGCGCCGAGGAGTGCTCCGGGCCCTGCCCCTCGAAGCCGTGCGGCAGCAGCAGCGTCAGGCCCGACAGCAGCTGCCATTTGTCCTCGCCGGCGGCGAGGAACTGATCGATGACGATCTGCGCGCCGTTGACGAAATCGCCGAACTGCGCCTCCCAGGCGACGAGCGCCTCGGGGTAGTCGCGCGAGAAGCCGTACTCGAAGCCCATCGCCGCGGCTTCCGAGAGCATCGTGTCGTGGACCTGGAAGAAGCCCCCCGGCCGCGCGGCGGCGGCGAGCGGCGTCCACTCGCGCTCGTCCTCGATGTCGATCAACACCGCGTGTCGGTGGTTGAAGGTGCCGCGCCGGGTGTCCTGGCCGGTCAGACGCACGGGGATGCCGGCATCGACCAGCGAGGCGAAGGCGAGCGCCTCGGCGGTGCCGTAGTCGACCGCCTTCTCGCCCGCGGCCATCCGGCGCCGCTCGTCGAGGAGCTTGGCGACCTTGGCGTGAACGTGGAAGTCGCCCGGCACGGCGGTCGCGAGCTCGCCCAGCCGCGCCAGCTCGGCGGCGGCGAGACCGGTGTCGACCTCGAGCGACGGGTCGTAGAGCCCGCCGCGGAAGGCACCCCAGTAGCCCGGCAGCTGGCGCAGCACCGGTGCCTTGGTGAGCTGCGAGGCCGCGCGCTGGGCCTCCTGGAGCCGCTGCTTGAAGGCGTCGATCGCCGCCGCGGCCTCCTCGGTCGAGACCCCCGTGCGCGCCGCGTAGCTCTTCCAGAGCGGCGGCGTCGCCTGGATCATCCGGTAGAGCTTCGGTTGCGTCACCGTCGGGTCGTCGACCTCGCTGTGACCGTAGCGGCGGTAACCGATCAGGTCGACCACCACGTCGGTCGCGAAGCGCGCGCGGTAGTCGATGGCCAGGCGCGCCGCGCGCACCACCGCGTCCGGGTCCTCGGCGTTGACGTGGAAGATCGGAATCGGCAGCCGCTTGGCGACGTCGGTGGCGTAGCGTGTCGCCGAGTAGGCGTGCGGCTCGGTGGTGAATCCGATCAGGTTGTTGACCACCACGTGGACGGTGCCGCCGATCGAATAGCCGTCGAGCCCGGCGAAGTTGAGCGCTTCGGCGGCGATCCCCTGGCCGGCGAAGGCCGAGTCGCCGTGCATCAGCACCGGCAGCACCGAGCGGCCGGAATCGTCCGCCGCGCGCACCAGCTTCGCCTTGACCCGCCCCATCGCCACCGGGCAGACCGCCTCGAGATGGCTCGGATTCGAGTTGAGGTGGAGTCGCATCTCGCGCCCCGACGGCGTTCGACGCACGCCGGTGGCGCCGAGGTGGTACTTGACGTCGCCCGAGCCGAGGACGCTCTTCGGGTCGATCTCCTCGAAGCCGGCGAAGATCTCGACCGGGTCGCGGCCGATCACGCTGGCCATGACGTTCAAGCGGCCGCGGTGGCTCATCGCCAGCATCGCCTGCTCGGCGCCGTGCTCGGCGGCGCCGTCGAGCAGGTGGGTGAGGAACGGAACGAGCGCCGTCAGCCCTTCGATCGAGAAGCGCTTGTAGCCGGTGTAGCGGGCGTGGATCGCCTGCTCGAAGACCTCGGCGGCGGCGAGCTCCTCGAAGATCCGGCGGCGATCCGGCACCGGAGCCGGGGACTCCATCCGCTCGGCGATCCACTCCCGCCGTTCGGGCTCGGGGATGTGCGCGAACTCGACCGCGAGCGTGCCGCAGTAAGCGGCGCGCAGCCGCGCCGCCTCCTCCCCCTCCGCCGCGAGCTCCGGGTGACGGACCTTCGGCAGCCGCCCGAACGGATCGAGCACGGCTTCGAGGTGCCCCCAGCGGCGGTAGGAATCGGCGACGGTCGGATCGGTGAGCACGGCGCACATGCCCGAGAATCCTATCGCGCCCGCCCTCAGCGAACGGCGGCCGCAGGCTCCGCCGCGCCGGCGCCGGCGAGCACGCGCTCGGCGACACGGCGGGCCTCCTCGACGCAGGCGTTCATCGCGACGCCGCGGAAGGACTGGCCGGTGACGTAGAGCCCCGGCCAGCCGGCGAGAGCGCGCTCGATCGAGGCCAGGCGCTCGCCGTGCCCGACCGTGTACTGGCTGATCCCCTGGCGGTGGCGGAAGACCCAGATCCGCTCGGGCTCGACCTCGATCGCCATCGCGCGCTCGAGGTCGGAGCGCACCGCCGCGACCAGCTCCGCGTCCGGCAGATTGACCGCGGCCGGGTCGGTGGCGCCGCCGATCATGGCGCGCACGAGGACCTTGCCCGCGGGCGCGCGCCCCGGGAAGATCGACGAGTCCCAGAGACAGCCGAGGATGCGCAGCCCCTCACCGCGCGGCGCGAGGAAGCCGAAGCCGTGCGGCGCGCGGCCGAGCGCCGTCTCGTCGAAGGCGAGCGCGACCACGGCGAGCGGCGCGGTCGGGATCTCGGCGAAAGTCGCGGCCAGCCCCGGGTCGAACGGCGCGGCGAGCGCGGAGGCCGAGCCCGCCGGCAGCGCCAGTACGACCTGGTCGGTTTCGATCGGAGGCCCGCCCGCCGCTTCCAGCCGCCAGCGCGCCGCGGCACCGAGCGGCGCGGGCACCAGGCGCGAGACCGGCCGACCGGTCGCGACCGGCACCGGCAGCGCCGCGGACAGGGCTTCGACGAAGCTCTCGATGCCGCGCCGGAACGAGGTCAGCGTCCCGCCCGGTCCCGCCGGACCACCCGGCCGCCGCAGCTCCGGCGCGTCCTCGCCGCGCGCGGCGAGCTCGGCCAGCCGCCGCTTCGCGCGGCGTCGCTCGCGACCCTTGGCCAGCATCGCGCGCACCAGGCTGCCGTGGGCGGACTCCATCTCGGCCATCTTCGGGAAGGCTGCGGCGAGCGAGAGCTGGCGCGAGTCGCCGGCAAAGACTCCCGAGACCATCGCCCCGACCAACACCCGCGCCGCCTCGGCGCCGATGTGGCGGGTGGCGAAGGCGTCGACCGTCTCGTCGAGCCCCGCGGGCTTCGGCCGGGTCCACGGCTCCTTCAGCACGCGCAGTCGTCCGGCCACGGACAGGACGGGGCAGGCGAGGAAGGCGAGCGGCGACAGCGGCAGCTCGTGGAGCCGGCCGCCGCGGTAGAGGAAACGCTTCGCCGCCGAGGCGTCGGCCGGTTGCAGCTCCTGCCGGAGTCCGAGGCGATCGACCAGCTCGAGCGTCGCCGGCACGTTGTCGAGGAAGCCGTTCGGCCCCCACTCGACGGTGAAGCCGCCGTCGTGCTCGCTGCGCAAGTTGCCGCCGATGCGCGGCGCACCCTCGAGGACGGTGAGCTCGATCGGGTGACCCAACTGGCGAGCCCGATCGGCGATCGCCAGGGCCGTCGCCAGCCCCGCGATGCCGCCGCCGACGACCGCGATCCGCGTCATGGCCGCTCCCCCTCTCCGCCCGCTTCGCTCAGACCGTGCGCGAAAAGGCCGGCCGGCCGGCGGCGGCCGCCGCCGCGGCGCTCTTCTCGAGGTAACGGTCGAAGGCCATGCAGACGATGCGCACGAACAGCCGCCCCTCGGGTCGCACCGTCAGCCGTCGCGCATCCTCCTCGATCAGGCCGGCTTCGCGCACGTCGTCGAGCTTGCCGAGAGCGCCGGCGAAGTAGTCGTCGAAGTCGATGCCGAAGCGCTCGGAGACCGCCGCCTTGTCGACGACGAAGTTGCACATCAGCTGGCGGATCACCCACTGCCGGATCCGGTCGTCCTCGTCGAGCACGTAGCCGCGCTGGATCGGCGGCCGGCCGGCGTCGAGCGCCGCGCCGTAGGTCGAGAGCTTGCGCTCGTTCTGGAAGAAGGCGCCCTCGACTTCCGAGATCCCGGAGACACCGAAGGCGACCATCGTGGAGGCGGGCTTGACGGTGTAACCCATGAAGTTGCGGTCGAGCCGCCCCTCGCGCGCGGCGCGCGCCAGCTCGTCGCCCGGCAACGCGAAGTGATCCATGCCGATCGGCTCGTACCCGGCCTCGACCAGCGTGGTGAGCGCCGAGAGGTAGAGCGCCGCCTTGTCGTCGCGCACCGGAAGCGTCGCGGCGTCGATCTTCTTCTGGTTCGGACGGATCCACGGCACGTAGGCGAACGAATAGAGGGCGAGCCGGTTGGGGCGCAGCTCGACCAGCCGGTCGAGATTCGCACGGAAGCTGTCGAGCGTCTGCATCGGCAGGCCGTAGACGAAGTCGAGGTTGATCCCCTCGCGGAAACCCACGGCACGCGCCGTGGCGACCAGGTCGCGGGTCTCCTCGAAAGTCTGGCCGCGGCCGATCGCCGCCTGAACTTCGGGGGTGAAGTCCTGGACCCCCATCGACAGACGGTTGAAGCCGAGCCGTGCGAGCGTCTCGATCTGCGCGGGAGTGGTCACCCGCGGGTCGACCTCGATCGCCTTCTCGGCGTCCGGCGCGAAGCGGAAGTGCTCGGCCAGGTGCTCGTGCAGCAGCTCGAGCTCGTCGGGCTCGAGATAGGTCGGCGTGCCGCCCCCCCAGTGCATCTGGACCAGCGTGCGCCGGGGCCCGAGCGGCGCGGCGGCGATCGCGACCTCGCTGCGGACCCGGTCGAGGTAGGCGTGCGCCACGTCGTGCCGCGGCGTCGCGATGACGTGGCAGCCGCAGTAACTGCAGTGCTGTTTGCAGAACGGAATGTGGACGTAGAGCGACAGCGGCTCGTCGGCGCCGCGCGCGCCGGCGCGGGCGAGGTGATCGAGGAAGGTGTCGGCGCCGACCCCCTCGTGGAACTCGACCGCGGTCGGGTAGGAGGTGTAGCGCGGACCCGGACGGTCGAAGCGGCGGACGAGGTCGGGGTCGACCCGCGGGACGAAGTCGCTCATGCCGGAACCTCCCGGGCGGTGCGGGCGTGGACGTGATCGATCAGCCGCGCGAGCTGCGCGGGGTCGGTCGAGGCCTCGATGCCGTGACCGAGATTGAAGACGTGTCCCGGCTCGGGGCCGGCCTCCTCGAGCACCCGGTCGATCGCGGACTCGAGCGCGGCCGGCGGCGCGAACAGCGCGGCCGGATCGAGGTTGCCCTGGACGGCGATGCGCGCTCCCAGGATCCGGCGGGCGCGGGAGAGCGGCAGGCGCCAGTCGATGCCGACGACTTCGAGCGGCAGCGCCGCGACGTCGTCGAGCAGCGTCGAGCCCTGGTTGGGGAAGTAGATGCGCGGCACGCCGAGCGCCGCGAGCCCCTCGAGGATCCGTCGCACCGGCGGCAGCGCGAAGCGGCGGAAGTCGTCGGGGCCGAGCAGGCCGGCCCACGAGTCGAACAGCATCAGGGCGCGCGCGCCGGACTCGACCTGCGAGCGGGCGTAGTCGATCGTCATCGTCGCGAGCCGGTCGAGCAGCAGCTTCGAAGTCTCCGGCTCGGCGTGGAGGAACGCCTTGGCGGTGGTGAAGGTCTTCGAGCCCCGACCCTCGACCAGGTAGCAGAACAGCGTCCACGGCGCGCCGGCGAAACCGATCAGCGGGACGTGCGCGGGCAGCTCGCGCGCGAGCGTCGCGACCGTCTTCGCGACGTGCGGTGTCGTTTCGGCGGCCGGGCGCCAGGCGAGCGCTTCGACGTCGGCGCGCGAGCGCACCGGCCGCTCGAGCACCGGGCCCGGCGCGAAGTCGAGCCCGAGGCCGAGGCCGTCGAGCGGCGTCATGATGTCGGCGAACAGGATCGCAGCGTCGAGCGGGAAGCGGCGGATCGGCTGCAGCGTCACCTCGGCCGCGAGCTCCGGCGTCCGCATCAGCGTCAGGAAGTCGTGTTTCTCGCGCAGGGCCCGGTACTCGGGCAGGTAGCGGCCCGCCTGGCGCATGATCCAGACCGGCGTGTGCGCGGCGGACTGACAGCGGCAGGCGGCGAGGAAGGGCGGCAGCCCGGTCGTGTCGGTTCGGTCCATCTCAGCGCTCCGCCAGCCAGCGCGCCGCGTCGGGCGCGAAGTAAGTGAGGATCAGGTCGGCGCCGGCGCGCCGGATGCCGAGCAGACTCTCGAGCACCACCCGCCGCTCGTCGATCCAGCCGTGGCCGGCGGCGGCCTTGATCAGACTGTACTCGCCCGAGACCTGGTAGGCCGCGACCGGCACCCGGAACGTCTCCTTCACTCTCCGCACGATGTCGAGGTACGGACCGGCCGGCTTGACCATCACCATGTCGGCCCCCTCGTCGAGGTCGAGCTCGACCTCGCGCAGCGCCTCCTCGGAGTTGGCCGGGTCCATCTGGTAGGCGCGCCGGTCGCCGAAGGCCGGGGCCGACTGCGCGGCGTCGCGGAACGGTCCGTAGAAGGCCGAGGCGTACTTGGCGGCGTAGGAGACGATCGGCGTCGCCGAGAGGCCGGCATCGTCGAGCGCTCGGCGGATCGCCGCGACCCGGCCGTCCATCATGTCGGAGGGCGCGATCACGTCGGCCCCGGCGCGCGCGTAGGCGACCGCGGCGCGGGCCAGCAGCGGCAGCGTCTCGTCGTTGAGCACGTGGCCGTGCGCGTCGAGCACGCCGCAGTGGCCGTGGCTGGTGTACTCGCACAGGCAGACGTCGGCCCAGACCTGCAGCTCGGGCAGTGTCGACTTCAGGGCGCGGATCGCGCGCGGCACGATGCCGTCGTCGGCGTAGCCCGAGCTGCCGACCGGATCCTTGGTCGCCGGGATGCCGAACAGGATCACCGCCGGCACGCCGAGCTCGAAAGCGCGCCGCGCCTCGTCCACCAGTCGGTCGACCGAAAGCTGGGCGACGCCGGGCATGCTGGCGACCGGATTCGAGACCCCTTCGCCCTCGACGGCGAAGAGCGGATAGACGAGGTGCTCGGCGCCGAGGCGACTCTCGGCGAGTTGGCGGCGCCAGACCGGCGTCGAGCGCAGGCGGCGGGGGCGCTGGGTCGGGAAGCTCATCGGGTCCCTCCGGAAGCTTCGGGGGCGGCATCGACATCGGAGCTCGTGCGCACGGTGAGCGCCCGCTCGGTGGCGTCGACCAAGCCGTCGAAGGTGCTCGGCGACGCCTCGGCATCGGGCGGCCGGCCGAGGCGCGTCAGCTCCTCGCTGGTGGTCGGGCCGATCGAGACGACCACCAGCCGCGCGGTCAGGACGCGGAAGAGGTGGAGGCCGAAGGCGGCGGCGAGCGCGGCGGCGGCCGAGGGGCTGGCGAAGGTGATCGCGTCGACCCGGCCGGCGGCGATCGCCTGGCGGCAGTCCTCCGGGTCGACCGGTGCCGGTCGCAGGCGGTAGGCCTCGATCCGCTCGACCAGGGCGCCGAGGCGTGCGAGCCCGGTTTCGAGGGCGGGGCGGGCGTCGGAGGCGGCCGGGAAGAGGACGCGCGTGCCGATTCCGACACCCGCCGCCGCGAGCGCCGCGACCAGCGCATCGGCGCCCGGGCCGGGGCCGACCAGCTCGCAGCTCCAGCCGAATCCGGTGATCTCTGCTGCGGTCCCGGGTCCGACCGCGGCCAGTCGCGCGCGCGCCGGCCGCGCCCCGGCGGTCGCGAACGCGGCGACCGCGTGGGCGCTGGTGAAGACCACCCAGTCGTAATCGTCGACCTCGGCCGCCGCCGCGCGCAGCGGACGGCGGTCGATGGGCGGAACGATCATCACCGAAGGCCAACGCACGACGCGCGCGCCGCGTGCCGCCAGGCGCCGCCCCAGGGCGCCATCGACCGGCTCGGTGCGGGTGACCGCGATGCCGCGGCCGTCCAGCGCGCCGGAGGGACCGGCCGGCCGCTTGGTCATTGCGGGCTCCCGAGAGCCGCGCGGATCTCGTCGAGCAGGTCGCCGGCGCCGGCTTCGATCAGCTCGTCGGCCAGCCGTTCGCCGATCGTCGCGGCGTCTGCCGGCGTTCCACGCTCCTCGCCCGCCACCGTGCGGCGGCCGTCGAGCGAGCAGACCTCGGCGCGCAGCCGGAGCTCGCCCGCGACGATCTCGCCGTGGGCGCCGACCGGAATCTGGCAGCCCCCCTCGAGCCGCGCCAGCAGCGCCCGTTCGGCGACGGTCGCGGCGCGGGTCGCGGCGTGATCGAGCGGCGCGACCCAGCGCACGGTGTCGGCGTCCTCCGCGCGCAGCTCGACCGCCATCGCGCCCTGGGCGACGGCCGGCAGGAAGCGGCCGAGATCGAGGTGCTCGCGCACCTCGGCAGTCATGCCGAGCCGCTTGACGCCGGCCGCGGCGAGCAGGATCGCGTCGTAGCGGCCTTCGAGCATCCGCCGGATCCGGGTCGGCACGTTGCCGCGCAGCTCGACCGGTTCGACGTCGGGGCGCGCGCGCGCCAGCATCGCCTTGCGCCGCAGGCTGCTGGTGCCGACCCGCGCGCCAGCGGGCAGCATCGCGAGCGTCACCGGCGCTGCGGCGAGCAGCACGTCGCGCGGGTCCTCGCGCTCGAGCACCGCGCCGACCGCCAGGCCGTCGGGGACCCGGGTCGCGAGGTCCTTCAAGCTGTGCACGGCGAGGTCGATCTCGCCGGCGGTGAGCGCGTCCTCGATCTCCTTGGTGAAGAACGCCTTTCCTGCGACCTCCGACAGCGGCACGTCGGTGATCGCATCGCCGGAGGTGCGGATGACGACGAGCTCGACCGGCGGCGCGCCGGCGAGCGCCGCGATGCGTGCCGCGACGTGGTTCGACTGCCAGAGCGCGAGCTCCGAGCCTCGTGTGCCGAGCCGCAGGGGACGCGGGGTCGTCATGGGGTCCTCTCTCCGCGGGCGGTGAAGCGGTAGCCCACGCCGCGCATGGTGTGGAAGAAGCGGGGCTGCTCGGGGTCGGGCTCGAAGCGCTTGCGCAGGCGCAGGATGAAGTTGTCGACGGTTCGGCTCGACGGGTAGAGCTCGTGCCCCCAGGCCTTTTCGAGCAGCTCCTCGCGCGAGACCACCTCGCCCTCGCGCTCGGCGAGCGCCTTCAAGATCATCGCCTCGCGGTGGGTGAGCTGCTGGGCCTCGCCGTCGAAGGAACGCCCCCGGAACGTGCGGAAGTCGACCTCGTTGCCGCCGAAGGCGAGGCGGGCGTCGCCCGGCGCGCGGTCGACGTACCAGTTCCAGCGGCGCAGGATGCCGCGCACGCGCAGCAGCAGCTCCTGGAGGTGGAAGGGCTTGCCGAGGTAGTCGTCGCCGCCGGCCTCGAGGCCGCGGATGCGGTCGTCGACGCCCCCCTTGGCGGTCAGGAAGAGCACCGGCGTCACCACCCCCTGCCGCCGCGCTTCCTCGCAGACCGCGAAGCCGTCGAGCGCCGGCATCATGACGTCGAGCACGACCAGATCGTAGCCGCCGCTGACCAGTTCGGCCAGCGCCGCCGCCCCGTCGGCGACCACGTGCACGCGGTAGCCCTCGGCGATCAGGTTCTCGGCGATGCCGCGCGCCAGGTTGACCTCGTCGTCCGCGACCAGGATCCTGGCGGCGGTGAGGTTCTTGCCGGTTCCCGGGTTCTCTGTTTCGCCGCTCACGCGCCGCTCCTCGGCGGGGACGCCGGCCAGGTCATCACGAAGGTCGCGCCGCGCCCCGGCCCGGCGCTCGAGGCATGGACGTGCCCGCGCTCGAGCCGCATCAACCGCTCGACGATGTAGAGACCGAGCCCGGTGCCGCGGCCCGTGCGGGTGAGCTCGTCGCCGCAGCGGTAGAACTTCTCGAACAACCGGTGCGCCTCGGCCGGCGGGAAACCGACGCCGTCGTCGGCGACCACCAGGCGGACCTCGCCGCCCGCACGCTCGCCGCGGACCTCGACGCGGCCGCCGGCCGCCGCGCGCAATGCGTTGTCGAGCAGGTTGTTGAGCACGGTGCGCACGCCGAGTGGGTCGGCCACGATGGTCGGCTCGCCCTCGACACGGACGTCCACCGTCACGCCGGCCGAGCGTGCGCGCTCGGCCATGTCGTCGACCACGGCGGCGATCGCCGAGCCGAGCTCGACGACCTGCCGGTCGAGCCGCCGGGTGCCGCTCTCGAGGCTCGCGGTGTCGAGCACTTCGGTGACCAGGCGATCGAGCCGCTCGATGTCGCCACGCATCCGCTCGAGCAGCTCGAAGAGCCGCTCCGGCGTCGGCGGCCGCAGCTCCAGGGTCTCGAGCGAGAGCTGCAGGCTCGCGAGCGGACTCTTGAACTCGTGCGACACCGCGGCGAGGAAGTTCTCCTGGCGGCGGCGCAGCTCCCGCTCGGCACGCAGTGTCCGGCCGACGACGACCATCGACGCGAGCAGTACGGCGAGGAAGAACCCGCCCTCCCAGCCGTAGCGGCGCAGGCGGCTGCGGCGCTCGTCGGCGAGTCGTGCGATCGCTTCCGGCGAGACCCGGAGCTCGCCGGACACCAGCTCGAGGTGCGGCACGCGGGCGGCGATCCCGTTCCAGTCGCGCCCCTCGGCGAGCAGCGTCCGGCCGAGCTCGAGCTCGACTCCGTAGAGCTCCTCGAGACGGGCGTGGTCGTTCTCGGCGAGGCGGTTCTGGTCGTAGATCCACCAGACCACCTGCGCCGTCGAGAAGGCGAGCAGCGCCAGGAAGCCGACGCGCAGCACGCGCGACGCCTCGATCCGGCCGCGCCTCTTCAAACGCCGACCTCCCGCGGCAGGCGGGCGAAGGCGCGCGCCAGCGAGGCGGCCAGCCGCCCGACGTCGGCGCTGGTGTGCGCCGCCGACAGGAAGCCGACTTCGTAGGCCGAGGGCGCCAGTGCGATGCCGTCGGCGAGCAGGTCGCCGAACAGCGCGGAGTAGATCGTCGCGGCGCGGGGGTCGATGCCCTCGGCGGTGCGCGGCGGCGCGCCCGCCTGCAGGCTCAGCCAGAACAGCGAGCCGACCCGCACCAGTTCGACCGGCACCGGCGCCGCCGCGAGCACGGGTTCGAGCGCCGCCTCGAGCTCGGCGCCGCGCGCCTCGAGCGCGCGCCAGACGTGGTCGCGCTCGAGCACCTGGAGCGTCGCGAGCCCCGCAGCCATCGCCAGCGGATTGCCCGAAAGCGTGCCGGCCTGGTAGACGCCGCCGAGCGGCGCCAGGTGCTCCATCAGCCGTCGCGAGCCGCCGAAGGCGCCGACCGGGAGCCCGCCGCCGACGATCTTGCCGAAGGTCGCCAGGTCGGGCGTGATGCCATAGAGCTCCGCGGCGCCGCCGCGCGCGACGCGGAACCCCGAGATCACCTCGTCGAAGATCAGCAGGGCTCCGGCCTCCTGCGTCAGGCGACGCAGCGTCGCGAGGAACTCCGGGCGCTGGACGAGCAGGCCGTTGTTGGCCGGAATCGGCTCGACGATCACGGCGGCGATCCGCTCCCCCTCGCGCGCGAACAGCTCCTCGCCTGCCGCCTCGTCGTCGAGCGGCAGCACGCGGGTGAGCGAAGCGAAGGCCTCCGGCACTCCTTCCGATCCGGGTCGGCCGAACGTCACGAGCCCCGAGCCCGCGGCCACCAGCAGATGGTCGGCATGGCCGTGGTAGCAACCGGAGAACTTGACCACCAGATCCCGGCCGGTGGCGCCGCGGGCCAGCCGGATCGCGCTCATCACCGCCTCGGTGCCGGAGGAGACGAAGCGCACCTGTTCGAGCCCCGGATAGGCGGCGACCACCGTCTCGGCCAGGTCGACCTCCCCCTCGCACGGCGCGCCGTAGCTGGTGCCGCGCGCCGCAGCGGCGGTGACCGCCGCGACGACCTCCGGATGGGCGTGACCGAGGATCATCGGCCCCCACGAGCCGACGAAGTCGAGGTAGACCCGGCCGTCGACGCTCTCGATCACGGCGCCGTGCGCCGACGCCACGAAGATCGGCGTGCCGCCGACCGCCTTGAAGGCTCGGACCGGAGAGTTCACCCCGCCCGGGATCACCCGCTGCGCGCGCTCGAACAACTGCCGCGACCGATCACCCGCCGTCATCGTTCACGCCTCCCCTGCCGGAGCGTCCGCCCATTCGAAGGAGTCGACCTCGCCGAGCTCGCGGCGGAGCTCGGCGTCGCCGGCGGCGAGGAAGCGGTCGACTGCTGACAATCCGTGGCTGGTCGCGAGGCCGCGCAGGCCGACCGTCGGCAGGTGCGCCAGCCGGCGGGCGAGCGTTTCGGCCCAGCGCTCGAGCATCTCGCGCTCGGCCGGCTCGAGGTCGAAGCCCTCCTTGGCGACCAGCCGCTCGACCCCTTCGAGCGCGGTCGAGCGATAGCGCTGCGCCAGCCGCGCCAGCACCGGCGAGAGCGCGCGCTCGGCCAGCCGCTCGCGCAGTCCGGCGAGCGCCGCGTCGACCAGCTCGCGCGCCGCCGCCGCCTCGCTGATCCGCTCCTCGCGCCGCCGCTCGGCGAGCGCGTTGATCTCGTCCATGCCGACCCGCACGACGCCGGTGGCGCGCGCCGCGATCGGGTCGACGTCGGGCGGCACCGCCAGGTCGACCACCAGCGGCGGCTCGCCGCTGGGCGCGCGCGCTGCCAGGCGCTCGAGCACCGCGCGGTCGATCACCGTCTCGGGCGAACCGGTGGCGGCGAGCAGCGCCTCGACCACCGGCGGCCGCGCCCGGAACTCCTCGAGCGACATCACCGCCGCGCCGCCCAGCCGCGCGGCCAGCTCGACCGCGCGCTCGACGGTTCGGTTGACCAGCACCAGGTCGATGCCCTCGCGACGCAACGCTTCGCCGGCGCGCTCGGTCATCGGCGAGACCCCGAGCAGCGCCACCGGCGACGGCGTGCGGCGGACCCGCTCGAGCAGGTGATCGGCGGCGATCTCGGCGAGCGACGTCCGGCCGGAGCCGAGGTGGGTGTCGCGGTGAACCTGGTGGGCGACTCGCAGCGCCTCCTCGACCAGCCGGTCGACCAATCCTCCGGCGACGCCCGCCGCGCGTGCCTGCGCCAGCCCCTCGCGCAGCTGCCCCTGGATCTCGCGCTCGCCGACCTGCGCCGAATCGAGCCCGCAGGCGACCAGGAAGAGGTGCTCGACCGCGCCCTCGCCGATCCAGCCGCGCAGCGTGCGCTCGGCCTCGCCGTCGGCCGCCTCGTGGCCGGTCAACTCGCGCCAGACCGCGCGGCGCAGGTCGCGATCCTCGGTCGCGCCGGCGCGACGGTAGAGGATCTCCACCCGGTTGCAGGTCGCCAGGTAGACGAGCTCGGCGACTCCGAGCCCCGCGCGCAGGGCGGCGAGCCGCTCCGCGCGTTCCTCCTTCGCCCAGGTGAACCGCGCGAGCCCGGCGACCCCGTAGTCGCGCGCCGAGATGCCGACCAGTCCGATCGATTCCATGGCGCTCTTCTAACACCCCGCCCGACGGCTTCTGTCACGGTTCGGTCATCGGCCGACGAAAACCACCCGGCCATGTTCGCGCCCCGGTGCCGGCTCCTCCTTACGGGTGGGGAGCCCCCTCTCCGGCCGCGGGGCCGGCCATGGCTCTCGCCCGTTCGGCGCGCCGCCGGTTCTCGGCCTCGAGGTCCCGCTCCGCCTCGCGCCGTGGCTCGTCGAGCCAGCCGCCGAGGTGGCGCGTCACCAGTGCCGCGAGAAAGTCGAGATGATCTTCGCGATCGTTGAGGCAGGGGACGTAGCGGAACCGCTCGCCGCCGGCATGGAGGAAGAACTCCCGGTTCAGGCCGTCGATCTCCTCGAGCGTCTCGAGGCAGTCGGCCGAGAAACCCGGACAGGCGACGTCGACCGAGCGCACGCCCTGGGCGGGCAGGGCCTTGAGCGTCTCGTCGGTGTAGGGCTGGAGCCAGGGCTCGCGCCCGAAGCGCGACTGGAAAGTGACCAGCAGCCGATCGGCCGGCAGCTCGAGCCTTTCGGCCACCAATCGTGCCGTCTTCTGACAGTAACAGAAGTAGGGGTCGCCGTTGTCGAAGTAACGCTGAGGCATGCCGTGGAAAGACAGCACCAGCCGCTCGGGCCGGCCGTCGCGGCGCCAGACCTCGTCGATCGACGTCGCCAGCGCCGCGACATAGCCGGGCTCGTCGTGATAGGTCGCGACCGTGCGCAGCTCCGGCACCCAGCGCCAGGTGGCGAGCTCCTCGAACACCGCGTCGAAGGTCGAGCCGGTGGTGGCCGCGGCGTACTGCGGGTAGAGCGGCAGCACCAGGATCCGGCGGCAGCCGGCGGCGGCGAGCTCGCCGAGCGCGGCGGGGATCGACGGCCGCCCGTAACGCATGCCGAGCGCGAAACGAATCGGCAGCCGCGCGCCGCCGGCGAGTCGCCGCTCGAGTCCCGCGACCTGGCGCTTCGAAATCGTGAGCAGCGGCGACCCTTCGGCGGTCCAGACTTTGCGGTAGAGCTCGGCCGAGGCGCGCGGTCGGGTCACCAGCACGGCGCCGTGCAGGATCGTCCACCACAGCGCGCGGGGCAGCTCGATGACCCGTGGATCCCAGAGGAACTGCTTCAAGTAGGGGCGCAGCGCCGCGGCCGTGGGCGCCTCGGGGGTCCCCAGGTTGGTCACCAGCACGCCGAGCGCCGTCGGAGATTCGTGCCGGAAGTGCCTCTCGCCGCGGTATCGGATCATGTGCGGTCCTCTCGGCCGCTCGCCGCGCGCTCGGGCGGCCGCTCGCCGGCGCGGATCCTCCCACATCCCGCGGGCCGCTCGGCCCGCCCGAACCGGGCCGGGCATTCCCTAGAATGCACCTCCCATGACCGCCCGCCGCTCCGCCTCCCCGCCCGTCACCGTCGCCGTTCTGGTGCTCGCCGCCGTCGCCGCCCTCGCCGGCGGCTGGTGGGCCGCCGGGCGCGTCGTCCCGGTCGCCGCCCCGGCGGCCTCCGCTCCGGATCGTCGACCGGCGGCCACGGAGCTCGCCGCCCGCGCCACCGAGCTGGCGCGCCGCTGGACGCTGGTCGACACCCACATCGACCTGCCCTACCGCCTGACCGAGACCGGCGAGTCGCGCGAGTCGATCGCCGGCCGCACCGAGCGTGGCGACTTCGACGCCGTGCGCGCCCGTGAGGGCGGGCTCGACGTCGCCTGGATGTCGATCTACGTCCCGGCCGCCTACCAGGAATCGGGCGGCGCGAAGGCCTTCGCCGACACGCTGATCGACGGCGTCGAGGCGATGGCCGCGGCGAGCCCGGGGACCTTCACCGTCGTCGACACGGTCGCCGAGGCCGAGGCCGCGGTCGCCGCCGGGTTGATCGCGCTGCCGCTCGGCATCGAGAACGCGGCGGCCTTCGAAGACGACCTCGCCAACGTCCGTCACTTCGTCGGCCGCGGCGTGCGCTACGCGACGCTCACCCACGGCAAGGACAACCGGCTCGGCGACTCCTCCTACACGCCGCCCGGGGAGCGGACCTGGAAGGGGCTCTCGCCGTTCGGCCGCGAGGTCGTCGCCGAGATGAACCGGCTCGGCATGCTGGTCGACCTCTCGCACGTCTCGGACGAGACTTTCGACGACGCCATCGAAATCGTGACGGCCCCGCCGATCGCCTCGCACTCCTCCTGCCGGCACTTCACCCCCGGTTTCGAGCGCAATCTCGACGACGAGCGGATCGCCCGGCTCGCGGCCAAGGGGGGCGTGATCCAGATCAACTTCGGCTCGTCGTTCCTGACCGCCGCGGCCAACGCCTGGTCGCTCGACGCCTGGAAAGCCGAGCAGGCGTTCCGCACCGAGCGCGGCGCCAAGGAGGGCAGCGCCGAGCTCGACGCCTTCCGCGCCGACTACGTCGAGCAGCACCCGATGCCGCGCGCGACCCTCGCCGACGTCGTCGCCCACGTCGAGCACGTCATCGAGGTCGCCGGCGTCGACCACGTCGGCCTCGGCTCGGACTTCGACGGCGTCGGTCCGACGCTGCCGACCGAGCTCGCCGACGTCTCGATGTACCCGAACCTGATCGCAGCGTTGCTCGCGCGCGGCCACCCCGAGGCCGACGTCGAGAAGATCGCCGGCGGCAACCTGCTGCGCGTCTGGCGCGAGGCCGAGCGGGTCGCGGCGGCGCGGTCCGACGCGCCGGCGGGGGGCGAGTGAGGCGCGGCCGCGCGCTGCTCGTCGCCGCCGCGCTCGCGGCGGCCGGCTGCGGCGGCGACGGGCGCACGCCGCTCGTCGTCTACTCGCCGCATGGCCGCGACCTGCTGCAGCTGGTCGAGGCCGAGTTCGAGCGACGCGAGCCGGGAATCGACTTCCGCTTCCTCGACATGGGCTCGCAGGAGGTCTACGACCGGGTGCGCTCCGAGCGCGCCAACCCGCAGGCCGACGTCTGGTTCGGCGGGCCGGACGCGATCCTCTCGCGCGCCGCCGCCGAGGGGCTGCTCGCCCCCTTCCGGCCGGCCTGGGCCGATGCCGTGCCGGAGTCGAGCCGCGCTCCGGGCGACCTCTACTTCGGCACCTACCGGACGCTGCCGGTGCTGGTGCGCAACGAGCGCGCGGTCGCCGACGCCGACGCGCCGCGCGACTGGGAGGACCTGCTGGCGCCGCGCTTCGCGGGGCGCGTGCTGGTGCGCGATCCGATGGCCTCGGGCGTGATGCGGACCTTCTTCGGCTACGTCGTGGCGCGCTCGATCGGCGAGTCCGGCGGGCCGGACGACGGCTTCGCCTGGCTCGCTCGGTTCGACGCGGCGACCAAGGAGTACGTCGCCAACCCGGCGCTGCTGTTCGAAAAGCTGGCGCGCGGCGAGGGTGACGTCACCGTCTGGGAGCTGACCGACGTCCTGCTCCACCGCGCGGCGGGGGACCCGATCGGCTGGGAGCTGCCGACTTCCGGCACTCCGGTGATCGACGACTCGGTGGCGCTGGTCGAGGGCGCCCCGCAGCGCGCGGCGGCGGTCGCCTTCCTCGACTGGATCGGCTCGGTCGAGGCGCAGACGCTCGCCGCCGAGCGCGCCTATCGCCTCCCGGCGCGCACCGACCTGCCCGCCGAGAAGCTCCCCGCATGGGCGCGCGACGTGCTCGGCCGGCTGGTCGTCGCCGACTACGACGAGGCGCTCGCCGCGCGCGAGGGGCCGGCCTGGATGGCGCGCTGGGACGCCGAAGTGCGCGGTCGCGGCGGCCGGGAGGGGGAGTGACCGGCGGCCGGCCGGACGCACCGCTCTTCGTCGATCGACTGGCCAAGCGCTTCGGCGCCGAGGCCGTGCTCGACGACGTCACCTTCGAGGCCGCGCCCGGAGAGATCCTGGCGCTGCTCGGCCCGTCGGGGAGCGGTAAGACCACCCTGTTGCGCCTGCTCGCCGGTTTCGAGCGCCCCGACGCCGGCGAAATCCGGCTCGGGGCCGAAAGGATCGATCGTCTGCCGGCCGAGCGACGCGGCTTCGGCATGGTCTTCCAGCACTACGCGCTCTTCCCGCACCGGACCGTCGCCGGCAACGTCGCCTTCGGGCTCGAGACGCGGAAGCTGCCGCGCGCGGAGATCGCCGACCGCGTCGAGTCGGCGCTCGCGCGCGTCGAGCTCGCGGGGCTCGGCCGGCGCAAGGTCGGCGAGATCTCCGGCGGCCAGCAGCAGCGCGTGGCGCTGGCCCGCGCGCTCGCCCCCGAGCCGCGCGTGTTGCTGCTCGACGAGCCGCTGTCGAACCTCGATCCGTCGCTGCGCGAGCGGACTCGCCGCGATCTCGCCAGGACGCTCGGCGAGCTCGGCATCACCACCCTGCTGGTGACCCACGAGCAGGAGGAGGCGTTCGAGCTGGGCGGTCGGGTCGCGTTGCTCCACCGCGGCCGGTTGGCGCAGATCGGCACGCCCGACGAGCTCTACCGCCGGCCGGCGACCCTCTTCGCGGCCGGCTTCGTCGGCCGCGCCAGCTTCGTGCCGGTCACCGTCCGCGCGCTCGACGGGGACGCCGCGACCGTCGACGGCGCGGCGCTGCCGGGCGGGCCGTTGCGCGTCGAGAACGTCGAGTCGGTCGCCGTCGGCGAGCCGGGCGTCGCGATGCTCCGCCCCGAGTCGCTCGCGCTCGCCGCGCCAGACAGCGCCGGCGCGATCGCCGGCTCGGTGATCGCCGCGCGCTTCGGCGGCGCACGCTCCTGGGTCGTCGTGCGCGTCGACGGGACCGGCGCGGCGCCCGTCGAGCTCGAGGTCGAGGTAACCGGGGCGCGGCCGCGACCGGGCGAGCGCGTCGGCGTCGTCGCCGCCCCGGGCGGCGCGCCGGCCCGGCTCTACCGGCCGGAGAGCGCGTGACCGGCAAGCGGCGCCCGCTCGATCTCACGATCGTCGTCGTCCTCGCCTGGCTGGTCGGCTGGCCGCTGGTCGTGACGCTGGCCGCGGCGCTCGACGGCCCCGGCGGCTGGGGCGCCGTCTTCGTCGACTTCGCGGGCCGCCGCGCCGAGTGGGTCGCCCTGGCGCGCAGCCTCTGGATCTCCGGTTGGACGGTCGTGCTCTCGGCCGCGATCGGCATCCCGCTCGCCTTCCTGTTCGCGCGCGCCGAGTTCCCGGGCCGGCGCACGCTCGGCGAGCTGGTGGCGCTGCCGGTGGCGCTGCCACCGCTGGTCGGCGTCATCGCCTTTCTCTACCTGTGGGGGGAGTCGGGCATCGGCACGCGCCTGGTGATGTCGGCGCTCGGTCTCGACGAAGCGCCGTGGCGACTCTCGGGCGGCGGCGCCATCCTGGTCGTGCATGCCTACTCGATGTACGTCTACTTCTATCTGTTCACCCGCGCCGCGCTCGCCCGCCTCGACGGCTCGCTCGGCGAGGCCGCGGCGTCGCTCGGCGCCGGACCGCTGAGGCGGTTCACGCGGGTGACATTGCCCGCGCTGAAACCGGCGCTGGGCGGCGCGGCGGTGCTCACCTTCCTGACCGCGCTCGGCTCGTTCTCCGCGCCCTACATCTTCGGCGGCACCTACCGGGTGATGACCACCCAGATCCTCGCCTCGAAGCAGAACGGCGACACCGATCTGGCCGAGGTCGAGGTGGTCGTGCTGACGCTGGTGGCGATCGCGGGGCTCCTGGTCGCGCGCCGCTTCGAGCGCGGCGAGGCGGCCTCGCGCCAGCGCGGTGCGCCACCGGCGCGACGGCGGCTGGCTTCGGGAGCGCTCTCCGCAGCCGCTGCCGTCGTCGGTTGGACGCTCGCGCTCGGCCTGCTCGCGCCGCACCTGACGCTCGGCCTGCTCTCGCTGGTGCCGCGCGGCAGCTGGACGACCGAGCTGCTGCCGCCGGCGCTCGGCTTCGACAACTACCGCAAGCTGGCGGCCTCGGCCGAGGCGCTGCGGCCGGTCGGCAACTCGCTCTGGATGGCCGCGGTCGCCACCGTCGGCGCGCTGGCGCTCGGCTTCGCGGCGGCAAGGGTGGTTCGCCGCGGCGGCTGGCTCGGCAAGAGCGCCGGTCTGCTGGTGGCGATCCCCTGGGCGGTGCCGGCGACGGCGTTCGCGGTGGCGCTGGCGACGACGATGAGCGTCGACCGACCGTGGGCCGGACGGTTCCTGCTGGTCGGCACCGTCGCCATCCTGCCCCTCGCCTACCTGGTCCGGTCCCTCCCGGCGACCGGCCGGGCCGCCGAGGCCGGTCTCGCCCAGCTCGACGCCGGTCTCGAAGAGGCCGCCGCTTCGCTCGGCGCCGGAAAACTCCGGACGCTCTGGCACGTAACCCTTCCGGTGGTCCGACCGGCGCTCGGCGCGGGGGCGATGCTCGCCTTCCTCGCCGCGTTCGGCGACTTCGTGCTCTCGATCGTGCTCTACACCTTCGACACCCGCCCGATCTCGATCGAGATCCTCTCGAACCTGCGCCTGCAGGAGACCGGCGTGGCCGCGGCCTACGGCGTGCTGCTCGCCGCCATCTCGGCCGCGGTCTTCCTGCTGTTCGGGCGGGAAGAGCGCGCGTGACCGCCGCCCCCGCCTCGCTCGGGCGCCTGTGGGCGCTCATGATGACCGTGTTCGTCGACATGGTCGGCTTCCTGATGGTGCTGCCAGTGGCGCCGCTGTACGCCAAGGACCTGGGCGCTCCCGCGATTCTCATCACGATGATGATCTCGTTCTACGCGGTCGCGCAGCTCGTGACTTCACCGCTCTGGGGCCGTCTCTCGGATCGCCACGGCCGCCGCCCCGTCCTGATGATCGGAATCACCATCTCGATGGTCTCTCACGCGGTCTTCGGTCTCGCCTGCACGGACTGGGCGGCGGACCGGGTCGATCACAAAGCCCTGATCGCGCTGATTCTCCTTTCGAGGTTTGTCCAGGGCGCCGGCGGCGCGATGACCGGCGTGGTCCAGGCTTACGTCGCCGACGCCATCGTCCCCGAGGAGCGTGCCAAGGCCCTCGGGTGGATCTCTTCGGCGACTTCCGCGGGCGTGATGCTCGGACCGGCCCTCGGCTCGATCGCGGTCACCGTCGGAGACGCGGGCGACGCGGCGGTCGGTTTCCTGGCGGCCGCGCTCTGCGTGATCAACCTCCTCTTCATCCGCGGCTGGCTTCCCGAGTCGTTCTCGAGCGAGTCCCGGGCGCGAGCCAACAAGATGCCGCAGCGCGGGCTGCTCCGGCGCATGGCCGAGGTCCTGCGCCACCCGCGACGCCCGGTCGAGCGGCTGATCTGGGTCTATCTGGTCGCAATGATGGCGTTCATGTCGATGAACTCAGTGCTCGCCCTCTTCCTCAACGAGCGGTTCGGCATGACGAGCAAGACGGTCGGCTACGTCTACACCTTCGTCGGCACGATCTCGCTGGTGATGCGCGCGGTCCTGCTCGGCCCGGCAGTCCAACGATTCGGCGAGCGCGGCGTCATGCGCCTCGGCCTCGCGGCGCTCACCGCCGGATTCGCCTTGCAGCCACTGGCAAGCTCGCTACCGGCTTTCGCCGCCGTGATCGTGCTGATCCCGATTGGTACCGCCCTGCTCTTCCCGGCGACCACTTCGTTGGTGACGCGCTACGCCCCGCAACACGAGGTCGGCGCGACCATGGGCGTGCAGCAGGCCTACGGCGCCGTCGCCCGCCTGCTGGGCCCGATCGGCGCCGGCGCCGCCTTCCAGTACCTCGGCGTCGGCTCGCCGTTCTGGATCTCGGCCGCCCTCGCCGCGGTCACCTTCGTCTTCGCCCTCGGCCTCGAGCCGCCGCCGCGCCCGCGCACGCTCGAGGCTCCGGAGGCGGGGACTCCGGTCCCCGCGCCGGTGACTTCCCGGAACCGCTGAGGTCGGCGACAGCCGCGCCGGAAACGAAGAAGGGCCGGATCCTGAGGATCCGGCCCTTCGGGGATTCGATGGTTGCGGGGGGGGGATTTGAACCCCCGACCTTTGGGTTATGAGCCCAACGAGCTACCTGACTGCTCCACCCCGCGTCGGGTGCCGGCGGGTCGCCCCGCCGGGACGGAGGATCTTCCCACAGGCGACCGGGCCTGTCAAAACGGCGGTCCGGGGGCGGCCGGCGGCGCCTGTTACCAGCCGAGCGCGCGCTTGAGCGCCACCAGTCCGGCGGCGTGGGCGAGCGCCAGCGCGGGAATGGCGAGGGCGAGCACCGCCACACGCTGACCGGTCGACCGCCAACGGCGGAGGATCGCGCCGACCAGCGCCAGCGAGGCCACCGCGAGCGTCGGATACCCGACCAGCGCGATCGCCGGAACCTCGAGCCAGGTCACCGTCCCGGCCTCCCAGCGCGCCATGCCGGTGCGCGCGAGCAGCGGCTCGTAGAAGCCGGCGAGCGCGATCATGGTCGCCGCGACCCACGCCAGCTCCGCCGCCCGCGGCAACCGGTCCGGCGCGAACGGCCGGCCGAGGATCGCCTCCGCGACCGCCACCGCCACCAGGATCGAGTAGCTCCAGACGATCGCCGAGATCAGCGGCGCGGCGCCCAGCATCAGCGAGAGGTCGGCGAATCCGTAGAGGTGGCGCTCGAGGATGACGAAGTTCTCGCGCACGCCGCCGAGCGCGAACAGCGCACCGACCAGGATGGCGCCGTGGCGGCGCCAGCGCTGGTACGCCCAGAAGGCGGTGGCCGCGAAGGCGGCGAGCGTGAACAGCTCGAAGAAGAGGTGGAGCGACTTCACGGGCGGGGCGACCGACGGGAGCGGACGAGCGCCAGCGCCAGCAGCACCACGAGCGGCGCCGAGGAGAGCCAGGGCACGTTGCCGTCGCGGCAGACTTCGATCGCGAAGCCGATCGCGACCATGCCCGCCGCCCAGGGGAGCGGCCCGGGAAGGAGCGAGCGACTGCCCGCGCTCACCGGAAGAAGACGAACGTGACGACCACGAAGGTCGGGACGAGGATCGCGATCGACCAGGCCATGTACCCGAAAAACGACGGCATCCTGACGCCGTTCTCCTCGGCGATCGCCTTGACCATGAAGTTCGGGCCGTTGCCGATGTAGCTGTTGGCGCCCATGAACACCGCGCCGCAGGAGATCGCGGTCAGCAGCGCCTCGGGCCGCACCCCCTGCGCCAGGAACTCACCGAGGTAGCGGTCGCCGAGAACCGAGACTCCGAACTGGCCGGCGGCGAGCGCGGCGAACGTGAGGTAGGTCGGAGCGTTGTCGAGGAACGAGGAGAGCGCACCGGTCGCCCAGAAGAACTCCCAGGTCTTGGTGACGCCGAGCGTCGAGCCGTGCGCGTTGAGGTAGACGAGCGGCGCGATCATGGTGACGAAGATGCCGGCGAACAGTACGGCGACCTCGACGATCGGCCCGAAGCTGAAGCGATTGGCCGCGCGCAGTCGCGCGGGCGTGGCGTTGTACGCCGCGAAGGCGAGCGCCACCATCGCCCCCTCCTGAAGGCCGAATGGCCACGGATCGGGCGCCGTCCCCCAGGCCTGTCCGCGGGCGACGATCACCGCGACCACCCCGGCGAGGAAGATCAGGTTTCGCTTGCCCTCGATCGCCAGCGGCTCGTGCTCGAGCACCTGCTCGAGCTGGGAGCCGGCGCGTTCGTGCTCCTCGCGGGCGAGCTTCCACTGATCGACGAGGTTGAAGGCGAGGATCAGCAGCCCGTTGACCAGCAGCCACTGCGGCCAGAGCCGCAGCGTCCACTCGAAAGGCACCCCTTTCAGGAAACCGAGAAAGAGCGGCGGATCGCCGAGCGGGGTGAGCAGGCCGCCGCAGTTGGAGACCACGAAGATGAAGAAAACCACCTGGTGGACGCGGTCATTGCGCTCTTCGTTGGCGCGCAGGAACGGGCGCAGCAGCACCATCGAGGCGCCGGTGGTGCCGATCAGGTTGGCGAGAACGGCCCCCAGGCCGAGCATCACGCTGTTGGCGAGCGGCGTTCCCGACAGCGATCCGCGCACGTAGATGCCGCCCGAGATGACGAACAGCGACGCGAGCAGCGCCATGAACGAGACGAAGTCGAAGACCGCGTGCTGGACCTCGCGCGCGCCCTCCGCACCGTAGGCCAACAGGAGCCAGGCCGCGAACGGGATCGAAAGCACGGCCGAAACGAATCCCTTGTTGCGGTTGGGCTCCCAGAAGTGCGGCGCGAACAGCGGCAACACCGCGATCGCGAGCAGCAACAGGACGAACGGGGCGAGCGACAAAAGCGGCAGACGCTGGCCGGGGAGACCCCCACCGGACGCTACGAACGACGCTGCGGCGGTCATCGACGGCAGGGCGGCGGTCGCGAGCATCCTCCCCCTCCTCCGGGCAGGGGGCCGATCCTGCCACACGGACCACTAGACTCGAGCCTCGAGGAGGGCGTCGACGATGGCCTGGATCTGGCTGGCGGTGGCCGGACTGCTGGAGATCGGCTGGGCGATCGGCCTGAAGTTCACCGACGGCTTCCGTCGTCCGGGGCCGACGATCGCGACCGTCGCGGTCATGATCGCGAGCTTCTGGTGCCTGGCCCGCGCCGTTCGCGAGCTGCCGGTCGGCACCGCCTACGCCGTCTGGACCGGAATCGGCGCGCTCGGCACCGCGGCGCTCGGCATCGTCCTCTTCCGCGAGCCGGCGACCGCCCTGCGTCTGGTGTCGCTGGCGCTCATCGTCGCCGGCATCGTCGGGCTCAAGCTCGGATCCTGAGGGAGCCGCCGCACGCCGGCCGCCCTTGGCAGCGAGGGGAGATCGCGGCTAAGCTCTCCCGGATGTTCGGTATCGAGGAGATCCGCGCCCGCGAAGTCCTCGACTCGCGCGGCAACCCCACCGTCGAAGTCGATTGTCTGCTCGAGGGCGGCGTCGTCGGCACCGCGCTGGTGCCTTCGGGCGCATCGACCGGCAGCCGCGAGGCGCTCGAGCTGCGCGACGGCGGCTCGCGCTACCTCGGCAAGGGGGTGCGCCACGCGGTCGACTTCGTCCACGACGAGATCGCGCCCGAGCTCGAGGAGATGGACGCGCGCGACCAGGCCGGGATCGACCAGACGATGATCGCGCTCGACGGCACGCCCAACAAGGGGCGACTCGGCGCCAACGCCATCCTCGGCGTCTCGCTCGCGGTGGCGCGCGCCGCGGCCGAGGCGACCGGCCTGCCGCTCTACCGCTACATCGGCGGGCCCGCGGCGACCGTCCTGCCGGTACCGCAGCTCAACGTACTCAACGGCGGCGCCCACGCCGACAACTCGGTCGACATCCAGGAGTTCATGCTGGTGCCGGTGGGTCTGCCGAGCTTCTCCGAGGCGCTGCGCGCCGGAGTCGAGATCTACCACGGCCTCAAGAAGGTGCTGCGCGAGAAGAAGCTGGTGACCGCGGTCGGCGACGAGGGCGGATTCGCGCCCAACCTCGGCAGCAACCGCGAGGCGCTCGACCTGCTGATGGCCGCGATCGAGCAGGCCGGATACCGCCCCGGCGAGGAGGTCGCGCTGGCGCTCGACGTCGCCGCCTCCGAGTTCGGCGAGGAGATCGACGGCGGCTTCCGCTACTCCCTCGCGGGCGAGGGCAAGTCGGGGCTCACCGCCGACGACCTGATCGCGCTCTACCGCGACTGGTGCGCGGCCTATCCGCTGGTTTCGATCGAGGACGGCCTCGCCGAGGGCGACTGGGACGGCTGGGAGCGGCTGACCCGCGAGCTCGGCGGCAAGGTCCAGCTGGTCGGCGACGATCTGTTCGTGACCAACCCGGAGATCCTCGGCCAGGGGATCGCGCGCGGACTGGCCAACGCGCTGCTGGTCAAGGTCAACCAGATCGGCACGCTGACCGAGACGCTCGAGGCGGTCGACCTGGCGCGCCGCTCGGCCTACGCCAATGTCATCTCGCACCGCTCCGGCGAGACCGAGGACACGACCATCGCGGATCTGGCGGTCGCCACCCGCGCGGGGCAGATCAAGACCGGCGCGCCGTGCCGCAGCGACCGTGTCGCCAAGTACAACCGGCTGCTCCGCATCGAGGAGGAGCTCGAAGGCATCGCGACCTATCCGGGCCGCGCCGCCTTCCCGCGCTTCCGGGCGTGACCGTCGCCGCCCAGGCCGAAACCGCCCGGCCGCGGCCGCTGCGCTCGCTGCTGTCGGCGCTCGTCGTCTTCCTCGTCCTGCTGCTGGCGACCGCCGCCCTCAAGGGGTGGCGCGACTACCAGCGGGCGCGGGCGCGCGAGGCGGCGCTCCAGGCCGGAGTCGCCGAGACCGAGCGGCGCATCACCGAGCTGCGCCGCCGCGTCCGCGCGCTGGCCGACGATCCGGCGGCGCTCGAACGGGCCGCACGCGAGGATCTGGGCCTGGTGCGCCCGGACGAAGTCGTCATCGTTCTTCCCCCATCCGAGCCCGCGGCGCGATAACCCGCCGGTTCGGGATCCGTATCGATCCTTCGAGGAGGTCTCCATGACCCTGCGTTGCACCCTCGCCCTCGCCGCGGCGCTCGCGCTGGCTCCGGCCGCGCGTGCCGCCGACGAACCGACCCGACTGCTGCGCTTCCCCGACGTCCACGGTGACCGCGTCGTCTTCAGCTACGGCGGCGATCTGTGGACGGCGTCGACCGATGGCGGCCTCGCCCGGCGTCTCACCGCGCACCCCGGGCTCGAGCTGTTCGGCAAGTTCTCGCCCGACGGCACCCGGATCGCCTTCACCGGCCAGTACGACGGCGACGAACAGGTCTATGTCGTCCCCGCCGACGGCGGCGAGCCGGTGCAGCTCACCTGGTACCCGGCTCACGGCCCGCTCGCCCCGCGCTGGGGCTACGATCACCAGGTGACCGGCTGGACGCCGGACGGCGCCTCGGTGGTCTTTCGCGCCCTCTCCGACGCCGACGGCGGTCGCACCGAGTCGGCGCTCTACACCGTCCCGGCCGGCGGCGGGCTGCCGGTCCAGTTGCCCATGCCCTCCTCCGGCGCCGGCGACTTCGCACCCGACGGCCGGCGTCTCGTCTACTCGCCGCTGTTCCGCGACTTTCGCACCTGGAAGCGCTACCAGGGCGGCTGGGCACAGGACCTCTGGATCTTCGATCTCGCCAGTCACACCATCGAGCCGGTGTCGCACACGCCGCGCACCGAGCGCGACCCGATGTGGCTCGAAGCGGCCATCTACTTCGTCTCCGATCGCGACGGCGTGCTCAACCTCTTCCGCTTCGACCCGGCGACGAAGGCGACCCGCCAGGTGACGAACGAGAGGGTCTGGGACGTGCGCTGGGCGAGCTCGGACGGGCGCTCGAAGATCGTCTTCGAGCTCGACGGCCGCCTGTCGCTCCACGACGCCACGACGGGAGAGACCCGGGCGCTCGCGATCCGGGTTCCCGACGACGGCGTCCACCGCCGCCCGTCGCGCGTCTCTGCCGCCCAGCAGATCGAGGACTGGGAGCTCTCTCCCGCCGGCGAGCGCGCCCTGTTCGTCGCCCGCGGCGACGTCTTCACCACGCCGATCGAGAAGGGAGTGGCGCGCAACCTGACTCGCTCTTCGCGCGCCCACGACCGGCACGCGCGCTGGTCGCCCGACGGCCGCTTCGTCGCCTTCGTCTCCGACGCCTCCGGCGAGGACCAGATCTGGCTCGCCCGGCAGGACGGCTCGACCCCGCCGGAACGGCTGACCGACGGTCTCGCGGCGATGCTCTACGCGCCCGCCTGGTCGCCCGATTCCAAGAAGCTCGCCTTCTCCGACAAGTTCGGCAAGGTCCACGTCGTCACCGTCGCCGACAGGAAGCGCGTCGAGATCGCCGACGACGCCTACGGTCGCATCTTCGACTACGCCTGGTCGCCCGACTCCGCCCACCTCGCCTTCTCGATGGGCGACCTCAATGGCTACCGCTCGATCTGGATCTGGTCGGCCGCCGATGGCGGGCTGCGCCGCGCCACCGACGACCGCTTCGACGACCGCTCGCCGGCGTGGGATCCGGAGGGGCGCTGGCTCTGGTTCCTCTCCGACCGCCAGTTCGCGCCGCAGATCTCGCAGACGGAGTGGAACTTCGCCACCAACCGGATGACCGGCATCTTCGCCCTGGCGCTCGCGCGTGACGCCAAGCACCCGTTTCCGCCGGAGAGCGACGAGGTGAAGATCGACGGCGAGGGCTCCGACCAGGAGAAGCCGAAAGGCGAAGACGAGGAGGCGGAGGCGGAGGAGAAGAAGAAGGGGGACGAGAAGAAGGCCGAGAAGAAGCCGAAACCGGTGCGGATCGACTTCGACGGCCTCGGCGACCGCGTGGTCGCGGTGCCGATCGAGGCCGACAACCTCGACGGTCTCGCCGCCACCGGCAAGGCGCTCGTCTACTCGGTCTCCGGCGCCCCGTACTACGGCCGCGCGAGCGAATCGAAGACCCGACTGGTGCACTTCGATCTCGAGGAGCGCAAGGCCGAAACGATCGCCGAGGAGGTCGGCGGCTGGGCGATCTCGCGCGACGGTGCCAAGGTCCTGGTGCGCAACGGCGGCTCGTTCACACTCTACGAGGCCAAGGCCAAGGGCGGCGAGAAGAAATCGGTCGCGACCGCCGGCCTCGAGGTCGACCGCGTCCCGGCCGAAGAGTGGGCCGAGATCTTCGACGAGGTCTGGCGCCGCTATCGCGACTTCTTCTACGTGCGCAACCTGCACGGCTACGACTGGCAGGCGATCGGTGAGCGCTACCGCGCTTGGCTGCCCTGGGTCGCGCACCGCGCCGACCTGAACTACCTGCTGGGCGAGATGATCGCCGAGCTCAACGTCGGCCACGCCTACATCGACGGCGGCGACTTCGACCTGCCCGAGCGCCCGAAGGTGGCGCTGCCCGGCGCCCGCTTCGAGCTGGACGACGACGCCGGCCGCTACCGGATCGCAAGGATCTTCCGCGGCGACAACGCCGAGGCGAAGTACCGCTCCCCGCTCACCGAGGTCGGCGTCGACGCCAAGGTCGGCGACTACGTGCTGGCGATCGACGGCGTCGAGCTCGGCGCGAACGACAACCCGTACCGGCTGCTGCGCCACAAGAGCGACCGCGTCACGCTCACCCTCAACGCGAAGCCGACTCTCGACGGCGCGCGTCAGGTCACCTACCGGCCGATCGACGACGAGAGCGACCTGCTCTACCTCGAGTGGATCGAGGGCAATCGCCGCTACGTCGAGGAGAAGACCGGCGGCAAGGTCGGATATCTCCACATTCCCGACATGGGAGCCTCCGGCGCCTACCAGTTCGTCAAGCACTTCTACCCGCAGATCCGCAAGCAGGGAATGGTGATCGACGTCCGCTCGAACGGCGGCGGCAACATCTCGCAGTGGATCCTCGAGCGGCTAGACACCGAGCTGCTCGGCACACGATTCGGCTACGCGTCGGACTTCCCGCAGACCTACCCCTACACGGTCTTCCACGGCCACCTGGTCTGCCTGCTCAATCAGACCTCGGCGTCGGACGGCGACATCTTCCCGGCGCGCTTCAAGAAGGCCGGACTCGGGCCGCTGATCGGCAAGCGGTCCTGGGGCGGCGTGGTCGGCATCTCGGGGACCGGCCCGCTGCTCGACGGCGGCACCGTCTTCGTGCCGCAGCAGGCCACCAACGACGTCGACGGCAGCTACATCATCGAGGGCCACGGCGTCGACCCCGACATCGAGGTCGACAACGATCCGGCGTCGGTGATCGCCGGCCGCGACCCGCAGCTCGACCGCGCGATCGCCGAGGTCCTCGCCGCCATCGAGCGCGAGCCGCGCACGCTGCCCACCCGCCCCGCCGACCCGGTCAAGACCGAGTAGGCGTCGACCTGCCTGCCGCCGCCGCGATGCCGCCGAGGACCCCCTCGGCGGCATCGGCCACGGTGGCGACGGAGAGTCCCTTCATGCAACCGTGGTAGACGAGGGGGCAGCGCCGCCGGAAACAGGGCGCACACCAGAGGTCGCGGCTGAGCACCTCGTGGCCTTCGCCGGACGGCGCCGTGCGGTGTCGGTCGGTCGGACCGAACAGCGCGACGCAGCGGACGCCGAGCGCGGCCGCCAGGTGCATCGGCCCGGAGTCGTTGGTCACCAACAGGTCGAAGTGCGCCAGGACGGCCGCGAGCGCGCCGAGATCGAGGTCGGGGCCGATCACCGGGTGGAGCTTGCCGCTCTCCTCGTGGACGCGTACCGCCAGCCAGACCTCCTTCGGTCCGGCGACGATCACCTCGCGCAGGTCGGGAACCCGCCGGCGCAGCTCGGTGGCGAGCGCCGCGAACGACTTCATCGGCCAGCGTTTCGAGTCCCCCCACTCGGCGCCGGGGAAGAGCCCGACGAGCGGGGCCTTCCCCGGTTCGATCCGCGCCCGGGCCAGCCGCTCGCGGCCGCGCTCGAGCAGATCCGCCGGCAGCTCGATCCGCGGCACCCAGCTCGGGGGCGGCGCCAGCGCCATCGCCGCGAGCAGCTCGCGATAGTCCTCGACCTGCGGCCGCCGCCCGCGCGGCCGCGGCACCGCCGGCGCCAGCAGCGGCGAGCGGAGCTCTCCGCGATAGCCGAAGCGGCGCGCGATCCCGGCGTCGCGCACCAGCTTGGCCGAGCGGAACGAGTTGGGCAGGATCACCGCCTCGTCGAAGCCGCCCGCGGCCAGTCGCGCCACCGTTTCGCGATCGTCGCTCGAGCGCTCGAGGCAGGTGTCGACTCCCGGCAGCAGCGACAAGAGGGGATGCAGCCCCTTCCTGCCGAGCACCGCGAGCTCGCGGCCCGACGCTGCGAGGGCGCGCAGCACGGGCTCCGCCATCACGGCGTCGCCGACCCAGTTGGGCATCACCACCAGCGTCCGCGTCATCCGTGCTTCCACCTCCGGTGCAGCCAGAGCCAGCGTTCGGGGGCGCGCAGGATCACCGCCTCGCAGACCTCGAGGCAGCGGCGGGTGAGCGCGAACGCGGTGGCCTCGTCGTCTTCGCCCTGGGCGAGGATCGGCGGCAGGAACTCGACCCGGTAGCGGCCCTCGGGCAGATGGTCGCCGAAGGCCGGGACGATCGCCGCCCCGGTGCGCAGCGCCAGCTTGGCGACGATCGGGCTGGTCAGCGCCGGTCGGCCGAAGAACGGCACGTCGATGCCCTCCTCGGCGCGCACCCGCTGGTCGACCAGCAGCCCGACCCGACCGCCGGCGCCGAGGATCCGGAACAGCTCGCGTACCGCGCCGCGCTTCGGGATCGAGCGGTTGCCGAGCCGCGAGCGCAACGCCTGGATTTCGCGATCGACCCACGGGTTGTCGGCCGGTCGTCCGACCGACGCCATCGGCCCCGACGCCAGCGCGACCATCGGCGGCACGATCTCCCAGTTGCCGAAGTGCGCCGAGAGCACGATCACCCCCCGTCCGCGAGCTTCGGCCTCGAGCAGGTGCTCGAGCCCGACCAGCGTCACCCGCCGGCAGAGCTCGACCGGGTCAAAGCGCGTCGCCGAGAGCGCGTCGCAGAACGCGGCGCCGAAGTGGCGGTAGCAGCGGCGGGCCATCCGCCGGCGCTCGACCTCCGGCAGCTCGGGGAAGGCGTGCCGCAGATTGTCGCGCGCCGCGCGCCGCCGCCGGGCGTCGAGCGCGTGCGCGAGCCCACCGAGCGCCGCCCCCAGGCGCCGGCTGGCGGGGTGCGGAAGCGTGCGCAGGAGCTTGGCCACCGGCCAGTAGGCCGCGTATTCGAGCGCGTGGCGCAGAGGCGCGCCCTTCACGGCCGGAGTCCCCGCAGACGCTGGTCGAGCCAGGACCAGAACGCCGGCTCCGGGCACGCCTCGATCGGCAACACGGCGAGCGGCAGCCGGGTGCGCCCGGCCAGCTTGGCGCGGTCCTTCGCGGTCACCAGCAGGGCCGCGGCGCCCGCGGCCTCGGCGCGCCGCTCGATGCGCGCCAGCGCGCCCGCCGGATAAGGATCGTGGTCCCGGCGGGCCTCCTCTCCCACGATTTCGAGCCCGGAGCTCCGGGCCGCGGCGAAAAACCGCTCCGGCCGCGCGATCGCCGCGACGGCGAAGGCCCGCGTCCCGGGCGCCAGCTCCCGCCCGTCGCCGTCGACGGGCGTGCCCGCCAGCGTCGCGCTGGCGAAGCCCGGTCCGCCGAATCCGAACGGCACGAGCGATGCCGCCAGCTGCGCGCCGGCCCCCTCGGCGACGGACGGCGCACCGGTCAGGATCACGGCGTCGGCCGCGACCACCGCCGCGAGCGGCTCGCGCAGGCGCCCCGACGGCAGGAGACGGGAGCCGGCGAACGGATCGGCGGCGGGAAACAGCAGCAGGTCGAGATCGCGCGCCAGGGCGGCGTGCGAGAAGCCGTCGTCGAGCAGCAGCAGCTCGGGCGCCGGATCGAGCGCGAGCGCGAGACGACCGGCCTCGATCCGTCGCTCGGCCACGACCACCGCGACCCCCGGCGCTTCGGCGGCGATCAGGAACGGCTCGTCGCCGGCGGCGGCGACGCCGACCTCCGGACCGCGACCGCGCGAGACCACCAGAGCCCCGCGGCTCGATCGCCGATACCCCCGCGACAGCACCGCGACTCGACGACCGTCCGCGGCGAGCCGGCGCGCCACGGCGAGCGTGAACGGCGTCTTGCCGCCACCCCCCCAATGCAGGTTGCCGATCGAGACGACCGGCACCGGCAGTCGCTCGGCGGCGGCCGCGAGCCGGCGGCGGCGCGCCGCGAGCACCGCGCCGTAGAGGCGCTGCCAGGGGGAGCGCGGCGGCGACGTCGCGTTCGTTCCGCTCACGCCGCGGGCCCCGCCGCCGCGGCCAGCAGCGGTTCGAGCAGCGCACGGGTGCGCTCGAGCGCGCCGCGATGCGAGGCCACCAGATCGGCGCCCCGGCGACCGAGCGCGGCGGCCGCTTCGGGGTCGTCGAGCCACTGCCGGAAGGCGGCACCGAGCGCGGAGGCGCCGTCGACCCGGCGCCAGGCGCCCGCGCCGTCGAACGCCGTGGCGATCTCCCGGAAGTTCTCCATCGACGGCCCGACCGCGACCGGCACCGCGCAGCGCGCCGCCTCGATCGGGTTGTGGCCGCCGGTCGGCACGAGCGTGCCTCCGACGAAGGCGCCGCTCGCCTCGCGGTAGAGCGCCGCGAGCTCCCCCAGGGTGTCGAGCAGCACGATCGCGGGCCGCTCGCCCGCGACCGGCGCGGCGCTCCTCCGGACGGCGTCCGGGAAGCGCCCGGCGGCGAGCTCGAAGACCGGCGCGAATCGCTCGGGATGGCGCGGCGCCACGATCAGCAGCGCCCTTTCGCCCCCTCCGGCCGCCGCGAAGGCCTCGAGCACCGCGGACTCCTCGCCGGCCATGGTCGAACCCGCGACCAGCACCGGCCGGCCCGCGGCGAGCGCGCGCACCCGGAGCACGAGCTCGGGGCGCTCGGGGGGCGGCGGCGCCTCGAACTTCAGGTTGCCGGTCACCGTGACCCGCTCGGCGGGGACCCCCAACGCCACGAGGCGGTCGCGGTCGGCCGCGGTCTGCGCGCCGAAGCGGTCGACCCGGTCGAGCAGCAGTCGGCCGACCAGCGATCGCCAGCGCCGCAACCGGGGGAAGGTCCGGTCCGAGATCCGGCCGTTGACCACGGCGACCGGCAGGCCGCGCCGGCGAACCGCGGCCAGCGCGAGCGGCCAGAGGTCTCCCTCACAGAGGACCAAAGCCCGCGGCGCGTAGCGTCCGAGGAAGCGCTCGAGCGCGAAGCCGAGCTCGAAGGGGTGGTAGGCGACCGCCGCGCGCCCGCCGAACAGCGCCCGGGCCCGCTCCTGACCGGTCGGCGTGATCGTGGTCACGACCAGCGGCAGCTCGGCGGGAAGGGCTCTTGCAAGAGTCGCCGCGACGGCCACTTCACCGACCGAAACGGCATGGATCCAGAGACCGCCGCACCCGCCGCCCACGACTTCGGCCTCCGGCGCCGGCGCGGGACGCCCGAGCCGCCCCGGCAGCGTCGCGAGGTAGTGCCGTCCGCGCCGGGCGAGCAGGATCGGTCCGGCTCCGACGAGCGCGAGGGCGACGAGCGCCTGATAGAGCCACCACATGCGGGTCGCGGCCAGTATAATGTGGTCTTTCAAGGACTTGCCCGTGCCGAACCCCACCCCCGACCGGGTCCCCTCGACCGCGAAAGAGCGCTGAGCCAGAGCCGCTGATGGAGTTCGTCTGTCACGTCGGCACCCCCGACGGCCAGGTCCGGCGCGAGCGTCGCTCCGCGCCCGACGAGAGCGCCCTGCGCGCCGAGCTCGAGCGCGAGGGGCTCGCGCTGCTCGGGCTCGAGCGCGGCAAGTCCGGCCTGCTGCGGCCGGCGCTCGGGCTGCTCGGGAGGCGCAAGATCCAGCTCCCGCACCTGCTGGTCTTCAGCCAGGAGCTCGCGGCGCTGCTCAAGGCCGGCCTGCCCCTGCTGCAGGCGCTCCAGATGCTCGCCTCGCGCCAGCGCGACAGCCGCTTCCGCGCGGTGCTCGAGCAGGTGCGCGAGCGGGTCAAAGCGGGCTCGGAGCTCTCCGAGGCGTTCGACGAGCACGGCGACCTGTTTCCGCCGTTGTTTGCCTCGAGCCTGAAGGCCGGCGAGCGCACCGGCGAGCTGGAGGCGGTCCTGCGGCGGTTCATCCGGTACCTGCGGCTGCTGCTCGACGCGCGCAAGAAGGTCTATTCGGCGCTCGTCTATCCGATCTTCCTGATCGGCGTTTCGACCATCCTGCTGGCGGTGATGACCCTCTACGTCCTGCCCCAGTTCGAGAAGTTCTACGGCGACATGGAGATCCAGGACATGCCGGCGCTCACCGAGATCACCATGGGGATCTCGCGCTTCCTGCGCGAGCAGATCCTGCTGATCGTGGCCGGCCTGGTCGCGGCGATCCTCGCCCTGCGCAGCTGGGCTCGCACCGACAACGGGCGCCGCAGCCTCGATCACTTCCGCCTGCGCTTGCCGTTCCTGGGCGTGGTCCTGCACCGGTTCTCGGTCTCGGAGTACTGCCGGTCGCTCGCGACCCTGCTCGCCGGCGGCCTGCCGCTGGTGCCGGCGCTCGAGATCTCGACTCGCTCGGTCGGCAACAGCTGGATCCGCGACCGGCTCCAGCCCTCGATCCCGCGCGTGCGCGAGGGCCAGGCGTTGCACACCGCGCTCGCCGAGACCGGCGTCGTCCCGGAGCTCGCGGTCGACATGGTCGAGGTCGGCGAGGCCACCGGGTCGCTCGACCAGATGCTCTCGAACGTCTCCGAGTTCTTCGACGAGGAGGTCGAGACCCGCATGCAGCGCTTCCTTTCGCTGATCGAGCCGATCATGCTGATCGTGGTCGGCGGCCTGGTGGCGCTGATCCTCGCCTCGGTCTACCTGCCGATCTTCTCGGCCCTGGGTCAGGTCCGCTAGAGCGGCGACCGATAGGATCGCGACCGATGGAACGCCTCGACCTCCACTCCCCGGCCGATGCCGCGCGCTCCGCGGCCGCGGAGCGCGCCTCCGCCGAGGCCTTCGCTCGCGCCCACGGGCTCGATTTCGTCGATCTCGCCAGCACGCGGCTCGACACCGACCTGTTCCACTCGATCCCGTTCGACCTGATGCTGCGCTACGGCTTCGTGCCGATCGAGCGCCTGCCCGGTCGGCTGGTGGTGGCCTTGAAGGACCCGACCGACGTCGCCGGCATCGACGAGCTCGAGCTGCTTCTCGGCTCGCCGCTCGAGATCCGCGTCGCGGCGGCTTCGGCGGTCGACGAGATCCTGCAGAAGTCGGAATCGACCCAGCGCGTCCTCGACCAGGCGACCGAGGACTTCCGCATCCAGCTGGTGCAGGAGGACGAGCAGGGCGAGGAGGTCCTCTCGCTCGACCGCATCACGGCCGACGCCTCGCCGATCATCAAGCTGGTCGACTCGACCCTGCTCAACGCCATCCAGCGCCGCGCCTCGGACATTCACATCGAGACCCGCGACAACGAGGTGCTGGTCAAGTACCGCATCGACGGCGTCCTCTACCAGGCGATGGAGCCGATCGACAAACGCCACCACCTGACCATCATCAGCCGCTTGAAGGTGATGTCCGAGCTCGACATCGCCGAGAAGCGGATCCCGCAGGACGGCCGCTTCAAGTTGCGTCTGCGCGGGCGCACCATCGACTTCCGCGTTTCGATCCTGCCGACCGTGCACGGCGAGGACTGCGTCATCCGCATCCTCGACAAGGAGTCGCTGTCGGCCGAGTTCAAGAACCTGCGCCTCGACGTGCTCGGTTTCGACGACGACACGCTGAAGAAGCTGCGCAAGGCGATCCGCGAGCCCTACGGCATGGTCCTCGTCACCGGCCCGACCGGCAGCGGCAAGACGACCACGCTCTACGCCGCGCTCTCCGAGATCCAGTCGCCCGAGGACAAGATCATCACCATCGAGGACCCGGTCGAGTATCAGCTGAAGGGGATCACCCAGATTCCGGTCAACGAGAAGAAGGGGCTGACCTTCGCGCGCGGGCTGCGCTCGATCCTGCGCCACGATCCGGACAAGATCATGGTCGGCGAGATCCGCGACGAGGAGACGGCGTCGATCGCCATCCAGTCGGCGCTGACCGGCCACCTCGTGTTCACCACCGTGCACGCCAACAACGTCATCGACGTGCTCGGCCGTTTCCTCAACATGAAGGTCGATCTCTACAATTTCGTCTCGGCGCTCAACTGCGTGCTCGCGCAGCGGCTGGTGCGCCGGATCTGCCCTCACTGCCGGCGGCCGGTGCAGGCCGGGGAGCAGCTGCTCGAGGAGTCCGGGCTGTCTCCCGCGGTCTACGGAGACCACGTCTTCCACGAGGGCGCCGGGTGCCTGGAGTGCAACGGCACCGGCTTCCTCGGACGGATCGCGGTCTCCGAGCTGCTCGACCTGTCCGATCGCATCCGCGAGCTGATCCTCGACCGCCGGCCGGGCTCGGAGATCCGGCGCGCGGCCAAGGAGGAGGGCATGCGCTTCCTGCGCGAAACGGCGCTCGAGAAGGCGCTGCTCGGAATGACCACCCTGCGTGAGATCAATCGGTTCACCTTCGTGGATTAGGCGCGCGCTCGGCATCGCACCGACGCCGGTGCCGCCGGTCGCCATCGCGGCGGGCCGGCGCGAGCTGCGCATGGCCACCTTCCGGCGCTCCTCGGCGGGGCTCGAGCCGCTGGCGTGGGCGACCGTGCCCCTGCCGGAAGGGGTCTTCGGAACCGCGGCCCTGGGCGGACCCGTCGGCGACAGCGCGGCACTCGAGAGCGCCGCCCGGGCCCTGGTCGACCGCGTCGGCGGCCGGCATCCGCGCGCCTCCCTGGTCCTGCCCGACGCCTGGGCCCGCGGCATGACGCTCGAGCTCGGCGAGCTGCCGGAAGACGCCGCGACCCGGCTCGAGGTGCTGCGTTTCCGGCTGCGCCGGATGGTGCCGTTCCGGATCGAGGAGCTGCGCCTCTCGGCGGCGCCGATCGAGAAGCTCGCCGGGCAGGAAGAGGCGCTGCGCGTCCTCGCGCTGCTCGCCTCCGAAGGGGTCTGTGCCGCGCTCGAGAAGGCGTTCGCGGCGGCGGGCGTCCGGCTCGGCCAGATCGTCGGCGCCACGTTGGCCCGGCTCGACGCGCTGGCGATCGGCGGGCGCCTGCCCGGGCTCGCCGCCGTCGCTTCGGTGGAGCCCGAGGGGTTCACGTTGGTCTTCGCGCGCGACGGCGCGCCGGTCGCGTGGCGCCAGAAGGGCTTCACCGAAGGGCTCTCGGACCCGGACCGCGAGCGCCTGCTGGCCGCCGAGCTGCGCCTGACGCGCACCTTTCTCGCGGAGAGGCTGGCCGGCGAGCGCCTCTCCGCCGCACTGCTCGCGGCGCCGGCGGCGGTGGCGCCGTTCTGGACCCGGGTGCTCGAGGATGGGCTCGAGCACCCGGTGGCCGCGCTCGCCACCGAGCACCTGCCGCTCGCCGCGGCGCCGCCGGCGGGCGTCGAGGAGTACGCGCCGCTGGTCGGCGCCGCCTGTCGGGAGGTCGCGGCGTGACCTGGCAGGCGCCCAATCTGGCCCGGGAGCCCTTCGAGAACTCCCGGCCGGCGCGCCGTCTCGGTCTCGTGCTGACCGTCGCCGCGCTCGCCCTGACCGCCTGGAACGTCGGGACCTGGTGGCGAACCGGCCACGGCGCCGCCGAGCGCGCGCTCGAGCTCCAACGACTCACCCACGAGTCCACCCAGGCGCGCGAACGGATCGCGACGCTCGAGGACGACCTCGGCGCCGTCGACCTCGCCCGCGCCAACGAGGTGGCCGCGTTCCTCAACGAGCGCATCGACGAGCGGATGTTCTCCTGGAACCGGCTCCTCGACGACATGGTCGAAGCCATGCCACCGGGCGTGCGACTCGACCAGCTGACGCCGAAGCGCGAGGAGGGGACGACGACACGCCGGAACGTGCGCTCCCGGCGCGCCGCGAGCGCGCCGCTCGAGGAGCGAGACGTCCAGCTGCGGATCCGGGGCCGCGCCGAGGACGACGAGGCCCTGCTCGAATTCGTCGACCGGCTCTTCGCCCATCCCGAGTTCCGCGAACCCGATCTTTCGAGCGAGAACCGCTCGAGCTCGGGCGAGCTCTCCTTCGATCTGTCGGTGGTCTATCGCCCCGACCTGCCGGTCGCGGATGCTGCGGCGCCATGACCGCCTCCTGGTTGCGACCGTTCCGTCGCCGGCCGCTCTACTGGGCGGTGCCGCTCGCTGCGATCGTGCTGAACCTCGCCTGGCTGTCGGCTTTCGGCAGCGGAGCGAAGCTGCGTGCCGCCGACCTCGAGAGCCGACTCTCCCGGGCCCGCGCGGAGAGTGCCGAGGTCACCGCGCGCCTGGCCGAACGCGAGCGGCTCTGGATCATCGCCACCGAGAACCGGGAGAGGATCGAGCGGCTGCGCCGCGAGGTCTTCTCGAGCGAACGCCTGCGGCTGACCGCGATGGTGCGCGAGGTCAAGGATCTCGCCACGCGATCCGGTCTGGCGCCGTCGTCGATCCGCTACCCGGAGGAGACCTTCTCCGATTTCGGCCTGACGCGGCGCTCGGTCGACTTCTCGGTCGACGGCAGCTACGCCGACCTGCGGACCTTTCTGCACCTGCTCGAGCTGACGCCGAGCTTCGTCACTGTCGACGACATCGGGGTCAGCGAGCGTGACGCCGGGCGCCTCGGCATCTCGCTGCGCCTCTCGACGCTGTTCGTCGAGGGCGAGATCGACGGCGCGGCGACCGGGCCGCGCCCGGAAGCGACGACGGCCGGGGCGACCGCCGCCGAGGTCCCGCCGATCGAGGTCCCGTCGTTCGAGGTACCGCCGATCGAAGTGCCGCCGTACGAGGAGGACGATCCGTGAAGCTCTCGCCGCGCGAACGGCGGTTGCTCGCCCTCTTCGCCGTCCTCGGCGCGCTGTTCGGCGTCCGCACGCTCTGGCGGCTGGCGCGCGAGGGTGGCATGGGGGACGCTCCGGCGGTGCGCGCGGCGCGGGCGACCCGCGCCCGCGGCGGCGCCGCCGTGGCGCCGACCGAGCTCGTGGTGGTGCGCACCGACCGCCTGGCGCCCGACGCCCCGGCCGAGCTCGAGGTCGGCCGCGATCCGTTCCGCTACCAGCCGCTCGCGCCGCCACCGCCGCCACCGCCGACGCCGGAGGAGCTCGAGGCGCAGCGGCGGGCGCGCGAGGAACGCGAGCAGCTCGCCCGCGAGGCCGCCGAGCGCGCCGCGCGCGAGGCCGCGATCCCGCGCCCGCCCGAGGTGACGCTGCTCTACCTCGGCAGCTTCGGACCGCGCGACCGTCGGATCGCGGTGTTCCAGGACCCCGCGGGCGGCGACGGAGTGCTCAACGCCCGCGAGGGGCAGACGCTGCAGGGCAAGTTCATCGTCGACAAGATCGGCTACGAGTCGGTCGACCTTCGCTTCGTCGGCTTCCCCGACGAGCCGCCGCGGCGGCTGGGGATTTCGCCATGATGTCTCCCGAGGAGTCCCGCAAGATGAGGCCACGCTCGAGAACGACCCGCCTCCTGGCGCTGGCGACGCTGGTCGCCCTGGCGTCCGGCTGCGCGAGCTACCGCACGCAGCGCGCCGCGTCGCTCGCCGAGGCACGCGAGGACTGGGACGAGGCGGTCGTCCAGTACATGGACCTCACCGAGCGTCAGCCGGGCAACGTCCGCTGGCGCTCGGCGCTGCTGCGAGCGAAGCTGCGAGCCTCGCAGGCCCACTTCGCCGCCGGCCGCCGCTTCGTCGAGGCCGGCGTGCCCGAGCGCGCCGTGCTCGAGTTCCAGCAGGCGGTCCAGCTCGACCCGACCAACCAGTACGCCCAGGTCGAGCTCGACAAGGCGCGCCTCGCGGTCGAGATCGCGCTCGCCGGCACCGGGGTGCCGACCCCCACCCTCGACGAGCTCAAGCGCCAGGCGCGCGAGGCGCCGCCGCAGCCGCCGATGCTCAATCCGCGCTCGCGGCAGCCGATCTCGCTGGTCTTCCCGCAGCCGCAATCGCTGTTCGCGATCTACCAGGCCCTGGGCGGCGCTTTCGGCATCAATATCCTGTTCGACCCGCAGCTGCGCGACCAGGAGCTCGCCATCGAGCTGCGCGACGTCACCGCTCAGACCGCGCTCGAGACGCTCATGCGCACCGCCGGTCACTTCTACAAGGTGATCGACGAGCACACCATCCTGGTCGCCCAGGACAATCCGCAGAACCGCAAGACCTACGAGGACCTGGTCATCCAGACCTTCTTCCTGTCGAACGCCGAGGTCAAGGACGTCGTCCAGCTGCTGCGCAGCCTGATCGGCTCGCGCAACGTCTCGCCCAACGAGCAGCTGAACGCCGTGACCATCCGCGACACCGTCGACAAGGTGCGCATCGCGCAGCGGCTGATCGAGGGGATCGACAAGTCGAAGTCCGAGGTGGTGATCGACGTCGAGCTGATCCAGGTCAACACCTCGAAACTGCGCGACATCGGCGTTTCGCTGTCGTCGAACCAGATCACCCAGACGCTGGACCTCGGAGAGGACGTGCCGATCCGCCTGCGTGATCTGCGATTCCTCAACCAGAGCAGCTGGTCGCTGACGATTCCGAGCCTGATCTACGACTTCGTCAAGACCAACTCGGACGCCCAGCTGCTGGCGAAGCCGCAGGTGCGCATCACCGAAGGGGAGAAGGCGAACCTGCACATCGGCGACCGCGTGCCGATCCCGGTCACCACCTTCAACACCCAGCAGACTTCGAACGGCAACATCATTCCGATCACCTCGTTCCAGTACCAGGACGTCGGCATCCGCATCGACATCGAGCCGCGCGTCCACCACAACAAGGAGATCACCCTCAAGCTGAAGATCGAGGTGTCGCAGATCACCGGTTTCCAGGACGCCGGCGGCGGCCAGCGCCAGCCGATCATCGGGACCCGCACGATCGAGTCGACGATCCGGCTGAAGGACGGCGAGACCAACTTCCTCGCCGGCCTGATCCGCAGCGACGAAACCAACTCCGAGACCGGTCTGCCCGGACTCTCGGACATCCCGGTGCTCGGTCGCCTGTTCGGCAAGACCACCGTCGACATCAAGCGCACCGACGTCATGCTGACCCTGACGCCGCACATCATCCGCACTCCGGACGTCACCTCGGCCGATCTCGCGCCGATCTGGGTGGGCACCGAGTCGAACCTGACCTTCCGCGGCGGGAGCCCGCGGATCGAGTCCGAGGCCGAGGGGCCGTTCGACCAGCCCGAGGAGAGCCAGGAGATCCTCGAGGAGAAGATCCGGCAGCAGATCGAGCAGCTGCCGCCGGGGCTGCGCCAGCAGGAGGTGACGCCCTCGCCGTCGGGGCTGACTCCGGCGACCGGGCCGAGCGATCCCTTCCGCTCGACCGCGCCCCAGGAACCCACCGAGTTCAAGCCGGAACCGCCCGAGGTCGACGTCTCCCGAGCTCCGTCCGGAGGCTCGTTCGGCGGCGGCGTGGGGGAGGAGATCGCCGTCATCCCGACCACCGCCGGCTTCGGCGCCGGCTCCTTCTCCGGCGCCCCCGACGTCGCGCTCGGCCTGGCGCCGTCGGTCGTCAGCGTGCGCGCGGGAGACCGCTTCGAGGTCTCTCTCGAGGTCGATGCGCGAGTGCCGATCGCCCACCTGCCGGCGACGCTCGCTTACGATCCGCTGCTGCTCGAGGTCGAAGCGGTCGAGGCCGGCGACTTCCTCGGCGGCTCCGATGCCGCCGACGTCGTGGCGGACCTGTCGACGCCGGGCGAGATCGTGCTCGGCGCCAGCCGGCACCCCGGACGCGCTCCGGTGGCGGGCCGCGGCCAGCTCGCGCGGGTGATCTTCCTCGCGCTCGGCGAGGGCAGCGCCGAGCTCGCCTACAGCGCACACCGGGTGATGACCGCCGCGCTCTCGCCGGTCGCCGGCGTCGAGACCGGCCGCGCGGCGATCGAAGTCCGTGCGGCGGCCACAGAGGAGCCATAGGTCGGTCGGATGAGACGCGCGCGCGGCTACACCCTGGTCGAGCTGGTCGTCGTCTGCGCCGTGCTCGTGATCATCGCCGGCGCGGCGTTCCCGCTCGCCAAGTACACCCGCCTGCGGCTCAAGGAGATGGAGCTGCGCTCGGCGCTGCGCGAAATGCGTGCCTCGATCGACGAGTTCAAGCGCTACACCGACGCCGGGCTGCTGCCGGTCGACTTCGGCACCGATGGCTATCCGTCGGAGCTCGAAGTCCTGATCGAGCCGATCGACGTCGTCGGGCAGGTCGACAAGCAGATCCGTTTCCTGCGTCGGATTCCGGTCGATCCGATGACCGGCGAGGCGGAATGGGGCCTGCGCAGCACTTCGGACGAGCCCGACTCGACGTCGTGGGGCGGAGAGAACGTGTTCGACGTCTACTCGCTCGCCGACGGCTTCGGCCTCGACGGGGTACCCTACTCGGAGTGGTGACGGTGCGATCGAAAGAACGCGGATTCACCCTGCTCGAGCTGATCGTGGTGGTGGCGATGATCGGCATCCTCGCCGCGATCGTCATGCCCGCGCTCACCAAGATGCCGACACGCGCCAAGGAGGCGGTCCTCAAGACCAACCTCCACACGCTGCGCGAGGTGATCGACGCCTACTACGGCGACAAGGGGCACTACCCGGAGTCGCTCGACGCGCTCGTCGAGGAGGAGTACCTGCGCGCCGTGCCGTACGATCCGTTCACCGGAAGCGCAGAGACCTGGACTCTGATCTTCGAGGAGGAGGGCGAGGGCGGCGAGGCGGAACCCGGTCCGGAGCCGGGTCCGGACGAGCCGGTCGGTCCGGGGGTCGTCGACGTCCGCTCGGCCTCGCCGATGATCGCGCTCGACGGAACCCCGTATGCGGAGTGGTGAGAGCGAGCGCGGCGTCACCCTCGTCGCCCTGGTGATGATCGTCACGGTGATGAGCGTGATGGTCGCGGCCGCCCTGCCGCTGTGGAGCACGAAGATCCGGCGCGAGAAGGAGGAGGAGCTGATCGCCCGCGGTTTTCAGTACGCCGAGGCGATCCGCGTCTTCCAGACCCGGTTCGGGCGCCTGCCCAACCGGCTCGAGGAGCTGATCGAGGTCGAGCCGCGCTCGATCCGCCAGCTCTGGGACGATCCGATCGCCGGCGACAACGGCTGGGCGGTGATCGTCGAGCTGCCCGGTGCCGGCCTGATCGCGCTCGACAGTCGTACCGGACAGCCGATCGCGCCGATCGACCTCGACGGCGACGGTAAGCCCGACCAGCTGCCCCAGCAGCCGCCGCCGCCCGGCGGCGGCCGCCCCGTGCTCGGACCGATCCACGGCGTCAAGTGCCGGGTCTCCGGGGGAGCATTCCAGACGCTGTTCGAGAGCGACGACCACGGCGAGTGGGAGTTCACGGTCGAGATGCTGCAGAACTCGATCGCCAAGCCCGGGCCGACTGGCCTGCCGCCGCGCACCAACGCGCTCACTCTCGGCCGGCCGTTCCGCTACCCGCCTCCGGGCTCGGCTCCGCCCACCCCGGGCGGCGAGCCCCCACAGACCCCACGCGGCAATCCGAACTCCGGGCCGAGACCGCGCCCCGGCCGGCCGTGACCGCGGCGCCGGAGGCGATGCTCGTCGTCCGGGTCGAGCGTCTGCCGCACGCCGCCGGTCTGGAGCTGCCATCCTATGCCACCGACGGAGCGGCCGGCGTCGACCTGCGAGCGGCGGTCGCCGACGAGGTCTGGCTCGCGCCCGGGGCGCGCAAGGTGATCCCGACCGGGCTGCGTCTCGCCATTCCGTCCGGATGGGAGGGTCAGGTGCGTGCGCGCAGCGGCCTCGCCCTGCGTCACGGCCTGGCGCTGCCCAACGCGCCAGGGACGATCGACAGCGACTACCGCGGCGAAGTCGGCGTGCTGCTCGCCAACCTGGGCGACCGTCCGGTCCGCATCGCCCGCGGCGACCGCATCGCCCAGTTGATCCTCGCTCCGGTCGGTCGCGCCGTCTTCGATTCCGTCGACCGCGTCGACGACACCCCCCGCGGCGACGGCGGCTTCGGCTCGACCGGCCGCGCCTGAGCCGCGGCCACTCAGGCTGCCGGTGGCCGCCGTCGCGGCAGGTGGCCGTCGAGCAGGGCGAGCGTGGTCGCGAGCACGGCGCGCATCGGGGCGGCGTCGGCGCGGCCGGTGCCGGCGAGGTGGAACGCGGTGCCGTGGTCGACCGAGGTGCGCAGGAACGGCAGGCCCAGGGTCCAGTTGGTCGCGGCGCCGAAGCTCGCGGTCTTGACCGCGATCAGCCCCTGGTCGTGGTAGAGCGCGAGCACCCAGTCGAACTCGCCGCGACGGGCGCGCGCGAACAGCGAGTCGGCGCTCTCGGGGCCGTGCACGTCGATGCCGCGCGCGCGGGCCGCGTCGACCGCCGGCGCGAGGTCGCGGTCGTCCTCCTCGCCGAGCAGGCCGCCTTCGCCGGCGTGCGGGTTCAGACCGGCGAGCGCGATGCGGCCGCCGGCGTGGCGGTCGAGGCAGGCGAGCGCGTCGCCGACCGCCTCCTCGGTCGCCATCGCGATCGCGCGGACGAGCGGCACGTGGACCGAGAGCAGCGCCACCTGGAGCTCCGGCGCCAGGAAGGCCATGAGGTAGTCGCGGCCGTAGCGCTCGAGCCCGCAAGCGGTGGCGAGGTAGTCGGTGTGGCCGACGAATCCCGGCAGCACGTGGCGGGCGATCGACCCCTTGGCGATCGGTGCAGTGACGACGGCGTCGACGATGCCGCGCTGGGCGAGGGTGACCGCCGCATCGAGCGCGGCCATCGCGGCGCGCGCGTCGGCCGGGCCCGAGTCGCCGAAGCGGATCGGCCGCGACTCCGCGACGGGATCGAGCAAGGCGACGCGGCCGGACAACGCTTCGAGCGCGGCGCGGTCGGGGGAGGAGACCTCGCTCAGCCGCTCCCAGGGAAACTCCGGTACCAGCGCTCGCACCGCCTCGAAGGCGGCGCGCTCCCCGATCAGCAGGGGAACGACCCCTTCCGGACACCCGGCCGCGAGCGCGGCCAGGGCGATCTCCGGTCCGATCCCCGCGGGGTCCCCTGCGGTCAGCGCCAGCACCCGGGTCATCGGCGGCGCGCGACGGGATTCGTCAGTCTTCGCTCTCGCTCGACGGAGCGTCGTCGTCCTCGGGCTCGACCGGGCGCGGGCCGGCCTGGCCGGGTACGCCGCTGGAGGCCTTGCGGCGCGGCTGGCGGCGCAGCTCCTCCTCCTTGAACAGGTAGAGGATCGAGGTCTTGGGAATCAGCAGGTTGGGGGCGTCGGGGCGGTTGAACTTGATCGCTCCCTTGTCGTACCACTCCACCCAGCCGCGCATCTCCTCGCCGTTGACCAGGCGCAGGATCATCGGCGTGCGCGCCTGCATCTGCTTGAGGTAGTAGAACTCCTCGGCGTTGGTCTGCTCGGGCGGCGAGGCCTTGCGGCGCACGGCCCGCGGCGCGTCGGACTTGCGCGGCTCCCCGAGATCGGGGCGGATCAGCTTGCGGTTGCTCATGAAGCCTCCGCCGCGGGCGCGGCCTTGTCACGGGGCTTGCGCCCGGATGCGTACTGGTCGTCTTCGTAGGCGAGGCAGCAGAGCAGCCGCCCGCACTGGCCCGAGATCTTCGAAGGATTGAGCGACAGGTTCTGCCGTTTCGCCATCTGGATCGAGATCGGCCGGAACTCCTTGAGCCAGGTCGAACAGCACAACGTGCGGCCGCAGACTCCGATCCCGCCGGTCAGCCGCGCCTCGTCGCGCGCCCCGAGCTGGACCATGTGGATGCGCGCTCCGAACCGCTGCGCCGTCTCGCGCACCAGTTGACGGAAGTCGACCCGGTGCTCGGCGCTGAAGTAGACGTCGGCCTTCTTGCCCGAGAGCGCGAAGGCGACGCGGGCGACTTTCATGTCGAGCTGGAGCGAACGCGCCCGCTCCTGGACGAAGAGCTTCGCCGACTGATCGCGTTGGAGCTTGCGCTCCTGCGCCGAGAGATCCTCGTCGTTGGCCGCGCGCACGATCTTCTTGGCGCTCGATTTCTGGCAGGGCTTGAACACCGGCATCGGCGACTTCTCGACCCGACCGAGAGCCGGCTCGCCATCGACCTCGACGATCACCCGCTCGCCACAGGCGAACAGGGTCCCGCCGCTGGCGCAGAGCGTCAGGTTGGTCTCCTCGCCGAAACGGACGCCGACGAAGGCGGTCTCGACCGCCGTCGACATCCCCTTGAAAGCGCAGCCTCCGCAAGCCATGGGCGTCTTCGTCGCGACGGGCACTGCAGGATCGATACCAGAGAGGAAGGCCCCTCCCGCTCGGACCCGCGTCCGTGGGGCCGTCCGCTCCTCGTCGCCTGCGCGCCGACGCTGACGCCATTATGGCGGCGCCTCCGGGGCCGGTCAACAACCAGGCGGCCTGCTGTCGCGCCTACTCGGTGGGGCGGTCCCGCTCGATCGCCGCGCGCAGCTCCTTGAGGTTGAAGCTGCCGGTCTCGACGGTCGCCGCCGCGCGCTCGACGAAGGCGCGGCCGATGTCCGAGCGCATCTGACGGCCCGGGAACTGGACTTGCGCGGCGGCCGTGTAGGCGGTACGCAGGGCGGTGGCGAGATCGGGTCCGGTGGCGCCGACGTTGAGCACCCGCCCGCCGGCGGTGACCACCCGGTCGTCGACGAGCGCCGTACCGGCGTGGAAGACGACGGCACCGGGTACGGCCTCGGCGGCGGCGAGACCGTCGATCGGCGTGCCTCGGACCGGTTTGTCCGGGTACCCTTCGCCGGCGAGCACGACCACCGCGGAAGCCTCTTTGCGGAAATGGAGCCGAGAGACCGGGAAGCTGCCCGCCGCCCCGGCCGCCAGCAGCGGCAACAGGTCGTCCTCGAGCCGCAGCAGCAGCGCCTGGGCCTCGGGATCGCCGAAGCGGACGTTGAACTCGAGCACCTTCGGGCCGTCGGCGGTGAGCATCAGGCCGGCGTAGAGCACACCGCGGAAGCGGCGGTTCTCGGCGGCCAGCCCGGCGAGCGCCGGCCGCATGACTCGCTCCAGGACCTCCGCCGCCTGCGCCGACGGCAACAGCCCCGAGGGCGAATGAGCTCCCATGCCGCCGGTGTTCGGTCCGCGGTCGTCGTCGAGCAGCCGCTTGTAGTCGCGCGCGGTGGCGAACGGCAGCAGCCGCTCGCCGTCGGCGAGCGCCAGGAACGACACCTCCTCGCCGGCGAGGAAACGCTCGACCACCACCGTGTCGCCGGCGACGCCGAAGCGGCGCTCGTCGAAGAACAGCGTGAGCGCATGTTCGATCTCTTCGGCGCTGGTCGCGACCACCACCCCCTTGCCGGCGGCGAGCCCGTCGGCCTTGAGCACCACCGGCAGACCGAAGCGATCGGCGGCGTTGGCCGCCTCGGCGCGATCGCGCGCGACCACGAACTCCGCGGTCGGCAGGCCGTGGCGCGCCATGAACTCCTTGGCGAAGACCTTGGAGCCCTCGAGCTCGGCCGCCGCGCGGCGCGGGCCGAAGACCTTGAGCTTGCGGCTTTCGAACTCGTCGACCAGCCCGAGCGTCAGCGGCAGCTCGGGACCGACCACGGTCAGGTCGATGCCGAGCTCGACCGCGAAATCGGCGAGCGCGTGGACCTCCTCGGCGCCGCGCGGCAGGCAGTCCGCGATGGCGGCGATGCCGGGGTTGCCCGGTGCGCAGTAGAGCTCGGTGAGCAGCGGACTCTGCCGCAGCTTCCAGCACAGCGCGTGCTCGCGCCCGCCGCTGCCGATGACCAGGACCTTCATTCCGGCTCCCCCCCTCCGGCCTGAGCGGAGGCCACCGCGACGACGTCGGCGACGTCGTCGGCCGAGCAGCCCCGTGACAGGTCGTGCACCGGCCGGGCGAGACCCTGGAGCAGAGGGCCGATCGCCCTCGCCCCGGCCAGTCGCTCGGTCAGCTTGTAGGCGATGTTACCCGCGTCGAGGTCCGGAAACACCAGAACGTTCGCCCGGCCCGCCACCCGGCTCCCCGGCGCCTTGCGGGCGGCCACCTCGGGGACCAGGGCCGCGTCGGCCTGCAGCTCGCCGTCGAACTCGAAATCCACCCGCCGCCGGCTCAGCTCTTCGCGCGCCGCCCGCACCTTGGCGACCCGCGGGTGATCGGCGCTGCCCCGGGTCGAGAACGACAGCAGCGCCACCCGCGGCTCCTCGCCGAGCAGGCTCCGGCAGGAGGCGGCCGCGGCGATCGCGATCTCGGCGAGCTGTGCGGGGTCGGGGTCGGGGACGACGGCCGCGTCGCTGTAGATCAGCGGGGCCGCGCCCGGCGGGGCGATCAGGAAACAGGATGACACCAGCGAGAGTCCGGGGGCCGGGCCGATCGCGGCGAGCGCGGCGCGCAGAGTCTCCGCGGTCGTCGCCACCGCCCCCATCACGGCGCCGTCGGCGTAGCCGCTTCCGACCAGGGCGGCGGCGAGATGGCACGGGTCGGCGCGGCGGCGGGCGAGCTCGTCGGCCGCGAGCCCGCGCGCCGCGAGCCGCGCCGCCAGGTGGTCGCGCGCGGCGACCAGCTCCGGCGCCGCCGGATCGACCAGCTCGAGCCCGCCCTCGGAGAGCCCCGCCGAGGCGAGCCGGGCGTGGATCCGGTCGGGCTCGCCGAGCAGAATCGGCCGGGCATAGCCGGCCGCCGCCGCGCGAACGGCACCGGCGAGGACGCGCGGATCGGAGGACTCGGGCAGGACGATCCGCGCGCGGCGGCGCGACGCCAGGGCGCGGATCCGCTCGAGCGGGGAGGTCATGCGCGACGGCTCGGCTCAGTGGGCCGGCACGGCGTCTGCGGCGAGCGCTGCGACGGCGCGCTCGACCTCTTCGACGACGTAATCGGGAGTCGACGCGCCGGCGGTGATCCCCACCGTGCGCGCTGCGGCGAACCAGGCGGGGTCGAGGTCCGCGGCACCCTGGATCAGGAAGCTCGGCTTGTAGCGCCGGCAGATCTCCCACAGGTGTCGGGTATTGGCCGAGCGAGTGCCGCCGACGACCAGCAGCACGTCGACCTCGGGATCGCGACCGAGCTCGTGCGCCGCCTCCTGGTTCTGCTTGGTCGCGTAGCAGATCGTGTCGGCCCGCCGGGCCTCCCCGACGCGACTTTCGATGAACCGTGCGAGCTCCTCGAAGTCATCGGCGTTCAAGGTGGTCTGATAGAAGATCCGGACCTTCGGATAACGACTCCAGTCGATCTTCTCCGCCTCGGCGACCGTCTCGAGCACGTGGAAGCTGCCGGGCTCGAGGTCGTGGGTATAGCCGACCACTTCGCGATGGCGCGGGTCGCCGATGAAGACCAGGTGCGCCCCCTCGGCCAGCGCGCGGCTGGCTTCGTCGTGGATGTCGTAGACGAAGGGACAGGTCGTGTCGAGGATGCGCAGACCCTGCCGGCGCGCGCTCTCGTGGAACGACGGCGGCACGCCGTGGGCCGAGAAGACCACCGTACCCGCGGCGATCTCGCCGAGCTCGCGAACGGTGTGGACGCCGAGGCGGTCCATCTCCTCGACCACCCGCTCGTTGTGGACCACCTGACCGAGGATGTGCCCGGAGTTGCCCTGGGCCGCGAACTTCTTGACCTTCTGATCGGCGATGCGCACGCCGGCGCAGAAGCCGTACTTGGCCGCGCGCTTGACCTTCACGCCGGCCAGTTTAGCACCCGGCAGGAGCGCGTCCGACCGTCGCTCAGACGGTCCGGGCGCCGCCGGCGAGCCGCTGCAGGGCACCCCGCCAGCCGGCGAAGCGCACCATCCCCTCGAGCCGGAAGAGGATCCAGCAGTCATCGCCGTCGAGGGTGTGCGGCCCGTGGGCGGAGCCCGGCTCGTAGATCACGTAGTCGCCGGCCAGGAACTCGCCGCGCTCGTCCTCGTATCCGCCGGAGAGCACCACCGCGTGCTCGAATCCGAGGTGCTCGTGACGCGGGAAGACCTTGCCCCCCGGCATGTGGGCCAGGGCCAGGCGGATGCCGGTCGCGGCGTCGTCCGAGAGGATCGCCAGGCGCGCGCCGCGCAGCATCGGCCGCCACCAGCGCAGGCGCCCGAGCTCGGGCAGCTCGCGCCGGGCGGCGAGCGGCAGCGGCACTTCGGCCGGCACCGGATCCGCCGACGGGAGCTCCGGCAATCGGGCCTCGAGACGGGTCCAGAGCGCGGCCGAAAGGCCCCCCGCCGGCGTCGGCGACTCGGCGAGCAGGCGACCGCCCGGCTGGGCCAGCGCGGCGAGCTCGGCTCGGCAGGCCGCGCACAGATCCAGATGGGCCTCGATGACCACGCGCAGCGCGGGATCGAGATGGCCGGAGGCGTGGGCGACGAGCGTTTCGACGGCGGGATGCTGCATGGCGGCGCGACCTCGGTACGGAGAGCTCAGTGGGATGACTCGGAGAGCCGCTCGCGCAGGATCGCGAGGCCGGCACGGATTCTGGATTTCAGGGTGCCGAGCGGCAGCTCGAGTCGCTCGGCGGTCTCTTCGTAGGTCAGGCCACCGAAGTAGGCGAGCTCGAGCGCCTCGCGCTGCTCGCGCTTCAAGGTCGCGAGCGCGCGGCGCACGGCGATCGACACCACCCGCCCGTCGCCGCCCGGGTCGGCGGCCTCGAGCTTGCCGAAATCGAAGTCCGGATCCTCGACCGCGCCCCCCTTGCGGCGCCAGAGGTCGACCAGCTTGTTGCGCGTGATCGTGTAGAGCCAGCCCGGGACGTCGCCGCGGTCGCTCCGGTAGCTCGCCGACTTGCGCCAGACCGACAGGAAGACTTCCTGGACGACGTCTTCGGCGACCTCGCGATCCCGCGCGAGCAGGCGGACGTAGGAGAGCACCCGCGCGGCATAGCGCTCGTAGAAGTCGCGAAAGGCGTCGCGATCGCCGGTCGCGATGCGGCCGATCAGCTCGGCGTCGGAGACCTCGGCGGTCATCGGATTCGAGTCCACCCCTGCGCCGCGGAGCCCGACGGCTCCGTGGAAGTCGGTGGCGCGGAGCGCGCATGCTGTCACGGCGGCAGGATCTCCACGCCCTCGGTACGCGTCGGCCGCCGGGACGGATGATCCGCCGGGATCAATCCGTGCGCAGCGGGATCCGCGCCTCGACCGCCGTCCAGTCGACCACTCGCGCCCAGGCCTTCAGGTACTCCGCGCGCCGGTTCTGGTAGCGCAGGTAATAGGCATGCTCCCAGACGTCGACGCCGAGCAGCGGCGTCGACCCGGCGGTGAGCGGGGAGTCCTGATTGGGGGTGGCGGTCACGGCCAGGCGACCGTCCGGTCCGGCCACCAGCCAGGCCCAGCCGGATCCGAAGACCCCGAGCCCCGCCGCCGTCATCTGCTCGAGTAGCGCGTCGATCGAGCCGAACTCGCCCTCGAGGGCGCGGCGCAGGGCCGGCCCCGGAGCGGCGCCGCCCGGCTTGAGCGAGCTCCAGAACAGGGTGTGGTTGTGGTGGCCGCCGCCGTGGTTGCGCACCGCCGCGCGCACCGACTCAGGTACCCGGTCGAGCTCGGCGAGCAGCCGCTCCACCGGTCGGCCGGCGAGCTCCGGGGCCGCGGCAACGGCCTCGTTGAGCTTGGCGACGTAGGCGGCGTGGTGCTTGCCGTGGTGGATCGCCATCGTCTCGGCGTCGAGGTGCGGCTCGAGAGCGTCGGCCGGCCACGGCAGCGGCGGCAGCGCGAAGGCCGCCGACACCGGCGCTTCGGCCGCCTCCAGCCGAGTCGCGATCCAGGTACCTGCCGCGGCGGCGGCGAACGAACCGAGCAGCTGGCGTCGATCAACTCTCATGGGAGCTCTCCTTCGCGGGCCGTGGAGCCCGCTGCCTCGACGCGCTCGACCAGCAGCAGCCGGACCCGGGCCGAGGAGCGCGCCACGACGATCTCGACCGGCGTCGCCGCGGCGTCGTCGGCCAGCCAGAGGTCCATCTCTCCCTTCCAGAGCCGGCGTCCCGGAGTCTCGACCGGACGCACGGCGTAGTGCCGCGCGCGCAGGCGCCGTCCGTCGATCTCGCGCTCGACCATCCCGCGCGGCAGCACCACCACCGGGTAGAGCTTGCCGTCCGACCAGATCTCGAGCGAGCGCGGTCCGGTCGGCGGGTCGCGGCGCAACGCGTGGATCGCGGTGGCGACGTCGATGATGCCGGCGTCGTCGATCTCGGCGCGCTTGGACTTGTGCTCGCCGCGCCAGAGCTGGCTCGACCAGGCGCGCACCGTGGTCCCCGTCGTGGGCTCCCACTCGGCACCGTAGCGGAAGTAGTCGCCGCCGGCGGACGCCGGCGCCGTGATCGTCAGCTCGCTGCGGAGGTTGCCGCCGGGCAGCCGGTCGAGGGTCAGCTCGCCGTCCCCGCCGCTCGGGACGAACAGGCCCGCGATCGCGCCGAGCAGCCCGTCGAGCCGCCACCGGTAGCGCAGCGTCTCGTCGCGGGGCGAGACCGACGCCGACGCCGCCAGCGGCGTCAGGGCCGCCAGCAGCAGCCATGGTGCGAGGAACCGCCCGCGCGTCATCGAGCCCGTCATCGACTCCATGATACGCAAGACTCCGGCCGGCGCTGTGCCAGAATGCCCGGGCGGCCCCGCCGCCACCGCTCGAGATGGAGGAGCCCGCCGTTTCGACCCCGAACGACGACCTCGCCCAGCTGCTCGCCGTGCTGCCGGCCGAGCTGCGCGAGCGGGTCGTGGCGCACGGCAGGCTCGAGTCGCTGCTCGAGGTCGTGCTCGACCTCGGGCGCCTCCCCGAAGCCCGCTTCGAGGACACCACGATCGCCCTGGGCGGCGCTCCCTTGTCGCGCGAAGATCTCGCTCACACCGTCGAGCGGGTCGGTGCCTTCGGACCCGACAACCGCGCCGGCATCGAACGCACGCTCCACCGCATTTCGGCTCTGCGCAACCGACGCGGCGAGATCGTCGGCTTGACCTGCCGCGCCGGCCGCGCGGTCGCCGGCACTTTCGACATCGTGCGCGACGTGATCGAGAGCGGCCACTCGACGCTGCTGCTCGGCCGGCCGGGCGTCGGCAAGACCACCTTGCTGCGAGAGGCGGCTCGCGTGCTCGCCGACGAGCTCGGCAAGCGAGTGGTGGTGGTCGACACCTCGAACGAGATCGGCGGCGACGGCGACATCCCGCACCCGGGCATCGGTCGCGCGCGCCGGCTGCAGGTCCCGTCGCCCGGCGAGCAGCATGCGACGATGATCGAAGCGGTCGAGAACCACATGCCCGAGGTGATCGTCATCGACGAGATCGGAACCCAGGCCGAGGCGCTCGCCGCGCGCACCATCGCCGAGCGCGGCGTCCAGCTGATCGCCACCGCCCACGGCAACTCGCTCGAAAACCTGATGACCAACCCGACGCTCGCGGACCTGGTCGGCGGCATCCACGCGGTGACACTCTCCGACGACGAAGCCCGCCGGCGCGGCACCCAGAAGACCGTGCTCGAGCGCAAGGCACCACCGACCTTCGACGCACTGATCGAGATCCAGGACCGACACCGCTTCGTCGTCCACCGCGACCTCGCTGAGGTCGTCGACCGCTCGCTGCGCGGCCTGCCGCCGCGGCCGGAGACGCGCACCCGCGACGGCTCCGGGCAGGTGGCGGTGGTCGCCGCCGCCGAGACAGCCGAACCCGCTGCGGCGTGGCCCGGAGCGCTGGCGCGGCCGGGCCGGGGGATCCGGCGCAAGCTGCGCATCCTCCCCTACGCTGTTTCCTCGCCCCGGCTCGAGCGCACGATCCGCGACCTGCGCATCCCGGCTTCGGTGGTCGATCGGATCGGCGACGCCGACTGCGTCCTGACCCTCAAGTCACAGGAGCGGCGCCTGCCACGCGCGCTACGCTCGGCCGAGGAGCAGGGCAAGCCGATCCACGTCCTGCGCAACGGCACGACCGGCCAGATCGAGTCGTTCCTGCGCGGCCTGTTCGAGGTCGAGGACGTGATCGACGAGCAGCAGTCGGCGCTGCGCGAGGCCGAGACCGCCGTGCGCGAAGCGCTGGGCGGCGGCCGGGCGGTCGAGCTGGCGCCGCAGGCGACTTACGTGCGTCGGCTGCAGCACGAGCTCGTGGAACGCTCCGGCCTCACCTCGACCTCGCGCGGCGACGAGCCCTTCCGCCGGGTCGTCGTCTTTCCGGAACGCTGAACGAAGGTGTCCTGCGGCCGAGGAGGCCCGATGGTGAGAGTCTGCGCCCGCATCCTGATCCTGCTCGCGTTGGTCGCCACGCCGCTCGCGGCGGCGGGGGTCGAGAGTGACCCGCCGGCCTTCCCGCCGCCGCTCGACAGCTACGCCGGCGAGGAAGGGCTGGGACTCGCCGAGGTGCTCCGGAGCCGGATCCGGGCCGAGCCGCTCAACCTCGTCGCCTCGCTGCTGTTCCTCGGCGCCATCCTCCACACCTTCGTGGCGCCCCGGATCGCGGCCCACGCGCACCGGCTCGAGCACCGACCGCCCGCCGACTACGACCGGGACGGGACGGTCGAGCCGCACGAATGGCCGCTCGACCGCAAGAGCTTCCGCTCCGAGATGCTCCACTTCCTCGGTGAGATCGAGGCGGTGTTCGGAATCTGGGTGGTGCCTCTGCTCGCCGTCATCGGCGTGCGCAAGGGGTGGAACACGGTGGAGAGCTTCGTCTCCTCGGTCCACTTCACCGAGCCGCTCTTCGTGGTGGTGATCATGGCGATCGCCTCGACCCGACCGGTCCTCGAGTTCGCGGAGCGGACGATCGGGCTGCTGGCGCGCGCCGGCGGCGACTCCCCCCGCGCCTGGTGGCTGTCGATCCTCACCGTCGGTCCGCTGCTCGGCTCGTTCATCACCGAGCCGGCCGCGATGGTGATCTGCGCCTTGCTGCTGGCGCGCAAGTTCTTCGACCTGGCACCCAGCCGCCGCTTCCGCTACGCCACGCTCGGCCTGCTGTTCGTCAACATCTCGGTCGGCGGCACGCTGACCCACTTCGCGGCGCCGCCGGTGCTGATGGTGGCCGGACGCTGGGGGTGGGGTTTCGAGCACATGCTGACCGAGTTCGGCTGGAAGGCCGCGGTGGGCGTCCTGATCTCGACCGCCGCCTACGCGATCCTGTTCCGTTCGGAGCTCGCCGAGCTCGGCCGCAAGGCCGTCGCCGACCGGAGCACCGAGGCCGCCGACGATCGGGTTCCGGCGTGGATCGTCGGCATCCACCTCGCCTTCCTCGCCTGGACCGTGCTGACGGCTCACACCCCGGCGATGTTCGTCGGGGGCTTCCTCTTCTTCCTCGCGTTCCTGCAGGCGACGGCACCCCACCAGGATGCGCTCGCATTGCGCTCACCCCTGCTGGTCGGCTTCTTCCTGGGCGGTCTCGTCGTTCACGGCTCACTCCAGCAATGGTGGATCGCACCGGTGCTCGGCAGTCTCGGCGAGCTGCCCCTGTTCTTCGGCGCCGTGGTGCTGACCGCCTTCAACGACAACGCGGCGATCACCTACCTCGCTTCCCTGGTGCCCAGCTTCACCGACGAGCTGAAGTACGCGGTGGTCGCGGGCGCGGTCACCGGCGGTGGACTGACCGTCATCGCCAACGCGCCGAATCCCGCCGGCCAGTCGCTGCTCTCGCGCTATTTCGACGGCGCCATCTCACCGCTCGGGCTGGCGCTCGCCGCGCTGACGCCGACCGCGATCGTCGCGCTGGCCTACTTGCTGCTCGGCTGAGCGTTCGGGCGCCTTGGCGGCGTTCAGAGCCAACGAAGCTCCGGCTCGGTGCGCCGCAGCAGCAGCGCCCGGGCCGAACCGGCGAGCGCCCGCCCCGCCTCGCCCCCCTCGCCGCGCAGGCGCGCCGCCAGCCGGGCGAGCTCGAGCACGTCGGGCGAACCGCCCGCGAGCAGGATCTTGGGCCGTCCGAGCGCCACCGCCGGCTTCGAGCGACCACCCCCGACCTCCGGCGCCAGCCGCACCAGATGGCCGACGTCGAGAGCCAACGCGTCGGCGGGCGAATCCTCGAAAGCGTCGAGGACCTCGCGCGCGCCCTCGACCCGGAAGGCCTCGACGCCGAGCCGGCCGAGCACCGCGACCAGCTCGCCGCCGAGCTCGCGGCCGGCGGCGACCAGCACCGAGCGTGCCCGCCGTTCCCCGGTTCCGATCGAGGCGAGCGCCGCGCGGGCACCGGTGGCGACGTCCGAGGCGGCGACGACGGCGTCGAGCGAAACCGCGAAGCCCATCCCCTCGTCGTCGGCCGCGAGCAGCGACAGCGCGACGCCGGCGCGCGCGGCCAGCTCGGCGGCCGCCGCGACGCGCGGCCAGTCGGAAGGTCGAGTCGGGTCGAAGCGCACCGCCAGCGCGGCCGGGTGCAGTCCCGGGATCATGCGCGCGGCGTCTTCGACGTCCTGGGCGCGCACGGCGAGCAGGTCCTCGCGCTCGAGCTGGCGAGCGAGCTCGGCGAAGCGAGGGCGATCGGGCTCGACGACCAGCACTCGCACGCGGGCCGCCTCGAGCGTGTCGGCCGCCTTCGCCGGCCCGGCCTCGGCGGCGCGGCGTCGCGGATCGAGGGGGAGCACGACGCGGAAGGTCGAGCCGCGACCGGTCTGCGACTCCAGCTCGAGCCGCCCTCCGAGCAGCTCGACCAGCTGCCGGGCGATCGGCAGCCCCAGGCCGGTCCCGGCGGCGACCGAGCCGGAGCCGGAGAGCTGGCGGTAGGGCTCGAAGATCGACTCGCGCTCCGAAGGGTCGATCCCCGGTCCGCGATCGATCACCGCCATCTCGAACCCCGGCGCCCCGAGGCCGCTGTCGGCTTCGGCGAGCGCCCGCACCGTCAGCGACACGGCCTCCCCGGGCGGCGAGAACTTCACCGCGTTCGAGAGCAGGTTGAGCAGGATCTGGCGCAGCTTGGCGACGTCCGATCGCGCCGTCGCCGGCTCGCTCTCGATCCGCGTCTCGAGACGGACGCGGCGATGCAGCGCGAAGCCCTCCATCAGCGACACCACGCTCTCGGCGACCCGCGCCGGCTCGATCTCCTCGAGGTGGAGCTCCATTCGCCCGCTCTCGAGCTTGATCTGGTCGAGCAGATTGTTGACCAGGCGGAGCAGCTGCTCGCCGCCGTCCCGGACGTTGGCGAGGTAGCGACGCTCCCGGCCTTCGAGGCGCTCGCCGAGCGCGCGCTCGAGCAGCTCGGAGAAGCCGAGGATCGCGGTCAACGGCGTACGCAACTCGTGGCTGGTGCGTGCGAACAGCTCGCGCCGGTCGACCTCGTCGCGGCGCGAGCGGGCGCTGTCCCGGTCGACCGCCTGCAGGTGCTCGGCGAGCGCCCGGGCGTAGCGTGCGAGATCGTCGGTGCGCTCGGCGATCTCGCGCTCGAGCGCCCGGGTGCGCCGGCCCGCGACCGTCCAGCGCCAGCGCGCCATCGCGGCGAGGGCCCCGACCAGGGCGAGCGCGGCCGTGACGCGAAAGGCCGTGCGCTGCCACCAGGCCGGCTGCACCACGAACGGCTGCCGCGCCTCGGGTCCCCAGGCGGAGCCGCCGCGCGCGGCGCGCGCGGCGACGACGTATGCGCCGGGCGCGAGGTTGTTGAAGTCCCGGAACGGCTCCGGCCTCGGCTCCGGCCACTCTTGCTCGGCACCCTCCAGTCGGATCTGGAAGTGCAGGTCGCCGCGGTCGGCGAAGGCCAGCGCCCGGACTTCGACGCGCACGGCGGCGTCGTCCGGAGGCAGCTCGGGCGGCGAGTCCCCCAGCCAGCCGATCGGGCGGGTGGCGACGGCGGTGAATGGCAGCCGGAAAGTGCGACCGCGCGCGCTGGTCAGCCCGACGATGGCCACCGGCGGCGGCTCGGCGATCCGCTCGAGCACCCGCGCCGGGAAGCTCGACAGACCGCCCTTGAAGCCGACCCAGATGCGCCCCTCGCGATCCCGGGCGAGCGCCGCGCTGTTGGTCACCTCCGAGCCGGCGGCGCCGTCCCGGCGATCGAGACGGGCGAGCACCGCCCCCCGCCCCTGCGCCGCGGCCGGATCGAAGACCAGCACGCCGCGATTGGTGCCGAGCAGCAGCCGCCCGGCGTCGAGCTCGAGCGCATTGAGCACCAGCACGTTCGCCAATCCGGACTCCGGGCCCCAGCTGGCGAAGCGCGGTGCCCCGGCCCCGGGGAGCACTCGCGAGACGTGACCGAAGCCGCCAGCCAGCAGCGCGCCGTCGCGCGCCGATCCGAGGCTGCGGACGCTGCCGGCCGGCAGGCCGGCGTCGGCGCCGATGGCGCGGAAGCGCTCACCGTCGGAGACCGAGAGCCCTTCGCCGTGGGCCACCCAGAGGCGACCGACGCCGTCGACGACGAGCGAGTAGCAGCGGTTCGAGAACAGGCCGTCGGCGCGGCGCCAGACCCGATCGACGCGGGTACGGCCCTCGACGTCGGTGAGATGGGCGAGCCCCTCGGTGGTGCCGACCCAGAGACCGCCGGCCGGATCCTCGGCGAGCGACAGGACGTAATCGTCGGGCAGGCCTTCGTCCCGCCCCCAGACCTCGCACCCCTCCGGGCGCAGCCGGCACAGGCCCCCTTCCGTGGCGACCCAGACGTGATCGCGCCGATCCTGGACCACCGCCCAGACCCAGCGCCCGGGCAGGCCGTCGGCCCGTCTCCAGACCCGAACCGACGGCTCGCCGTGAACGCCGAAGGTCAGCCGCGCCAGCCCGTCGAAGGTTCCGACCCAGAGACCCCCGTCCGGGGCAGCGGCGAGCGCGTCGACCTGCTGGTCGGGCAGCCCCTCGCTCTCGCCGTAGCTCCAGATCTCGTCCGGACCGAGCCTCGAGAGGCCGCTCTCGGTGCCGATCCAGAGCGAGCCTTCGCTGTCCTCGTAGAGCTGGCGGACCCCGTCGTCGGCCAGGCCGTTGCGCTCGTCGAGGCGCCGGCACCGGCCCGAGATCGCGTCGACGCAGATCGCGAGTCCGTGGTCCGCGGTACCCACCACCACGCTGCCGTCGCGGCGCGCGAGCAGCGCGTAGACGTCGCCACCCAGCAATTCGGGCGCAGGGTCGGCGGCGATCCAGGCGCCGCGGTCGAACACCGCCAGGCCGCGATCGCGCGAGCCGATCAGGATCCGACCGCGCGTATCCTCGGCGAGCGCACGCACGACGTCGCCGACCGGGCCGGGGCCCGACGAGACGCGCTCGCAAGATCCCAACTCGCCGGCTTCGGTCGGGCGACAGCGCACCGCGCCGTCGCCGCGGGTGCCGATCCAGAGCGCGCCGTCCTCGGCCGCCAGCAGCGCATAGACGTAGGCGGATGGCAGACCTTCGCCGGCGCCGAACCGGCGGAAGGCGCCGTCGGCGTAGCGGTAGAGACCGTCGTTGGTCCCGAACCAGAGCGCGCCCCTCCCGTCGCGGGCCGCCGCCCAGACCGTACCGTCGGGGGCCCCGGCGCCGACTTGCGCCACGATGCGCCGACCGTCGTAACGGGCGACGCCGGCGTTGGTGCCGAACCAGAGGACGCCGTCCGCCTCCTCCACGATGGCCCGCACGGTGAGCGAAGGCAGTCCCTCCGGCAGCGACAGCGACGTGAAGCGCTCGCCATCGTGCCGGGCCAGACCCCAGCTGGTGCCGATCCAGAGCAGGCCGCGCGAGTCTTGATGGATCGCCCAGACCTGGGTCGAAGGCAAGCCGTCGTCGGCGTCGAAATTGGCGAAGGGGAGGCGCTGGGCGCCGGCGCCGCCGGCCAGGCTGCAGGTCAGGCCGAGGACCAGCGCGGCACGGTGTCGACACCGTCGCGACGCGGTCCCGAAGGCGAAGCCTGGCCAGCTCGATGACATCCGGCCCCCGCGCGAGAAACTGGCGGCGAGCGTAACATGCGCGCCGCGGAGGGGGGCTACTCGGTCGAGACCCTGCCGGCGTTCTCGGCGAGCGCCGAACGCAGAGCGTGCCAGGCCAGGGTCGCGCACTTGACCCGCATCGGGAAGGCGCGGACGCCCTCCAACGCCGCGAGCTCGCCCCAGGTTTCGGGCAGCGGCTCGTTGCCAGGCTTCGTCATCACTTCGCGGAACTGCTCGGCCAGCTCGAGCGCTTCGGCGACGCTGCGGCCGCGCACCGCTTCGGTCATCATCGATGCCGAAGCGGTCGAGATGGCGCAGCCGCTGCCCTCGAAGCGCACCTCGGCGAGGCGATCGCCGTCGAGCCGGAGTCGCAACCGGATGCGGTCGCCGCACAGCGGATTGTGGCCGTCGATCTCGCGGTCCGCTCCCGGCAGTGGCCCGTGGTTGCGCGGGTGCCGGTAGTGCTCGAGCAGGATCTCCTGATAGAGGTCGGTGAGCTCGCTCATCGTCCGAGCAGCCTCCACGCGCGCTCGACGGCGCCAGCCAGCGCCTCGACGTCGGCGGCGGTCGAGTGGACGCCGAACGAGGCACGCACCGTCGCCGGAACGCCGAACCGCTCCATCACCGGCTGCGCGCAGTGGTGGCCGACGCGCACCGCCACCCCTTCGGTGTCGAGCACGGTGCCGACGTCGTGGGCGTGGACCCCCTCGACGACGAAGGAGACCATGCCGGTGCGGTCGCGGGCGTCGCCGATCCGGCGCACCCCGGAGATGGCGTCGAGGCGCCCGCAGGCGAGCGCGACCAGCGCGCGCTCGTGCTCGTCGATCGCGGCGCGGCCCAGACCGTCGAGCCAGTCGAGGGCGGCGGCGAGCGCGACCGCCTCGGGAGCCGCCGGCGTACCGGCCTCGAAGCGCCGCGGCGGATCTTCGTACGTCGTGCGCTCGAAGGTGACCTCGCGGATCATGCCGCCGCCCCCCTGCCACGGCGGCATGGCGGCCAGCAGCTCGGCGCGACCCCAGAGCACGCCGACTCCGTTGGGCCCGTAGGCCTTGTGCCCCGAGAAGGCGAAGAAGTCGCAGCCGAGCGCGCGGACGTCGACCGGCAGCCGCGGCACCGACTGCGCGCCGTCGACCACGGTCACCGCGCCGGCGGCGCGAGCCAGCGCGGCGATGCGCGCCACCGGAACGACGGTGCCCAGGGCGTTCGAGACGTGAGCGATCGCGGCGACGCGGACCCGACCGGAGGCGAGGCGGCGCTCGACGGCTTCGAGGTCGACCTCGCCGCGACCGTCGATCGGCGCCACCACCAGCCGCGCCCCGGTGGCCTGCGCCGCGAGCTGCCAGGGGACGATGTTCGAGTGGTGCTCGAGGCCGGTGACCAGGATCTCGTCGCCGGCGGCGAGGCGGGTCCGCCCCCAGCTCGCGGCGACCAGGTTGATCGCCTCGGTGGTACCGCGCACGAGGACGATCTCCTCGGCCGTGTCGGCGCCCAGGAAGCGGGCGATCCGCGCCCGCGCCCCCTCGTAGGCGGCGGTCGCCGCCGCCGACCAGCGGTAGACGCCGCGCGCGACGGCGCCATAGTCGACCGAGTAGGCGTTCTGGAGTGCCGCGAGGACCAGGTCGGGCTTCTGGGTCGTCGCCGCGCTGTCGAGGAAGACGACCGGTCGCTCGCCCTCGCGCGGCGCGAGCGCCGGGAAGCGCGCGCGCACGGCCTCGACGTCGAAGCTGGTCGTCGTTCCCGGGTGGATCATCGAGCAGGCTCCGCGCGCCGACTCAGACGGCCTCGCGCACGACCTCGCCCTGCGGGATCCAGCCGAGCAGGTACTCCTGGAGAGCTTGGCGCAGCGGCTCGACCCGCGTGCGCTCGATCAGGTCGGCGGCGAAGGCGTAGGTGAGCAGACTGCGCGCCGCCTCGAGCCCGATCCCTCGCGAGCGCAGGTAGAAGACCGCGAGCTCGTCGAGCTGGCCGACGGTCGAGCCGTGGGTGCACTTGACGTCGTCAGCGAAGATCTCGAGCTGCGGGTTGGCGTTGACCAGCGCCTCGCGCGACAGCAGGAGGTTGCGGCTGGTCTGCTTGGCGTCGGTCTTCTGCGCCTGCGGGTGGACGTGGATGCGACCGTTGAAGACGCCACGCGCACGATCGTCGAGCACGCCCTTGAACAGCTCGTGGCTGGTGGTGTGGGGCTTGGCGTGGTCGACCCGCATGTGGAAGTCGGCGAGCTGGCGATCGCGCACCAGGTAGAGGCCGTTGAGCGTGACCTCGGAACCCTCGCCGGCGAGCACCGCGCGGACGTCGTGGCGGGCGATGCGGGCGCCGAGCGAGAAGGACTGGGTCGAGACCTCGGCCGAGCGCGCGGTCTCGAGATGGAACAGGCCGAGGTGGAAGGCCTCGTGGGAGTCGCGCTGCAGCTTGTAGTGGTCGACGCGCGCCGACTCTCCGGCGATCAGCTCGGTGACCGGCGCCACCAGGTAGCTGGCGCCGGCGCGACCGACATAACTCTCGACCACGGTCGCCGACGAGCGTTCGCCGGCGACGATCAGAAGCCGCGGAAAGACCGCCAGCGGGCGCTCGGCCCCCGAGACGTGAAAGATCAGGTGGATCGGCGTCGCGACCTCGGCGCCGCGAGCGACCAGGAGCGCGGCGCCGTCGCGGAACAGCGCGGTCGACAGCGCCGCGAACGGACGGCCGACGATGTCCGCGCGGCGACCGAGCTCGGGCTCGATGCGCGCCCAGGCGTCGCGCGAAGCCGCGGCGAGCGCGACCACTTCGACTCCGGCGGGCGCCGGCGCGGACGACGACAGCTCCGGAGCGAAGCGTCCGTCGACGAAGACCATCTCCCAGGCACCCGGGAGACGCACGGCGTCGACCTCCGGTACGGTTCCGGCGACGCGCGCCGCGGCGGGCGCCTCGAAGCGCAGCCGCGCGACCGGCGCCACGTTGGTGAATCGCCAGTCCTCCTCGGCGACGGTCGGGAAGCCGTGCTCGACGAACTCGCCGAAGGCGCGCTCGCGCAGCTTGCGGAGCGACTCCGGCTGGTCGGCGGCGAGCGCGGCCTCGAGCTCGGGGGCGTAGGCGGCGGGGGCGAGGACGGTCTCGGTCATCGCGGCCCCGTCAGGCTCCGGCACCCAGGGCGACCTCCTGCTCGAGCCAGGCGTAGCCCTTTTCCTCGAGCTCGAGCGCCAGCTCGCGGCCACCCGAGCGGACGATGCGGCCGTCGATCAGGACGTGGACGTGGTCGGGCACGATGTAGTTGAGCAGGCGCTGGTAGTGCGTGATCACCAGGAACGAGCGCTCGGCCGAACGCAGCGTGTTGACGCCGTCGGCGACGATGCGCAGCGCGTCGATGTCGAGCCCCGAGTCGGTCTCGTCGAGGATGCACAGCAGCGGCTCGAGCACCGCCATGTGGAAGATCTCGTTGCGTTTCTTCTCCCCGCCCGAGAACCCCTCGTTGACCGGCCGCTGCAGCAGCGACTCGTCGAGGCCGACCACCTTGACCTTCTCGCGCACCAGCTTCAGGAACGACACCGCGTCGTATTCGGGCAGCCCCCGGTGCTTGCGCACGGCGTTGACCGCGGCGCGCAGGAAGTAGGTGTTCGACACCCCGGGGATCTCGACCGGGTACTGGAAGGCGAGGAAGACGCCCTCGCGGGCGCGCTGCTCGGGCGCCATCTCGAGCAGGTCCTTGCCGTCGAGCAGGACCCGCCCTTCGGTGATCTCGTAGTCCTCCTTGCCGGCGAGCACCGCGGCCAGCGTCGACTTGCCCGAGCCGTTGGGGCCCATGATGGCGTGGACCTCGCCCGGTCCGAGGGTGAGGTCGACGCCGCGGAGGATTTCCGCCCCCTCGACGGAGGCATGCAGGTTCTGGATTTCGAGCAACATCAGGGATTCCCCATCTTCGATTTGGATGCCGGAGAGCTCAGCCGACGCTCCCCTCGAGCGAAACGGCGAGCAGCTTCTGCGCTTCGACCGCGAACTCCATCGGCAGCTCGCGGAAGACCTCCTTGCAGAAGCCGTTGACGATCATGCTGACCGCGTCCTCGGTCTCGATGCCGCGCTGGTTGCAGTAGAAGATCTGGTCCTCGCCGATCTTCGATGTCGAGGCCTCGTGCTCCATCTGCGCGGTCGGGTTCTGGACGTCGATGTAAGGAAAGGTGTGCGCCCCGCACTGATCGCCGATCAGCATCGAGTCGCACTGCGAGAAGTTGCGCGCGCCGTCCGCGCCCTTGAGGATCTTGACCTGGCCACGGTAGGTGTTCTGGCCGTGGCCGGCCGAGATCCCCTTCGAGACGATGGTCGAGCGCGTCCGCTTGCCGACGTGGATCATCTTGGTGCCGGTGTCGGCCTGCTGGCGACCGTTGGTGAGCGCCACCGAGTAGAACTCGCCGACCGCCTCGTCGCCCTTGAGGATGCACGACGGGTACTTCCAGGTGATCGCCGAGCCGGTCTCGACTTGCGTCCAGCTGATCTTCGAGCGCCGGCCCGCGGCCAGGCCGCGCTTGGTCACGAAGTTGTAGATGCCGCCCTTGCCGTCCTTGTCGCCCGGGTACCAGTTCTGCACCGTCGAGTACTTGATCGAGGCGTCGTCGAGCGCCACCAGCTCGACCACCGCCGCATGCAGCTGGTTCTCGTCGCGCATCGGCGCCGTGCAGCCTTCGAGGTAGGAGACGGAAGCCCCCTCTTCGGCGACGATCAGCGTGCGCTCGAACTGGCCGGTGTTGGCGGCGTTGATCCGGAAGTAGGTCGACAGCTCCATCGGGCACTTGACCCCCTTCGGCACGAACACGAAGGAGCCGTCCGAGAAGACCGCCGAGTTGAGCGCCGCGAAGAAGTTGTCGTTGGGAGGCACCACCGAGCCGAGGTACTTGCGCACCAGGTCCGGGTGCTCGCGGACCGCCTCCGACATCGGGCTGAAGATGACGCCTGCCTCGGCGAGCCGGCCCTTGAAGGTGGTCGCCACCGACACCGAGTCGAAGACCGCGTCGACCGCGACGCCGGCGAGCTTCTCGCGCTCGTGGAGCGGGATGCCGAGCTTCTCGTAGGTGCGCAGCAGCTCCGGGTCGACCTCCTCGAGCGACTTCGGCGCGTTCTTCATCGACCTCGGCGCCGAGTAGTAGGAGATCGCCTGATAGTCGATCGGCCCGTAGCGGACGTTGGCCCAGGTCGGCTCCTTCATCCCCTGCCAGTGGCGGAAGGCGCGCAGCCGCCACTCGAGCATCCAGTCGGGCTCGCCCTTGAGCTTCGACAGCCGCACGACGACGCCCTCGTCGAGCCCGGGCGCAAAGGTCTCCTGCTCGATCGCCGTCACGAAGCCGAACTTGTACTCGCGCGCGGCGAGCTGTTCGATGGTCTGGGTATCGGTGGTCGTCATCTGGTTCCTCGTCGCCTCCCGCGGTGATTCAGCTCGACAGCTCGAGTCCGCGCCCCGGCCCGGAGCGGCCGAGCCGGACCAGCCGGACTCCGTCGGGCAGAGCCAGCTGCTCGAGCGTGATCTGGCCCAGCGCCGTATCGACGGCGACGTTGATCGCCTGCCAGTGGCCGCGGACCTGGCAGTAGGCCTCGCGGTCGCACTCCCCCGGCGTGCCGTCGATGCAGACGGTCAGCGCCACCGGCCCTTCGAGCGCCCGGACGATCTGGGCCGCCGTGATCTCGGCCGCCGGCCGGGCCAGCGAATAGCCCCCCTTGACCCCCCGGTGCGAGCGCAGCAAAGCGTGACGCGCCAACAGTTTCAGGATCTTCGAGACCATCGGGACCGGCAGTCGCGTCTCGGCCGCGAGGTCCGGCGCGTTGACCACCCGCTCCGGCGCTGTCGCCAGATGAGAGAGCAGCACGAAGCCGTAGTCGGTCTGCTTGGTCATCCGGATCATCGGGGCTCCCGCGAAACAGGACGGTACCGGTCCCGTTTCCAGGATGATACCGGCCCGGCGCGGAATGTCAAACCGTTGGTGGCGGGCTGTCGAGCAGCTCCCGCACCCGGCGCTCGAGCGCGTCGGCCGAGAACGGCTTCTGGAGGAAGGCGGCGCCGCCCTGGGCGAGGCCGGCCCGCAGCAGCGGGCTGTCGGCGTAGCCCGACATGAAGAGGATGCGCAGCCGCGGTGACCGGCGCTGGAGGCGCTGGGCGAGGTCGAGCCCGGACAGGCCCGGCATCACCACGTCGGTGACCAGCAGATCGAGCTCGCGGTCGAGCCGGGAGACGACCTCGAGGGCCTCCGAGGCGTTTGCCGCCGCGACCACGTGATAGCCGCGGTCGGACAGGATCTGCTCGGCCAGGTTACGGATCAGGTCCTCGTCTTCGACCAGCAGCACCAGCTCCGGACGCGCGGCGACCGGCGGCGCCAGCGAAGCGATCCGGATCTCGCCACTCGACGGTCGCCGCCGGCCGGGCGGCTCGACCTGCGGCAGGAAGACGTGGAAGACCGAACCCTGCCCGGGATGGCTGTCGGCGAAGATGAACCCCTCGCACTGCTTGACGATGCCGTAGACCGTCGAGAGACCGAGGCCGCTGCCGCGACCGCGCTCGCGGGTCGTGAAGAACGGCTCGAAGATCCGGTTCATCGCCACCGGGTCCATCCCCTCGCCGCTGTCGCGGATCGCCAGGTGGACGTAGGTCGGATGCGGCACGTTCTGGACGCCGCGGCGACGGATCTCCTCGGCCTCCGCGGTCGCGGTCGAGATCTCGATGCGTCCACCCTCGGGCATGGCGTCGCGGGCGTTGACGAACAGGGAGACGAGCAGCTGCTCGAGCAGACCGGGGTCGGCGTGGATCCTCCCGACGCGATCCTCGGTCAGGTCGACGACCACCACCTCCTCGCTGACGATCCGGCGCAGCGTCGGCAGGCGCTGCTGGAGGAAGTCGTTGAGCTCGAAGCGCGCGGGGCGCGCGGTCTGCTGGCGGCCGAAAGCCAGCAGCTCCCGGGTCAGATCCGCCGCGCGCTCGCCCGCGCGCAGGATCTCGGTGACCTCCGAGCGCAGCGGGTCGCTCGCCTTGAGCCGGGCGAGGACGCGCTCGCCGTATCCACTGATCGCCGCCACCAGGTGGCTGAACTCGTGGGCGATGCCACCGGCGAGCCGGCCGACGGCCTCCATCTTGACCGCCTGCCGGAGCTGCTCCTCGAGCCGCCGCTGCTCCGAGACGTCGCGGCCGACGCCGTGGATGCCCGTCGGCCGCCCGTCGCGGCTGACCACCCGCGAGCTGACCTCGACCGGGACGAAGCCGCCGCTCTTCTTGATCATCCGCACTTCGTAGCGGGTCTGCTCGCGCTTCCGGTCGAGCTTCTCGCGCATCGCCGTGCGCACGATCTCGCGCTGGTCGGGTTCGGGGATGAACTCCTCCCACGGGTGACCGACGATTTCGTCGTGACCGTAGCCGAGCAGCTCCGTGAAAGCGCGGTTCACCGAGGTGAACCGGCCGTCGAGATCGATCGACCAGAACAGCTCGGTGGCGTTCTCGAACATCTCCCGGTACTTGGCTTCGCTCTGCTCGAGCTCGGCCGCGCCGGAGCGCTGCTGGAGCGCGGCCGCAGCGAGCGCCGCAGCGGCTCGCAGCCGCCGTTCGTCGCGCTCGATCCAGGCGGGCGCGTCGCGCCCGGTCTCGAGGACGAGCACCCAGCTCAGCGCCTCGCCGATCGGAACCGGGGCGAGGCGGACGCCGTCGGCGCTCGTCGACTCCCCCCGCGTCAGCGCGCCGAGCGTTGCGGCGTCGAGCTCCGGAACGGCGGTTGCGCCGTTCGTCGCCCGCCATGCCGCCACCGGAGCCGAGAGACGCGCCCTGACACCGGAGGTCTCGAGCGGATGGAGCGCCGCACCCGACGATCCGGTCGCCCGCGCGAGACCTTCGACCAGGGCAGCCAGTCCGTGCTCGCCGGCGTCGAGTCCCGCGAGCAGTCGCCGCACCCCCTCGAGCAGGAGCTCGAGAGGATCGGCGGGCGGATTCGCGTTCGACTCGCTCACGCGGGCGGGGTCGGAAGTCCGGTACCGGCGACGAGGGTTCCGTTCTCGGCCTCGACGCGGTCCCGGACTCCACCATCGAGCAGGCGGGCGACCCACGACCAGTCGGTGGAGTGGTCGAAGAGGATCTTGAGCGTCATGGTCAGGGGCACCGACAGGAACATGCCGATCGGTCCCCAGATCCAGCCCCAGACCACCAGGGAGAGGAAGACGGCGAGCGGCGAGAGGTTCAGGCGGCGACCGAGCAGTGCCGGCTCGACCAGGTTGCCGAGGCCGAGACCGATCACCGCGTAGCCGGCGGCGACCGCCAGGGCCTTGGCCGGGTCGTACTGGACGAAGGCGACCAGCATCGCGGGCACGGCGGCGAGCACGGCCCCGACGTTGGGGACGAAATGGAAGGCGAAGGCCAGCATGCCGCAGAGCACGGCGAAGTCGACGCCGAGGAAGGCGACCCAGCCTGCGGCGGAGAGGCCGATGACGATCGACATCAGCGTCTTGATCGCCAGATAGCGCTGGAGCTCGCGCGACACGGTGGCAAAGTGCAGGATGGTGCCGCGCACCGCCGGCGGCAACCGCTCGAGCTTGCGCGGCAGCACCACCGCCTCGTGGAGCAGGAAGCAGAGCGTCAGCAGCACGATCGTCGTCTCGGACAGCAATCGCGCCGCGCCCGCCAGCGTGCCGCCCACCACTTCGGCGAACGACTCCGCGCCGCGGTAGCGCGCCGGGATCCAGTCGACGACCGCGATCCCCTTCTGCTGCCACCAGTCGACCGTGTAAGCGATGCGCTCCTTGAGCGCGGTGACGTAGTGCGGCCCGGCCTCGCGCACCTCGCCGAGCGTTCCGAGCAGGAGCAAGCCGAACAGCGCGATGGCCGCGCACAGGACGGCGAGCGTCAGCGCGATGGCGAGCCCCGGCGGTACGCGGCGCGCGAGCAGACCCTGGAACAGCGGAGCCGAGAGGATGGCGAGGAACAGCGCGAGCGCGACCGGCACCAGCACCGGTGCCGCGACGCGCAGCCCGGCGACCACCAGCACGCTGGCGGCGAGACCGTAGAGCAGCCGCAGCGACGGCTTCTCCGCGCGTCCCGCCTCGGGCATGGTGGGCAGTCTAACACCGCGTTCACGCGAGCTCCGGCGCGCTCGCTGGACGGCGAGTCGCCGAGTACGAGATCCTTCCGACGAAGGAAAGGTCGATGCGACGCACCCTGCTCTCCGTCCTGACCCTGGCTGCCGCCGTGCTCGGCATCTGGGTCGCGCTCACCTCGTTGGCGCCCGCTTCGTGGGTCGCCACCTGGGCGCCCTGCCCGAGAAACTGGGGATGGCTGCCCGCCTGGCTGCCGCGCGCCAGTCCGCTCGCCGACGAGCGTTTCGCGCCCGCGCCCGACCTCCACGGCAAGGTCTGCTATGGCCGTCCGTCGCTTCGGGGTCGCACCATGATCGGCGGCGAGGCGGTACCCTACGGACGGCTCTGGCGCACCGGCGCCAACGAGCCGACCACGCTCCACCTCGACGGCCCGGCTCGGCTCGGTCCACTCGATCTCACGGCCGGCAGCTACGCCCTCTACACCGTGCCGGAGCCGGCGGCCTGGGAAGTCGTGGTCACCCGCGCCACCCGCCAGTGGGGCCTCGAGTCGCTCTACGACGAAACGGCGCGCGCCCGCGAGGTCGGCCGTTTCCAGGTTCCGGTCCAGGTCCTCGATACCCCGGTCGAGACGCTGACGATCCGGGCGGTGCCGGCGGGCTCGGCCGCGGTCGACCTGTTGCTCGAGTGGCAGACCACGAGGATCCGGCTGCCGCTCGAGTCCCCCTTCGCTGGCGAGTGAAGTTCGGAACCCGCGCCGGACCGGCGCTCAGCCGATCAGCTCGCGCAGGCGCGCGTGCCCGGCGCGCGACACCGGCAGCCTGGTGCCGTCGGCGAGGATCGCGAGCCAGGAGTCCTTGGCGTAGAGATCGAGCCGCGCCAGCCGCTCGACGTTGAGCAGGTAGGAGCGGTGGATGCGCACGAAGCGTTCGGGATCGAGCTGCGCCTCGAGGTCGCCCAGGGTCTGCTGCTTGCGCAGCTTGCGGCCGCGACTGCACAGACAGAGGTAGTCGTCCTGCGCCTCCACGTAATCGAGCTCGCCGATCGGCACGACGTGGACCCGCCCCTCCTCGCGCACCAGCACCCGCTCGAGCGCACGCCCCGGAATCCGGGCGCTGGCGGCCAGGCGCGCCGCGGGCGGCGCCGGCTCGCGCGTTCTCAGACGCTCGCGTACGCGCTCGAGCGCCGCCGCCAGGCGCGCCGGCTCGACCGGCTTGAGCAGGTAGTCGACGGCGTGGACGTCGAAGGCCCGGAGCGCGTGCTCGTCGTGCGCGGTGACGAAGACCACCGCCGGGGCGGACGGCTCGAGCAGCTCGAGCACCTCGAAGCCGGAGAGCTTCGGCATCTGAATGTCGAGCAGGACCAGATCGGGCGCGAGCTCGCCGACCAGCTTGACCGCCTCGAAGCCGTTGCCGGCCTGCCCGACGATCTCGACGTCGGCAGCCGCGCGGAGCAGCTCCGCCAGGAAGGCCCGCGCCAGTTCCTCGTCGTCGACGATCAGGACGCGCAAGGGGTTCACCCGCTCGCCGGCAGCGCCGGCAGCACCAGCGCGACGCGGAACCGCTCGGCGCCGGCTTCGACGTCGAAACGCCCGCGGTGACCGAAGGTGGTCTCCATCCGCGCGCGGACGTTGGCCAGACCGACCCCGGAGCCGCGCGAGGCCGGCCGCTCGGGGTCGCAGGGGTTCTCGACGACGAGCTCCAGCCGGTCGTCCCGGCGCGCGGCGCGGATCCGCACCTCGCCGCCCTCGACCAGGTGGGCGATGCCGTGGTGGACCGCGTTCTCGACCAGCGGCTGCAACACCAGCGGCGGCACCGCGAGGGCGAGCGCGTCCTCGGCGACCTCGAACGACGAACGCAGCCGGCGGCCGAAGCGCACCTCCTCGATGGCGAGGTAGGTCTCGGCGAGGTAGATCTCCTCGGCGAGCGGAATCGACTCGCGTCGCGCGAGCCCCAGGCTCTTGCGGAAGAATCCGGCCATCAGGTAGCACATCCGGCGCGCCGCGGTGGCGTCGGTGCCGATCAGCGCCGCCACCGAGTTGAGGCTGTTGAACAGGAAGTGCGGATCGAGTTGTGCCTTGAGCGAACGCAGCTCGGCCTCGCGGGCGAAGACCTGGAGCTCGAGAGCACGGCGCTCGGCATCGCGCGACCGTTCGAAGGCGGCGAACAGCAGATGGACGAGCGCCGCGAGCGCGAACAGGATCACGCCGAACACCGCGAGCAGCGGCAGCGTCGCCGCGACCCGCGCCGGCAGCTCCGCGGGAGCCCCGGCGTCGACCAGGACGCGCGCCCAGAGCCAGCCGAGCGCGCACCAGATCGCCGCGGAGGCGAGCGCCGCCAGGCTCAGGGCGAAGATCGCGGACGGCGCGATCGCCGGTCCGGCAGCGGTCGCGCGCCGGATCGGGTACCAGACGGAAAGGCACTGGAAGGCGTAGACCAGCGCCATCGGCACGCCGAAGCCGAGCGCCGAGGGGAAGTGGCCCGGGGCGACCGCCTCGAGCGTCACCGCGAGCAGGACGCCGACGCCGGCGGCGAGCGCCAGGTAGGCGGCCAGACGGGTAGGGCGGGCGAGCAGCGGGTGCATGGTTCTCAGTTCTTCACTTCGATGCCGCCCATGATCGCCACGCCTCGGACGATCAGGCAGGGCGCGGGCGTCGGCGCCGTGCGCTCGCCGGCCGGCGCCGGCGGGCGGGTCTTGTCTTCGAAACCGCCCATCAGGGGAATCACGCGGCTGACCACGATCCAGTCCTCGGGAACCCGGATCTCGATGCCACCCCAGAAGGCGATCGCGTCGATCACCGCCTCGCCCCCTTCGAGGCGCGCCTGCTTGAGGTCGAGGGTCACGCCGCCCATGAACGCCGTCAGGTCGCCGCCGCGCAGCGCCGTCGAGACCGAGCGCCGCTCGTTGCCGGCCATCACCGCGAAGGCGCGCACGTAGGAGTCCGGCAGGGCGGCGGCCGATCGCGTCGGGCCGCCGGGGGGACCGAACGCCCGCCAGACCAGGCTGCCACCGACGACCAGCAGCGCGGCGGGGAAGAACACCTCCCAGAAATCGACTTCGATCCACCCTTCCTGATCCGCCCAGATCCAGCCGCCGGCCACCAACCAGACCGCGCCCCACCAACGCCCGCGTCCGGCGCCCGGCTGCAGCAGCACGGCGACGCCGACCGCCGCGAAGGCGGCCGGCCAGAGCCGGTGCACGAGCACGTCGCCGTCGACCAGACCGAGATTGTCGGCCAGGAAGATCGCGCCGAGCGCGAGCAGCAGCAGACCGAAGACCAGGCGCAGCGACGCCGCGCCCTCGCAGCGTCCGGGATCAGCTTTCATGGCGCACCTGCCGGCGACCCGGGCGCGATACTCCGTCGAGGACCCCACGCAGCCCGACCGCGATCAGCCAGATCGGCCAGGAGCTCCCCCAATCGAGTCCGAACAGTTCGAGCACGCAGATGCCGCCCCAGATGCCGACGACGATCAGCCAGTAGGCGCCGCGCCGCCGCTCGGCGTCGGTCGAGAAGAGCGCGCGCGACGCTCCCAGAGCCAGTGGCACGATCGGCCACCAGTTCCAGAGCCGGATCGGCACGTCGAATCCGAGCTCCGCGGCGAGCAGCACCGCGCCGATCACGAGCAGTGCGCCGCCGAGGATCAACCGGCCGCCCCGGGTTTCCCGCTCTTGTGAGTCTCCGCTGGTCTCCATCGTCATCCTCCGGTGGACCGATTCCGGTCCGTCGGGAGCAAGCTACGGGACGCGAACCGCCGATTCCAGCTTCCGCCGGCCGATCGCCGCCTGCGACCGGCGAACGGCGCACGACGGTCTTTTTTCGCCGAACCACTTGCACTCCGTCGCGAAATGTTGACAATTACATCCAAACAACTTCTTCTCCCGCCCCGGATCGCGCGCCTTTCGTCGGTCGCGCGGCGGCGAACGGAGAGAAGAGAGCGGCGGGAGGCGCCGCTCCTCGCAAAGGAGGCAAGGAATGGCAGCGAAGAAGAAAGCGAAGAAGGCCAAGAAGGCGAAGAAGGCGGCCCGCAAGCCCGCCAAGAAGGCCAGGAAGGCCGCGCGCAAGCCGGCCAAGAAGGCCAAGAAGGCCAAGAAGGCCGCGCGCAAGCCGGCCAAGAAAGCAAAGAAGGCGAAGGTGAAGAAGGCCAAGAAGGCCGCCAAGAAGCCCGCCAAGAAGGCCAGGAAGGCGAGGAAGAAGGCGAAGAAGAAGGCGCCGGCGCCGGCACCCGAGCCGATGCCGATGATGCCGCCGCTGATGTAACTCCGGTCGCGAGACCGGCCGATTCGACCGGCCCTGACGTCGCTCGCCCGACGTCAGGGCCGTTTCCTTTGCGCCCCGCCGGCATACTCACCAGCCGCCGCCCCCGCCGCCACCCGACGAGCCGCCGCCCCCGCCGCCGCCGCTCCCGCCACTCGAGCTCGGCTTGGACACGCCGGCGGCCATCGACGAGACCGCCGCCGCGAAGGACGCGGTCGCGCCCGCGCCGCCGAAGCTGCCGCCACCGCCGGTCCAGCCGCCGCCCGAGGCCCCGCTCGCGCTCCCGATCGAAGCCGGCGAGTGGATCGTCGCGCCGGTCGCGCCGGCCTGCGCGCGGAACCAGCGGTCGACCTGCGGCGCGAGGCCGAAGGCGACGATCCAGGGGAACCAGCCATCCTCGAGCGCGGGGCGCTCGCGCCGGAGCTCGGCGGCGAAGAATCGGCGCGCCGCGTCGAGCTCGCGTCGCAGGGTGAGTGACTCGGCCGATTCGCGCGTCGCGAGCACGTTGAAGAACGGCCGAGCGAAGGCGGCGGCGAAGAGCGCCATCGCCGCCACCAGGTGCCACGAGGCGCCGGGGATCCAACCGGCACCGGCGACGAGAGCCCACTGCAGGAGCAGAGAGATCGAGATGGCGATCAGCGCGCCGGCCGGCACGCCGAGTCGCCCCTGGCTGACGCCGGCGCCGGCCCACCCCGGGATCGAGGCGACGAACAGGGCGCCCGCCCCGAAGAAGGCGGCGACTCCGGTCGGCGTCGTCACGGTGGCCCACGCCGCGAAGGCGATCGCGACGGCGAGCAGACCGAGCGACGGCCAGCGCGACGGGGCCGGCGAGCCCTTCTCGAAACCGCGCAGCGCCGAGACGCGCCGCTCGAGCCCGGAGCGCAGCTTCGAAGCGGGCTGGAATCCGCTCGAGCGATAGTGGTCGCGCAGCCGGTCGGTGTCGATCTCGGCACCGAGCGGGAACAGCGCCTCGACCAGCGGCCGCGCCGTGACGTCGATCTCCCCGAGCGGCACCTCGAGCTTCAGGTGGAGCACGTCACGTCCGAAGACCGACCACCCGCGGCGCTCGACCCGCGACGAGAGCTTGCGCTCCGAGACCAGGCGAGCGAGCGTCGCCGCCACTTCGGCGCCGGCGATCTCGCGGTCCCAGGCCGCGCCCACCACCTCGGGCGCGAGCGAGAAGATTCGCTCCTCGAGCCAGGCGCGATCGACGCGGCGATCGACCCGGGCGAAGCGGCCGAGCGCGGCATCGCGCCGCCCCCAGGCGATCGCCCGCTCGAGCGTGAGCAGCAACAACAGGGCGACGGCGGCGAGCGACAACCTCGGGTCGGGTCGCTCGGTCCCGGCGCGCCCGGGGCGGCCGGCGCCCGTGTAGCGCAACTCGCGGTGGACGACGAGCCCTTCGCCCGGGGGCACCTCGCCGACCTCGACCACGGCGGGCGCCGGGGCCGCGAGCTCCCAACCCGCGCCGAGCTCGAGCGCCACGCGCGCTCGCTGAATGACCCCGTCCCGATCGGGGAACAGAAAGTCGTGGTCGAGGATCCAGAACCGCTCGTCGGTCTCGCTCAGAATCGCGGAGTAGACGCCTTCGATCCGGTAGACGATCTCGGTCCGATCGAAGGGCGGGTCGGACGGCAGGCGACTGCGCCAGCGCAGGGTCCGCGAGTCGTGCCAGGCGTACTCGTCGACTTCGTCGAGGTCGCCTTCGACGAGCTCCACCCGGGAACCGGTCGCCGGGTCGACCCGCGAGATCCGGATCAACTCGAACTGCTGGCCGAAGCGGAGCCGGTAGATGCGCTCGCCGCCGTTCCAGTCGCCGGAGAAGATCATCGCCTGCGTCTCGACGACCTCGACCGAGCCGTCCGGCTCGAGCCGCGCCTCGACGTCGATCGATCGCCAGTGCAGCTCCCGCGCCAGCGCCGGCGAAACCAGCGCGAGGGCGAGCCCGGCCGTGGCGGCGCTCCGTCCGAACTTCGTCATCCCGGATCCTCCCGAAAGTCGCGCAGCTATACTACGGGCCCCTGGCCGCCCGACATCGCCGGCCCCCGCCCCTTCAAGGAGACCCCCGTGACTCGATCCGCCCGTTCGCTCGCCTTCGCCGGCGCGCTCACCCTGCTCTCGGCCCCGTCGCTGGTCGCTCGCGACCGGTTCCCGGTCGAGGTGACGATCAAGAACCCGGACAAGAAGCCGGTCGAAGCCGCAGCGATCACGCTCACCGCGATCGCCGGGGAGCCGTTCGAGCTCCAGGGAACGAGCGACCGCAAGGGGCGCTTCCGCGGCGAGCTGCCCGACTTCGCGCGCACCTACCGCCTGCGGATCGTGGCTGCCGGCTTCGCCACCTACGATCAGAATCTCGACCTCGCCGCGCAGAACCTGCGGCCGGGCCAGACCGCCGAGGTCGGCATTCAACTCGATCTGCCCAACGCTCCGACCTCTCACAACGAGGGCCTGCGCGCCTTCAACGCCGGCGACATGGCGACGGCCGAGGCGAAGTTCCGCGAGGCGATCTCCCTCGATCCGAAGCTCTTCGAGCCCTACCTCGGCCTCGCCGAAGTGCTGCGCCGCCAGAAGCGGGCGGAGGAGTCGGTCGCGGCGCTCGAGCAGGGGGTGGCGGCGGTGCCGTCCGAGCTGAAGCTGCTCAACAGCCTCGCCTTCGAGCAGCTCGAGCTCAAGCGCTTCGAGGCAGCGCTCTCGACGGCCGACCGTGCCCTCGCGATCGCCCCGGCCGACGCCGAAGCCCTGCGCAGCCGCTACGACGCTCTCGTCGGCCTGAACCGGGGCGACGACGCCGAGGCCGCGCTCGACGCGATCGCCGAGAAGGACCCCTCACCCGAAACCGCGCGACTGCTCTACAACGCCGGCGCGACCGCGTCGAACGCCAAGCAGTTCGAGCGCGCCCGGCACCGTCTCGAGCAGGCTCTGACGATCGATCCCAAGCTGTATCAGGCCCACGCCGCGCTCGCCGAGATCGCGATCGGCGAGAAGAATTTCGAGGGTGCGCTGACCCAGCTCGACCAGACGCTGGCACTGTCGCCGCGCAACTTCAGAGCCTTCGAGCGCAAGATCGAGGTCCTGCGCGCGCTCGGCCGCGAGGCCGACGCCGACGCCGCCGAGGCGCAGCTCAAGGCTTTGCGCGGCAACTGAGGAGCGGCGTGGCGGTCCGCCACGGACCGCCGCGACCGACCCCTTTGCGCTGGTTGCTCCGTCTCGCGCTCGGCCTCGCCGCCGTCGCCTTCTTCGTCGCCGGACGGCCGCCGGGCGAGACGGCCGCCGCTCCTCCCGACTGGAGCCGGGACCCCGTCCAGCTGCCGTCCGATCGCGCCGCCTTCGCGATCGACACCCGCAAGGGTCGGGTGACCGTCACGCCGCGCGCCGAGTACGACGTCGCTGCCGTCGTCCAGAGCGTCGAACCCTACTGGTACGACGCCACCGCCTTTCTCTCCCCCTTCGACTTCGCCCTCGCCTGGGGCGAGGTTCCCGGTCCGGAGCTCGCCGGCAAGCTCGACGTCGACCAGAGCTGGCGCTTCTTCTTCTGGCGCACCGACGACCCTGAAGTCGACGTCGACTACGTCATCCGGCACACGGCCAACACCCACCTGATCCCGGGCTCGGCCAACGTCCGCCGGGCGCTCTCCCGCGTCTCGCCCGGCGACGAGGTCCGACTCACCGGCGCCCTGGTCGACATCCGCTCGGATCGCGGCCTGGTCTGGAACACCTCGCTGGTGCGCAGCGACCACGGCGATCGCGGCTGCGAGATCCTCTGGGTCGACTCGGTCCAGATCGGCGACCGGCTCTACCGCTGACCCCCGCCGGGCCCTCGGGCTAGACTCGCGGCTTGAGCGACCCCCAGGCGCCACCGCCCGGCCCGCTGCGCGAGCTGCCGTTCCCGGCCGTGCTCGGCGAGCGTGCGATCGAGCGCGTCTCGGTCGAGGACCTCGACTCGAGCTTCGAGTGGCTCAAGGCGCTCTCGGCCTCGACGCTGCTCGGCATCTTCGTCCACGATTTCGAGCGCATCCTCTGGACCAACCGGGCCATCGAGTGGCTGCTCGGCTGCTCGCGCGAAGAGCTGGTCGGCCAGCACCCGCTCTCGTTCGTCGACCCGTCGGTGCGCGACTACCTGGCCGAGCGCGGTCGCGAGCGCCAGCGCGCCGCGGACACGGCTCCGCGCCGCTACGAAGTCCGCCTGGTGCGCAAGGACGGGCGCGAGCGCTGGGCGGAGCTGTCGCTGACCACGATCACCTACCGCGGCAAGCTCGCCGGCCTCGGCACCGTCTTCGACGTCACCGAGCGCAAGCAGAGCGAGCAGGCACTGCGCACCAGCGAGGAGCGGCTCCTGCTCGCCCAGCAGGCGGGCGACATCGTGGTCTGGGAATGGGACATCGAGGCCGACCGGCTCACCTTCTCCGTGCACGCGCGCGATCTGCTCCAGATCGGCGGTGGCGACGAGACCGCGACCGGCCGCGAGTTCCTGGCGCTGGTCCACCCCCAGGACCTGCCGCGATTGCAGGCCGCGCTCGAGGCGACCCTGCACGAGGATCGCGACTACTTCGTCGAGCACCGGCTGGTGCTGCCGTCGGGTCAGACCCGTTGGTTCACGCAGCGCGGCCGGGTGGTTCGGTCCGAGGGGCGAGCGCGCCGCCTGATCGGCGTCTCGATCGACATCACCCACCGCAAGCTCGCCGAAGAGGCACTGTTCCAGGAGAAGGAGCGTGCCCAGGTCACTCTCGCCTCGATCGGCGACGGCGTGATCCGCACCGACGGTCGCGGCATGATCGACTACATGAACCCGGCCGCCGAACGGCTCACCGGCTGGTCGATCCACGAGTCTTACGGCCGTCACCTGCGCGACGTCTTCCAGGTGGTCGATCCCGAAACCCACACGGCGCTGCTCGATCCGGTCACCCGCTGCCTCGCCGAAGGGCGGTTCGTCGAGTTCCCGGGCGAAAGGCTGCTGCTGCCGCGCACCGGCCACCCGGTGGCGATCCGCGACTCGGCGTCGGCGATCGTCAACCGGCAGGGACGCACGGTGGGAGCGGTATTGGCGTTCAAGGACGTCAGCGAGCTGCGCCACATGGAGCGTGAGCGCAGCTTCCTGACCACCCACGATCCCCTGACCGGCCTGCTCAACCGGCGCACTTTCGAGGAGCGGGTGGAGGCGGCGTCCGCCGAGAGCCGCGGCGACGGCCGCCCGCACGCGGTCCTGCTGCTCGACGTCGACCAGTTCCGACTGATCAACGACAGCTGCGGCCACTTCGCCGGAGACCAGGCGCTGCAGGCAATCGCCGCGACTCTCGGCAGGCGCCTGCCCCCGGGCGCGCCGGCGGCCCGGCTCGGCGGTGACGAGTTCGCGGCCTTGCTGCCCGGCCTCGGCGGGGCGGCCGCGCTCGAGACGGCCGAGCTGCTCCGGCGCGAGATCGAGGCGGCGCGCTTCTCCTGGGAGGGCAGGTCCTTCGACCTGACCGCCTCCATCGGGCTCGCGGCGCTCGGCGACGACGACGCCGCGTCCGCCCTCGCCGCCGCCGACGCCGCACGTTTCGCCGCCCACCATCGTGGCGGCAACCGGGTCCACGAGTACCGGCCGGGGGACGACGCCATCGCGCGCCGGGTCGGCGAGCTGCAGTGGCTCCAGGAGATCCAGCGCGCCTTCGAAGAGGACCGCTTCCGCCTGTACGGCCAGCGCATCGTGCCGCTGGCGCCGCGGGTCGCTTCCGAGCCGATGGTCGAGCTGTTCCTGCGCATGATGTCGGAGCGCGGCGAGCCGGTCGCCACCGCCGCCTTCATCGCCGCCGCCGAGCGCTACCGGTCGATCGTCACCATCGACCGCTGGGTGGTGCGCGAAAGTCTCGCGCTGCTCGGCAGCTCGGCGCCGACCGCGCCGACCTTCTCGGTCAACCTGTCGGGACAGTCGCTCGGCGACGACGCCTTCCTCGAACACGTCCTGGCCGAAATCGAGGCGTCGAAGGTCGATCCGCGCCGGGTCTGCTTCGAGATCACCGAGACGGCGGCGATCGCCAACCTGTCCGCGGCGCTGCGCTTCATGTCGGCGCTGCGCGGCCTGGGCTGCCGGTTCATCCTCGACGACTTCGGCAGCGGCTTCTCGTCGTTCGCCTACCTGAAGAACCTGCCGGTCGACTTCCTGAAGATCGACGCCTCGTTCACCCATCAGCTGGCCAACGATCCGATCCAGCGCGCGCTGGTCGAGTCGATCCAGCAGATCGGCTCGGTGCTCGGCATGAAGACGATCGCCGAGGGCATCGAGGACGAGGAGACGCTCGCGGTCGTGCGCGAGCTCGGCGTCGACTACGGCCAGGGCTTCGCCCTCGACCGCCCTTCGCCGCTCGACCGCGGTTTCTAGAGCGCGTCAGACGCGCGGCCCGGCGGCGCGGATCTCGGCGCTGACGCCGTCGGCGTACTGCTTGAAGTTCTCGGCGAACATGCCGGCGAGCTTCGCCGCGGCGGCGTCGTAGGCCGGGCGGTCCGGCCAGCACTCCCACGGTCGCAGCACCGGGCCGGGGACGCCGTCGACGGCCGCCGGGATGCCGACGCCGAAGTACGGATCGGGCTCGGTGGGCACTCCCTCGAGCTCGCCCGAGAGCGCCGCCTGGACCAGCCGGCGGGTCAGGGCGAGCTTCATCCGACTGCCGGTGCCGTAGGCCCCGCCGGTCCAGCCGGTATTGACCATCCAGACGCGGGCGCCGTGACCGTCGAGCCGGGCGCCGAGCATTTCGGCGTAGCGTCCGGGATGGAGCGGCAGGAACGGACCGCCGAAGCAGGGCGAGAAGGTGGCGGTCGGCTCGGTGACGCCGCGCTCGGTACCGGCGACCTTGGCCGTGTAGCCCGACAGGAAGTGGTACATCGCCTGCGCGCGCGTCAGGCGCGCCAGCGGGGGCAGCACGCCGAAGGCGTCGCAGGTCAGGAACAGGACGTCCCCGGGGTGCCCTGCGACGCCGCCCGGATCGCTGTTGCGCAGGTGGGTGATCGGGTACGACGAGCGGGTGTTCTCGGTCAGCCTCGCGCTGTCGAGATCGAGACGCCGGGTCGCCGGGTCGTAGTCGACGTTCTCGAGGATGGTGCCGAAGCGGTGCGACGCCTCCCAGATGTCGGGCTCGCCCTCCCGTGACAGCCGGATCACCTTGGCGTAGCAGCCGCCCTCGACGTTGAACACGCCGTCGTCGGACCAGGCGTGCTCGTCGTCGCCGATCAGCGTCCGGTCGGGGTCGGCCGACAGCGTGGTCTTGCCGGTTCCAGACAGGCCGAAGAACAGCGCGACGTCGTCGCGGTCGCGGCCGTAGTTGGCGCTGCAGTGCATCGGAAAGACGCCGCGCGTCGGCAGCACGTGGTTCATCACCGTAAAGATCGACTTCTTGATCTCGCCCGCGTACTGCGTGCCGCCGATCAGCACCGTGTCGTGGCCGAAGTTCACCAGGATGAAGGTCGAGCTGCGGGTGCCGTCGGCTTGCGGATCGGCCTTGAAGCTCATCGCGTCGAGCACGACGAAGTCGGGCTCGAAGTCGACGAGCTTCGCCGGATCGCTCTCGCGCACGAACATGTTGGTCGCGAACAACGACTGCCATGCGCTCTCGGTGATCACGCGCACCCGCAAGCGGTAACGCGGATCGGCGCCGGCGTAGCCGTCGAAGACGAACAGGTCGCGGCCGGCGAGGTGGCGCCGCACCTTCTCGTGCAGGCGGTCGAAGGCCTCGCTCGAGATCGGGCGGTTGACCTTGCCCCACCAGATCGTGTCTTTGGACGACGGCTCCTCGACCACGTACTTGTCGTTGGGCGAGCGGCCGGTGAACTCCCCGGTGTGACAGATCAGCGCGCCGTCGGCCGAGAGTCGGGCCTCGCCGCGCGCCACCGCGAGCTCGACCAGCTCCGGAGCGGGCAGGTTCCAGAAGACGGTCGCCGCGGCGCCGAGCCCCTGTCGTTCGACGCCATGCTTGCTGATCGCCGGACCGCGGTTTTCCATGAGCTCCCTCGGTGCGAAGTCGGAGGCCTTCCGACGGAATGGAACGTGACGTTCGGTGGACGCCGGCCGGCCGGCCGGGAGGCCGCGGATTCTACCGCGCCCACCCCCCGGCGGAGCGGGTCGCCCGCCCCGCCGGGCCTTGCCTTGGCCCGGACAAAGGTGGAAAGCTTCCACGCGGTTCCGGAGGACGGAATCCGCATCCACCCCCCGTCAGCTCACCTTCCAGGAGAGGGATCCGCGCCATGAGCGGAGAGATCAAGTTCTTCGACCAGGTCAACGCCAATTTCGACCGCGCCGCGGCCTACACCAAGCACACCAAGGGGCTGCTCGAGCAGATCAAGGTCTGCAACAGCGTCTACCACATGGCTTTCCCGATCGAGAAGGACGATGGCACGATCGAGGTGATCCACGCCTGGCGCGCCGAACATTCGCAGCACAAGCTGCCGACCAAGGGCGGCATCCGCTACGACTGGCGGGTCAACGAGGACGAGGTCATGGCGCTGTCGGCGCTGATGACCTACAAGTGCGCGATGGTCGACGTACCGTTCGGCGGCGCCAAGGGCGGTATCCGGATCGATCGCCGCAACTACTCGGAAGCCGAGCTCGAGCGCATCACCCGGCGCTATACCTACGAGCTGTTCCGCAAGGGCTTCATCGGACCCGCGGTGGACGTGCCGGCTCCCGACTACGGCACCGGCCCGAAGGAGATGTCGTGGATCGCCGACACCTACCAGGCGCTGGCGTCGCACGACGTCAACAGCCTCGGTTGCGTGACCGGCAAGCCGATCGCCCAGGGTGGCGTGCGCGGCCGGAAGGAGGCGACCGGCCGCGGCGTCTTCTTCTCGATCCGCGAGGCGACCAACGACGCCGCCGACATGAAGAAGCTCGGCCTGACTGCCGGCCTCGAGGGCAAGACCGCGGTCGTCCAGGGGCTCGGCAACGTCGGTTACTACGCGGCGAAGTTCCTCGCCGAGTCCGGCGTACGTCTGGTCGGCATCGCCGAGCGCGAGGGGTCGATCGCGGCCCCCGCCGGCGTCGATCTCGAGAAGCTGATGGCGTTCCGCGCCGAGACCGGCTCGATCCTGGGCTTCCCCGGCTCGACCGCGCTGCCCGACCGCGCGGCTGCGCTCGAGCTCGAGTGCGACATCCTGGTTCCCGCCGCGCTCGAGAACCAGATCACCGAGGAGAACTGCGACCGGATTCGCGCCAAGATCGTCGCCGAGGGCGCCAACGGACCGACCACCTCCGCCGCCAACGAGAAGCTCTACCAACGCGGCGTGATGATCCTGCCCGACATGTACTGCAACGCCGGTGGCGTCACGGTTTCCTACTTCGAATGGTTGAAGAACCTCTCCCACGTCCGCTTCGGTCGAATGGAAAAGCGCTTCGAGGAGCGCACTTCGCGTCGCCTGCTCGAGGCGATGCAGTCGATGACCGGCAAGAGCCTGACCGAAGAGCAGATCGCGACGATCTCGGCGGGGCCCTCCGAGGAGGACCTGGTCAACTCGGGCCTCGAGGAGACGATGGTGACCTCCTACCAGAAGATCCGCGACATGCGCCGCCACCACGGCGACGTGCCCGACCTGCGGACCGCGGCCTTCATCGTGGCGATCGACATGATCGCCGTGACCTACGGCGATCTCGGGATCTTCCCCTGATCCGGCCCCGGAAGCGTTGACATCCACCTCCGGGAGGTTCACACTCCCGGCGATTTCCCGCCGGGCCACGATGGTGCCGGCGGCGGCGACGCGGGCGGGGGCGGCTCGCGGCGACGGGCGGGGTTGGGTCCCGCCGGGTCTCGCCCAGAGAGGAGGTGGTCCAGAGATGTCGAGTAGCAAACCTGGCTTCGTGGAGGTGGCGTCCTCCTAGCTGGACCCTCCTGGGGCGACGTATCTAGCCGCGGGTGGTCTCCGAAGGAGGCAAAGCCCAACGCTGCCGACACGAACCCCGAGGCCCCGGATCGCACCCGCGGTCCGGGGCCTCTCTGTTTTGCGCGCGGGCGTGCCGCCCGCCGGCGCTCAGCCGAGCCGGTCGATTTTCGCGGCGAGGACGAAATCGGACTCGGTCAGGCCGTCGATCTTGTGTGTCCAGATCGTGACGCCGACCTTGCCCCAGGCGAGGCGGAGGTCGGGGTGGTGGCCCTGCCGCTCGGCCTCCTCGCCGACCCGGTTGACGAAAGCGAGGGCGGAGAGGAAGTCGGGGAAGCGGTACTCCTTCTCGAGGTGGTGGCCCTCGACCGCGCGCCAGCCGTTGGGGCCGAGCGCGGCGAGGAGATGCTCGAGCTCGGCGCCGGCGAGTGGCGGCACGCCCCCCTTGCACGGCACGCAATCGCGATTCGCGAGATCGCTCGAGACCATGGCGGCTTCTCCTTCCCGGTCGCTGGGTGTCACCCCTTCTTGCTCAGCCGTTCGACCAGGGCGCGCAGCGCCGCTTGCGTCTCGGCCGAGAACCAGTCTTCGACGAAAGCCTCCCAGGTCGCGCGCTCCTCGCGCGCGAAGCTCTCCACGAGGTCGCGACGCGCGAGCTCGCGCGTCGCGGCCATCGCGCGCGCCGGCAGGGCCACGAGCTCTCCAGCCTTGGCCACCGCGCGCTCGACCACGGCATCCGGCTCGACCAGCTCGTCGACCAGCCCGAGCCGGAGCGCCTCGGCGGCCGGAATCAGCGCACCCGCCACGGCCAGCTTCTCGGCGGCCGCCGGCCCGACCAGTCGCACCAGCGTGCTGTGGATCACCCGCGGCAACGGCAGGCCGACGGCGACCTCGTTGAGGCCGATGCGGAAGTCTCCGGCGACCATCACCCGGTAGTCGCAGTGGATGGCCAGCACGGCGCCTCCGGCCGGCGCGTGGCCGGTGATGGCGGCGACGATCGGCACCGGCGAGGTCGCGATCGCGCGCAACAGGGACAGGAAGTCGCCGAGGAACCGCTCCATCGCCGGGCGCTCGAGCGCGAGCAGCACGGGGACGTCGAGACCGCCCGAGTACATCCTGGGGCGGGCGGAGACGACCAGCGCGCGAGCCCCGTCGCGCGGCGCCGCGACGATGGCCTCGGTGAGGGTCGCGACCAGGTCCGGGTCGAGGGCGTTGGCCGGCGGCCGCGCGAGGCGCAGCTCGCGGATGTCGGCGGGGTGATCGATCCGATCGAGCATCGCCGTGATGCTAGCAGCGCCCGCTCGCGTCCGCGATTCGGAGCGCTCCGGTCAGATGGTAGAGAATGCGCACTCCGAGCCCGTGACCGCGAGCCCGCTCCCCCCGCCGCCGCGCGCCGACGCGCCCCGACTGCGCGACGACATCCAGGCGCTGCGCGCGCTCGCCGTGCTGCTGGTGCTCGCATTCCACCTCTGGCCGCGACGGATGCCGGGCGGCTACGTCGGCGTCGACGTCTTCTTCGTGATCAGCGGTTACCTGATCACCGGCCACCTCGCCAGGGAGGCCGCTTCGGGCGGCATCTCGCTGCGGCGATTCTGGATCCGCCGCGCGCGCCGGCTCCTGCCGTCGTCGCTGCTGGTCCTGGGGCTCTCGGCGCTCGCGACTTTCGCCTGGCTGCCGAAGCACGCCTGGGAGCAGACTTTCCGGGAGATCGGGGCCGCGGTTCTCTACGTTCAGAACTGGGTCCTGGCCGGCGACGCGGTGGACTACCTGGCTTCGACCAATCGGCCGTCGATCGTCCAGCACTACTGGACGCTGTCGATGGAGGAGCAGTTCTACATCGCGCTGCCGCTGCTGCTGGCCGGCGCGCTCGCCGCCCGGATGAAACCCGCGAGGATCCCGCTCGCGCTCGGCGCGATCGCCGTTGCGAGCTTCGCCTGGTCGGTGCATCTCACCGGTCGCAACCAGGCCGTCGCCTATTTCGTGACCACCACCCGGGCCTGGGAGTTCGCTGTCGGCGGCATCCTGGCGACCGCGGGCTGGCGGGCTCCGGAACGGCTGCGTGGGCCGGCCGTCTGGTCCGGACTCGCGATGATCGTCGCGGCGGGCCTGGCCTTCGACGAGCGTACGGCCTTCCCCGGCTCCGTGGCGGCGTTGCCCGTCGTCGGCACCCTGCTGGTTCTCTGGGCTGCGGTCGAGCGCGGCCTCGCCGCGAGCCTCGCCTCGCTGCCGCCGGCGCGGATGATCGGCGACGTTTCCTACGCCCTCTACCTCTGGCACTGGCCGTTGATCCTCCTCGCGCCGACCTTTCTCGGCGGGTACCGCCGCTGGCATTCCCCTGCGATCGCCGCCCTCTCGATCCTGCTCGCCTGGCTGACGACGCGCTACCTCGAACGGCCGATCCGGGATCGGCCGATCCGTGCCCACACCGGTCGCACCGTCCTCGCGACGTCGGTCGTTTCCGCCGCGGCGGTGCTGGCGATCGCCTATCTGGGCGCACGCAGCGTGCGCTTCGACGAGGCGGCGCTGGCGGCCTTGACCGGCGCGGCGCGCGACGCCGACCCGGCCTGTTTCGGCGCCGTCGCGATGACCCGCAACTGCCCACCGGCGACCCGGCTCGTTCCCGACGTCGAGTTGATGCACCGCGACGGCGCCAACCGCGGGCCGTGCTGGTCGAACAACGGCGACTCGACATTCAGGGTCTGCTCGGTCGGTCCCGAGACGGGCTACACGCGGCACCTGATGGCGGTCGGTGATTCGCACAACAACGCGCTGCTCTCGGCCTACGAGTGGATCGCGCAGACCGCCAACTGGCGCATCGACGTGGCGGGCAAGGGCGGCTGCTACCTGACGACCGCCCCGATCCGTCAGTACCAGGTCGAGTTCCGCGCCGAGTGCGCGAGCTGGCTCGAGCAACTGAGCGCCCACCTGGCCGCGCGCGAACCCTACGACGCCCTGATCGTGACCCATCTCGAGGCGTTCCCGATCCTGCTCGAGGACGGCCGGACCCAGTTCGAGGCCGAGGTCGAGGGACTGGTCGAAGCGTGGTCGGAGCAGGCGGCGCGCGGAGTTCCCATTATCGCGATCAAGGACGTGCCCCGCATGCCCCCCGACACGCTCGACTGCGTACGCAAGCACGGGCTCGCCGCTGAGAGCGAGTGCGCGATCGACCGACGCCTGGGGGTGCGTGAAGCGGACTCCCAGGCCGAGGCGGTCCGCCGGGTCCCCGGCGCGCACCTGATCAACCTGGACGGCCTCTACTGTGGCGTCAAGCGCTGCGCGCCGGTGATCGGCGGCGTCGCGGTCTACCACTCGCCGGGGCACCTGACCGGGACCTTCGCGCGAACCCTCGCTCCGTTCCTGCTCGCCGAAATGCGCGACGCGCTCGAGTGAGTCTTCCGCAGACGAAAACGGCCCCGCCGCGAGGCGGGGCCGGAGAAGTTGGCTCCTGGGGAGGGATTTGAACCCCCGACCAATCGGTTAACAGCCGATCGCTCTACCGCTGAGCTACCCAGGAAAGGGGTGCGCCCGGAAGGGCGCGAGCGCGCATTCTACCGTTCCCGCCGCCGCCCGAGTCAAACCCGCGGCGGCGGGCCGCCGTCAGAAGGCGCTGTCCAGGAACGGCTTGAGCTTGGCCGCCCGGGTCGGGTGGCGCAGCTTGCGCAGCGCCTTCGACTCGATCTGGCGGATCCGCTCGCGGGTCACGTTGTGGAGCCGGCCGACCTCCTCGAGGGTGTGCTCGGTGCCGTCGACCAGGCCGAAACGCTTGGCGAGGACCTCCTCCTCGCGCGGCGTCAGGGTCTTCATGACGCGCTTGACCTCGTCGCGCCGCGAGGCCGAGACCACCGACTCGAGCGGAGAAGTCGCCGACTTGTCCTCGATGAAATCCCCCAGGTGCGAATCTTCCTCCTCGCCGATCGGCGTTTCGAGGGAGATCGGCTCCTGCGCGATCTTCATGATCTTGCGCACCTTGTTGGCCGGAAGATCCATGCGCTCGCCGATCTCTTCGGCGGTGGGCTCGCGGCCGAGCTCCTGGACCAGCGAGCGGCTGGTGCGGGTCAGCTTGTTGATCGTCTCGATCATGTGGACCGGAATGCGGATGGTCCGCGCCTGGTCGGCGATCGCGCGCGTGATCGCCTGCCGGATCCACCACGTCGCGTAGGTCGAGAACTTGTAGCCGCGCCGGTACTCGAACTTCTCGACCGCCTTCATCAGGCCGATGTTGCCTTCCTGGATCAGGTCGAGGAACTGCAGGCCGCGGTTGGTGTACTTCTTGGCGATCGAGACGACCAGTCGGAGGTTGGCCACGATCAGCTCCTCCTTGGCCCGCTCGCACATCGCCTCGCCCCCGCGGATCTTGCGGATCGTGGTCGAGACCTGCAGGTGGGTCGTGCCGTAGCGCTCCTCGAGCTCGGTGGTGCGGGCGCGGTACTTGTCGATGCGCCGCTTCTGCAGGTCCTTGAGCTCCTTGTTGGTCTCCTTCTCGAGCGCGGTGCGCGCGCGCCGTACGTCCTGCTCGAGCGCGGCGAACTGGCGGTCGAGGTTCTTCAGGTAGTCGACCAGGCGGTTGCGCGTCTGCAGCGAGAAGTCGATCGATCGGATCTCCTGGGAGACCTTGCCCAGCAGCCGGTCGATCTCGCGCTCGAACTCCTGGTGACGGGCGCCGCCGACCTTGTACTTCTCCTGCTTCTTGCGCAGCTTGCCGATCTCGGTGTCGAGCTTGGCGATCTGCTCGAAGATGCGCAGGTTGCGCTTGATGCGGTCGGCCGCCTTGGGGTCGAGCGGCTCGTCGGGGTCGTTGCCGGCGACCAGCTCGCGCAGGACCTTCTTGTCCTTCTGCGCCAGCTCGTTGAGACGCAGCAGCTCCCGCAGCACCAGCGGGTTCTCGCACAGCGCCTCGTAGATCATCCACTCGCCCTGCTCGATCCGTTGCGCGATCTCGACCTCGCCCTCGCGGTCGAGCAGGGGCACCGTCCCCATCTCGCGCAGGTACATGCGCACCGGGTCGGAGGTCTTCTCGTGGTCGTCGACGGTGAGGTCGAGGGTCTCCTCGCCCTCCTTCTTGTCGAACTCCGGCGACGGAGTCGACTCGACGTCGTCCCGATTGACGTAGCGCTCGGGCCGGTCGACGACCGCGATCTTGAGCGCGTCGAACCGGATGTAGATCTCGTCGACCTCGTCGGGCAGGCCGATGACCTCGTCCGGCAGGACTTCGTAGATCTCGTCGTAGAGCAGATACTTCTTCTGCCGCCCGAGCTCGATGAGCTGGCGGACGGCCGGATACTTGTCTTCGATGTGGACGATCTTGCTCGGGCTCAAAGGATCACTCCGCGCCGGCGCGGCGGCTCGTGGCCGCCCGGGGATGCAACTCGTCGTTGACGGCCGCCTTCTCGGCGAGCAGCCTCTCCAGCCGGACGGCGTCGCCCTGGCTCTGGGACTCGGAGATCTCCCGCTTCAGCTCTTCGAGCCGGAAGCGCAGCCATCGCCGGCGCAGCGCCAACAAGGCACTGCCGGGCGAGGCCCCGACCCCCAAACCTTCCAAGTCTAGCAAAATGCTCGCCGCCTTCTCGTGGGCGCCGGGCAGATCGCCCAGTTCCCGGAGCACCTCGCGCACCCCGGGGACCTCCCCCGCCGTGTATAGACGTACGAAGGCCGCAAAGTATTCCCGCAGAAGAGGATCGAGAAATGCGTCGGGCGGGGGCCAAGTCCCGGCGTCGGGCAGTGCAAGGCCGAGGTCCCGGGCGGTCAGCAGCTCCCTCAGGGCCGCCTCTTCGGCACCCCGGCCCGGCGTCGGGCCGGCCGCCGGACGCAGGGCTTCGACCAGGGAGCGGGCGTCGACGCCGATTCCGCGCAGAAAGTCCGGCACCGGCACCCCGAGCCGGTCGGCCGCCAGGCGGCCGTAGTTGTAGCGCAGCACCGGATCGCGGATCGGCTTGAGCAGCTGGCCGAAGTCGCGACCGGCCTTCCAGCGGCCGTGCGGATCGCGCGAGACGTCGGCCGGAACCATCCGGCGCAGCTCCGAGACCAGGAAGTCCTCGGCCTCGTCGACGGCGTGGCGCACGGCCGCCTCCCCCTGGCCGAGGCGCAGCGAGTCCGGGTCTTGCCCCTCAGGAATCCGGGCCCGACGCACCGCCAGGGTCTCCGAGAGCAGCAGCGGCAGCGCTCGCCGGCAGGCGGTCTCGCCGGCGGTGTCGCCGTCGTAGCCGAGCACCACCTCGTCGGCGAAACGGGCCAGCAGATGCGCCTGTTCAGGGGTGAGCGCCGTGCCCATGCTCGCCACCGACTCCTCGACCCCCGAGGCCACCGCCGCCACCACGTCGAGGTAGCCCTCGACCAGGAAGACCCGTCGCGACTCGCGGATCGCCCGCTTGGCGAGGTCGAGGCCATAGAGCAGCTGTCCCTTGTGGAAACGCTCGTTCTCGGCGGTGTTCAGGTACTTGGCCGGGTCCTCGCCGAGGGTGCGCCCGCCGAAGCCCATCAGCCGGCCCGCCGGATTGCGGATCGGGAAGATCAGCCGATGGCGGAACCGGTCGTACGGCTCGCCGCCGCCGTCGGGTCGCACCGCCAGGCCGGTGTCGAGAAGGTCGCCGACCGAGCAGGAGCCGGCGAGCGCACCCAACAGGTTGCGCCAACCGTCGGGGGCGTAGCCGAGCCCATAGCGCTCCGCGAGCGCCTCCGGAATCCGCCGCCTCTCGAGGTACCGGCGGGCGGCGTCCGAGCGGGCCAGCTGCTCGCGGAACCAGGTCGCCGCCGCCTCGAGCACCTGCTCGGGATCGCGCCCTCCTTCGGTCCGGCCGCGCGCGCCGCGATGGCGCGCCGCCGGCGCCGGCAGCGGCACCCCGAAGCGGTGCGCCAGCGATTCGATCGCCGCCGGGAAGTCGTCGCCGGTCAGCAGCATGTGGAGCTTGATGGCGTCGCCGCCCTCGCCGCAGCCGAAGCACTTGAAGAACCCGAGATCGGGGTCGACGTGGAACGACGGCGTCTTCTCCTTGTGGAGCGGACAGAGCCCCTTCCACTTGCGCCCGGCGCGCGCGAGCTTGGTGTAGCCCGAGGCGACCTCGTGGACGTCGACGGCGTCGCGCACCGCCTGCACGAACTGCGGGGTCAGCTGAAGGTTGGAAAGCGACATCCGGAGCCCGGATGCTACGTCATCCCCCGGCCCGGACCGGACCCTCGGTTCCGCTTGTCCCCGTCGGCGCCTCGGCGTCGAACTGGAGAGCAGGAGAGTCCCGATGCGCCGACCTGTCACTGCACCCTTCGTCGCCTGGTTCGTACTGACCGTGCTGGCCGCGATCCCGCTCGCGGCCGCCGACGGCGACCTCGACCCGAGCTTCGACGGGGACGGCTTCCACCGCTACGCGGAATCCGCGTCGTTCTCGTTCACCTCGGCGATCGTCGCGCCCGACGGCGCGACGGTGGTCTTCGGCGCGATCCCGGCGACCGGCGCTCCGGCGTTCCACTGGCGCCGGCTCGAGATCGGCACCATCTCGTCCCTGTGCACCTTCCTGCCGCCGGGCACCGACATCGTGCGGCCTGGAGGCGCCGCCTTCGACGCCGAGGGGCGACTGCTGCTGCTCGCCCACGTTCGGCTCTCCGGCGACAGCGAGTTCTCGCTCGGAGTGCTGCGCTACGACTATCCGGCGTGCGACCTCGACGAGACGCTCGGCGGCGACGGCTACGTCGTCCACGCGCCGGCCCTCGCCGGCTTCTCGGAGCGCTACGCGGCGGGCCTTGCCACAGCGCGCTGGCTGATCTTCCCCCCCTCCAACTATGGCCGGCGGATTCTCGTCGCCTTCTCGATGGAGGCGTCCAACGGTACCTACTCCGCTTTCCTGATGCGCCTGCTCCACGACGGCGCGCTCGACACCGGCTTCGGCGGCGGCGACGGCGTCGCGCCGGTGGGCGACGACTGGTTCGCGACCGGCATCGCGCGCACGCCCGACGCCCGCTTCGTCGTCGCCGGTCAGACCAGCGGATCCGACGGCAACACGGTCGTTCGCCGGTTCGACCGCGACGGCGGTCTCGACCCCGCCTTCGGCAACGGCGGTACCGCGAGCGTCGATCTGACCCCAGCGGGCGGGTCGGAGGACGCCCTCGGCGCCGTCTCGATCGGCGCCGACGGCCGGATCTGGCTGGCCGGGCGAACCTGGAGCGGCTCGCCTTCGGATGCCGTCGCCGCGATCGCGGTGCTCTCCGCGGGAGGGGTCCTCGACCCGTCGTTCTCGGGCGACGGCTGGCGCACCTTCGCGATCGCCGGCGCCCCCAACACCCGCTTCCGTGCCGCGGGCGCGCAGGGGGACGGCCGGGTCCTCGTCACCGGCAACTTCGAGGATCCGGCGACGGCGGGCGACGACGAGGCCTTCGTCGCCCGTTTCACTCGCGCCGGCGCCCTCGATTCGAGCTTCGCCGCGGCCGGCGTGCGCAGCTTCGCGCTCGACGGAGTCGAGGCGGGGGAGGACCTGGGCACCGCCGTGGCGATCCGCCCCGACGGTCGCCTCTGGGTCGCCGGCTCGACCGCGACCGACGACGGCTCCGGCGACACCGACTACCGGCCGTTCGTGGCCCTCCTGCGCAACGCCCTGATCTTCGCCGACGGCTTCGAACGGGGCTCGATCTTCGCCTGGTGACGGCGTCGCGGCGCCCGCTGTCCCCCCGGAGCGCCCGATGGCGGATCTCGGAGTGCACCCCAGGGAGCCTCCGCCATGAGAATCGCCACCGCCCCCGTCCTGTTCGGTCTCGCCCTCGCCGGCGCGGCTGCGACCCTCTCCGCCGACACCCTGACCCGGATCTCGGACCTGCGGCCGGGCAACGACGACGGCCTCGACGGCCTGGCCGCCGCGGTCGTCGGCGGCGAGCTCTTCTTCGTCGGCCGCGTGCCCGCGGGCGGCGAGGCGCTCTACCGCTACGACGGCGTCAACCCGCCGGCCCCGGTCCCCGGCAGCGACGCCGCCGATCCGGCCGGCCTCGTCGCCTGGAACGGCAAGCTCTACTTCGCCGGCGGACCGAGCGGCGATCGCGAGCTCTGGGCTTACGACCCGGTCGGCGGCACGATCGGCGAGGCGGTCGACGTGCGCCCCACGGGCAACGCCATTCCCGAGTCGATCGCCGCTTTCGGGGACCGCATCTGCTTCGCGAGCCACACCGACAGCCAGGGGCGCGAGCTCGCCTGTTGGGACGGCTCGGGCGGCGCCGACATTCTCGACCTCGTACCGGGCGCGAACAGCTCGTTCCCGACCGAGCTCTACGTCCATGCCGGCGAGCTCTTCTTCGTCGCGACCGACGGCGTCGACGACCGGCTCTGGAGCTTCGACGGCCAGAGCGCGCCCGCCGTCGTCGCCGCGGCGCCCGGCGACGAGTTCGAGAGCCCCTGCTGCCTCGCCAGCGCCGCCGACGGCCTCTACTTCCAGGCCTTCGACGCCGCCTTCCTGATCCGCCTCTGGCGTCACGACGGCGTCAACCCGCCGGCGCCGGTCTCGGAGACCTTCGAGCCGACGGGCTGGACCGGCTCCTACCGGGGCCGGCCGGTCGTCGGCGGCGAGAACCCGCCCACGGGCGTGCCCGAGGAGCTGTGGCGACGCGGCCCCGCCGGCCTGCGGCGACTCTCCCCGGGAACCATCCTCGAGCAATCGGACGCGCTCACGACGATGCGCGACGCGCTGTTCCTGCGCAGCTACGTCGGCGGCGCCGACGACTTCGCGCTCCACCGCTTCTGTGGCGCCGGCGGCGTGGTCACCGTGGCCGATCCGCGCGACGGCGACCCCGCGATCACCAGCGACCGGCTCGTCGCCTTCGGGGGGCGCCTCTATTTCGCCGCCGCCGACGCGACCTTCGGCGAGGAGCTCTGGGCGTTCGACTCCTCGCACCTGTTCTGTGACGACTTCGAATCGGCCAATGCCTCGGCCTGGTCCAATCCCTGATCGCGAAGGAGAATCCATGTCACCCAATGGCCATCGATTCGGCATCGCGCTCGCCATCACGGCCCTCCTGCCGACGGCTCCGCTCGCCGCCGCCGACGGCGACCTCGATCCGACTTTCCACGGCGACGGCCGCTTCCAGACCGAGTTCGGGCTCTGGGGCGACTTCGAGATCGCCGACGTCCTGGCGGCGCCCGACGGCCGACTGGTCGTCTCGGGGCTGAACCGCCCCGAGGGGAGCGCACCGCCGCGCTTGTTCTGGCAGGCGATCGGCGACGCCGCCGCGACGACCGACGACCGCTGCGAGCTGGTGCCGCTCGGCGGCGGCACCGACGTCTCCGGCGGCGCCACCGCGTTCGACGGGCAGGGCCGCCTGCTGATTGTCGGCGGCGCCGTCTACGGCGGCTCGCGGCGCATCGCCATCGCCCGCTATCTCTACCCCGCCTGCGAGCTCGACGACGCCTTCGACGGCGACGGCTACGCCACCTTCGACCTGCTCGCCGGCGAGGAGTTCGTCGAGGACGTCGCCGTCGAGCGCCACGGACGGATCCTGCTCGCGGGAGCCGGCGTCTCGGCCGGTCACTACGACGCGCTCGTCGTGCGCCTGCTCGGCAGCGGCGCGCTCGATGCGAGCTTCAACTTCGTCGGCTGGACCAACGTCGACGTCTACACCGAGGCGGCGGACGACTTCGCGGCCGCGATCGGCACCTTTCCTGGCGCCGGCGCCCTGCCCGATCCGACCTGGGTGGTCGGCTACTCCGAGGACCCCGACACCCAGCCCGGCGGCGGTCCCGGGACCGCCGGGTTCGTCCTGAAGCTCGATGCCTCCGGCCAGCCCGACCTTGACTTCGGCAACCTGCCGCAGACCGGCATCGTGCGCATCGAAATGGCGCGCTGGGACTACCTGCTCGGCGGCGCGTTCGACGCGCGCGGCAACCGCCTGCTGGTGACCGGGTGGGGGCTGTCGGGCGTGCCGCCGGTCGGTCAGACCGGCGGCACGCTGTGCGCGCTCGATCCGCAGTACGGCTTCTTCTCGACCACGCTCGACGACGACGGACGCATGTACTTCCTGCCGTTCCGCGAGCCGGAGGCGGTCGCGGTCGACGGCCTCGGCCGCATTCTGCTCGCCGGCACCAACCGTTCGACCGCGCCGGAGTACGACTTCCTGGTCTACCGGCTGCTGCCGGACGGCGAATTCGACGCGACCTTCTCCGGGGACGGCCAGCTCTTCGTCGACTTCGGCGTCGATCCCGACGACCACGACTTCGGCCGCGCCGTGGCGCTGCTGCCCGGCGGCGTCGCCGTCGCCGGCGAAGCCGAGAGCTCGCTCGGCGATCCGGTCGTGGGCGCCGCGCGGCTGAAGGCGGCGCTGCTCTTCGCCGACGGCTTCGAGTGGGGCAACCTGGCCGCCTGGTAGCGCCTCCGGCGATTCAGGGCGTGGCCGCGAGCTTCGCCGCGATCTCCCGCGCGCGCGTCGCCGCCGCGTCGGCCTCGGCAGTGCGCCCCTCGAGCCGCAGCCGGTCCGCGATGATCTCGTGGCCCCACTGCGCGTCGGCGCTCTCCGGGCCGCTGATCCGCTCGAGCGCGGCGAGGATCTCGGCCTGCATCGCCTCGGCCTCCGCGAGACGCCCCTGCGCGACGATCTCCTTCGAGAGATTGCCCGTGGTCCACCAGTAGAACGGGTGGTCGAGGCCGAGCGAGCGCTCGAAGTTGGCCAGACTCTCGCGATAGAGCGACTCGGCCCGCGCGTGGTCGCCGCGCTTGGCCGCCACGATGCCGAGGCCGTTGAGGCATTTGCCGACCTCGAAGTGATCGGGGTTGAGCGCGCGGAAAATCTCGAGCGCTTCGCGGCCGGCGATCTCGGCGTCGTCGAGTCGTCCGGCGCCGACCAGCAGGTGAGAGTAGTTCTGGAGCGTCTGCCCGGTCTGGAGGTGGCGGTCGCCGAGCGTGCGTCGGCGCATCTCGAGGGCGCGGCGGATCAGGGGCTCGCCTTCCTCGAACCGGCCGCGGTTGGCCAGCAGGATGCCGAGCGACATGTAGCTCTGGCTCAGGTTCGGATGGTCCGGCCCGAGGCTGGCCTCGAGAATCCGTTGCGACTCGCGATACGCGGCCTCGGCCTCGTCGAAGCGCTGGAGATCGTCGAGGATGACGCCGACGTTGCGCAAGTGAATCGCCGTCTCCACGTGGTCGGCTCCGAGCTCGGCGCGGAAGGTCTCGTAGACCGCCCGTTCCTCGCGCTCCGCGGCGGCGACCTCCTTGCGCCAGAAGCGCACCTGGGCGGCGTCGCTCCGGACCCGTGCGATGGCGAGCGGCGGCGCTCCGCTGCGCTCGAGCTCGGCCAGCGCCCCTTCGAGCAGCTCGGCCGCCTCGTCGAGCTCCCCGCGCTGGATGCGGATCGATCCGAGCGTGGCCTCGGCCGAGGCGCGGGTGGCCGGCGGCGCTCCGGCGCGCAGCTCGAGGGCCGTCCCGACCGAACGCTCCGCGGCGTCCAGCAGACCCAGGCTCGCCTCGATCCGGCCGATCGCTTCGAGCAGGTCGGCGCGCAGCTCCGGCTCGGAGGCGAGCTCGGAGTCGAGCCGCGTCGCGCCCTGCTCGAGCAGCTGGCGGGCGGTCACGGTCTCGCCCCCCGACTTGGTGGGATCGGCGACCTCGAACAGGCTGATCAGGAACTCTTTGGTCCGCTCGGCGCGGCGCGCCTCGGCCGCCGCCGTGCGCGAGCTCGCCTCGGCCCGCCGCGCCTGCCATGCGGCGGCGATCAGTCCGCCGGCGAGCGACAGCACGACGAGCGACGCCGAGCCGACGCCGATCCAGTGGCGCCGCACGAACTTGGCGGTCCGATAGGTGGCGGTGTCGGGCCGCGCGACGACCGGCCGCCCCGCGAGGAACCGGCGCAGGTCGTCGCCGAGCGCCGCCGCCGAGGCGTAGCGCCGCTCCGGCTCGCGCGCGAGCGCCTTGAGCAGGATGGTGTCGAGATCGCCGCGCAGCCGGCGCTCGAGCCGCCGCCGCTCGCGCGGGTCGGCGCCGGCGGCGGCCCCTCGCCGCGCCGCCGTCGAGGGGCGCTGAACCGTCTCGCGGGTCACTTCCGACGCGAGCCCGGCGGCGGTGCGCCCGGTGCGTCGGTGCGGCAGCGACCCGACCAGCAGCTCGAAGAGCACCACGCCCAGCGAATAGACGTCGGTGGCGGTGGTCACCGGCTCGCCCAGGATCTGCTCGGGCGCGGCGTAGGCCGGAGTGAGGGCGCCCAGTCCGGTGCGGGTGAGCGCCGCCTCGCCTGCGCTCTCGTCGAGCAGCTTGGCGATGCCAAAATCGAGCAGCTGGACCCGCCCCTCGGGGGTGACCAGGATGTTCGAGGGTTTCAGGTCACGGTGGACCACGAGCTGTCGGTGCGCCGACTCGACCGCTTCGCAAGCGTCGGCGATCAGCCGGACTCGCTCCTCGACGCCGGCGCCGGTCGCACGGCAATGGTCGGTCACCGGCGCTCCGTCGACCTTCTCGAGCACCAGGTAGGGCCGGCCGTCGGCCGAGCGGCCGCCGTCGAGCAGGCGGGCGATGCCCGGGTGGACCAACCGGGCCAGGATCTGACGCTCGCGCAGGAAACGCGCCACGATCTCGTCGCTGTCCATGCCCGGGCGCAACAGCTTGAGCGCGGCGCGCTGCTCGAACTGGCCGTCGACGCGCTCGGCCTCCCAGACCTCGCCCATGCCGCCGCGCCCGAGCGGCGCCAGCAGGCGCCAGGGTCCCACGATCCGGCCGGCCTCGGCGGGAGCGCCGCTCTCGACCCACTCGTCGACCAGCGTGCGCGCCGACGCGGCGACCGGGGTCGACAGGAACTCGCCGGCGGCGAGGTCGGCTTCGAGCAACGCGGCCACCGCGCGCCCGAGCTCCGGGTCTTCCGCGGCGAGGCGATCGAGATGCTCCCTGCGCGCCTCCGGATCGAGCTCGACGAGCTCCTCGAAATGGGCGCGAGCCAAGGCGAAGCGCGCTGGATCCGGGCGGCTCACGGCGGGTTCCTCAGGGAGCGATGCCCTGTGCCGCCAGGTCCTGATAGAGGAAGGCCCGGGCCGAGCGCCAGCGCCGTTTGACGGTGCGGTCGGACACCCCCGTGAGCTCGGCGACCTCCTCGACCGAGAGGCCGGCGAAGAAGCGCCACTCGACGAGCTGGGCGAGCTCGGGCTCGACCGACTCGAGCCGGCCGAGCGCTTCGTCGAGCGCCACCAGCTCGTCGCCGCGATCGGGCGCGGCGACCTGCTCGGCTTCGAGGTCGAGCGCCAGCGCGCCGCCGCCGCGCTTCAGGCGGCCGCGGCGGCGGACGTGGTCGACCAGCACGTGGCGCATGGCGCGCGCCGCCAGCGCGAAGAAGTGGCGCCGGTCCTCGACCGACCAGCGCGCTTCGCCCGACAGCTTGAGGTAGGCCTCGTGCACGAGCGCGGTGGTCGACAAGGTCGCCATCGGCGCCGCGGCCGCGCGCTGGCGCCGCGCGATCCGACGCAGCTCGGCGTAAACCGCCTCGAACAGCCGGTCGGAGGCGCCGCGATCGCCGGCGCCGGCGGCCGCGAGCAGAGTGGTGATCTCTTCTGCGCCGGGCGCTGGAGCTTCGGCCTCGTCCGGTTCGTCGGCGGACACGCCGCGATTCTAAACGCGCAGGGCGACGACGGTGGCGCCGTTGCCCCCCTCGCTGGGGGCGCCGGCCCGGTAGGTCGCGACCGCCGGGTGGCGGCGCAGGTGCTCGCGGATGGCATCGCGGAGCCGGCCGGTGCCGTGGCCGTGGACGACGCGCGCCTCGCGCAACCCGGCGCGCAGGCCGCGGTCGAGAAAGTCGTCGAGCTCGCCCAAGGCCTCTTCGACCCGGCGGCCGACCAGCATCAGCTCGGCCGCCGCGCCGGCGTCCTCCGGCTCGCTCGCGGCACGCGCCCTCGCGGCCTGCCGCTCGGTACCCACCGCGACCAGCTCGGCGAGGCGCGCGCGCACTCGCTTGCCCGACACGGCGACCTCCGCGCGTTCGCCGTCGATCCGTTCGAGCCGGCCGCTCCAGCCGAGCGTCCGGTGGCGGACCCGCGAGCCCAGCTCGATCAGCCCGGCGGGGGCGACCTCCGCTTCCGGCGCGAGCTCGGGCGCGGCTTCGAACCGCCGCGCCAGCTCCTCGGCGGCGACGCCCCGGCGCCGGCCCGCCTCGAACTCGCGGCGCAGCCGCTGCTCGACGTCGGCGAGCTCGCGTTTGACCCGCTCGCGGAAGGCACCGAGCTCCCCCTCGAGCCTGCGGGAGACCATCCGGCGCTCGGCCTCGATCGCCGCGCGCTCGCGCTCGAGCCTCGCCGCCGCGAGCGACGCCTCCTGCCGCTCCTGCTCGGCCGCGATCGTCGCGCGCGCGAGCTCGGCACGGGTCGCCTCGAGCTCGGCGAGCAGGCGCGAGAGCTCGCGGTGCTCGGGGCCGAGCAGCTGCTCGGCGCGAGCGATCCAGCGCGGCGCGAGGCCGAGGCGGCGCGCCAGAGCCAGCGCTTCGCTGCCGCCCGGCGCGCCGGGGCGCAGTCGGAACAGCGGACGGCCGGAGTCCGGGTCGAACTCCATCGCCGCGCAGGCCGCGCCGTCGCGCTCGAGCGCGGCGGCGGCGACCTTCGCGAGGTGGGTCGTGAACAGCGCCAGCGCGCCGCGCTCGAGCAGGTGCTCGAGCAGCGCGACGCCCAGCGCCGCCCCTTCCTCCGGATCGGTGCCCGAGCCGAGCTCGTCGAGCAGGGCGAGCGCCGCGGGGCCGGCGGCGTCCCAGGCTTCGCCGAGCCGCGCCAGGCGACCGCTGAAGGTCGACCGGTCGGCGAGCAGGTCCTGCTCGTCGCCCACGGTCGCGACCAGACTGCCGAAGACCGGCAGGACCGTCCCGGTGGCGCACGGCACCGGCAGCCCGGCCTGGGCGGCGGCGACCGCGAGGCCGAGGGTCTTGGCCGCCACCGTCTTGCCGCCGGCGTTCGGACCGGTGACCACCAGGACGCGGCGCTCGGGGGAGAGCTCGAGATCGAGCGGAACCACGTCCCCGGTATGGCCGGCGGCGCCGAGCACCCGTTCGCGGCGCGGCGCCAGGCGCGGATCGAGCAGCGGGTGGCGCGCGCCGACGAGCCGAAGCCGGCCGGGCTCGCCGAGCTCCGGCAGTCGGGCGCCGACCGCGGCGGCGAATCGTCCGGCGGACTCGAGCGCGTCGAGCTCGGCGACCCGCCCGGCGATCGAACGCACCAGCGGCAGCTCGGCGACGAACGCCGCCAGCAGCTCGGCGAGCAGCCGTCGGCGCTCGGCCTCCTGCTCCTCGACCGCCGTCGCCAGCTGATTGTTGTCCTCGACGACGTCGAGCGGCTCGAAGTAGAAGCTCCTGCCCGAGGCCGAGCGGCCGTGGACGAGCCCGGGCATCCTGCCGCGCGCTCCGGAGGAGAGCACCAGCAGGAGACGGCCGCCGCGCATCGGCACGGTGTCCTCGCCGAACAGCTCGCGGTTCGTGTCGCGGACCTTTTCGAGGCGCGAGTAGAGCCGGTCGCGGGCGCCGCGCACCTCGCGGGCGAGCTCGGCCAGGCGCGGCGAAGCGTCGTCCCGCACCTGCCCCTTGCGGTCGAGAACGCGACGGACGTGGGCGACCAGGCCGGTCGGATCGCCGAGCCCGTCGAGCCGGCGGGCGAGCTCGGGCACCGGCGGGTCGGCGGCGCGGATGCGCTCGATCGCGCTGGCGCCGGCCTCGAGCAGCCTCGCCAGCGTCAGGATCTCGGGACCGTCGAGCGGCGGCAGCCCGGTCGCGAGCCGCTCGAGCAGCGGTGCGAAGGCGGTGTCGAGCGAGGGCACCAAGGCGCCGTCGACGGCGAGCCGCGCCACTTCGGCGTAGGCCGCGCGCCGGCTGCCGAGCTCGACGGCGTCGCCGGTCGGCTCGAGCGCGGCGATCGCGGCGGCACCGAGATCCGTGCGCGCCTCGTCGGCGAAGAGCGCGACCAGGGAGGGCCACTCCAGGGCGGCGAGGGTCTCGCGGGAAGCGATCACGGCGTCGGGTCGGGGGAAACGGAAACGGGGCCGCGGTCGCTGACGACCGGCGGCCCCGGAGGCGATTCGGCGTTCGCCGTGCGGCCCGGACGGATCCGGGACCGCCGGCTCAGGCGAGCCCCAGTCGCTTCTCCTCCTGCATCTTGCGGATGGCCTTCTTCCTGGCCTGCATGGCCTTCCTCTTGCGCTTGACGGAGGGCTTCTCGAAGTGCTGGCGCTTCTTGAGCTCGGTCAGGACGCCCGCCTTCTCGCACTTGCGCTTGAAGCGGCGCAGCGCGTTCTCGAAGGACTCCTCTTCGCGGACGTGAACGATCGGCACGGAACAATCACCTCGCTTCGGATGCTTCTGAATTGCGGCCCCGGCCGGGGCCGTCGGCGGCTGCCGGAACGATGGATTCTAGGCGCGCGCGGCGGCGCGGTCAACTCGGGACCGCCGCGACGTGCCGGCGGTCCCTCCCGGCCCTCAGGCGCCGCCCTCGGCCTCTTCGCCCGGAGCGCTCGCCTTGACCGCCTCGAAGTTGGTCTCGTAGACGGTCTGCTTGTCGCTGTGGAAAAAGACGCCGGCCGCGTTGCCCTGCTCGTCCTTCGGGTAGAACCAGGCAGTGACGTTCTTCTCCGGGTAGTTCTTGATGTTGCGCGCCAGCGGCCGGCCGACTGCGGCGACCACTTCGGCTTCGGTCATCTTCTTGGTGACCTGGGCGAAGCGCTCCGCCGTCATGAACCGCTTGGCCTGGGCATCGGCGAGCGCCGCCTTCAGCTCCGGGTTTTCGGGATCGGCCGAAAGCAGCTGGTTGTAGATGTCGACGGCCCGGCGATAGTCGCCACCGACATCGATGTACTCCCGGGCGACCGCCATGCCTTCCGCCGAGTTCATCCGCATGGCGGCGAGCTGGTCGGGGCGCATCGGCTCACCGACCACCGGCGGATCGGCATTGATGTAGGCCGCCAGCCGGCCGCTGAAGGCCTCCTGGAGCTTGCCGAGCTCGGCGTTCGCGGCGTCGGCCTGCGCCTGCGCCGCGGGGTCGGCTGCGGCCTGGGCGACCAGCGCCGCGACTTCGGCGCGCTTGGCGTCGAGCGCCTTCTTGTCGGTCTCGATGGCGGTCCACTCGACCTGACGTTCCTTGGACTGCTCGGCCTTCTTCTGCTCCTCGCTCGGGCCGCAACCGACCGCGACGGCCGCGGCGAGGGCCAGGGCGATCCACTTCGTGCGCATGGGACGGTCTCCTCCGGAAGAAACGGACGGCCCGACGAACGTAACACAGCGAATCCGGGCTCCCAACCCCCCCATCGGGTGGCCCGGGCGGCCGCAAACCCTCTGGATCCGTCGATTTTGCCGCCGGCTCGCCTTGACGGGAGAGCCCCGGCTCTCGATAATGACGAGTTCGCGACCGTCTTTGCCGGGCCCGCGCCCGCCGGAGGAGCCGAGCATGCCCCTGCCGCCCCATCTCGCCGACCTCGAGGCCCGGATCCGGGCTCGATTCGACGCGGCTGTCGAAGACCTCAGAGGTCAGTACGAGGCTCGACTCCGCCAGGCGAGCGAATCGATGATCTCCGCCGTTGCCGAGCTGCGACCCTCGGGCGATCCGCTCGAAGGGCTCGTGGCACCCGACGTCGAGGCCGCGCCCCGCGCCGCCGGGCGCGACGAGGCGCTGGCGTCGCTGCTCGAGGCAGCGCGCGCGATCGACCGCGCCGCGACCCAGAGCGAAGTGCTCGCCGCCCTGCTCTCCGGCGTCCGCGGCTTCGCGGCGCGCGCCGGCCTGTTGCTCGCGCGCGGAACGGCGCTGACGGGATGGGGCAGTGACGGCTTCGCCGGCGAGCCGTTCGGCGGCCGCGAGCTCGGCTGGGACGGCGCCGCGCTCGAGCGCCTGGCGGGTGGCCGCGGCGCGGTGCGCCTGGGTTCCGACGAGGCTGCCGATCTGACCCGCCGCCTGGGCGCGTCGCCGGGCGACGGCGACGCCGTCCTGGTTCCGCTCGTGCTGCGCGACCGGATCGCCGCCGCGCTGTACGCCGACGGCGCCGCCGGGCGGCCGCTCGAGCTCCCGGCTCTTCAACTGCTGGTCGCGATCGCCGCGGCGCGCATCGAGCTGGCGCCGCTGACGACGCGCGCCTTCACGCCGACCCTCTATGCCGAGGAGCGCGCCCCCGGTGCGGGTCTGCCGCTCTGGTCCGGCGTCGCCGGCGCCGCGGCCACCGGCGCCGCCGCCCCGGCGCCGGCGCCGGTGGCCGCCATCCCGGCGGCCCCCGCGGCCGTCGAGGTCGAGCCGGCCGCGTACGAGCCCCATCCCATCGAGCCGGAGCCCGAGCTGCCGGCATTCGAGCCCGAGCCGAGCGATGCGGCCCCCGAGCCGATGAGCGCCGAGCGCAGCGAGGTCGAGCGGCTCTTCGCCGCCGAGCCAGCAAGCTGGAGCGCGCCGGAGCCGACCGCCGAGCCGGTGGCCGAGCCCGAGATCGCCTTCGAACCGGAGCCCAGCTTCGAGCCGGCGGCACCGGAGCCCACCACGGACGACTCGCTGTGGGGCGCTCGCGAGGCGCCGGTCGAGGCCGCCGACGCCGGCTTCGAGATCGAGGCCGTGCCCGAGCCGCCCGCCCCGGTCGCACCGCCGCTCGGCGAAGCGACGGTCCGCATCCCGGTCTTCCGACCGGAGCCGACGCCGGCGCCGGTCGAGGAGATCTCCGGCACGCTCGGCTTCGGTGGCTCGGCGACGCAGGAGGTGCCCCGCCTCGGCACCCCGATGCCCACCCCGGCCCCGCCGCCCGCTTTCGACAGCAGCGAAGACGCGACGATGCTGATGTCCCGCGCGGCCGCCGTGGAGCCGACGCGCGCGCCGGTCCCGCCGCCGCCCGCGGCCGAGGCGCCCGAGGAGGACACCCACGACCGCACGGCCGCGCGACCCGGGGGCGCCAAGACGACCGAGGTGGCACCGCCGCCCGACGTGCGCGGACCCGGCCTCGCGTTCGCCGCCGGGCGCACCGCCCGCTCGACCGGCGAGAACGCGCTCCACGAGGAGGCCAAGCGTCTGGCCCGCCTGCTGGTCTCCGAGATCAAGCTCTACAACGAGGAGCAGGTCCTCGAGGGGCGCCGCAATCGCGACCTCTACGTCCGCCTGCGCGAAGACATCGACCGCTCTCGGCAGATCTACGAGGAGCGCGTCCACGAGAGCGTCCGCACCGACAGCGACTACTTCCACCAGGAGCTGGTCCGCAGCCTCGCCGGCGGCGACGCTCGCGCGCTCGGGATGTGAGCAGGGTGCCCCGCCTCTCGAAGCCCGATCGCGCTCGCTCCCGCGGCCTCGCCCTGCTCGCCGCGGCGACGCTGCTGCCGCTCGGTGGCGGCTACGATGCCGGGCGGCTCGAGGCGGCCACCGCCGACGTACCGCGACCCGCGCTGCGGGGCGCCGCTCCCGCGGCGGGACTCGACGTTCGTTTCGCCGGTTTCGGCGACAGCTTCCGCGCCGCGGGTTTCGCCGGCCTCGAATCCAGGATCGAGGGCTGGCTCGCGCCGGAGGCGACCGCCGCCGACCCCGACCGTGCCGCCGTCGCACGGACCGTGCTCGGTCTCGCCGCGCACGCCGTGGACGACCCGGAGCGCGCTCTCGCGCTGCTCGACGCAGGTGCGGCGCCACGCGCGATCGACGACTGGCGACTCCACGTCCTGGCCGACGTCGCCGCCGCCCGCGGCGCGCACGAACGCGCACGTGCCGCCCTCGACGAGCTGCTCGAGCGTCACCCCGACTCGCCGTTGCGGGCACGCTCGATCGTGCGCCGCGCCGAGCTCGCCTGGCAGGCCCGGGACGCCGCGGGCGCGCTCGAGCGGATCGGACGGGCGCGCGCGGAGACGATGCCGCTCGACGACCGGATCGCGCTCGAGCGGCTGGCCTGGACCATCGCCGCCGAGCGGCGCGACACGGCTGGAATGCGCGAGGCAGCGCGGCGGCTGCTGGTCGTCGCGCCGCTCGAAGCCTCGAAGATGAAGGTCGTCGACGCCGTTGCCGCGCGCGGCGGCGGCTCCGACTGGCGGCTCTGGCTGACCCCGGACGAGCTGGTCCAACGGGCCGCTGCGCTCGAGCTGGCCGGCCTGCCGGCCGGCGCCCTGACCACGCTGGCGGCCGTCCCCGCCGCGGCGCGCGGGTTCGAGTGGCGACGGATCGAGGCTCGGGCGCTGGTCGCCTCGGGCCGGCCGACCGACGCGTTCTCGGTGCTCGCCGCCGCCGCTGCGGCGGGAGAAGGGGAGCAGGCGGTACTCGACTTCGAGCGCGCCCGGGCCGCGCGCGCGGCCGCCGACGGCTCGAGTACCCGGCCGCTCGCCGCCGAGGAGCGCGCGCACTGGCGTCGCGTCGAGCGCGAGCGCCTGCTCGCGGTCGTTCGCACCGACAGCGGCGACGCCGAGCTCGTGCGCAAGTCGCTCGCGCGTCTGGCCGCGAGCTATCTCGCCGACGGCCGCCACGACGAGGCGGTCGCCGCGCTGCGCCAGCTCGCCGCCGTCGACCCGGCCGACAGCTCGGGCGCCCGCCCGCTCTGGGAGCGTGGGTGGGAGCTCTATCGCGCCGGCGATCCGCGCCGCGCGATCGCGATCTGGAGCGACCTCGAGGCGCTCTATCCGACCAGCGTCTGGACGCGCAGCGGCCGCTACTGGTCGGCGCGTGGCCACGACCGCCTGGGCGACCGCGCCGCGGCGCGCACCGGCTACCTCGCGGTCCTCGCCGCTCACACCTCGGACTTCTACGCCCGGCAGGCCGCGCTGCGCCTGGCCGGCGCCGAGGCGACGATCGCGACCGCGCCGGCTCCGGCGCCCTGGCCGGTCGACCCCCGCCTGGACCGCGCCCGCTGGCTCTCCGACGTCGGCCTCGACGCTCTGGCCCGCACCGAGCTGGGTCTCGTGCGTGATGGCGCGCAGCCGCGCGCGGCCGCGGCGCTCAGCGGTCTGGTGGCGTCGCGCGACGGCGCCCGGCGCGAGAGTCTGCGCGAGCTCAAGCGCGCCTTCCCCGAGCTCGGTACCGCGCTCCAGGGCCACGTCCCGCCCGTCGCGCTCGCGCTCTACTACCCGCTCGATTTTCGCGCCACCGTCGAGCGCGCGGCCGCGGGCGAGCGGCTGCCGGCCTCGGTCGTCTTCGGCATGATCCACCAGGAGAGCGGCTTCGATCCGACCGCGCGCAGCCACGCCGGCGCCCGCGGACTGATGCAGCTGATGCCGGCGACCGGACAGGAGACCGCCAAGCGCCTCGGTCTGCCCTATTCGAGCTCCCGCCTCGACGATCCCGACTACAGCGTCCGGCTCGGAACCCACTACTTCCGTCGCATGCTGACGATGTTCGACGGCAACGTCGAGCTGGCGCTGGCGGCCTACAACGGCGGCCCCGGGCGCATCTCGCGGCTCTGGCGCGCCGAGGGTCCCGAGGCCGAGCTCGATCGCTTCCTCGAAGGGCTCTCGCTCGAGGAGTCGCGCAACTACGTCAAGCGCATCGTGGTGCTCGCCGAGAGCTACAGGAGCCTGTATCCCGACCTCGGCTGATCTCCCCGTCTCTTCGCGGCGGGCCCCGGTTCCCCCCGGCCCGCGGTCCGCCGCATCCAACTCCGGGTCCATAGCTCAGCGGTCAGAGCAACCGGCTCATAACCGGCAGGTCCCTGGTTCGAACCCAGGTGGACCCACCATGGGTCCCGGCAGGGCGGCGTGTGTCCCGTACTTTTCTCGAGGTGTCGTCGGCGATGAGTGATCCCCTGAAGCGATTGATCAAGTACGACCGGGTGGCGCGCGAGCTCGCGGCGGTCCGGACTCTGCTCGCCGGCGTGCCCGACGACATGCGCTCGCTCCACGACGAGCACGCGGCGGCGAGCGCCGGGCTCGCGGGTCTCGAGGCGATCGAGCTCGAGGCGCAGAGGCGGCGCATGGCCGCCGAGACCGCGATCGCCGAAGCGCAGGAGAAGTTGCGCAAATACCAGGCGCAGGTCTCGCAGGTGCGCAACCAGCGCGAGTACGCGGCACTGTTGACCGAGATCGACGGCGCCAAGACGGCGATCCGCCGCTCGGAGGAGGAGACGCTCACCGCGCTCGAGGCGGCGGAGAAGGCGACGGCGGACCTCACCGAGCGCCGTGCCGACTTCGCCGGAATCGAGGATCGTTATCGCGCCGGTCTCGCCGAGTGGGAACAGCGCAAGCCCGAAGTCGCGCGCCGCGCCGCCGATCTCGAGGCGACCGCCTCGGAGCTGCGCGGCGGGCTGCCCAAGCCGATCCTCGCCCAGTACGAGCGGATCGCCGAGCGCTACCGCGGCTCCGCGCTGTCGGCGCTGCGCCGGGCCGAGATGCCCGGCACGGGCGGCGTCTGGTTCTGCTCGACCTGCAACTTCCAGGTCCGCCCCCAGGTCGCGGTCGAGATCCGCGTGCGCGGCACCATCGTGCAGTGCGAAGGGTGCCGGCGCTTCCTCTACGAGGCCGACGCCGGGTGAGCGACGTCGCGCTCCGGCTGGCGCGGATCCGGGAGCGGCTCGCCGCCGCCGCGCGCCGCTCGGGACGCGACCCCGCCGAGATCGCGCTGATCGGAGCCTCGAAGCTCCAGCCGGTCGCCGCGCTCACCGACGCCTACGCGGCCGGGCTTCGGCGCTTCGGCGAGAATCGCGTCCAGGAAGGGCGCACCAAGGCGCCCGCGCTGCCCGCCGACGTCGAGTGGCACCTGCTCGGACCGTTGCAGTCGAACAAGGTGCGCGCCGCGGTCGAGATCTTCACCTTCTTCCACGCCGTCGATCGCCCCTCGATCGCGGACGCGCTCGACGCCGAGGCGCGCGCGCGCGGCAAGGTGCTCACCGGGCTGCTCGAGGTCAACCTCGGCGGCGAGGCCTCCAAGCACGGCTTCGCGCCCGAGACCCTGGCCGAGGCGGCGGCGCCGCTCGCCGCACTCGAGCACCTGCGCATCTCGGGGCTGATGGCGATTCCGCCCCCGGGCGACGACGCCGAGGCCTCGCGTCCCTGGTTCCGCAGGCTCTCCGAGCTGCGCGACACGCTCGCCGCCCGGAGCGAGTGGCAGGGGCGCCTCACCGCGCTCTCGATGGGGATGAGCGACGACTTCGAGGTCGCCGTCGAGGAGGGGGCGACCCACGTGCGCATCGGAACCCTGCTGTTCGGCCCGCGTCCGCCGCGGACGTGAGCGGCGGCCACCCCCGAGGGTAGCGCCCGGCCGGCGCCGGCCGGCGTACACTCCGGCCGAACTCCGGCGCAGGGCCTCGGCCTGCCGTCGCGGCCTTCCCGGGGAAGGAGAGCGATCGCCATGTTCCCGACGCAGCGAATCCCGACGCGCCGGCGAGTCCGCCGGCATCGCATCGTCGCCACGCTCGCCGTGACCGCGCTGGCGACCGGCCTCGCCTTCGCCGGCGGCATGGAGGTGACACCGGCTTCGGGGCCGAGCCTGCTGACCCGCCTCAAGGCCGGCTTCGACGGCTCGTCGCTCGGCAAGGCCGGCTACATCGGGGTGCCGGCGGCGGCGACCGAAACCGAACCGGCCGCCGCGCCGGGCGGCCTCGCCGCCGGCTTCGAGCTCTCCGGCGAGGACCTCTACCGCATCAACTGCCGCTCCTGCCACGGCGTCGGCGGCAAAGGGATCGCCGCCGACATCCCGTCGCTCGTCGCCAAGATCCGCGGTGCCGCCCAGCAGGCCTCGGGCGGCGACTCCTCGGGCGAGCTCGGCGTGCGCCACCGGCTGCTCGAGGGCGGCCAGATCATGCCGGCGATGGCGCACCTGACGCCGGAGGAGGTCGAGGCGCTGCTGGGCCATCTCGAGGCGAGCGCGGGGGTGGGCGGGGCAGCGGCGCCCCGCCGCGTCCCGGTCTCCGCGCTGCGCGTCGGCGAGCACGTCACCAAGGCGGTCTGCCAGATCTGTCACGATGCCGTTCCAGGTCTGCCACAGGCCGGCACCCAGCGGCTGCAGCCGGCGCTCTCCGAGATCCCCGCGCGCTACGCGCTCGGCGACTTCGTGCGGCGGGTGCACTCGACGGACGCGCGGCCGGCGCATCGGCCGCGGCTCGGCTACCTCACGGCCGCCGAGCTCGAGGCGACCTACTTCTACCTCGCCGCCTACCCGCCGCGGTGAGCCGGTCGACGCCGGTAGGATCGCCGGCGTGAGCGCGGATGGCGAGACCAAGGACGAGCTCCGGCGCCGACTGACCGCGCGGCTGGCGTCGGTGACCGCCGACGAGCGGGTCCGCGCCGGCGCAACCGCCCGCGCCCGCCTGCTCGAGGTCGACGCGATCCGGCGCGCGCGTTCGCTGCTGGTCTGCCTCTCTTTCGGCACCGAGCTCGACACCGCGCCGTTGGTCGAGCGCTGGACGGCCGAGGGGCGCCGGCTCTACGTGCCGCGTGCCGACCGCCGGGATCGGATGCTGCACGTCCACCCCTGGCCGTCGCCGCTGGTCGAGCTCTCGTTCGGGCTGCGCCAGCCGCCACGCGGTGCGCCCGAGGTGCCGGCGGAGTCGATCGCGGAGACGCTCGACGCGGCGATCGTGCTCGGCCTCGGCTTCGACCGGCGCGGCTACCGCCTCGGCTACGGCAGCGGCTACTTCGACCGATTCCTCGCCGCGCACCCGCTGACGGCGGTCGGCCTCGCCTACGGCTTCCAGCTGTTCGACCGGCTCCCGTCCGAGCCCCACGACGTTCCGATGACCGTGATTGTCACCGACGGGGAGACCGTCGCGCCGCGCTGAATCGGCGCTGCTATCCTCGACGCTCCGGACCGCGCTCCCGACCGACGAAGGAGAGTTCCGATGCGCCCGATCGCCTCCGCCCCGCTCCGCCGCGCCCTGCTGGCCGCCGCCAGCCTGCCCCTCGCCGCGCTGGCCCAGGCGCCGGTCGAGCCCCACTACCCGCCCGGCGGCGACATCCCGGCCGAGTTCCGCGTCGCCGACTCGAGCTTCGACCACGAGCGGCGGGAGGTCGAGATCCCGATGCGCGACGGCGTCAAGCTCCACACCGTCATCCTGCTGCCGCGCGACCGCGGCGGCGAGCGGCTGCCGATCCTGCTGACCCGCACTCCGTACGACGCCGACAAGGCGACCTCCCGCCACGCCAGCCCGCGCCTCGCCGCGGTGCTGCCGACCGGCGACGACCTGGTCGCCGTCTCCGGCTACATCCGCGTCTTCCAGGACGTGCGCGGCAAGGACGGCTCCGAGGGCGAGTACGTGATGAACCGGCCGCTCGCCGGGCCGCTCAACCCGACCGGCGTCGACCACTCGACCGACGCCTGGGACACCATCGACTGGCTGGTCGAGAACGTGCCGGAGTCGAACGGCCGGGTCGGCATCATCGGGACCTCGTACCCGGGCTTCCTGACGCTGATGGCGCTGGTCGATCCGCACCCCGCGCTCAAGGCCGCGGTGCCGATCAACCCGATGGTCGACTGCTGGATGGGCGACGACTGGTTCCACCACGGCGCCTTCCGGATGGTGATGATGCTCTACGTCTACAACCAGACCGCGACCAAGGGGTCGGATCTCGGCATGTGGAGCGGCCACCACGACGACTACGTCCGCTACCTCGAGGGCGGCTCGGCGGCGGCGATCGGGCGCGAGACCGGGATGGAACAGCTGCCGTTCTGGCGCCGTCTGGTCGCGCATCCCGCCTACGACGAGTTCTGGCAGCTGCAGGCGGTCGACCGGATCCTCGCGGGCCGGCCGCTGGCGGTGCCCACGCTCCACGTTCACGGCCTCTGGGACCAGGAGGACATCTACGGCTCGCCGGCGGTGTGGGCGGCGATGGAGAGGTCGGACGCGACCAACGACCGCAACTTCCTGGTGATGGGCCCGTGGCGCCACAGCGGCTCGAACGGCGACGGCCGCACCCTCGGCGCGCTCGCCTTCGCCGGCGACACCGCGCTGGAATTCCGCCGCGACGTGCTGCTGCCCTTCCTCGACCAGCACCTCAAGCCGGGTGCGCCCCGCGCCGATCTCGCCCCGGTCCTCGCCTACCAGACCGGGGCCGAGCGCTGGCAGCGCTACGAGCGCTGGCCGGTCTCCTGCGACAGCGGCTGCGCGAGCCCCTCGCGCCGGCTCTATCTCCAGCCCGGATATGCCCTCGGCTTCGCGCCACCCGCCGCGACCACGGACGGCGGCGCCGACGCCTGGGTCTCCGATCCGGCCAAGCCCGTCCCCTACCGGCCGCGCCCGATCCGGCCGCTGTGGGCCGACGACTCGACCTGGCGCGAGTGGCTGGTCGACGACCAGCGCCACTTCGCCGACCGACCCGACGTCCTCTACTACGTCTCGGAGGTGCTCTCCGAGCCGGTCGAGCTCTCCGGCCAGCCGATCGCGAACCTGTTCGCTTCGACCACGGGGACGGACGCCGACTGGGTCGTCAAGCTGATCGACGTCTACCCGGACGAGGTCCCGGCGCAGCCCGAGCTCGGCGGCTACCAGCTCGGAGTCGCCATGGACATCCTCCGCGGGCGCTACCGTGAGAGCTTCTCGGCGCCGAAGCCGATCCGGCCGGACGCCGTCGAGCGCTACCGTTTCGCGCTGCCCAACGTCCACCACGTCTTCCGGCCCGGTCACCGGATCGCGATCCAGATCCAGTCGACCTGGTTCCCGCTCTACGACCGCAACCCGCAGACGTACGTCGAGAACATCTTCCTCGCGAAACCGGAGGACTATCGCGCGGCGACCCACCGCGTCCACCGCGCCGGCGAGGCGGCGAGCTACCTCGAGCTGCCGGTGGTGGAGGCGAAGTGAGCTTCGCGAGGGCGGCCGCGCTCGCCGTCGCCGGCGCCCTCTCCGGCCTCGGCGCGGCCGCCGCGGAGGTCGTCGCGCCCGTTCCGCTGCGCACGCCACCGCCGATGGTGCCGATCGAGACCTCCGGCCGCGGCCTGGTGCCCGAAGCCGCGGTGCGCGTCGCGATCGACGCGCGCGGGCGGGTCGAGCGCGTCGAGGTTCTGTCGATCACCCCGTCCTCGGAGTTCGACGCGCTGTTCCGCGAAGAGCTGGTCGAAACGCTCTCCGAGTGGCGCTACGCGCCACAGCTGCGCGACGGCAAGGCCGAGGGAACCACTCTCGAGTGGCGCGTCCGCTTCCCGGCGCGCGCCGCGGACGACCTCCAGGACGACCGCATCACCTACGGCCTCGAGCCCGCCTGGGTCCCCGGCCTCGACGCCGAGTCTCGCCGCGCCCGCATCCTGGCGCTGCCCGAGCAGCAACGGCTCGCGCTGCTGGAGGCCGAGACCAGTGCCGCGCTCAAGCTGCTCGATCGCGACTCGCTGGTACGCCACGCCAGCCCCCGCTTCCTGGTGACCACCGACGCCGGCGGCGCCGAGGTCGCCCTCGGGATCGCCAACAACCTGGAGGTGATCTTCAACACGCTCGCCCTCGAGATCCTCCCGGGGATCGAGCTGGCGCCCGAGAAGTACAAGATCCAGGTGGTCGTCTACCGCTCCGAGGTTCCCTACCTCCAGCTGATGCGCGAGCTGAGCGCCTTCGAGTGGTCGGCGGGCTACTACAGCCCGTCCGGCCTGATCGCCTTCCACCTGGCGCAGCCCTCGAACGAAGCGGTGATGAGCCTGATGCTGCACGAGGGGACCCACGCTTTCCTCGATCGCCACGTCGTGCGGCGCGGCGTCGCTCTGCCGCGCTGGCTCGGGGAGGGGTTCGCCGACTACGTCGGCAACTCCGACATCCGCCGAGGCAGGCTGACCCCCGGCAAGACCCGCCGCGCGCGCTACGAGCTCGTTCGCGCCGGCGGCGCACGACTGGTCGAGACCGGCGCCGCGCAGCAGGTCGATCAGGCCCGGCTCGCCCTGCGCCGCGGCGAGGGCCTGGGCGTGGAGAAGCTGCTCGCGGCCTCGGCCGACACCTTCTACGGCGAGAACCGGACGCTCTACTACGCGTCGGCCTGGCTGCTCACCCATTTCCTGCGCGATGGCGCCGCGGGCTGGTCGGCGGAGCGCTTCCCGCGGCTGATGCTCTATCTCGCCGAGGGGTATCCGCCGGAGGCGGCGATCACCGAGATCTACGGCCCGCCGGCCGAGCTCGACCGGGCCTTCCGCGACTACGTCCGCTCGTTCTGAGGCGGCGCTCAGCCGCCGCCCTGCGCCTCGCGATAAAGCGCGAGCTCGCGCCGAGCTGCCTCGGCGTCCCCCAGCGCTTCGTGGCACTTGCCGAGGAAGTAGCGCGCCTGGTGCTTGGCCGGCGCCAGCTCGAGCGCGCGCTCGAGCGCCGGCACGGCCTCGGCGCACGCTCCCGCGCGATGCAGCGCGACGCCGCGCTGGAAGTGACTCTCGACCCGCGTCGGATTGAGCTCGGCGGCGCGGCCGAAGGCGTCCGCCGCCTGCCGCCAGCGCTCGAGCTTGTAGGCGGCGAGCCCGAGGTTGTACCAGGAGGGCTCGGCGTAGACGCCGCCGGCGAGCGCCGGCGCCGCGCGTTCGAGCAGACCGATGGCGGTCGCCGCATCGCCGGCGGCGAGCAGGGCGCTGCCCTCCTCGAACAGACTCTGCGGATCCTGCTCGGCCTCGCGCCGCGCCGCGATCGCCGCCTCGTGAGTGGCGCGCTCCTCGGCGCTGCCGTAGAGGTGGAGCAGCGCCCGGCGCGCCGCGTCGCGCTCCGGATCGAGCGCGAGGGCGCGGCGGAACATCGCTTCGGCGGCGCGATCGCGCCCGGCGTCCCGCGCCTCCCAGGCGGCGCCGACCAGCAGGGTCACCACCCAGTCACGATCCTCCTCGGAGGCCGCGCCGGCCAGCTTCTCGATGCGCGCCTCGATCTCGTCGTGACGACCGAGGTGGGCCAGAGTCTCGAGGTAGAGCCGCTCGAGCTCGCGCGGAGCGCCGGCGGTCGCCAGCATCCGTTCGAGCAGCCCCGCGGCGCTCGGCCAGCGTTCGAGCTCGAGGTCGAGCGCCAGCGCCGGCCACAGCCAGGGCGCCGGCTCGTCCGACGTCAGCAGACGGTCGAGCGTGGCGCGCGCCGCTTCACCCCGGCCGAGTCTCTCCTGCATCGGGAAGAGCACCGCGTCGATCTCTTCGCGCTCGCCGGCCGGCAGCGCCCGTCCGGCGTGCGCCGCCGTTTCGAGGCGCCGTTCGAGCGCGGTCGCCAGCAAGTCGAGCTCCTCGGGGGCGCGGTCGGGCCGACCGAGATAGGCGAGAACTCCGGGCGGCACCGGCGTCGCCGGATCCGCCAACCGCGCGGCCATCCGCGCGCGGATCTCGGGCCCCTCCGACGCGGGGATCACGCCGCCACGCAACAACCGCAGCAGCTCGGAGGAGGCCGGGAGCTCGCAGCCCGCGAGCTGCGCGGCCGCCTCGACGCCCCGCCGCTCGGCCTCGGTGTCTCCCTTCTCGCCGGCGATGCGGGCCGCGCGCAAAGCCTCGACGCACGCCGCCGCCGGCAGAGCGCCACCGGCGTACGCCGCGCCGGGCGCGACGACCACGAGCGAGCACAGCAGGAGGAACCGGCGTCCGCGGGGCATCGGAGGATCCTATCGTGAGGCCGCGCTGGCTGTCGCCGCCCGACAGCTCGACGGAGCGAGCGAAATCAGGGCAGAACCAGCGACCAGGCCGAGAGGCCGCCGATCTCGAAGCCGTCGGCGAAGATCACGAAGCCGGGACTGGCGACCGTGTCGTTGCGCCAGAGGTGGAGGAACTGCGGCGCGTTCCAGGCCGGCGAGACCAGGTCGAGGTCGCCATCGCGATCGAGATCGAACGGGCGCACGCCGAAGTGGCTCTCGTGTCCGCTGTCGACCAGCTGCGGCGTGAAGACTCCGGCGCCGTTGTTGCTCCAGACCGTGACCTCGAGCGAGCCGAAGTGCTCGGCGGTGACGATGTCGGAGTCGCCGTCGCGGTCGACGTCGGCGACCCGCAGGCTGTTGGTCGACCCTTGGGAAACCAGCAGGGCCGCCGGCCAGTTCGGGGCGGTCGGGTCGACCGGCTGACGCAGCCGCCAGGTCTCCGAACCGCTCGACGAGGCGTTCTCCTCGCTGACCACGATGTCGAGGCGACCGTCGCGGTCGAAGTCGCCGACCTCGAGGCGGTCGAGAAAGACGATGTTCTGCAGCGTCGCCACCAGATAGGTCGTCCAGTTGCCGGAGCCGTTACCCGGGTTCTTCGCCCAGCGCACCTCGCCGGTGTCGCCGTTCGAGGTGACCAGGTCGATCCGGCCGTCGCGGTCGATGTCGCCGAAGGCGATCTCCTCGTCGGCCGTCTCGGCGGCCGAGACCGCGGTGACGCGCGGCCAGTTGCCCGCGCCGGGGTTCGCCGGGATCCGGAAGTAGTAGGTCGGGTCGACGTTGATCACGACCTCCGGACGGCCGCCCGGTTCGAGATCGGCGAGCCGGTAGCCCTGGGCGCTGATGCCGTGGTTCGAGACGCCGACGTCGCCGATCCGCAACGACGTCCAAGCCCCCGTCCCGGCGTCGCGCTCGAGCCAGTAGACGCGGCCGGCGGTGCCGCTCATGGCGATGACATCGAGGTTGGCGTCGCCATCGACGTCGACGGTGAGCAGCGCGTCGGGGTCTTCGCCTTCGACCTGGGGCAACGGATTCTGCGTCCACGCGCCGGTCAGGTCGCCGCCGGGGCTGCGGTACCAGTACGGACCGCTCAGGATGTCGGGCCACTCGTCGGCGTCGACGCGGGCGAAGGTCATCCCGAAGACCTGCGCGTGGCTCGAGCTGACCTCGACGTAGGTCCAGCCGCCGAGCGGCGCCACTCCGGCGCGGGCGAGGCCGGGCGTGAGCAGCAGGATCACCGCCGCGGCGCCGCGCGCCGCGCTTCGTCCGACACTTCGTGGGAACATGCGCGCCAGTCTCCGCCAGGCCGCATTCGGTGCGGAATGCACGGCTTCACAAGACGAGAGTGCCGCCGGGCCGGCTCAGTCGCCGGCGTCGAGCGTGGCGAGCATCTCGGCGACCGGCCCGAGCTTGACCCGGGGTCGTGCCGACCGACGACCGCGCTCGACCTCGACGCGATCGAGACGCTGCCATCCCGCGAAGTCGACGACCCGCATGCCACCGGCCGCGAGCCGGCCGTCGATCGCGGACGCCTCGGGCTCCGGAGCGGGGCGGATCGACGCCAGGTCGGCGAGCATCGCGGCCGCGGTTTCGGCGCCGTCCGGCTTGTTGCTGCCGATCAGCCCGGTCGGTCCGCGCTTGACCCAGCCGGCAACGTAGAGGCCCGGCAGGGTCGCACCGGTCGACGGATCGACCACCCGGCCGCCGACGTTCGGGACGATGCCACCGCGCTCGTCGAACGGAAGGTCGACGAGCGGCAGCGAGCGGTACCCGATCGCACGCACCACGAGCCCGACCGGCAGCTCCTCGTGTTCCCCCGTGCCGCGCGCCGACAGGCCGCCCGCTCCCGGCACCAGCCGGTTGCGCTCGATCCGCAGCCCGGTGACCCGACCCTCGGCGCCGAGCAGCTCGGTCGGCGAGACCAGGAAGCGCAGGTGGATCCGGCGCGGCGCGCCGGTCGGGCCCCGCTCGGCGACCGCGCGCAGGATCTCGAGGTTCTTCTGCGCCTCGCGATCGGCGGCGAGCTCCTCGGCGCTGGCGGGATCGAGCTCGAGCTCGCGAGGATCGACGACGAGGTCGACCCCCGTGAGGTGAGCGAGCTCCTTGAGCTCGGCCGGCGAGCACTTGGCCTGCACGGGACCGCGGCGCGCCAGCAGGTAGACGTCGCGCACCCGGCTGGCGCGCAGGGCCTCGAGCGCGTCGTCCGAGATGTCGGTTTTCGCCAGCTCCTCCGGATCGCGCACGAGGACGCGGGCGACGTCGATCGCGACGTTGCCGACGCCGACCACCGCCGCGGCGCCGACACCGAGGTCGACCGCGAGGTCGAGGAAATCCGGATGCCGGCTGTACCAGGCCACCAGCGCGGTCGACGACAGGCTGTTGGCGAGGTCCTCGCCCGGCACGCCCAGGCGCCGGTCGCTCTGCCCGCCGACGGCGAAGACGATCTGGTCGTAGTGGCACCGGAGGTCCTCGAGCGCGAGGTCCCGTCCGAAGTCGACGTTGCCGAGGAAACGCACTCGCGCGTCGAGCGCGATCCTCTCGAAGACGCGCACGACCTCCTTGATCTTCGGATGGTCGGGCGCCACCCCGTAGCGCACCAGCCCGTAGGGAGTGGGCAGGCGGTCGACGAGGTCGATCGAAACGTGGACGTCTCTGGCCGCGAGCAGCGCCGCCGCGGTGTAGAACCCCGACGGGCCGGCCCCGACGATGGCGACCCGCAGGGGTCGCTCCTGGCTTCCGATTCCGGCGGACATCCGCGGACGATACCGCGAGGTCGTGCCGGCGGGCCCGCCCGTCGGCGCGGTGCGGCGCTCAGTTCGAGCCGACGTTCGCCGCCGCGGCGGCGAGCTTTGCCTCGAGCTCGGCGATCCGCCGCTCGGCGTCGGCGAGCTCGTGCTCGGCGGCGGCGCGGGCCTCGGGCGTCGGCACCTGGAGGCGCACCTGCCCGCCGTGCTCGACCATCACGAACCGGTGCGTCAACACGGCTGGCGACTCGACCGGCAGGGACGCCGCCTCGTCGCCCGAGATCAGCAGGCGCACCGAGCGCTCCTCGCCCGGAGCGAGCGCCGGCTGGAAGGTGACCAGCTCCTCGCCCGAGCGCGAGGGGCCGCCCGGCATCGTCACCTCGACGCGGAGCCAGGCGCTGCCGACCGGAAAGTCGAGGTCGCTGCGCACGCCGAGGTCGGCCTCGACCCGGGTCTCGCCGATCCACTCCGGCGCGAACCGGAGGACCCGGAGTCGCGACAGTCGCTCCTCGGCGTCGAGCACCTCCCGCGCGGCCGCCGCTCTTTCCTGCTCGACGGCGCGCTCGCGCCGGAGCTCGACCCGCCCGGCCTCGGCCAGGACCTCGGCCGCGGTCATGCCGTCGAGCGCCACGCGCTCGGTCCCGGGGACTTTGCCCGAGCCCGCCAGGCGCAACAGCGCGATCGCCTCGTCGAAATCGGCGCGCTGCCGGGGCTCGAGCGAGTCCCGGACCTCGGCGATCGAGCCGTCGAGGTCGGCGCTGCGCACGACGGGCTCGCCGCAGCCGGCGGCGAGCAGGGCGACGAGGACGAGCGACGGCGGGACCTGTCGCATTCCGGGACTCCCCTGGAGTTTCCGGCGACTCTAGCAAGGGAGCCCCGGGCCCGCGCCGTCGCCGCTCAGCGGCGCCGTTCGCCGGGGTCGAGGTAGCGCACCAGGCCGACGAACAGCACCAGGAACGAGATCAGCAGCAGGTACTCGAGCCCCTTGGTCTCGAAGATGTTGACGTAGGTGTAAGTTTCCATCGCCCCCTCCTCACGACGCCCGCGCCGCGGCCGCCAGCTCGGCCGGCCGAGGCGACGGCAGCTCGTGGGCCTCGCGCAGCACCGGCAGGCGCAGCACGATCCAGCGGAAGACCCAGATCTCGGTCAACACCACGGTCGCGGTGACCACGTACTCCTGCCAGCTCGGGAAGTAGCGCACCGGCTCCTGCCAGTTGAAGGCGATGATCGAGATGTTGATCCGGTTGAGCAGGATGCCGATCAGGGCGCCGACCGCCGCCACGCGCAGCAGGCCGACGCGCCGGTGCCTGACCGCGTAGGCGAACAGCACGCAGGGCACCAGCACGAAGCCGAGCACCTCGACCAGGAACCAGGCCCCCCAGCCGGTTCCGAGCAGGTCCCACTGCCGGTCGTGCAGGAAGACCAGGAGCTTGAAGAAGTAGTAGACGAACATCGAGATCGCGGCCCCCTTGCCGAGGCCGAGCAGGAGCTCCTCGTGGCTGGCGTGCTTGCCCTTGCCGAGCTGGGCTTTAAAGACCCGCTCGCTGATCGAGCCCTCGACGATGACCATCGCGAGCCCCGAGAAGATGCTCGAGGCGAAGAACAGGACCGGGATGAACTCGGTGTACCAGAGCGGGTGGATCTTGGGCTTGGCCATCAGGTAGAGCGCGCCCAGGCCCGACTGGTGCAGGGTCGACAGCGTCACCCCGAAGATCACGCAACCGAGTGTCGCCGCCCCCAGGATCCGGCGCGCCCGCTTCGCGCCCAGCCACTCGGCGACCGCCGGCGAGAACTCGATGGCCTCGGCGATCATGTAGAGCATGAAGTGCCAGGAGACCAGAAACAGCACCGAGTTGTAGCCGAACGAGTTGCCGATGATCGGATTGATCACGTTCCACGGCCGGCCGAGGTCGAGCACCAGCGCGCCGGCGTAGAAGACGTAGGCGAGCAGGCCGTTGAGCACGGTGGCGCGGACGATCGGGTGGTACTTCTCGAGCCGCATCACGTAGACGACGAAGGTGATGACGTAGGCGCCGCCGGCGAAGGCGACGCCGGTGACGACGTCGAAGCCGATCCAGAGCCCCCACGGATAGGCCTGCGACAGGTTGGTGACCGAGCCCAGGCCGTAAACGAAGCGTTGGACCAGGATCGCGATGCCGGCGAGGATGATCGGGATCGAGATCAGGTTGAACGGCGTCAGCAGCGGTCCCTTGGGTTTGAGCTCGGAGAGCAGGAAGGCCAGCATCGGGCGCTTCTTCGGCTGGACGCTCGGGGCGATCGGGATCACGGTCACGACGAGGGGCCCTCCACGGTTTCGACCTCGGCCTTCCGGTCGGAGAGCAGGTGGAGCCCGAGCTGCAGGGCCGGCAGGCCGAACAGGACGAGCGGCACTCCGTAGAGGAAGTCGCGGGTGTATTCGGGGTACGGCGTGGTGCCGAGATCGGTGCGGAAGCCGAGCTCTTCGAACGGCACCGCCGAGAGGTAGAGCCAGCCGGTGCCGCCGACCTCCTGCTCGCCGTAGATCCTGTGCACGTAGCGTTCGGGGTGGTGGTAGATGCGCAGGCGGGCGATCTCCATCAGCTCGCGCTTGCTGCCGAAGGTGAGCGCGTCGGTCGGGCAGGCGCCGACGCATGCGGGCCCGAGCCCCTGCTCGAGCCGCTCGTGGCACATCGTGCACTTCTGGATCTTCGGGTTCCAGGAGTCGTACTCGAACTTCGGAATGTCGTACGGGCAGGAGACCATGCAGAAGCGGCAGCCCATGCACTTGCTGCCGCGCCAGATCACCGGTCCCGTGCGCGTCTTGTACATCGCGTTGGTCAGGCAGGCCGCCGCGCACGCGGGTTGCCAGCAGTGCATGCACTGGGTCTTGACGAAGACCTCGCCCTTCGAGGTGTCGTAGCGATTGACCACCGTCCAGCGCGTCTCGTCGGTCTTGCGCGGCGCGGCGAGCGCGCCGTCCGTGGCGACGTCCGGCACCGGCAGGTCGTGCGCCTCGCTGCAGGCGCGCTCGCAGGCGCGGCAGCCGATGCAGCGGGTGGTGTCGACCAGCACGCCGACGAACTCCTCCGGGTTCCCCTCGGTCCGCGCCTCGGCGCGCCCCGCGACCAGGCCGGATCCGGCGACGGCGCCGAGCTTCATGAAGCTCCTTCGATCCATGGCTACCTCGCTTCCTTGGCGCCGGCCGGCGCGGACTCGGCGCTGGCGGCGACCGGCTCCGGTCGCCGGTGGCAGACGCCGCAGCTGGCCGCGGCCTCGGCGCCCCGCCCCGACTCGTGACAACTCCAGCAGCTCTGGTGAATCGCGACCTTGACGGTGGGCATCTCGACGTGCGGCCCCGAAGCGATCCGCTCCGGGTGGCAACTGCCGCAACGGGAAAGCGCGGCCTTCGCCTCGCCGCCGTGGCAGGTCGCGCAGTCGACCCAGAAGTCGTCGAAGTAGTCGGGATGGGGCAGCTCGAGGGCGGCCGCGGTGGTCTCGTGGTGGCAGGCGACGCACTCGGTGCCGAGATCCTCGACGTGCATGCGGTGCGCGAACTCGACGTCGCCCACCGAGGACTCCCAGCGAATGGTCTCCGGCGGCTCGGCCGGCTTCTCGATGTCGGCTGCGTGGGCCACGAGTGCGACCGACGCGGCAAGCGCGAGCAGGGCAAGAGCCCGGGCCAGGGTGGAGGCAGCGGGGTTCATCTCGTCGTCTCCCGGTCCGGCCTCAGGCGCCCGTCGCCACCGGGGTCTCCCGGCGGCTCGGAGCGCCCGGAGGAAGGAAGCAGCGGGCGAACGCCCGGCAGGCGGCGCGGCGCTCGGCCTCGCCGGCGCGGGTCTCCTTCTTTCCCGGCATCGGCGCGGCGGCGAGCTCCTCGGCCAGGCGCAGGTCGTAGCGGCGCACGTCGGCCTGGAAGCGGTCGACGGCGTCGGCGCCGATCACCAACCGCTCGAGATCGGAGGAGAGGTGCTCGGGGTCGATGGTGCAGATCCACCCCTGGTCGTAGGGGCGCAGCCGCATCAGGTCGAGCTGGTAGTCGAGGTCGTGGTTGACCTGGACCACCTTCCCGGCGACCGGCGACGGGAACGGCAGGACCTCGCCGTCGGCATGCATTTCGAACAGCGTCTCGCCGCGGCGTACGGTCTTGCCGGGCTCGGGCAGGCGGATCGCGCCGGCGGTGCCGACCAGCTTGTGGAAGAAGTCGTCGAGGCCGACCCGCGCGTCGCCGGCGAGCTCGACCCGGACCCAGGTGTGCTCGGGCGCGACGTAGACGCCACCCGGGACGTTGACCACGTGGGGCGAAGGCGATCCCGCCCTCGACGGCGTCACCAGCCGGATCTCCGGCGCGGCGAGTCGTTCGATCCGGTCCTGCCGGCGCAGCAGCAGGCGGTTGGCGAAGTCGACCAGCTCGTCCTCGGTGAACGGCTTCTGCACGTAGTCGACCGCGCCGAAGCGCATCGAGTCGACCGCCGACTCGATCGTGCCGTAGCCGGTGATGATCGCGATGTCGATGTCGGGTCGCAGGTGATGGACCGCCTTGGTGACGTCGAGGCCGTCCATGCCGGGCATCTTGAGGTCGGTGAAGACGAAGTCGTAGTCGTGCTTGCGCACGAGGGCGAGCGCCTCCTGCCCGGTCTCGACGGTGTCGACCGAGTAGCCGGCGAGCACCAGGATCTTGCGGAAGCTGTCGAGGATCACCGGTTCGTCGTCGACCGCCAGGATGCGCGCTCGCGGGCGCTCGACTTCGACCCGCTTGAGGCTCCTGGCCTCCTCCGCGAACTCGAGCCGGAGCCCGAGGTCGAGCGCCTTCTGCCGTTCCTTGCGCGAACGCGCCTCTTCCATGCGCTTGAGCGTCAGGCGCAGGACGAGGTCGACGACCGCGAAGACGACGAGCGTGACCAGCACCATCAGAATGACCATCGCATCTCCTTCCCGCCGCCACCGGCGACCGCCGGAGCGGTCGCGGTGCGGAGCGTGAGCGCGTCGAGCTCGTGAGCCAGGTCCGACGGCGCGACGCGCACCAGCCACCCCGAGGTGAAGGGCGCCCGATTCAGGAGGTCGGGGTCCTCCTGCAAGCGCGAATTGACTTCGATCACGGTGCCGCCGAGCGGCGCCCAGACACGGTGAATCGCGTCGTCGCCCGCGGCGAGCTCGGCGAAGGCGAGCCCCTGGGTCAGCTGATCGCCGGGCCGCGGCAGGCGCAGCTCGGAGAGGCCCGCGACCAGCCCCGGCCAGCTCTCGGCCAGACCGCAGGTGGCCACCCCGCCGTCGACGGCGACCCAGGCGTGCTGGCCGAGGAAGCGGCGCTCGCCCGCTGCCGCACCTTCGTCCGGTTCCGCGGGCGGCTGCGACCGCCAGCGGCCGAGCTCGACGGCGGCGAGCGCGCGCCGGACGACGCCGAGCAGCTCGGGCACGTCGAAGGGCTTGGGCAGGAAGTCGAAGGCGCCCCGTTTGAACGCGGCGAGCGCGTTCTCGAGCGTGGCGTAGCCGGTCACCAGGATCACCGGCAGCGCCGGCCGCTCGCCGGTGACCCGCTCGAGCAGGTCGAACCCGGAGAAGCCGGGGAGCATCAGGTCGGCGACCACCACCCGGTGGTCGGCCTTGCGCAGGCGCGCGAGCGCCCCGGCGACGTCCTCGACCCGGTCGAGCGTCAACCCCTCGGGGCGCAGGATCCGCGCCGCGGCCTCGCGCACCACCGGCTCGTCCTCGACCAGCAGCACGTCGTAGACGGGGCGCTCGCCGTTCACGACGGCACCTCGACGAGCGCGGGTTCGAGCGGCAGCCGCACCGTGAAGGTGGTCCCGGAGCCGACCTTGCTCTCGACCTCGATGGTGCCACCGTGCTCGCTGACGATCCCCCAACTGACCGCGAGGCCGAGGCCGGTCCCCTTGCCCTCCTTGGTGGTGAAGAACGGCTCGAACACTTTGCCCAGGTCCTTCTCGGAGATGCCGCGGCCGGTGTCGGCGACCTTGAGCTCGACCACCTCGCGACCGTCGGGGCGCTTGCGGTCGGTGGCGAGGTAGATCTGCCGGACGTCGCCGTCGATGGCGTCGGCGGCGTTGACCAGCAGGTTCAGGACCACCTGCTGGAGCTGGTTGGCGTCGGCCGAGATCGACGGCAGGTCGGAGCGCAGGCTCTTGGTGACCTGGATGTTCTGGACCTCGAGCTGGTGGTCGACGATGTCGAGCGCACGCTCGACCACGACGTTGAACTCGACCGGGCCCTTCTTCGGCGGCACCTGGCGGGCGAAGTCGAGCAGCCCGCGGACGATGTCGCGGCAGCGCTTGGTCTCGTGGACGATGGTCTCGAGGTCGCTCCGGGTCTCTTCGTCGGTCGCGCGCTTGAGCAGGAAGCTCGAGTAGGTGAGCACGCCGGTCAGCGGGTTGTTGATCTCGTGCGCGATGCCGGCGGCCAGCCGCCCGACCGAGGCGAGCTTGCTCGACTGGTAGACCTGGTGCCGGGCCTCGGCGAGCGAGGCGGTCATCTGGTTGAACGACTCGGCCAGGCGCCCCATCTCGTCGCTGCCACCGACCGCCACGCGGTGCGAGAGGTCGCCGGCGGCGACCTTGGCGGTCGCGTCCAGCAGCGCTTCGACCGGACGGCCGACCCGCCGGTGGAACAGACCGGCGAGCAGCACGCTGATCGCGGCGACGCCGGTCACCGAGAGCAAGACAGCGGTACGCCGATCGCCGGCCAGCGCGCGGTCGACGTCGTCGAGCGAGACCGTGACGTCGAGCACGCCGAGCACGCGCTGGTCGGCCGGATGGGCGTGGCAGGCCGCGTCGGCGCAGCTCGGCTCGTTGGCGATCGGGGTGATCACCCCGAGCTGGCGGGCTCCCGTCGCGTCGCGAAAGACGCGGGTCCGGTTGCCGGAGGCGAGCTCGACCACCGTGCCGTCGGGGCGATGGCAGGCGTCGCACGCCTCGCTCTCGCGATCGGCGCGGGTGCCGACCAGCGCCGGGTCGGGCGAGTAGATGACCTCGCCCTCCTTGTTGTAGACGCGGATCTTGTCGAGCCCCTCCTGGCGTCCGATCTGCTCGATGATTCCGTGCACCATCTCGCGCTCGTTGCCGAGCATCGCCTGACGCGTGCCGTTGCGGATGGTGTCGGAGAGGATCAGCGCGTGACGCTCGACCAGGGCGGAGAGCTGTCGTTCGTGCGTGCTCGCCGCGAGCCACGCCGACGCGCCGAACACCGCGACCGAGACCGCGCCGACGGCGACGAGCGCGCGATGGACGATGCGCGACTTCACCGCGCGCTCCCGCGCGAGAGTCCCTGCCGTTCGACGAAGCCCTGGGGCACCGGCGCCTCCGTTCGGAGACGCAGCGCGGCCCGCCCTGCTGGAGACGCACCGGCCGCGGGGGGGAGCGCCCGCGAGGGAAGCGGGCGCCACGCCGGAGCGTGATTCAGTTCAGATCAGTTCGACCGGCTACCCGAAAACACCGACCCGGGCTGCCTTGCTGCGTGAAACCACTCCTCCGCAGCCATGGTCTGCGCCCTCCGGGATGCCCGCAACACCCTCCCGGACCGGCCCCCCACCCGCCTCCCGGGGTGGCGGAGATCTACCGGAGGGGGCTCCGTGAACGCCAGGATGCCAGTCCTCGGTTTCCGACGATCAACGATCGGCGTTCGGCGCTGAACGCTGGCGCCGGCGGTGCCACGCGCGTGGACGCTACACGTCGCTCCCGAAAGCACGCGAGGCATCGACGGGCATATGCTGCTCCCTGTCACCGGTTGGCGAGAGACGGAGGCTGCAGATGACTCGAGTAGGAGGATTCAGAACGTGCCGACCCCTCGCGAGTCTCCTGCTCGGTGGAATCACGCTGGTCGGCGCGGGATCCTTTCGATCCGCTTCCGGCCAGGTCCTGCCCTACGGACCTGAGTTCCAAGTCAATACCTACACGACGTCGAATCAGCTAGCTCCCCGCGTTGTCGCACAGCCCGGCGGCGGATTCGCGATCGTCTGGTGCTGTGGTTCCAGCGGAGGTGGAGCGGCCGTCGTCGCCCGCAGGTTCGATGCGAGCGGCCTGCCACTGGCCGGAGAGGCGACCGTCAGCGAGCAGGTCCCGCAGCACCCGACGGGATTGGCGGGCGACGGGGCAGGGAACCTGGTCGCGATCTGGGGGCGCGGAGTCCCGGGTCCCGGAGGCGGCAATCCCGCCAACGTCAAGGCTCGCCGCTTGGACGCCGCTCTGGTTCCCCTCGGTTCGCAGTTTGTGGTGAATGAAGGCGGCCCCGGAGAGTACCTGAGTGGAGGACGGGTCGCGAGTCAGCCGGGTGGAGAGTTCGTCGTCGTCTGGGAGGACTACGGCGGCTGGGCTCGTGCCTTCGACGATGCCGGAGCGCCGCTGGGGCCCAGCTTCGTCATTCCCGGCAGCACCGGTCAGTCGAGCTACCCTTCGATTGCGCCGCTTCCGGCCGGCGAGTTCCTGGTCGCGTGGCGAGAGGTGCCGGGACCTGGAGGGACCCAACTGCGGGCCAGGCGATACGACTCGGAGGGCGATCCGGTCGGCGACGACATCTCGATCGCCGAAGGCTCGGAGGCGCCGTCGGACGTCCGCGTCGCAACCCACTCTTCCGGCTCCTTCGTGGCCGCCTGGAGATCGTGGGCGGGCGGTGAGGAGCACGTCCGCGCGCGGCGCTTCGCGGCGGACGGCTCGAGCCTCGGCAACCCTTTCCAGGTCGACTCGGGTAATGCCGACTCGAGATATGTCGACGGGGTCGCCATCGAAAGCGACGGCGCTTTCGTCGTCACCTGGAGCGAGATTTCTTACGACGACAATCTGTCCTGGGAGGTCAGCGTCCGACGCTATGCCGCAGATGGGATCGCTCTCGGCGCACCCTTCCGGTTGAACAGCTACACCACGAGCTCTCAGGACGGCGCCGAGCTCGCGGTGCTCGAGAGCGGCGACCTGCTGGTGACCTGGTCGAGTTTCGGGTCGACCGGCGACGACGACCTCGGCTCCAGCGTCCAGGCCCGACGGTTCCAGGTCCCGTTCTTCATGGACGGGTTCGAAAGCGGAGATACCTGGCGCTGGTCCAACGCCGGTACCCGATAGCGCTCCCCGTCGTCCACGGCGACTTTCGCTATCGCTTCGCGTCGGTCAGGCCGTGGCGGCGCAGCAGCGAGTAGAGCTGGCCGCGCGACAGGCCGAGGAGCTTGGCGGCCTGTGACTTGTTCTGGCGCGCGCGCTCGAGCGCCCCGATCACCAGCTCGCGCTCCACGGCGTCGAGTCGGACCCCCTCCCCGGGAAACTCGCGTGGACCCGCCGGCGCGTCGCCGATCGCCGCGACGACCGCCGCGGGCGCGCGTGCCGTGGTCGTCGGCAGGTGCTCGCTGGTGACCAGGCCGCCGCGGCAGAGGATGACCGCGCGCTCGATGGCGTTGCGCAGCTCGCGCACGTTGCCCGGCCAGGCGTGGGCGACGAGCTGCGCGCGGGCATCCTCGGAGAGGCCGGCGGCCGGCCGCCCGACGTGCTCGCCGAGCTCTTCGAGGAAGGCTTCGGCGAGCACCAGGATGTCCTCGGGCCGATCGCGCAACGGCGGGAGCTTCAGCTCGAAGACCGAGAGCCGGTAGTAGAGGTCCTCGCGCAGCTCGCCGCGCTCGATCGCGCGCTTCGGATCCCGGTTGGTGGCGGCGACCACCCGGACGTCGGCTTTCAGTGTGCGCCCGCCGCCGACGCGTTGGAACTCGCGCTCCTGGAGCACGCGCAGGAACTTCGCCTGGACCGCCGGCGACATCTCGCCGACCTCGTCGAGGAAGAGCGTGCCGCCGGCCGCCTGCTCGATCCGCCCCGCCCGGGATTGCAGCGCGCCGGTGAAGGCGCCGCGCTCGTGGCCGAACAGCTCGGATTCGAGCAGCTGTTCGGGCAGCGCCGCGCAGTTGATCGCGACGAACGGCCCTTTCGCGCGCGGCGAGCCGCGATGGAGGTAGCGCGCGACGACCTCCTTGCCGGTGCCCGACTCGCCGGTCACCAGCACCGTCGTGTCGGTCGACGCCACCTGCGCGGCCTCGGCGAGCACCCGCTTCCAGGCCGCCGAGCCGCCCAGCGCGCGGTGGGCGCTGAAGCGCTCGAGCTCGCGCGAGAGCAGCTCGACGCGCTCCGCGAGCTGGCTCGCGCGCTCCTCGGCGACGGCGATCCGACGCGCCTCCTCGGCGAGCTCCTGGAAGGCGAAGGCGAGCGCCAGGTGATCGGCGATGCGCGAAGCGAACTCGCCATCCTCGTCGTCGTAGGCGAAGGGTGCCCGAGAGAGGAAGGCGATGCCGCCGATCGGGCGGTCCTGGGCGCGGATCGGCACCCGCAACGACGAGCGGATTCCGGCCTTGGCGACGAAGCCGACCCAGCGTTCGCCCGGGTGGATCAGGTCGTAGTCGGGCGGCTCGTCGCGACGGCTCTTGCGCACGCGCAGGTCGTTGGGACCGACCGGTTCGAGGTCGTGGGCGACCAGGTAGTCCCAGTTCGAGTCGAGCCGTTCGATCTCGGTCGTGAAGCGGTACTCGGGCATCTCGTGCAGACCCTCGGCGGTCGCCGCCTGGACCCGGACGCCCCCGCGGTCCGGCGAGATCCACGAGAAGGCGAGGATGTCGTGGGCAACGATCGCGCGCACGAGCGGAGCGCAGCCGAGAAAGACCTGACGCGGATCGAGCGCGCTGGCGAGCTGCGGCAGGAGCTTCTCGAGCTCGGCGAATCGACGCTGCCGTCGCGCTTCCAGCCCCGAGAGCCGATCGCGCTCGGCCGCCGAGGCGAACATCGCAGCGACGGCCGCGCGCTCGGCCGCCGCGATCTCCGGTGCGCGCTCGAGCGCCGAGGCGACCCGATCCCGCAGGTCCGCTTCGGCCGCGCTGCGCGCCGCGGGCGGATCGCCCGGCGCCTCGCTCGGATCGCCCGGCCGGCTCATCGCAGGTCGGTCGGAGTGTAGCTCGGAGCCCGCCCGGCCTGTCCGGGGGCCCTGTCCGGATCCAGACAGTTGTCCAGATCGGATCGCCTCACCGACCCCCCGCCCGCGGCTCGACCAGGCGCTTTAACTCGTTCTTGAATCGCGACTTGCGACGCCGCCCTCGGCTTCTTCGCGAGCTGGAACGGCAGTGGCAATCCCTCTCCCGCGATGCACACGAACGTCGAACAACTGCTCGGCCGACTGGCCACGGATCCGAAGCTCCGCCGACGCTTCGCCGCGAACCCGGAACAGCTCCTCCGGGAGCTCGTGGGAGCAGGGCTCGAGCTCACCGAAGTCGAGCTCGCCGCCCTCGCCGCCACCCGACCCGAATCGCTGCACACCTTCGCCGCGACGCTCGACGCTCGCCTGCGCCGCGCCGCGCTCGCCGGCGAGCACCACCGAACCGAAGACGACCCCACCACGACTCCGGAGACTCCACGATGAACCGCACCTCGAAGCTCGCTCTTGCCGCCGTCGCGCTCGCCGCCTCGACCGGCGCCCCCGCCACCGCCTCCGACTGGAAGTGGAGAGTCACCCCTTACGTCTGGGCGACCGACGTCGGCGTCGACGTCGCGATCGCCGATCGCACCGTGATCGACGAGGAGATCCCGATCGGGGAGCTGCTCGAAGACCTCGAGACGATCGCGCAGGTCCGGCTCGAGGCGCAGCGCGGCGCGCACGGCCTCTTTTTCGACCTGTTCGACGTCACGCTCGCCGACGAAGCGACCGAGCTCGCGTTGCCCGGCGGACAGGGCATCGCTCTCGTCACGCCCGAGATGGGGATGACCTTGCTCGAGCTCGGTGGTCTCTACGATCCGCACGGCGACCAGCAGGGCCTCCAGCTCCTCTACGGCGCCCGAGTGCTGAATCAGCGCGCGGAGATCGATGCGGCCTTCGAGCTCGTCGACGGATCCTCCGTCGATCGGAGCTACGAGATCGACGACACGCTGGTCGACGCGCTGATCGGGGTGCGCTACGTGCGCCCCCTCGGCGAGCGTTGGTCGTTCGAGACGAAGGTCGACCTGTCGGCCGGCGGCACCGAGCTCACCTGGAGCGCGGCTCCGTCGCTCGGCTGGTCGTTCGGAGAGCAGGGACGTTACACCCTCCGGGCCGGCTACCGCCGCATGGTCGTCGACTTCGACGCCGCCGACGCACCGGCCGACGTCGACGCCGAGATGACGCTCTCCGGCTTCCTGGTCGGCCTGCGCGTCGGCTTCTGAATCGACTCACTCCCCGCCATCCACCGACAGGAGATCCACCGTGACCCAGCGACTCATCGATCCCCGTCCCTCGCTCGCCGGCCGCGCCGGCCGGGCGGCTCTGCGCGCCGTCGGCCTCCACCCGCGCGACCCCGAGTCGCGCCGCTTCGGCCTCGCCGGCCACCGCGCGCTCTGCGTCGCCACCAACCACGGCGTCCTCGACCTCGGCGTCGCGACCGGCCTCTACGGCTCCGAGCTCACCGCCCCCTACTACGCCTTCCTCGACGCCGGCCTCGAGGTCGACGTCGCCAGCGTCGCCGGCGGCCTCGTGCCGGTCGAGCCGCTGTCGATGAAGGAGCCGCTGCGCACCGAGGACGACGACCGGATGCTCGCCGACGACGAGCTGCGCTCGAAGCTCGCCGGCTCGCTCGCGATCGCCGGGCTCGACTTCACCCGCTACGACCTCGTCTACTTCTCCGGCGGCTGGGGCGCGGCGTTCGCCCTCGGCCAGTCGGAGCGGCTCGGCGAGAAGGTCTCCGAGGCAGCCGCCGCCGGGCGCGTGCTCGGCGGCATCTGCCACGGTCCGCTCGGGCTGCTCCGGGCACGCAAGCCGAACGGCGAGCCGTTCGTCGCCGGGCGCCGGCTCACGGCGGTCACCGACCGCCAGGTCCGGCAGCTCGGCGTCACGATCACGCCGCTCCACCCGGAGTCGGCGCTGCGCGCCGCCGGCGCGCTGTTCGAAGGGCGGACGCACCCGCTGCGCGACTTCTTCGCCGACCACGTCGTAGTCGACGGCGATCTCGTCACCGGCCAGAACCAGAACGCCGGGCCGAGAGTGGCCCGTTTGATGATGGAACGCCTCGTTTCCCGCACCGCCGCCTCCACGCCCGCGACCGCAGTCGTCGCGGCCTGAACCCCAGTCCTCGAGCTTCGAATCTCGAAAGGAAACCCCATGAAGAACTTCAGTCGCTTGCTCGCCTCGGTCGTCGCCCTGCTCTTCGCGGGCGTCGGCCTCGCCTTCTGGATCGCTCCCGAGCCGACCGCGCTCGCCTTCGGCGTCGGCGCCGTCCGCGACGGCGCTCTCGCCCACCTGCGCGCCGACTTCGGCGGCCTGTTCGTCGCTCTCGCGCTGCTCGCCGGCGCCGGCGCGCTCACCCGGCGGCGCGACGCGCTGGTCGCGGCCGCGCTGCTGCTCGCGGCGGTCGCCGCCGGCCGCGCCCTCGGTTTCCTCTTCGCCGAGCCGGCCGGCGCGGCGGAGCTGGCGATCGAGCTCGGCGGAGTCGCCGTGCTCGGGTTCGCCGCGCGGAGCCTCGGGCGCTCGCCCGGCGCGCCCGCCGGGATCCCCGCCCGCGCCGTCGCGATCGGGCTGGGCGCCACCGCGGCCGTGGCGATCGCCGCAGCGCTCGCGCTGCGCGCCCCGGGCATCGCGCAGTCGATGTTCGACCGCGCCGCGACCGAGATGTCGGCACGCACCAATACTGCGCCGCTCGCCGACGACGCCCTGCGCGTCGCCGTCTGCGGCTCCTCGGCGCCGCTGCCGTCGGCGGACCGCGCCAAAGCCTGCGTCGCGGTCTTCGCCGGCGGCAAGTTCTGGATCGTCGACTCGGGTCCCGAGTCGACCGAGAACCTGGTGCTGTGGGGGATCCCGTTGTCGGAGATCGGCGGCGTGCTGCTCACCCACTTCCACTCGGATCACCTCGGCGACCTGGGCGAACTCCAGCTCCAGACCTGGGCCGGCGGCCGGCGCGAGCCGCTCGCGGTCTACGGCGGCCCCGGCGTCGAGGGGGTGGTCGAGGGCTTCAACCTCGCCTACCGGCTCGACCAGGGGTATCGCACCGGGCACCACGGCGAGTCGGTGATGCCGTCGTCGGCCTGGGGGATGGTCGCGCACATGGTCGAGCTCGACGGACCCGCGACTCCGGCCAAGGACCGCAGCGCACGGGTCTACGACGACGGCGATCTGCGCATCACCGCGCTCGAGGTCGATCACGCGCCGATCGAGCCGTCGTACGCCTACCGTTTCGACTACCAAGGGCGCTCGGCGGTGGTGACCGGCGACCTGAAGTACCACCGACCGCTGGTCGACGGCGCACGCGATGCCGACCTGCTGGTCTCTGAAGCGATCTCGCGCACCATGACGAAGTCGCTCGAGGACGCCGCGCACGAGGTCGACCGCGACCGCACTGCCGCGATCATGCACGACGTGCAGGACTACCACATCTCGCCGGAGGAGGCGGCGACGATCGCCAACGACGCCGGGGTACGACTGCTCGTCTACTACCACCTGTTGCCCGCCCCCGACGGCGCGCTACCGCGCCGCCTCTTCGCCCAGGGCGTCGACGCCGTGCGCCCCGACGACTGGACGATCGCCGACGACGGCAGCCTCTACACCCTGCCGCTCGGATCCGACGCGATCGAGATCGGCCGCGTCGACGGCTGACCCGAGCGGCTCCCGAAGCGACCCGAAGAAGCACCGTTGCCCAACCCGCAAGACCCGAACCGCGAGCCCGCGGGCTCGCCGAGAAAGGAGAGGACCATGAAGAGCTGGATCCAGAAGGCGATGAGCGTGGCGCTGGTCGCGGCGAGCTTCGCCGGCGCGGCGGCGGCCTCGACGGTGAAGTTCGACTACGACCGGACGGCCGACTTCTCGACCTACGAGAGCTGGGCCTGGAAGCGGGGCGACGAGCGGGGCGGATCGTCGCTCGCCGAAGCCCGGATCCGGCGCGCGCTGGCAGAAGGACTCGCCGAGCGTGGCTTCGAGCGGGTCGAGGCGGTCGCGCAGGCCGACTTCCTGGTCGACTACCGCGCCGCGGCGCACGGCGAGCTACGCCTGCGCGAGGGTTTCCGGACTCCGGGATTCGGCCGCGACCTGTCGGTCGATCGTGTTCCGATCGGCACCCTCGTCGTCGACATTTTCGACGCATCGAGTAGAGAGCTGGTCTGGCGCGGCGTGATCTCCGACGTGCTCGCGCGCGATCCGGAGAAGGCCGAGAAGAAGACCGTTCGGTCGGTCGGCAAGCTGTTCGGGAAGTTCCCGCCGCCGCCCTCACGCTGAGATCCGGCCCGGGGATCGAGGGGCGGCGGGGACCGGCTCGGTGCCCGCCGCCTCTCCTCGTCGCGTCGAAGGTCGCTTCGAGCGCCGTCAGGCCGTCGCGCGCTCCTCGAGCTCGACGTCGACGGCGAGCTCGAGGGCGAAACGGCCGCGGCGTACCGGCACCAGGCGCACCTCGGGGCACTTGGTCTCGAGTCGTCGCCGCAGCAGGATCAGGCGGCTCTCGAGGTTGTCCTTGTAGGACGGCAAGCCGAGCGCCGGGTCGAGCCGCAGCTCGCGGTTGCTGAACTCGCGTTGGCCGCTGGTCCGATGCTGGTTGAGCAGCTTCCAGAGGATCTTCGCCGGGACGTTGCGGATCAGGTAGTCGCCGTCGACGAAGATGCAGTCGTCGTTGCGGTAGTAGACGAAGCGCCGTCGCGAAACGGCAGGCGGCGGCGACGGCGTCGAGGGTGCCGTGGCGGCGGGGGTCGCCGGCGCCGACGGCTCCTCGTCTTCCTGCAGGCGCTCGATCGCGGTCGCGATCTGGTTGGCGACGATCTGCAGGAAGGCCTCGTCCCACTCGTCGAAGGCGAGCGGGTCGCGGCTCTCGACCGCGAGCACGCCGACCAGCTCGTCGCCGGCGAGCAGCGGCAGCGCCAGCGCCGCCTGCGCGTCGGCGAGACCGGGCAGCGGCACCTCGGGGCGAAGCTTCGCGTCACCGGAGCTGCGTGCGAACTGATCGCGGATCGCCCGGCCGTAGCGCAGCTCGCCCGAGAGCCCCGCCAGGCGCATCATCCGGCGCTCTCCCGCCACCGTGCCGACCAGCCCCTCGCCGATCGCGATCTCGCCGCCGACGCCGGTCTCGCCGTAGCCGTGGGTGCCGATCGCGACCAGGCGACACTCGGTCCCCTCGGGGACGAACAGCATCGAGTGGGTGAAGCCGAAGACGTCGTCGAGCGCCGACAGCGTCGCCTCGAGCAGGCGCTCGAGGTTCGGAGCGCGCGCGATGCGCTCGGTGATGCACTGCAGGCCGCGCAGCTCGGTGAGCGGTCCGTCGGGCAGCTCGTCGGTACGGGGAGCGAAGGCGAGCGGTTCGGGCAGCAGCAGCCGTTCGATCGGCTCGACCTCCACCACCTCGCAGACGTCGGCCGAGAGCAGCCGGAAGATCCCGGCCATGCCGGTGTGGCTGGCGATCACCTGGATGCGCGCCGCCATCGTGTCGAACAGCGCGCCCGACGTCTCCGAGCGCAGGTAACGAAGCTGGATTCGCCAGGCGCGGAAGTCGCGCGGATCGTGAACGACCGCGGTCGCGTGCGGATTCTCGCCGAGATTGCGCCGGGTCTTGTTGAAGAACTGGCAGGAGAGCGCGAGGTGCTTCGCGTCCACGTAGAACAGCTGCGAAACGTAGGTGACGTTGGGTTCGCCGTCGCGCCCGCACGTGGCGAGGATCGAGGGAGTCACGCCCTGGAAGCAGGGCGCAAGCTCCTCCAGTCGAACGGTGGTCACGCCGCGCCGCCGGCCGCGAGCGGCACGCCGGCGCGTGGCCCCGGGGTCTGCTCGAACAGCGCTTCGACGCGCAGACGCACGACGTGGCAAGGCCAGACGTTGAGCCGGCGGAACAGACTCGGCGGGTATCCGATGACGCTGAACTTGGCGATCAGGGCGTCGCGGTAGCGGTCGATCGCGGCGCGCTCGGCGTCGCCGCCAGGGCGGATCGCGAGCATCGCACCCTTGACCTGGACCGACCGATGATCCTCCGGCTGCGCGACCGAGACGGCGATGCGGCCGTTGTCGGCGAGGTTGGCGAGGGTGCGCTCCGCCCAGGCGTCGGGGACGAACACCTCGATCTCGGTGCCGCCCGGAAGAACGCGCACGCCGAAGCCGCGCGCCCCCTCCGGGACGAGCAGCCGGTCGCGCGTCCCGACGAGGACGGAGACCCCCGACTCGAGGAATGCCTGGAGCTCGCTGCCGATCATGTCGCCTCTCTCGAGGCGCGATTCTACGGCGGGGACAGCGGGACGGCCGGCCGGTGGTCGCGGGCGCGACTCCGGCCGGCCTTCGCGAGGGGGTTTGGCTCAGTGCGCCGGGATCGGCGGCAGCGGCGCCGGTACCCGGTTCTCGATCGGTGGGATCGACTGCAGGTAGGCCCAGACCGCCGAGAGGTCCTCGTCGGTCATCTGGCCGTAGTTGAACCAGGGCATCGGCGGCAGCAGCTGCCGGCCGCGGCCGAGGTGGCGTCCGGAGCGCAGCGTGTCGACGAACTGCTGCTCGGTCCACCGGCCGGTGCCGGTCTCCGGGTCGGGCGTGAGATTGGCGGTGAAGCTCACTCCCCAGGGACCGGCCCAGGCGGTGTTGGTGCCCGCCATCGATCCGATCCAGGGACCTTCGGGGAGCTTCGGCGCCGGCGGCATCTCGAGCGCCTGCGGGTGCCCCGAGAGCATCCGGCTCCAGTCCGGTTCGGGGCCGTCGGGGGTCACGTGCCAGGGGGTGTGGCAGTCGTTGCAGCCGCCGATCGTCACCAGATAGCGGCCGCGCTCGACCTTCGGGTCGGGGGCGGCGCCGTCCGGCGCCGGGCGTACCGGGGCGACCAGGTCGGCGCTGCCAGCCAGAGGCAGCAGCGCGGCGAGGGCGAAAGCGAGGGCGAAAACGGGGGTGAGGGCGCGGGTCGATTTCACGGGCGTCGTGTCCGGTCGAGGTCGCCGTTCAGCCGAGCGGGATACGGCTCGCGTTCGCCGCCAGCCAGGTCTCGAAGCGCTGCGCCTCCGGCGCGAGCGCACGGGTCAGCTCCGGCGAGCGCAGGCGCAGGAACTCCTCGCCGAGGAGCGCCTGGAACTGGTACATGTTGCCCATGTCGTCGGCGCCCGGGAAGCCGAGGGCGCGGTATTCGTCGAACGGCATGTCGCGGAAGGCGACCGGCTCGCCGAAGGCGCGTGCGAAGGCCGCGGCGTACTCGGGGCCCGACAGGACGTCGCCGGCGATGCCGAAGCGCTCGCCCGCCGCCGCCGGGCCGCGCCGGAAGATGCCGAGCGCCGCCTTGCCGATGTCGGCGGCGGCGATGCCGGGCAGCTTGCCGCCTCCGAACGGCAGGGAGAAGACGAGCTTGCCGTCGCCGCTACGGCGCGGGCCCTGGCCGAAGAAGATGAAGTTCTCCCAGTAGAAGGCGGCCATCAGGTAGCTGGTCGGCGCCGCCTCGGCGGCGAACACCGCGTCGGCCTCGCCCTTGGCATCGAAGTGCGGCACCTTGTAGCGGCCGTGCAGCGTGGGCAGGCGCGAGTCTTCGAGCGGGATCCAGCGTCGCGAGTCCTCGAGCGTCGACCAGACCACGTGGCCGAGGCCCGCTGCGCGGGACGCTCGCGCCATCGCCGTCGCCTGCGCCAGCTCGCGCTCGGTCGACAGGTGCTCCCAGAACGGCGTGACGAAGAAGGCCCCCCAGGCGCCGGAGAGGGCCTCGACCAGGCTCGCAGGCTCGTCGGCGTCGCCGCGCACGACTTCGGCGCCGGCGGCGGCGAGCGCTCTCGCCTTCTCGGAATCGGGCTTGCGGGTGAGGGCGCGCACCGCGAAGCGGCGCTCGGGGTCGGAAAGAATCGCCTGCACCAGCCCGCCACCCTGGGCGCCGGTGGCGCCGGTGACCGCGATGATCTTCTGCTCGCTCATGTCGGGATCTCCTCGCGTCGCGGCGGATCCCACCGCCGGACGTCGCTGGACTTCGCTGGACTTCGATTCGCCCGGCGCCGCGCCGGACCGTTCCTCCAATATACGGTACCAGTCGATGATTGTTTAGTCAAGTATATTCTCCGGTTTCCGGCGATCCCCGTCGCGCGTGTCGCGGCCATCGAGGTTGGCCTCGGCGGCGAGGCTACGATCGGAGAGGTTCGGCTCGGCCCAGCCCGCGTCGATGACGAGCAGCGACGGCAGCACCTCGAAACCGAGGCTGATCTCGGGACGAATCGAAGCGGCTCGGATGCCCACCGGGTCGTTGGCCAGCCGTGCCAGCCGCACCTCGTCGAGCTTCTCGATCCCGCGGCGGAGGTCGTAGCCACGGGCCAGATCGTCGGTCCGTTCGAACGGCAGATCCCCCAGCGGCCGCTCTCGTCGTCGGCGCTTCGGGGCCTTGACCTGGTCTCCGCGGTTCGACTACTGTCGGCCCCGCAATGACGGCCCTCGTCCTGAAGCGCAAGCAGGCGAAGAAGTCCAAGCCCCGGGACGGCGGGCCGGCCGTGCTCCATCTCTAGCCAGAAACAGACACTCAGAGAGAGCCCGAAAAGCCCGCCGCAAGGCGGGCTTTTTCGTTTTTCTGCGTGCCGAGGAGTCGACGATGGTCGAAGAATCGCAGGTGTCGGGGGGGCGCAGAGCGCCGGGGCGCCGCTCGCATCGCAGCGCTGCGCGCGCCACGGGCGACCGTCGTCCGCTGGTCCTCAAGTTCGGCGGGACCAGCGTCCGCGACGGCGCGCGGATCGCCCACGTCGCGGGTCTCGTCGTCGCGCGCGCGTCGCTGCCCCGGATCGTCGTCGTCTCGGCGCTGGCGGGCGTGACCGACCAGCTGCTGAGCCTGGTCGAGAGCGCGCGCCGGGACGGTCGCGGCGACGAGCTCGAGCGTGCGGTCGCGGGCTTCGCCGAGCGGCACCGCGTCGCGGCGCGCGCGGCCGGCATCGAGGGCGAACGCCTCCACCCGCTCGACGAGGCGATCGAGGCGGCGCGGCGCTCGGTCGCCCGCTCGCTCGCCGGCATCGCCCTGCTCGGCGAGACCACGGCGAGGGCGACCGATTCGATCCTCTCGTCGGGCGAGCTGCTCGCCTCACGCATCGTCGCCGCCGCGATCGCGGCGCGCGGCGGCGACGCCGAGTGGATCGACCCGCGCGACCTGATCGCGACCGACGACGGCTTCGGCGCGGCCCGGCCCGACGTCGAGTGGATCGCGGCGGCCGTTTCGCGGCGCGCGCTGCCCGCGCTCGCGGCGGGGCGGATCGCGGTGACTGGCGGTTTCGTCGGCCGCGCTCCCGACGGCGCGACCACGACGCTCGGTCGCGGCGGTTCGGACTGGTCGGCGGCGTTGGTCGGTGCGGCGGCCGGTGCGCGCGCGATCGAGATCTGGACCGACGTCGACGGCGTCCTCACCGCCGATCCGCGCCTGGTTCCCGAAGCGCGACCGCTGGCGACGATCTCGTTCGCCGAGGCCGCCGAGCTGGCGCGCTTCGGCGCAAAGGTCCTGCACCCCGCGACGATCGGCCCGGCGGTCGAGCGCGGCATCCCGGTCGTCGTCCGCAACACGTTCGCGCCCGAGACGGCGGGGACGACGATCCTCACCGACACGGCCGGCGCGGGGGTGCGCGCGGTCAGCGTGCGCGACGGCATCACCGCCCTGCGCGTCTCGAACCCGCGCATGCTGCTCGCGCACGGCTGGGCGGCGCGCGTCTTCGCCGTCTTCGAGCGACTCCGGGTCGAGGTCGACGTCATCGCGACCAGCGAGGTCTCGATCGCGACCACGGTGGCCTCGACCGCGCCGGTCGAGGCGCTGCTGCGCGAGCTCGCCGGCATCGCCGAGGTCGAAGCCGAGCGGGATCTGGCGGTGGTCTGCGTCGTCGGGCCGCACCTGCTGGGCGCGCCGCGGCTGCTCGCCGAGGTCTTCGCGGCGCTGGGGGACCTGCCGGTGCGGATGGTCTCGCACGGCGCCTCGGCGACGAATCTCACGTTCGTGGTCGCGGTCGCCGATGCCGCGGAAGCGGTTCGGCGCGTGCACGCGCGGCTGCTCGCCACTCCCGCCGACCCTCACGGCACGACCAAGGCGCTCGGGAGCGTCGCGTGAGCCGCGGCGCGCTGCGCATCGCGCTGGTCGGCGGCGGCAACATGGGCCGGGCGCTCGCCGAGGAGGCGCGCGTCGAGGGGCACCGGATCGTGGCGCGGCTCGGGCGCGACGGCGATCCGGCAGAGGCCCGCGGCGCCGACGTCGCGCTCGAGTTCACTTCGGCCGCGAGCGCGCCGGAGCTCGTCCGGCGCCTGCTCGACGCGGGCACTCCGACGGTGTCGGGGACGACCGGCTGGGACCCGGCGACGGCCGCCGCGCACGCCGACGCCACCGGCACGCCCCTGCTGGTCGCGCCCAACTTCTCGGTCGGCGCGGCGCTCTTGCTCGCGCTCGCGCGCGAAGCGGCCGCGCGCCTGCGGCAGCTGCCGGAGTTCGAGCCCGGAATCCTCGAGCGCCACCACGCGCGCAAGCTCGACGCGCCGTCCGGGACCGCGCGTCGGCTCGCCGCCGCGATCGCCGAGGTCCGCGGCGTGGCGCCGCCGGTCGCGGTCCTGCGCCAGGGCGGTCAGCCGGGCGAGCACGCGGTCCTCTTCGAGGGCGCCGAGGAGAGCCTCGAGCTCGTCCATCGCGTCCGCTCGCGCCGGGTCTTCGCGCGCGGGGCGCTCCACGCCGCCGCCTGGCTGGTCGCCGTGCGACCGCCGGGATTCGTCACCTTCGAGCAGTTCCTCGAATCCAGGAGCCAGACATGAGATCGATCCGATTCGCCGGAGTCTTCACCGCGCTGGTGACGCCGTTCGATCCACGCGGTCGTCTCGACGAGGCGGCGCTGCGACGCCTGGCGCGGCGGCAGATCGCGGGCGGCGTTGCCGGCATCGTCGCCTGCGGCACGACCGGCGAGGCGCCGACCCTCTCCGAGGCCGAGCAGGAGCGCTCGATCGCGGTCGTCGCCGAGGAGGCCGCGCGCGCGCCGCGCCGCGTCGTCGCCGTCGCCGGCGCCGGCTCGAACGATACGCGCAAGGCCGCGCGGCTCGCCGTGCGCGCGCGCCGCGCGGGCGCCGACGCCGTGCTGGCGGTGACGCCGTACTACAACAAGCCGACCCGCGCGGGCCTCGCGGCGCACTTCCGCGCGGTGGCCGACGCGGCGCAACGGCCCGTGATCCTCTACAACGTCCCCGGCCGCACCGGCGTCCATCTGCCGGCCGATCTGGTGCTCGAGCTCGCCCGCGATTCGCGCTTCGCGGCGGTCAAGGAGGCCTCGGGGCAGCTCGACCCGGTCTCGGAGATCCTCGCCGGACGACCCGCGGGATTCGCGGTGCTCGCCGGCGACGACTCGCTGGCGCTCGCCGTGGTCGCGCTCGGCGGCGACGGCGTCGTCTCGGTCGTCTCCAACGAGGCGCCGGAGGCGCTCGTGCGCCTGGTCGACGCGGCGCGCGCCGGCCGGCGCGACGAGGCGGCGGCGCTCCACGCGCGGCTCTTCCCGCTGATGCGGGCCAACTTCGTCGAGGCCAATCCGGCGCCGGTCAAGTGGGCGCTCGCGCGACTGGGACTGCTGAGCAATCACCTCCGGCTGCCGCTCGTGCCGCTGTCGCCGGCCGCCCAGCCGCTGGTCGAGCGGGCGCTCGGCGAGGCCGGACTGCTCGCGCCGGTCGCCACGGGTGCGCGGTGAGGGCGCCGGCGCCCGCCGCGGAACGGCCGGATCCCGGCGCCGGAGGCAGCCCCGAGCTGTCCCGGGCCGACCTCGCCTGCCTGCGCGCCGAGCTCGAAGCGATCGAGGAGCTCGAAGGCGAGCCGGCGCGCGACGCGGTGCGCCGACTGCTCGACGCGCTCGAACGAGGCGACGTTCGCGCCGCGACTCCCGACCCTTCGAGCGAATCCGGCTGGCGGGTCGAAGCCTGGGTGAAGGCCGGCATCCTCGCCGCCTTCCGGCTCGGTCACGACGCCGACGCGCGCGTCGGCGACCTGCCCTTCCGCGATCGTGACCTGCTGGCGCCGCGAACCGAGCTGCCGCCGCGCGTGCGGGTGGTGGCGGGCGGCAGCGCCGTGCGACGCGGCGCGCACCTCGCGCCGGGCGTGGTCGTCTGCCCGCCGGCGTGGATCAACGTCGGGGCCTTCGTCGGCGCCGGGACGCTGGTCGACAGCCACGCGCTGGTCGGCTCGTGCGCCCAGATCGGCGCGCGGGTTCACCTGTCGGCGGCGGCTCAGGTCGGCGGCGTGCTCGAGCCGGCCGGATCGCTCCCCGTCGTCGTCGAGGACGACGTCTTCGTCGGCGGCGGCGCCGGTCTCTACGAAGGCGTCGTGGTGGGCGCGCGCGCGGTGATCGGCGCGGGCGTCGTGCTCACCGCCTCGACGCCGCTCGTCGACCTCGTCGGCGAACGGCTCCTGCGTGCCGACCCCGGGCGCGGCCGGCCGCTGGTCGTGCCGAGCCGCGCGGTGATCGTCCCGGGATCGCGCGCGGCACGCGGGTCGTTCGCGCGCGAGCACGGCGTGACGCTGGCGACGCCGGTCCTCGTGCGCTACCGCGACGAGCAAACCGACGCGCGCACGGCGCTCGAAGGAGCGTTGCGCTCGTGAGACGCGCAGCGGTCGAACTGTCGCTGATCCGGCGGGTCTGCGGCGCGGCGCCGCCGGGCACGCCGAGCCTCGCACTCGGCGAGCCGTCCCACCCGGTGCTGCCCGCGGTCCGCGCGGCACTGCTCGAGGCCGCGCGCGGCGAGCTCCGCTACGGACCCAACGCCGGCGACGTCGAGGTCCGTCGCGCGCTCGCCGCGCGCCACATCGGCGACGGCGCCGACGAGCGCTCGGTGCTGCTCACCACGGGAGCGCAGGAAGCGCTCGCCGTCGCGACGCTCGGTCTCGCCGGCGCCGGCGACGAGGTCGTGATCCCCGAGCTCGCCTACCCCGCGTACGAGTCGCTCGCACTCCTGTCCGGCGCGCGCGTCGTGCGCGCGCCCGAGGCGGATCTGGAAGCGGGGATCTCCTCGCGCACCCGCCTGGTCGTCGTCGGTTCGCCCTCGAATCCGACCGGGCGGGTTGTCGAGCCCGGAATGCTCGAACGGCTCGCGCGGCGTGCGGCGCGCGGCGGCTTCCACCTGCTCGTCGACGAGGTCTACGCCGAGATCTGCCCACCCGGCGCGGTGCGACCGGTTCCGACGGGAGCGAGCGCGCTGCGCGTCGGCAGCCTTTCGAAGATCGCCGGGGCCCCCGGGCTGCGCGCGGGGTGGCTGCTCGGCGACCCGGACCAGCTCGCCATGCTGCTGCCTATCCACCAGAGCCTGGTGACCGCGGCGCCCCGGCTCGCTCAGGCCGCGATCGCCGGCTGGTGCGCGACGGGCGCGAGCGAGCTCCGGGCGGTCTGGGCCTTCTACGATCGGCGCCGCCGGCTGCTGAGCCGCCGCCTCGCGGCAGTTCGCGGCGTTCACTGGCGCGAGCCCGAGGGCGGCTTCTTCCTGTTCGTCGACGTGCGTGCGGCGGTCGGCGCCGCGACCGCGGACTTCGCCTTCGAGCTCGCGCGCCGCGGCGAGGTGGTGGTGGTTCCGGGCGAGGCGTTCGGACCGGGCGGCGCGGGCTTCCTGCGGCTCTCGTTCGCGGGCACCGCGGACGACCTCGACGAGGCGGCCGGTCGGCTCGCGCGCGCGCTCGAACGGCGGCGGGCCGCGTGAGCGCGCCGCTGGACTTCCCGGACGCCGACCGCCTGCGCCGGCTCGCGCGGCGGTTCGGCACGCCGCTCTACGCCTACGACTTCGACCGGCTCGAGCAGCGCGCGCGCGAGCTGCGGCGCCGGCTCCCCGAGCGGATCGAGATCCTCTACGCGGTCAAGGCCAATCCGGCGAAGGCCGTGCTCGCGCTGTTCGCCGCGCTCGGCTTGGGCGCCGACGTCGCCAGCGAGAGCGAGCTCGCTGCCGCGCTCGAAGCCGGAGTGCCGGCCGAGCGGATCCTGATGTCCGGACCCGCGAAGTCGGACGCCGATCTCGCCGCGGCCGTCGCGGCCGGCATCGGCGGCGTCAACGTCGAGGGCCTCCACGAGCTCGATCGGCTCGAGGCGCTCGCCGCGCGGCGCGGTCGCCGGGTGCCGGTCCAGCTCCGGCTCGATCCGGATCCCGGCGTCGGTGGCGAGCGACGGCGGATCCTCGGCGGCGGCGGCTCGAAGTTCGGCTTCGCGGTGGGCGACGCGCACCGCGCGCTCCGCCTTCGGCGGCGCTGGCCGCATCTCGACGTCGGCGGCATCCAGCTGTTCGCCGCCTCCAACGTGCTCGACGCGGGCGAGCTGGTCGCCTCGGCCGCGCTCGCGGTCGAGCTCGCCGCGGAGCTGCTCGCGACCCGCGCCGCTCCGGCGCGCTTCGCGCTGCTCGACTTCGGCGGCGGCCTCGGCGTTCCGTACGGACCGGCGGACCCGGAGCTCGACGTCGCGGCGCTCGGCGCCGGCTTCGCCGAGTTGGCCCGCAAGGTCGACGCCGAGCCGCGCCTGGCCGGAGCGCGGCTGCTGGTCGAGCCCGGACGATGGCTCACCGCGCCGGCGGGCGCCTACCTCACGCGGGTGGTCGAGGTGAAGCGGCGCGGACGCAAGAGGGTCGTGCTCGTCGACGGCGGCATCCACCACCTGTTGCGCCCGGCGCTGGTCGGTCAGGCGCATCCGGTGGCGCTGATCCCCGCGACGCCCCGCGCCCCGGCTGGGCGAACGTCGCTCGCGACGCTCGCCGGACCGCTCTGCACCAGCCTCGACGTGCTCGCCGACGACGTCGCGCTGCCCGCGGCGCGACCCGGCGACCTGGTCGTCTTCGCCCAGGCCGGTGCCTACGGCTTCACCGAGTCGATGCCGCTCTTCCTGTCGCGCGGGTCGCCGGCCGAGGTCGGCCTGCGCGGCGACCGCGCGGCGCTGCTGCGCGAAAGCCCGACGCCGGCCGAGATCCGCGCGCGCGAGCGCGTGCCGCGCGAGCTGGTCGCGAACCCGGAGCGCGCGTCGCGGTCGGCGCTGGGCCGGCAGCCGGCCCGCGCGCCGGTCGGCGGCCGGCGATCGGAGGTGTCCGCTTCGCGCCTCTCCGCGGCACCCGGGGAGGACCCGTGATTCGTGACGCGCTCCGGGCTCCGGCGAGCGCGGTCGTCAGCGGGCCGCGCTGGCGCGTCGGCATCCTGGGGGCCACCGGCGCCGTCGGCCAGAAGTTCGTGCGCCGGCTCGACGGTCACCCCTGGTTCGAGGTCTCCGCCCTGTTCGGCTCCGAGCGTTCGGCCGGAAAGCGCTACGCCGAAGCGGCGCGCTGGCTCGAGCCGGTGCCGCTCCCGGCCAGGATCGGCGCGACCGTCGTGACGCTGGCGAGCGCCGACGCTGCGGCCCTCGAGCGCTGCGATCTGCTGTTCTCGGCGCTCGACGCCGCCACCGCCGCGACGCTCGAGCGCGAGCTCGTCGCCCGCGGCCACGCGGTGTTCACCAACGCGGGGGCCCACCGCATGGCCGAAGAAGTGCCGCTGCTGGTGCCCGAGATCAACGCCGACCATCTCGAGCTGGTCGCGGGCGGCGGGGGACGCGGAGTGCTGGTGGCCAACCCGAACTGTTCGACCGCCGGCCTGGTGGCGGCGCTGGCGCCGCTCGACCGGCGCTTCGGCGTCGAGAGCGTGCAGGTGGCGACTCTCCAGGCGGTCTCGGGCGCCGGCTATCCCGGAACCGCGTCGCTCGACATCCTCGGCAACGCCATCCCGTGGATCGCCGGTGAGGAAGAGAAGATCGAGAGCGAGCCGCGCAAGATCCTGGGACGCCGCGAGGGCGACCGGATCCTGCCGGCGCCGCTCACGATCTCGGCGCAGGCGCACCGGATCCCGGTGCTCGACGGTCACCTGCTGGCGATCTCGGTGCGCCTGGCGACGCGAGCGACCCTTCGGGCCGCGCGCGACGCCTTCGCCGAGTACGGCCAGCCGCTCGCCGCGCTCGAGCTGCCGTCGGCGCCGCGCCGCCTGATCCACCTGCTCGACGCGCCGGATGCCCCGCAGCCGCGGCTGCACGTGAATCTCGAGAACGGCATGGCGGTCGCGGTGGGTCGCCTGCGGCCCTGCCCGGTCTCCGACCTGCGCTTCGCGGCGCTGGTGCACAACACCGTGCGCGGCGCCGCCGGCGGCGCGATCCTCAACGCCGAGCTCGCGGCGCGCTCCGGGCTCCTGCGGCCGAGGACCGCGACCGTTGGCGTGAGCCGCTGGCGAGATGGCCGGACCGCGGCTAGCGTCGCCCCGGATCGGCGCCCGAGTGCCGCGGCCTCGACCCGGCTCTGACCGGTCCGCGAGCGGCTCGGCGAGGGCAGATTCGGCGAGGTCTTCCGCGCCTGGGAGCCGGGGCGCGACCGCGAGGTCGCGTTCAAGCGGCGCCAGGGCGAGGCGGCCTCGGCGCTCGATCGCCTCGAGCGCCGGCTCGCCGGGCGCTTCGACCCGGCGGCGTGCGAATTCCGCCTCGACGGCGTTTCACCCGGTGAACCCGACCGGAGAGACGCCGATGACCCGCACCGCGCTGCCGTACCTGTTGCTCGTTTGCCTCGCCGCGCCGGCGCTCGCCGCCGACGGCAACCTCGATTCGACGTTCAACGGCGGCCAGCCGCTGACCGTCGACTTCCCCGGCCTGGGCTCCGAGGCCCGTGCGGTCGCGGTCGACGGCGCGGGCCGGATCGTCTTCGCCGGCAACACCGCGACCGGAGCGATCAACCGGGACTTCGCGATCGGCCGGCTGCTGCCGGACGGCACCCTCGACCCGAGCTTCGGCGGCGACGGCCGCGTGGTGGTCCCGTTCGATCTCCAGGCCTTCAACTTCGACGGCGCCGAGGCGGTCGCCCTGCTCGCCGACGGCCGCATCGTCGCCGCCGGACCGGTGACCGGCCCGTCCGGCGGATCGGCGCGACTCTGCGGCGTGGTGCGCCTGGAGGCGGACGGCGACCTCGACCCGACCTTCGGCGGCGACGGCCGCGTGACCTTCGCCTACACCGCGGACGCGAGCGACCCGGCCGACACCGCGGACACGACCGACTGCCTCGCGCTCGCCCTGCGCCCCGACGGCAAGATCCTGATCGCGGGCACGGCCGATCGCGACAACCCGCCCGCCAGCTACCACGACGCCTTCGTCGCGCGACTCGAGATCGACGGTGATCTCGATCCGACCTTCTTCTCCCGGCTCGAGCACCCCGGGTTCTGGCACTCCGACGGGCCGGGGACCAACGAGGGACACGCCCTCCGGCTGGCGCCGAACGGCACCCTCTGGGTCGCCGGTGCCTCGGGCTCGGCCGTGGACGACGACGACTTCGCGATCTTCCACATCCTCGAGAACGGCGCGGCGGACGGCGCCTTCGGCACCGGGGGCGAGGTCAGCTTCGAGTCCGGCGTCTTCCCCGATGCCGAGGAGGTCCTCTACGCGATCGACCTCGCCCCGAACGGCCATCTGGTGGTCGGCGGGCGACTGGCGCCGGTGGCCGACGTGCCGCACTGCTACCTCGGCCGGCGCAATCCGACGGGGGGGTTCGTCGGAGCCGGCTGGCTCGCCGGGCCGACCGACTGCGCCGTCGAGTCGCTCGTCCAACACGACGACGGGCGGCTGATCACCGCTTCGCGCCTGCCCGACGAGACCGCGCCGGACGTCGGCAACTTCAGGATCCGGCGCGAGATTCTCTTCTCCGGATTGCCCGACGGGTTTTACAACCGCCCCGTCGACTTCACCCTCGGCGTCGACGACGACGGCGACTGGAGCTGGGCCGTCACCCTCTCCGGCGGCCGTCCGGTCGCCGTCGGCAGCGCCGACCTGCCGGCCGGCGTCCGGGTCGGAGTCGTCCGCCTCGAAAGCTCGCTCATCTTCGCCGACGGCTTCGAGTCCGGCGACCGCTCCGGTTGGGAGCTCTGAGCGATCGCCACGGCGACCGCCCGTGGTGGAACGGAGGAACTCGTGAAGACGCTCTGCCTGTCGCTCCTGCTGCTCGCCCCCGCCGCCGCCGTCGCCGCCGACGGCGACCTCGACCCGAGCTTCGGTTTCTTCGGGATCACGCTGGTCGAAACCGACCTCTTCGACGCGGCGGCCGACGTCGCCGCCGACGCCGACGGCCGGATCATCGTCGCCTTCTCGGCGAGCGACTCCGCGCTGGGCCTCTATCGAGTCGGCCTCGCCCGCTTCACGCCGGCCGGAGCCCTGGACGCGACCTTCGACGGCGACGGCGTGCGCGTCATCGACCTCGCCGTCGACGGCATGGACGGCGGATCCCCGTGCGCGGTGCAGGTCCTCGCCGACGGCCGGATCCTGGTCGCCGGCGCCGCCTTCGACGCGGCGGACGCGCCCGCCGGAATGCTCCTTCGCTTGCTGGCCAACGGCCAGCTCGACCCGAGCTTCGACGGCGACGGCATCCTCTTCTTCGCCCCCGGTGGCGAGGAGCACCGCTTCCACGACCTCGGGATCGCCGCGACCGGGCAGATCGTCGTCTCGGGAAACCGGTACCCGGCCGGAAACGACCGCCGGACGACCGTCGTCCGGTTCACCCCCGCCGGTGTGTTCGAGTCCTACTTCGAGACCAACCTGTTTCCTGCGTCGAGCGAGTACGCCCCCAGCCTGGTGGTCGAAACGGCGACGCGCCAGGTGGTCGCGGCCCGGGGCAACGACTCGAATCCCGTGACCCGGGTGCTCCGGGTCGTCGACGGCGCGCCCGATCCGACCTTCGGCGGCGACGGCGTGGTGGACATCCTCGGCCCCGAGGGTCCCGCGATGGTCCGCGTCGCCCGCACCGGCAACGGCCGCTACGTGGTCGCCTCGGATTACGACTCGAGCGCGACCCTGACCTGGCTGCTGGCCGACGGCTCGGTCGATCCCGCCACCTGCACGGTGACGCCGTTCTGCACCTACTCGAACCTCGCGGGACTCCGGGATCTCGTTCTGCAGTCGGACGGCAGCGCCCTGGCGGTCGGCTGGATCGACACCGGCAGCTCCGACGATTTCCAGGTCGGCCGGCTGCTGTCGACGGGGGCGGTCGACGGCAGCTTCGGCAGCGCAGGATTTCGTGCCATCGACTGCGCTCCGGGTTCGGCGACGACGACCGACTACGGCAGTGCGATCGCGCTCTCTTCCGGGCGCGCCGTGGTGATCGGCAGGCGATCCAACTCGCCCAATCCCGAAGCCGTCTGCGTCGCCCGGCTGCAGGCGAGCCTGATCTTCCGCAACGGTTTCGAAGGAGGCAACGTGAGCGGCTGGGCGCTGCCCTGAGGCACGGTTTCAGTCGGAGGCGCCACTGACCACGAAGCCGGCCCAGAGCGCGGGGGACGGGTCGGCTTCCACGCGCGCCGGCGCGAGACCGCCGACGCCGCGGGCGGCGCCCGCCGCGCCGACGCCGGCGCCTCCGGCGCCGCCGCGCAGGATCTCGAGTTGGGCGGCACGCAGGGCATCCGCCGCTGGTTCGCCGGCGCTCAGGTGGGCGTGGAAGCGCTCCATCAGTTCCGCGCTCGAGCGGTCGCCGACGCTCCAGAGCGTGGCGATCACCGTGCGGGCGCCGGCGAGGTGGAACGCGCGCGTCAGTCCGATCAGCCCTTCGCCTTCGACGGCGGCGCCGAGCGCCGTCTCGCAGGCCGAGAGCACGACCGTCGAGCCCGGCAGCTCGAGCGACTCGACGATCTCCCAGGCGCGCAGCATTCCGTCCTCGCCCGGATCGGGCAGAGCGAGGACCAGCGCCGAATCGAGCGGCCGGTCGTCGTCGACCAGCGCGTGCACGGCGAAGTGGGCGAGCGCGCTCGACGACAGGCTCGCCTTGGCGCGGCTCTCGGTCGCCGCCGCGCCGAGCAGCGCGAGGGCGCCGGCGCCCCAGTGGCGCGCGACCTCCCGAGCTTCGCGCCCGCTGCCGGGGAGCGCTTCGAGCCGGCGCTGGCGGCGGCCCGACTCGACCGCTCGTTCGGCCCCCGCGGGCGCGCCGAACGCGAGCCGGGCACCGCCGGGCGGCGCGGGGGCCCGCGAGCGCAGCTCGGCATGGACGGCGAGCGACAACGCGAAGCGCACCGGCAATCGTTCGACCAGGTAGCGGCCGCCGCCGTCACGCAGCGCCGCGAAGGGCAGCTGGTGGAGCGCACCGTCCGCGACGACCAGCAGCTCGTCGCTCGCGGCGAGCTCGGCCTCGACCGGCGCGATCAGCGCGGCGAAGAGCGCTCTCGATTCGCGCTCGAACCGAGCTCGCGCCTCGGCGCCCGGCTCGGCGAGCGCCGCGCGCAGCCGGCCGACGCTCGCGCCGAGCTCGGCGGCGGCGACCGGCAGGCGCACCAGGCGCGCGGCCCGGTCGCGCCGCACGACGAACAGCCAGCTCTCCGGCTCTGCGAGCCAGTAGACGAGCGCCAGCGTGCGCTCGGGCAGCGCCGCGCGGGCGGCGGCGAGCGCCGGAGCGGCGAGCGCCGGCGGTTGCGCAACTTCGCGCAGATCGAGCTCGCGCTGCGCGAGGATCTCGCGGAAGACCCTCGCCCGGAAGCGCTCGGCGAGCGCCAGCGCCCCTTGCGCCCCGTCGCTCGCCAGGCGCGCCGCGGCGCAGGCGCGGTAGATCTCCGAGAAGCGCTCGGCGAAGCGGGCGCGCGCGAGCTCCTCGCCGCCCAGCCGGTCGCGCTGCGCGTCGAGCGCGTCGGCGGCGCGGCAGTGGATCGCGCCCGCTTCGGCGGCGCGCCCCTGCGCGGCGACCGCGCGGGCGAGCGAATGCAGGCTGGTGGCGTGCGCCTCGGTCCCTGGAGCGACCCGCTCGTGGATCTCTACCGCGCGGGCGAGCTCGTCCTGCGCCGCGACCGGGTCCAGGCGATCGAGCGCGAGCTCACCCAGCGCCTGGCGGCTGCCGGCCTCGTCGATCCCGCCCGGAACCTGCGCGCTCCGGATCGCGAGCGCGGCCCGGTAGCCCGCCTCGGCGGCGGCGAGCTCGCCACGCGCCCGCTCGATCCGCCCGAGGTCGTGCAACGGAGCGGCGTGCAGCAGCGTCCCGGGGAACCCCGCCTCGGCGATCGACGTCGCGGCCCGATAGAACGCGGCCGCGGCATCGAGCCTCCCCTGTTGCTCCGCGACGGCACCGAGCAGGTTCTGGACGGCCCAGAGGTCGTGCGGATCGAGGAACAGGCTCGCGTCGACCCGCGCCGCCCAGAGCGCCGCGCTCTCCGGGTCGCCGCGGCCGAGCGCCACCCGTGCCAGGTCCTGGCAAGCGCGCGCGACTCGATCGCCGTTCGGATCGAGTCGTTCGCTGATCGCGAGCGCCTCCCGCAGCAGCTCGTCGGCGCGCGCCAGGTCACCGCGCTTCGCGGCGACGAGCGCGAGGTTGTGGAGCAGCGTCGCCGCGAGCAGCCCTTCCGGTTCGAACCGCCGGGCGATCGCCAACCCGCTCCCGTAGCTCGCCTCCGCCTCCGCGAAGCGACCGAGGCTGGTGTAGAGACCACCGATCGTCGCCTGGGTCGTCGCCACGCGGCGCCCCTCGCGATCGATGCGGAGCTGGATGGCGAGCGCCTTCGAGTAGCGCTCGAACGCGTCGTCGAAGCGCTCCTCGATCGAGGCCACGATGGCCTGCGAGGTGTAGATGTCCGCCAGCTCCAGGCTCTCCGGGGCGAGCTCCTGATAGAGCCGCTCCGCTTCGGCGTATCGGGCTCTGGCGACCACGAAATCGCCCAGCCTCGCGGCCGAGAAACCGAGCATGTAGATGACCCGTCCCAGCTTGAGCGAGCGTGGAGCCAGGGCGCGCAAGGCCGTCTCCGCCTCGCCGAGCGGAAGCGCCGCCGCGGTCCAGTCTTCGCGCAGCTGCCGGCGCATGCCGAGCTCGAGCCGGGCGAGCGCCGCCTCGAGCGGAAGCCCCGCGGCATCGAGGCTGGCGACCGCCGCGACGGCGATCCGATCCGCGGCTTCGAGCGAGCGTGCCGCCCCGAGACGCCGCGCGAGGTCCAGGCGGACGGCGGCCGCCTTCCGCCGTTGGCCCGCCGCATCGAGCCCGTCGGCGATCTCGGAGCCGACGGCCGCCGCGCGCTCGCCATCGCCGGCCGCGAGCTCCGCGAGCGCGGCGAGATAGCGCGCGCCCAAGGCGTCCGAGCCGTCCAGCGCGAGAACCTCGATCCCCCAGGGGCCGGGCGCGATCGTCCAGGTCTGCGGCGCGTCGCCGCGCAGACCGGAGAGCTCGGCGCCGCCCCGCGGCACCCGCTCCCATCGCACCTCGTGCCAGGTCAGGATGTCGGCGACCGGCTCGCCGTCGAGGGCGAGGATCCGGTCTCCCGGCTTCATCCCGGCGGCCGCCGCGGAAGTCCCCGGTCGCACGACGTCGACGACGACGCCGGAGCCGGCCGCCAGCGGCGCCGCCACGAGGGCGGCCGCCAGCACGCAGGTGGTGCACGTGGTACGCAGGGGGGGCACGGTGGCGGTCCGACGCGATCCTATGCCCGGCCGGCGCCCGGGCACTCCCCGCCGCCGGTTCGGGCCGGCAACCGCCGGAAGTGCCCGCACGGGATCGTCGCGAACACGTCTGGAAGTCCGTTGTGCGGCGAGAGGGCGCGTGGGATCGCGTCGATGCCGCGGGTTGGCACCCGGCGGCGGGTGCGGCCTGGGTTCGCGACCGCTGCGCAGCCCACTCAGTCGAAAGCCGTGTAGACCTGTCCCTCTTCGAGACCGGAAGGGTGCGGGCGGGTGTTGCGAAAGGTCACCGGCACGGTGAGCCCATCGCCCCCGAGCACGCCGAAATGAAGATGGGGGCCGATCCCGGCGCGACCAGTCTGGCCGCTGCGCGCGATCGGCTGGCCTCGACTGACCGCGGCACCGAGCTCGACCAGGACGCCGTCCCGGGTGAGGTGGAAGTAGACCGCCGCAGTGCCGTCGTCGTGTCGAACCAGCACGTAGTTGGCCTGTTCGGTGACGCCGTTGCCGTCGGCGAAGCGCTCTTCGAGCTCCTCGACGACCCCCGCGCGCGCCGCCACCACGGTGGCGCCGATCGGCAGCGCGAAGTCGTAGGCGAACTGGTCCCGGGTGCCGAGCACGTGGGTGCGCTGGGTGCAGTTGCCCTGACTGACGAAGTAGGAGTCGCCCGCGGGATAGGGCAGCACGTAGGGTGAGCTCGCCTGCGCCGGATACGGACCGCAGGTGCGCCCGAGCGACGGACGGGTCGAGCCGCCTTCGTCGCAACCGAGAGCGATCCCGGCGGCGAGCAGCATTCCGAGCAGGAGCCCGTGCCGGGGCCGCATCGCGCCAATGTACACCTCTCGCCGGTCACACCGGGCCCGGGCTCGGCATCTCATGGGGCGTGGACGGTCCATTTCACGCCGGTGAGCTCGAAATGCAGCGTCGCGCCGGGCTGCGCGAGGCGGCCGCACGGGTCGGACGGATCATCGCGCCCGGTCTGCCGCGAGACGCCGGTCGCCGGCTGCTGCCGAGCTATCGACTGGCGGTGGCGGCGACCGTGGACGGCGAGGGACGACCGCGCGCGACGCCGCTGACCGGTCCCCCGGGCTTCCTGCGGAGCCTCGACGACGATCTCGTCGAGATCGCCACGCCGGTCGCCCCGGACGCTCCGCTCGCGCGCGACCTCGCCGGTCGGCCGGAGCTCGGCCTGCTCGCCTTCGACCCCACCCGGCGCTTCCGGCTGCGCTTGAACGGCCGCGCACTGCTCACAACGGACGGCTTTCACCTGCTCGTCGATCAGGCCTACGGCAACTGCCAGAAGTACATCCAGTTGCGCCGCGCCGTCGGGGACGTGGCGCGACCCACGGCCGGGCCGCCGCGCGAAGGGGTCGCGCTCTCCGAGCGCCAGGCGGCCTGGATCGAAGGCTCGGACACCCTGTTCATCGTGAGCTGTCACCCGACGGCGGGAGCCGATGCCTCGCATCGCGGGGGCTTCCCGGGCTTCGTGCGGGTCGAGGGGGCCGACCGCCTTTCGTTCGCCGACTACCCCGGCAATGCGATGTTCAACACGCTGGGCAACCTGGTCGCCTGGCCGCAACTCGCCCTTCTGTTCGTCGACTTCGCCACGGGCGACACGCTCGAGGTCGCTGGCCGCGCGCTCGTCGGCTCGCGGCGCGAGGTCGAGGTCCGCGTCGAAACCGTACGCGAGGCGTCCGGCGAGGTTCCGCTGCGCTACGAGCTCGTCGAGTACTCCCCCGTGCTGCCGCGGCCGTCACGATTCCCGGCCGGCGACATCTCAAGGGACGCAGGTTCGACCCACGACCGGGAGACCCCAGATGACCCAGCACATCGCCTGTAACGACATCGTTCGCGGCTGCGCCTTCGAGGCGACGGCGGAAACCGAAGAGGAGCTGATGAAGAAGGTCGTCGAGCACGCCGCCGAGGAGCACGGCGTCAAGGAGGTGACGCCCGAGCTGGCCGCCCAGGTCAAGGCCGCGATCCGGAGCCGTTAGCATTCCGTCCGTGGAGGCCCGCGGTGCGACCGACGACGAAACGCTCGCGGCGCGGGCCGCTGCGGGCGAGGCCGCCTCGCTCGAGGAGCTGGTGCTGCGTTACCAGGAGCGCGTCTATCGGCTGGCGCTGCGCCTGACCGGCGATCCGAGCGACGCGGCCGACGTCCTGCAGGAGAGCTTCCTCGCGATCTGCCGGAACCTCGGCGGCTTCCGCGGCGAGGCGCGATTCTCGACCTGGCTCTACCGGATCACCACCAACGCCGCGCTGATGCACCGCCGGGCTCGGGCGCGGCGACCGACCGAGAGTCTCGAGCGCTTCCTGCCCAGCTTCGAGGACTCGGGCCGTCACGCGGCGACGCCGGACGCCCTGCGCACCGTCTGTCGTATCGAGGAGGTGCTCGATCGCCGGACCCTCGCCGGGCGCGCGCGCGAGGGGCTCGAGCGGTTGCCCGAGGGCTACCGCGCGGCGTTCGTGCTGCGCGACCTCGAGGAGCTGCCGACCGCCGAGGTCGGCGAGATCCTCGGGCTCGCGCCCGCCGCGGTGCGTCAGCGGGTGCATCGGGCTCGACTGATGCTGCGGGGATTCCTGAACGAGCTTCCGGAGACGAAGCCTTGAGAGACCTCGCCTGCGCCCAGGGCGTCGAGCTGCTGATGGACTACCTCGAGGGCGAGCTCGCTCCCGACGTCGTCGCCCGTCTCGACACCCACGTCGCCTCCTGCGCGCGCTGTCAGGCGTTCATCGCCTCCTACCGCGCCACGCCGGACATCCTGCGTCGCGCCACCCTGGCCGCGCTTCCCGCCGAGCTCTCGCGCTCTCTGCTCGCGGCCGTCCGCGCAGGCAGTCCGCCGCCCCCGGAGGATCGATAGCGCCATCGCGCTCCGGCGCTCCGGGCCGATCGTGCACGGTTCGTCGGTCGTCGACGGCGCTCCCGCTTCGGCGACCGGAACTTCGAGGTCTCCAACCGGGAAAAACGGCTCTCCTCAGGGGGTCGAGGGGACCGACCTACCGCTCGCGGACCTCGACGAGCCGACGCTCCACGGCCGGAGCTCAAAGGGTCCCGCCCCGCCGGCACTAGAATCGCCCGATGCCCGCGCCGAACGACGGAGTGCCGGCGGCGCCGTCCGCGCCGGACGACACCGCCGATCTCCTGGCGGCGGCGCGCGGCGGCGACCGCGCGGCCTACGACCAGGTCTTCGGCCGCGTCTACGACGAGCTGCGGCGGGTGGCGTCGCGTCAAGCGGCGCGCTTCGGGCGGGACGCCACGCTCTCGACCACCGCCTTGGTCCACGAGGCCTACCTGAAGCTCGCTGGCAACCGGGTGGTGCCGGTCAACGACCGCGTCCACTTCTTCGCGCTCGCGGCAAGCGCCATGCGCCAGATCCTGATCAACCATGCCCGCCACGGCGGGCGCAAGAAGCGGGGGGGCGACTGCGCGCGGGTCGGTCTCGAACCGGCTGCCCTCGACGCGCTCGCCGCACCGTCCGAGGCGCCGGTCGACGATCTGCTGGCGCTCGACCGGGCGCTCGAGCGGCTCGACAAGGTCGATACCGAGCTCGCGCAGATGGTCGAGTGGCGTTTCTTCGCCGGCCTGACGCTCGAGGAGATCTCCGAGTTGACCGGCGTTTCCGAGCGCACACTCAAGCGCGACTGGCAGGTCGCCCGCGCCTTTCTGCTACGCGATCTCGCTGGGGAAGGCGCCCAGACTTGAGCGGCTCCGACGCGCGCTGGCGCGACTTGCGGGCGCTCCTCGGCGAGCTGTTCGAGCTGGACGCTGCGGCGCGCGAGACGCGACTTTCAGCGGTCGAGCCGGCGCTCGCCGACGAAGCGCGTGCGCTGCTCGACGCGGACGCCGCGCACGGCGGCACGGCCTCCGAGCGCTTCGAGCGGGTCGTGGTCGAGGGCGCGGCGGAAGCGTTCTCGCTCCTGGACGAGTCCTCCGACCCGGCGCCCGAAGCGGCGATCGAGGAGCGCTCGCTCGCCGGTCTCGAGCTCGGCCCCTGGCGCTTGACCACCCCGCTCGGCCGCGGCGGCATGGCGGAAGTCTGGGAGGCGCGCCGCGTCGACGGCGCTTACGAGCAGGCGGTGGCGGTCAAGCTGCTCAAACGCGGGATGGACTCGGACGAGATCCTCGCGCGGTTCCGGCGTGAGCGTCAGATCCTGGCACGACTCGAGCACCCGGCGATCGCGCGCATCCTGGACGGCGGCGTCGCGCCCGACGGGCGCTCCTACCTGGTGCTCGAGAAGGTCGACGGCGAGCCGATCACCGCGTGGTGCGCGCGCGCCAACGCCGCGCTCGAGGAGCGGCTGCGAATGCTGATCGCCGCCTGCGAAGCGGTGGCGGCCGCCCACCGCCAACTGGTGGTCCATCGCGACCTGAAGCCGTCGAACATCCTGGTTACCGGTGACGGCTGCGTGAAGTTGCTCGACTTCGGCATCGCCAAGTTGCTCGACGCCGACCTCGCGCCCGATCTGGCCACCCGCGCCGAGGTCCGGATCCTCACCCCCGCCTATGCCGCACCCGAGCAGATCCGGGGCGAGCCGGTTTCGACCGCCACCGACGTCTACGCCCTCGGCGTCCTGGCCTACCAGCTGGTGACCGGCCGGCTTCCGCATCGGCGTCCGACCGGCGGCCGGTCGGGGCTCAAGGTGTCCGAGCTCGAGTCGGCGCTGGCGAGCGAGTCGGTGACCCGGCCCTCCCAGGCGCTGACCGAAACCGACGGGCCGCAGGCAGAGGCGATCGGCCGGCGCCGGCTGGCGCGCGTCGTTCGCGGCGATCTCGACACGGTCCTGCTCACCGCGCTCCAGGCGGACCCGACCCGCCGCTACGCCACGGTCGACGCCTTCGCCGAAGACCTCCGTCGCTTCCTCTCGGGTCATCCGGTGGCGGCTCGGCCCGACACGCTGGGCTATCGGCTGCGCCGCTTCGCCGGCCGCCACCGGGTGGCGGTGGCGGCTTCGGCGCTGGCGCTGGCGGCGCTGCTCGCCGCGCTCGGTGCCGCCGTGCTCCAGGCCCGTCGCGCCGAGGACCAGGCCGAGCGCGCCTCGCGCCAGGCCGAGCGCGCCGAGCGCATCCGCGGCTTCCTGGTCTCGGTCTTCGAGGTCTCGGCGCCCGAGACGGCGCGCGGCGAACCGGTCGCCGCGCGCAGCCTGCTCGACGAAGGCGCACGCCGGGTCGACGTCGAGCTCAGCGCGGAGCCGGAGCTCCGCGCCGAGATGCTCGACCTGCTCGCCGGTCTCTATCGCAAGCTGGGCGAGCTCGAGCCGGCGCGACGGCTCGCCGAACGCTCGCTCGCGCTGCGCATCGAGATCTTCGGCGCGGAATCGGCCGCGAGCGCGCGCAGCGAGTGGACGCTCGGCTGGGTGCTCGCCAACCAGGGGGCGGTGGCGCCGGCGCGCGCGCGGCTGGAGCACGCCATCGCCGTGCTCGACCGGATCGAGGGGCCGGACAGCCTGGCGGCCGCCGACGCGCGGGAACCCCTGGTGGAGCTCACCTTCGCGGACGTCGGGGCGCGGGCGACGCGGCCGATCGTCGAACGCCGGCTGGCCACTTACCGCCGTCTCGTCGGCGAACGCGACGTGCGGACGGCGATCGCCTTGGGCGACCTCGGCGCGGTGCTCTACGAGCTCGGCGAAACGGCCGAGGCCGAGCGCGCCTTTCGCGCGAGCGCCGCCGTCCTCGATACCGTCCTGCCGCCCGACGATCCGCGGGCCGCATTCGCCCACGGCAACCTCGCGATGTTCCTCTTCGAGCGCGGCACGTACGAGGAGGCCGAAGTGGAGGCGCGCCGCGCGGTCGCCATCCGGCGTGCCGCGCTCGGCGACCGGCACCCGGCGACTGCAACCGCGCTCGGCTATCTGACCCGGATCCTGATCGCCCGCAACCTGCTGCCGGAGGCCGAGACCCTGGCGCGCGAAGCGCTGTCCATCGTCGACGGGAAGGACCGCTTCGTGAGTGCCCAGTGTCGCGTCGTGCTGTCCCTGGTCCGGCTCCGGCAGAGGGCGAGCACGGACGCGCTGGCCGAGGTCGAGCGCGGGCTCGAGGATTTCGCCGGCGTGGCGCCCGACGACCATGTGCTCGTCCTGTCGGCGCGCGTCCTGCGGGCCGAGGCGCTGGGCGCCACGGGTCGTCGCAGCGAAGCCCTGTCCGAGCTCGAAGCCACGAGCGCTCGTCTCGAGACGCTCGGCGCGCAGGGGGCGCCGATCCTCGACCGCGCGCGCCAGGTTCGTGCGCTCCTCGAGGCGCGCTGATCCGTCCGTCCGGCGCCGGCCTCAGGGCGTGGTCGAGCTCCAGTTGGCGGTGGTGCCGGACTCGAAGCCGTCGCAGGAGACCCGCTGGTCGGGCTCGAGCTGCCAGAGCTCGGCGCCAAAGCCGTCGGTGCGGGCGGTGAAGAGAAGCCTGCCCTGGAAGGGGACGACGTTCGCCTGGACGTAGTCGCCGCCGGCGGCAAAGGCGTCGGTGACGCGTTGGATCGAGCCGATGCCGGCGCCGCAGTAGCGGTAGAGGTCGCCGGTCGCCGTGGTCGCCTGGCTGCCGAGGAAGTAGAGGGCGCCGGAGAGGGGCGTGAAGGAGTTGGCGCCGACCAGGATGTAGTCCTGAAGGCCGTCGATCGTGGTGGACAGCGGCTGGAAACTGGAGCTCGTGAAGCGCTGGAGCCGCTGGCCGATCCCTTCGTCGTCCTCGAGAAAGCCGTCGACCAGCAGCTCCCCCTGGTAGGCCACCAGCCCCCCCTCGATGTCGAACTCGTCGGAGAGCAGCTCGGGCGGCGCGCTGCCGATCCGGCGCCAGAGTCGCCCCTGGCCGGAGCCGTCGGAAGCTCGGAAATGGAGCGCGCCGCCGAACGAGACGAAGTTCGCCGGGTTCGACGAGGCGGCGCCGGGTCGCAGGTCGTCCATTTGCGTCGGCGCCGCCAGGCCATCGAAGCTCCAGGGCTCGCGCCCGGTGGCGTCGTTCTGGGCGCTCAGATAGAGCTCGGCTCCGACCACCGTCAGCTCCTCCGGACCGCTGCCGGTCGCGCCGGGTCGCAGATCGAAGAGCTCGGCCGGACCGTCGCCGTCCCAGCAGGCGAGCTCGAGGCCGAGCGACGGCAGGTTGGCGCGGAAGCAGAGCCGGTCGTCGAACGGCGTCAGCTCCGCCGGGGAGGAGCTCGCGGCGGGCGCGAGATCGAGCACCTCGGTCGGCGGGTTGACGCCGTCGTAGCGCCAGAGCTCGCGGTCGCCGGCGAGCGTGGCGGCGAAGTAGAGCGCGCCGTCCCAGACCACCAGGCCCGACGGCGCGATGTCGTCCGTGCCGGCGACCATCGTCGGCGCATTGACACCGTCGTAGCGCCAGAGGTCGGTGCCGGTCGAGTCGTCCTGGGCCTGAAAGTAGAGCTGGCCGCCGAAGACCGTGGCGTCGAAGACCGGCACGCCATGGCTCGCTCCGGCGCGCAGGTCGGTCAGGCGGGTCACGACGTCGACCGCCGCTGCGGGGCGAGAAGCCCCCAGGAGCGCGATCGAGAGTAGAGCGAGGGCGGCTGCCGACGCTGGCAGGGGGGTCGAGGGGCGGGGGGCGGCGAGATTGGGCATGGCGCGGTCTCCGGGTTCCCCTACCAGATCCCCGAAGTCGCTCGGTCGGGGCCATGGACGTGCGGGTCGCGCCCTGCTTTCCGGAGGCCCCTTCGGTGACGAGCTCGGACCCACTCTGAGAGTCCACCGCAGTTACGCCTGGATCCGAGTCGTCGCGGCGTCGAGGCCAGCGGCTCGAGCGCCAGCAACTTCGAGACGAGGCGCTGGCGACACGGCGCTCGCCGCGCCGACCCCCCGTCGAGCCGCGCTACTCGACCGTGAGACCGGGGAAGGCGCCGTGCGCCGCCCGAGCGGCTTCGGCGAGCGCGTGCATCGCCAGCCGCCAGGGGATCGGACCGTGGCTGATGCGGGCGGCGCCCAGCTCCGCGAGGCGAACGAGCGAGGGCCCGTCCGGTCGGGCGAAGAGGTTGACCGGCAGCGGCGAGGCGGCGCAGAGCCGGGCGATTCGCGCCTCGTCGGCGAGGCCGGGGACGAACAGGCCATCGGCGCCGGCGGCGGCCCAGGCCGCCGCCCGCTCGAGCGCGGCGTCGACCAGCGCGTCGTCCTGCTCGGCGGCGGGCGTGACCAGGAAGAGGTCGGTGCGGGCGTTGACGAAGAAGGGGATGCCGAAGCGGTCGGCCGCCGCGCGCGCCGCGCCGACCCGTGCCGCGCTCTCTTCCACCGAGTAGAGCCCGGGGGTGCCGATGACCCGGTCCTCGAGATTGCAGCCAACCGCGCCGGTCGCGAGGGCGCGGGTGATCGTCTCGGACACCCCTGCGGGGTCGGCGCCGTAGCCCGCCTCGAGGTCGACCGATACCGGCAGGTCGACCGCGCCGACGATGCGCTCGAGGTTGGCGAGGGCGAGGTCGAGCGGCATCTTCTCGCCATCCTCGTAGCCGTGCGCGTTGGCGACCGGATGGCTGCCCGTGGCGAGCGCCCGCGCGCCGGCACCGGCGACCGCGCGCGCCGAGCCCGGGTCCCAGACGTTGAACAGGACGAGCGGCGCTCCCGGAACGTGCAGGCGCGCGAAGGCGCGCGCCTTTTCGAGCTGTTCAGCCATGGCCTTCTCCCTCTCGAGCCGAAGTCACTTTTTAATTCTTCGATGCCTCGTGCCGCGCGTCGGCCGCAGCGGGACCGAGGCTGGCGTCCTGGCCGATGACCTTACGGCAACTCGCCGCGAGCAGCTGTACGCACCTGCGAGCGCTCTGCAACCGAACCGTCGACCGGATCAAACATCATCGCCAAACTTCTCCGCCCGTTCTCGGACGTCTCGGCAATGTAGCTGCCCCCGCGGTGCTCGGGAAGCGCGGTTTCTACCCAAAGGGAGCTCCGCGGTTTAGGTAGAAAGCCCCTCTCGTCCGGGCAGGTAGTAAGTGCGCTTCCCGACCGCGAGCGAAGGCGCTACCTTGACCCTCAGTCCTGCGGGGGCGCCGTCGATGCAGCACGAAACAGTCGTCGTGGCGGCCGACGCCGGCGCCGGTCTGCCGGCACTCGCGGGTTGCGGCTCGTTCATTCTGGAACCACCGCACAGCCAAGGAGACGCCATGAAACTCGAATCTCTGCACAAGCTCTGGATTCACGAACTGAAGGACCTCTACAGCGCCGAGAACCAGATCCTGGAGGCACTGCCGAAGTTTGTCGCCGCAGTTTCCAACGCCGAGCTCCAGACCGCCCTCGGTGAGTACCTGAAGGAGACCCGCACCCACGTGGCCCGGCTGGAAAAGATCTTCGAAGGACTCGACTTCGAACCGGCCGGCCAGCGCTGCAAGGGCATGGAGGGCCTGCTGGAGGAGGGCAAGGGCATGCTCAGCGCCGAGGCCGAACCGATGGTCCGCGACGCCGGCATCATCGCCGCCTGCCAGCGCGTCGAGCACTACGAAATCGCCGGCTATGGCACGGCGGCCGCCTATGCCGAGATCCTCGGCGTGCACGAGGCGGTGAAACTGCTGCAGGAAACGCTCGACGAGGAGTCGGGCGCCGACACCACGCTCAGCCGTCTCGCCCGGAAGCGGATCAACTTCGAGGCCCTGGTCGCCAACCCCGCCTGAGCTCCGCGAACCCCGCCCCGGACAGGCCCACTCCCCCGTCGCTCGCCCGGGGCGGGTTCGTGTGGCGCAATAGCGCGTACGGGATTCGCCATCCGCGAGCCACCATCGGCCTTCGGAGCCGAATCCGTATTCTGCGGTCGATTGCTAGAGAGACATGGTAGCGCGTACGGGATTCGCCATCCGCGAGCCATCACCGGCTCGCGGATCCGAATCCGTACCCTACGGTCGACTGAAGGGAGACATGGTAGACCTTACGCATCCGAGTTCGAACACTCTAGGAGATTCGAACACCCTCTGGTCCTGGCTCAGGGAAGTCGCGGAGCTGCGCCAAGCGGCGTGAGGTAACTCGCTCATGGCACTGGGTTTCTGCTCCGCGCGAGGTTCGTGGCGCCGCCCACCGGGCGGTGCTCGGAGGCTCGCCCCTCTCTGGTATCCGCTGCCCGGCAGCGGAGCGGAGGGGCAGTATGGTCTGGAAGCCGGCAACCCCGCAGCTCGAGTTGGTGCTCCCCGGAGCCCCGGCGTCACAGTTTCATCCAACAGCTGTTGAGCGGCGGGGTCGGCGAACCGGGAGCCTCATCCGGCAGGCGCTCTACCTCGACCAGGAGGACGCCTACGCCGCCGGCGAGGTCGGCTTCCTGGCCCGGGCACTGGTCCAGGCGACCCTCCCCCACAGCGACCCCAAGGCCAACGAGTTCGTTCGGCGCAACGGGCACTTCACCCTCTCGATCCTCGCGCCGACGGACGTGGGGCTCCCGTTTGGCCGTTACCCTCGTCTGGTTCTAGCCTACCTGACGACGGAGGCGGTGCGGCGCAAGAGCCCCGACATCGAGCTCGGCAGCCACTTCTCCCACTTCTGCGCCGCTCTCGGCATTCCGCCGACCACGGGGCCGCGCGGGTCGCTGCCGATGCTCCGGGAACAGCTTCAGCGGCTGTTCGCCTCGACCTTCCAGTGCATCTTCCACGACGAGAGCCAGGGCCGGCACGCCGGCGACGGCTTCCTGATCGCCGAAAAGCGCGAGCTCTGGTGGGATCCCCGGCCAGGGAAGGGCGAGGCGGCTTGGGGCTCGCACGTACTCCTTTCGGATCGCTTCTTCCGGGAGGCGACCGAGGCACCGGTCCCTCTCGACCTGCGGGTCCTGCGCGCCCTCCGGTCGCCGTTCGAGATCGACATCTACGTCTGGCTGACCTGGCGCTTCTTCCGGCTCCGGCGACCGGTCACGATCCCCTGGGCCTCGCTGGCGCTCCAGTTCGGGTGCGGCTACGCCAACCCCAGACACTTCAAGAAGCGGTTCCTCGGCTACCTGCGGAGCGTCATCGACTACTACCCTGACGTTAGGCTCGAGAACTCGGCTATGGGATTGCTGCTCAAGCCTTCGCCAACGCACATCGAGCAGCGGCCTGCGAAGCGTTGAGCGGGCTCTAGTGGTTTGCGCGCGAGCGCGCGGCATGCACCTTACCGCTCCGCCCCCTCGGGTCTCCTGCAAGGGCTCCCGGGGCAAGCCCGCCTCGTCCCCCAAGCTGAGCTGACTGCCCGGAGGAGTTCGCGCAGCCCGCAAGGCGGCGTCTCCCGGGCGGCCTCCCTCCCTGTCTCCTCGATCCCCTGGGCTCACCCTAGACCGGCGAGCCGGCCGTCAAGGGTTCCCTGTCGGCGCTTCGCGCCCTGGACGGCTCGTCCTTCTTCGCCGGTCCCTCCCTCGCCGTGGACGACAGCGACACGAAAGGGAGGACCCAGTGAACCACCGACGCCTCGTTCGGATCTACCGCCCCTCGCAGGAAACCGTTTGCTCGCAGTGCAGGCATCCCCTACGAATCGGTGACTACCACCTCGAGCCCACGTCACGCGACGCCAAACGAGTGTGGTGCAGCGAACGATGTGCCAACGCCGCAGCGCGAGCAGGTCACCCCGAGCCGCAGCGAATCGCGTTCACGCTCTAGCTGCCGAGCGCACCTTTCCCAGAGTCAACCGTAGGTCGGCGCCGGGCCCACCAGCACCGATGAAACTGTGACGCTCGCCGGTCAGCACGCCCTTGGCTCTCAGCCAGCGGGGTGCAGTTCCTCCCGCACCAGGCCCTGCAACTCCTCGAGGCCGAAGCTGGGCAGCGGACGGCCGTTGACGAAGAATTCCGGGGTCTTGGTGACCCCCAGTGCCGAGGCATCGCCGAGATCCTTCTCTATCCGGCCGGAGATCTCGGAAGCGTTCATGTCGTTCCTGATCCGGTCGAGATCTAGACCGATGCCGCCTAGCGATGTCCAGACTCGGTCGGCCTGAACCGCATGGTTCACAGCCCACTGATCCTGGGAGGCGAAGATGGCCTCCAGTGCCTGCCAGTACTTGCCCTGGTTTCGGGCGGCCTCGAGAATCCTGACCACCTGGTCCGATCCTTTGTGAAAGGGAACATGGCGAACCGACAGCCGGAGAGTGTCCGGATTCGACGCCAGCAGCCTCTTGATGTGCGGATAGAAGACCGCGCAGGTCTCGCACGCCGGGTCGAGGAATTCGACGATGTGCACTTTGGCGTCCGCCTTGCCGAGCGTGGGCGAGTGGTCACTCGCGAGGAGTTCCCGGTGTCTACCGGCCTTCTGCTGCGCTGCCCTGGCCTGCGAGCTCTTGTAGAGCAGGATTCCGACCACGAAGGCAAGCAGCAGCGCCGCCACGGCGGCGATGAAGATTCTCCTCCGGCTGACCGCCTCCCCAGGGGGTGGCTGACGCACTGGCAGGGACTGGCTCGCCCTGCTCCTCTTGTTCTTTCGGCTCATTGGTTCCTCCTGAAGTGCGCCGCGATCAGCAGGGCGTTCATGGCTGAGAATGCGAGAAAGGACAGCAGTGGAATGTTCACGAATCCGAACCACTCGACCTGCACCTCGGAACACGGCACTCCCTGTGTGCACGGAGTGATTCGCTCCGGGATGAACCCGGCGACGAGCAGCACCTGGAAGAGGGACAGGCCCCAGCCCGCCAAGGTGAGCGGCAGAGCAAAGCGGACGGCCCTACCGTCGTAAGGGAAGAGCCCGACCGGCAGGATCAGCACGAGCGGAAACATGAAAATGCGCTGATACCAGCAAAGCGCACAGGGCGGCAGCTCCATGACCTCGCTGAAGAAGAGAGCGCCCAGCGTGGACACAGTAGCCACAACCCAGCACGCGAAGACGAGCATCCACGCCGAATCCGTCGAGCGTTCCATGGTCATCCCTTCGTCAGTCTGTGTCCCGGTCATTCCTGGCGGATCTCCCTCTCCTGTTTGCCGGCACGCGCCCATCACTCCCGTTCTCCTCTGCGGTCAGTCTGCTGCTCAACCGCGAAGCAGTCGAAGCGAGTTGGCGACCACGAGCAGAGCGGCACCCATGTCCGCGGCGATCGCTGCCCAGAGCGATGCCGCTCCGAGAAATGTGAGAGCGACAAAGATCGCCTTCACGGAGAGCGAGAACGTGATGTTCTGGCGGATGATGGCGAGCGTTTGCCGGGAGTGCTGAATGAGCCAGGGGAGGCGCGATAAGTCGTCGGAGAGCAGCGCGACGTCTGCAGTCTCTATGGCAGCGTCGGAGCCCGCTCCGCCCATGGCGATGCCAAGGCTCGCGCTCGCCAGGGCGGGCGCATCGTTAATCCCGTCGCCGACCATCGCGACACGTTGGTAGCGCTTGACGAGCTCTTGGATCGCCGCCACCTTCTCGTCAGGAAGGAGCTCCGCCCGGATCTCAGAAACGCCGGTCTCACGGCCGATCGCCTCGGCGGTGCCGCGGTTGTCACCGGTCAGCATCACGGTCGTCTCGATACCCAGACGCTGGAGCTCCCGAAGAGTTTCGAGCGCGTTCGAGCGCACTCCGTCAGCCACGGCGACGAGGCCGCAGACATGAGTCTCGTTGCCGACGACCACTGCGGTCTGTCCCGCCAGCGACATCGCTTCGAGTCGCTCGTGGACGTCGGGAGTCTCCTGGCCACGCTCCTCGAGGTAGCGATGCGAGCCGACCCAGAAGATGCGTCCATCGACCGTGCCCGCGGCCCCCTTGCCTTCGAAGGCCTGAAAGTCCTCTGCGGGCGGTGCAGAGACACCCTTCTCGGCAGCGTAGTCGCGAATCGCCGCCGCGAGCGGGTGTTCGCTCCGCGCTTCGAGCGCCACGAGGCGCTCGAGAAGTTCGCGCTCGTCGTGACCAGAGAGCGGCACGACCTCGAGCACGCGCGGCCTGCCGTGAGTGAGCGTTCCCGTCTTGTCGAAGGCGAACGCGCGGATGCTGGCCGGCGCCTCGAGGAAGGCCCCGCCCTTGACCAGAACACCGTGACGCGCGGCGGCAGCCAGCCCCGCGACGACGGCGACGGGCGTCGAGACGACCAGGGCGCAGGGACAACCGATGACCAGGAGGACGAGCGCCCGATAGCCCCAATCGCCCCAGCTCGCGCCGGCCAAAAGCGGCGGCAGCAAGGCGACGAGGAGGGCGGTCACGAACACGAACGGCGTGTAGATCGCGGCGAATCGATCGACCCAGCGTTCGGAAGGCGAACGCCGCGTCTGAGCCTCTTCGACCAGCCGTAGGATCTTGGCCAGCATCGTCGCTTCGGCCGCGGCCGTCGTCTCGACCTCGAGCGCTCCCGCGCCGTTGATCGTGCCGGCGAACACCTCGTCCCCCGGTTGCTTCTCGACCGGTCGGCTCTCGCCCGTGATCGGCGCCTGGTTCAACGTCGATCGCCCGGTGCGCACCCGCCCGTCGAGCGGGATGCGTTCGCCCGGCCTGATGGCGACGCGCGATCCGACCGAGATCTCCGAAGGGTGAACCTCGCGTTCGCCTTCTGGCGTCACCAACCGGGCGGTCGGGGGCGCCAGGTCCAGCAGCTTGGAGATGGCCCGGCGCGCTCGCCCGACGCTCCAGGCCTCGAGCGCCAAAGAGAACGCGAACAGAAAGGCCACGGTCGCCGCCTCGAACCACTCGCCGATCACGATGGCGCCGCAGACGGCAATCATCATCAGTAAGTTCATGTCGGGCCGGAACCGTCGAAGCGCCAGCCACGCCTTGGGTGCCACGGTGACGAGCCCGGCCAGCACGGCAACGGCGTAAACCAGTCGTGCGGCGAGCGGGACCGCATGCCCGCCGCCCATGCCCTCGCGCCCGAACGCGGCGCCGAAGCCGCCCGCCAGGGCAGCGTGAAGCAGGAATCCCGCGACAGTCGCCGAACCGGAGACGACGGTCGAGATCAGGCGCCGTCTCCGCAATCGGTCATTGCTGCCGTCGTCGCCCTCGGCTCGCCAGGGCTCGGCCGCGAGCCCCGCTCTCCTGGCCGCGGTGACGATCGCCCAGTCGGGCACGGACTTCTCGTCCGCGGCGACGGTCATCCTGCCGCGCAGGAGATCGAAGCCGAGCTTCGCCTCGCCTCCCACGACCGGACCGACTTCTCGCCGAAGAGTTGCGATCTCCTCGGCGCAATCCATGCCGGCGACGCGGAACGCGCGCGCCTTCTCAGAGGCCATCCTCGTCCTCCTCCCCGGTGCGAATGCGCAGGGCGCGCTCGACACCGGCGACGAAGATCTTGCCATCGCCGGGTCTACCGGTACGCGCGGCCGAGGCGATCGCTTCGACGATGGGCGCCACCATGGCGTCCGGCACTACGATCTCGATTTTCGTCTTGAGTGCGAAGGCGTGACCGGCCTCCTGCACGGTTTCTCGCGCCCCCTCCGCACGGGATCGACCCCAGCCCCGAACCTCGGAGAGCGTGAGGCCCGGAATCTCGAGGTCCTCGAGGCGATGCAGGATCTCCTCGACCATGAATGGCTGCACGATTGCCTTGATCTCTTTCATCGCGACCTCCTAGATCTCGACTTCGGCGGCGCGGGCCGCGAAGAACCGGTAGAGCACCGGCAGGACGAACAGGGTGAGCAGCGTCGACGTGACAAGACCGCCGATCACCACGGTGGCGAGAGGCCGCTGGACTTCGGCACCAGCGCTCGACGACACCGCCATCGGCAGGAAGCCGAGGCCAGCGACGAAGGGTGCGAGGACCATCGCCCGCATCTTCTCGGTGGCGCCCTTGAGCAGGGCGTCCTCGAGCGTCATGCCCATCTGGCGGAGCTTCTCGACGTGCGACACGAGAACGAGCCCGTTCATCGTCGCGACGCCCACGAGGGCGATGAAACCGACTCCGGCCGAGATCGAGAACGGATAGCCCCGCAACGCGAGCGCGACAACGCCGCCGGTCGCTGCGATCGGCACGTTGAGGAAGATGAGCGTGCCGAGCCGGGCCGAGCCGAAGGTCGTGTAGAGCAGCAGGAACACGATCAGGAGAGCGAGCGGCAGCAGCACCGCCAGCCGGGCCGAGGCCTCACGGAGATTCTCGAACTGGCCGCCCCACTCGACGGTCCATCCCGTCGGCAGCTTGACGCCGGCTTCGACGGCGCGTTGTGCGTCGGCGACGAACGTCGCGAGATCCCGTCCCCGGACGTTGAGCTCGACGTTGATTCGGCGACTGATGCGGTCACGGCTGATTTGCGCCGGCCCATCCTCGACGGTGACCGTCGCCAGCTGGGAGAGAGGCAGAAGGCGCGGGGGTCCGCCAGCCACCCCCGGTGCCGCGACCCGGAGGTCCGCGATGCGCTCCAGGCCGCGTCGCACGGCCGGATCGAAGCGCACCTGGATGTCGAAGCGCTTCTGGCCTTCGATGACCGTGCCGACTGTCCGGCCCCCGATCGCCTCGATCACCTCCAGGGCGTCGTCCGCGTTGACCCCGTAGCGTGCGATGGCATCCCGGTCGATGCGCACCCGCAGCATGGGGAGCCCCTGGGTCTGCTCGGCCTTCACGTCCGCAGCGCCAGGAACGCGGGAGAGGACGCGCACGATCTCGTCGGCCTTGGTCTTGAGGAGCGTCAGGTCGTCGCCGTACAGGTGCACGGCGACATCGGACCGGACCCCGGAGATGAGCTCCGAGACCCGGAGCTCGATCGGCTGCGAGAAGCTGAAGACCGCGCCCGGGACCTTGGCCCGCAGGGCCTCGTCCAGCGCCGCGACGAGCGACTCGCGGTCCGGGAAGCGCTCGTGATCGCCCGGTTTCAGAATGATGTAGGTGTCGCTGACCTCGACGCCCATCGGATCGGTCGCGATCTCGGGGCGGCCGGTCCGTGAGACGATCGTCGTCACCTCCGGGAATTCGGCGCGAACGACCTTCTCGACCTCGGTACTGATCCGGTTGGATTCCTCGAGCGAGATGCTGGGAAGGCGCCAGATCTGCAGGGCGATCGTGCCTTCGTCCAGGCGGGGAATGAACTCTCCGCCCAGGAACGGCGCGATGGCAACGGCGACGGCGAGGACGGTCACCGCAGCTGCCACCGTCCAGCCGCGGCGGCCAAGGGCCCGGACGAGCGCGCCCGGATAAACCTTGTGCAGCCACCGGAAGAGGAGAGGCTCTTTCTCGGAAACCTTGTTCAGGAAGAACGACGACAGAACGGGCACCAGCGTCAGTGCGCAGGCGAGAGAGAAGCCGAGGACGAAGATGAGGGCGGTCGCCATCGGGCGGAACATCTTTCCTTCGATGCCGCGCAGGCCCAGGATCGGCAGGAAGACGATGGCGATGATGCCGACGGCGAAGACCACCGGGCGAGAGACTTCGTGGGCGGCGGCCCGCACCTTCTCGAGGAGCGACTCGGCCTCGTGACGTCGTTCGTGAAGGCGCCGGAGCACGTTCTCGATGAGGATCACCGAGCCGTCGACCACGAGCCCAAAGTCGATCGAGCCGAGGCTCATCAGGTTGGCGGAGATCCCGTACCACCGCATGAGAATGAAGGCGCCGAGGAGCGACAGCGGGATCGAGATGGCGGCGATCAGGCCGGCTCGGAAGCTTCCGAGAAGGACAAGGAGAACCAGCACGACGAGCAGCCCGCCCTCGGCCAGGTTCGTGGCGACGGTGCGGATCGTGCGGTGGACGAGGTCCGTACGGTCATAGAAGGTGTCGATCGTGACGCCCGCGGGAAGCGTCTTGCGGATCTCCTCGATCTTGGCCTTCACCCCCTCGGTGACGGCGCGCGAGTTCTCGCCCATCAGCATCATGACGACGCCCACGACGGCTTCTCCGCGTCCGTCGCGCGTCACGGCCCCTTGGCGGATCATGGGCGCAAACTCGAGCTTGGCCACATCGCGCACATAGACCGGCGTTCCACGCTCATCGTGCGAGAGCACAACCTCACCGAGGTCTTCGAGCCGCTCCACGAGCCCTTCGCCGCGCACCACGTACTGCTCGCCGCGGTGCTCGATGTAGCCACCGCCGACGTTGCGATTGTTGGCGCCGAGGGCGCGGGAGACGTCCCCGACCGAGAGCCCGTAGGCGACGAGCTTGTCGGGGTCGAGGGTCACCTGGTAGGTCTTGAGCTCGCCGCCGAAGGAGTTCACCTCGACCACGCCCGGCACCGAGCGAAGCTGGTAGTTGACGACCCAGTCGAGCAGCGTCCGCAGCTCCATGGGCGTGTAGCAGTCGGGTCGATCCGGCGCCCCGGCTGCGCACGTGGGCTCGCCCCGAACTTCGAACTGGTAGATCTCGCCGAGACCGGTCGAAATCGGCCCCATCTCGGGTTCGCCGTACCCTTCGGGAATGGCCTCACGTGCCTCGGTCAGCCGCTCGCCGATGAGCTGGCGAGCCCAGAAGATGTCGGCGTCTTCCTCGAAGACGACGGTCACCGCGGAAAGGCCGAAACGCGAGATCGAGCGAATCTCTTCGACCTTCGGCAGTCCACTCATCGCGGTCTCGACCGGGAAGGTGACGAACTTCTCGATCTCCTCCGGCGCCAGCCCGGGGCTGTTGGTGAGGACCTGAACCTGGACGTTGGTCACGTCCGGGACGGCGTCGATGGGCAGGTCGGCGAGAGCGTAGATCCCGCCCAGGCCGACCAGCAGCCAGAGGACGATGACGAGAAAGCGGTTGTCGAGCGAGAAGTCGACGATTCGGCGAATCATGACCGGGTCACTCCTCGCCCCCGAGGCTCTCTTTCGAGGCCTCGGACTTCAGGACGAACGTGCCTGACACCGCCACGGACTCGCCGGCGACGAGCCCGTCGAGGATCTCGACGAAGCCATCGCCCTTCCTCCCCGTGCGAACTTTTCGCGACTCGAATCTCCCGTCTCCTAGCGCGACGAAGGCGACGAAGTCGTCCCCCTCGCGTTGAAGAGCGCTTTCGGGCACGGCCAGCACGGACACCGACTCCGCCTTGCCGTCGGCGGCATGAGGGTCCGAGATCCGGACGCGGGCAAACATGCCGGGACGGAGCCTGCCCTCCGGGTTCGGAACTTCGATGCGCGCTCGGGCCGTGCGGCTTTCGGTCTCGACGCGGCTGCCGAGGTAGACCAGCTTGCCTTCGAAGGCGCTTCCCGGGAAAGCTTCGACGTGAAGCTCGACGTCGTCACCGAGGTGGACTCGCGCGAGGTCCCGCTCGAAAACGTCGATCCAGACCCACACCCGCGACAGGTCCGCAATCTGAAATAGCGGCGCCTGGGGCTCAACCATCTCCCCCAACGTGGCATGGCGTTCGACGACCGTGCCCGCGAACGGCGCTCGGACCTCGTAGACCGACGCTCGCGGCTGGTCGTACCCGAGGGTTCCCACCTGGACGTCGGAGAGCCCCAGAAGATGAAGGTGCTCTTCGGCGCCGCGCAGTGCGGCATCGGCTTCGCGCGCCGCTGCTTGCGCGGACAACATCTCCTGCTGCGAGGAGACACGATCGGCGAACAGGCCGCGTTCGCGGTCGAAGGTCTCCCGCGCCAACTCGGCCCGCGCGCGAGCCTGAAGGTACTCGCCGATGGCCTCGCCGAGCTCGATCGAATCGACGCGCGCGAGCACCTGCCCGCTCCGCACGAGGTCGCCGACTTCGGCGAGGGTGGCCTCGACCCGACCTCCGACCCGAGGGCTCACGTGGGCGAACCGGCGCTGGTCGAAGTCGACGGAGCCCGTCGTTTCGATCTCCGTGCGAAGGGGACGAACCTCGGCGGCGCCCAGGGTGATCCCGGCGCTGACGATGGCCTCCGGCGAAAGGTGGATGGTCCCCTTGGTCTCGCCGGCAGAACTCTCCTTCGCGGCGGACTCGGCGTCGGGCGCGGCGGCGCGGTCACAAGCGGCGAGGCCCATTCCGAGAATCGCAAGGCAGGTAGGTGCAAAGGTGCGAAGGAAGCGGGTCATCGGGGGGTCTCCGGAGCGGTCGAAGGAGTCGAGTCGGGGTTCGGCGTGGGGAGGGGGGTGTCTCCGGTGGTCAGATCCAGGGCGATCCTCGCGAGCCAGGCGTCGGCGGCGGCCTCGATCAACTCCCGCCGGCTGTCGACGAACTCGCGCCGGAACACCAGCACCTCGCTGGCACGGAGCTTTCCGCTGGCGAACGACTTCTGGACCAGCTCGAGGTTCTCGTCGAGCGTACCGGCGACCGTCTCGCGGAAGACCGCGAGCGCACGCGTCGTCGCGTGGTAACGGCTGGCCGCTGTCGCGACCTCGCTGCGCAGGGCGAGGGTCGCCAACGCCAGGTCGGCAGCCGCGCTCTCCTGGTTCGCGCGGGCCGTGGCGATTCCCCCCTGATTGCGATTGAAGATTGGGATGGTCACGCCCGCCACGACGGTGTCGAGGTCTTCCCGGTCGGCCTCCCGGCCTGTTGCCAGACCGAGCACAAGGTTCGGAGCGGCGAGTGATTGCTCCAGTCGCAAGCGAGCCGCGCTGGTCTCGATCTCGATCTTCAGCGCTGCCAGGTCCTGGCGCTGGTCGATAGCCCTGATCTCGAGGTCCTGAAGCGGCGCCGCATTGGGCCACGACTCGGGAAGCTCACCCTCCAACCCCGGCAGGTCAGCGGGTGAGAGTCCGATCCGCTCGGCGACCGTCGCCCGCGCGGCGGTCTCCGCCGCGATCGCGAGCTCGACCCGCCGCTGGGCGCGGCCTTCCGCGGCGCGGGCGAGGTTCAGGTCGACGAGCGTGCCGGCCCCGGCGTCCAGTCGTCGCTGCTCGAATTCGGCCAGGCTGCGGGCAATCTCCTGCTCAAATCTCGCCAATTCTTCAAGCTCGCGAGCCTGGAGGGCGAGGACGAAGGCCTCCCCGACGTTCGCCGCGAGCTCCTGGCGCGCCCTCGAAACGCGCAGGCGGATCACGTCGAGAGAACCCGACGCGGCGGCGATGCGCTTGCCGCGCTGCCCGGCGATCTCGACTTCCTGCGAGATCCCGACCTCACGGTCATGAGTCTGCTCTTGACCGTCGTCGCGTCGTGCCTGCGAGGCCTCGATCACGGGGTTGAAGGGATAGACGCGCGAACCCAAGAGCTCGGCCTCCGCTCGACGGAGCTCCGCGGACTGGGACTGAAGTTGCGGGCTGCGCTCCAGCGCGAGCGCGATCGCTCGGTCGAAGGTCAGGCCGGCTGCGGCCGGACCTGCCGCCGCAGGCTGAGCCCTGGCATTCGGGCTCGCCAGGAGGCAGGCGAGCAGCAGGCTGACGTCGAGCCGGCGCAGGCGCCGCCCCGAAGGAGATGAGTAGGACAAGTTGTGCTCTCCGATGATGGCCACGCGCGCGACCGAGGCGCGCTGCGACCTGACCGGCAAGGCACGAGGATGCGGCGCGCAGCGCCGCGACCGGTCGAGATCGACCCTCGCGCTTGCGGAACTACGGTCGGAGAGCTAGGTGCGAGGAGGGCGTTCGAGCGTGGACAGCGTGAACGAAACCGGCTCCGCGAACGCGCAGGGCGCTGCGATCCGAGCGGTCTGGACCTGCTGGATGTTCCCGACGGAGCTCAGCACGGCGGATGCCGAGGGGCAGCAGTGGCAGAGGTGGAACGCCCCTGTGCAGCCGTGTTCGCGGCTCGGAGGCTGGTGCCGGTCCGAGGTGCCGCCGGCATGCGCCGAGTGGCCCTGAGCGACGAGATGCACCACGTTCTCCAAGGCTTCGCCCGCGCCCGGGAGGACGACGAAGAGCGCCAGGACAGCGGCGATGCGGCGGAGCCAAATCACCTCGGAACTGTATCGCAGCGGCCTGCCGCCCGCCAGCGAGGCGATGACTCTCGATCGGCCGAGGCTGTGGATATCTCGAAGATTTCCAGATGAAACGGTGACGCCCCCACCGATGAAAGTGTGACGCCGACAGCCCCGCCACCGATGAATCGGTGACACCGGGCCGATGATTCGGTAACGCGATCCGCGTGCAAGTCCTTCACTCACCGGCACCTGCGCCACCCCCCTGTAGTTCCCTTTAGATACTCCTCTAGCTCTCCTCGTAGCAGCGCGACGGCGGCTGCGGAAAAGCCGAAGATCCGAGTTCCGCGAAACCAGGGATCCGCCTGACGCTGCGCTCTCCCCCTCAACGCACGACCAGTCTCATCAGCCGCTGCGGGGCGTCAAGGCCGAGCCCTCCGGGTGGCCTGCGGCCAGCCTTGACGCGTCCTCGCGGCCGGACTGGCTCTTCAGGTGCGTTGAGGGGAAGCCCTCAGGTTCTCGGAATCCACCGAGAACGGCACCGAGAGGAGAGCAGCGATGTCGAAGGTGTACGAGGTGATCACCGGTCAGATCGTGGAGCAGTTGGCGCGCGGGGTGGTTCCGTGGGCGCGGCCGTGGAAGGTGGATGGGCTGGCGCCGTCGAACCTGGTGTCGCGGCGGCCGTACCGCGGGATCAACGTCTTCCTCCTCGGCTTCCGCACAGCGTCGACTCCCTGGTGGCTGACCTTCCGCCAGGCCAAGGCGCTGGGCGGGGCGATCCGCGCCGGCGAGCGCTCGACGCCCGTGATCTTCTGGCGCTGGGTCGACCGGAGCGGTCGTGAGACCGAGGCGGGGGGCGCCAGCGAGGGGAGCGGTACTCCGAGGCGCGAGCGGCTCCCCGTTCTCCGTTACTACTCGGTGTTCAACCTCGACCAGACCGAAGGGATCGATCCGTCGAAGGTCCCGGCTGCCGACGCCGTGGCGGTCGCCCCGATGCCGACGGCCGAAGAGATCGTCGCCGGCTTCCAGGAACCGCCCACGATCGAGCACCGGGCGCAGCCGCGAGCCTTCTATCGCCCCGCGACGGACAGCGTGACCATGCCACCGCGCAGCGCGTTCGGTCGCACGGAGGGCTACTACTCGACGCTCTTCCACGAGCTCACCCACGCCACCGGCCACACCAAGCGACTCGCGCGACCCGGCTTCGACAAGAACCACGCGGCGCCGTTCGGCTCCGAGCCGTACGCTCGCGAAGAGCTGGTGGCCGAGCTGGGTGCCGCGTTTCTTTGCGGGGAGGCCGGCATCGAGCCCGACATCCCGAACTCGGCCGCGTACATCGACCACTGGCGCCGGAATCTCTCGCGCGACTCGCGGCTGGTGATCACCGCCGCACAGCAGGCGCAGCGCGCGGCGGACTACATCCTCGGCCGCGCGACGAAGGCGCTCGAGGAGTCAGCGGCTCAATCGGAGGAGCCAGCCGGAGACGAGCAGGCCGCTTGACGCGGCCCGGGGTCGCCCGATAACGTCCGCTTGTCAACATCTGTTGACATGGACGCCACAACGGGAGGTCCCATGCTGAACAAGGTGCAGCTCATCGGTCACGTCGGGCAGGACCCGGAGATTCGCGAGACGCCGCAAGGCACGAAGGTCGCCGACCTTCGTCTGGCCACGTCCCGCTACTGGCGCGACGGCGAAGGGAATCGCCAGGAGGAGACGGAGTGGCACCGCGTCGTCTTCTGGGGCAAGACCGCCGAGAACGTCGCCACGGTGCTCGCCAAGGGGCGGCTGGTCTACGTCGAAGGACGAATCCAGACGCGCTCCTGGGAAGACGAGACCGGCAAACACTTTCGCACCGAGGTGATCGCGGAGACCTGGCAGGCACTGACCCGTGGCGCCGCTTCGGAGGAGGCCGCGGCGTAGAGGCCATTCAGGGCGGGAGACGACCTCCTGCCCTCTACGACTCTCCTCCGCAATCCCCACTCCATCCCGACCGCAGAGCCGGGAGAACTCTCGCCAGGAGGCGCAATGTGCGACAACGATCGAAGCTGTCCAACCACCACCGAGCTCGGGCCGTCGTCCGAGTTCTTCTCGTTCTCCTCGCCCTGCCGATCGTCCTCTTCGCTGCGATCGCGGGCGGGGCACTCTCGGCCACGCGAGTTCGGCCGCGGTTCTGAAGTGCAGGCCCTCGATGCCCGATCGTGGAGGATGCCCTTTGCCACGGCCGAGCGCATCTACCGTTGTCTGGGAGGGGGTCGGCCGGCGCGTGCGGGCGACGTATTCCAGCGGCGGGAGGAGGTGAGTCGTTCCACGATCCGTAGGTGGCAGCGGTCGGGATGGGTCGTCCTACGCGATCGCACCGTTCTCACCGCGAAGGGCTGTGCTGCCCTTCCGATCCACCAGGAGGTCGTGGAGTTCGCTCGACGATCGGGTCGCAGCACGCTCTTCCTGTAGGTCCGCACCGTGCCACCCATTCCGACCCTGAGCTGCTCCGGCGTATCTGCCTGCTCCTCGTTGCGCCCGCTCCCGGAGCTTCAGCGGCTCTCCGACTGCTGGTTAGGAGCCAGCCATGTTTCCCGGCCCGGGAAACGCCGCCGCCGCGTCCGCGGCCGTCGGGTTTCCTTCGGGCGGGAAACGGCTGGCAGCTGCTCGCTTGAGCTCGCAGGTCGATTCGGCGGCCAGGAGTTGCAAGTTTGCAACTCCACGGCGAGCACCCTCAGCTGGGGGCCGCGGTGAGCCGCCGTGGGCGCCCGCGCAAGGACCCAGCGCGGGCTCGCGTCGTCAAGAACGGCGCGCACTTCACCCCCGCCGAGGACGGCCGGCTGCGCGAGCGTGCCCGCATCCTCGGAATTACGGTCGCCGAGCTCCTGCGCGAATCATCGCTCGGCCGACCGCTCCCCCGGCGCCACCAGCCCCACCCGATCGCTTCGGATCAGTGGGTCGAGCTCGGGCGGCTCGCCGCGAACCTGAATCAGCTCCAGCGAGCGATCAACCGAGGGCAGACCGAGGACGTGCCGGTCGCCCTCGTGGAAGAGCTTCGCTGCCTGCTCCACGAGGTCCGCCAGGCGCTCGTCGGCAACGCGGGTGCCGCGTGATCCAGAGCATCCACAAGGGCAAGAGCTTCCGTGGCGTCCTCAACTACGTCTTCGGCCGCGCCAAGTCGCCCGAGCTGGTCGGCGGCAACATGTATGGCGAGGACCCACGGGCGCTCGCGCAGGAGTTCGGCGAGTGGCGGGAGTTGCGGCCAGGCCTGACTCGGGTCGTCTTCCACTCCTCCCTGTCGCTCCCCCACGGACCGAGCGGGCGCGAGGAGCTCACCGACGCGCAGTGGCGCGACGTCGCCGAGCGTTACCTGGAGCATCTCGGCTACGGGCGCTCGCCGTTCGTGGTCGTGCGGCATCGCGACACCGAGCACGACCACGTCCACATCGTCGCGGCGCGCATCGGCGCTGACGGCCGCGCCGTCTCCGACTCGCACGACTACCGACGCGGCGAGGAGGTCCTGCGGGCGCTCGAGCGCGAATACGGGCTCACTCAGGTCAAGTCCGCGCATGAGGTCGACAAGTCCGCCCTGCGAACGGGCGAGATTCGACAGATCGAGCGGACGGGGGAGGTGAGCAAGCGGCTCCGGCTCCAGGATCTCCTCGACCGCGCCGCCGCCGACCGACCGTCGATGAGCGTCTTCCTCGAACGGCTGGGGGAAACGGGAGTCGAAGCGGTGCCGCGGGTCGCGACCACGGGACACGTCTCGGGCATCTCCTACGGGCTCGAGGGGGCGAGCTTCCGGGGTTCGGCACTCGGCCGCTCGTACTCCTGGCGAGGGCTCCAGGAGCGCCTCGGCGTCGACTACCAGCCAGAGCGCGACCTCTCGGCGGTCCGAGCGGCCGCGGCGGCTCGGCCGGATCGTGGCGCCGGTCGCGCGCCCTCGTCTTGGTCTCCTGCGAGCCTCGACGCGCTGCGGAAGGAGCTCGATGCACTCCCGAGCGCCGCGCGGCGCGGCGCCGTGTCGGGCGCCACGGCCGGACTCGCCCGTAGCGGCGCCGGAGCGCTCGACGGCCCGGCCGACGCCGTCCGCGTGGCCTACGCTCTTCGCTCTCCTCGTTCGGCGCTTCGCCTCGCCGTGCGCCGGACGCCCGGACTGGGCGCCGTGGCGCCGATTCTCGACCTCGCCACGGCGGCGCGCTCACCTCTCGGACTGCTCCTCTACGGCGCGCGCCTCGCGACGGCTGCGGGCCGGCTGGCGCTGCCTGCGCTCGCCCGAAGCGTCGCTCCGAGCCCGTTGTCGCGGAGCGTCGCCGCGGCCTACGTCCGAGCGGCAGCTACGGACGCACCCTCGATGAGCGTGCTCCTCGAACGCCTCGCGTCCGCCGGCGTCCGGCCGCTCCCGCTGCTCGGACGCGGTGGAGAGGTGCGCGCGATCGCCTATCGCCTGGGTGACGAGGTGATCCCCGGCCAGGCGCTCGGACCGTCCTTCACCTGGACCGGCCTGCAACGGCGACTCGGAGTGAGCTATGAGCCGACGAGAGACCTTCCTCGAATCCGCGAGAGTCGTGAACGATCAGGCACTGAACGAGATCCCCGCTCCGGCGCGGAGCAGCTCAACGAGCGGCGATCTGGCCGCGATCCTGGGCGCCATGACGGAGACGAACCGAAGGCTGGAGGCGGTCGAGCGAGCCGTTCAGGCAGCGCCGCAGGCGAGGCGCGATCCCACGACCTCGAGGCCGGCGAGGGAGCGCGCGGCGGGGATCGCCGTGTGGACTCTCGCCGCGTCCCTGATCACGCTGCTGGGGATCACGCTGCTCAAACCCGACTGGGCGCTCCGGCCCCGGCAGCGGGCCGAGCTGCTACTCGGCGAGAGGCTCTACCAGCGCCTGCAGCACATGGAGGAGCCGGAGCGGCTCGAAGTGCTGGAGTCACTCTGGGTGGATCCGCCACCGACGAGCGACTAGCCGCGGCCGAGCTCCGTGCGGCTCTATGGGGAACCGGGACGCCCGAGCTTGCGACGTATCACCGGCATCGCGCCTACTCCGCCAACCTCGAGCGCGCGGACTCGGCTTGGGCGACCGCAGCGCTCCGGCGCGGCGTCGAGCCGCATGTTGTGCTGCGCGAGGTGGCGGAGAGGGGAGCCAAGGCTGCGGCTCCGAAGGAAGCCGCGCTCGCCCACGGAACGCGCGTCGTGGCGCGCGCGCTTGCGACGGTGCAGCCAGGGCGCGCCGTCGAGCAGACGGTCTCAATGACCGTGCAGGCGCTCGCCACTGCGGTCAAGGTGCCGCTCGCGGTCGTGAAGGCACTGCTGATCATCCGCACCATCGCGCGGGAGCTGTCGCAGGACCGGGGCCGATGATTCGGCTCAAGACGAGGGCGCCCCTGGTCGCGGTCGGTGTCTTCCTCCTGATCTACGTCGTCCCGCAGGCCGTGGGTCTCCGGATCAACACCTCGACGAGCATGCCCCGGGGCCTGTACCGCTCGGTCGGTGGAAGCGCACGGCCGGGCGCGTGCGCGGCCGTCTGTCTCCCGGCGGTCGTCTCGAGGTTCGGGATGGAGCGCCACTACCTCGGCGCCGGATCCTGCCCCGACGGCGCTGAACCGGTCGTGAAGATGGTTGCGGCGGTCGGGGGCGACGTCGTCGAGGTGACGGCGGCGGCGGTCCTCGTCAACGCCATCGCCCTGCCGAACAGCCGGCCGCTCGACCGCGATCGAGGAGGCCGCGCGCTCACGCCGTACGCGCGGGGACCCCAACGCCTCGAGCCGGGGGATGTGTGGCTCCATTCACCCTACGAGGAGCGCAGCTGGGACAGCCGCTATTTCGGCCCCGTGCGCGTCGAATGCGTCACGACGCTCGTCGAGCCGGTGCTGACCTTCCGATGAGCGCCCAGCCGCCCTATCGGCATTCGTCCAACGGGGAGGTCACGGCCAAGGGCGTCGTCGTTCGCGGCATAGCGGTAGTGATCGGTGTCGGCGTGCTGGTCGCATGGGCGGTGACGCAGCACGCTGCGCTGCGTCTCGGGTTTCACCCGTCGCTCGGGCGCCCGTGGCTCCCCGCGCTCCCCGGCCGCGAGGTGCTGTTGAACCTCGTGGCGTGGGCGCTGTGGGGTGCGGCGCTGCTGCTCCTCGTTCCGAAGCGCACGCGGTTGCTCTCCCCCATCGTCGCCGTGCTCGGGGCAGGAGCCTTCGCCTGGTCGCAGGGGCCGCTCTTCACCCCCTTCCACGTCGTCGTCTGGGCTCGGCGCCTCGGAGCAACGGCCGAGACACGGGAGTTCTGGAAATCGGGATTCCAGGTTCTTGGCGTGGTGACGGGAGCCGCGGCGGCCGTGGCGGCCATTGTCGTAGCCGTCGTGATCCGGCGACTCAGGCCGCAGTCGGACCTGCACGGCTCGGCACAATGGGCGACGGAGCGGGAGGCGAAGGATGCCGGGCTGTTCGCTGAGACTGGGCTGATCCTGGGTCAGTGGCCTGGCCAAGAGGGGCGAGGACGAACGCTCCGACACGACGGTCCGGAGCACGTCTTCGTCTTCGCCCCGACCCGGAGCGGCAAGGGCGTCTCGCTGGTCGTGCCGAACCTGCTCACCTGGCCGCACTCGGTGCTCGTCCACGACATGAAAGGGGAGAACTGGGTGCTCTCGGCGGGCTGGCGCAGCCGCGAGCTCGGCAGCCTCTGCCTCAAGTTCGATCCGACTTGCTCGGATGACTCGGGGGCGCGCTACAACCCGTTGCTCGAGATCCGGATGGGCGACCAGGAGGTGCGCGACGCGCAGAACGTGGCCGACATCCTCGTGGACCCGAACGGCGACCGGATTCGGGACCACTGGGATCGGACGGCCCACTCCCTGCTCGTCGGCCTGATCCTGCACGTTCTCTATGCGGAGAAGGAGAAGACGCTCGCTGGCTGCGCGCACTTCCTCGCGCGCCCCGACCGCCCGATCGACCTGAGCCTCGAGGTCCTGCTGGGCAGCGAACACGCGCCGCCCGGTCATCCTGGTTGGCGCGACCCGGTGACAGGAGACTGGCTGCGGACGCACCCCACCGTCGCCGCCGCAGCGCGCGCGCTGATGGACAAGTCGCAGAACGAGCGCTCCGGTGTCCTCTCGACAGCCCTCAGCTTCCTCGACCTCTATCGCGATCCGATCCTGGCCCAGAACACCGCCGTCTCGGATTTCGCGCTCGAGGACTTGGTGAGCCACGAGCGGCCGGTGAGCCTCTACCTGACGGTTCCGCCGTCCGACCTCAGCCGCACCCGTCCCCTCGTCCGGCTCCTCCTGAACCAGGCTTGCCGGCGCCTGACGGAGCGGATGGACTTCTCGGCGGGTCGGGGGAGAGGGGCGGGAAAGCACCCGCTCCTCCTGATGCTCGACGAGTTCCCGGCGCTCGGGAAGCTCCAGTTCTTCCAGGAGTCCCTGGCCTACCTCGCCGGCTACGACATCCGGGCGATGCTGATCACCCAAGACCTCTCGCAGCACCAGGGCGTCTACGGCAAGCAGGAGTCGATCACGGCGAACTGCCACGTCCGGATCGCCTTCGCTGCGAACAAGCCGGAGACTGCCGAGCTGCTGTCGCAGATGGCCGGCGACACCACGGTGTCGCACAAACAGGTCTCCTACCGAGGTGGGCGCTTCGACCTGGTGATGGACCACCGGAACATCACACAGCAGGAGATCCGACGCCGATTGCTCACTCCCGACGAGGCGATGCGCCTCGATCCCGACCACGCCGTCGTGTTCGTGGCGGGTCAGCAGCCGATCTACTCGGCGAAGGCGCGCTACTTCGCCGACCGCGAACTGTCGCGGCGGGCGAGCCTGCCCGCGCCGGAGAGTACCGAACGCGTCATGCCGCACACCTCGACGTGGCAGCGCCTCGAACCGATCGCCAGCCCGGCACGGGCCAGCGCCGAAGTCGACGCGTGCGGGCGCGCGAGCGCGGCAGCGGGTCAGCGCTGCGATCGGGACCGGGCCCTGGATCGGTCGCCGAGCCTCTAGCCTGGCGGATGGCACGGAGAGAGGCCCTTGACCCTGTACCGCACTACAGGGTTCATACTCTCGGCGTGCGAGCGGAGGCGGAGCGTCTGACGGTCGGTGAGGTGGCGAGGGGCGCGGGCGTGCGCGTCGAGACAGTGCGCTTCTATGAGCGCGAAGGCCTGATCGATCGACCGGCGCGAACACCATCGGGATACCGCCAGTACGACCACGGGGTCGTTCGGCGGATTCGCTTCATTCAGCACGCCAAGGGTCTCGGCTTCTCCCTTCGCGAGATCGGCGAGCTCCTCTCCCTCCGTGCGGCGCCCGACGGCACTTGCGCGGCTGTCAGGGCGCGCGCTCTCGCGAAGATCGGAGACATCGATTCGCGCATTGCCTCCCTCGGCGCCATGCGGCGTGCGCTGGTGCGGCTGGTGGAGGCTTGCGCGGGCGGCGGACCGGCAAGCGAGTGCCCGTTCCTCGAAGCCTTGGACCAGGAGAATGACCATGCGGTCGATTGAGCTGATCTACTTCCCCGGCTGTCCGAATGTAGCTGCCGCCCGCGAGGCTCTCGGTCGTGCCTTCTCTGCTCTGAACCTGCCCCCGCAGTGGACCGAGTTCCAAACGGACGACCCGGCGTTGCCGGACCATGCCCGTGGGTACGGGTCGCCGACCATCCTCGTGGATGGCCGGGACGTCTTCGGTGGAGAGGGGACGGGTTCCGCGAGCTCGTGCCGGCTGTACCTCGACGAACTTGGCCGACCTGCCGGGTCTCCACCGCTCGAGCGTATTGTCGCTGCTCTCGCTGGAACCGCGTCATGAGGAAGCGGGGCCCCACACCACCTCCGTTCGACACCCGCAAGGTTGGCGGCGAGGTCGTGGCCGCCGGCGCGGCGGTAGCTGGCGCGGGAGGAGCCCTGATGGCGACGGCCGCGACCGCATGCTGCGCGGGGCCCGTGATTGCGCCGCTCGTCCTCGGGATTCTTGGTGCTGGAGGCGCAGCCTGGGCGGCCCGCTTCGAGCCCTACAGCGTCTGGTTTCTGGCCGGCTCCGGAGGGATGCTCGCGTTCGGTTTCTGGTCCATCTACCGGGTCCGCCTCGCGTGCGAGGTCCCGGCGGGAGGGCGGAACGCAAGGCAGCGATTGGTGCGCCTTCTCCTATGGGTGTCGGCCAGCCTCTGGGTGGCCGCGGTAGCGATCAACGTGTGGGTGCTCCCGTGAAGAGGGGCCCATGCGGGGATCGCCGAGAGCTGCCGTGACTGCGCTGTGCGAAGTGACCGAGTCCTCGCCTCGGTGCCCCGTCTCCATCTCGACGCCGAAGCCCTGAAGAAGGCTGCTGATTCGGCCTGAAAGCAGGGCGATCCGGGGCCGCGAACGCGCGGCCCAGCTCAACATCTGTTGACACTATCTCAACGCTTGTGTAGTGTCCCCGTCCATGCGGCAGGGGCCACACGACGAGCAGCGGCAGCGCTGGACTGAGGGGCTGACCCGCGAGCTGGGGGAGACCATCGTCGGCGCACTCGGAAACGACGACTTGGTCGAGGTCCTCCTCAACCCAGACGGGCGACTCTGGCTCGACTCGCGCACCGAGGGGATGTACGACTCCGGCTCGCGGCTCCTCCCTCAGGAGGCGGAGGCGATCCTTGCCTCGATCGCCGGCATGCTCGGAACGCAGATCGACTCCGAGCACCCGATCATCGAGGCCGAGCTACCGCTCGACGGGAGCCGGATCGAGGGCATGGTGCCGCCGCTCGTGGCGAGTCCGTGCTTCGCGATCCGCAAGCGGGCGACGCGGGTATTCCCTCTCTCGCACTACATCGAGACGGGCTCGATGACCCTGCTGCAGGCCGAGCTGCTGCGGGCGGCCATCGCCGAGCGGCGCAACATCCTGATTTCTGGCGGAACCGGCTCGGGCAAGACGACGCTCGTCAACGCGATCCTCGACGAGATGGTCCGGCTCGGCGAGCCGAGCGAGCGCTTCATCCTGCTCGAGGACACGGTCGAGCTCCAGTGCACCGCCGAGAACCACACGGCTCTTCGCACCACGCGCCACGTCGACCTCGCCACCCTGGTCAAGGCGACGATGCGTCTCAATCCCGACCGAATCATCATCGGCGAGGTCCGGGGGCGCGAAGCCCTCGACCTCCTCAAGGCCTGGAACACCGGCCACCCCGGCGGCTGCACCACCGTTCACGCCAACAACGCCGTCGCCGCCCTGCACCGCCTCGACCAGCTGGCGCAGGAAGCGGGCGTGCCCTCCCAGCGCGCCCTGATCGCCGACACCGTCGGCCTCGTCGTCCACATCGAGGGAGGGAGCCGCGGGCGCCGCGTCTCCGAGCTCGTTCGTGTCGCCGGCCTCGCCGGCGACGGCAGCTTTCAACTCGAGCCGACCGCGGCTCGGCCTACCGAGGAGGAGTGACAAGTCATGAAGCACTGGAGGGAGAAGGGACAGAAGCTCGGGGCGCTCGCCGCCCTCTGGATGTTGACCTCGCCGGCCGCCTTCGCGACCACGGGCGGAACGTCGATGCCGTGGGACGAACCGCTCATTCGCATCCAGGAGAACCTCACCGGCCCGGTCGCGAGCGCGATCATCATCATCGCCGTCGCGCTCGCTGGCGTGATGTGGGCGCTCTCCGACCACGGCACCGGCATGCGCCGAGTGTCCCAGGTCATCTTCGGCGCCGGCGTGGCGCTCGGCGCGGTGAGCTTCGTCACGGCACTCGGCTTCTCTGGGGCAGTTCTCTGATGACCGTGAAGCGAAGGTCGCTCCGAACCGTGCCGCTGCACAGTTCGCTCACGCGGCCGATTCTCCTGGGCGGGGCCGAGCGTGACCTCGTGATCATCGAGGTGAGCGTGATCGCGGCGCTGCTCTTCGGCGTCGGCTTCCGATTCGCCAGTCTGAGCCTTGCACTGCTGATCGGCACGGTCGGTCACCGCATCCTCGTCTGGATCGGCCGCCAGGACCCGCAGGCCACGCGCGTCTTTGCCCGTCACCGGCTATACCAGCCGTTCTACCCGGCGACGGCGGCGGTCGGCGCGCCGATCTCCCGCGTGCCTGTCTTCCGGGGGGACACGCGATGATCCTGCGCGAGCATCGGCACAAGCCGCAGGGCCTCGCCGACCTCCTGAACTGGGCCGCCCTGGTTGGCGAGGGGATCGCCGTCAACAAGGACGGCTCGTTCCTTGCCGGCTGGAGCTACACCGGTCCCGACCTCGACGCCGCCACGGCCGAGGAGCTGGCGCTTCTCTCGCAGCACTTCAACCAGGCGCTCCTGCCGCTCGGCGACGAGTGGCTCCTGAACGCCGACGCCATCCGGCGGCCGAGCCGCGACTACCCGCCGCCGGGTCCCTTCCCGGACCCGGTCTCGGAGCTCCTCGACGAGGAGCGCCGCGAGCAGTACGAGTCGGGCCGCCGCAACTTCGAGACGACCTACACCCTCTGCGTTTCGTGGCTGCCGCCCGACGAACTCCAGTCGAGCCTTGCGCGCTGGTTCATCAGCGGCGAGGACCGCAAGGGGCCGGACTGGCGGGCCCAGGTCGACACCTTCGTCGACCGGCTGGAGGACATCGAGGATCGCCTCTCGGCGTCGCTGGCGCTCACCCGCCTCACGTCCGAGGCGCTGCTGACGCACCTGCACACCTGCCTGACCGGGCTCTACCACCGCGTCTCGGTGCCCGACACGCCCTGCTACCTCGACGTCCTGCTCGCGTCGCAGGACCTCTACGGCGGATTCAGTCCGCGGGTCGGCGACCGGCACCTCCGGGCGATCTCGGTCACGGGCTTCCCCCACGAGTCGCACCCCGCGATGTTCGACTTCCTCCACCGCATCCCGATGGAGTACCGGCTCTCCCATCGCTTCCTGCCGCTCGACCCCGAGTCGGCCGCCAAGCACATCCGGCTCTACCGCCGAAACTGGTGGCAGAAGCGAAAAGGCCTCGGCGGGCTGATCAAGGAGGCGATCACCACCGAGGAGAAGGCGGCGGAGCCGAAGTTCCTGAACCGCGACGCCGTCCGCATGGCGGAAGACGCGGACGAGGCGCTCGCCGAGTGTCTCGGGGGAGCGGTCCGGTACGGCTTCTACACGACCGCCATCGTCCTGATGAACGAGGACGAGGCCGCCGTCGAGGTCGCGGCGCGCCAGGTGCTGAAGGAGATCCACAACCGCGGCTTCGCGGCGCGGATCGAGCGCGTCAACGCCCTCGAGGCGTTCCGTTCGAGCCTGCCGTCGCACGCTCATCCGAACGTCCGCCGGCCGCTCATCAGTACGCTCAACCTCGCCGACCTCCTGCCGACGACGAGCGTCTGGCCGGGCCTGCCGACCAATCCTTGCGGGTACTACCCGACGGGGAGCCCGGCGCTCCTCTGGGCGGCGACCAGCGGCTCGACTCCGTTTCGCCTGAACCTCCACGTCTCGGACGTCGGGCACACCCTGGTACTCGGGCCGACCGGAGCGGGCAAGAGCACGCTTCTGGGTCTCATCCAGGCGCAGTTCTTCCGCTACCCGGACGCCCAGGTCTTCACCTTCGACAAGGGCTACTCGTCGTTCCCGCTGGTCGCCGCCTGCGGCGGTCATCACTACGACATCGCCGCCGAATCGCTCGACGCCCTGGCCTTCTACCCACTCGCCGAGATCGATCGGCCGGCGGAGCGGACCTGGGCCGCGGAGTGGATCGAGACCCTCATGGCTCTGCAGGGCGTCGTCGTCACGCCGGCTCACCGCGGCGCGATCGACCACGCTCTCGGCCTACTGGCCGTCTCGCCGTCCCGCACGCTCACCGACCTTCAGGTGAAGCTCCAGGACCCGAACCTCCGCCAAGCCCTCCGCCCCTACACGCTGAAGGGCAACTTCGGCGCCCTGCTCGACGCGCAGAGCGACGGTCTTCGCGAGGGCCGCTTCCAGGTCTTCGAGATGTCGCACCTGATGGAGCTCGGCGACCGCATCGTCATCCCGGCGCTCCTCTACCTCTTCCACCGGATCGAGCAGCGGCTCGACGGGCGGCCGACGCTGATCATTCTCGAGGAGGCCTGGACCTACCTCCTCCACGAGCTCTTCGCCGAGCGGATCCAGCTCTGGCTCAAGGAACTTCGCAAGTACAACGCCGCCGTCGTATTCGTGACGCAGAGCCTCGCCGACATCCACGCCTCGTCGAAGCGCCACGTCATCTACGAGAGCTGCCCGACCAAGATCCTGCTCCCGAACAGCGAGGCGGGCTCCGAGCAGGGCGCCGCGATCTACCGCGCGATCGGTCTCAACGAGCGGGAGATCGAGATCGTCGCCCAGAGTGCCAAAAAGCGCGACTACTACTACACCTCGCCGCTCGGCAACCGCCTGATGGACCTCACCCTCGGGCCGCTCGCGCTGGCTTTCGTCGGCGCCACCGGCCGCGAGGACCTCCGCGCGATCCGCGAGCTGCGGGCGATGTACGGCCCGGAGTGGCCGCGTGCCTGGGTGCGCCAGCGCGGACTCGACCGCTGGGCGGACCAGTTGGCCGACCGATCGAGTGACCGCAACGAAAGGAGCCTCGCATGCGCCGGCTGAAGCACATCGTCGTCGCTTGTCTCTGCCTCAGTCTGGTCGCGGGCCTCGTGACCCCTCGTCCGGCGAAGGCGCAGTGGCTGGTCTACGACGCCGTCAACTGGATCGAGAACGCCACGCAGGTGATCCAGCAGGTCTACGAGATCTACCAGCAGTACGAGCAGCTCATCAACGACTACCAGCGCTACGCGACGATGGTGAAGAACCTGGAGCGCTTCGACGAGCTCTCCTTCCGGAGCCTCGTGGGGCTGGCCGTGGCGGTGAACGACATCATCCAGTACGGCGAGTCGCTCGGCCACACCCTGGACGACATCGACGCCCAGTTCGCCGAGACGTTCCCGGGCTACGAGCCGATCCTCGAAGAGGGCTGGCTGGAGATCTTCGAGCATCGCAACCGCCGCACGCTCGACACGCTGCGCTACTCGCTCAACGCGCTTCACCGGATCTCCTGGGAGTCGGTTCCGTCGCAGCACATCCTCGAACGGCTCGCCGCCGACGCCGAGGCCGCGGACGGCAACGTCGAGGCGCTGCAGGCCGCCAACGAGTTCCTGCACCACCAAGCCGGCGAGCTCGCCGAGATCAGCCAGCAGCTCTCGCTCCAGACCAACGTCCAGACGGTCTACTGGGCCTACCAGCTCGACCGCGAGGCGTCGGACCGCGCTACGACCAGTCAGTGGATCGTCAACGGGGTCGCCGAAGTGCCGCCTTACGACGGCGCCGGCGGGTCGCGCGGCGTTCCCGCCGACTGGCCATGGGCCTGCTACGGCTGCACGCGCTCGGCAGGCAGGGGGTCGCGATGAGGGCTTCATTCCTGTCCGGTCTCACAGCCATTGCGCTGGCGAGCCTGCTGGCTGCGGGTTGCGGTCAGGCCACCGCCGAGGAGCTCGCCAACGGAGATGACCCGCTTACCGCGCTCCGCTCGCCGGTTCGGTCGGCCCGCTACGACGGGGCCTTCTGGAACCGCGAGGCGGTCCGGTCGACCGACCTCTGGGCAGACGCGGTCGCCTACTGTCGGACGCCCGGCAACTCCGCGGCTCCGAACTGCCAGACCGTCGGGCTCGTCCTCTCGACGATCGAGCTCGAGAAGGCAGCGAAGGAGGCGAAGCGCCAGCTCCAGATTCTCCTCGAGCAGAGCAAGCACTTGGGGCCGCTTCCCCCCGTTCGCCCCGGTCGGCGCTCCGGCGCAGCGCCCGGCGGGCAGGACTAAGGCGATATGCCAGTCCTCGGCATCCTGGACGGCATCGTCCAGACCTTCGAGCTCGCCACGCAGACGTGGTTCACGACGCTTTTCCCGATCGCGCAGAACCTCTTCTTCGCGCTCATGGTCATCCAGATCGCCTGGGTCGGGATCTGGTCGACGCTCGGCCGGCACGAAGGCGGCGAGCAGGTGCTCGTCCACATCCTCCGCCAGGTCTTCGTCCTGTCGATTCTCTACACGGTGCTCGTCTTCTCCCCGATCTGGGTGCCCACGGTGATTGGCTCGTTCGAACAGGCCGGCGCCGCGGCCGGCGGTATCGACGGCATCAACCCGTCGTCGGTCTTCTCCGGAGGGTTCCTGCTCGCACTCGGCCTGCTCGACGGGCTCAACAACTGGGGCCTGCTCAACCCGATCACCGGGCCGATGATTCTGTTCACCTGCCTGACGCTCATCCTCTGCTACGCCTGGATGGCCGGAATGCTTCTCGTCTACTTGGTCGAGAGCTACATCGTCCTCGGCGGCGGCGTGGTGCTCCTCGGTTTCGGCGGCTCGCGGTTCACTGCCGGGCTCGCCGACGGCTACCTCGTCTACGTCTTCCGGGTCGGCGTGAAGCTCTTCGTCGCCTATCTCATTCTCGGCATCGCCGGCTCGCTCGCCGCGCAGTGGGCGGGGATGCTCAACGCCGTCGCGCTCGACAATCCCGGGCCGCTCTTCGAGGTCCTCGGTGGCGCTGTCGTGCTCGCGCTCGTCACCACCAAGGTGCCGATGTTCGCAAGCCAGATGCTGGGCGCAGGCCCTGGCTTCAGCCTGCGCTCCCTGTTCGTGGAGGGTCAATGAAGCTGAACCGATTTCTCCGGCGCGACCGCGCCGGCTCGGAGCCGACGCCCGAGGATCCGAGCCTCGCTCGGGGACGTCGCGAATGGGCCGACCGTTACGCCGGCCTCTCGCGCGGGAAGCGCAACTGGCAGCTCGCGGCGATCGGCCTTCTCGCGGTGGACGGCATCCTGTCCGTCGGCTTCATCCACCTCGCGAGCCAGAGTCGTATCTCGCCGTTCGTCGTCGAGGTCGACCGGCTCGGCCAGGCCGTGGCTTTCGGGCCGGCCGAGCAGCTCCGCAAGACGGACGAGCGCCTGATCCGCTACCAACTCAACCTCTTCATCCGGGACGTGCGCTCGGTCTTCTCGGATAGCGAGGTCCAGAAGACCGTGATCAATCGCGCTTACGGCCACGCCAAGGACGGCGCGCTCGGCTTCCTCAACGACTACTTCAAGAGGAGCAACCCGTTCCTGCGCGAGGCCGAGGGCACGGTCGCCGTGCAGGTGCAGTCCGTGCTCCGTCTCTCGGCGTCGAGCTGGCAGGTGCAGTGGCGGGAGACCCAGATCGCCCAAGGTGGCCGGATCCTCTCGGAAACCGCCTGGCAGGCGGTGCTCGGCGTCGAGCTGACACCGCCGGAGACCACCGACGTGCTGCTCGTCAACCCTCTCGGCCTCTACGTCACCGAGATCAATTGGACGCAATCCCTGTGAGGAGAACTTCGATGTCCCGATGCTCGACGTCTCAGCCCAAGCGCTTCGCAATCACCTGTCTCGCCGTTCTCGGAACCTTTGGTGCTCTCGGCACGGGCGCCGCGAACGCCGGGTCGCGCCCCGACGCGGCCGTCCGGGAGGCGACCCAGCAGTACGCCACGACCGGCAAGGCGCCAGTCATCGAGCGCAGCGATTCAGTGGTCTATCCCTTCGGCGAGAGCCAGCCGGTGCTCCAGTGCACGCCGCTCCGGGCCTGTGACGTCGAGCTCGAGGCGGGAGAGGTCGTCCACGGCGTGGCCCTGGGCGACACCGAGCGCTGGATCTCGAGTCCGCTCTATTCGGGCGATCCGGACGCGCTCGTACCGCATGTGGTGGTGAAGCCGCGCGACTACGGCATCAGCACCAACATGATCGTCACCACGACCCGCCGGACCTACCACCTCAACCTGGTCGCGCCGGCGAAGGGGAAGAGCGAGGACGCCGAAGGCGCCTACCTCCGGCGGGTGCGCTTCTACTACCCGGGTGACGTCGTGGAGCAGTGGTCCGACGCCGCGCAGCTCGAGTCCGCTCGCGCCAGCCGGAAGAGCGAGGCGACGATCGCGAGCCTCACCGGCGCTATGAACCCGGGCCGCATGAACTTCGACTACGCGGTCTCCGGCGGCGTCTTCACCGGCTTCCGGCCTACCACGATCTTCGACGACGGGCATCACACCTACATTCAGCTCCCCGCGGGTGCCGCGGCCGTCGACGCGCCGGCCTTCCTCGCTCGCACGGAGTCGGGCGAGGAGGCGATCCTCAACTACCGGATGACCGGTTCCTGGATCGTCGTCGACGGGCTCTTCGAGCGCGGAGAGCTGGTGAGCGGTGTCGGCCGGTCCCGCAAGGCGGTGAAGATCGCGAACCGAGGCTTCGCTCGCGTGGCGGCGGGGGGCCGCTGATGGAGACGACGACCCCACCGGCCGAGCCGAGGGAGGCGGAGCTCGAGCTCACGCCACGGCCCCGAATCAAGAAGCTCAGCTCGGCGATCGTCTGGATCGCCGCCATCTTCGCGGTCGCCGTGCTCTGGCTCGTCGGCTACCTCGTGAGCTCCAAGGCGCGCCGGCCGAACCAGGAGCGGCGCGCCGCCTCCGTTCCGCCGCCGGTGGACGACCTCGCCGAGCGGATCCAGCGAGCAGCCGAACGGGAGGCGAAGCTCGCCGCAGAACAGGCCGCGATCGCACGCGGCCGGCAGTTCGGGTCCTCCCGCGACCTGCCCCCCGGCTTCGAGCAGCTGCTCGCGGAGCAGGAGCATCCCCTGGTGGCGGGTCCGCCCGTGGACACCTACGGACGCGAGTACGCTCGCGGTGGCGCCGGGGAGACCTCCACGGCGCGTTCACCGCTCCAGCGCGCCCTCGACTCCGACCTGGTGCCGACGGCGTTTCGCTCGACCAGTCCGAGGGCGGCTTCGACACCCCATCGGCCCGACGCGGAGGGGTTGGACGGCGGCGTGGCAGGGCCTCCGGATCTCGCGTCTCTTCGCGCCGAGCTGGTGCGAGCCGTCGAGGCCAAGGTCGCGCCACCAGCCGAGCCGCCAGGGAAGCCCGCTCCGGGCACGCTGCACCCGGCGGGCTCGCCGTTCCGAATCTCAGCCGGCGCGCTCATCCCCGCGGTCCTCACCGCCGGGATCAACTCCGACCTGCCGGGTCAGACGACCGCGCTCGTCCGTCGCAACGTCTACGACAGCCGGACCGGGCGCTACCTGCTCGTCCCGCAGGGCAGCCGCCTGGTCGGCGAGTACGACAGCCGCGTCGCGTTCGGCCAGAGCCGGGTGTTCGTCGCCTGGAACCGTCTGATCTTCCCGGACGGCCGTTCGCTCGACCTCGCGGGCATGCAGGGAGCGGACGTCGCCGCGGCGGCCGGGCTTCGCGACCGGGTGAACAACCATTTCGTCCGCACCTTCGGCAGCGCGCTTTTGATCGCCGCCGTCTCGGCTGGCGTGCAGCTCTCGCAGCCCGACGACGACGGCAACTTCCAGTCCGGCCCCACGCCCTCGCAGCTCGCGGCGGCGGCCGTCGGCCAGGAGCTCGGCCGCGTCGCCACCGAGTACCTGCGCCGCAACCTCGACGTCCGTCCGACGATCGAGGTCCGGCCCGGCTACGAGCTGAACGTCGAGGTCACCGCCGACCTAGACCTGCCCGGCCCCTACGAGCAGGCGCTCGCGTCGAATTGAGGCACGGCATGCGCATCGTCACGGTGACCAACCAGAAGGGGGGAGTGGGGAAGACGACGCTCGTCTGCCACCTCGCTCTCGCCGGCGTGGAGCGCGGGCTGCGCACTCTGGTGGTCGACCTCGACACGCAGGGGAACGCCAGCACGATGCTGGCGCGCGACGCGGCCGTCGCCCAGCAGCCGGGTGGCGCCGCCGCGCTCTTCGCGGAGGCTCCGATCGCGCCGGCGGTCACGCCGAATGGCCTCCACCTGCTCCACGGTCACCAGCGGCTTGACGAGGTTGACCAGCGGGTCGGCCTCGCGGACGCGACGCGCGTGCGCGACCGCCTGCGGGCGCTCCCCTATGACTTGGTGGTGATCGACACGCCGCCGGCGATCGGGCTCCGCCACCTTGGGCCGCAAGTCTGGGCCGATCTGGTCGTGACGCCGCTCGAGCCGAACAGCTTCTCTCTGCTCGCGCTCGGGCAGACGCTCGCCACGATCGAAGAGATTCGGGCGATCCGCCCGGGGCTCGAGAACCGCATCCTCATCAACCGCTTCACACGATCTTCCGGCCAGCAGAACCGCTACATCGAGCTGCTCGGCGAGCACGTGCCGCTGACGCGGCCGTTTCTGACCCTGCGCGTCGCCGTTTCGGACGCGCTCGATGAAGGGGTCCCGGTCTGGCGCTTCCGCCGCGCCGACCGCGAGACCCGGGAGACTTGGATGGAACTGTGCGGAGGGCTGATCGGTGGCTGAGAGAACAGAGGCAACCCTGGGCATGAGCTCGCTGGATCGCCTGCGCGAGCTCAAGGAGGAAACCGAGCGCCGCCAGGCGGGAGGCCGCCGGCGGGTGGTCGATCTCCCGGTCGTCGAGGTTCACCCCGACCCGCGCCAGGTCCGCAGCGACTTCGCCGCCGACGTCCTGAGCGCCGAGGATCAGGAGGACCTCGAGGGCCTCGCGCGCAATATCGCGGCCATCGGCATCCACAACCCGATCCACGTTCGACCCGACGCCGAGGGCGGCTACGTCATCATTTCCGGCGAGCGCCGCTGGCGTGCCGCAGGGATCGCCGGCCTGGAGACCGTCCCTTGCCTCGTCGCCGCCGAGGGCGAGCTCGACGCGGGGCGCAACACACTCACCCAGCTCTCGGAGAACCTCCAGCGTTCGAACCTCAAGCTCCTCGACGTCGGCAACGCGCTCAAGCGCTGCCTCGACGAGACCGGCCTCGGCCAGGCAGAGCTGGCCAAGGAGTTGGGGAAGTCGAAGTCGTGGGTGTCGAAGTACCTCGCGCTGCTGAAGGCGGAAGGGCCGTTTCGGGCGGCGCTCGATGAGGGCCTTCTCGGTAATCCGGAAACGGCCCGGATGTTCGGGCGGCTCGATAGCCGACTTCAAGAGCGACTCCTCCGAAGCGCTAGGAAGGCGAACGAGCCCATCGGCCACGCTGAAGTCGTGAAGCTCGACCGGCGAGGGAGAGACGTGGCCGAGACACCTCTGCTCTCCAAAGGCCAGGAGGCAGAACATAAGCCTGTGCAGGCCGAGGCACCAGAGGAGGAGACCGGTGGCTACCTCGTTCGGCTTTCCTCAGCGCAGCTGAATGAACTCATCAGGCGCCTCGGGGGAACGCCGCAGGCATCGGATGATCTGGTTGACGTCCTCCTGACGCTACTCGCGCCTCCAACGAGCGCTTAAGCCATTCGGTGAGGTTCCAGCGATCTGCCGAGACGGTAGGGCACAGAGGGCTAGAATCGGTTCAGCCCTGGAACGCCCACTAATGTCCGCAAAGAGACGCCGGCGCCGTCGGGGGGCCGGCCACACGCCTCTCTCGAAGCTCCAGAAGCGCGGAAGCGCTCTTCTGTCTCCGTACGCTGGTCTTCCGATGAAGTCGAGCTTTTGGGACCGCGATCTCGTCCCAGAGTTCCTCTGGGTTGGCGCCCTCCGCGAACTCGTGCCGCTCGATGACCTTCACAAGCCGCACTACGCGCTCATGGACGCGCTCGACAGCTGCTGGCGCAGCGAAGAGCCGGCTATCGGAATGATCAGCGAGTTCGGGGACGCAAGCCTGGATAGAGCAGCCTTCGTGACCAACCACGCAGCGGTACTGCGCGATGTCTTTCTTGGGCCATTTGGGCGTCTGCTTGCGTTCTATCCCGACTCGCCTGCGAGTTGGCTTGTTTCGCGCGAGTTCTTGGATGAAGGCGGCCATCTCGATCCGGGGAGAGAGATTCCCATTCTCCGCAACCTCGTAACCGATCTCCTGGACCCCCGAGGTGAGCTCGCGACGGCAGTCCGAATGGTGGCCTTGGGAAGACTCCTCAAGGGCGGTCGGATGCTCTTCCCCAGGGACTTTCCACTCGCGTCCTTGCTGCCGAAGTACCCGGACGGATGCACTGCGGATGAGCGCGCTGAGATCGAGTCGTTTGGACGGGCCGCCGTTGGTGCCCATCTTTCCGCGACCGCGGAACGGCGCACCAACGAGTGGGCAAGGTACTTCTGGCGCCACAACTACGATCTGACTCCCTGCAGACCACGGCTGATGATCGTCGCCGGAGGACGGCCCGCCGAGGCGGGGGATCTCGAGCGACTTCAGGAGCTTGTAGGGAAGAACACCGAGGCCGCCCGGTCCTACATCGATCGCCTGGCACAGAGGATTGCATACGACCTCTATGAGCCGGAGCAAGGAGAGGTCCTGCACGGATTGTTCGCGCGGACGGTCCGGCTCTATCTCCTCGTGTGTGAGAACCCATCGCTGTGGGCCAGGGACGTGGCCGGGATTCTGCTTCGCTGCCTAGTCGAGACGGCGATCACGTTCTGCTACTTGGCGGCAAGAGGCGAAAGCGAGGACTTCCGTCGCTTTCGAGAGTATGGAGAAGCTCAGAAGAAGCTCCTCATGCTCCACCTTCAGGACTCGCACCCGGATGCCGTGACGCTCGAAGGCAGGACATCCGAAGACATCTCCGCTGAGCTTGGAGGCTTCTCCGCCGAGCTGTTACACATAGAGCTCGGGAACTGGTCGAAACTGGACGCGCGAAAGCTGGCGAAGGAAGCCGGGCTCGAGGAGTACTACAGGCTCATCTTCACTCCCACGAGCGCCGACATCCATGGAACTTGGGCGAGTCTGAAGGACTCGAACCTTTCGATCTGTAGCGAGGTCCTTCATCGGTTTCATCGGCTGCCCACCTACGCGGAGCCGCCCCTATTCGTAGCGACGCTCGAGGCTGCCCAAGCAGTTCTGCGAAGAGTCCATGCTGTGGCAGTCGAGAGGCTCCGATTCCCTCCCGATCTAGTGCTCGAAGGCCTGCTGGACGAACAGCCCGAGCCAGACGAGCCACCGGCCTAGTCGACAACCGGTTTGCCCGCAGAACCCGCGTCCGGTGTCGTTTCATCGGCGCCCCACATTCGATTCCGCTGCTCGCGGCGCGCAAGGCCGAGCCCTCCGGGTGGCCTGCGGCCAGCCTTGTCGCGCCGCTGCGCGGCTACATCTCGGGTGGGCATGCGCCGAACGACACCCAACCGCGAGAGCCAAGATCCCCAGTCCCAGAACCGCCTCAACTTCGTCGAGCCCGGCAAGCCGGGTTTCGAGCCGGAGACGATCGCCCGCTACCGCGTGGCCCTCGTCCGCGAAGAGGCCACCCCCTATGAGTCGCCCGAGCACTGCGGTGACCCCGCGGCCGCTGCCCGGTTCCTCCACACCATCCTGTCGTCCTGGGATCGGGAGGTCATGGGCGCCCTGTTCCTGGATACCCGCAACCGGGCGATCGGGCACCAGCTCGCCTACATCGGCACGCTGACCCGCGCCGCCGTCGAGCCTCGCGGCATCCTGACCGCCGCGTTGCTCGTCAACGCCGCCGGAATCCTCCTCTTCCACAACCACCCGAGCGGGGATCCGTCGCCCAGCGCCGAAGACCTCGCTTTCACCCGCCGGATGGCGGAGGCGGGCGAAGTCGTCGGGGTCCGGCTCGTCGACCACATCATCGTCGGGGAGGCACCCGCCTTTGTCTCCCTCCGCCAGCGGGGCGCGTTCTGAGCTGCTCGCGATGAACGATCAGCTCGCACTCTTCACAGCGCCGGTGCCGGCGACGGCCGACCATGACCCTCCAGGCAACCCCCTGAACCGAGACCCCGCCTGGCCTCACACCACCTGGCGATTCGGGTCAGATCGGGAGATCGAGTACCGGCATCCCGAGCCGGCCTCGCCGCCGCCGGCGGCAGTCCTCGGCGGCACCTGGCAGTGGAACCCGCTGGTCCCCGGCTGGCGCCTCGACTATCCGCGCCCGCCGTTCTCCCTCGCTCCGAAGGGCATCGGCGGAGACCGGCACGGTCCGAAGCTCCTCCCGCCGTCCGGCTTCCTCGAGATCGACCGACGCCGGCTGGCCGGGCGCTGTCCGCACTGCGGCCAGCAGAGCGGCGGGTGCTGGGGAGGCCCTGGCTGGCACGGCTGGAGCGACCCCAGGGTGGCCGCCGCCTTCGAGGCGGAGGAAGCGGCCGGCCGGCACTGCTACGGCCTCACGGTCGTCGACGTGCCGGAACTGGGTCCGCTGAGCCCCCTCTCCCATTACTCGCGATGGGGCGCCGGCTACTGCAGCGCCTGCGGCGCGATCACCTGGAACGACTTCCGGGATCCCTCCAGCGCCTACTACCGGCCGCCGGTGACGGCCGACGGCCCCTGAAGCCCTGCGCGGGGGTTCCTACTCCGCCCGGTGCCGAAGGCGTTCGACTCAGGTCTACAAGCTAATGACCGCACGTCGCCTCGCCTGGAAGCGGCAGGCGCGCTCTCACCCTCGACCTTCACGCGGTCGCCCTTGTCGGGCGTTCGAGGAGGAATCGGTGTCCAGGCGGCGCAGCGGATCGGTGACCGCCCTCGGCAGCGCAGCTGACGGCTGAAGACCAAACCGCGCATTCGGGGGAAGCGCTGAACCGGGGACTCGCGCCGAGATCGAGCCCCGCTTCGTGACCAGCCTGCCGGGGAGGCAAGCCTGCTACCGAGGCCCGGGCAGGCGAGCGCCGCGCCAGCCAGAAGCCGCTGTCACGCCTCTCGCCACACGCTCCAGGGTGCCCCACCGGGCTGCGCGCGAGCCCCTCGTCTCCTCCGGGGCGTCGTGCTCGCCCAGCCACCCACCCTGGAGCAGCCCGTGCCTCTTCGTCCTCGCGCCCTCACCGACGTCAAGAGTGCGAAGGGCGGTCTCGTCATCCTCCTCCTTTGATCGCGGTCTCCGCCCAACGTCCCGTAAACCGTGCCCGCGGTGCGCCCGGCCGCAAGGCCAAGCCTCCGGCGCGCCGACTGACGTCAAGCGGCGCGGCCTTGTCGGCCGGGCTTCGTTCACCCCGGGCTCCCACCGGGCCGTGTTGGACGGTAACCACAACCAAAGGAGAAGGCAGATGACCAACAAGACCGCAATCACCCTCTACGGCAACGTCGGCGGAGACCCGGAGACCCGCACCATCCCCGGCAAGCAGGTCACGAAGCAGTTCTACGACCCGATCATCGACGACATGGTCGAGCGCGAGTTCACCACCCCCGAACGCGAGGTCCGGACCTTCTCGATCGCCGTCAGCAAGAAGGACGCCGAGGGCAACGACGTCACCCGCTGGATCCGCTGCGATGACTGGAACCGCCTCTCCCGCCTGGTCGGCAAGGGCGACCGTGTGAAGGTCAAGGGTCACTTCCGCGAGCGCACCTACCAGAAGGACGGCGAGACGAAGACCGTGCGCGACTTCGTCGTCGAGGACCTCAAGATCGAGCGCCACAAGATCCGGCAGCGGGCGGAGTAGGAACCGCGCGGGGCCTCGGGGGCCGCCCCGTCGGGGCGGCCCCGCTTCGCGCGGCGTCCTTCGCTGCGGGTCACGGAGGCCCTACCCGTACGGGTGGTCGCCACACCGGGTGGATGTTGCATCGGAGAGGATCGCCGCCCCAACCCGAAAGGTGGTGCGCAGCGCTGGAGGTCGTCGTAGCGTTTCGACATGCGACGGCTCCGGCACAGGCTCGCGTGGTTGGCGGCACTCGCCGCCTTGGCGTTTGCCGGAGTCCTTCCGCTCTGTGGCGACTGCGGATCGTGCGGCTCGTCGTGCCCGGGTCGCGACGCCTGCCACGAGGTGGCGACGTGGCTGGATGGCCCGTCGTGCTGCGCATCGGCTGGCCCGGCGGCCGCTGCCGATGCGGCGAGCCAACTCGCGGCCAAAGTCGTGGCGCCGCTGCCCGAAGTCGCCGCCACGCTCCCGCGCGTCGACGGCCACGTATTGGTCGGCCAGCGCGCGACCTGTCAGGTTTCCCGCACGCTCGATCGCTGTACCCTCTTCTCCTCCTTCCTCATTTGATCTGCCTGCGGTAGCCGCCGCGGCGGCCGGACAGCCCTCCGCGTGGGAGGTGCTGCTCGACCGTCGCTTCGCGCTCGCGTGCGCTCTGCGTTTTCCCGCCGAGCGCCAGCGGATCCACAGGGGGGAGAAAGTCGATGTCTCGATTCGGCCTCGGTTCGATCGTCGCGCTCGCGGCGCTAGCCGTCGTCCTTGCCGGCTTGCTCGGGTTCTCCGGTGAAGCGGATACGGCGCCGGGGCCAGTGGAGCGAGAGATCCTGGTCGTTGCACGGTCCTACGCGTTCGAGCCGCCGGTGATCCGGGCGCGGCGCGGCGACACGCTGCGGCTGCGCTTTGCCTCCACCGACGTGGTCCACGGCTTCTACCTCGAGGGCCACGACCTCGACGTGACGATCCCGCCGCTGTCGCGCCGAGTTCTCGTCGCGCGCGCCGGCCGGTCGGAGGCGACCGAGGAGGTGGTTCTGGTGCTGGAGCGGTCCGGCAAGTTCCGCTTCCGCTGCTCGAAGACTTGCGGCGCGATGCACCCGTTCATGCAAGGGGAGCTGATCGTGGGGCCGAATCACCTCTTCGTCGGCTCTTCGATTGCGTCGGTCGCTCTGCTCGCGGTCGGGCTGGTGTGGGCCCTCGCCTCGCCCGGCCGTGGAGGATCGCGATGAGCCTCCCGATCGTCACTGACCGCCCGTCGCGAGGGATCGACCTCCTGGCGCGCCTTCCGCTCCTGCGCCGACTCTCGTTGCAGCGGTGGTTCCCGCTCGCAGGTGCTCTCTTCCTGCTCGTGCTCGGAGCGGTCCTGGTCGCGGGCGGGTTCACCGGCACTCCCGTGGGCAATCGGAGCGGAATCGTGGTGGCGGTCTGGATCCTCTGGTGGTTCCTGTTGATCGCCGTGCTGCTGCCGTTCGGCGCGCGGGCCTGGTGCGGGGTCTGTCCGGTTCCGGTGATCGGCGACTGGGTCCAGCGTCGCCGGCTCACGAGCGTCGCCGACGAAGACCCGCGCGCCACGTCGGTGGAACCCGGCAAGCTGATCGGCCGCAATCGCTATTTCGGCCTAGCGTGGCGGTGGCCACGTGCGTTGTCGAACCTCTGGCTCCAGAACCTGGGGTTCCTCCTGCTCGCCACGTTCAGCGTGGTGCTGCTCACCAGCCCGCTCGCGAGCGCGGTCGCCGTCGTCGGCATGGTGCTCGCCGCGACCGCCGTTGCCTGGGTCTTTCGGCAGCGGACCTTCTGCCGCTACCTCTGTCCGGTCGGTGGCTTTCTCGGCCTCTACTCGATGAGCTCGACGCTCGCCGTGCGCGCCCGGGAGGCGAGCGTCTGCGCGGCGTGCCGGGAGAAGAGCTGTCTCGCCGGCAGCGCCGGCGGCTGGGGCTGCCCGTGGCTCCAGTACCCGAGCCGGCTCGACCGGAACAACGCCTGCGGCTTCTGTCTCGAGTGCGTGAAGAGCTGCTCGCACGGCAACATGACGATCTTTCTCCGCCGGCCCTTCGCCGAGCGGCGGCTCCTCGGCTGGGACGAGGCGTTCAAGGCGTACCTCATGGTCGCTCTGGCGATCGCCTACTCGGTGGTCTACCTCGGGCCCTGGGGTGAGCTCAAGGCCGCGGCGAACGTCGGCGAGGCGAGCGGCTGGCGCGCCTTCGGGCTCTACGCCGGCGCCTTGTGGATCCTGGCTCTGGTCGTCGTGCCCGGCGCCTTCGTGGCGGCGGCCTGGGGCGGTCGCCGCCTCGCCGGCGCGCGGCTCGCGTTGCGCGATGCGGCACTCGCTTCGGCGAGCGCCCTGGTCCCCTTCGGCCTGCTGGCCTGGATCGCGTTCAGCGTGCCGCTGATCCTCGCCAACGGCAGCTACGTGCCGAGCGCGTTATCGGACCCCTTCGGCTGGGGGTGGGACCTGTTCGGCGGCGCTGCGATGCCCTGGAGCCCGCTGCGGCCGCACTGGACGCCCTGGCTCCAGTCCGGTCTCGTCCTGGTCGGCCAGGGCGCGGGGTTCCGCTCGGGCTGGCTCGCTCACCGGGATCTCGTGGGCGATCGCCGTGTCGCGGCGATCGCGTTCGCGCCGTCGGCGCTGCTGCTGACGGCGATCGCGCATGTGCTGCTGGTGCTCTATGCGGGGTGAGGCGATGACCGCATCGATCGGCGAGAGGGTGGCTGTCCTGGCGGTGGCCGCGGCGCTGGTTGCGGCCGTGGTGATTCCGCTGCGCATCGAGAGCGGGCGGCGCGACGCGCGGGAGAGCTCCATCCGGACGCTGGAGCTCACCGGCCTGATGCGCCAAGGCATCTGGACCGACGAGCGCGTGACGGCGGCCAACGCCTGGCGCGACGACTTCCGACCTGCATGTCCGGTGCTCGTGGTCGGCGAGCCGGTGAGGCTGCGCCTCGCGAGCGCCGACGTCGTGCACGCATTCGCGCTGCCCGACCTCGGGGTCGCGCCGGTCGAGGTCTATCCGGGGCGGCCCGTGGAGGTCGTCGTCGTGCCGCGCGAAGCGGGAGTCTTCGCGTTCTACTGCACGACGGTCTGCGGCGACGCCCACTTCGGGATGCGCGGTGTCGTCCAGGTGGTCGAGTCGCCCGGTGTCCAGGTCGCCGAGTCGCCCGGTGTCGCCGCGGCTTCGATCCCCGCGACGCCCGGTCGCGACTACTGGCGCGCTGAGGCACCCGCCGACGACGCGGGAATGGTGGCGCGGGGAGCCTGGATCTTCCGGCGGCAGGGGTGTGTCACTTGCCACGGGGAGGGGGCGGCCGGGGGCGTCGCCAATCCCGGGGCGATGAACGCCACCGTTCCGGCGCTGGCGGACCTCGCCCGTCGCACCTTCCTGTTCACGTCGGCCGACGCGGCGTCGGTGGTGCGCGCGCTGGAGCAAGGGCCGCTCACCGCGCTCGACCAGGCACCTGAGATCCCGCTCTACGCCGTCGTGAAGAAGCAGTACCTGGCGACCCACCAGCTCGTCGCCTCCGGGCGCGTCGCCGCGCCGATGGACCCCACGAGCTCCCCTCCGCCGCTCGAGATGCCGGCGTGGGGGGCCCGCCTGACCGGCCGGGACATCGACTCCGTCCTCGCCTACCTGTTGACCCTGAGCCAGGACCGCACCGCGACCGCCGCGGCCGGGCCGGGCTCGACCACGTCGAAGGAGTGAAGCCATGAGATTCCACATCGTTCCCGCCATCGTCGCCCTCGGACTCGGCTTGGCCCTCACTGGCTGCGCGCGCAGCGAGGGATCCGTGCAGGGATCCGCCCCGTCGGCATCCCCTGCGACGCACGTGTCCGCCCCCGCGGTCGACCAGCGGTCCCCATCCCACGCAGGGCACGGTTCCACCGTCACCACCGCCGCCACGGGGCAGGCGGCACCGGGTCAGATCGTGCCGACGGCGGCTTCGGGTGTCGCCCTGCCCGCCTTCAGCGGGACCCGAGAGGAGACGACGCGGTTCATCGAGTACTTCCGGAACATCCCTCTCACTCCCGAGCAAGAGCGAACCAAAGTCGAAGCCCTGACCGCCATCCCCGCGCCCTGCTGCGCGGAGAACCCGCTCTCGACCTGCTGCTGCCCGTGCAATATGGCCAAGGCGGCGTGGGGGCTCAGCGCCTGGCTGATCACCGAGAAGGGCTTCGGCGCGGAACAGGTCCGCGAAGCGACCCGCGCCTGGCTCGCCGCGACGAACCCGGGCGGCTTCTCCGGCGATGCCTGTCACAGCGGTGGCTGCGCCCGGAAGATCAGCCAGAACGGCTGCGGCGGAATGAACGAGGCCGAGGTGCTCTGATCCGGGCTGAGTCGAAGCTCGCCGCCGCCAGAGTGGATCCGGCCGGGGCGAGCTTCAGCTCAGTGGCTTGGCGATGGCCCGCACGGCCTTCAGACCCGAGCCGAAGCGAGCGATTGCCTCGCGATGTTGGCGCAGCTCGCCGTAGGGCAGGTAGGACAAGGCGAGGTCGCGGACGCGACTGAAGGCCGGCCGCGCCAGCTGCGCCCGCACCTCCTCCTCGCGCTCGTCGGGCGCGACGAGAAAGCAGGCGCCGGCCGACGGCTGCTCCGACTCGAAGCCCAGGGCGAGATCGAGCATGCGCACGATGCCCGAGTAGATGCTGGTGGTGTGCTCGACTTCGAAGGCGGCTTCGGCTCGGCCGCTCGTTCGATCGAGCCAGAGGATGTCGATCAGCCGGATGGTCTCGGCTGCCGACGAGGACGTGAAGACGGCCGGCAGCTCGGCCCGGCAGCCGTCCGCCAGTCTGCCGGTGCCGTAAACCCGGCTGCGGTCGTTGGAAGCGACCCAGACCTCGAAGCCGAGGGCGAGCCCCAGGTCCCGCAGCCAGCCCTGCACCTCGGCGTGGGTGTGGTCGCTCTCGCGGGCTCTCGCGAGCGCTTTCGCCTGCGACGCGCTCTCCTCACGCACTCGCGCGAGCTCTTCCTCCCATCGGGCCTGCTCCGCGACGTCGCCGCTGCGTGGCGGCGCTGGATAGCGGCCGGTGCCGACGTCGAAGAGGAAGCCGCCGATGGCCCCGAGATCGTTCGAGAGCTGATCGCGGAAGCGCTCGTTGAGCGCGAGAATCCCTTCGCGCATCGCGAGGAAGTCGTCCCAGCGGCCGAGCCTGGCCTTGGCGCCGGCAATCGCGTTGTAGCCGTTGACGATGGCCGTGTTGAAGGGCGGCACGAGCACCGGGTGAAGGAAGTAGAGCAGGTTCGCCGCCGCCGGCCCGAGGCCCTTGATCCGTTGCGCGTCGAGTTGCCGGATCGCCGCCACGACCTGCTGCTCGCCGTCGCAGCACGCACAGGTGTGCAGGAAGCGCCCGAAAGCGCGCTGGTGGTCGCTGTTCTCGTAGATGTCCGGAATCCGCAGCTTGGGCTTCCAGAGGAAGGCGTGGTCGGCGCCCTTGAAGATCTGGCGCTGCTCGGCGATGGAACCGACCACGATCTCGAGCGACGAGCCCTTGTAGGTGTTGCCGAAGCGGCCCGCCTCGATCTCGGCGACCACCAGTTGGAGCCCACGACGGATGGAGCGGAAGTTCTTGAGTCGCTCCTCCCAGAGGAACCAGGTCTGGTACGTGCTGCGGGGATCCTGGCGCCAGCGGGCGATCAACGCCCGCAGCGTCTCGTCGCTCGACCGCGCCTCGATCACAGTTCCGGTCTCCAGGCGTCGCTCTCGACACTCACGCGAAGGCACACCAGGCAAGCCTATATCCGCAGTCCCCCGTACGTCGCTGGCTGCGTCCGCGCGATGCGTTCTACCGTCCCTGGACGTGCCGGAGCGTCTCCTCGGCGTCGAGCTCGCGTGTCGCGTTGCCGGTGCGCACCAGGAGGTGCGAGCCGTGGCCGTCGCGCAGGAAGACCGGGCTCGGCGCCGGCTCGACCGTGACGCGGCAGACGTCGCGGTCGCCGACCCGTTGGAAGAGGACGTGGACGAAGGTGCACGACGCCGTGCCGAGCTTCTGCGCCACGAGATCGAGGATCAGGCGCTCGAAAGCGTCGTGGCTCCTGCCGCGCAGGGTCGCGAGATCGGGTTCGATCCCGAGGACCTCTCCGGAGTCGGCGACGCCGATCAGCAATGTTCCCCCACCGCCGTTCAGGAAACCGGCGATCGAGCGGACGATCGGCGACTCGAGCTCACGATGGACACAGCCATTGCGGTAGTCCCAGCGGATCGACGCCTTGAACTCCAGGCTCTGTCCTTCTCCCTGGCGAATCAGAGTCGCGAGATCGCGATCGAGCAGCCGGGCCAGGCGCTCCACTTGCCGCTGGTGGCGCCGAGCCGCCACCGTGAAGAGACCGGAGAAGAGCCCGAGGGCCGTGCCGAAGGCCGCGAAGCGGCCGGTCATCACGAGCATGCCCGGCTCGAAGGCCGCGAGCAAGCTGTCGAGCGCAAAGCGCCAGGCCCGCCCGAGCCCAGCGGTATCGGGGGCGTGCTCGAGCCAGTAGATGACCATGGTGGCTGGGTGGAGCAGCAGCACCCCGAGTGCTCCCCCGATCGCCACATGGGCTCCGACCAGCGCCCAGGCGCCGACCCGCGCGATTCGTCGCATCACGGCCGCTGATTCCGATCCGCCGGCCTCAGTTGTCGGCGGCCGGAGGCGGGGCCTCCGCCGGCATCGGAACACTCGTCCCGGGACCGGGACCCGGTGGAGCCAGGACCAACGAGAGCGTGCGGCGCTCGCCGCCGCGGTAGAGGTCCAGAGTCACGGACTCGCCAGCCTGCTTGCTCTCGAGCCAGTCCAGTAGTTCGCCCGAGGAACGGATCGCGCGGCCATCCACCGCTTCGACCAGGTCACCGGCGAGCCACCCTCCGGGAGTCTTCCGTTGGGTGCCCGTCACGCCGAGGCGTGCCGCTTCGCTGCCCTCGTCGACCGTGAGTACCAGCGCACCCGCGAGGCCGAGCGCCTCCACCAGGGCGTCGGGCGCCAGCCCGAAGCCAAGGCTCGGGCGGACGATGCGCCCATGCCGAACGAGCTGGGGCACGGATCGCGCCACCGCCGCCGCCGGAATCGCGAAGCCCACGCCGGCGGACGAACCGGAGGTGCCGTAGATCGCTGTGTTGACGCCCACCAGCCGGCCACGGCTGTCGATCAACGGGCCGCCCGAGCTCCCGGGGTTGATCGCCGCGTCGGTCTGGATCACGTCGTGGATGCGGACGCCCGACGGGGAGTCGACGGTGCGACCGAGGGCGCTCACGACCCCGGTGGTCAGGGTGTGATCGAAGCCGAAGGGGTTGCCGACGGCGAGCACGGTCTGTCCCACCCGGACACGGGTCGAGTCGCCGACGGGCAACGGCACAAGTCGCTCTGCCGGAGCGTCGACTCTCAGCACGGCGAGGTCCAGCTCTGGCGCAATGCCGACCAGGCGCGCACGCCAATGCGAGTGGTCGGCGAGCGCCACCTCGACCTGCTCGGCTCCGTCGATGACGTGGAAGTTCGTGACGACATGGCCTTGGCGATCCCAGACGAAACCGGAGCCCGCGCCGAGCGGCAGCTCGTGCACGGCACCGGCCGATTCCTCGACATGCCGCGAGAAGGTGCGGATGCAGACCACCGATCGAGAGGCTGTGTCGAAGAGGTCGATCGTCGCGGCCTCGGCGGCGAGCAGGGAATTGGCCGGTTCGCCTTCGGACGCCGGAGCGGCGATCGTCGGCGCCCCCGCCTTCATTGTTGCTGCCGTTCCGGGTCGTACCCCCCAAGCGGCGACCACGATCAGAATCAACCACACCGAGCCGCCGCGACAGCCCAGCCGCAAATCGGCAAGCGATTTCTCATCGCGCTTCATGCCTTGCTCCTTTCTCTCCAACGATCGCGGGTGCGGCCGTGGCGGCGGAAATCTCGTTGTGCCCTCCGAGATGGCCCGGAGGCCACCACCCCTTTGCGACGACGCTCTCGAGGGCCGCGAGTGCCGAGGAATCGATCCGATCGGGCGCCATGGCGCGCAGCTCTTCAATGGCGGACTCCGGCGTCGCGGCGGGCCGGTAGCGTCGTGCTTCGGTGATCGCGACGAAGATGTCCGCGACTTTCAGGGCGCGGGCGAGAAGCGGGATCTCCGGGCCTCGAAGGCCTCGGGGATAGCCGCTGCCGTCCGGGCTCTCGTGGTGAGAAAGAACCGTCTCGGCGAGATCTTCGGCGCCGCCCACCGAGCGAACCAGCTCCGCGGCGATGCGCGGATGGTCGCGAATCCTGGCCCGCTGCTCGAGCGAGAGCTGCTGATCGGACTGAAGAACGTCGTCGCCCAGGCCGATCTTGCCGATGTCGTGGAGGCGGCCCGCGAGGTGCGCCGCGGCCCTCTGGGAGCGATCGAGGCCGAGCTCGTGAGCGACGAGCTCCGCGAGGTCCGCCACGCGGCGGGAGTGCTCGGCGAGAGCGGGGTCCCGCGCGCCCAGGGCGGTCACGAGAGCGTCGAGGGCACTGCGCACCTCGCTCCGGGCAGCGGCGAGAAGCACTCGGTCGCGCTCGTCGCGGCGGCGCTCCGCATCCGTCGTGAGCGACCCGACGAGCAGGCCGACGGTGACGAAGCCGGCCACGACGGCGAGCTCGTCGAGCAGCGAAGCCCACGGTGACGGATCGCGAAGGGCAACGTGCCCGAGATAGAGCAGGCTCGCGGCGCCGGCGAACAGGGCACCCACGCGCGCACCGCGCGCCTTTCCCGCCAGGACGATCGGCGCCAGATAGAGAGCGGCCAGGCCCACGTGGACCGCGTGCCGAAGCCCGGTGCCCCGCGCGCCGAGCAGGAAGTGGAACACGGTGATCGCGCCGAGGAGCACCCATGCCCAGCGGAGCGTGCGGCCCCTCGCCTCCGCGAGCGCAGAGTCCTGGGCCATCGATGGACCGGAGAATGCGGGGTCCTCCGGAGTGCGGAGGCTACGTCCCCGGCCTCTGCGGACGGCGCCCCGGATCCGCGCCGAAAGAGTGCGCCGCGCCGCCGAGGGGGCCGTGCGATGGAGTTCAGCTGCTTCGGTGAGCTTCGTCGGATGCGGTGTCACTGTCGCCTCCTCGACTCTCCGCGGATCTGCGCGATCGGGCCAGCCGCGGAGGGCCGGCCCGATCTGGGGTCGCCTGCGCGTCAGTCGATGCCGTCGACGCGCGAGCCGCACTTCGACATCGAAGATCCGTAATAGGGGTTCGCGACCGCCGTGTCGGAGGTCGGCTGCAGCCAGTAGGCCTTCACCATGGGGCAGTGATAGAGCTGGGCGCCAGTGAAACCGGTCGCCGTTGCGAGCCGTGCCATCGCGCGCGACAGCTCGGCGAACGACGTCCGCAGGAGCTCGAGCTCCTCTCCGTCGAGCTTCTTCGCCGTCTGGGCCACCTCGACATAAGCGCCGTCCGCACCCTCGCCCGCGGCGTTAGCGAGCGCGGCGAGGCGGGACGCCGCAGCGGTCACGCCCGCCACGCGGTCGGCGGCGAGCGCATCGTGAATCTCGTCGTAGGCCGCGAAGAGCGGCGCGGTCGGCGGCGGCGCAGCTTCCGCGCGCACGGCAGTGCCCGCGAAGAGTAGGAGTGCCGGAATCAGAACCTTGCGGATCATCAAGGGAAGCCTCCGTTTCGTTGGTTTCGTCGTCCATCGGGGTGAAATGGGGATCGGAGTCATGCCACGCTCGGCTCGAGCTCCGGTTCCGAACCGGGCTGCGGCTCGGGGTTCTTTTCGATCTCGCGCCGCCGCCAGAGCTTGTAGATGGCCGGATAAACCAACAGCTCGAGGGCGAACGAGGTGATGAGGCCGCCGATCATCGGGGCGGCGATTCGTTTCATGACGTCCGACCCGGCCGAGGTCGACCACATGATCGGCAGGAGGCCCATGAAGGCCGCCGCCACCGTCATCATCTTGGGTCGGGCCCGCTTGACGGCGCCGTGGACGATGGCCTCGTCGACCTCGCCCTCGTTCCGCAGCAGGCCGCGCCGCTTGGCGTCGTCCCAGGAGAGGTCGAGGAACAGCAGCATGAAGACGCCGGTCTCGGCGTCGAGGCCGAGGAGAGCGATCATGCCGACCCAGGCGGCGATCGAGACGTTGTAGTCGAGCAGCCAGAACAGCCAGATCGCGCCGATTGCGGAGAACGGGACCGCCAGCATCACCACCGTGGCCTTGAAGCTGGAGCGGGTGTTCGCGTAGAGGAGGGCGAAGATCAACACCAGCGTGATCGGCACGACCACCTTGAGGCGCTCGCGGACGCGGATCATGTTCTCGTACTGCCCGCTCCAGGTGAGCGAATACCCAGCCGGGAGCGTTACTGCGCTTTCGACCCGTCGCTTGGCCTCCTCGACATAGCTGCCGACGTCGCGCCCGGCGATGTCCACGTAGACGTAGCCGGCGAGGAACCCGTTCTCGTCACGAAGCATGGACGGCCCCTGGAGCAGCCGGACGTCGGCGAGTTGGGCGAGAGGTACCTGGGCCATCGTGGGGGTCGGCACCAGCACGCGACCGAGCCTCTCGGGGTCGTCCCGCAGCTCGCGTGGATACCGGACATTCACCGGATAGCGGGCGCGGCCCTCGATGGTGGTGGTGACGTTCTCGCCGCCGATCGCCGCCGCGATCACCATGTGCAGGTCGTCGATGACGAGACCGTAGCGAGCGAGCTGGTCGCGGCGCGGAGAAATGTCGAGGAAGTAGCCGCCGGCGACTCGTTCGGCGTAGGCCGACCGCGTGCCGGGTACGTCGCGGACGGCCTGTTCGATCTCGGCGCCGAGACGTTCGATCTCGGCCAGGTCGGCGCCGAAAACCTTGATCCCCACGGGAGTGCGGACTCCCGTCGTCAACATGTCGATGCGGGCCTTGATCGGCATCGTCCAGGCGCTGGTCACGCCGGGGCTCGCCAGGGCGCGGTTCATCTCGTCGACGAGCTCGTCCCAGGAGATGTGGTCGGGCCAGAAGGGGCGGAATGCAGGCTTCGTCCAATCGGGCCAGTCCGAGTACCACCGCGGCTTGGCTCGCCACTCGTCCTCGGGTTTCAGCACTACCGTGGTCTCGAACATCGAAAACGGAGCCGGGTCGGTGGACGTGTCGGCGCGCCCCGCCTTGCCGAAGACCCTCTCCACCTCCGGGAAGGCGCGCAGCACCTTGTCCTGGGCAATCAACAGCTCCTGCGCCTGGGCCACGGAGATGCCCGGAAGCGTCGTAGGCATGTGAAGAATGGTGCCTTCGTTGAGTGGCGGCATGAACTCGGAGCCGAGGGTGAAATAGGCCGGTACGGAGATCGCGACCAGAAGCAGCGCCGCACCGATGACCTTCTTGGGGTGGCGGAGGACGAAGCGACAGGCCGGCTCGTAGACGCGGAAGATCGAGCGGCTGATCGGATGACGCTCTTCGGCATGGTAGGTACCGACGAGGGCGCCCGTCGCCAGCCGAGCCAGCCACCGCGGCCGGAAGCTGAACGGATCGATCCGGGCGAACATCATGCGCAGCGCGGGGTCGAGGGTGATGGCTAGGAGCGCGGCAATGGCCATCGCCAGGTTCTTCGAGAAGGCGAGGGGCTTGAAGAGGCGCCCCTCCTGGTCGACGAGGGCGAACACCGGCAGGAAAGCGACGGCGATGACCAGGAGCGAAAAGAAGACTGATGGACCCACCTCCATCAGGGCCTCCAGGCGGACCTGATGAAAGCTCCCCTTGCGACCACCGACCTGCCAGTGGTGAATCTTGTTGTAGGCGTTCTCGACCTCGACGATCGCTCCATCCACGAGGACGCCGATCGAGATGGCGATTCCTGCGAGCGACATGATGTTGACCGTCAGGCCCATGAGGTACATGGGGATGAAGGCGAGCAGCACCGAGATCGGAATGGTCAGAATGGGAACGACCGCGGAAGGCACGTGCCAGAGGAAGAAGAGGATCACCAACGAGACGATGATCATCTCGATCACCAGCTCGTGCTTCAGCGTGCCGATCGCGCGTTCGATCAGCGTCGAGCGGTCGTAGGTGGTGACCACTTCGACGCCCGCGGGGAGAGACTGCTTCAGGTCCGCCAGCTTCGCCTCGACAAGGCGGATGACGTTGAGCGCGTTCTCCCCGTGACGCATCACCACGATGCCCCCGACGGTGTCGCCTTCACCGTCGAGGTCCGAAACGCCACGGCGGATCTCGGGACCGAGCTCGATGTTCGCTACGTCGCGCAGCAGCACCGGGACGCCCCCGGGAGCGACCTTGACCACGATCTGCCCGAGGTCGTCCGTGCTCTTGGCGTAGCCACGGCCGCGCACCATGAACTCCCGCCCCGACAGCTCCAACAGGCGTCCGCCGATCTCGTTGTTCGAACGCCGCACGGCGTTGACGACCGTGTCGATCGGAAGTCCATAGGCCGCCAGCCGGTTAGGGTCGACCGTCACCTGGTACTGCCTCTGGTAGCCACCGATCGAGGCGACTTCGGCGACCCCGGGAACGGACTGCAGGGCGTAGCGCAGCGTCCAGTCCTGGTAGGAGCGCAGCTCGTCGAGCGAGTGCTTCTTCTCGCGGTCGACGAGGGCGTACTGGTAGACCCAGCCGACGCCGGTCGCGTCCGGACCGAGCTCGGTCTGGACGCCCTCGGGGAGCCGCGACTGGATCTTGGACAGATACTCGAGGACCCTGGAGCGTGCCCAGTAAAGGTCGGTGCCGTCCTGGAAGATCACGTAGACGTACGAGAACCCGAAGTCGGAGTAGCCGCGGATCGCTTTGACCTTCGGCGCTCCGAGCAGGTTGGCGATGATCGGGTAAGTGACCTGGTCCTCGAGGATGTCGGGAGAACGGTCCCATCGCGAGTAGACGATGACCTGGGTGTCGGAGAGATCCGGCAGAGCGTCCAGTCGGATCTGCCGCAAGGTGTAGCCGGCGAGGACGATCAGGACAGCGACGGCCCCGAGCACGAGGAATCGGTTTTCGGCGGAGAAGCGGATGATGCGCTTGATCATGGCGATCTCCCCTCGGCTCAGTGCTGATGGCCGGTGTTGGCGGGCGTCGGGGCGGTGGCTCCGGCGGACGGTGCGGGTGCCTGCGCCGCCTGCAAAGCGGCGCGCAGTTTCGATTCGGAGTCGAGAAGGAAGTTGGCACGGGTCGCTACGCGTTCGCCTTCACGAACTCCCGACGAAATGACGACCCTGCCGGCGCCACGAAGTCCGACCTGGACATCGCGCGGCTCGAAGGTTCCGGGCTCGAGCTCGACGAAGACCACCTGCCTCAGTCCGGTGTCGATCACCGCGTCCTCGGGGACGGCGATGCCATCGGCCGCCTCCAGGTCGGCCGTGACGTCGACGAACATGCCGGGCTTCAGGTGACCGTCGAGATTGCCCAGCTCGAGGCGCACCTTGAGAGTCCGGCTCTCGGCCGAGAGCGTCGGGTAGATGAAGGTGACCTCGGCAGGCATGACGTGTCCGGCCTCGTAGGGCAGGTGGACATCCGCCCGCTGTCCGACGCGCAAGAGCCGCGCTTCGTTCTCGTAGAACTCGGCCTCCACCCAGACATGGGAGAGGTCGGTGAGCGTGAAGAGCTCCATACCGGGCTGAACCTCCATTCCTTCGAGAACCTCCTTGGTGCTCACGAAGCCGGAGGCCGGTGCGACCAGCGTGACCGTGCGTTGCGCCTTGCCCGTGCGCTCGATGGTCTCGAGGAAGCTCTGTGGCACGTCGAACAGCTCCAGACGTCGGCGCGACGATGCGGCGAGCTCTTCGCCGCCTTCTCTGACTTCGGGAATGTTGGAGCTCGCGAAGCGGGCGGCCGACTGCCGGGCGCGCAGGTACTCTTCCTGCGAGGCGAGCAACTCCGGCGAGTAGATGGCGAGAACCGGCTGGCCTCGGCGCACCAGTTGCCCGGTGAAGTTGACGTGGAGTTTCTCCACCCAACCGGCGATCTTGGTGTGGACGTGGCGAACCAGCCGCTCATCCGGCAGCACCAGACCCACGGTCCGGGTGGAGCTGGCGAGATGCTCGCGCGCCGCGACCGCGGTGCGGACGCCGGCGAGCTGGATGCCGCCGGCGTTTACGGAGACGGTCGCCAGCCCCGGAACCGAGCTCGCCGGGCGCGAGGCTTCGTCTGCATAGACCGGCACGTACTCCATCCCCATCGAGTCTTTCGCCGGCACCGGCGAGGTCACCGACGGGTCCATCGGGCTGCGGTAGAAGAGGATGCGACGCTGTTCGGCGCCCGCGGCGCTGCCGGACCGGTCCGCGGCGTGCTCGCTCTTAGGAATCGGCACCAGCTTCATGCCGCAGATCGGGCAGTCGCCCGGCTTGTCGGAGGTGTAGGTCGGGTGCATCGGGCAGTGCCAGCCGGCCCCCTCCTCCGAGTGCTCGGCGCCGCAGCCGAGAAACGGCAGGGCGACGAGGAGCAACCCGAGCACGAGCAGCGTGCGCCGGGCCGCGGCGGAGCGGGCGAGAGAATGGAACGGGTTGCGGAACATGGTCACTCCTTCACGCCGGCCAGGAGTGACCCGGTACCGGCCATGCGGTCGAATGCGACGGAAGCGATGAATCGGTCGGCCTCGCGGCGCGCGAGCGCGACGCGGGCTTCGAGCCAGAGGTTGAAGTCCTCGATGACGGTGGAGAAATCTCCCCGGCCGGTGAGGTAGCCGGCACGGGCGGCGGCGAGGGCGGCGCTCGTCTGGGGCAGGATGCCCTGGCGATAACGGTTCGCCTGCTCGTCGGCGTTCTGCCAGGCGGCGAGGAGGCTCGCGGCCTCGCCGCGCACCATTGCCTCGGCGTCCGCCTGCTCTCGGCGCGCGGCCTCGAGCTCGTACTCGGCAGCGCGCAGCATCGGCAGCTGCTTCTGGCGGCGCCAGATCGGCAGCTCGACGCCGATGCCGAGCAGGACGACGGGGTCGTAGCCCCCGCGCGCGGCGAGCCCGGCATTGGCCGAGAAGTTGGGCTTGAGCTCGAGCCGGGCGAGCGCGACCCGACGCTCGGCGGCGATCACGGTCGCCTGCGCCCGCCGGACCTCGGCGGAGCCGGCGAGAGCGAGCCGCTCGGCATCGGAGCCGATCGGCCGGCTGCCCGGCAGGAGCCGGGTGTCCGCGAGGGGTGCGTCGCCGGGGCGATCGAGCCAGCGGTTGAGCTCGGCGACCAGGGTTCGCCGCTCCATGGCCAGGTCGCTCACCAACTCAGCGATGCGCAGCTCCTGGACCTGGATCTTGAGCACCCCTTCCTGGTCTCCCTCGCCCGCGGAGTAGCGACTGTGGGCGATCTCTTCGAGCAGGTCGACCAACTCGTCGGCCGCGGCGAGCGCCTCGCGCTCGCGATCGAGTGCCCAGACCCGCGCGTAGAGAGAGCGAACCTCGGCGGCGACCTGCCGCTCGAGCGCGGCGAGATCGGCCCGCGCCCGCTCGGTTTCGGCCCGCGCGACGTCGCGCGCGGCGGCGCGTTTGCCGGGGTACGGGAGGCCCTGTCGGGCCCGGACGCCGAGCATCGACATCTCCTCCGAGCCGACAGTCGGCTCGAAGCCAATGTTCTGGAGCTCTGCCTCGACCATCGGGTCGGGCAGGGCGCCGGCGGGCGCCTCCATCTCGCGCCGCGCCTCGATCTCGGCCCGCTTCGCGGCGAGCGCCGGGGCTCGCGACAGCGCCTCGGCGACGAGCGCCTCGAGCTCCGCGACAGGCTCATCGGAGAGTAGCCCCGGCGCCGAGGTGAGGTCGGCCGTCCGAGATTCGGTTGGGGTTGCTGCGGGCGCGGGCTCGGCCTGCCCGAAGGCCGGCGCCTGGAGCGCCACCAAGAGGGTGAGCGCTGGGAGAATGCGGTCCATGAGGTCCTCCTCGACCATTCCGGATGGAGCCCGCCTCTATTGGCGGGGTCCGCTCAGGCGTGGAGGGGCCTCAATTCCTCAGGACACAGGTCCTCGCCAGGCAGTCGAGAGGAGGGTGCGGTTGCCTCCGGTCGGGCAGGAATGGAATGGCGACCGGCAGCAGGGCGATCGCAGCGGTGGAGCCGCCGACGATTGCCACGATCGTCAATGGGTCCCGCTCCGGCACCACGGGCGCCGCGGCTCGCGCCGTGGGTGCGTGCTCACAGCAGTCCATCGAGACCGTCGCCGGGGCCGGCGGGCAGCAGTCGTGCCCGCCCGCTCCGCCCCCGTCCATCATCGGGCAGTCGGCCATGGCACATGCCTCGAACGCCGCCGCGAGGCCCGGCAGGAGCAGGGCCACGGCGACGGCGAGTGCGAGGAGCTTGGCGAACGGCCTCATGGACGGTTCCGGAAGCGGGTCTCGGTGGCGAGTTCGTGTCAGCCGACGGTCACGGTGACCAGCATGTGGTTGGTCTCGCCATTGGAGTGATCCATGCCGAAGAAGTCGTAGTCGTGCCGGCCCATCGGCGCGTTCGCACCGTGGCAGCCGTACTCGCCGCCGAAGTCTTCGAAGCAGTAGATCCCGTCGTTGGGCGTCCGGTCACCGTGCGTGCCGTCGTCGTACAGGGTCATGCGGCCACCGTTCATCATCGAGCCGTGGCCGTTGGGCCGCATGTAGTCGATGCGAGCCGTGTGGCCCAACGCGGGCCGACCCGCGAGGTCGACGAGGTGCGCCTCGAAGCGCGTGCTGGCCCCCGTCCCGTGATCGCGCGAGACGGTCGTGCCGTTGACGACCGTGCCGGCGACCGACACGGTGGCCTTCTGCAGCACGATCGAGCTGCTCGTAGGCTGGGTGGGGCTCGAGCCATCGCAGGCCGAAACGGCGAGGCCGGCGACGAGAGAGAGGGTGAGGAGCTTGGTGTGCACGATCGGTCCTTTCTTCGCGGATTCCGCGGGCGCGACGGCGAGAGAGCTCGCCGATCAGTTGTTCATCGAATCGTCGGGGTCGGCGAGCCGGACGATGTCGCCCTTCTCGACCTTGCCGTCGAGCACGGTCGCCTGCGCGAAGTGCTCGTCGACGATCGCGTCGACCCTCACCTTGCCGACCTTCTCGCGATGGAAGCGGACCCCTTGCTTGGGATTGCCGCTCCGGGCGCGGGTTACCCGGACGACGTCGAGCACCTGGCCCGGGGCGGCGCCCTCGGCGGTCCCGATGCAGAGGTAGATCCCTTCGGCCGATGCTTCGATGACGCTGCCGGCCATGAAGACGGTGTGCCGGATGCCCGGGTTCTCGGCGCGGGCGGTCGAAACGGCGAGAAGGGTCGAAACAGCGAACAGAGAGGCGGCGAATGCGAGCTTCGAGATCTTGGTCATGATGAGCTCCTCCGCGAGCGGGCGGACGGCGTGCGTTGTCGGTCGCTCCCCGTGGGGTGCGATCCCTGGTCCTCGATGGGTGGCGCGGGTGGCGCCGGTCGTCGTCTTGCGAGTCAGGCTCGTCCAGAACATGAGACACCTCGTCGAACACCGCAGGCATGCACCACCATGGTGCAGCCCTACAGGCGCGACGTGGCGCTCAGATCCGCAGGACGCAGCTTTGACTGAGGCAGTCGAGGGCGCGGGAAGGGCGGGCCTTGGCCGGCCAGGAGATCTCCGCTTCCAGAGACCCTCCCGGATCCGGCGCGTCGACGCTCGCGAGCGCAGGGGCGGCGGGCTTCTCGGCCACCCGGGTCGGCGTAGCCGGTGCTTCGACCCGTTGCTCGCAGCACGGTGCCGTCAGGCTGGTATCGGCGGCCGGGCAGCAGTCGTGGCCGGCCTGCTCCGCTGGGGCTCCGCACTCGACCATCGGGCAGTCGGGCATACCGCACGGCGAGAGCGAGCTGGCCAGGGCCGGCAGCAGCAGCGCGATCGAAAGCGCGGATGCGAGAGTGCGGAAGAGACTTCTCATCTCGTCGAGACGATACGAGCCGGTCAACCGGCCAGGCCATACCCGAAAAGGTGGGTGTCGCTGGACTACGCGGGTGGCTCCCGGCACGGCTACGCCCTGTCCGCCCGGTGGAGGGCCATGGTGCCGAGCGGCGTGGGGATCCGGCGGGTGACCCCGACCCCCTCGAATCCTGCCTGGCGGAAGGCGTCGGCCAGGCCACCGGCGAGCTGGGGCGACGTGTTCGCGAACCCGTCGAGCCACTGGACCGGGAGGAAGAGCAGCCGCTGCAGGCAGCTCGTCGGCGGGCCCCAGTCGGCGACGTGGAGCTGCCCGCCCGGTCGGAGGACCCGATGGAGCTCGCGAGCGGCCGAGACCTTGTCCTCGACCGCCAGGTGGTGGAAGAAGAGGGTCGAGACGGCCCGATCGAAGCTGGCGTCGGGATACGGCAGTCTTGTCGCTAGACCCAGCTGCCAGGTGATCTCGACGCCGGCTTGTGTCGCCTTCTGCTCCGCCTTGGCCAGGACCTCGGCATCGCCGTCGACGCCGAAGAGCTGGAGCCCCGGGCAGCGCCGCGCCATCTCGATTGCCAGGGTCCCCGTGCCGCAGCCAAGGTCGAGCACGCGTTGGCCGGGCCGCAGCCCCGCCTGCTCGATGGTCGCGACACGGAACGTCCGCTCCCGGGTGGTCGCGGCGACCACGCCGTCGTAGAGCGGCGTCAGCCACCGGTAGCGGAGGGCGTGGACGTAGGAAACGTCTTCTCGCGCGGTCATGGCGCGCCTCAGCTCGATCGACCCGACGACCAGTGGACGTGGACGATGAGCCAGCGCTCGCCTCGGCGCTCGAGAACGAGGGTCTCGGTGCCGCGGGACGCCACCGGTTTTCCGTTGGACTGGCCGCTCGACTCGGTGCGCGTCAGCACGATCGCGCGGTCCGCGCCGCCGAGGACCTTGCGGTCGACGACGCGCACGTCGATCTCCGCGAGGTAGGCGAGATCGCCGTCGAGGTGATGGCTCGCGTATTCCTCGCGCGACAGCTCGGCACCGCCATGCTCGAAGATCACGACCTCGGGCGCGAGGCAATCGAGCACCGCGACCCGGTCCCCGGACTCGAGAGCCTTGCCGAAGCGCGCCGCGGCCTCGACTGCCGCTTCTTCGCCGTACGCGGCCGGTGCCAGCGCGATCAGGAGGGTCGCCGCGACGGCGATAAACATCCAGCGCGTCCGTGGGCCGCGCGCGAGGTGATGCCTCGCGGTCTGGCCAGCAGCCGTCCCACCGATGGGCGACGTCATGACGGCTGCCGCCCGGCGAGCATCGCCCGGTGCGCGGCGAGGTTCGCCTCGCTCTCGAAGTAGACGACCGCGCCGGTGGGGAGCACGCCGATCACGGCCACCGCCTTGTCGACCATGCGTCCACTCACCGGGTCCATCGCCTGGCGCGCTTCGGCGTCGGTCGCGAGGCGCTCCTTGCACATCGGGCAGCAGCCGAAGTAGGTCTTGCCGCCGACTTCGACCGGAATCTGCGGGCTGTCGAAGAGCGAGTTGTTGACCATGCAGACGAAGCGCGGATCAACCTGGCGCAGGGCCGCGGCCTCGTCGGCCGCGATCGGCGCGCCCGCCGAGGTCGGGACCGGCATCGCCGCCATTCCCCCGCCGTGGCTGCCGTGCCCCTCGTGGCCCTCGTGCTCGGACTTGGCGAGCTTCACTTCGATCGCCACGTTCTTGCCGTCCTTGGCCTCGTACATCACGACCGCGCGCGCGCCGACCGCGACGTCATCGCGCCGGGCCGCGGCGTCGCCGCGCTTGTAGGACGTCGCGTCGGTGAGCACGAACGTCTCGAGCTTCCCGTCCTTCGTTTCGAGCTGGAGCTCCGCCGCCCCGACGGCGCGCACGGTGCCCATGGCGTTATGGTGGTGTCCTTCGTGCGCGACGGCGGGGGCCCCGACGAGCGCCACGGCGGCGGCGAGTGTCCAACCGAGGGTGCTGCGGTTCATTCTCATTTCGACTTCTCCTTGTCTGGCTTTGGTCTACGGTCGGTTGCGGTCAGTGGTGAGGCGCGGTCGGAGGGGAGGAAGCGTCGTCGCCGGCAAGGAAGCGCTCCATCTCGAGCTCCTGCTCCAGCTCGGCCCGCGAGATCGGGTTGTGACGCTTCATTTCGGCGAGCTCCGCTTCGGTGAGCGCGGGGAGCAGGCGAATGAGTTGCACGAGCTCCCAGGTCTCGGCGTCGTCCTCGGGCGAAGCGGTGCCCCAGGCCGGCATGCCGGTCAGCTTGATGCCGTTCTCGATGATCCAGAAGAGCTCGCCGTCGCTGAGCTCCTGGGTCGCGGGCGCCGTCATGTCCGGCGCCCGTGGGTAGAGGTTGCGGCCCATCTTGGTGTCGCCCTTGCCGTCGTTGCCGTGGCAGGACGCGCAATGGTCTGCCCAGTGGGTGCGGGCCGAGCGCAGCCCTTCGGGCGTCGGCAGGAGCGGGTTCCGTGCCCGCGCCGTGCTGGCGGGAATCAGCAGGCCGCGAGCGGCTCTCGCCATCACGACTTCGGCGCGGGGTGGATCTTTGCGCGCCGAGATCCCGGTGAGCGCGAACCCGATCGCAGCGACGGACGCCACTCCGCCGACCACGGCGAAGAGGCGGACGATCCACTTACCCACCGTGCTCATGGCTCGGCTCCTTTTCCGGCGCCGCCGGGTCGACCCGCCACGACACCGTGCCCGGCGGGTAGTCGTACCAGCCCGGATCCTCGTAGCTGGTGATCCCTTCGCGGATCTTCAGCACCGTGAACATGCCGCCCATCTCGATCGGTCCGAACGGCCCCGTGCCGGTCATCATCGGCAGCGTGTTGGGCAGGCCGGGCATGTGCTCGCTGTGCGCCGCGTGCTCGGCCATGCCGGAGGAGCCCATCGCCATGTAGCCCTCTACCAGGCGCGAGATCTCACGCGAGACGCCCTGCTGATCGACGCCGATCATGTTCGGGATGTCGTGGCCCATCGCGTTCATCGTGTGGTGCGTCTTGTGGCAGTGGAGCGCCCAGTCGCCGGGGTTGTCGGCGACGAACTCGAAGGCGCGGGTGGTGCCCGGCATGACGTTGATCGTCGTCTCCGGCCACCAGGCCGAGCGCGGGATCTGGCCGCCGTCGGTCTCCGTGACCCACATCTGGTGACCGTGGAGGTGGATCGGGTGGCTCGTCATGCTGATGTTGGCGAGCCGGATGCGGGTCCGATCGCCGAGCCGGCAGACCAGCGCGTCGGTGCCGGGGAACGCCTTGCCGTTGAAGGTGAAGAGATTGAAGTCGAGCATCACGGACGGGTCGGGCGTCTTCGTTCCCGGTCGAATGAAGAACATGTGCGGGAAGATGCAAAAGTCGCGGTCGATCTGCCGCTCGGGGCGCTTCGGGTGGATGATGAAGAAGCCCATCATCCCCATCGCCATCTGGACCATCTCGTCGGCGTGCGGGTGGTACATGTGCGTCCCGTGCTGTCGCAGCGTGAACTCGTAGACGTAGGTCTCGCCCGGTTGGATCTGCGGCTGGTTCAACCCGCCGACGCCGTCCATGCCCGCCGGCAGCAGGATGCCGTGCCAGTGGATCGTGGTGTGTTCCGGCAGCCGGTTCTCGACGAACAGGCGGACGCGATCGCCCTCGACCGCCTCGATCGTGGGGCCCGGCGACGTGCCGTTGTAGCCCCAGGCGTTGACCTTCATGCCGGGCGCGAACTCGACCTCGACGGGCTCGGCAACGAGATGGAACTCCTTCACTCCGCCATTCATGCGGAAGGGGAGGGTCGGTACGTTTGGCGTTATGACCGGTGTATAGGGCAGGCCGCGCGCGGCGCGTCTCGCCGCCGGAGCGGGGGGCGGCGTCGCGGGCGGATCGGCGGGCTGGCCGTGCCCCGCGTGCGGAGACTGAGCGAGGGCCTCGCCTCCGCCCAGGGAGAGGCGGGCGCGATCGAGCAGGGCCGCGCCCGCCGCGAGCAGGGCGGCACGAGAGAGCCAGGTGCGGCGCGAAATCATCGGTTGCCTCCGGTCGAGGGGTGCTTGTGCTCAGCGATTGGGGCCGGCGAGCCGTCTCCTGGCGGTGCCAGGGCGGACGTTGCCCTCTCGGCGAGCGCGCCGCCGACGGCGCGCTCGAGCCGTGCGCGAGCGATCCAGTAGTCGCGGCGCGCGGCGGTCGCCGCTTGTTCGGCTTCGGTCTCCTCGCGGCGCGCGAGCAGGAGGTCGTAGACGCCGAGCAGCATCATGTTGTAGTGCAGAAGGGTCTGCTCGAGGACTTCCCGGCGCTTCGGCAGTAGGGTCCCCTCGTGCGCTTCTACGAGTGCCCGGGCGCCGATCAGGCGATCCCTCGCCAGCCGGACCTCGGAGCGGATCTCGATGGCGAGCTGTTCGAGCAGGCGCTGCGCTCGCCGCTGCTCGGCCTCGAGGCGAGCGATCGAGGCTGCCCCGGTGTCGAAGATGGGCAGTGCGATCGCGAGCTGCGGCCCGCGCAGCCGCGTCCCGTCGGTGTCCTTCTCCTGGTTGAGGCCGACCTCGATGCCGACCGGGAAGTAGCGCGTGCCGCGCTTGAGCGCGAGGGCGCGGCCGACGAGGTCGACGCCGAAGCGTGCCGCGCCGAGGTCGAGCCGCTGTTCGATCGCGCGGCGCTCGAGCCCGGCCGAATCGGGATCCGCGGCCGGCAGGGGCGGCAGGTGGCGCGCCGCCGTCCATTCGGTCGCCGCCCCAGAGAGGCCGAGGAGCACGTTCAGCCGCTCCCGCGCCTCGCCTTCGTCGAGCTCTGCCCGGGTGAGATCCACCAGCGCCTGGGCGTCGGCGGCCTCGAACAGCGCGATCTCGCGCACCTCGAGGTTTCCGGCGTCGCGCTGCCGGCGCGCCAGCTCGGCCGCCGCCGCCGTCAGGTCGCGCACGGTCGTCGCGCGGTCGGATGTCTCCTCGGCGGCGACGAGCTCGAAGAACGCGACGCGCGTTTCGGCGACAAGGTCGAGCATCGTCTGGCCGAGGCGGAGCTTCGCGGCCTCGAGCTCGACCGCGGCCAGTCGCTTGCGGGCTGGCTGCACGAGAATGTCGAGGATGTCCTGCACTATTTCGACCTCGATGTTCGTGCCCGATCCCTCGCTCGGCGTCCGGCGGAAGGCAGACAGACCGGGATTGGCCAGCCGGGTTGCTTGCGCGTAGTCGGCGCGGGCGATGCCCAGCTCCTCGATCTCGGCGAGCAGCTCACGGTTGCGGAGCAGGGCGATCTGCGCCGCGGAGCGATCATCGAGCGGGTCGGCCAGCAGGCGCGCGGCGGCCTGCTCGGCGGCGTCCTCTTCGGTCTCCGTGCGAGCCCACGACGCCTGGGCGCCGGACCTTTCGTTGACGGTCTCGGCGACGCTGTCGAACGTCGGCCGCGGATCGACCGAGGCGCAGCCGGCGAAAAGCAGGAGACCGAGGGGGGCGAGAGCGGCGCGGGTCATGGCGCGCCGTGCTCCTTCTCGACCGGGACGAGCGCCATCCCGCACTTCGGGCAGGCTCCAGGTTCGGAGGAGCGCACCTCGGGGTGCATCGGGCAGGTGTAGGCGACCGCCTGGGACTCAGCGCCGGGTGCGGATTCGTGATGCTCATGCCCGGATGGCGCCGCCTCGGGCGCTTCCGAGTTGGCCGTGGCGCGCGGCGGTACGTACGGCGACCGGGGAGATTCGGCGGCGTCAGGGTTCGCCGGATTCTGGGCGCGACCCGCCGTGGGTGGCGGGGTGACGGTGCATCCGGCGAGCAGCAGCAGCGACGCCAAGGCGAAAACGGGGGCGGTCGGCACGGGGCGGCCTCCTCGATCGTGGAGTGCGGAGCAACCCCACCGGCAGCGCCGGCGGGGCACGGAGACAACTGTCGCCACGCCCTACGAGGGCGCGGCGACGCTCCGTCTCACACGCGAAGCGGCAGGACGAACGCGGGGGGGGGTGCGTGCGGTGGCGAGGCCGCCACCAGCCAAGGTGGAGCCGGCGTGAGGCTGGCCAGGTCGAGCGCGGGGGAGCGCGTGGCGAAGGCGCTGGCGGCGGCGAGCAGGCTCGCTCCGCGCTGCGCCTCCGGTGCTCGCGCCTCGAGTGTCCCCGGGGGGAGCCGGGGATCGCCGGCGCAGCAGCAGTCGCTGCTCCAGGCCCCGTCGGGGCTCGGCTGCGCAGGCGCCTCGACCGACTCGTGGCATTCGCCTGCCACATCGGTTGCGTGCGTGGCCCGCGGCATGGGCATCTCGCAGATGCAGAAGCCGAGGGCCAGCGCCGCGATCGCTGCGAGGGCGGTCGTTGCCGCGAGGCGGCGTACGGTGGGCGAGGCGGCGAACAAGCTCATGCCGGCGCAGAGTCTGAGCCCGGGGGCGCCGCTTGTCAATTCGACCCTGACGAAACCGAGGGGCCGCTCGCCGGGCTCGCAGGCGGCGCTCCGAGCGCTCCGCCGCCGACTTCGACGCGGAAGGCGCGCAGACGCAGCGCGTTGGCGATGACCGACACGGAGCTCAGGCTCATCGCAGCAGCCGCCAGCATGGGCGACAGTAGCCAGCCGGTGAAGGGATAGAGCAGCCCGGCCGCGATGGGCACTCCGGCGGCGTTGTAGGCGAAGGCCCAGAAGAGGTTCTGCCGGATGTTGCGCATCGTGGCGCGCGAGAGCTTGCGGGCGCGGGCGATGCCCCGCAGATCGCCGCGCACCAGCGTCACGCCTGCGCTCTCCATCGCGACGTCGGTGCCGGTGCCCATCGCGATGCCGACCTCGGCGCGGGCGAGCGCGGGGGCGTCGTTGATGCCGTCTCCGGCCATGGCGACGAAGCGACCTTCGGCCTGGAGCCGCTCGACCTCGCGCACCTTCTGGTCGGGAAGTACCTCGGCGACGATCGTGTCGATGCCGAGGGTCCTACCCACCGCCTCCGCCGTCTTTCGGCTGTCGCCGGTCAGCATGACGATGCGGATCCCTTCGCCGTGCAGGGAGCGAAGTGCCTCGACCGTCGTGGCCTTGATCGGGTCCGCGACCCCCAACAGGCCGGCGAGGCGGTCTCCAACCGAGAGGTACATCACCGTCTGGGCTTCGCCCCGGAGTCGTTCCGCCTCGTCACGAAGCGAGGTGACGTCGACGCCGCTTTCCTCCATGAGCTTGAGGTTGCCCAGCGCGACACGCTTGCCGGCGACGAGCCCGGCCACGCCCTTGCCAGTCAGTGACTCGAAATCGACGACCTCGGCGGCCTCCAGACCGCGTTCACTCGCTCCCGCGAGGATCGCCGCCGCCAGCGGATGCTCGCTGCCGCGCTCGATCGCCGCCGCGAGCCGCAGGACCTCGTTCTCGTCGAATCCGGTTGCCGGTCGCAGGGTGACGAGCCTGGGCTTGCCCTCGGTGAGGGTGCCGGTCTTGTCGACCACCAGCGTGTCGACCTTGCGCAACAGCTCGATCGCTTCGGCGTTACGGAACAGGACCCCCATCGAGGCCGCCTTGCCCGTCGCCACCATGATCGACATCGGCGTCGCGAGCCCGAGAGCGCACGGGCAGGCGATGATGAGCACGGCGACCGCATTCACCAGGGCGTGGGCCAGACGTGGCTCAGGTCCCAGAACCGCCCACGCCGCGAAGGTCAGGGCCGCGATCGCCAGGACGGCGAGGACGAACCAGCCGGAGATCTGGTCGGCGAGCTTCTGGATCGGCGCGCGGCTGCGCTGCGCCGCGGCGACCATGGCGACGATTCGCGCGAGCAGGGTCTCGGAGCCGACCTTCTCGGCGCGCATGACGAAGCCGCCGGCGCCGTTGATTGTGGCGCCGACGACAGGGTCGCCAGGTCCCTTCGAGACCGGCATCGGCTCGCCCGAGACCATCGACTCGTCGATCGCGCTGGTGCCCTCGAGCACGACGCCGTCGACCGGAACCTTCTCTCCGGGGCGAACGCGCAACCGGTCGCCTACCGCGACGAGCTCGAGCGCCACGTCCTCTTCGACGCCATCCTCGCGCAGCCGGCGGGCGCTCTTGGCTGCGAGTCCCAGCAGCTTGCGGATCGCCGCGCCGGTCGCGCCCCGTGCCTTGAGCTCGAGCACCTGCCCGAGCAGGACGAGCGCCGTGATCACCGCCGCCGCCTCGAAGTAGACGGGTACGTGGCCGTTGGCGTCGCGGAAGGTCGCCGGGAAGATCCCGGGCACCAGGGTCGCCACCAGGCTGAAGCCGAATGCCACGCCGACGCCGAGACCGATCAGCGTGAACATGTTGAGGCTGCGGTGGCGCACCGAGGCCACCGCGCGTTCGTAGAACGGCCAGGCGGCCCAGGTACAGACGGGGATCGCCAAGAGCATCTCGAGCCAGAGCCGGGTCGATGCCGACAGGGTGCTCGCGACCGGCGTGCCCGGGAGGAAGGCGTCGCCCATGACCAGCACGAGCGTGCCCAGGGCGAGCGGCACGGAGACCCAGAAGCGGCGCCGCATGTCGAGGTACTCCGCGCTCGGCCCCTCCTCGAGCGTGGCTACGCGCGGCTCGAGCGCCATGCCGCAGATCGGGCAGCTGCCCGGCGCGTCGCGCACGATCTCCGGGTGCATCGGGCAGGTCCACTCGGTCCTGGTGGCGAGCGGCGCCGGCATCACCGGCTCCAGGGCCATGCCGCACTTCGGGCAGGCTCCGGGCCGGTCGCTTTCGACCTCGGGGTGCATGGGGCAAGTCCACTTCGTGCCGCCCGGCGAGGCTTCCGCCGGTGCGGCCTTGGGTTGCGGGGCGTCGCCGGAACCGGCAGGCTGCAGGTGAGGCTCGGTCGCTGCCTTTGCCGAGGTCGTCGCCGCCGGCTTCCCCGCGAGCGGGTAGCGCGTCGGATCGGCGTCGAACTTCGCCTTGCAACCCGCCGAGCAGAAGTGGACGACCTCGCCACCGCGCTCGGAACGGTGCTTCGAGGTCGCGGGATCCACCGTCATGCCGCAAACCGGGTCCAGGGCGCCCGTGGCGGTCGGCTGCGTGGTCGTCGAATGCGTCGGGTGAGAATGCTCGTGGCGGTTGGGGTCGTCGTGTGCGCTCATGGCTTCGATCTTCCCTCCTCGACTGAAGCAGACGGTCCTAGCGCGAAACCCTTACACCGCAACTGCAGTCGAGACAGCCGTGGTCGGCGCAGGTGCGGCAAGAGCGTTGGAGATCGGCCCGCAGCGCCGTGCGCGCCCGGTGGAGCCGGACCATGGCGTTGTTGGCGGTGAGGCCCGCCCCGCGGGCGAAATCGGCCGGCCGGCTTCCTTCGAGGTCGACCCGGCGCAGGATCTCGCTGTATTCCGGACGGAGCGCCGGGAGCAGCGCCTCGAAGCAGTGGCAGAGGGCGGCCTCGATCTCCGGCGGCGGCTCGCTCGCGTCCCCGAGCTCGCGCGCCAGCGCTTCGAGGCCACGCGCCTCCGCGCCGCGTCGGCGATAGTGGTCGACCACCGCGTTTCGCAGCAGCCGGTAGAACCAGGCCACCGCCCGCTCCTCATCGCGAATCTCTCCCGCCTGCTCGAGTCCGCGCACGAACGCCTCCTGCAGGATCTCCTCCGCGGCAGCCCGACTCTCGACTCGGCGCTCGAGAAACGCGAGGAACCGCCGGTGATTCTCGACCCAGGCGGCGACGACCGCGGGCTGGGGTAGTTCCGGCGCTGGCTGCTCGTGTTCGAGACTCTCCATCACGCGACGATACTCCCCTGGCGAAGACCGTCCGCCGCAGGACTGCCTGAGGCAGGGCAGGCGAGCGCCGCGCCAGCCAAAGACCGCTGTCACGCCGCTCGCCCCTCGCTCCAGGGTGCCCCCAACCGGTCTGCGCGCGAGCCCCTCGTCTCCTCCGGGGCGTCGTGCTCGCCCAGCCAGTCACCCTGGAGCGGCCCGTGCCTCTTCGTCCTCGAATCTCCACCGACGTCTAGAGCGCGAAGTGCGGGCTCGTCATCCCTCTCCTTCCGTCGCGGTCCCCGTCCAACGTCCCGGAAATCGTCCCCGAGGTGCGCCCGGCCGCAAGGCCAAGCCTGCGGCGCGCCGACTGACGTCAAGCGGCGCGGCCTTGCCGTCCGGGCTTCGTTCACCCCGGGCTCCCACCGGTCCGTGTTGGACGGAAACCACAACCAAAGGAGAAAGCAGATGACCAGCCAGACCGCAATCACCCTCTACGGCAACGTCGGCGGAGACCCGGAGACCCGCACCATCCCCGGCAAGCAGGTCACGAAGCAGTTCTACGACCCGATCATCGACGACATGGTCGAGCGCGAGTTCACCACCCCCGAACGCGAGGTCCGGACCTTCTCGATCGCCGTCAGCAAGAAGGACGCCGAGGGCAACGACGTCACCCGCTGGATCCGCTGCGATGACTGGAACCGCCTCTCCCGCCTGGTCGGCAAGGGCGACCGTGTGAAGGTCAAGGGTCACTTCCGCGAGCGCACCTACCAGAAGGACGGCGAGACGAAGACCGTGCGCGACTTCGTCGTCGAGGACCTCAAGATCGAGCGGCACAAGATCCGGCAGCAGGCGGAGTAGGCGGCAGGAAGCCGGGGCGCCCTCGGATTGGCGCCCCGGCTCACATTCTTGAGGGCTGCGGTTCTTGGCTACCTGATTGCGGTCTTGGTGGCTCCACCGTGCTCGGTGGCGCGAGGTCGACAGCGCACTTTGACTGCCCCCTTGGTGAAGGCATCGTCGGTAGCCTTGCTGGACCACACAAAGGCCTCACCGGGCCGTAGGTGGGCCATCTTCTCCGGCGTCAGACCGCCGAGGGCCGCGTTGGCCTTCTGGATGTGCTTCAGCCACGCCGGCGAGTTGAACTTGTGGAGAATGATCTGGGTCGAGAGCTCGATGAGCTGCACTGGGACGGAAGGTGGGTCCTGGCTCGCGACCATGATGCTCGTGCCCTTATGCCGCATCTCGCGGACGACCTCGACGAGGCCGGCAACGAGGTCGGGGCTCTCAATGTACTTATGCGCTTCGTCGAACACGACGAGCTTGTTGAACTTCCGCCCTTCGAAGGTGACCTCGGCGAAAAGCTGGAGCAGCACGACGAAGAGCCCGAGGGCTTGGTCCTTCTCCATGAACTCGTCGCGAAGGTCGACGATGACTAAGCGGCCCGGCCTGATCACCTCGCCGAGGTGCGTGTTGTCGTCGATGAACTCCTCGGCGAGCTCGAGGCGTCCGTGCGCGAGCTCCTTGATGTGCTCGGGCATGCGCGAGTCGTCGATGCCCTTCCTGAGCCCCGCGAGCGTCAGGTCGTCGCGCAGCTGCTTCATGATGCGGTTGAGCTGCCGGATGTACGTCGCCTGGTTGCCGACGGCACCCATCAGGAAGCGCCAGTGGCTAGCCTGGAGCTCCGCGGCGGCGAACTGCAGGGGTCGGATCTCGATCGCCGGATACTCGGCGCGGCGCTCCTCGAGCTTGTCGGCGGGCACGAGCAGCAGAACATCTTCGAGCGCACGAGGCTCAGCCCCGTACCTCTCTCGAAGCGTGGCGACCTGAGCCGCGTCGCTGTTCGGGGCCACCATCGAGGTGAACTCCGGCGCGTAGTCCATAGTCGGGCTGTAGTGGAAGATGACAGTCGCGAGCGGCTGGGGAAGCCGGTTGATGCCGTCGATGGGCAACGACGCCATCTCCGCCACCGTGCCCAGCGTGTAGCTCTTGCCTCCTCCCTGGACCCCGAAGAGGCTGATCGTGTGGGTTTGGTTGAGGTCGAGCGCGACGGTTCGGCCGGCGACCTCTCCAAGGATGCCGTACTGCGGCGAAGCCCCGGCGACACCGAGCATGATGTCGTAGGCGGGGCCATCTCCAGCCGTCCGGGCGGCCTCGCGGTGCGCGCCGAAGCCCTCCTCGTCGGTCGGAGGCGCGGACACGGGCTTGCTCGGCACCAGGTCGGCGGTTGCCGCCGGAACGAGCGGCTCCGAGGGCGTGCCGGGGCGCGGCGACGCAGGCGTCACCGAATCAGGCAAGAGCTCGCCGTCGCGGCCGGGCGTAGATGAAGTCGGCGACGGGTTCTCTGCCCGAGCTCTATCGACCTCCCCTTCCTTGGGCGCCAGCGCCTCGTCGCGCCCGCGGGGCGACACAAGCTCGTCCCAGGACACCGTGCGCTCGCGGCTGCCTCCGAGAAACGCCGCGGCCTCGAGAGTCGGAATGCTCGGAGCGCGGTGACGACGACGGGTAAGCTCCGCTTCGCCGCGTTCTGCTGGCGGTGTCTCTGACTGGGCATCTTCGACGCCCGCAGCCATCTCCTCTGGCGTTGGTACGGCCGCGTCAACGAGCTCGCGGATCAGGCTCACACCCACCCGATGAAATTCGACACCGTTTTCGTGCTCGATCTCGGTTCCGTCTTTCTCGAAATCAAAGACGATGGCACTTCGCGTGAAAACGAGGCGATACCCATCTTCGAGCGAGCGCAATAGGAAGCGCGCCTCTTCGGCAGCGCGCCCGTCCATGACTCCGTAGCGCACGCCGCGGTCGAGGTAGAACTCCAGCAGCGCGACGAGCTCCCGCGTCTTGATGAGGCGGTCCGCTCGATCGACCGGACCTCGAAGCGGATCGAAGTGCGTGGAAAGGACTTCCTGACTCTGCGCGATTTGGATCGTGATCCGATCCTTCAGCGCGGTGTAGGCGGCCAGGTCGCCGACGGCGGTGTAGCACTTCACCTCGACTAGGCGGCAGGTGATAGTGCGCTCAGCGGCGTTGAGGTCGAAGAGGCCCAAGTCTGTCCGCTTGAAGCTGACGTCGTTCCCAAGCTCGTCGGCGATCTGCTTCAGCGACCGGTAGAGCTCGAGGTGAGCGTCCAGCGGGACCGCGATCTGGCTCTGGAACGCCCCTTGGTGCTCCAGGTACATGCGCGACAGCGCGAGGCCCAGCGCTTCCGCGCGTTGCGACGGCGCCGAGATGAGCTTGAGCGCGAGCCGGCCTGAAAGCGAACGAAGCTGGTCGAGCACGGCAACTGCGTGTTGGCCGTCTGCCTGGAGGCCATAGGCCTCCAGGACCGGAACCAGCATCGCCTCAAGCTCTGCGACCGAGCGAGACGTGATCGTTAGGCGATGCCCGAGTGATGCGCCGACGTCGGGGGAGTGGTCGATGAGGTAATCGGGGCGGTCCCGTCGGCCACCGTGATCGAAAAACTCGATTCCCATGTTGCGGTCAAGGGTGAGCACCCAGTCGCTCACCTCGTGGACCTGGTACAGCAGCGCGCGGTCCGTGGCGTCGAGGGCGAGGGCGATGACCGGCCGCATGTCGATTCCCGCCTGACCCGTGGCCACTGCGGACGTTGCATTCGAGATCATCGCCGGGAGCGTCGACAGCAGATCGGTCAGCTCCTCGCTGCCAGCGAGCGGTAACGCGATGCCGTGGCGCGGCGTGCGCCGCCAGGCGATCGTCGCGTCGTCCTCCTGGTAGTCGACGTGGTAGTCCTGCAGGAGTCCGTGGACGGGGGCCGCCGACTCACGCATCGATGCGTTGGTCGCGCCAACCTCCCCTGCGGGGAAGAGGTCGAAGAGGAACGTGAGGTGGGCGGAGAACCGGTCCGGGTTGGCGCGGAAGTCCGACGTGCTGCGAACGCCCAGCGCGAGCTTCGGCCGAAGGTGATCGCTACCGGGCGTTGCGAACGCGTCCGCCTCCCGGCCGCTCTGGCTTCCCGACGGTGAGAGCAGCTCGGCGAGCCCTTCGCCGACTCCTGGGGCGTCGGCATCGGGAACGAACAGCCGAACGTCGTACCGGATGTCATTGAAAACCGGCTGGCGTTGCAGCGCGAGCAACATCTCCGCAAGGACGCCGGCGCGGCCCGGATTGAACGCGTTGATGATGAGCGTGGTGATGTACGGGTGCTGGACCAGATAGCGTTGCACACGGGCAGCGAGGGTTTCACCGTCGATCGCAGCACCGCCAATTCCCGGCTCCGGGAGACCAAATGCGGAACAAACCTCCCCGAGGAGACCACGCGGGTCCGGCTCGTGGGCAGGCGCGTAGAGGGTCCAGTGCGGTGCCAGGTTGTCGATTGGGGTCATCAGTCGCCCGCTCACAGACTGCCCGCCCGGAGTGGCGAGAACCGGCGGGTGAGCGACTGGAGCGAGCTGCTTTAGAAGCGCATCTCTCGTGGCCATCACGAACTCGGCCGGGCCCTTGCGGGCCGCCTCGAGCCACTGCGCTCCGGTCTCTGCCCACGCTGCGAACCAAAGAACACGGAGCGGATGCGTCGGCGCCACGAGGGCGGCCTCGCGCCGACGGCCGCGATGGTCGATGACCGCGACGGTCACCGTGTCCAAAGTGAGCATGCGCCAGAGGTCTGCGAGAGCAGCCTTCCCTTCGAGGCTGTCACTCGCTTCGGCGCGCCGGAGGAGCGCCGCGATGAGGCTCTGGTACGCGCCCGCGTACGCCACCGCCAGCGGCCGGAGCGCCAGGAGATCGGCGGCCTGCGTGACGAGCTCGCTCGCGCCAGAACGGACCGCCTCGAACCATGCCGTTCGGGCTTCGAGGAAGTCGCGGCACTCATCCGCGGACGGCCATCGTGCTTCCTCGACCGTCGGCTTGTCGGGCTGCCCCATCCGAACGGCGATGCGCCAGGCGACAGGCCCGGTCGGGGCCGCCAGGATCGCCTGTTCGAGCCTCTTCAGAGCTCGAGAGACGGACACCTGGACTGTCCCATCCCGACCGAACTGCACCTCCAGCATCTCAGAGCCGGACGCCTGGCCGTGCCGTCGCTCTGCCCAGGCAGCACTCTGAGGCGCGATGGAAGATGGATCCCGGCCGTCCACGACGGCGCTGAACTCCAGGCGGAGTCGCGCGTGCTCCAAACTGTCGTCGTTCGGCACGGCTCGCTGCGGTGGCGGGGGTGGCTCGTCAACCTCCGTAACGACGTAGAAGAGGTCGCTCTCGTTGGGCCGCGGAACGGAGGCGTCTTCGTCGTCGACAGCCCACGGCAGCGCGTGACCACTCTCGTCGATCAGGGGGATGAGCTCGCCATCCTCGGTCTGTGCGAGCACCCGAACGAAGTGCCAGCCTTCTTCCCAATCGACCTTATGAAGACTATTCAGGTCGATCGTCGCGGTGAGCCGGGAGGAGGTCCACGCCTTCCTGCTGCGAACGAGCCCGACAGGGCCGGTCTCTTTAGAGATCACTTGCGCGACGAATTTTGTGAGGCCCTCGACCCGTGACGGGTGCGGATCAACGCGGAATCCCACGTTGAACTTGCGGAGCCCGCCCTTGCCCACGACGAGGATCTTCTCGTCGGCCTTGAGCTCCTGAAGCTTCGAGTCGGAGGGGCTGTCGCCGACCGTTGGCAGCTCCACCACGACATCGCCAATGAAGACGTGACCCTGCTCGTTGGCATTCTCCTCGAACTCCCAACGATGGAAAGCGAACCTCCAGCAAGCTCGGTCCAGAACGATTCGGCGCGTCCACTCGCGCGGGTCCTCGACGCCCGCGTCGCTTAGGAACTCGCCAAGCTGGCCCTGCAATGACCCCTTCTTCAGCCCCAGCTCCAGCACGCGACCGCGCTCGGAGCGTCCGGACCAGGTCAGCGTGCGTACCGCGTCGCGGTTCAGTGCGATGCGGGCAGGCGCCTTGGTCGGATCGGCCAAGAGCTCGAAGTCCGGTACCAAGGCGAGCTCGAACAGCCCGGCACCTACAGCCTCCGGATCCCCGCCATTCATCTTCGCTGTCAGAAGAAAGCGCACTACTGACAAGGGCTCGGCGAAGGGCCAGGGCGTGTCGCCTTCGAGCCTGCGAAGGCCCTCGGCGACGGCACCTCGAATCGCCGCTGGTAGGTCCCCAATCAGGCGGTTGCGGAGGCGCGTGTAGACGTCACCCAACGAAACGTCCTCGAAGGTCGCGATACCGAAACTGTCCTCGGCGGCAGCCCGAACGTCGTTCGGGATGAACACGAGGAGTGGTGGTCGCTGCGCGCCATCCGGCAGCGGGTTGCGAAGCTCGACGAGCTTCGTTGAGGTAACCGTCAGCGTTGGAGGCGTCGAGCTGTGCCCGTTGCCGAGGATGACGACCTGAGCCTCGGGGACCTCGGCACGCAAGCGGCCGCATAGCCGCACCATGAGATCGCGGTCCAGATCGGTGAGGCGCATGCAGTGCCCTCGGCCGCGCAAGCGCAGGAGCTCGGCGAGGCGTGGGAAGAGCTCGACCTCGAGCTCGGCGGCCAGATCGTGAGGCTGGATCGTGCGGAGGCCCTGGCTCATGGCATCCCCCCGTTGGTGCCATTCGGGGGCTCGATGCGATAGCGCGGCGTTACCGTCTGGGAGACGTAGGCGTCGGAGAGGTCGCGATAGAACCCGACCTCACGCAGGCGGGCTGTGAAGGCGGCCGCGTTCCCGCGCAGCGCGGCTCGGTCCTCGATGCTGGGGGCGCCAAAGCCATCTCCCCGAGGCAAGCGGTCGATGTGCAGTCCGTAGCGTTCGCGCAGCCAGGTCAGCAGTGCCTCGATCCGCATCTCGCCGGTGTAGAAGGGCCCGCTCGGCGTGTCCTGATGCAGCACCGCGATCTGCAGCAAGACCTCGAGAAGGCGGCTGTCGAGCACGAAGCGCCGTGCAGCTCCTTTCGTCCGCCCCTGCGCGATGAGCGCTCCAGGGCGGTTCTTCATGAGCAATGAGTCGATGCACTCGGTGATGTACTGGCGATGGAACCTGCCACGTAGCGCCACGAGCATTTCGACGTAGGTGTCGAATTCCGAGAGCTTGAGGTCGAGGACCGCTTTGAGCTCCGGGTCGAGGTCGGACTCGGTGTTGCCCGCGGAGTCCTGGACGAGCGCGTAAACTCGTGCGCCGAAAAACTTCGCACGCTCGTCTTTGTGCAGCGGTTCGAGCAGCTGAAGCACCTCAGGGACGCCGAGCTCCTCGCCCTTGGGCCGATGAAGTTTGCCCGTCCTGACCATCGACTCGCCGAACTCGTCAAGCTTCTTGAATGAGAAGTAGGCCTTCACGAACGAAGGGATGCGCCGGTAGTGCAAGTCGGCGCTCCGCACGGCCAATTGCGCCGCGGCTCTTTCGGGCTGGCCCGCGACATCGACGAACAGCCCCACGCGATACGGGCAGTCGCCGTGCGGATTGTCAGCGCTCCGCGGGTCTACTGGGCAGGCACTCGGCGCGCAGATCGGGTCCGCCCCCTTCCGCTTTACCAAGGCCGGGAGGAGCTTGAACAGGCGCAGATGGTAGAGCGCCAGGTGGAAGGCGAGCAGAACCTTTAGGTAGTCGACCATCACCGAACGTGGGATATGCCGCTCGTAGAAGAGCAAGCGCTTGATGTCCTCGGCGAGGAGGTCGGCCGCCCCGATGCACAGCGGCGTGAAGCTGTCGCGGCCGCTGCGGGTGTCCGGTGCGTCTTCTACCTGCTCCGTGAGACGCAAGAGCGCCTGCGTCTCGACGTCGAGGACAGCCGCACCATCCGTCCTTCCCGTGACCTTGTCGTGTCCCTGGAAGAAGAACCGGTTCAGCTGCTCGATCGCAGCCTGCCCAGCGCCTTTTCGCGAGTGGTAGAGCGTCTCGTAGAGATGCTGCGCCGCCCCGTAGTCGCGCGAGTGCTTCGGGTTGCGGAAGCGGTATGTGAACCCGTGGAGCGGGCGAGGCGCGGCCACCGCCTGGTTCGATTTCCCCCGGTTCACGACGTCCATGAGGTGGGTTTCGACCCACCGCTCGAGGACTTCCCGGTACTGCGTGAAGCCCGTAAACCACTCCGGGTGCTCGAGGAACTCGTCCACGAAAGCTTCCACCGAGAGCTCGAAGCGGCGCTTGAGACGGCTCGGAAAGCCGTTGTGTGCGAGGCGGGCGAACAGCGCCGTCAGCACGCGGTCCATCTCGAGCTGTTTGAAGTCGAGGTAGGACACCTTTTTGGAGTTGAACGCGCGGTCCTTGCTCGACAAGCCCATCAGCGCATCTCCTCGGCCACCCCGGGAGGTGCATCCATCGCTCCGCGCGTCAGCGCCGCGGGCGCCTGGAGTGGTAAGTGGGCCATCTCGAGGCGCCCATCTTCATGGCGCTCTACACGGTAGAAGTCGTGGCCGGTAGTCGTCAGCAGCACCTCCTGGTAGGGCGCCGATCCGAGGACGTTCTTGAAGACTGCCAGACTCAGGTAGTAGCCCTGTTCCTCCTCGAGGCTCGGCCGGTAGCCGTGGTTGAGACGCTCCAGCATCTCGAACACGTCGAGATTGATGACGAGCTCCGCCTGGTTGTCCTGATCGTCGTAGCGGAGCACGAGCGCGCCCGGCATGTGCTCGACGAACCGTGCCCGGCTCGCGGCGTCGCGAACGCCGAGCTGGAAGCGGCTGACGTCGTAGAGCCGATACGACCGGATCGTGCCGTGCTCGACCTGGCGGACCTGGAGCGCGAGGCTGCCCGAGAGGCGCGTAGGGTCGAACAGCCCCTCGCCCCGGTTGATGGCCTGCAGCACCTCGGGGAGCGCGAGCTCGGGCATGGCTTCCCGGCTCACCATCTTCAGCATTCGATCGCCTGAGCGGTACGAGAGCATCGCGCGCCAGCCGCCGTCGCGTCGCTCGAAGAACGCCCGCCTGCGCGCCATGGCGACGTAGCGCCGATGAGTTTCCGTCCGGTGGGGCGTGGGTTTGCCGGAACAGTCTCGCGGAAGATTCTCGTAGAGCGCTCGCAACACCTCGTGGTCATAGCGGCCGCGGTCGGCAAAGCCGAAGCGGCTCCTGTCTTGGGACGGGCTCACGAAATCGAGGCCGCGGTCGAGGCGTGGGTCACCCGCTGCACTAACATCCACATCCCGAAGCAAAGTGAGTAGCCGGTCGACTGTCGCCGACTCCGCGCCCATCCACGCGTTGAAGTAGAAGGCAGCCGCGATCTCATCACGCCGGCCGTCCGCGTAGAGCTTGTGAATCTCGGCGCAGTCGCGGGCGGATGTGAGCATGAATGCGAGCGCAGAGCGAAGATCCCGCAGCGTGATGTGCAGCCTCCCGCGAAGGTGCGTGAGGGTGTAGAGCGTCTTTAGCCGCTCCAGCACCTGCGGCCCGGCCGTGCGATCTTGAAACGTTTGCACGTTGTGGAGGGCATAGCAGCGCTCCTTGAGATCGCAGCTGTGGCAAGCGCCCCAGAACTTCGGATGGGTCAGGAGCAGCGTCTGACGCACGAGGATCGAGTCGACCTCCCCGCGTGGGCCGTCCCCGTTGGCCACCACGCTGCGGAGGTTCAGGTTGACCACCGCGACGCCATTGGCGCCGGCGCCGGTCAGGAGGCCCTCCTCGGCAATGCGCAGCAATGCCGGGAAGGCGGCCCGCTCCGTCTGCAGGAAGTCGACCAGCCGGCCCTCGTTGATTGCGACCAGGCGCGTCTCCTTGTCGGGCCAGGCCAACGGGTCGTCCCCCTTGAAGGGAGCGAAAAACTCGCGAAGCACCTCATCGTTGCCCCGGGTGTCTTCGTCCTGAGAGCCGTCGTAGTTCGTCAGGAAGGTCCGCTGAACGGTCCTGAAGCGTCGGCCATTCAGCAGCGCCTCGCTCGACACGAGCTGTGCCTGCTCGCCGGCCTGCACCTCAAGCTGCTGCAAGAAGGCGGTCTTGCCGTCCCCGGCGTTGCCGGTGATCAGAACGAGCTTAAACCTGCCGGCGATGACATCGGGCATCAGCCGGTCGTCAAGCAGGGTGGGCACATAGGTGCGGCGTCCGAGGTCATCGAGGCCGCGGGTGCCTGCGTTGGTCTGAGGGCTCTGGCTATACAGCGTGAGCAGGTAGTTTACGAACGGATTGGTGTTCGGCGGGATGTTGCCGCCGATCTCCGGGACGAGCAGCGAGTCTGAGCTATCGGCCGTCGGCTCTCGTCGTGCGCGCGTGACATCTTCCAGTGCCTCGAGCAGCGCCGAGGCTGAGGCAAAGCGGTCGGCGCGCTTGGGCGCGATGGCCTTCAGCACCACGCCCGTCAGCTCGGGGGCCAGGTTCGAGAGACCGGGAAGTTCGCGTGGGTCGTGCGCGTTCGTGGCCGGCGGAGGCGACATCGACTTCCAGGGATAGACACCGGTCAGCGCCTCGTAGACCGTGAGGCCCAGTGCATAAAGATCGCGGTCCACCAGCTCACTCGGCGACGGAGTCGCGGAGAGATCGAGGTCGGGCGGGAGGTACCGGCGGGAGCCGCCACCGTGCCCGTTGTCCTCGGTCCGCACGGCGACGTTGAAGTCGATGATCTTGGCTCCCCGCACCGTCCAGAGCAGGTTCGAGGGCTTGATGTCGCAGTGGTAGACGCCCTCACGGTGGAGGTGGACGAGCCCCTGTGTTACCTGCCGAAAGAGCACGAGGGCGTCTTCGGGCGCGAACCGCGCATCTCGGATGAGGTCGCCGACGTCCTCGCCGTCCACGTACTCGAACAGCAGGTACGGCGGACCGTCGCCCGGAAGCACGTTCGCGTCGATGACGCGCACGACGTGCGGATGCTCGGGCAGGTGGACGAGGGTCTTGTACTCCTTCTTGAGCCGCTCGAGGGTCGAGTGACGATCGCGAAGGATGATCTTGAGCGCCCGCGTCACGTCGCCCAGCGTGTCGACGACCTTGTAGACCACGCCGAAGGTGCCGCGTCCCAGCTTGGCCTGGACTTCGAGCTTGCCGGCGAGAAGCGTGCCCCTCGCGACGTCGGTCCAGTCGATGGCCGGCGGCTGCGTGGAAGGCGGCTGTGGGGGTGGAAGTTCGGCCGGTGGCGGCGCGACGTCGGGCTCGCTGGGGACTGAGGCGGCCAACGCTTGGTCGAGGGCCTGAAGCGCCGCGACCGAGGTGAGCCGCTGGCCCGGGTCGAAGGTACAGAGCCGCTGCAGCCAGGCGTCGAGAGGCGGCGCGATCTCGGCCCGGTGCGTCGACGGCTTCACCGGGAACACGCCGCCCTGATCGAAGAGCTCCGTCGGCGAGCCGAACGGCCGGTGCCCGGTGAACAGCTCGAAGAGCACCAGACCGGCACCGAAGACGTCCGAGGAGGGGCTCGCGTTGGCCGGCTCCTTCCACGTCTCGGGAGCCGCGTAGTTCGCGTCGATCTTCTCAGCGATCTCTGCGGCGATCGTGAGGCTCCGGTCTGTCCCGGCGCGAGCGTGATCGAAGCCCGTGAGCCGGATGTGCCCGTCGCTGCCGAGCAGGATGGTGCTCGGTGAGAGGTCGCGGTGGACGACTTCGTGGGCGTGGCAGAACGCAAGCGCCTCGAGCAGCTCCCTGGCGACCCGTAGCTTCTGGTCGAGGGTCAGCGCCAGCGCGGGCTTGTCGATGTGCAGGCGCAGCGCCTGACCCGAAACGTCCTCGGTGACCAGCACGTAACGGTCTTCACTCTCGGTCGCGAAGAAGCTCTTGGCACCGGCGATGAACGGGTGCCCGGGGAGGCGGTTGAGCGCGAAGAAGGCGTTGGCGATCCGGGCCTTCTGCCGCTCGCGCTGGTCCGGGTCCGTCACGTAGGGGTCGGCTTGGTAGGCTCGCAGCAACGCCGTGCCGCCCCGCTTGCCCGCGAAAGTGTTGATGGCGCGGTACTCGGTGAAAGTGTCGCTGGCGCCGAGTCGCTCCACCACCTCCCAATCACCAAGCACCAGGGGGCCCGAGCGAGACCTGGCGACACCGACCAGGGCGCTGCGCACCATGCCGTGCAGGCGCGAGATGTTCTTCTCGAAGCGCGCCGGGAGTCGACTCGCATTTTGGAAGAACGACGCGGCCTTCTTGAGGGTGGTGACGTTTTCGCTGTCGCGGCTGCCCTGGTCGACCAGGTGTGCGTCTGGGGCGGTCAGGAGCACCACCGCTTCGACGAACACGCCATCAAGGTCGCGGCGGCCGGGTTGGCTCTCGGTGAGAATGCCCTTCACCGTTCGCGCGTGCCCCCGCAGCTTCAGGAGTGGCGAAGTGAAGGGCTGGCGCCCCTCCGGATACCACTTGGGCCCATAGACATCGATGAGCCCGCGTGTGCCCTTGACGTCGACAAGGTACAAGCCGTGCGGTGTCAGTACGGCGATATCCACTTCGAAGGACTCGCCGCCACGACGGATCTCGAAGTTGTGGAAGATGAGGTAGCTTCCGGGAAGTTGATCCCGAAGGTGCGCGATCGCCAGACGCTCGGCGTCGTTCACGGGTTCGCCGATAGGGACCACCGCTGCCATCAGGCCGCCTCCTCGATGGCTCGCTCGACGAGTGAGACTCCCTGCCGCTCAGAACCGATCGCTCGCGAGAGCGCTTCGACCATATGGCCGACGAGAGTAACGACCTCTTCGCGCTTCTTGCCGGTCCACCACGGGATTCGCAGATCCGCCAGGAGCGAGCAGTCGAGGCTCGGTATGGAAGAACCAAAGGCTGTCCCGATTGCCGCGTAGTAGCCGGGCTCGGTCGCGAACACTGCCCAAGCGAACAATGCGTCCTCGCGCGACTTGCACCGGATTCGCACGAGGTGCTCGGATGCAGCGGATCCGTAATAGGAGGGCATCGGGAGAACGGCCCGGCCGATGATGCCGCCGAGCTGGCCACTACGAGGTAGGAGGAGGTCCCTCTCGGTGACGAGCTGTCGCTCGAGATCGGGAGTCCGGGATCTGGAAATGAGGTAGTCGCCGACTGGGTCGAGACGGAAGACCTCGGACGACGATAGAAACGGTACGCCATACGCCTTGTCTTCCACTTTGCGACGGGCGCCGCGGTTTGGTTCGAAGACCTCATCGACGACGTCGCCCAGGCGCTGAGTGGGGCCCGAGGCCAGGCATTCGCGGGCGGCGCGGATCCCCGATGCGTGGTGGAACGCATCAAGTCGCCTCTGGAGAATCAACGACCTCGAAGTGGTCCAGAGGTCGCTGGTGGTCCGATGGCTCCAGCTCAGGCTCTTGGTCACCTTCTGAACAATCGTGGCCCGTAGCGATGCGGCTTCGGACCTGCGGACGGCGGAGATCTCGACGAGTTCATGCGCCGTCCGCTCCACATCACGGCCGAGTCGCGGCACCGGGAGGTCCGCGATGTGCTCCGGTTCGATGGACTGGATGATCGAACCGTAGGTGCCCGAGGTCACCAGCGGCACGCCGAACTTGCTGCTCAGGAAGGCGTAGACGTAGCCCGGGTTAACCTTCCTCGAGTCCGGGACCACCTTCATGACGTGCTGCGACGTCCACATGCCGTTCATATCCGGCCGCGCGTAGACCATTCGGCCGATCGTGCCAGAGCACGAGATCAGGGTCATTCCAGGTTCGATGCGGAGGTAGGAGAGCTTCGCTGACTCAGCATCCCGCCGTCGGAGGTACGGCAGAGTGCTGAGGTCTGCCTGGAGCATCGCGGCGCTCCCGAGGAACGGAACGCCGTGCTCGGGACCTTCGACGAATCTGCGGGAGAAGTGCGGGCCGTTGAAGATGCCACCCTCGTGACCAGCTGTCAGATCCGCCAGCCTCTCCTTCCGGCAAGTCAGCTCCTCCAACCGGATCCTGGCCTCGAGGGCACCGGACATGTACGGGCCGCAGTCGAGGCGTCGTCCGTCTCGGCGCATCCAGGCGCTGGGAATGGCCTTGACCTTCATGCGTCGGGCTCCGAGTGCTCGGCGCGGACCGTGCGGCAAGGGTCAGCGGTGGGCAGAAAGTCGCCGGCGACGGTCCTCTCCTTCCGCCGGAGCACGGGCACGGCTGGGTGTCCTTTGACGCGGCGGGCGCCGTCAGAAGAGACACCAAACCCGTCACAGATGGAGCGGCTGCAGGGCTTGAGGTCCCGCCGGCACGCGACTGCCAGACGCTCGGCGTCGTTGACGGGCTCGCCGATGGCGACCACCATTGCCATCAGGCCGCCTCTTCGATGGCGCCCTCGACGAGCGTGCGCGCCTCGCGTTCCTTCGCCACGGCAGCGTGACGGAGCTCGGCGACCATCGCCCCTTCCTTGCCGATGCGCTTTCGGACCGGATCTCCGGGGTCGGGCACGACGACACGGCCAATCTGATGAACGTCGAGATGCGGGATGGACGAGCCGTAGGCTCGAGCTTTGAGCTGCCGCAGCCCGAAATTGGACGTAAGGGCGACGAACACGAAGCCCGCAGTAGCTGCATCAGGACAGTTGATCCGAATTGCATCCTCGGACACTGCGCCGCCCAGGATGTCGCCGTACGGCAAGACGGCCGTGCCGATGATCCCGGAGAGCTGGCCAGAACGAGGGATCAAGACGGTCCTCTCCGTAACGACGTACTCCTGAACGCCCTGCTGATTCTTTGGTAGGAAGTACATCTCAGTAGGCTCACTCCACATCAGCGCTGCTGTTCCGAAGAACCGCACTCCGAAATCCGGATCGTCGAGGCGAATACGCTTGAATCGGTTCGGCTCGATGATTGAACTCGCAAGCTTGCCTACCGTCGTGGTTCCAATAGGCGCGCTCTTCAGTTGAGCGACTACCTGATTGCCGTAGGGGCTGTGGAAGAACGCGTCGAAGCGCTCCTGGATTGTAGATGCGGGAACAGATACGCACGAATACGGCATCGGGCTGCTCGCTGGGGTGAGCGGCTCCAAGTGCGCCAGAGTCTCCAGCTCGCGAACAGCGTCGGCAAGCAACTTGGAGGCGTTCGCGCGAAGCCTCGCGGCTTCTTCTACGAGGTAGTGTGCCTCCTCCTCCACGCTTCCGAGCCGAGGTACGGGCAGGCCCGCGATGTGCTCCGGCTCAATAGACTGGATAATCGAACCGTAGGTGCCCGAGGTCACCAGCGGCACGCCGAACTTGCTGCTCAGGAAGGCGTAGACGTAGCCCGGGTTAACCTTCCTCGAGTCCGGGACCACCTTCATGACGTGCTGCGACGTCCACATGCCGTTCATATCCGGCCGCGCGTAGACCATTCGGCCGATCGTGCCAGAGCACGAGATCAGGGTCATTCCAGGTTCGATGCGGAGGTAGGAGAGCTTCGCTGACTCAGCATCCCGCCGTCGGAGGTACGGCAGAGTGCTGAGGTCTGCCTGGAGCATCGCGGCGCTCCCGAGGAACGGAACGCCGTGCTCGGGACCGTCGACAAAGCTGCGGGAGAAGTGCGGGCCGTTGAAGATGCCACCCTCGTGACCCGCCGTCAGATCCGCCAGCTTCTCCTTCCGGCCAGTCAGCTCCTCCAGCCGGATCTTGGTCTCGAGCGCACCGGACATGTAGGGGCCACAGTCGAGGCGTCGTCCGTCTCGGCGCATCCAGGCGCTGGGGATGGTCTTGACCTTCATGGCTCGAGCGGAAACCAGCTGCGAAGTGCTCCGCAGAAGTGAGCGAAGGCCGGGTCCGTGCATCCCCTCGTTGAAACCGATCTGGCGATTCTCGAGTAGACGACCTTCGGCTTGAGGGGATTCTTGATCAATTGCGCAAATGTCTCCTTCGGCTGCAAGGGCTTTGTTGCACCCTCAGGCCACTGCCCGGAGCGAAGCAGCTGCTGCCGCAGCGACCTCTGGGGCACGCCCAGCGCATCCTCAACATGAGGGCTGTCTTGCCAGAGCCAGCTTTCCAACTCTGGGTCAATCACTACGACGTTGCTCCTGCCCCTCCATCCGTTCTGGTCAAGGCGCGCACCAACCTCCACGCGAATTTCATCCGCCGGGCGTTCACTTCCGAACTGGCTGTCCAGAATGACCATCGCGTAGCGATAGCTTCCAAGAAGAGGGCGAAGGAGCTCTTGAGCGTTCCGGTACACCCCGCCATCTCTATGAAGCGCGTCGTGGAAGATGTCGCGTTCAGGTTCAATGCCGAAGCGGCCACACCCCAGCGCTAGGTCCCAACGTTCACGAGCGAAGAGGGCCCGGAGCACCGCAACGGTCGTACCGTCGGCAGCGAGGACGGCGAGGTCGCTCACCCGAGCACCCCGGCGGCAAAGAGCGAGCCGAGGTCCAAATTGCCCTTCCACTCCGCAAGCCTCGGGTGCTTTGAACCCGGCACGATGCTGGCCGAGCCATCCGCCTCGATCCTCGCTACAAGAAGGTTCTCGAGTGCCACGTTTGCGACTACGACGGGAGAGTGAGACGCGAGAAGGACCTGGGAGTCCAGCTGTCCGGTGAAGGAGTCCAGAACAGCCTCGATAGCCTGGGGATGAATGCCGTTCTCAGGTTCCTCGACCATCAGTAATCCGGGTTGGGGCTGAACGTAGCTCAAGAGCGTCAGCGCCATCACGCGGAGTGTGCCGTCTGATAGTCCCGATGAAGTCACCTCGTGGCCCCCGCGATACCTCACCCGGAAGTACGCATGATGGTCCTCCTCGCGCTCGACCACGTCGATCTCTGCGATCTGAGGGAGTGCGATCGAGACGTGCTCCTTCCAGGCTTCGAAGTTCGCGGGGGCCTGTTGCCGAAGCGCCAAGGCGAGCCAGGGCATGTTGCGGCCGTCCGGCGCGAGCCGGTCGGAGAGTCCTGGTGGACTCGCGACCCGGAGATCGCTCCAGTCCGGGTTGAAGAGAACGGTGGCTTCGGTAAGCTGGTCGAGCAGCCAATGCGCTGCGGGAAACGCCTCCCGACCCTCGAAGCGGACCTTCGGCAGCGCTAGCAGACTCGCATCAAGTGTGGACTTCCTGAGGCTCGAGCGGAGCTTCGTTTCGACGCGCAGCTCTGCTTCACCGCCATACTCGCGGCGGATCGAAAAGTCCCAATCTCGGCGAGGGTTGATCTCTCCATGTAACCGGGCCTGATTCCGCGGTGGAGGCTGGGACTCCGAGAAGGTGAAGAGGTACTCGTTCTGTACCTGGAGCGCTCGGCCACCGAAGACCTGGAGACGAAGCTCATAGCGCAGGAACTTCGGCCACCGTGCTTCGTCTTGTTTGACAGCGTTCGTCGCTGCCTCCAGTAGATCCCGTACAACCCGATTCGGGAGCTCCGCCTCTAGGGAGAGGATGAACCAATCCCCTCGTCCTTTGTGAATCAGCTCTGTCAAAGACCCAGCGCGCGGCCCTCGAGGCTGAGTGGCCTTCAGGAATGCCGTTGAGATGTTGTCTGTCGCGAGCAAGTCCCCGAGGAGCACGGGAACGTCCAGCAGCGTGCTCTTGCCGGCACCGTTCGGACCAATGAGAACACCCAGGCTCCCAAGATCAATATCTAACTGCGAGAAGCACCGGTAGTTCGTCACCTCGATCCGCGTGATCATGCCCCCGGCTCCGGGTTGTGTGAACGAAACTCCTGGTATGCCGCCGCGATGCGAGGCAAGTCGTTGTCGACGGTCTTCTCCGGCCGCCGAAGGGTGCGAACCTCAGACCGGCCGTTGATGCGGATTCGCTCTCTGTATTCACGGATCTCGACGAGTTCCTCGCCATCCGGGCCACGCTTGTAGAGCGTGTTCCCTCGGCGGTCAAAACCGACCTTCTCAGCGACGGCCATGAAGACGGGGTAGTCGACCTTCTGGCCGAGATCCTCGGCGCGGATCTCCTCTTCGGTCTTCTTCTTCAGGAAGAGCAGGCTCGTCAGGATGTTCACGCTTGCCTCGACGATGAACACCTCGACGGGGAGGTCGACGCTGGCGAGTACCCAGCAGTGCCGTAGGAGCCACCAACGGATGTACTCGTCGCCCGGATTGCCGAGGATGCCGTCGGGCAGGACAATCCCCATTCGCCCCCCAGGCTTCAACCAGTCGAGGCAGCGCTCGATGAAGAGCACCTCGGGCGCGACGCTTCCCTGGAGCCGTCCTGTGTTCCGGAAGCCGCCGTCGTCAGTCCGCTCCCATGCGTTCGCCAGCTCGTACTGGCGCAGGATACTGGGCTCGGTGACGGGGATGTTCGACCCGAAGGGCGGATTCGTCATCACCACGTCCATGGTGCCGAGATCGGCCTTCCGCTTCGCCTCCGCGACGCCCGGGAGATGCCCTGCCGGGAACTCGAGCGAGTTCATGTTGAACACTCGCGCTTGGCCATTGCTAGCCATGAGAACGTTCATCTGCGCGGCGCGGACGAGGAACGGATCGAAATCGGCACCAAAGAGGTTGTTTTCGACGAAGGCCCTGAGCGCGCTCTGCACGGTGAGGAACTCCGCCGTGGTCTCGTCCAACGGCTCGCTTCCTTGCGCTGCATGCAGCTTCGCATCCAAGTGTTTGAGCGTCGAAACCAGGAAACCGCCCGTTCCGCAGGCGGGATCCATGACGCGCTCGGTCGGCTTCGGGTCGAGCATCTCGACCAAGAGATTGACGGGCCCGCGCGGCGTGAAGTACTGGCCGCGGTCGCCGCGAAGCGTGGGGCCGACGATCTCCTGATACGCAGCGCCTTTCGCGTCGATCGGTGTTCGCCCGAGATCGTACTTGGCGAGCTCGCTGACGATGAAGGCCAGCGCCCGATCGGAGAGCGTGATGCGCGGCGGATTGTCGCGGAAGACCGTGTCCTTGTACTTCTTGGCGACCTCGTCGACGAGCTGCGTCACCCGCTCGCGGATAGCCTTCTGACCCTCGGGAGCGAACTGCTCGTCGACAAGCTGCTTCTTGCCGTTGACCTGCTTCTCGAACATACCGGCCCAGAAACGTGGCGGCTGATCTTTCGGCCGGCGCTCGTCGTGCAGCTTGGCAAAGATTAGGTAGAGAAACTGCCAGAAGGCCGCATCCTTCGGCATGCCCTCGTTGCCGTGAATGTAGTTGTGGCAGCGGCGGAAAGTCGTCAGCAGCATGTCGCGATCGGCACGACGCAACTTGGCGGCCGAGGCAACAGTGCGGCTGCCGAGTGATCCGTCCGCCATCGGCCAGTCACCGCGGGGGAGAAACTTCACATCGAACTTCGTAATCTCCTTCTCGAAGAAGAAGAAGTCGAGCCCGTTCGTCCACAAGCCCCAGCGGCAGCCTGCGGCGTCTTCCTGCCCCATCGCGGCGTATAGCAGGCCGAACTCCTTCTCTGCCTGCTTGTGGTCGCGCATCTTGTAAGCGCCCTTCGACCCGGTCTTCGGCTCCTTGTCGCAGATGACGATGCGGCGGAGGTTCTCCGGAGTCTTCTTGGCCCCCGGCGCAAAGATGGCAATGTCGACCGACTTCCTGTGGCCATCGACTGTCATCTTGTAGTCGGGGACCATGTCCTCGACTGAAATTCCGTACTCGTGGAAGAGGGCCCGAGCGATACGTTGGCGCACGTGCTCCTTGGGCGTGTCTTTGACGGGCTCGCCGGTAATGTAGTCGAGGAGCTTGCCCTCCTCGAGGGAGGTCACCGCTTCGACGCCGGACTGGTCGATCTCTTCCACCTCGGGGTCACTCATTCTCAGGCTTCTCCTTCAGTTCCTCGTCGGAACCGCTTGCAGCTCCGCCCTCGCGGACCCAGGCGTCCACGTCTTCACGCTTAAACTTCCAGAAGCGACCAACCCTGAACCCGGGCATGCCCTTGCTGGTAACCCAGGCATAGATCGTGTCGTTGCTGACACCGAGATAGCTGGCGATCTCATCCACCGACAGCCAACGGTCTGCGGCTTGGGCCATTTCGCGCTCCATCCGGAAATCCACGCTAGCGAAGTACTGGGACAACGGCATTATAGCCGAGCCAAGGTGAAGTGGGTGGTTTTGATCCGGTTAGTTAGGATCCGAGCGGAGTTGAGTGGCGGTAGGCGACCTAGGCTCCGTGGGCTTCGCGGAGTGACGACAGTCGGCTGGCGAGCTGCGCTGCACTCTTGGGGCGAGCCGTCGCCTCCGGCGCGAACGCCGCTCCGAAGAACCGCGTCAGCGCAGGGGGGCAATCCGAAAGCCGGTCGCTGATCGGCGTGGCTCGATGCTCCGTGATCGCCGCAGCGAGCTCTTCTTCAGGCGTACCCTCGAAGGGGCGTCGCCCGGTGAGCACCTCATAGAAGACGACACAGAGCGCCCAGAGGTCGAACGACGGATGGGCCCGGTGATGTGCGAGCGCTTCAGGCGAGAGATACGGCGGCGTGCCTACGATGACGTGCCCCGCAATGCCCGACATCGTTGCCTCTCGCTCCAGTCGCGCCAAGCCAAAATCGAGGAGCTTGAGCTCGCCATCGCCGGTGAAGGCGATGTTGCGCGGCTTGATGTCGCGATGGACGACGCCGGCCTTGTGGAGGCAAGCCACGACCTCGGTAACTTCGAGCATCACCTCGATGGCGACGTCGAGCGGCTGCGGAATGCGCTCGGCCAGCGTGCCTCCGTCGACGAACTCCATGATGATCATCGGGGTGCCGCGGTAAACCTTGAAGCCGTAGACCGTCGCGAGGTTGCGGTGCGAGACCGCGGCGAGGGTCTGCGCTTCTCGCCGCAGCCGGGCGATGTCGTTCGGGGAGCAGATGGTCGGCAGCGTCTTCACCGCCACCCGGCGACCGAGCGAGAGGTCGAGCGCCTCGTAGACGACGCCGGAGCCGCCCTTGCCGATTCGCCGCTCGAACTGGAGGCGGCCGGGGACCGCCTTGGGGACGATGCTCGGATTCAGCGCGGCGCCGCACCGGCTGCAGAAGTGGTGCTCGGCCGAGTAGACCCAGCCGCAGCCGCACTCGTTGCCGACGGGCACCTGGTCGATGCTGTCCGGTGCTTCCGCGCCTACACGGTATTCGGCGCGCTCTTCGGCGATCTCCGATTGGACGGTTTCGGCCATGCGAACGAGGGCCTCGGCGACTTGCTCGCGCTCGATGCCGTCACCCAGACACTTGTCCACGGCCCGCCGCAGGTAGCGATTCGCTGCGACGGACCCTCCCTGCTCTGCCTTCGTGTCGTTGCCGGAACCCATCCCTCGCTCAGATCTTGAACTCTAAACAAAAGTCCCCATATGCTAAGAGTCTCGTATGGAAATTGTCCACACCCCAACTGTTGGGAGAGCCACGGATTCCGACGTCCTGACGCCGGAGGACATCGCCGCGGTGTTGCGCGCCGCGAGCGAGGGCCGTCATGGGGTGCGCGACCACGCGATGCTCCTGACCCTTTACCACCACGGGCTGCGGGTGAGCGAGCTCTGCCGGCTGACGCTGGCGGACCTCGACCTCGAGGGCCGGCGACTTTGGGTAGAGCGGCTCAACCGGGGGCGCTCGGGGGTCCATCCGGTGCCCGAGAACGAGGCGCAGGCGCTCGCTGCCTACCTGGCCGAGCGCGCGGAGCAGGGCACGCTGAATCTGCCGCCCCTGTTTCTCAACGAGCGCCGGGCGACCCTCAGCCGCAACGCGGTGTACTACCTGGTACGTCGAGCCGGCGAAGCCGCCGGACTCGAGCGCCCGCTGTTCCCGCACCTTCTTCGCCGATCGACCGGCTCGAAGCTCGTCGGCGAGGGGCATGACGTTCGACTCGTTCAGGACTATCTCGGCTTGCGCTCCGCTCGCAGCGTGCTCCGGTTCGTCGGCGAGGCATCGCCGGACAACCCGAACGCCGAGCGGTTCACGGCACTTTGGGGGGAGGCAGGAGGAGGATGACGGCCCGCAATCCAGAAGACCCGCTGAATCCGCTGAAACTTGCCGCGACGTTGCACTGGGGTCCGGACGACCAGGTGACGTCGCGTGATTTGGAATCGAAGCGCGTGCTCGACCATTGGCTTCAGCAGATCGAGCATTTCGACCCGATCTTCGCGCCCGAGTACGTCGAGGCGCCGGCGCTGCTCTCGGAGCTGCTGATCGAGGAGATCGGCCATGCCGGCCGCATGAAGCGCGTCGGCGAGGACGCCACGTTCCATCACTGGGGGCTTTGTCAGCATCTACTGGCCGAATCCCAGCGTTCGGTCTCTTCGAGCGCCGTCCTGTCGCGCGACCTCTCCGAGCTGGCGGTCGCCGTTGCAATGCGCCTCGATCCCGGGCACTATCACCTGAGTTGGACCGAGGATCTTCGGGCCAAGGCGTGGTGTGTGCACGCGGACGCGTGCCGCCGCCTGAACCGGGCCGAAGAGGCTGCGGTCGCCATGGGCGAGGCGCAGAAGCACGCCCGGAAGGGGACCGCGAGCGCCGAGCTCGCCGCCCGGATCGAGAAGACCGAGATGAGCCTCAACTGGAGAGTGGACGGCAAGCGGTGGAAGGGGGGCGGTTGCGCCTCGGTGGGAGCGCCCCTGCCGATCACCCTTCAGGACGATCCGTCCTCCCACTCGCGGGTTTCCTGACGGACATGGCGCGCCAGCGGTCGGACGAGCGCCCGAGGGGACGGGCCAGGGTGTTGCCCGAGAAGCAGCTCTCCCCGTCGGAGTGGCGGATCATGCAGGCCTGCTGGAAGCTCGGCCGCACGACGATCCGCGACATCCTGCTCGACATCGCCGACCGGCCGCCGGCGATGTCGTACACGACCGTCCACATGCTCCTCACGCGCATCGTCGAGAAGGGCTACCTGGCGCTCGAACAGGACCGGGGGAGCAACTACTACGCTCCGGCCGTCGAGCGCGCCAGCGTCGTCCGCCTCGCCGCCGAAGACTTCGTCGACAACATCCTCGCCGGCGAAGCCACGAACCTCGAGATCCTCAACGAGGTTCTCGCGGACCGCAAGGTCAAGCGCCCGCGGGGCAAGAAGGCAAACTAGGCTCTTGTCGCTGCCTCCTCTTGCGGGCGGGCGGCCAAGACTCTACAATTGTTGACATAGGCGTAAGAGGCCTCCCTTTGCAGGCAGCGTAGGGCCGTCTGCCGGTGGACAGGAACGCCCGACACTCAACGAATGTTGACCAGTTGGCGACCCGGAGTAAAATGCTGACCGTAGCCAGATGTCGCGAGATCCTCGGTGACGACGACCGGTTGACGGACGCCGAGGTCGAGGAGTTGAGGGATTTCGTCTACGGCTTCGCGGACGTCGCGCTGGCGATCGCGAAAGACAACGCCGCGCAGGGGCGGTCGTGGAACCCGGCGACCTGCCGGTGGGAGGAGACGCGAGGTGCGAGCCGTCATCTACTGCCGGGTGTCGAGCCACGAGCAGCTCAAGAACTTGAGCCTCGAGACTCAGACTCAGGCCTGCGTCGAGTTCTGCCGGGTCACTGGCCTGGAAGTGGCGGAGATCTTCGTCGAGAGGGGAGAATCCGCCCGGTCTCAGGACCGGACCGAGCTGCAGCGGATGCTCTCCTTCTGCCGGAAGCGCAAGGGCCACGTGCAGTTCCTGGTGGTCTACATGCTGGACCGCTTCGCGCGGAACCAGTACGACCACCACGCCCTGAAGGCGTACCTGATGAAGCTGGGGATCACGCTGCGCTCGGTCGCCCAGCCGATCGACGACTCGGCGACCGGCCAGCTGATGGACGGGATCCTCGCGGCCTTCAGCGAGTTCGACAACAACCTGCGGCGGGATCGGACGCTCACCGGCATGAAGGCCGCGGCCGAGAAGGGGCGGTGGACCTTCCCCACCCCGCTCGGCTATCGCAAGGCGCTCAAGCCCAACGGGACGAAGACCATCGAGCCTGACCCGGAGGTCGCGCCGCTCATCCGCAAGGCGTTCGAGCTGGCCGCCTCCGGACTCTGCGAGCTGTCGGACGTCCTCGACGAGATGCGGGTGCGGGGACTCCGCGGCCGGAGGGGCCAGGCGATCTCCCTGTCGATGCTCCACAAGATCCTGCACAACCCGATCTACTTCGGGCGGGTCCGGATCGAGAAGTGGGATCTCGACACCGCGGGCGACTTCCAGCCCCTGGTCGACGAGGACACCTTCGGCCGCGCCCAGCTTCATCTCTCGGAAACCCGGGCGCCGATCACGGCCTATCGCCGCAATCACCCCGACTTCCCGCTGCGCCGGTTCGTCCGCTGCGGCGTCTGCGGCCGGCCGCTGACCGGAGGCTGGTCACGGGGAAAGACCGCGAGCTATCCCTACTACAACTGCGTCGGCTGCAAGGGGCTCAACGTCCGCAAGGCAGTGCTCGAGGAGCGCTTCGTGCAGCTCCTCGACGACCTGCGACCCAAGGAAGAGGTTCTGAAGCTCCTGTCGGCGGCGGTTCTCGACCGCTGGAACGGGGAGCGGAAGGACGTCGTCGATCGCCGCACCGCCATCGAGCGGCGAATCGACGACCTACGGCGTCGAAAGGAGCGGGTGGTCGAGGCGTACCTCTACGAGAACGCTCTCGACAAGGAGACCTACCAGCGGCACCTGGGCCGCGTGGAGGAGGAGCTGACCCTGGCCGACCTCGACCTCTACGACGTGAAAATCGACGAGTTCGACATCGAGGGGACCCTCTCCTTCGCCGAGTACCTGGTCTCGAACGCCAGCCGGCTCTGGATTCAGGCGGGCCTCGACCAGCGCCAGCGGCTGCAAAAGGTCTTTTTCCCGGAAGGCGTCACCTTCGACGGGAAGGAATTTCGAACACCACTAACGTGTCCGTTTCTCAGTAACTTCGAGGGAACTTCGGGGAGTAGCGAACGTTTGGTAGCGCGTACGGGATTCGAACCCGTGTTACCGACGTGAGAGGCCGGTGTCCTGGACCCCTAGACGAACGCGCCAGGAGGGGCGAAATCTATCGAAGGACGGGGGTTCGGCGCAAGCCGGAGGCCACGGCGGGCAGGCCCGCTCAGGACTGGCGGAAGACGATCCGGACGCCGTCCGGGTCGTGGGTCTCGAAGGCCATCGAACCGTCCGGCTCGGTGCGCAGGCCGCCGGGGATGTTCTTGTCGCGGAAGATCAGCTCCTCGTAGACCTTCTCGGCCGACGGCACGATCACCGCGATCGTCATCTTCTGCTCCGGCCCCTGATAGTCGAAAGCCTCGTCGCGGCCGCTGCCGGTGCCGTGCGGCCGTCCCATCACCTCGATGGCGCCGGTGCCCGCCTGGAACAGCGCGCCGCGGCCGACCTCGCGGTCCCAGCTCTGCAGGCGCGGCAGCGCCAGCACTTCCCCGTAGAAACGACAGGTGCGTTCGAAGTCGTGCGCGCGCACGACGACTCGGAATTGGCGGATCTCCATGGCGCTTTCGTCCTCGCGCGCGATCCTCGCACGAGCCACCCCGGCGCGTCGAGGCCGGTGGTATCGTTTCGGGCCGTGACTCGAGCCGAGCGCGCCCGGACCGTCCTCGTCGCGGCGGTGCTCGCCCTGGCCACCCGCGCCTTCGCGCAGACTCCCGACGCAACGGCCGAAGGCGAGACCGGTCCGCCGATCGTCGCCGCCGGTGTCGGCTCGCTGCTGCTGATCGGACCGGAGGGGAGCGCGGCCGCCGCGCTGCCCTGGATCGAAACGCCCTCCGGCTCGCTGGTGGCGATCGCGCCGGTGGTCGCCCGGCTGGGCGGCCGCGTGGTGCCCGGGACCCTCGGCGTCTCGACCGAGCTGACGGTGGGCGGGTCGTCCTTCGTGCTGGCGCCGGGCAGCCCGGCGCTGACCTCCGGCACCGAGATCCTGACGCTGTCGCAGCCGATGCTCGAGCGCGACGGGCAACTCTTCGTTCCGATCGATCTGGTGGAGCGGGTCTGGGGACCGCTCGCCGGCGTCACCGTGCGCTGGGAGCCGATCGCGCGCCGGCTCGAGCTGCTGCGTCCGGTGGCGCGCGAGCTGCCGATCGAGGTCTCGCACGTCCACGTCCAGGGCGTGACCACGGTGGTGCTGAAGCCAGCCGAGGCGATCCGCTACCGGGTCGAGCGTCGCGAGGACGGTATCGACCTGGTACCGGTCGGCGACCGCTTCCGCGCCGTGCCTTCGCGGAGCCCGGAAGATCCGCTGCTGACCTCGATCCGCGTCGCGGGCGACCGGGTGCGGATCGATTTCCCGCGCGGCGTCGAGGCCGACGACTACACGTTGGCCGAGCCGTTCCGAATCGTCGTCGACCTGTTCCGCCCCCGCGAGGCGGCGGCCGTGGCGCCCGCCGGGCCGGCGATGCCGCCGACGCGCCGGCCGGGGCTGAACACCGTCGTGATCGACCCGGGCCACGGCGGCGCCGAAACCGGCGCGATCGGACCCGCGGGCACCATGGAGAAGGAGCTGACGCTCGCCCTCGCGCGCTCGCTGGCGGCGCGGCTGCGCGCCGAGCTCGGGCTCGAAGTCGTGCTCACCCGCAACGACGACGTGGTCGTCGACCTCGACGCCCGCGCGGCGCTCGCCAACCAGCACAAGGCCGACCTGTTTCTCTCGATCCACCTGAACTCGACCGTGCGCGGCAAGGCGCGGGGGGCCGAGACCTACTTCCTCTCGCTCCAGGCGACCGACGACCGCGCCGCCGTGCTCGCCTCCCACGAGAATCTGACGGGGGACGGCAGCGCGCCGCTCCCGGGTAGCGAGCACTTCGACCTCCAGCTGCTGCTCTGGGACCTCGCCCAGAGCCGCCACCTCGCCGCCAGCCAGCGCTTCGCGACGCTGGTGCAGGAGGAGCTCAACCAGGCGCTCGAGCTGCCCGACCGCGGCGTCAAGCAGGCGCCGTTCCGGGTGCTGATGGGCGCCGCGATGCCGGCGGTGCTGGTCGAGCTCGGTTTCCTGTCCAACCGCGACGAAGAGCAGCGGCTGCGCGATCCGGCCTACCGGGAGCAGCTGGTCGGCACGCTGGTGCGGGCCGTCGCCCGCTTCCGCGCCGAGGCCGGCGGCACACCGGCCGCGGCCGGAGCCGCGCCGTGAACCGACGCACCGCGACGCTGCTGGTCGCGGCCTCGGCCGCGATCCTGGTGATCGCCCTGGTCCTGGCGGTGCGCGGCCGGCGCGCGCGAACCGCGGTGGAGCCATCGGTGGTCGCCACCGCGCCCACCGCGGCCGACGAATCCGTCGCGGCGTGGCCGGCGACGCTCTGGCTCCCTTCGGAGTCCGAGCGGCTGGCACCCACGAGCGTGGAAGTCGCGAGCGGCTCCGACCCGGAGGCGCGCGCCGCGGCGCTGGTCGCGGCCCTGCTCGCCGCGCGCCCCGAACCGCCGCTCGACGCGGTCTTCCCCGGCGAGGTCGCGGTCGGCCGCCTGCTGGTCAGCGGCGGCACCGCCTTCGTCGACCTGCGCCCGCTCGACGGCGCCGGCGACCCGCCCTCGGCCGGGTCGAATCTCGAGCTGCTGCGCGTCTACTCGATCGTCCACACCCTGGCGGGCAACGTCCCCGAGATCGAGCGCGTCGTGCTGCTCTGGAACGGCACCCAGCGCGCGGGTTTCCCGGGTCACGTCGACACCGGACATCCGCTGGTGCCGATTCCGGCGCTCGAGGGCGGATGAGCGACCCGCGGCCGATCGGCGTCTTCGACTCCGGCGTCGGCGGCCTCACCGTCGCCGCGGCGCTCGCCCGCGCCACGCCGGCCGAGTCCATCCTCTACCTGGGCGACACCGCACGCCTGCCGTACGGCACCAAGTCCGGACAGACCGTGGCGCGCTACACCCAGACGAATGTCGACTTCCTGCTCGCGCGCGACGTCAAGGCGGTGGTGATCGCCTGCAACACCGCCTCGGCGCTCGGCCTGCCAGGCCTCGTCGCCGACGTGCCGGTGTGGGGGGTGATCGAGCCCGGTGCGCGGCGCGCGGCGGCGGTCTCGCGCGGGCGGGTCGGGATCCTCGCCACCGAATCGACCGTGCGCTCCGGCGCCTACGCCGCGGCGCTCGCCCGGCTGCGGCCGGAGCTCGAGGTGCTCTCGCAGGCGGCGCCGCTGCTGGTGCCTCTGATCGAGGAGGGGTGGCTCGACGACCCGGTCACCCGCGAGGTGATCGCGCGCTACCTGGCGCCGCTGCTCGAGGCGCGGATCGATACGCTGGTGCTCGGCTGCACCCACTATCCGCTGGTGGCGCCGCTGCTCGCCGCCGCCGCCGGACCGGGAGTGACGCTGGTCGACTCGGCCGAGGCGGTCGCGGCCGAGGTCGCCGCCGAGCTGGCGGCGCGCGGGCTCGCCGCCGAGCGCCACGCCGGCGAAGACCACGTCTTCGTCACCGACGCCGCCGAGCGCTTCACCCGGCTGGCGCACGAGATCTCCCGCCGGCCGATCCGTCTCGAGCTGGTCGACCTCTCCCCGTCCGAAACCGGAGCCGACCGATGACCCCGAACCCTCCCGCGCGCGCCTCCGGCCGCGCTGCCGACGAGCTGCGCCCGACCGCGATCGAGATCGAGGTCTCGAAGTGGGCGGAGGGCTCGGTGATGATCGCGACCGGCGACACCCGGCTGCTGGTGACCGCGTCGGTCGAGAACCGGGTCCCGGGATTCCTCGCCGGCTCGGGGCGCGGCTGGCTGACCGCCGAGTACTCGATGCTGCCGCGCGCGACCTCGACCCGCTCGACGCGCGAGGTCACGCAAGGGCGCCCCTCGGGGCGCACCGCCGAGATCCAGCGGCTGATCGGAAGGGCGCTGCGCGCCGGGCTCGACCCGACCGCGCTCGGCGAGCGCACGGTGACGATCGACTGCGACGTCCTCCAGGCCGACGCCGGCACCCGCACCGCCGCGGTGACCGGCGGCTGGGTGGCGACCGCGCTGGCGCTGTCGCGCCTCTACCTGTCGGGCGACCTTCCGGCGTGGCCGCTCGAAGGCCAGGTCGCCGCGGTCTCGGTCGGGCTCGTCGGCGGTGCCGCGCTGCTCGATCTCGACAGCGCCGAGGACCAGTCGGCCGAGGTCGACGTCAACGTGGTGGCCACCGTCGACGGCCGGCTGATCGAGGTGCAGGGGACCGGCGAGCGCAGGAGCTTCGCGCGCGAGGAGCTCGACCGGGTGCTCGATCTCGCGCTCGCCGGTATCACCCGGCTGGGCGAGGCGCAGCGCGCGGCGATCGCCGAGCGGCTGGCGGCGGTCCAGGAGCGCCGCGCGCGCGGCCGGCGCGCGCCGGCCGGGGCGCGCGACGAACGCGGCCTGTGGGGTCCGCCGAAGTCGCGTTGAGCCTCAGCCGATCCGGCCGCTGACCGGCACTTCGAGGCGCGGCAGCTCGGAGCTGGTCGTCTCGATCACCAGCTCGCCGTCGACCTTGCCCTTGGCCACTTCGGTGGTCAGCCGGACGACGATGCGCCAGCGCTTCCCCTTCTCGACCTCCTGGATGGTGGTCTCGGCACCGGCGATGTCTGTGGTCGCGGCGCGTACCTCGACCGGCTCGCTTCCGAAGTTGATCAGGGTCAAGCCGACTTCGCGCGCCTGACCGGCGAGCACCAGCTCGCCGAAGGCCGCGGCCGACGGCGTCAGGTGGAGCACCGGGCGGACCACGCCGGAGAGCGGCACGGCGAGCTCGGGCTGCCCGGGGTGATTGGTGTGGACCTTGAGGAAGTCGCGCAGGGGCCCGACCGGCGAGTCGGCCGCGAGCGCGACCTCGATGCGCCACTGCTGGCCTTTGACGTCGGGGAGCCGCTCCTCGGCGGTCGCCTCGCGCACCTTCGCGGTGACCCATTCGTGCGGCGAGTCGACGCGGGTGACCGCGAAGTCCTCCTTGTCGCCGGAGGCGACGGTGAAGGCGGTCGACGGCGGCGCCAGGGTGCGGGTGTGGATCAGCCGGGCGTAGGACGGCTGGGCCACCACGTGCGCCCGCACGTCGACCTTGACGGACAGCACCAGGCGCGGCGTCGACGGGTCGTTCGACAGCACGGTGACCGACTTCGAGATCGGCCCGGCGAAGTCGCTGGTGTCGACCACGGCGCGCACCTTGCCGGTCGCTCCCGGCTCGATCGTGCGGTCGAAGGAGGCGACGGTGCAGCCGCAGGCCGGCTCCACCCGCTTGATCTGAAGCGGCGCGTCGCCGCGGTTCTCGACGAAGAACTCGGCGGTCACCTTGTCGCCGCGCGCCACCACGCCGGCGTCGAGCACCGGGCCCGGCGCGAAGATCTTGGGCACCGGCTGGGGCTCGACCGCGGCGGGGGTCTCGGGGGTCGCGCCGGGATCCGGAGCCGCCGGAGCGGCCTGCGGCGGCGGCTCGGCCGGCGCCTCCTGGGCGACGACCGGAGCGGTCGACGCGGCGAACGCCAGGACGAGCGCGGGGAGAGTGCGGGGGATCGAGATCGACTTCGTCGGCATGCCGGGACCTCCTCGGTACGAGCCGGTCGGATGCTACACTCCGCGCCCTCCCCAGGCGATTCCCGTTGCCCCCGCTGCGGCCTCTCGACATCTACCTGCTCGCCATCGGTGGCACCGGCATGGCGCCGCTCGCCTGCCTGCTCGCCGCCGACGGCCACCGCGTCCGCGGCACCGACGGACCGCTCTATCCGCCGATGTCGACGCTGCTCGAGACCGCGGGGATCCGCCCGCTCGAGGGATGGGACCCCGCCCATCTCGAGCCGCGGCCCGACCTGGTGGTGGTCGGCAACGCGGTGCGCCGCGACAACCCGGAGGCGCTCGAAGCCGAGCGGCTGGGGCTTACCCGCCTGTCGATGCCGGAGGCGCTGGCCCGTTTCTTCCTCGCCGACCGGCGGCCGCTGGTCGTCGCCGGCACCCACGGCAAGACCACGACCTCGGCGATGGCGGCCTGGGTCTGGAGCGCCTGCGGCCGCGATCCGGGATACCTGATCGGCGGCGTGCCGCTCGATCTCGAAGCGAGCTTCCGGCGCGGCGGCGGCGACCGCTTCGTGGTCGAGGGGGACGAGTACAACGCCGCCTATTTCGACCGCGGCGCGAAGTTCCTCCACTATCGCCCCGAGACGGCGATCCTCACCTCGGTCGAGTACGACCACGCCGACCTCTACCCCGATCCGGCGTCGCTGGTCGACGCCTACCGCCGGCTGATCGCGCTGCTGCCCGAGCGCGGCGCGCTGGTCGCCTGCGGCGACACCGCCGCGGTGCGCGAAGTCGCCCGCGGCGCGCGCTGTCCGGTCGTCCTCTACGGCGAGGCGACCGACAACGACGTGCGCTTCGCCGCACCCCCCGAGCCGACCCCGACCGGCACCCGCTTCACCGTCGTCGAGCCGGACGGTGCCGGTCACGAGGTCCATCTCGGCCTGTGGGGGGTGCACAACGCCACCAACGCGCTCGCGGTGTGGGCCGCGGCGCGGCGCGACGGCCTGGCGCCCGCGGCGATCGCCGCGGCCCTCGCCTCCTTCCACGGCGTGCGCCGGCGCCAGGAGGTGGTCGGCGAGGCGGGCGGCGTCACGGTCATCGACGACTTCGCCCACCACCCCACCGCGATCGCCAAGACGCTCGCTTCCATCGCGGCCCGCTTCCCGGGCCGGCGCCTGGTCGCCTGCTTCGAGCCGCGCAGTCTGACCGCCGGCCGGGCCTTCTTCCTCGACGGCTACCGCACGGCGTTCGGGGACGCCGACCTGGTCCTGTTCGCTCCGATCTTCCATCGCGACCGGCTCGCGCCCGAGGATCGGCTCGACCTCGAGACGTTGATCGCCGATCTCGCCCGCCAGGGGCGCGCCGCCGAGACCACCGCGAGCATCGACGCCCTGCTCGAACGCGTCCTCTCTCGGGCCCGGCCGGGCGATGTCGTGGTGACGATGTCCTCCGGGTCGTTCGCCGGCCTGCCGAGGCGGCTCGCCGAGGCCTTCGCCGAGCGGGATCGGCCCGCCGGGCAGCCCAGCGCCGGTTGAGGGCCTGGAAAGCCCTCTGTTACCATTCTCACGAACTTCCCGGAGAGGAACGCCGACGCGGCCGAGCCCATGACCTATCCCGGCAACCCCTCGCTCACCGCCGACGTCCAGCAACGCATCCTCACCACCTATCGCCAGTCGGTCCAGAGCGCCGCGCGCGGCAGTCGCGACGAGGCCCTGCTCGGCTGCGACTTCGTGCTCCGGCTGGATCCGCAGTTTCGCCCGGCCCGGACGCTGCAGCAGATGCTGTCAGCCCATCGCGAGCCGGCGGCCTACGAGCAGTTGCTGGTCGAGCTCGAGGGCGGCGCCCCGGCGGCGGCACCGGCGGCCGGCGGCGGCGACCTGCGCGCGAGCTTCACGCAGATGCTCGAGCAGCGGCGATTCGCCGAGCTGCTCAACGCGGCGGAGCGCGACAAGCGGATCATCGCCTCCGACCCCACGCTCGCCGAGATCGTCGAACAGGCCCAGGGCCGCTACGAGGCCGAACCGTACGTCCTGAAGTTCGCGGACGCGGCGGCCGCGAAGCTCGCGGCCGGCGACGTCGCGGAGGCCGAGCGCCTGCTCGAAAAGGCGCGCTCGCTCGACCCGACCCATCCCCGTATCGCCGAGGTGAGCGGCGTGCCCGCGGGCGGAGTCGGCGCCGCGCCACCGGCCGAAGCCGGCAGCCTTCCCGATCTCGACTTCGGCAACTTCGACCTGCCGAGCGCCGAAGAGGCCGGCTTCGGCTCCTTCGACGTCGAGTCTCCGGCCCCGGCGGGCGAAGAGGCCGCCGCGCGCCCCCCCGAGGAGACTTCGGGGCGCATCGTCTCGCTGCTCTCCGAGGGGCAGTCGGCGTTCGACCGCGGCGAGTACCAGGCCGCGATCGACGCCTGGTCGCGGATCTTCCTGATCGACATCGACCACGACGAGGCCGCGCGCAAGATCGAGCGCGCGCGCCAGCTCAAGGCCGAGCAGGAGCGCGAAGTCGAAGAGATCTTCCACGAGGGGGTCGCGCGCTTCGACTCCGGCGAGCTCGCCGCCTCGCGCGAGGCGTTCCGTCGGGTGCTCGAGCTCCAGCCCTCCTACGCCCTGGCCCGCGAGTACCTCGACAAGCTCGACGAGCGGGAAGCGGGCGGCGCCTTGCCCGGTGCCGGTCTGCCCGAGCTGGCGCCGCTCGAACCGCTCGGAGCGCCGCGCGCCGAGCCGCGCCGGCCGTCCGGAGACTCCTTGGCTGCTCCGGTCGCCGCGCCCGCGCCGGAGCGGCGCCGCGCCGCGGTCGGGCCGAGCTACGTGGCCGCGACCAAGCGTCCCGCGGGGGGCGGACCGTCGCCGCGCCTGTTGCTGCTGGGCGGCGGCGTGCTCGCGCTGCTCGCCGTCGGCGGCTGGTTCGTCTTCAGCCAGCGCGAGCGACTCTTCCCCAACGCCTCCGAACCCGCCGCTGCCGCGCCCGCCGCCGCCGATCCGCTGGCCGCCGCGCGCGCTCTCCACGAGCAGGGGCGCACCGCGGTGGCGATCGCCCAGCTCAAGCGGCTGGCGCCGAGCCATCCGAGCCATGCCGAGGCGCAGGCGCTGATCGCCCAGTGGGAGTCGATCCCGGCGCCGGACGCCGCGCCGGCCACCGATCCGGCCGCCACCGCGCGGCGGCGCGAGCTGCTCGAGCGCGCGCAGGCCTCGCTCAACGAGGGCGAGAACTTCCGGGCCCGCCGCTACTTCCGGCAGGCGGCCGAGATCGCGCCGCTCGACGGCGACTGGATCGCGATGTCGGCGGCGGCCGAGGAGCGGCTCGCCCCGCTCGGAACCGAGCTCGATCGTTTCCGCGACGGCGACTACGACTATCTGATCAACGCCCTCTGGCGCCGGCGCGAAGCCGAGCCCTCGAATCGCGACGTTCAGCGCATGCTGGTGGACGCCTACTACAACCTCGGCATCCTCGACCTGCAGCGCGGCGACCCCGCGGCGGCGCGCGAGAAGTTCCGCGAAGCGCGCGCCATCGACTCGAACGACCCCGAGATGCAGCGTCTCGAGCGCTTCGCCACTACCTACGAGAATCGCGCCCAGGACCTTCTCTACCGGATCTTCGTCAAGTACGCTCCATTGCGATGAGCCCGCGATGACCACGCCGCACGAGGAGCCTCGCCTGTTCGATCTGCCGCTCGCGCCGACTCCGGCCGGCGACGACGAGCCGGCCGCGCGGCGCTCCCGTCGGGCGAGCGTCCCGCCTCCCGAATCGCTGCCGCTGTTCCCGGACGACGAGACCGAATCGCCGGACGAGCTCGAGCCGCCGGCGGCTCTCGAAGCGCCGCGCCGATCCCGCGAACGATCCGGGCCGCGTCCGGTGCCGCCGCCGGCCTCCGAGGTGCCGACCGCCGGACTCGCTGCGCGTACCCGTGCCGCCGCCGGTGACCTGGCAGTGCTCGGGGCGGTCGGAGCGCTGGCCGCGGCCGGCGCGCGGATGCTGGGCGCTCCGATCACGACCGAGCGTCTACCGGCGCTCGGGCTCTTCCTGCTGGCCTGGAGCTTCCTCTACTTCGTCGTTTCGCTCGCCTTCTGGGGGCAGACTCCGGGGATGGCCTGGGCCGGCCTGGTGGCCCGCACCGGCAGCAGCGAGCCGCTCTCCTTCGGCCAGACCGCGCAGCGTTGGGCCGCGACCTGGCTGACTTGGGCACTCGCCGGGCTGCCCGGACTGCTCGCGCTCTCCGGCCGCTCGCTCGCCGATCGCCTGTCGGGCTCGCGCACCTACGAGGTCGAGCTCGACCCCGCGGCTCTCGCCGCCGCGCGCTGACGCGCGACTCCGATCGCGATCCAGAGATTGCCCGCGGCGGTGGCCGCCGCGAAAGCGAGCAGCGGCGGCACGCCGGGGACCAGCGCCGCGACGCCGCCGAGCTGGTAGAGGACTCCGGCGACGCGCATCGCCGGCAGGGCGAGGCCTCCCAACACGAACAGCGAGTGGCCGAGAAGCAGCAGCCAGAGCGCGGGCAGCAGCGCCGCCGCGCCGGCGAAGACGAGCGCCAGCGAGAGCGCGGCGCCGACCAGCGACAGATTGCCCTGGATCGTCATCGCCCACGAGCCCAGCGGCGAGCCGCCGAGCCGCCGGCGCGCGCCGAGCAGCAGCGTCCCCTCGAGCGCGCCGCCGGCGAGGATCGCCAGGCACCAGAGGCCGACGACTCCCGCCGGGCCGCGGGCCGCGAGCGCCGCGGACGTGCCGAGGGCGGCCGCCGGCAGCGCGACGGCCCAGCCCAGCCAGGACCACGGCGACGACAGGTAGGGGCGACTCGCGTGCGCGAAAGCGGCGCGCACCGTCGCGAGGTCATTCGGGCCGGGAGGTGCGGTGGGACCGCCGCCGAAGAGCGGGTCGTATTCGGACATCGCGACCAGCCTAGCAGCGGCGGGAAACGCGACGGCGCCTCGACGTGCGCCGGGCGGTCGCCAGTGCCGACAAGGTCTTGGCGTTGAGCACGCGGAAGCCTGATCCGCTCTGGTCTCGTTGGCGTTGACGCTCGAAGCGACGAAACTTCCTGACAAGGGCCCTCCACCGACGGAACACGCCCGGCTAGTGCTCGAGCATGCGCTTGAAGGCGACCCTTCGGGGAGCCTTCGCGCGGCGCGCGCTGGCGACTGGGCGTAACTGAGGCAAGGCCGGCGCCGCTAGCGGGCGGGGGAGCACGTGAGATGCGGGTTCAGGCCTTGTTGGGGCGGATTCGCGCTACGCCGCAGCTCAGCTCGCTACGCGATCTGAGGTCGGCTGCCAAGGCTCTCTCGATCGCCTTCTCGACTGGCGCTGGAGGCAGGTTCGGCACAACATCCGACTACTGAGGAGTCGTAGTGCGGAATCGGCAGGGGCCGAATCTCTAGCGGGGTCTAGCTGACTCCCAGATCGTCATCTCTTTGTCCCATGACAGAAGTGGCGGCTCGGGACCAACACTGCACTGGAACCTACCGTTGTACTCAGCGCCGCCAGTCGCCTGGTGAAACACTAACTGCGCGATTCTCATGCCAGGATAGATTGGAAGCGGGATCTCGCCAGTATTAACAATCTCCAGAGTAATGCAACCACCGAATCCCGGGGCAACCGCTGTGGCGGTCGCGATTACCAGCCCCGTTCTGCCGAGCGAGGATCGGCCGATAACGTAACAGCAGAGATCATCAGGTAGTCTCAAGAACTCGAGCGTTGCCCCAAGTACAAGCTGGTGAGGGTGCACGTAGAGCGGTCGGCCGAAGTCTCGTCGAAGTCGCTTGAACTTGTTCTCAAGAAGGTACCCTTTCTCCCTCGTTTGCGCCTGATATGTCATGTGCCCAGAAAGTTCGCGCGTTGGGAGAAGAAACTCGTTTCCGAGGCGGACATCAATAGAAGCCTCGCCCACCTGCCGAAAGGTAAGTAGCGGGCTCACTACAAGGCCCTTACCTGACTGGTCCTTGAGCCTGAGCTTAAGGTCGGGTGCCGAGAGAATCGTCATTGTTCGGCTTACTTCACCGCACTGACTCTCTGGCGGAATCGCGCGACGAAATCTACATTCTCAATGGCCTTGAGCGTCAATCGCCTAAGTCGCTCAAGGCGCTCTGCGCTGTTCTTGGCCATGTCATCGCTTTCGAACTCCAGGTCTGTACTTCCAATTCGAAACCACCACGATGAAGCCAGGATGTCTTCCAAGGAAGGCGTCGTCGAGGTCCAAGGCTCGTTGTCTTCGAGTGAATCGGGCGGAACGCCCCTCTTGAGTCGTCCGAATAGGCTCGGGAGTCGTTGATATACACGGTCGCGGTCCGCCAAACATCCTGGTGCGATCTTCTTCAATTCTCGGACAATCCAGGGAACCAAAGTTTCTGCGTCATCGTGTCCCCGAGAAATCCAAGGGTCTGGAACTGCCCACCTCTTCGTGTCGACTTCTGTCCATCGCTTGACAGAAGTAAGGTGCTGAGCTACCGCCTCTGTTGCCCTTGTGAGCTCAATGTCTTCTCCCTCGATGTGACGCGGGAGGTCGAGCCATCCCTCCGATTTTGCTACCTTGAGGATTACCAGGAGACGGCGACCCCACGTAGGGTAGTCAGTCTTGATGGACTGCCCACGCCCATCAAGTCCTCTACTCGCCGCAACTTCTACGGCACCTAGCAGCGATGGAATCCCAAGCAGTAGGACTCCGGCAATGTCAGCAGCGAACTCACGAAACGCACGCGATCGTGCAGCTTCGGCAGATACGATCGCATCGCGCTGGAACGGTAACGGAGCCTGAGTCGAGCTTGGCCCTCGTTCGACCATCAACTGATCACGGAACTGTCGGGTCTGTTCTGCTGGAGGCTTAAGGTCAGCAGCAAGAAGATGGCCCAGCTCATGAGCAACAACCGAGTGGAGGTGAATTGAACGTCGCTCGAGCAAAGGGAACGAGAGAATGAACAAACGACCTAGATTTGTGCCCTTAAAGCACTCCTCTACATCCGCACTGGTTCTAAGCACCTCTCGAAAGAGAGCCTTGATCTCCGTTACAAAGTCGAGCCGGCGTACTTTGTAACCATAGGTCCAAGCAGGCCTCAGAATCACACGGCCATCCGGTGAAAACTGCAGCACCTTCTGCGCTAGCAGCCTCGTCAGGACTCCTGGAACGCGGTCAGAAGTGGCGCGCGCTGGCAGGCGAACGTAAGCAGCAAGCGTCCTTATCGCCTGATCCAGGCCTCGGAGCTTTACTAGATGGCGGGTTGCCCTGGATGACTCAAACTCTTTCCAAACCTCGATGGCACGAGATCGTGCGGCGACTGCCAGGAGGCCCATTGCTCCAAGCAGTTCTCGCGGTTCGTCGGAATGGAAGTCGTCGTCGAGCGCGATTGCGACAACCTGCTCTAGCGCTTGAGCCCTCCCAATTATTCCGGCGAGGTAGCCCTCGAGGATCTCCGGCGCAGGGTTCTCTGCCATCGATCGCCAGCGAGCTTACGCTTCTCGCAGCTCGGCCGATTCGTCCTCTTCGATCTCGGACCTATTTACCTCTTCCGAGACCATGGCTTCGCCGATTGCTTCGAAGAACTTTCCGAGCTGGTCGCGCTCTTGCTTTCCGAGTGCCGACCCTTGAATAACTTCTTCGAGGCGCTGCTCCAGATGCTTGAGCGCATCCTGGATTCTCTTGTTATCTCTTCCGAGCTTCTGGATCCGAGCAAGCGTCAGGCAGGTATGCTCAGTTAGCTCGACGTTCAGCTCCTCCAGGCCTTCGGAGGAACCGCCAGAAAGGTACGCGTAATTGGCGCGAGTATTATGTAGAAAACTCTTTCCACGACGCAGTCGCTCGATATCGTCTTGCTGCGGTTCGCGGTTATCCAAGAAGAAATCGGCCAACCGCAAGTTCTGCAGGCCAACGGTGAGAGCCTCCATTAGTACCTCCCTTGGCTGAAGAAGCCAGCGTCGACATCGACTAGGCAGACCTCAGAAAGGGAGACGAGCCCCCCTTCCTCGGACAACACGCCGAGATTGAGCAGATTAGATACACTGCATTCAAGTTCTGCGGGCGGCACGATTCGTCCGCTCAGCAAGCCCGAATACCTGGATGCTGCTTCAGCTAGTTCTTTCCGCGATAGGGCCTCGCCTGAAACGTGGGCTGCGTACAAAATCAGGCAGTAGCTCTCTGCGATCAGCTCTCGAGCACCAGATAGAACAGCCAACCCAGCGAGCGCCGTAAGGGCGCCGGCTACACCCCAAGCTGCAATTCCCGCACCGATCGTTGCACAAGCGGCCACGACGTCCCTCAGTCGGTAACGGAATCCAACAACCTCGCCATTTGCGGATTCCATGACCACAAGTGCATCTTCCTCGTATGGGAGCCAAGATTCCAAGCTTGCGATCGATCTCTCGATCTGCTCATCGCTGAGACGGAGTGCTCCTCCGATCGGCGAGTCGAAAACACGCCGTACCTCCGCGAGGATCCGATCGCGCACTCAAGACTCCGTCAGCGAGGCCCGGGCCGGTGTCTGTTCACGTTGCTAAGCTATTGTGGGACTTGATAATAGCTTTGTCAAGTGCTACTCGGAGACCGACTCTGAGCGGGTCCTCGTACCAAGCGGCCGCCTTCGAGTACAGCTCCTAGCGCTTGATGCGGCCGAGGGCGCGGGCGCGGGCGAGGGCGCGCTGCTTGCGGGTCCAGGCCTCCTCGGTGCCGGCCGGCAGCTTCTGCGCCGCGGCGAGACTCTCGCGCGGCGCGCCGTCGGCCACCGCGCCCGGCTCGACCGCCTCTTCGGTCAGCACCGAGAGGCGGTCGTCGACCATCTGCGCGAAGCCGCCGGAGACGAAGAGCTCGCGCTTCGAGCCGTCCTCGAGGTCGACCCGCAGGCGCCCCGAGCCGAGCTGGACGACCAGCGGCGCGCGGTTCGCGAGGATGCCCATCTCGCCGTCGTAGGCCGGCAGCGCGACGAAGCGCGCGGCGCCCGCGAGCACTTCGCGCTCGGGGGTGACGACCGAGACGTTGAACGTGGCGGCCATCGCCTCAGGCCTTCATCGTCTCGGCCTTCGCGGCGGCCTCTTCGATGGCGCCCACGTACATGAAGGCCTGGTCCGGCAGGTGGTCCCACTTGCCGTCGCACAGCTCCTCGAAGGAGCGGATGGTGTCCTCGCGCTTGCAGTAGATTCCGGCGAAGCCGGTGAACTGCTCGGCGACGAAGAACGGCTGCGACAGGAAGCGCTCGATCTTGCGCGCGCGCCGGACGATCAGCTTGTCGTCTTCCGAGAGCTCGTCGACGCCGAGGATCGCGATGATGTCCTGGAGGTCCTTGTAGCGCTGCAGGATCTGCTGGACGCGGCGCGCCACCTTGTAGTGGCGCTCACCGAGCACCTCGGGAGCGAGGATGCGGCTCGACGAGGCGAGCGGGTCGACCGCCGGATAGATGCCCTTCTCGGCGATCGAGCGCTCGAGGTTGACGGTCGAGTCGAGGTGGGTAAAGGCGTTGGCCGGCGCCGGGTCGGTGTAGTCGTCGGCCGGCACGTAGATCGCCTGGATCGAAGTCACCGCGCCGCGGGTGGTCGAGGTGATCCGCTCCTGGAGCTCGCCCATCTCGGTCGACAGCGTCGGCTGGTAGCCGACCGCCGAGGGCATGCGACCGAGCAGCGCCGAGACCTCGGAGCCGGCCTGGGTGAATCGGAAGATGTTGTCGATGAACAGCAGCGTGTCCGCCCCGGTCTGGTCGCGAAAGTACTCGGCCATGGTCAGCGCCGAGAGCGCGACGCGAAGACGAGCACCGGGCGGCTCGTTCATCTGGCCGAAGACCATCACCGTCTGGTCGATGACCGACTTGCCGGTGTCGCCGATCTTGGCCTCCTGCATCTCGAGCCAGAGGTCGTTGCCCTCGCGGGTACGCTCGCCGACGCCGGCGAAGCAGGAGTAGCCCGAGTGGAAGCGGGCGAGGCGGGCGATCAGCTCCTGGATGATGACCGTCTTGCCGACGCCGGCGCCGCCGAAGAGGCCGGCCTTGCCGCCGCGCACCAGCGGGCAGAGCAGGTCGATGACCTTGATGCCGGTTTCGAAGATCTCGGTCTTCGAGGACAGCTCGTTGAGCTCGGGCGGCGACTGGTGGATCGCGCGGGTCGCCTTGGTCGTGACCGGGCCGCGGTCGTCGATCGGCTCGCCGACCAGGTTGAAGACGCGGCCGAGGGTCTCGATGCCGACCGGCACGGTGACCGGAGCGCCGGAGTCGGTGATCTCCTGGCCGCGGCGCAGGCCGTCGGTCGAGCCGAGCGCGATGGCGCGGACCTGACCGCCGCCGAGGTGCTGCGCGACCTCGCACCAGAGCGTCTCGCGCGTCGCCTCGCCGAGCACCTTGCGCTCGACCTCGACCTTGAGGGCGTTGTAGAGGGACGGCAGGTGGTCCTCGGCGAAGTGCGCGTCCAGGGTCGAGCCGATCACCTGGGTGATGCGGCCGACGTTCGTCGCGTGCGGAGTCGTCATCTCGCTACCTCTCGAGCTCATGGCATCAGGCCAGGGCGTTGGCGCCGCCCACGATGTCGAGCAGCTCCATCGTGATGTGGGTCTGGCGCGCCCGGTTGTACTTGCGGGTCAGGGTCTTGATCATCTCTTCGGAGGCGTCGGTGGCCGCCTTCATCGCCGACATGCGGGCGATCTGCTCGGAGACCGCGGCGTCGAGGAAGGCCTGGAACAGACGGATCCGCACGGTGGCCGGCAGCAGCTCGGCGAGCAGCGACACCGGGTCGGGGCGATACTCGTAGTCGACCGACTTCTCCTCGGTGCCGCCGGCGCCCGGCGCCGTGGCGAGCGGCAGCAGGGCGACGACCTCCGGCCGCTGGCGGCCGGCGGAGAAGAAGCGCATGTAGGCGACCTCGACGCCCGAGATGCGGCCGGCGAGGAAGTCGTCCATCAGCGAGTTCGCCACCTTCTCGACCGCTTCGAAGCGCGGCGTCTCGCCGATCGAGACGTCCTCGACCGCCATCGGCTGGCGCTGGAAGCGGAAGAAGGCGATCCCCTTCTTGCCGAAGACGCGCAACTCGACCTTGCGGCCGGCGGCGCGCAGCTCCTCGATTCGGGCGGCAGCCGCGCGCAAAACGTTGGCGTTGTAGCCACCGCACAGGCCGCGCATCGAGGTGACCACCACGACCGCCACGGGCGCGTCTGGATTCGCGGCGTCCATCAGCGGATGCCGGACCTCGCCGGCGCCGCGCGCCAGGTCGCGCACCAGCTCGGCGAGCTTCTCGGTGTACGGCCGCGCGGCGACGGCGCGGTTGAACGCCGCCTGGAAGCGCGCCGTGGCGATCAGCTGCATCGTCCGCGTGATCTTGCGGATGTTCAGCACCGCCTTGCGGCGCTTGACGAGGACTCGACGATTGGCCATCTGGGTTGGTCCGTCCGGATCAGGCTCCGGCGCCCTTCTCCGCGCGGTGGATCCACGCCGCCTTGAAGTTGATCAGCACCTCGAGCAGCTTCTTCGAGAGGTCGCCCGGCAAATCGCCCGTGCGGCGCAGCTCGTCCAGGATCTCCGGGAACTCGTTGCGGATGTGGTCGAGCATCGCGGTCTCGAACGGCAGCACGTCGGCGACCGGCAGGTCGTCGAGCACCCCCTGGGTGCCGGCGAAGATCGAGATCACCTGGTCGAAGGTCTCGTAGGGCCGGTACTGCGCCTGCTTGAGCAGCTCGACCATGCGGCGTCCGCGGTCGAGCTGCCTCTGGGTGGCGGCGTCGAGGTCGGTGCCTAGCTGGGCGAAGGCTTCCAGCGACCGGAACGAAGCGAGGTCGAGGCGCAGCGACCCTGCGACCTTCTTCATCGCCTTCCTCTGCGCGTTGCCGCCGACGCGCGACACCGAGATGCCGACGTTGACCGCGGGCCGCACCCCGGCGAAGAACAGGTCGGGCTCGAGGTAGATCTGGCCGTCGGTGATCGAGATCACGTTGGTCGGGATGTAGGCCGAAACCTCGCCCTCCAGCGTCTCGATGATCGGTAGCGCGGTCATCGAGCCGCCCGAGTCGCGGTACTTGTGCACCCGGTAGGCTTCCTTGTTCGGCAGCGACGCCAGCCACTCCTCGGCGCGGTGCTTGCCGTGCGGGCGGTGGAAGAGCCCCTGCTCGTCGTCGGGCCGGTGCTCGGCCGGGGCCGCGAGGCCCTCGGGGTGGCGCACCGCCTTCGAGCGGTCGGTCGAATCCTCCGGCAGCTCCTTGGGCACCACCGCGTACTCGTCGCGCAGCTTGACGGCGCGCTCGAGCAGGCGCGAGTGCAGGTAGAAGACGTCGCCCGGGTAGGCCTCGCGCCCCGGCGGGCGGCGCAGCAGCAGCGAGAGCTGGCGATAGGCGGCGGCCTGCTTGGTCAGGTCGTCGTAGACGCACAGCGTCGCCTTGCCCTCGCCGTACATGAAGTACTCGGCCATCGCCGCGCCGGCGTAGGGCGCGATGTACTGGAGCGGCGCCGGGTCGGAGGAGCCGGCCGAGACCACGATGGTGTAGTCCATCGCGCCGACTTCGCGCAGCTTCTCGACGATGCCGACGACCGTCGACTCCTTCATGCCGATCGCGACGTAGACGCAGACGACGCCGGCGCCCTTCTGGTTGATGATGGCGTCGATGGCGATCGCGGTCTTGCCGGTCTTGCGGTCGCCGATGATCAGCTCGCGCTGGCCGCGGCCGATCGGAATCATCGAGTCGATCGCCTTGATGCCGGTCTGGAGCGGCTCGTTGACCGGTTGGCGCTGGGCGATGCCGGGCGCCTTGTACTCGAGCGGCCGGCGGTGCGGGGTCTCGATCACCCCCTTGCCGTCGAGCGGCCGGCCGAGCGGATCGACGACGCGGCCGATCAGGGCGTCGCCGCAGGGCACCGACAGCAGCTCGCCGGTGCGGCGGACCTCGTCGCCCTCCTTGATCTCGAGGAAGTCGCCCAGGATGACGACGCCGACCGAGCTCTCCTCGAGGTTGAACACCTGCCCGAAGGAGCCGTTGGCGAAGGACACGAGCTCGCCCGACATGGCGTTCGAGAGACCATAGACGCGGGCGATGCCGTCGCCCACCTCGAGCACCTTGCCGACTTCGGCCAGGTCGAGCTCGGTCGAGAACGAACGGATCTCCTCGGCGATGACCGAGCTGATCTCGTCGACGCGGAATTTCATCTCATCTCCTCGGGCGTCCGGGTTCTGCCCTGAATGATCTCGCTGGTTGCGCGCTCGAGGAGCGCGTGGCGCATGCGCTCGAGCTGGTTGCTGAGGCTGGTGTCGTACTTGGCGTCGCCGACGCGCACGACCAGGCCGCCGAGCAGCGTCGGGTCGACGCGCTCGATCAGCCGCGGCTCGAGGCCGGTGCGCTTCCGGACCGCGCCGCGGACGCGCTCGCGACCCGCGTCGTCCAGGGGCACCGCGCTGCGCACGTCGACGTCGACCACGCCGCGCGCGGTCTGCAGCACCTCGCGGTACTGCCGCGACACCGCGCCGAGCAGCCCGGGGCGTCCCTTGCGGTTGAGCACCTGGTAGAAGTCGACCAGCACGTCGTGGGCGTGGCCGCGGAAGATCCGCTCGAGCCCCGCGGCGCGCTGCTCGGGACCGGCGAGCGGCGACATGAACGCGCGCCCGAACTCGGGGTGTCGTTCGCCGTAGGCGACGATCTGCTCGATCTGGTCGAGGATGGTCTCGGCGACGCCCCGCTCCTCGGCGACGCGGAACAGCGCCTCGGCCCAGACGCGGGCCAGATCCGCCGAGCGCTCCTCGCCCGCCATCGTCAGTTGCTCCCGCGCTCGATCGAGTCGATCGACTCGCGGATCAGTCTTTCGTGATCGCCGGCCTGGATCTCACGGCCGAGCAGCCGCCCGGCGAGCTCGGTGGCGAGCTTCGCCGACACCTCGTAGAGCTCCTTCTTGGCGGTCTCGGCCGCGATCGTCACTTCGCGCCGGGCGCGATCGACGATCGCCGAGGACTCGGCTCGGCCCTCTTCCTCGATGCGTCGACGGACGACTTCGGCGTCGCGACGCGCCTCCTCGACGATCGCGGTCGCCTCGGCGCGCGCGGAGTTGAGCTTGTCGACGTACTCCTTGAGGCGCGCCTCGGCCTCTTCGCGGTCCTTCTTGGCCTGCTCGAGCGAGGCGCGAATGAACTGCTCGCGCTGCTGGAGCCCGCCCAGGATCGGCTTCCAGGCGAACTTGCCGAGGACGAAGACGACCAGCCCGAAGATGACCAGCGTCCAGAGCGCGTTGCCGACGTTGCCGGCGAACACGCCGCCCGGCTCGGCGCCCTCGGCGGCCGCGGCGGGCAGCGCCAGAAGCGCGCCCGCGAGCGTTGCGATCCAAGTCTTGCAATGCTTCATCGAAGCTCCCCGACGGAGCCCGCCCGCGCTCGCGCGGACGGACTCCGGTTTCGTTGGCTGACCGAGCGCGACGCTTACGACTTGATGGCGGCGAGGAAGCCGCCGAGCACGGCGAACAGCGCGGCGCCTTCGATCATCGCCGCGGTGACGATCATCGCGGTGTTGATCTGGCCGGCGACCTCGGGCTGGCGGGCCATCGACTCGACGGCCGAGCCGCCGACGCGGCCGATGCCGAGGCCGGCGCCGATCACGGCGAGGCCGGCGCCGATCGCGCCACCCAGGTTGGCCAGCGCGTTGCTGCCGGCGGCGGCGACATCGGCTCCCGCCTCGGCGGCGAAAGCGGCGGGAGCGACGGCCAGCGCGAGGCCGGCGACGGCGGCGATCTTGGCGAGCTTGCTGCGGTTCATGACGGGTCCCCTTGTCGTGATGGCTGCGGTTGCCGGCCCGGCCTCCGGGCCGAGCGGCGGTCTGGAATCAATGATGGGCCTCGGCCGCATCGTGGTGGTCGTGATGGACGTTGACCGACATGCCGATGAACAGCGCGGTCAGGAAGCTGAAGATGAAAGCCTGGAGGAAGGCGACGAAGACCTCGAGCAGGCTGATCGCGACCGCCCCGGCGACCACCAGGACCGCGATGCCGCCGCCGCCGACGGCGCCCAGCGACTGACCCGCGCCGAGGATCAGCCCCACCAGCACTCCGAGCAGGATGTGGCCGGCCATCATGTTGGCGAAGAGTCGGACGGCCAGGGCGAAGGTCTTGGCGACGAGCCCGATGATCTCGACCGGCACCAGCAGCGGCGCGAGCAGGAGCGGCCCAGGGCAGAAGTGCGCGATGTAGGCCTTGCCGCCGAAGCGCAGGCCGTTGACCACCATCATGATCAGGGTGAGGATCGCGAGCGTCGCGGTCACCCAGATGTTGCCGGTGGCGGTACCGCCCAGGTGCAGGCCGCCGAACGCCGACAGCGGCGCGATCGGCAGCAGGCCGAGCAGGTTGACCGTCAGCACGAAGAAGAACGCGCTCCAGATGTACGGGATGAAGCGGTCGGTGTGGACGCCGAGCACCGGCTCGGCGACTTCCTTGCGCAGGTACTGGCAGACGGTTTCGAAGAAGTTGGCCCAGCCGGTCGGGACCAGCCGGCCGATCGCGTCGGAACCGGCGCGGCGCCGCACCAGCATCGGCACGAGCAGCGTCAGCAGCAGTCCGGCGACGATCATCATCACGATCTGGTCGGAGAGGATCGTGATCCGGCCGTGCGGCGTCAGGATGCCGAGGTCGGCGGGAGCCTCGACCATCGGGTGCTGCACGACGTGTGCGAGCGGATTGTCACTGGCCAACGTCTCGTCTCCTCTGCTCCGACCCGGCACTCGCTTGCGCCGCGTCGCGGCGGGCGCGCGCGAGCGCCCAGCGCGTTTCGACCAACAACAGCACCGCGTAACTCACCGCCAGCCCGACGAAGGCCCGGATCGCCGCCGGACGCTCGAGCGCGAAGGCGAGCACGAGCGCCGCGACCAGCGTCAGGCCGAAGCGCAGCGCCGTGGCCTTCATCAGCCGCTGCGGCGCGAGCCGCCCTTCCCGACGCACCGCCAACACCAGCCCGCCCAAGGCCACCGCCCCGGCGGCGGCTCCAGCCGCCGCCCCCAGCGCGAAGGCGCCAGCCGACTCAAGCTCCATCGCCGCGCCGATCCCCTCGAGCTTCGTCTTCGGCCCGCGCCTCTCGCGACAGCGCGAGCGCCGACCTCAGGAAGTTGGCCAACCCGCCGACCACCCCGAGAATCGCCCCGGTCACCGTCGCCCGCGGGTACCAGCCGAAGTGCCGGTCGAGCCACCAACCCACCGCGGTGAACCCCACGAGCACGATCGCGAGATCGAGCCCGCTCGACGCCATCCGCAACCAGACGGGTCGCGGGGCGGGGCGTTCGTTCCGATCGGACACGCCGGTGCTGCCTCGGGACTCCCTGCTGCTGTGAGAGGACGGGATCCGGCGATTCCGAGAACCCCTCGAAAGGGCCAGAGCGCTGCGGGCGGCAGGATATCAGAGCGTTTCGAGCGACGGCAAGGCGCCGGAGCCGCGGCGCAGACGGACGCCGAGGGGTGCCGCCGCGACCGGGCCGCCGGTAAGATCTCCGTCACGATCTTCCGGACGGTCTCCCCTGCGCCCGCCCCCGCGGCGGAACCGGGCGCTGCGCGCGCCGCGACGCCGCGCGCCGCTCTGGCCGCGCTCGCCGGCGACCGTCCGTTCCGCGCCTTCGCGACGCTCTGGATGTTGCTCCAGCTCGGTGTCCTGTTGCCGCCGTCGGTAGCGCCCTGGATCCTCGCCTACCGCTACGACGTGATCTTCCTGGTGCTCGGCGCCGCCACGGCCGTAGCGCTCGCGCTGGCCGCGCGCTCGGCGGCGGCCGTGGGCGAACGACAGGCGCTATTGCTCGCGGCGGCGGCCTTCGCGCTCTGGGCGACGCAGGAGACGATCGACTTCCTGGCGGCCGACGCCGCGGTCCACGGCGCGCTGGCGGTGCTCAACACCGGGTTGCTGCTCGGCTTCTACCTGCTCCTGTTGCTCGCGGTCGACGTCGGTCGTTCCGGCACCGACGCGCCGCGCATCTCGAGCGCGCGCGCGGTCGAGCGTTTCGGCGTCGGCCTCGGCATCCTCTTCCTCTACCTCTACTGGGTCGCCCTGCCGGCGCACTTCGAGGGACGCTTCCCGCTCACCCGAGCACCTTCGCCGTTCTTCTTCGAGCTGCTCGACTTCGCCCTGATCGCCTTCGTCGCGATCTCGTGGCGCCGCGAGCCCGAGCCGCGGCGACGCGCCGCCTGGTGCGCGGCGTTCGCCACCGGAGTCGCGCTGGCGTTGGCCGACCTGCTGACGCTGACCGCGGAGCGGGGTGGCTGGTCCTACGCCGAGCTGCCGTGGACCGATCCGATCTGGCTGCTGCCGCACCTGCTGGTCGTCGCGGCGGCGCGGCTGTTGGTCGTCCTGCCGGCCGGACCCCGGCGCGCCCCGGTCGAGGAGGAAGAGGCGGTGCCGCCGGGACGGGTCAGCCTGCTGTTCCTGCTGCTGCTCGTGCACTCCGCGGCCCACCTGCTCGACGAGCGCTGGGCCGGGCCGGCCGGGGCCGCGGCGGCCGCCGCGCGCAACTGGCTGGAGCTCGGCGCGCTCGCCGTGCTCGGCCCGCTGGCGGTCGTCCACCAACGGCTGCTCGAGCGCGCGATCGACCGGATGCGGCGCGAGGTCGGCGACGCCCGCGTCCGCCTCGAAGCTTCGCGCCGGCTCGACGCGCTCGGCCGGCTCGCCGGCGGCGTCGCCCACGACTTCGGCAACGACCTGCAGGTGATCCTCGGCTACACCGAGCGGCTTCTCGACGGCGAACCGGAGCCGGCGCGCCGGCGCCAGCTCGAATCGGTCCGCGTCGCCGCGGAGCGCGCCGCCGAGCTCAACGGCGAGTTGCTCGCGGTCGGTCGCTCGCCGGCGCGGCCGGCCGCGCCCCTGCTGCTCGACGAGTCGATCACCGGCCTGCTGCCGCGGTTGCGCGAGCTCGCCGGCACCGAGGTCGTGGTCAGCTTCACGCCGGGCGCCGCGGGCGCCGAAGTCGCCTTCGGCGCGCTCCAGCTCGAGCGCGTGCTGGTCAATCTCGCGGCGAACGCGCGCGACGCCATGGCCAGGGGAGGCCGGCTCGCGCTGACCACCGCCTGGCGCTCGCTGGGGCCCGCCGGCGCCGCCGGCTTCGAGGAGACCGTGACCTCCGGCGAGTACGCGGAGCTCTCGGTCGCCGACAGCGGCGACGGCATGGACGAAGACACTCTCGGTCGCCTGTTCGAGCCCTTCTTCACCACCAAGGGACCCGGTCGCGGCAACGGGCTCGGGCTGATCGTGGTCCAGGGGCTGATCCGGCGCGCCGGCGGCCACGTGCGGGTGGAGAGCGCCCCGGGCCGTGGCACCCGATTCGAGATCCTGCTGCCGATCGCCGGCGCGCTGGAGCCGCCCGCGATCGAGACCGCTGTCCCCACTCCCTGAGCGCCGGCCGCGCGACCCGGCCTCAGTCCTCCTCGGCCAGCTCGGGGGGGAGCTCGCCTTCCGGCTCGGCTTCCGCCTCGATCAGCGCGCGCGCCTCCTCGAGGCGATCGGCCGGGACGTGGATCTCGGCGGCGACCCCGTGACTCGAGCCGCGTCCGACCCCGAGCGGCAGCAGCGCCGCAGCCTCGGCGCCGTCGGCGACCCACGGAATCCCCGCCCCGTCGAGTGTCGAGGTCACCACCGGCAGCAGGTCCGGATCGGCGGTCGACAGCAACAGCGCGTAGGCAGGTGCGCCGTGGGCCTCCGCCGGCAGGGTTTCGACCAGCGCCGCGCCGCAGTCCGAGCAGCGGTCGAATCCGGCGCGATACTCCGTGCGGCACTCGGGGCAGAAAGGCATCGCGGTCTCCTCGTGGCCGTCGTCGAGGCCATTGTACGCGCGCGAGCACGGTCCGGTCGCGGGCGATAGGATCCTGCGCGACCTCCGAGCGGAGACCCGATGACTCAGCGCAAACTCGAAGAGCTCCACGCCCGCCTCGACGCCGCCCGCGCCGGCGGCGGCGCCGAACGGGTCGAGCGCCAGCACCGCGAGGGCAAGCTCTCGGCGCGCGAGCGGGTCGAGCTGCTGCTCGACCCGGGCTCGTTCGTCGAGCTCGACGCCCTGGTCGTCCATCGCTGCCGCGACTTCGGCATGGAGGAGCAGCGGGTTCCCGGCGACGGAGTGGTGACCGGTTACGGCACCGTCGACGGCCGGCTGGTCTATCTGTTCGCGCAGGACTTCACCGTCTTCGGCGGCTCGCTGTCGGAGACCAACGCGGTCAAGATCTGCAAGGTGATGGATCTGGCGGTCGAGAACGGCGCGCCGATCCTGGGCTTGAACGACTCGGGCGGGGCGCGGATCCAGGAGGGGGTCGCTTCGCTCGGCGGCTACGCCGACATCTTCCTGCGCAACACGCTCGCCTCGGGGGTGGTGCCGCAGATCTCGGCGGTGCTCGGCCCGTGCGCCGGCGGCGCCGTCTATTCGCCGGCGATCACCGATTTCATCCTGATGGTCGAGAAGACCAGCTACATGTTCGTCACCGGACCCGACGTGATCAAGACCGTCACCCACGAAGAGGTGACCAAGGAGGATCTCGGCGGCGCCCACACCCACGCCGCCAGGAGCGGCGTCGCGCATTTCACCTTCGGCAACGACGCCGCCTGCCTGATGGGGATCCGCGAGCTGCTCTCCTACCTGCCGTCGAACAACCTCGACGAGCCGCCCGCGGGTCGCTCCGACGACGACCCCGACCGCGAGGACGCCGCGCTCGACCGGCTGATCCCGGACGACCCGAACAAGCCCTACGACATCAAGAAGCTGATCGAAGGGGTGGTCGACGACGGCCGCTTCCTCGAGGTCCACGCCCTCTACGCCAAGAACATCGTGGTCGGCTTCGCCCGGCTCGGCAACCGCTCGGTCGGCATCGTCGCCAATCAACCGGCCTGGCTCGCCGGCGTGCTCGACATCGACGCCTCGCTCAAGGGCGCCCGGTTCGTGCGCTTCTGCGACGCCTTCAACATCCCGCTGGTCACCTTCGAGGACGTGCCGGGGTTCCTGCCCGGCACGCAGCAGGAGTTCGGAGGCATCATCAAGCACGGCGCCAAGCTGCTCTACGCCTACGCCGAGGCGACCGTGCCCAAGCTCACCGTGATCACTCGCAAGGCCTACGGCGGTGCCTACTGCGTCATGGCCTCGAAGCACCTGCGCACCGACGCCAACTTCGCCTATCCGTCGGCCGAGATCGCGGTGATGGGTCCGGAGGGCGCGGTCAACATCCTCTACCGGCGCGAGCTCGAGCGCGCCGGAGAGCGTGCCGCCGAAGCGCGCGCCGAGAAGATCGCGGAGTACCGGGAGAAGTTCTCGAACCCGTGGATCGCCGCCGAGCGCGGCTTCCTCGACGCCGTGATCGAGCCGCGCCGCACCCGCCCGACGCTGATCCGCGCCCTGCGCCAGCTCGCCGGCAAGCGCCAGTCGCTGCCGCCCAAGAAGCACGGCAACCTGCCGCTCTGAGCGGCGACGTCGCTCAGAGGTAGCCCAGGCTGCGCAGCTCTTCGATCTCGGCGTCGGTGAGCGGTTCGCCGGTCGCCGGGCGCTCGCCGCGGCCCAGCACCTCGCGCAGATCGGCCAGCCGTCGCGAGAGCGCGGTACAGGCCGCGTCGCAGGCGGCGGCGAGATCGCGGCGCTCGCCCGGATCCTCGTCGAGCCGGTAGTACTCGCGCCGGCCGTCCTCGAAGGCGAGGACCTTGTGGCGCACGCCGCGCGCCGCCCAGGCGAGATCGCTCTGGGTGACGACCACCCGGTCCGGGCGCTCGCGTCCCGCGAGCACCTGCACCAGCGACTCGCCACGCGCCTGCGGATCGGCGGGCAGGCCGGCGAGCTCGGCGAGGGTCGGTCCGAGGTCGAGCAGCGAGGCCGGCGTCGCGCGCTCGCCCGGGCGGAAACCGAAGCGCTCCGGCGCGCGGACGACGAGCGGGACGCGCGCCTCCTCGTCGTAGGGGAGGTTGCCGTGGCCGAAGTCGCCGTGCTCGAGGAACTGCTCGCCGTGGTCGGCGGTGACCACGACCACCGTGTCGTCGAGCCGTCCGCTCGCGCGCAGGTGCTCGATCAGCGCGGCGACCGCGTTGTCGGTGTAGCGCACCTCGGCGTCGTAACGATTGGCGAGGCGGGCGACGGTATCCGGCTCGGGCCGCTCGCGCATCCGGGCCACGAACTCCTTCATCGACGTGCGCGCCGGCATCCGCAGCTCCCGCGGTCCGAACAGATCCTTGGGGAGCCGCGCCGGCTGCTTGACGTACGGCCAGTGGACGTCGAAGTAGTGGACCCAGAGGAACAGCGGCCTCGGGTCCGCCTCCTCGAGGACCTTGCGGGCCCGGGCGTTCAGACCGAAAGCGTCCCATTCCTGCTTGCGCAGGTACTGGTCGAAGCCGCGCGCGAATCCCCAGCGCGGCGCCAGGTGCACCTGCTGCAGCACCGCCGCGGTGCGGTAGCCGCCGCGCGAGAAGCGCTCGGCGAGCAGCTCGACCGATTCGGGGAGCACCGAGGTCGCCTTGTCGAGCTCGCTGGTGTCGGTGCCGGCGAGGCCGAGCTCGCTCGGGTAGCGGCTGGCAAACAGCGCGGACATCGACGGCTTGGTCCAGGTCGCGGGCGCCACCGCGTTGCGGAAGAGGACCCCCTCGGCGGCCAGGGCGTCGAGCCCGGGCGTGGTCGGCTTCGGGTACCCGAGGGCGCCGAGCCGGTCCGCACGCATCGTGTCGATGACCAGCAGCAGGACGTCGGGCGGGCGGGCGCCGGTGACGGCCGGGTCGGCGCCGCGGTCTCGGCAGCCGAGCAGACCCCACCCGGCAACGGCGAGAGCGCCGAAGACGGTGAGCAGCAGCGGTCGCGAGCGGGAGGTGGGGCGGCGGCGAACGAACATCGGCCCCGCGGCACTGTAACACGCGCCGACGGCGGGCCCCGCGCTTGATAGACTGCCCGGCCACGAAGGGAGAACGAGTCGATGAGGGAGAGAGATCGAGAGCTGCGCCGCCGCCGCAAGCGTCGCGGCGAGCGACTGCGGGCGGCCAACGCCACCGAGGTCGCCAAGAGAAAGACCGCGCGTCCGGACGGGTCGAAGCGGACCGGCAAGGGCGAGGAGGCGGCCGCGGCCGTCGAGGAGACCGCCGAGAAGAAGCCGACGCGCAAGAGCCCCGCCAAGAAGACCGAGGGCGCCGACGGCGAGAAGAAGCCGGCGCGCAAGGCCCCGGCCAAGAAGAAGAAGGACGAGGGCGAGGCCGCCCCGCCCGAAGGCGAGCCCACCGGCTCCTGAGCCGGCGGCGCGAGGATCCTCCGACGTGCGCATCGCGCTCGGCGCCGATCACGCGGGCTTCGAGCTGAAGCAGCGCCTGGCCGAAGTCCTCGCCTCCGAGGGGCACAGCGTCGAAGACCTCGGCACCCACTCGCTCGAGTCGACCGACTATCCCGACTGGGCGGCCCGGGTCGCCGACGCCGTCGCCTCCGGCGCCGCCGATCGCGGAGTGCTGGTCTGCGGCAGCGGCGTCGGCATGGCGATCGCCGCCAACCGCCGCCGCGGCGTGCGCGCGGTGCCGGCCAGCGATCTCTACACCGCCCGCCTCGCGCGCGGCCACAACGACGCCAACGTGCTCGCGCTCGGCGCCCGCATCGTGGCGCCGGCGCTCGCCGAGGAGATCCTGGCGGTCTTCCTCGCCACCCCCTTCGACGGCGGCCGCCACGAGCGGCGGGTCGCCAAGCTCGACCGGAGCGATTCCGCATGAACCGCAAGGCGCTCGCCGAGACCGACCCCGAGATCGCCCGCCTGGTCGACGCCGAGCGTCGCCGCCAGGACGAGGGGCTCGAGCTGATCGCCTCGGAGAACTTCACCAGCCGCGCCGTGATCGAAGCCACCGGCTCGGTACTGACCAACAAGTACGCCGAGGGCTACCCCGGCCGCCGCTACTACGGCGGTTGCGAGGTGGTCGACGAGGTCGAGGCGCTGGCGATCGCGCGCGCGAAGGAGCTGTTCGGCGCCGAGCACGCCAACGTCCAGCCGCACTCGGGCACCTCCGCCAACATGGCGGTCTACTTCGCGCTGCTCAAGCCCGGCGACACCCTGCTCGGCATGGATCTCTCCTGCGGCGGCCACCTCACCCACGGCCACCGGCTCTCCTACTCGGGGCGCGACTTCAAGGTGGTCGCCTACGGCGTCGACCGGGAGAGCGAGCGGATCGACTACGACGAGGTCCGGCGCCTGGCGCTCGAGGCGCGCCCGAAGCTGATCATCGCCGGCGCCTCGGCCTACAGCCGCACCATCGACTTCGCGCGCTTCCGCGCCATCGCCGACGAGGCCGGCGCGATCCTGATGGCCGACATGGCCCACATCGCCGGGCTGGTCGCGGCCGGGCTCCATCCGTCGCCGGTGCCGCACTGCCACGTCGTGACGACCACCACCCACAAGACGCTGCGCGGGCCGCGCGGCGGCCTGATCCTCTGCCGCGCCGACCTCGCCAAGGAGATCGACCGGGCGGTCTTCCCCGGGGTCCAGGGCGGACCGCTGATGCACGTCATCGCGGCCAAGGCGGTGGCGCTCGGCGAGGCGCTCGGCGACGGCTTCAAGGCCTACCAGCGCCGGGTCGTCGCCAACACGGCACGGCTGGCTTCGGCGTTCGCCACCGAAGGGTTCCGCATCGTCTCGGGCGGCACCGACAACCATCTCTTCCTCGCCGACGTCGCCTCGCGCGGGCTGACCGGCAAGGTCGCCGAGACCGCGCTCGACGCCGCCGGGATCACGGTCAACAAGAACACCATCCCGTTCGACCCCAACCCGCCGCTGACCGCCTCGGGCATCCGGGTCGGCACCGCGGCGGTGACCACGCGCGGTCTGGGCGAGGTCGAGATGGACGAGGTCGCGAAGCTCGCCGGTGAGGTGCTGGCCGCGCCCGAGGCGACGGCGGTCGCCGTCTCGGTGCGCGAGCGGGTGCGGGCGCTCTGCCGCCGCTTCCCGCTCTACGAAGAGCTGGCGTGAGCGGTCGCGGCCCCTGGTCGCCCGCCTCCTGGCAGAGCTTCCCGGCCCTCCAGCAACCGCGCTACGACGACCCGGCCGCGTTCGACGAGGCGCTTCGGCAGCTCGCCTGCCTGCCGCCGCTCGTCACTTCCTGGGAGATCGAATCGCTCAAGCGCCAGCTGGCCGACGCGGCGCAGGGCAGCGCGTTCCTGCTCCAGGGCGGCGACTGCGCCGAGAGCTTCGACGACTGCTCGTCGCCGGCGATCGCCGCCAAGCTCAAGATACTGCTGCAGATGAGCCTGGTGCTGGTGCACGGCACGCGACGACGGGTGATCCGTGTCGGCCGCTTCGCCGGCCAGTACGCCAAGCCGCGCAGCGCCGAGACCGAGCAGGTCGGGGGCGAGACGCTGCCGGTCTACCGCGGCGACTCGGTCAACCGCGCCGCCGCGAGCGCCGCCGCGCGCGCCGCCGACCCGCAGCTGCTGCTGCGCGCCTACGAACGCTCGGCGCTGACGGTGAACTTCATCCGGGCGCTGGTCGAGGGCGGCTTCGCCGACCTCCATCACCCGGAGTATTGGGACCTCGGCTGGGTCGAGCGCTCGCCGCTCGCCGAGGAGTACCGGCGGCGGGTCGAGGCGATCGGGGCGTCGCTGCGCTTCCTCGAGACGCTCGCCGGCCAGGCGATCTCGGAGATGAACCGGGTCGACTTCTACACCAGCCACGAGGGGCTGCTGCTCGCCTACGAGCAGGCGCAGACACGACAGGTGCCGCACCGCGCGGGCTGGTACGACCTGACCACCCACTTCCCCTGGATCGGCATGCGCACCGCCGACCCCGACGGCGCCCACGTCGAGTACTTCCGCGGCATCGCCAATCCGATCGGCGTCAAGGTCGGCCCGGCGACGACGCGCGCGCAGCTCGCGCGCCTGCTCGAGCTCCTCCACCCGGACGACGAGCCGGGGCGGCTCACCCTGATCCATCGCTTCGGCGCCGCCGCGATCGAGAAGGGACTGCCGCAGCTGATCGACGTCGTGCGCGCGTCGGGCAAGACCGTCCTCTGGTGCTGCGACCCGATGCACGGCAACACGAAGACGACCCCCTCGGGGCGGAAGACCCGCGACTTCGAGGAGATCCGCGCCGAGCTCGAGGCGGCCTTCGAGCTCCACGAGCGCGCGGGGACGCACCTGGGCGGCGTCCACTTCGAGCTGACCGGCGAGAACGTCACCGAGTGCACCGGCGGCGCCCGCGGCCTGGTCGCCGCCGACCTCGACCGCGACTACCGTTCGACCGTCGATCCGCGCCTCAACTACGAGCAGGCGCTCGAGCTCGCCCTGCTGATCGCGCGCCGCGCCGCCCACGGCGACCGCGCTTCCGAGAGAGGCTGATCCCGGGCCGGCGCGGGCCGGCTCAGAGGTAGCCGAGCGCCTTGAGCTCCTCGACGTCTTCGCCGGTGAGCTCGCTGGTCTCGCCCTTGCCGGCCGGGGGTTTGCGCAGCTGGCCGCGGCGGCGGCGGAACTCTTCGCGCAGCTCGGCGCAGCGGCCGTCGCAGCCGTTCGCGGCGAGGTTGGTCTTCTCGCCCGGGTCCTTGGCGAGGTCGTAGTGCTCGATCCGGACGGGGCGGACGATCAGCTTCTCGGTCGCCGTGCGCAGCGCCCAGGCCTCCTCGCTCTGGACGATGACCGCGCGGTCCGGGTCCTCCGCGCCGCGAATCACGGGCCAGAGACTCTCGCCGGAGGCCCCCTCGAGCGGCGGCAGACCGGCGAGCTCGAGCAGCGTCGGCGCGAGGTCGACGACCGAGGCGACCGTCGTCCGCGGCCCGGGCGCCACGCCGTAGCGGGCCGGGAGCTTGACGATCATCGGCACCCGCGAGACCTCCTCGTAGGGCGCGTAGCTGTGCTTCAACATGCCGTGCTCGAAGAACCCCTCGCCGTGGTCGGAGGTGACGACGACGATGGTGTTCTCCGCCCGCCCATTCGCTTCGAGCGCGGCGAGGAGCTCGCCGATCGCGCGGTCGACGTAGGCGATCTCGTGGTCGTAGCGCGCCGAGAGCGCGGCGAGGTCACGAGGCGTCATCGTCTTTTCGGCCCATTCGGCGACCCACTTCAGGCCGCGCGGCGGGCGGTTCTCGAACTCGATCGAGCCGAACCGGTCGGCCGGCGCGTCCGTCAGCCGCTCGTCGTAGGGCCAGTGCGCGTCGAGATAGTGGACGTAGGCGAAAAAAGGCCTTGTCGGATCCGACTTCGCCAGCCAGTCGGTGAACAGCCGGTTGAGATCGAAGGCGTTCTTGCCGCGCCGCCAGATGTAGTCGTCGAAGCCGCGCGCGAAGCCGAGCCGCTCCTGCAGGTGGACCTGGTTGACCACGCCGACCGTCGCCCAGCCGCCCTGCCGGAACGCGGCCGCGAGCACCGGCAGACGGCGCGGCAGCGCCTCGGCGGTGACCTTGTCGGGCTCGGTCGCGCCCAGGTGCATCAGGCCGTGCTCGGTCGGGTGGAGACCGGTGAACAGCGAGGCGATCGACGGCTTGGTCCAGGTCGCCGGCGAGAAGCCGGCGCGGAAGTCGACGCCGGCGGCGGCGAGCGCGTCGATCGCGGGCGAGGTCGGCTTCGGGTAGCCGTGCGCACCGAGCCGGTCGGCGCGCAGCGCGTCGACCAGCACGACGACGACGTTGGGCGGCGGGCCGGGCGGCACCGCCGCCGGGGGGGCCGGCGAGGCGCCCTCCGGACGCCGGTCGCAACCGACCGCGAGCAGCAGGAAGGCGAGGGAAACGAGGGCGCGTGCCGGCTTCGCGATCACTCGCGGATCGTATCAACCGGGACCGCGAGTCGACGCCCGTCGGCGCGCAGGAAACGGGCGCTGAACACCCCCGCGCGGTGCAGCGCTCCGGCGATGCCGCAGCCGAGCACGCCGAAGCCGTAGCGCACCGAGCGCGCGAAGCTGATCGACGACGCTTCGGCGAAGTAGCGGGTCGGACAGGAGATCTCGCCGATCCGGAAGCCGGCCGCCAGCGCCTGCACCAGCACCTGGTTGTCGAAGACGAAGTCGTCGGAGTTCTCCTCGAGCGGCAGCCGCTCGAGCACCTCGCGCCGGAAGGCGCGATAGCCGGTGTGGAACTCGGAGAGCTTCGAGCCGAGCAGGAGGTTGCCGGCCAGGGTCAGTCCGCGGTTGGCGACGTAGCGCCACCAGGGCATGCCGCCCGCGAGCGCGCCGCCGCCGAGGATGCGCGAACCGAGCACCACGTCGTAGTGGCCGGAGGCGATCATCGACGCCATCGCCAGCAGCAGACGGGGCGAGTACTGGTAGTCGGGATGGAGCATGACGACGACCTGCTCGGAGCCGGCGAGCGCCGTGCGGTAGCAGGTCTTCTGATTGCCACCGTAGCCGCGATTGGCCGGGTGGACGACGACCTCGAGCCCGAGCCGCGCCGCGAGCTCGGCCGTGGCGTCGTGCGAGGCGTCGTCGACCAGCACCACGCGGTCGACCTCGGGCGGGATCTCCGCCACCGTCCGCGCGAGCGTGCCGGTGGCGTTGTAGGCCGGCAGCACCACGCAGACGCCGAGGCCACCGATCATCGCGCCGATCCCGAGCGGCGGGCGGCGCGGCGCGCCCGAGCCAGCGCCCGTCGGCCGGCGAGCCAGGCACCGAACAGGCTGGCGCGACCGGCCGGCGCCGGCGCCTGCAGCCGGTCGGCCAGGTGACGCGCCAGGGTCTCGCCGCGCCGGATCTTGCCCGACGAGGTGCGCGGCAGCGTCCCCGGCTCGAGCAGGTGGATCTCGTCGACCGCGAGGCCGGTGCCGGCGAGCACGGCCGCGCGCAGGCGGCCCGCGAGCTCGTCGTCGGCGCCGCCGTCCGGGCGTCGCGTGCCCCGGCGCTCGACGAACAGCAGCAGCCGATCGGTCGCTTCCCCCTCGGCGCGCCGCGATACCGCCGCGGCGCAGCCGCGGCGCACTCCGACGACACCGTCGATCGCCGCCTCGACCTCGCCGGGGGCGTGGTTGCGCCCGCGCAGGATGAGGACGTCCTTGGCGCGTCCGGTCAGGAAGAGCTCGCCGTCCGCGACGAAGCCGAGGTCGCCGGTGTCCAGCCAGCCGTCGACCAGCGCGCTCGCCGTCGCCTCGGGGCGCCCGAGGTACTCGCGCATCAGCGACGGTCCCGAGACGAAGATCCGACCCAGGCGCCCTTCCCCGACCGGGCGGCCGGCGCCGTCGCGCAGCTCGAGGGTGAAGCCCGGCAACGGGCGACCGACCGAGACGAGCTCGACGCCGGCGTCGTCGGGCGCCGCCCGCGCGTCGCGGGAGAGCGCCTCGCGATCGAAGCGACGGCTGGCAAACGAGCGTCCGAGCGGCGAAAAGGTGACCGCGAGCGCCGCTTCCGAGAGCCCGTAGACGGGGGTCAGCGCCTCGGCGCGGAAGCCCCACGGCGCGAACCGACCGGCGAAGGCGCGCAGCGTGGCGGCAGAGATCGTCTCGGCTCCGCACAGCGCGACGCGCCACTCGGACAGGTCGCACCCTTCGAGCTCCTCGTCGCGCACCCGCTCGGCGGCGAGCGCGTAGGCGAAGTTGGGCGCCACCGAGATGGTCGCCCGGTGGCGCGCGAGCGCGCGCAGCCAGAGCGCCGGCCGCGCGACGAAGCGCTCGGGCGGCAGCAGCGTGAGCACCGCGGGCCGCTCGAGCGCAGGAAAGACGCAGCCGATCAGACCCATGTCGTGGTAGAGCGGCAGCCACGAGACTCCCGACTGGGTCCGCTCCGGCGTGTCCGGCCAGAGCGCGTTGAGCGCGGCCACCTGGGCGAGGATCGCGCGCTGGGTGAGCGCGACCGGCTTGGGCTCGACCGTGGTCCCCGAGGAGAACTGGACCAGCGCCAGGTCGTCGGCCGCGCCGAGACGCTCGAGCGGCGGCGCCTCCGGCAGACGATCGATCGTCGTTCCGCCCAGGCGCGGACGCGCCCGTTCGACGGCCACTCCCGAAAGTCCTCCGATCCGGCGATCGACCAGTACCAGCACCGCGCCCGCCGCTCCGAGCATCGCAGCGGTGCGCTCGTGGTACTCCTCGAGCCGGCCCAGCCGGACCGGCGGGTAGAGCGGCACCGGCACGGCACCGGCCAGCAGCGTGCCGAAGAAGGCGTCGAAGAAATCCGGCCCGGTCGGGTAGATCAGCGCCACCCGCTCGCCGGGCTCGACGCCGGCCGCGCGCAGCCGGCCCGCCACCGCCGCCGCCCGCGAGGCGATGGCTCGCCACGGCTCGAAGCGCTCGCGCTCGGCGCCGTCGACGAAGCGCAGGCCGGTCCCTGGAAAGCTCCGGGCGCGCAGCAGCTGTTCCTGCAGCGTCGCCGGACGGGGGTCGGACATGGCCCGAGCCTATCGGCTCCCGGTCGGCCCGCGCAGGGCCGGGCCGCGGGCGCCGGCTCGCGCGCCGGGGCGCCGCGCGCGGGGCACCGGAGTGCTACGATCCGCGGCCTCGGGAACATGGAACAGCTCGGCAAGTACGAGATCCTCGGACGGATCGGCGAAGGCGGCTTCGGCACCGTCTGGAAGGGACGCGATCCGTTCCTCAAGCGGACGGTGGCGATCAAGACCTGCACGTCGGAGAACGACGAGCTGCGCAAGCGGTTCCTGCGCGAGGCCGAGATCGCGGGCGGCCTGCACCACGTCAACGTCACCCTCGTCCACGACTTCGGCTACCACGACGGCGTCCCCTTCCTGGTCCAGGAGTTCCTCTCCGGCGAGGACCTGTCGTCGATCATCCGCAGGAAGGACGGGGTGCCGCAGGGGACCAAGCTCTCCTGGCTGGTCGACGTCGCGCGCGGCCTCGAGTACGCCCACGGCAAGGGGGTCGTCCACCGCGACGTCAAGCCGGCCAACGTCCGGATCATCGACGGCGGCACCGCGAAGGTGATGGATTTCGGCATCGCCAAGCTGGCCGAGATGAACACCAATCAGCTGACCAAGACTGGCACCGCCATGGGCACCATCGGCTACATGGCGCCGGAGCAGGTCAACGGTCAGCCGGTCGACCATCGCGCCGACATCTTCGCCTACGGCGTCATGGCCTACGAGCTGCTGACCTACGAGCGGCCGTTCGAGGCCGACACCATGAGCCGGGTTTTCTATCGGATCCTGCACGAGGAACCGAAGCCGATCTCGGATCTGATTCCGCTCTTCCCGGCCGACCTCGAGCGCGTCGTGCTGCGCTGCCTCGCCAAGGATCCGCATCACCGCTACGGCTCGTTCCGCGCCGTGCTCGCCGACCTCGAGCGGATCCTCGAAGGGCGGCCGATCGAGGAGGTTCCGGAAGGGGACGCCACCGCCATCGACAATCCGGCTTTCCGCCCGACCGAGCTGGTCGACGCTGCGCCGCGGCCGAGCGGAGCGACCCGCATCGTCGGCGCGCGCGCGACCGGCGCCACCTCGGCCGTGCCGCCGACCGGACCGACCGCGATGGTCGGGACGCCGAACACGGCGACCGGCTACGCGCCGCCGTCGGGCAAGCGGCTGTCGACCGCCCTGATCGCGGCGGCGGTGATCGGAGGCGTGATCGCCGGCAGCGCCGTGCTCCTGGTCGGCGGCAAACAGGAGCCGGAGACCGCGGCGGCGCCCACGGCGCCGCTCGAGCCCGCCGGCGACCCCGAAGAGGGGCGCGAGCGCGCCCGGGTGCTGGTGGCCGAAGCCGAGCGGCTGATCGCCGAGAACCGGCGCAGCGCCGCGCTCGAGGTCGCCATCGACGCGGTGAGCCTCGATCCCGGATCCGAGCGCGCTCGCGACCTGATCGAGGAGCTCGCCGAGGAGGCGCCGGCGCGGCCAGCCGCGGTGCCGACCGCACCCGCCGCGAATGCGCCCGCGCCGCGACCGGCGACCGTCGCCGCGGCCCCGGCGCCGACTCCGGAGCCGACCGCGCCGGCGCCGGCGACGCCGAATTACGCGCCCGCGCCGCTACCCGAACCGGTCGCGCCGAGCCCGGCGCCCGCACCCGCGACGCAGACCGTCGTTCCGAGCCCGGCCCCCGCGGCCGCCCCCGTCGTCGATGTGACGGCGGCCGCCGAGGAGTCCGTTCGCGAACTGCTGGCGCGCTACGCCAACGCCTACGAGCGCCTCGACGCCGCGGCCGTCGCCGCGCTCTGGCCGACGATCGGCGCCGAGCGCCAGCGCGGGCTGACCCAGGCGTTCTCCAACTACAAGTGGCTCGAGATGGACCTCGATGGGTGCGCGATCGCGATCTCCGGCGAGACCGCCACCGCCGACTGCCGGATGCGCCAGACCTACGAGCTCAAGGTCGGCAAGGCCGAGCCGCGCGACTCCGCCGTCCGCTTCAAGCTGCGCAAGAGCGGTGGCGCCTGGAAGATCGACGACGTCGGCGGCCGCTGAAGCGCACCCCCGAACGTCGCCCCCTCCGCGATCTCAGAAGCTGTAGTCGATCCCGATCAGCGGGACCAGCGACTCGTCCTGCAGGCCGTCGTCCGACAGCGAGTAGAGCAGGTTGGCCGACAGCAGCACCTGTCCCCAGAGGTTGACCTTGCAGCCGAGCGACGCGTTGATCAGGTTGAGGTCGTCGGCCTCGGTCTCGAGCTCCGGGCGGGTGGTGGACGAGATCTGGGTGGAGTCCCAGCGCCGGTAGAGGTGGTCCACCTGGCGGACCTCGAGCTGGTTGGCGTCGAACAGCGTCCGCCAGAGCACGTCGCCGGCCAGCGTCACGCGCGAATGCGCCGCCCAGTCGAAGCCGACCGTGAAGCTGGCCTCGTCGGGCAGCTCGAGCCCCTGCGGGCCGTTGCCCGAGTAGAGCGCATAGCCGGCGTTGAAGTGCGGCGAGAAGGCGCCGTAGGACGACGTGCCGATCAGCATCAGTCGGGTCTGCGTCGCGCCGGTGCCGAGCAGCTCCTCTTCGTCGCCGGTGGGCAGCCGCACCTCGAGCGCCGCCGCCATGCCGCGCCCCTCGGCCTTGCGGAAGTTCCACTTGCCGCGCAGCAGGATGTCGCCGATGCCGCTGGCGCTGCCCGAAGCGGTGAAGATCGCGCGGTCGGTGCCGTCGGCGAACAGGTGCGCGGGCGGATCCTCGAAGCCTTCGGTGGCCAGGCGCGAGACCTCGGTGACCAGCGCGGCGTCGAGCTCGACGCGCACCACCGGCACCGCGACCGTCAGATCGATCCGATCGGAGAGGCCGACGTGCGCCGAGAGCACCGCGATGTCGCTCGACAGGTCGAAGCGCGCGTCGGCGAGGATCAGATCGCCCTCGTAGACGGTCGCTACCGTGGTCCCGTCGTTGTTGGTGTCGAGGTGGGTGAAGGAGAGCGCGAGGTCGCCGTCCTGGAGGTCGAGACCGTCGATCGAGTCGTAGCCGAAGCGCTCGTACTTGATGCCGAAGTTCCATTTGCCCTTGCCGATCGTTTCGGCACGCTCGGCGAAGACCGGACCGAACGACTCGCTCGACCGTTTCATCACGCCCAGGGCGTCGTCGAACTCGTACGTGAAACCGCCCGAGGAGGACGAGACCGGATAGGTGGTCAGCTGGGTGAGGATCGAGGAATTCAGCTGCAACCCCGCGTCGCGCAGCGCCTGACCGGAGCCGATGAAGTGCGCCTGGTGGCCGGTGGCGGCGAGGATGATGGTGCGGTCGAACAGCCCGGGAATCAGCTGGCCGAGCGGTACCGGACCGACCGTGTGCGACGACGGCGCGGCCGGGTGGTCGCCGTCCGCGGCGACGGGCGCGGCGATCAGCGCGGTGAGGACGACGAGCGACAGCGACGACGCAGCGAGCCGGTTGCGCACCACGAATCTCCTCCGGAAGGTCTCAGGGACGCTGGGACTCTAGCACCGGCTCGCGAGCTTTCCGGCGAGCACGTCGACGAGGTCGCCGACGGTCGTGATGCGCGCCTCGTCCTCGGGCTCGAGCGCCACCCGGAAGCGGTTCTCGACCTCGGCGGCGAGTGTCAGGAGCCCCAGAGAGTCGAGCCCGAGGTCCTCGACCAGTCGCTGCCCGGGGTCGATCGACGCCGTGCGGCCGAGGTGAAGCCGCGCGACCTCGGCGATTCCGGCGAGGATCTCCTCGTGCGTCACTCGCGCCGCGCCGTTCCCGGCACGAAGCGACGGCGGCTGCCGAGCCTCGCGCGGTAGTCGTTGTAGAGCTCGAGCGCGCGCTCCTCGAGCGGGATGCGACGCGCCAGCAGCAGGGCGCTCGCCGCGCTCCACAGCAGCGCCGTCGCCCACGCTCCGTGAACCAGCGGGATGGCGAACATCTCGATCGTCACCGCCACGTAGTTCGGGTGACGCAGGAAGCGGTAGGGCCCGGCCGCCACCGCCGGCTCGCCGGGGACCACGATGACGCGCGTGTTCCAGCGGTCGCCGAGGGTCGCGATCGCCCACCAGCGCAACGCCATCGACAACGCGACCAGGGTCGTCATGAAGGCGGCGAGCCCCGCCCGGAAGGGGCGATCGAGCAGGAGCGCCTCGAGCGCGGCGGCGGGCAGGAACAGCGCGTGGACGCCGACCATCGCGGCGTAGGCACCTCTCCCTTCGATCTCGACACCACCGCGGGCGAAGGCGCGCCGCGCGTTGCGCAGCGAAAGGGCGAGCTCGGCCCCGCGCTCGATCGCGACCGCGGCGAGCAGGGCGAGCAACCAGGTCGCGCCGTCTACCACCGCAGCAGCACCAGCTCGCTGCAGAATCCCGGGCCCAGGGCGAGCAGCATCCCCCAGCTCCCGGGTGCCGGGCGGCGCTGGTCCATCGTGTCGCGCAGCACCAGCAGCACCGAAGTCGACGACAGGTTGCCGACCTCCTCGAGACTGCGCCAGGTGAGCTCGAGCGTCTCGCGCGGGACGTCCAGGGCTTCCTGCATGGCCTCTAGGACTTTGGGCCCTCCGGGGTGACAGACCCACGAACCGATGTCGGCGCGCGTCAGCCGGTGATCGGCCAGGAAGGCGTCGACGTCGCGTGCCAGGAAGCGCTCGACCACCTGCGGCACCTCGGCCGAGAGCACGATTCGGAAACCGGAGTCGGCGATGTCCCAGCCCATGACCCGCTCGGAGTCGGGGTAGAAGATCGAGCGGGTCGCGACGATCTCGGGGCCGCCGGCCGCCGCCGCGGGGTGTTCGGTGCCGGCGACCAGCGCCGCGGCCGCGCCGTCGCCGAAGAGCCCCGAGGCGATCAGGTTGGCGATCGAGAAGTCCTCGCGTTGCAGCGTCAGCGAGCAGAGCTCGACCGAGAGCAGCGCCGCGACCTCGCCGGGAAAGGCCCGCACGTAGTCGGCGGCGCGCGCCAGGCCGGCGGCGCCGGCGACGCAGCCGAGACCGAAGATGGGGACGCGCTTGATGCGCCGCGAGAGCCCGATCCGGTTGATCAGGCGCGCGTCGATCGACGGCGTCGCGATCCCGGTGACCGAAACGAAGAAGATGGCGCCGAGGTCGCGGGCCTCCAGACCGGCGCGCTCGAGCGCGTCGACGAGCGCCGCCGCCCCGATTTCGACCGCGACCCGGATCCAGGCGTCGTTGGCAGCGCCGAAACCGGAGAGCTTCGGGTAGTCGTCGATCGGCAGCGCCAGGTGGCGGCCGCCGACGCGGACGTTGCGGTGAAGTTGTTCGAGGCGCGCGAGATTGAAGTAGTGCCCGCCCCAGTGCTCGCGGAATGCGGCGAGCAGCTGCTCCTGGTCACAGTAGTTGGGCGGAAAGGCGGCGCCGACCGCGGCGATCTTCATGGCGGGGTGGAGCGGTCCCCGCCGTGGGCGATGCGCGCGCAGAGGCCCACCGCGAGGCCGGCGACCGGCAACGCGATCAGGTCGGCGCGCGCCGCCTGCCAGAACGGCTCGGTCGGGAGCCGGGTCATGGCCGCGACGGTGACCACGAGCAGCGGCCCGCGGAAGAGCCAGGCGGCCATCCCGGCGAGCGCTCCGTCGAGCAACGGCGAGCGGGTCTTGCCTTCGACCAGCAGGAAGAGGGCGACCAGCGCCGTCGCCTCGAAGCCGAGCACGGCCGCCTGGTGTCGGACCTCGAGGCCGCCCGGCCGCGCCACGCCGCGCGCCGCGAGCGGCTCGGTGTCGATTCCGGCGCCGAGCGCAGCGGCGATCGGACCGGCGACGGCCAGCACCAGCAACGCGGCGGGCAACGCGAGGGCGAGGAAGCGCACCGAGGCGGCGATGATACCGCCGCCCCGCCGACTCGTCCGGGCTAGACTGCGCGCACCGCCCCATGCCGTCACCGCTCTGGCTCCAGCCCCTGCTCGTCGCTCTCGCCGTCGCGGCCGGGCTCGAGACGATCTACCTGCTGCTGCGGGGCCATTTCCCGCGCCTGTTCGAGCGCGTCCGCTACCAGCTCTGGGTGGTCGCGGTCGCCGTCACGGCGCTGCTCTCCGCGGCGCGCTCGACCTCCCTGCTCTCCCCGGCGGTCGAGGGCCGGCTGCTCGCCGGTGCCGGCTTCGTCGCGGTCGTGCTCGGCATCGAGTTGCTCTACCGGCTCGCGGACCGATTCCTGCTCGCGCGGCGCCTCGACGAGCGCGGCCGGCCGGCGATCCCACAGCTGGTGCGCGACCTCGGCGCCTGGATCGCCGTGGCAGTGGGCATCGTGATCGGCGCCGCCTGGTTCTTCGACGCCGATCCGAAGGGGCTGGCGTTGCCGTCGGCCGTGGTTTCGGCGGTGCTCGGGTTCGCGCTGCAGGACGTGCTCAAGAACGTCTTCGCCGGGCTCGCGTTGCAGACCGAGCAGCCCTTCGACATCGGCGACTGGATCGTGCTCGACGGCGAGGCGCGGCAGGTGCTCGAGATGTCGTGGCGCTCCACTCACCTGCGCAACACCCTGGGCGTCGAGTTTCGCGAGCCCAATGCCAATCTGGTGGTCGCCGAGATCGTGAACTATGGCTCGGGGTTGCGGCCGGTCGGTCTCGCGGTGCGGGTCCGCGTCGCCTACGGCGCCCCGCCGCGGCTGGTCAAGGACTCGCTGGTGGCGGCGGCGCACGAGGCGCCCGGGGTCGTCGCCGATCCCGCTCCCTCCGCTCTGGTGGTCGGATTCGCCGAGTCGGCGGTCGAGTACGAGGTCCGGTTCTGGACGCGCGGGGTCGACGGCATCGCCCGCCTGCGCGACACCGTGCTGTCGCGCATCTGGTATCAGCTGCAGCGCGACGGCTGGACGATTCCGTTCCCGATCCGCACCGTCCAGGTCGAGTCGGCTCGATCGATCCAGGCCGACAAGCGCGCCTGGCGGACGGCGCGGGCCGAGGCCTTGCTGGCCCGCACCGACCTGTTCGCGGCGCTCGCGCCCGAGGTGCGGTCGCGCCTCGCCGAGGCCGCGGAGCTCGGCTACTACGACGCCGGCGAGCGTCTGGTGGTCGAGGGCCAGGAGGGGGACTCCCTGATGCTGCTGTCGCGCGGCTCGGTGTCGGTGACCAAGGCCGGCGGCGACCTCGGCACCACCAGCGTTTCGCTCGCCGTACTGCGCGAGGGGGCGTACTTCGGAGAGATGTCGCTGCTGACCGGCGCTCCGCGCAGCGCGACGATCACCGCCGAGGGGGCGGTCGAGGTCTTCGTGCTCGACCGCGAGGCGCTCGAGCCGATCCTCGCCGGGGACCCGGCGATCGCCGAGACGCTCTCGAAGGTGCTCGCCGAGCGCATGGCGGCGACCGCCGCGCGCTTCGAGGACCGGCGCGAGGCGGCCCGGCGCACCGAGGTTTCCGATCATCAGACGCTGCTGCGCCGGATCCGCTCGTTCTTCCGGCTGGGCCACCGCTCCGAGACCTGAGGCGCCGGATCTCCCCGGGGTCCCGGAGGCCCGGCTTGACTTCCGTCCCATAGTTCGATTATTCTGGAACTGTGAAAACAGAAGCCGCCGTCGAGCGTCTCGCCGCCCTCGCGCAGGAGACCCGCCTCGAGCTCTACCGCCGCCTGGTGCGACGAGGGGCGGAGGGGATGGCCGCGGGGGAGATCGCCGAGGAGCTCGCGATCCCCAAGCCGACACTGTCGTTCCACCTCGCCGCGCTCGAGCGCGCCGGGCTGGTCGTCGCGCGACGGCAGGGGCGATCGATCGTCTACGCCCCCGAGTTCGGGGCGGTCGCCGCGTTGGTCGGCTTCCTCTACGAAAACTGCTGCGGGGACGGCGCCTGCGCCCCCGTCGTTCAGCTCGGGCGCCCGAAGGCGCCGGGCTCGAAGTCCACGAAGAAGAGGAGCACACCATGAGCAATCTTCCCGTCGAACCCGAATCGCTCGTCGCCGAAGTGCGCGAGCGCTACGGCCGGATCGCCTCCGGCCAGGTCTCGGGCTGCGGTTGCAGCTGCGCGTCGGGCGCGCCATCGACCGAGACCGAGCTGTCGATCGGCATCGGCTACGCGCCCGGCGAGCTCGCCGCGGTGCCCGACGAAGCCAACCTCGGCCTCGGCTGCGGTGCGCCGATCGCGGGCCTCGCCCTGGCCGCCGGCGAGACCGTGGTCGACCTCGGCTCGGGCGCCGGCATCGACGCCTTCCTCGCCGCGCGCGCGGTCGGGGCGAGCGGCCGCGTGATCGGCGTCGACATGACTCCTGAGATGATCGAACGTGCGCGTTCCGCGGCCGCCCGGCACGGCTTCGCCAACGTCGAGTTCCGCCAGGGGCGACTCGAGCAGCTGCCGGTCGACGACGCCTCGGTCGATGCGGTGACCAGCAACTGCGTGTTCAACCTGGTGCCGGACAAGGCCGCCGTCTTCCGCGAGGTGGCGCGCGTGCTCAAGCCCGGCGGCCGGCTGGTCGTCTCCGACATCCTGCTCGACCGGCCGCTGCCGCCCCGGCTCGCCGGCGATCTGCTGGCCTGGGTCGGCTGCGTCGCCGGCGCCGAGCGGCGCGAGGCCTACTTCGCCAAGCTCGGCGCGGCCGGACTCGGCGACGTCGAGGTCCTGCGCGACATCGACTACGGCGAGACCTTCCTCGCCGCCGCCCCCGACCAGGCCGCCGAGTTGCTCGCGCGCGCCGGCGTCGGCATCGACGAGGTCCGCGGCACCATCCGCTCGGTCACCTACCGCGCCCGCAAACCCGCCTGACCCCTCCCCAAATCAGGAGAAAAGGGGACAGGCACCTCCTGGGGACAGGCAAGAAAACTCGAGTTTTCTTGCCTGTCCCCTTTTCTGGTCCCTGAAGCTCGGTCGCGCGGCGGCGAGACCGGGGGGGCACCGCGCGACGGCGCGCCGGCGGCTAGACTCGACGCTTCTCCCGGGAAGGAGCCGCCGATGACCCGCACGTTCCTCACTGCCCTTTTCGTCGCCGCCACGGTCGCCGCCCCCGCTGTCGCCCAGGACGACTACGGCCACCGCATGCACCAAGAGCATCAGCACGAGACGCCCGCCGCCTCGGGGGCGACCGAGGGCGAGCCGCGGGTTCCGGTCGTGACCGAGGAGGTCGTCTATGCGAGCTTCGACGGCGCCGGGGTGAAGGGCTACCTGGCGCGGCCGAAGGAGACCTCCGGGCCGCTGCCGGGGCTGATCGTGATCCAGGAGTGGTGGGGCCTCAACGACAACGTCCGCGCCATGACCGAGAAGCTCGCGGGCGAAGGCTACGTCGCGCTCGCGGTCGACCTCTACGAGGGCAAGCTGGGGGCCACGGCGGGCGAGGCGCGGGCGCTGATGGAGAAGGCGCTCGGCGACTTCCCGCGCCTGATGAGCCACCTCGCGCAGGCGCGCTCCTACCTCGCCCAGGAGGCGAAGGCGACGAAGATCGGATCGCTCGGCTGGTGCTTCGGCGGTGCGATGTCGCTGCAGGGGGCGATCGCCCTCGGCGACGACCTGGACGCCGTGGTCGTCTACTACGGCAGCACCGTCACCGACCCCGCGGAGCTCGCGAAGATCTCGGCACCGCTGCTCGGCCTGTTCGGTGGGGCCGACACCGGCATCCCGCTCGACGGCGTGCGTGCGATGGAGGACGGGCTCGCCAAGCTCGGCAAGGCGGCGACGATCGTCGTCTACGACGGCGCCGGTCATGGCTTCGCCAACCCGTCTGGTCAGAGCTGGAACCCGGGGGCCGCGGACGCCGCCTGGCAGCGCGCCACCGCCTTCCTGGACGAGCACCTGCGCTAGCCCTCGGCAGCGCCGGGGCAACACGCCGCTGCTCCGGCCGTAACATCTCCGGGGGTCGGCACGTTGTGTCCTACGAGGGGCCTTTCGTCCCGAGCCGGCACCGGAGCGTCCGGAGGAGATTCCGTGTCCAAATCACCGATCAGGGCGCTGCTGCTCGCCGCGGCGCTGGTTTGCTTGGCTGGTTGTGGCGCCCAGGGCGACGCCGCCGACCGCGAGAAGGACGGCGAAGCCGGGGCCGTCGACGCAGTCCCGGTCGAAGTCACGACCCTCGAGCGGGGCCCGATCGAGCAGGTCCTGCGCTTTTCGACCCACCTCGAGGCCGAGCGCGCCGTCGAGGTGCGTTCCGAAGCCGCCCGCAAGGTCGTCGCGCTGCTGGCCGAGGAAGGCCACCGCGTCGAGCGCGGCCAGTTGCTGGTGCGTCTCGAGGACGCGCAGCAGCGCACCGCCCTGGAGCGGGCGAAGAGCCAGGTCGAGCAGACGCGACGCGAGCACGACCGTCGCGCGAAGCTGTTCGCCGAGCGGATGATCTCCGAGCAGGAGATGGCCTCCTCCCGCTACGAGCTCGACCAGGCCACGCTCGCCCTGGCCGACGCCGAGCGCGAGCTCGGCTACACCGTCGTGCGCGCGCCGATCGCCGGCACCGTCACCTCGCGCCGCGTGCGCGTCGGCGACACGGTCTCGCCCAACCAGCACCTGTTCGACCTGGTCGACTTCGACTCGCTGGTGGCGCTGGTCTACGTCCCCGAGAAGGAGCTCGGTCGGGTCGCCCCCGGGCAGCCGGCGCGTCTCGCGCCCCCCGCAGCTCCCGACCTGCGCTTCGCCGGCGCGATCGACCGGGTCGCACCGGTGGTCGATCCCAAGAGCGGCACGGTGAAGGTCACCGTCGCCGTCCCCTTCGCCGAGGGGCTGCGCCCCGGCATGTTCCTCGAGGTCGAGCTGGTGACCGCGGTGGAGTCCGACGCTCTGCTGGTGCCCAAGAGAGCCCTGGTGCCCGACGGCACCCGCTTCGCGGTCTGGAAGCTCGCGGGCGAGGCGACGGTCGAGCGTGTCTGGGTCGAGCCGCGGCTCGAGGACCGCGAGCGGGTGACCGTCGCCGAGGGACTCGCCCCCGGCGACCGCGTGGTGGTCGCCGGCCAGGCGGGGTTGAAGCCGGGCGCCAAGGTCGAGCTGGTCGGGGCGGCCGGTGTCACGAACTGACGATTCCGAAGCGGCGCCGGGCTCCGCTCCGGCGGAGGCCGATCGCGCCGCGGAGGCGCGCGCCGAGTTCGCGGCGGGACCTGCCGCGCCGAGCGGCAGCTTCGCCGCCCGCCGGCCGGTGGCGGTCGGCGTGGTCTTCCTCGCCGCCGTGCTGTTCGGCTGGCTCTCCTACTTCCAGCTGCCGGTCAACCTGATGCCGGAGCTCTCCTACCCGACGATCACGGTGCGCACCGAGTATCCCGGTGCTGCGCCCGAGGAGGTCGAGAACGAGATCAGCCGGCCGCTCGAAGAGGCGCTCGGAGTCATCGGCGGTCTCGAGCGGATCTCGTCGGTCTCGCGCGCCGGAGTCTCCGACGTCGTGCTCGAGTTCCAGTGGGACATCGGCGTCGCCGACGCGGTCCAGGACACGCTCGAGCGGCTCGATCAGGTGCTGCTGCCCGAAGGCTCCGAACGGCCCCTGGTGCTGCGCTTCGACCCCTCGCTCGACCCGGTGATCGAGCTCGCGCTCACCGGCACGGGCGAGCGCTATGCCGGCGAGGAGGGGCTGCGCAGCCTGCGCCGGCTCGCCGAGCGGCAAGTCAAGCGCGAGCTCGAGCCGATCAAGGGGGTCGCGGCGGTCCAGGTGCGCGGCGGCCTCGAGGAAGAGATCCACGTCCGACTCGACCGCGCCGCGCTCGCCCGGAGCGGCCTGGCGCCGCGCCAGATCGTCCAGCGCCTCGCCGAGGAGAACGTCAACGTCGCCGGCGGCACCCTCGAGGAAGGCAGCGTCGAGTACATGGTGCGCACCCTGAACGAGTACCGCACCATCGAAGAGATCGCCGCGACCGTCGTCGCCGCGCCGGAGGGACGGCCGGTGCGGCTCGGCGACCTCGGCGAGGTCGCCTGGGCGCACGCCGAGCGGCGCATCCAGACCCGCGTGCTCGCCGCCGGCGGCGGCGGCGAGAGCGTCGCCCTCGACCTCTACAAGGAGGGGGACGCCAACATGGTGGCGCTCTCGCAGCGCGTGCGGGAGGCGCTCGGCCGCATCGAGGACGCCGCCAAGGGTTCCGATTCGGCGCCGCCAGGCAAACCGGGAGAGAAGCAGGCCGAGGAACCGGCCGGCATCGCCGGCCGCCTCTTCGCCGAGGAGGGGGCGCGACTCGAGATCGTCGCCGACCGCTCCGTCTTCATCGAGCGCTCGATCGCCGAAGTGCGCAACAACGCGCTGGTCGGCGGCCTGCTCGCCGTGCTGGTGCTCTACCTGTTCCTGCGCAGCCTGCGCGCGACCGCGATCGTGGCGGTGTCGATCCCGGCCTCGCTGCTGGTCACCTTCGCACCGCTCGATCTGGCCGGAGTCTCTCTCAACGTGATGTCGCTCGGCGGCCTGGCGCTCGGCGTCGGCATGCTGGTCGACTGCTCGATCGTCGTGCTCGAGTCGATCCACCGCTGTCGCGAGGAGGGGGACGACCTGTTCGCTTCGGTCGTCCGCGGCACCCGCGAAGTGCGTTCGGCGGTCATCGCCTCGACCCTGACCACCGTCGCGGTCTTCCTGCCGATGGTCTTCGTCCAGGGGGTGGCGGGCCAGGCGTTCGGTGACCTGGCGCTCGCGGTGGTCGTCTCGCTCCTCGCCTCGCTCGCCGTCGCCCTGTTCCTGATCCCGATGCTCGCCGCGCGCGGCACGGTCGCCCTGGCGCCGCGCGGCGAGCGGCCGCGTCTGCGGCCGGCGGCCTGGGACGCGGCGGTGCGCGACTGGCGCGCGCTCGACGGCTGGCGGCGGATCGCTCTGGCGCCGGTGCTCGCGCTGCGCACGCTGCTCTGGCTGCCGATCGAGGTCCTCGCCAAGCTTGCCGGCGCGCTCGTCGCGCTCGTCGTCGGGGCGCTCGCCGGCGTCGCCGCCCTGTTGCTGCGCGGCACCTCGCGCCTGCTCGATCGCGGACCCGCGGCCTGGGTCGAGCGCGGCCTCGAGCAGCTCGGCTCCGCCTACCGCCGCCTGCTGGCTCGCGCGCTGGCCGCGCCGCGCACCGTGCTTACCGCTCTTTTCGTCGCGCTCGGCCTGACCGTGCTCGGTTTTCTCGCGCTCGACTCCGAGCTGCTGCCCGAGGTCCACCAGGGCGAGGTCACCTTCGAGTTGGCGCTGCCGGCGGGCACCCCGCTCGAGCGCACTATCGAGCTGCTCGAACCGGTCGAGCGGGCGCTGGTGGGCGACGCCGGAGAGATCGAGCGGGTGCTGATCACCTACGGCTTCGATCCGGCGCAATCCACCCGCTCGGACGAGGGCGAGCACACCGCGCGCTTCCGCGTGCTGCTCACCCGATCCGACGAGGCTTCCGAGCGCACCGTCGCCGCGCGCATCCGCTCGCGGCTGGCGGCGATTCCGGGTCTCGAGCTGCACATGACCCGCCCGGTCCTGTTCAGCTTCCGCACGCCGATCGAGGTCGAGGTGCACGGCGAGGACCTCGACCAGCTCCGCTCGAAGGCCCTCGAGGTCGAGGCGGCGCTGGCCGCGCTGCCCGAGCTCGCGGACGTCGGCACCACGCTGCGCGCCGGAGCGCCCGAGGTCGAGATCGTCTACGACCGCGAGCAGCTGTCGCTCTACGGTCTCGAGCTCGGCGCCATCGCCGAGTCGGTGCGCGACCTGGTGCGCGGCACCGAGGCGACCCTGTTCAATCTCCAGGACCGCCGGATCCCGATCGTGGTCCAGCTCGCGGAGGCCGATCGCCGGACCGTCGAGGACGTCCGCGAGCTGGTGATCAACCCCGGGGGCGAGCGGCCGATCCCGCTCGCCGCCATCGCCGACGTGCGGCTCGGCGAGGGTCCGAGCGAGGTGCGCCGCGTCGACGGGCGGCGGGTGGCGCTGGTCGCCGCCAACCTCGCTCCGGGCGTCGCGCTCGGCACCGCGGTCGAACGGCTCCGTACGACGCTCGACTCCGAGGTCGAGTGGCCAGCCGAGATGACCTACTTCGTGTCGGGGCAGGACGAAGAGTGGCAGCGCTCCGCGGGCAGTCTCTATCTCGCCCTCGCGCTGTCGATCTTCCTCGTCTACGTGATCATGGCGGCGCAGTTCGAGTCGCTGGTCCACCCGTTCGTGATCCTGCTCACCATCCCGCTCGCCTTCTTCGGCTCGATCCTCGCGCTCGCGGCCTTCGGCGTGTCGCTGTCGATCGTCGTCTTCCTCGGCATGATCCTGCTCGCCGGTATCGTGGTCAACAACGCCATCGTGCTGGTCGACTACGTCAACGTCCTGCGCGAGCGCGGCCTCGACCGCCAGGCGGCGCTGCTCACCGCGGGCACCGTCCGTCTTCGCCCGATCCTGATGACCACGGCGACCACCGTCCTCGGCCTGCTGCCGATGGCGCTCGGCTTCGGCGACGGCGCCGAGCTGCGCACGCCGATGGCGCTGACCGTGATCGCCGGCCTTTCGGTTTCGACCGTGCTCACCCTGGTGGTCATTCCGGTGGTCTACGACCGGGTCGACGCCCTGCTCGCGCGCGGCCGCAGGCGGACCGTGGCCGAGGTGGACGCCTCCGGACTCGCGGCGGACGAGGAGGTCCCGACGTGAGCCCACACGACACCGACCGCACCGGCCGCCTCGTCGGCTTGTCGCTGCGGCGGCCGATCGCGGTCACGGTCCTGCTGGCGAGCACCTTGGTACTCGGCCTGGTCGCGACCCTCGGAATCCCGGTCGAGCTGATCCCGCGCGGCTTCGAGGAGCCGTTCCTGCGCGTCTTCGTGCCCTGGCGCGACGCGCCCGCACCCGAGGTGCTCGACAAGATCGTGCGGCCGCTCGAAGAGGAGCTCGCCACCGTCGGCGGCGTCGACCGCATCAACTCCATGTCGCTGGTCGGAACCGGCCGGATCTGGATCCGCTTCAAGCAGGGCACCGACATGGACGTCGCCTACCGCGAGGTGCGCGACCGGGTGGAGCGGGCGCGACGGCGGCTGCCCGAAGACGTCGAGCGCATCTTCCTGCGCAAGGAGGACGAGAGCGGAATCCCGATCTACGTGCTCGGACTCGCCGTCGACGACACCCTGGCCGGCGCCTACGACCTGATCCAGAACGAGATCGTGACGCGTCTCGAGCGCATCGACGGGGTCGCGGCGGTGACCACCGACGGCCTGGTCGAGCGCGAGATCCTGATCGAGCTCGACCGCGAACGGGCGGCGGCCGCCGGCATCAACATCTGGCAGCTCGCCGGCGCGCTCGCGCGCGACAACTTCACGATGGCGAGCGGCCAGGTCCGCTCGGCCGACCGCAAGCTGCTGCTGCGCTCCGAGGCGACCTACGAGACCCTCGACGCGCTGCGCCAGCGACCGGTGACACCGACCGCGAAGCTCGGCGACATCGCCACCGTCCGCTACGACTTGCCCGACTTCAAGTTCCGGGTCCGCGCCATGAGCCGTCCGGCGGTGGCGGTGGTGGTGCAGAAGGAGGGCGACGCCAACACCCTGGCGGTGACCCGTCGCGTCGAACAGGAGATCGAGCGGATCCGGGCCAACCCACGGCTCTCCCAGATCGAATCGATCGAGCTGTTCAGCCAACGCAAGGTGATCCTCGAGTCGCTCTCGACGCTGACCGGCAGCGGCGAGATCGGCGCGCTGTTCGCAGTCGCGGTGCTGTTCTTCTTCCTGCGCCGGCTGCGCATGACGCTGATCATCACGCTGTCGATTCCGATCTCGCTGCTGGTGGCGCTGACCGTGATGTTCCTGTCCGGCGAAACCCTCAACATCATCTCGCTGCTGGCGCTGATGATCTCGGTGGGGCTGCTGGTCGACAACTCGGTGGTGGTCGCCGAGAACATCTTCCGGCTCCACCGCGACGGCCTGCCGCGGCGCGAGGCCTGCGTGCGCGGCGCCAGCCAGATCGCGCTCGCCATCGTGATGGCGACCCTGACCACCGTGATCGTCTTCCTACCCGCCTCGCTGGTCGAGGGCGAGGCGCAGTTCTTCCTGCTCCGGCTCTCGGTGCCGATTTCGGTGGCGTTGGTCGCGTCGCTGTTCGTGGCGCTGCTGCTGATCCCGCTGGCGGTCTACCTGACGCTGCCGTCGAACGGTTCGGCCGGACCGCCGAGCCGGCTGCGCAGCGGTCACGAGCGCCTCAATGCGGTGTTGCGGCGCGCCTACGACGCGAGCTTCGGGCGCGTCAACGACGCCTACGGGCGTCTGCTCGCCGTCGCCCTCGGCCGGCGCGCCGAGACGCTGCTCGCGCTCGGCATCCTGTTCGCCGTGACGATCGCGGCGTTCGGGGCGCGGGTCGACTTCGTCGGTACCCAGAAGGAGGAGCGCGGCGGCTTCGAGATCGACGTCGAGCTGCCGCCCAACACCTCCTTCCAGGAGACCGAGGAGTACTTCCTGGCCTGCGAGAAGACGGTCGAGGGGCTGCAGGAGGAGCTCGACCTGGCCGGCTACTTCCTGTTCCACCGCACCACCTTCGGCCGGCTCGAAGGGTGGTTCAACACGCCGCGCACCAACGACCTCAAGCCGAGCGAGGTGACCGAGCGGGTGCTGGCGGCGTTGCCGCGCAAGGCCGGTACCCGGCTCTACGCCGGCGAGGAGGGCGAGGACGAGGAGGGGGAGAAGGGGGTCTTCGCGGTCGAGCTCTACGGCGACGACCTCGGCGAGCTCGAGCGGGTGGCGGCGGGCCTCGAGGAGCTGCTGGTCACCGTCCCCGGCGTGCTCGGCGCGCGCAAGATCGCCGACCGGCCGATGGAGGAGGTGGCGCTGGTCATCGAGCGCGAACGCGCCCGCGCCCAGGGGGTGAGCTCGCAGATCGTCGCCGGCATGGTCGGCTACGCCCTGCGCGGCCAGGCGTTGCCGCGCGCCAGCTACCAGGGGCGGCAGATCCCGGTCCGCGTCCGCTTCGAGGAGGACGACCGCTCCTCGCTCGCCGAATTGGCGGACTTCGAAGTTCCGGCGCAGGACGGCTCGACCACCACGCTCGGGGCGCTCACCGACGTCGAGTGGCTGCCGACTTCGCAGCAGATCTTCCGGCGCGGCCGGCGCACCGAGCGCACCGTTGCCGTCGAGCTCGCCGAGGAGGGGCAGAAGGAGACCCGCGAGCGGCTCTCGACGCTGGTCGCCGGCCTCGAGCTGCCCGAGGGGATCACGCGCGACGTGCGCGAAGTCGGCGGCGACGAGGAGCTCGCCACACTGCTCTCGGCGCTGCTGTTCTCGGTAATGCTGATCTATCTGCTGATGGCGTTCCTGTTCGAGAGCTTCGTGTTGCCGCTGTCGATCGTCACCACCATGCCGCTCGCCTTCCTGGGCGTCGCCTGGGCCCACATCCTGCTCGGCCTCGACATCGACTTCCTGGGGGTCGTCGGCATCGTGCTGCTGGTCGGCGTGGTGGTCAACAACGGCATCGTCCTCGTCGACTACGTCCATCGCCTGCGCGACGCCGGCCACGGACGCACCGAGGCGCTGGCGCTCGCCGCCCACCGCCGCTTCCGGCCGATCCTGATGACGGCGCTGACCACCATCTGCGGCATGCTGCCGCTGCTCGCCGGCGGCTCCAACTCGATCGGCCTCTCCTACACCAGCTTCGGCCTCACCCTGGTCGGCGGCATGACCACCGCGACGCTGCTGACCCTGCTCGTGGTGCCGGTCTTTTACACCCTGTTCGACGACCTGCGCCACGCCGTGGCCGACTTCGTCACCTGGCTGGTCGGTTTCGCCCGGCGACGGCCGCGCGCGGAGACCGGCGAGGCGTGAACGGCGGGGCCGGCGAGCTGCCCGGCCCCGCCGCCTCGATTCAGATCTGGTCGAACGGGCTCCAGGCATTCGGAGTGCCGCGCTCGAAGCCGTCGGCGAAGACCGCTCCGAACAGCACCTGCACGGCGCCCGCCTCGTCGAGCTCCTCGCCGTCGTCGACGATCGCGCGGCCCGGCACGCCGACCGCCAGATCGCCGTGGCCGTCGCCGTCGAAGTCGGCGATGGCGAGCGCGGCGCCGAGGTTGTCCCCCGCGCGCGGCGGTGCGCTGCCGAGGCCGGTGCGCGCGACGATCTGCTGGCGGCGATTCGCGGCCAGTCCGTTGGCGCCGCCGGTCATCAGGTAGACCATCCCCTCGTCGCTCGCGGCGAAGTTGCGCACCGGCTCGCCGATCGCGAGATCGTCCGCGAGGTCGCCGTCGAGCCGGCCGACGGCGAGCGCCTCGCCGAAGTGGGCACTGCCCTGGATCGGCATGCCGAGCGACTCGGCGGTGAAGCTCGCGACATCGCCCGGCTCGAGGCCGTCGCCATCGACTCCGGCGACCACCATCACCTTGCCGGCGAAGTCGGTGGCGCCGCCCAGGTTCTCGCCGGGCACGCCGATGACCAGCTCGTCGGCGCAGCTGCCCGCCGCCACGCAAGCCGCGGTGCGGTCGAAGTCGCCGGCCGCGAGCGCCCAGCCGAAGTGGTCGTCCTCCTCGGTGACGCCGAACTCGAGGTCGCTCTCGTCGAGGTTGAGAAAGCCGTCGGCGGTGATCCCGGCAGCGCTGCCGTGGAGCACGAGCACCTTGCCGGCGTTGAACATCGTGGTCGGCACGTTCAGGTCGGTGCCCGGCGCGCCGATCGCCAGGTCGTCGCGGCCGTCGCCGTCGAAGTCGCCGGCGGCGAGCGCGAAGCCGAACAGGTCGGAGACGCCCGGGCCGCCGGGCAGGCCACCTTCACCGAGCAGCAGGAACTGGCTGCCCACGCCGCTCAGCCCGTCAGCGCCGCCGAACAGGACGTGGACGCCGCCGGCATCTGAGACCGTGCCGACGTCCTCGCGCGGCACGCCGACCGCGAGGTCGTCGAAACCGTCGCCGTCGAAGTCGCCGACCGCCAGCGCGAAGCCGAAGGCATCGCCAGTCTCGCCGTCGCCGCCGACCCCTTCCGAGAACTGTGTGAAGCGCCGGCTCGGCGCGTTGTCCGAGAAGCCGTTCCAGATCGCGACCGAACCGCCGCGGATGCCGCCGCCGACGTTGTTTCCGGGCTCGCCGACCGCGAGCTCGAGGTCGCCGTCGCCGTCGAAGTCGCCGAGCGCCAGCGCGGTGCCGGTCGCGGCGTTCGGGTTGGGACCGTCGAAGCTCGCGAGCTCGACCGGGAGGCGCCCCGGCTGGAAACGGGCGACGAACACCGTGCCGGCGTTGGCGCTGCCCGGGTTGACCGCGTCGCGCGCGGGCGACGCGATCGCCAGGTCGGGGCGGCCGTCGCCGTCGAGGTCGCCGACCGCCAGAGCGGCGCCGCTGCGCGCTTCCGACTGCAGGATCCCCTGACCGGGGATCAGCCGGTCGTCGACTTCGAACACCTGGGCGCCGGCGGGCAGGGCGAGCGCCAGGGTCAGGACGGCGCCGGATCCGATGTTGCCGATGGTACGAAGACGCATGACTCCACCTCGTGACTTCTGGAGGGAACCGTCGGCCTCGCCCTCGGGGCGACGCCGCGGTCGGTTCCTCTTCGGTTTCGGGGGCGCCGGCGCGCGGCCCGTGAGGGGACGCGCCGGCGAGGGATGGTCGGCGGGACGATCGGCGCCGACGCCACGATTCGACGACGGTTCGCCCGCCGTGGACACCGCCGCCGGCCGGGGCGTCGATGCTGACTTTGGTCAGCGCCGAACGGAGCTCAGATCGATCGGGTGAGCGCGCCGTGGGCGCGCAGCAGCAGGTCGCGCACCGCGAGCCCGTGCGGACAGGCGGCGACGCACGGCGCCGGACACGGCGCGCAGGACGCGGCGTCGCGGACGCCGCCGAGCGCCGCATAGGCGGAGCGTGCTCGCTCGGACTCGCCGTACTCGTGCAGGTACATCGAAAAGCGCAGCGTGTCGGCCACCCGCACGTCGCCGGGACAGGCCGGCTCGCAGGCGTTGCAGAAACGGCAGACCTCGCGCGAGTAACGCCGCGCGTACGCGTCGAGCAACGCCGCGTCCTCGTCGGCGAGGGGCGCTCCCGAGGCGGCGACGTACTCGTCGACCTGCTTGCGCGAGGCGATCGAGATGACCAGGTTCGACAGCTTCGGATTGGCCAGCACCCACTTGAGCGCGGCCTGCTTGAAGGTGGCGCCGCCGGCGCGGAAGGGGTCGAGGTCGGCTCCCTTGGCGCCGGCCAGCGTCTTCATCGCGACGAAGCCGACGGCGGCGGCGTGGGCGCGTTCGATCAAGCGCTGCTGGTCCGGGTAGTCGAGGAAGCTGTAGCGGCAGAGCAATACGTCGAAGTCACCCGACTCGACGGCGTAGCCCATCACGCTCGGCAGGTCGCCGTCGTGACCGGAGGCGCCCAGGAAGCGGACCTTGCCCGCCGTCCTGGCGCGCGCGAAGGCCTCGAGCATCTCCGGGTCCTTCAGCCGCTCGACGCCGCGGCCGTCGGAGCTTCTCCCCACCTCGTGGTTGAGCACGACGTCGACGTGGTCGGTCGCGAGCCGGGCGAGGCTGCGGTCGAGCTGGGCGAGGAACTCCGCCGTGCGCGCCGGGCGCCCTTCGTGGTGCGGGCACCACTTGGTGACCAGCACGACGCGGTCGCGCCAACCCCCCGCGAGCGCCCGGCCGATGGCCTCCTCCGAAGCGCCGCGCCGGTAGCACGGCGAGGTGTCGACGTAGTTCATGCCGCGCTCGATGGCGTAGCGCAGCACCTCGGGGTCGTCGACGGGCAGGCCGCCGAAGCCGACCTCCGAGACCTCGAGACCGGTGCGGCCGAGCGCGCGGTAGCGCATGCCGGTCGCGGGCGCCGCGGGCCCCCGGACCGCCGCCGGCTCCGGCGTCCGCGCCGCGGGCGTGCCGTCGGCCGGACGCTCGCAGCTGGCGGCGAGGCCGGCCGCCGCGGCACCGGCCGCGCCGATCAGCAGCTCGCGGCGGGAGAGCGGGTCGCGGCCGTCGGCGCCGGGCATCGTTTCCGCCTCAACCGGCCGCCGCCAACGCCCGACGTCCCGGGCCGGCGAGCACGTAGAGCAGGCAGGAGAAGACCGCGAGCACGTAGACCTTGTTGGTCAGCCAGAGCAGGTGCCAGTAGTCGAGCGCCGGCGCGCGCAGGTAGAGCGCGAGCTTGGCCACCACGACCATGACCTCGACCGCCGCGACCGCGAGCCCGAAGGCGCGCGCCCAGGCGACCCGCCGCCAGAGCGCCGCCGCCAGCACGGCGTGCGCAACCGGCCAGAAGTCCCACATCACCGGCGCCGCGCCGGGATCGCGGCCGGCCAGCCGCTCGCTCCAGAACCAGACGAGCGGCGAAAGGTACTTGATCACCAGCGTCCAGGCGATCATCACCACCAGGGCGAGGACGGTGGCCACCAGCCACCCCGGGCGCTCGACGGTGCGGCTCGGCGACGGCGCCGCGACGCTCACGCGCGCGCCTTGAGCCGTCGCGAGGCGAAAACGACCAGGCCGAGCGCGGCGGCCGGACCGGTGACGCGCAAGGCATCGAACGCCGGCTCGCTCGAGACGTAGGTGGCCATCGGAAAGTGGTAGAGGCTCCAGTCGGCGAGCCCGAACGCTTCGATCGCCACCAGCGACCCGCGCCAGGCGCCGACCGGCAGCAACCCGCCGGCGCGAAACAGCACCAGCGAGGTCGCCTCGCGCAGCAGCGAAATCGCCAGCCACGACAGCAGCACGCCGAGCGAGGCCGCCTGGAACCCGGGCGCGAAGAACGGCATCGCGAGGGCGGTCCCCGCCACGACCGAGAGCCGCGCGGAGTCCCCCGGGTTTCCGGCGCGCATGCCGGCTTCGTAGAGGCGCGCCCGCAAGGCCCATTCGGTGCCGAGCGTCGCCGCGGCGATGGTGAACGGCAGCGCCAGCGGCAGGGCGAGGAGCTTGCGCGCCTCGAGCGCCTGTTCGCCGAAGGTGAAGGTGGTCCAGCCGAGCAGATAGCCGATGCCGATCGGTGCCAGATCGATCAGGATCGCCGCGGCGATCACCGCGTGCAGCCTCCCGGTGCCCGCCACCCGCGCGCTCGACCCCTCGCGCCCGCGCTCGCGCGGCAGCAGCAGCGAGGCTGCGACGCTCGCCGCCAACGGCAGGCCGAACAACAGCGCCAGTCGCGCCGGCCAACGCCACGACGGCGGCGTCGCCCCGGCGGCCGCGGTGGCGGCGAGGCCGAGGGCGACGAGGACGAAGGCGAGCTGCCGGACGCGGCGCATGGCGCGCCTCGATTCTACGGCCCGTGCGCCCCTCGTCCAGGCCCCGGGTTGCGCCGGGCCGCGACGGCGTTAGGCTCCCGCGCAACAACCCCCGTCGGCCGCCCTCGGGCGGCACGCGAAGGAGCGGACGATGAACTGGAACCGCGTGATCGGAGGCGGCATCGCCGCCGGTATCGTGCTCTGGCTGGCCGGCTTCGTAATGCACGCCGTGATCCTCGGCAAGACCTACGAGCGCTACACCGAAGCTTTCACCCAGACCGAGGCCAACCCGCTCCACTTCCTGGCGATCTCGGTGGCGATCGGCCTCTTCGCGTCGATCCTGTTCGGCAAGACGCGCTCGAGCTGGGCCGAGGGCGCCAAGGGCGGCATGGCCTTCGGCTTCTTCCTCGGTCTCGCCCACTTCTTCACCACCTTCTACAACCCGCTGGTGATCGAGGGCTTCCCCTACTACCTCTCGTGGTGCTGGGGCGGTATCGCCGTCATCGAGCGCGTGCTCGCCGGCGCCGTGCTCGGACTGATCGTCAAGCGCTGAGCCGGCCGCGGTCGGATACGCTCCGGCCGTGGGCGCGACGAAGCGCGAATGGGTGGTGCTGGTCGACGAAGCCGACCGCGAGATCGGCGTCGCGGCCAAGGACGAGGTGCACCACGCCGCGACGCCGCTCCACCGCGCCTTTTCGCTCTTCCTGTTCGACCGCCGTGGGCGCGCGCTGGCGCAGCGCCGCGCGCTGTCGAAGCGGACCTGGCCCGGGATCTGGTCGAACGCCTGCTGCGGTCACCCGGCGCCAGGGGAGTCGACGATGGACGCGGTGCTGCGCCGCTGCCGCGAGGAGCTGGGGACGACGCCGCTCGACTCCTGGCTGGCGCTGCCCGACTACCGATACCGGGCCGAGCTCGACGGCGTCGTCGAGAACGAGATCTGCCCGGTCGCGGTCGGGCGCGTCGAACCGGCGGCGCTCGCTCCCGACCCGACCGAGGTCGCCGAGCTCGCCTGGTGGAGTTGGGAGGATCTGCTCGCCGAGCTCGCCGGCGATCGCGGCGTCTGGTCTCCCTGGTGTCGCGAGGAGGCCGCCCGGCTCGACGCCCTGCCCGCCTTCCGCGCCTGGCTCGGCAGCCTCACCGACCCCGCCCCCGACGGCCGGGCGAAGAGCTGACGCAAGGACCGCCGATGTCGGCCCGCTCCCCGCGCGGCACGGTCTACTCGACCTCGACCGGCACGACCTGTCCGAAGTGCGGCTGGCCCGCGAAGGACTGCCGCTGCAGCTCGAACTACCGGCCCGACGAGCCCGTCCCGGACAAGCAGGTCGCCAAGCTCCGCATCGAGAAGTCCGGCCGCAGCGGCAAGACCGTCACCGTCGTCGACGGCCTGCCGAAGAACCGCGCCTTCCTCGACGCGCTGGCCACCGAGCTCAAGCGCGCCTGCGGCACCGGCGGCACCGCCACCCAGTCGACGGTCGAGCTCCAGGGCGACCACCGCGAGCGCCTGCGCCCCCTGCTCGCCGGCAAGGGGTGGACCGTCAAGGGGTGACAGCGCCCCCTCAGCAGGCGGCGGCGAGGATCTCGATCTTGTCGGGCAGGTTGGGGACGACGCAGAGGAACTCGAAGGGCCCCTCGACGACTTCGTAGGAGTGCGGCACGCCGGCCGGGATGTAGAGGGCGTGGCCGGCGGCGACGTCGTGCACCTCGGTGCCGACGGTGATCCGCGCCCGGCCGCGCACCACGAACTGCTCGTGCTCGACCGCGTTGGTGTGGAGCGGCATGCCGCCCCCTTCGCCCATCACGAAGCGGCGCAGGGCGAAGTTCGGCGCGCCGTCGGCCGGGCCGACCAGCACCTGGACCTCGGTCGCGGTGCCGGCGGCGACCTTCGTGCCGGAGACGGTGCCCGCGGGCTTGACGGCGGGAGTGGCGGTGGCGGTCTCGGACATGGCGTTCTCCTCGCGCGCGATCCGCGCGGTGGGGTCGGTTCGATGTTAAGCGATCGGCGCCGCCTCGCCCCCGCTCGGCGGCGCGGGGCGGCGCCCCGCCAGCAGGGCACGCAAGGCCCCGACCGCGGCAGCCAGGGCGGCGACGAGCCCGACGACCACCGCGCCACCGACGACCGACATCGGCAGCAGCGAACGGACGGCGGCGAAGACCGCGAGCCCGGCCGCCGTGCCGACCGCGTAGGCGGCGCGCTCCCAGAGCGGCCAAGGCAGGCCGGGCTCGAAACCGGGCCGGATCGATCCCGGAGCCGGCGCCGCCGAGGTCACGATCCCGCGCAGCCGGTGCCAGTCCCAGGCGAGCAACGCCGCGGCCCCGGCCAGCATCGGACCCGTGATGAAGGGCGTCCCCCGGAACCCGAGCGTCACGGTGATCACGAAAATGTTCAGCGCCACCGGGAAGAAGGCGACGGCTGCGAAGGTCGCCGTGCGCGGCATCAGCATCAGCAGGCCCGCCACGACCTGCGCCAGCCCGAGGAAACGCCAGTAGCCGCCGGTCGCGTACATCGCCTCGAAAAAGGCGCCGATCGGGCTCACCGTGTCGATCTGCGTGAAGCGCTCGCCCATCGCCTTGACCAGGCCGGTCGGCACGAAGGCCATCGCGAACAGGCAGCGGGTCGCCACCACGACGCGCTCGAGCAACGCGCTCCGGCGCACGCGCGCGTGCAGGAGGTCGAGCGCCGCGATCACGCCGAGACGACCGGCAGCGAGACCTTCTGGAAGAAGTCGTTGCCCTTGTCGTCGACCAGGACGAAGGCCGGGAAGTCGACGACCTCGATCTTCCAGACCGCTTCCATGCCGAGCTCCGGGTACTCGAGCACCTCGACCTTGCGGATCGACTCCCGCGCGATCAGCGCCGCCGGCCCGCCGATCGAGCCCAGATAGAAGCCGCCGTGCTTCGCGCAGGCGTCGGTGACCTGCTTGGAGCGGTTGCCCTTGGCGAGCATCACCATCGACGCGCCGTGCGACTGGAAGAGGTCGACGTAGCCGTCCATGCGCCCGGCGGTGGTCGGGCCGAACGAGCCCGACGGCATCCCCTCCGGGGTCTTGGCCGGGCCGGCGTAGTAGACGGGGTGGTTCTTGAAGTAGTCGGGGAGCCCCTCGCCGCGGTCGAGGCGCTCTTTCAACTTGGCGTGGGCGGCGTCGCGCGCGACGACGATCGAGCCGGTCAGGCGCAGCGGCGTCGAAACCGGGTGCTTCGAGAGCTCGGCGAGGATCTCGCGCATCGGCCGGTTGAGATCGATCGCCACCGCGTCGGTGGTCTTCGAGCTGTCGCGGAAGCGCGCGGGCAGGTAGCGACCCGGCTCGTGCTCGAGCTGCTCGAGCCAGACGCCGTCGCGGTCGATCCGACCGCGCGCCTGGCGATCGGCCGAGCAGGAGACGCCGACGCCGACCGGGCAGGAGGCGCCGTGGCGCGGCAGCCGGATCACCTTGACGTCGAGCGCGAAGTACTTGCCGCCGAACTGGGCGCCGATGCCGGTCGCGCGCGCCAGCTCGAGCGCCCGCGCCTCGAGCTCGGGGTCGCGGAAGGCACGGCCGGTCGCGTCGCCGGTGAACGGGAGCCGATCGAGGTAGCCGGTGGTCGCGAGCTTGACGGTCTTCAAGGTCTGCTCGGCCGAGGTCCCGCCGATGACGAAGACCAGGTGGTAGGGCGGGCAGGCCGCGGTGCCGAGCGCGCGCATCTTCTCGGCCATGAACGCTTCGAGGCTCTTCGGATTGAGGAGCGCCTTGGTCTCCTGGAAGAGCATCATCTTGTTGGCCGAGCCGCCCCCCTTGGCGACGAACAGGAAGTCGTAGCGTTCGCCGTCGACCGCGGCGAGATCGATCTGCGCCGGCAGGTTGGTGCCCGAGTTCTTCTCGTCCCACATCGAGAGCGGCAGCGCCTGCGAGTAGCGCAGGTTCTCCCGGGTGTAGGTCTCGAACACGCCGCGCGCCAGGTGCTCGGCGTCGCCGCCGCCGGTCCAGAGGCGGTCCCCCTTCTTGCCGACGACCGTCGCCGTGCCAGTGTCCTGGCACATCGGCAGCTTGCCCTCGGCCGAGATCTCGGCGTTTCTCAGCAGCGAGACGGCGACCTGGCGGTCGTTGGCCGAGGCCTCGGGGTCGTCGAGGATCGCCGCAACCTGCGCCAGGTGCTTCGGCCGCAGGTAGAAGGCGATCTCGCGGAACGCCTCGCGGGCGAGCTGGGTCAGCGCCTCGGGCGCGACCCGCACGATGTCGCGCCCGGCGAAGGAGTCGACCGAGACGAAGTCGGAGGTGAGCTGGCGGAAGGGGGTCTCGTCGACCCCCTCGAAGACGAACGGCTCGGCGTAGCGGAATTCGGGGAGGGGCTTGGTGGTCACGACCGAATTCTACGCGCCGCCCGGAAGAGACGCCGGACGACCGGCACGTCGGTGACGTGCCGGTCGTCGCGGGCGGGGCGCCGTCTTCAGCGCACGGTGGCGACGAAGTAGACGTCGAAGCCGCAGGCGCTCGAGCTGCTGCGGAAGCGGCCGCGCATGACGCGGTCGTCCCACTCCTCGCGGGTCCAGGAGACCTCGGGGATCTCGGGGCTGCCGGCTCCCGGGCCGTGACAGGAGACGTGGCGCAGCTCGCCGTCCTCGTTGCCGAGCACCAGCACGACGCCGTTGGCGCCCGACGAGGCGAGCCAGGTGGCCGTGTTGTCCGGATCGGGGTCCGAGCTCCAGTCGACTGCGCGGTCGGTCAGCAGGATCGTGCTGTACGGGGAGTTGCCGTCGTCCCACTCTCGCACCAGGGCGTGGCTGAGCGTGGTCTCGTCGCCGGTGCCCGAGAAGGCCCCGCGCGAGCGGTCGAGATCGAGCGGCGCGCCCAGACGGATGATCGTCTTGAACGGCCCGGAGAGCCCCCACTGGGTCCCCTGGTAGAAGAAGATCGAACCGATGATGCGGTCGTCGATCCACTCCTCCTTCGACCAGCGCACCCGCCCCGGAATGGTGCGCGCGAACCCCTGGGGGCCGACCAGCTCCTTGGTGCGGAACTCGCCGGTGCCGTCGTTGAGTTCGAAGACGAAGGCCTTGAGCTTGCCGGCCGCCCCTTCGGCGCGCAGCCGCTCGAGGTCCTGCGCGAGGTCGGGCGCGAGCTCGCGATCGGCGAGCACCACGACGGTGTAGTGCTCGGCCGCGGTCGGCCCCTCCTCGATGTAGTGCGAGTAGGCGTGGAGCAGCTCGAAGCCCTGCCGGTCGATCGAGCCGATGACGACCGCCTGGCCGTTCTCGAGCGAATCGTCGATCGCCCCCGCCAACGCGGGTGGCGGCGTGACGAGCGCCACCGTCGACGCGAGCAGCAGACCTCCCCACGTCAGGTTCCTGGACCGCATCGGATACCTCCTTTGTGTGTTCGCAGTCTAGAACGGGAACGGATTCCGGACGAGGACAGGTCCACGGGGCGGCCAGCCGCGTGGAGACTGCCGCCGGTCGCCGCCTCGGTGCGAGAATCCCGCCGTGCGCGATTCCGAAGAGTCGGCCACCCCGCGCTGGCGGCGACGGCTGCACGAGATCGTCTTCGAGTCCGACACCCGCGCCGGCCGGGCGTTCGACCTCGGCCTGCTGGTCGCCATTCTGGCGAGCGTGGCGGTGGTGCTGGCCGAGAGCGTGCCCGAGCTGCGCGCTGCGCACGGACTGCTGTTCCGGCGACTGGAGTGGGGGTTCACGGCGCTGTTCACGGTCGAGTACCTGCTGCGGCTCGCCTCGGTGCGGCGACCGCTCGCCTGGGCGCGCAGCTTCTTCGGTGTCGTCGACCTGATCGCGGTGCTGCCGACCTACCTCGCGCTGGTCCTGCCCGGCGCCCAGACGCTGCTGGTGCTCCGGGCGCTGCGATTGCTGCGCATCTTCCGGATCCTGAAGCTCGCGGCGTTCCTGGCCGAGGCGGCGTTGCTGCGCTCGGCGCTCGCCGCCAGCCGGCGCAAGATCTTCATCTTCCTGGGAACGGTCCTGGTGCTGGTGCTGGTGCTCGGCTCGGTGATCTATCTGGTCGAGGGCGAGGCGGCGGGCTTCGTCTCGATTCCGCGCTCGATGTACTGGGCGATCGTGACCCTGACCACCGTCGGCTATGGCGATCTCGCGCCGCAGAGCGGCCTGGGCCGCTTCGTCGCCTCGATCGTGATGCTGCTCGGCTACTCGATCCTGGCGGTGCCGACCGGCATCTTCACCGGCGAGCTGCTCGCCGCCGCCCGGCGCCGCGACGTGTCGACCCAGGCCTGCCCGGCCTGCGGCGTCGACGGCCACGACACCGACGCCCGCCACTGCAAGTACTGCGGCGCCCGTCTCTGAGCGGCGCGTCCGCGCTGCGAGAAGTCAGGCGTCCAGCAGCGAGAGGGCCTGCCGAGCCGCGGGGATCGACAACGAGTTTCCGAGCAGGCGATAGCGGCGCTCGAGCGGAAGCTCGGGCGGAAAGCCGAAATCCGTGGGCAGACCGAGCAGACGGGCGATCTCGCCGGGCGAGAAGCGCCGCGCGCCACGCACCGTTCGCAGGAACGAGCCGCTGCCGACCAGCCGCTGGCCGTAGCCGGCGATGAAGCAGGCGCTGCGGCGATCCCCGGGTGCGACCAGGTCGAGGCCCGGGAGGTGGCGTTCGAAGAGCTCTGGCGCGAGCTCGAGCGCCGCCTCGGGCCGCTCGTCGAGGAAGCGCGCGAGCGGCTCCGGCTCGATCTCGGGCGCTGTCGCGGCGGCGAGCGGACGGCGCGAGGCGACGACGAACAGGCGCGGCCTGCGATTCGGGATGCCGAGACGAGTCGGACAGAGCCGCTCCTCGCGCCAGTGGAACCCATGCCGGCGCAGCTGCCGCACGAGCAAGTCGTGGGCGTCCGAGCCCGCGAACCCTTCGACGTTCTCGAGCACGAGGTGGTCGGGGGGAGCGGCGTCGAACAGCTCCATCAGGCGGACGAAGGCGCGCGAGCGCCGGTCGGCGAGCCCCTGGCGGTTGCCCATCCGGCAGAACGGCTGGCAGGGCGGGCTCATCAGCCAGGTGTCGGCGCCGAGCCCGGCGAGATCCTCCGCGGGCAGCGTCGCCAGCTCGCGCGAACGCGGCCGCTCGCCGTGGTTCGCCTCGTAGGTCGCGCGCGCGGCTTCGTCGACGTCCCATGCCGCCACGACGCGCCCGCGCTCGCCGAGCGCGTGACGCCAGCCGCCGAGGCCGCAGAAGAACTCGAGGACGGAAAGGGTCACGACGGACGCCCGACGCCGCGGTCGAGAGGCGGTTCCGAGAGGCTCAGTCCTCGACCTTGAGCACCGCCAGGAAGGCCTCCTGCGGGATCTCGACCGAGCCGACCGACTTCATGCGCTTCTTGCCTTCCTTCTGCTTCTCGAGCAGCTTCCTCTTGCGGCTGATGTCGCCGCCGTAGCACTTGGCGATCACGTCCTTGCGCAGCGGCTTGACGGTCGAGCGGGCGATGATCCTCGAGCCGATCGCGGCCTGGAGCACGACCTCGAAGAGCTGGCGCGGGATGAGCTCCTTCATCTTGTCGACCAGGGCCTTGCCCTTCGGGTAGGCCTTGTCGCGGTGGACCATCAGCGACAGGGCGTCGAGCGGCTCGCCGTTGACCAGCACGTCCATCTTGACCACGTCGCCCTTCCTGAAGTCGGCGAGCTCGTAGTCGAACGAGGCGTAGCCGCGCGAGACCGACTTCAACTTGTCGTAGAAGTCGTGCACCACTTCGGCGAGCGGGAAGTCGTACTCGATCAGCACCCGGTCGGTCGAGACGTACTGGAGGCTGCGCTGCACGCCGCGGCGATCCTGCGCCAGCGCCAGGATGTTGCCGACGTACTCGTCACGGGTGACGATGGTGGCGCGGATGTACGGCTCCTCGATCGAGTCGACGATCGAGCCGTCGGGCAGCTGCGCCGGCGAGGAGATCTCGCGCTGGCTGCGGTCGGTCAGGTTGACCCGATAGCGCACGCCCGGCGCGGTGGTGATCAGCGACAGGTTGAACTCGCGCTCGAGCCGCTCCTGGATGATCTCCATGTGGAGCAGCCCCAGGAAACCGCAGCGGAAGCCGAAGCCGAGCGCGGTCGAGCTCTCCGGCTCGAAGGTGAAGGAAGCGTCGTTCAGGCGCAGCTTCTCGACCGCGTCGCGCAGGTCCTCGTAGTCCTCGGAGACGACCGGGAAGAGCCCGGCGAAGACCATCGGCTTGACGTCCTGGAAGCCGGGCAGCGGCGTCGTGGTCGGCCGGTCGACGTGGGTGATGGTGTCGCCGATCTTGGCCTGGATCAGGTCCTTGATGTTGGCGAAGATGTAGCCGACTTCGCCGGGGCCGAGCTCGGTGGCCTCGCGCGCCTTGGGGTGGAAGGTGCCGAGCTCCTCGACCGTGTAGACCCGGCCGGTGGCGACGAACTCGATCTTGTCGCCCTTGCGCAGCACGCCGTCGACCACGCGCACGAGGCTCGCGACGCCGCGGTAGACGTCGTACCAGGAGTCGATCAGCAACGCCTTGAGCGGCGCCTCGGCGTCGCCCTTGGGCGGCGGAATGTCGGAGACGATGCGCTCGAGCAGCTCGTCGACGCCGAGGCCCGACTTGGCCGAGACCTCGACGGCGTGGGTCGCGTCGATGCCCACGACGCTCTCGATCTGCTCCTTGACCCGGTCGGGCTCGGCCGACGGCAGGTCGATCTTGTTGATCACCGGCAGCAGCTCGAGCCCGCCGTTGACCGCGAGGTAGGCGTTGGCGAGCGTCTGCGCCTCGACCCCCTGGGTGGCGTCGACCACCAGCAGCGCCCCCTCGCAGGCGGCCAGCGAGCGCGACACCTCGTAGGAGAAGTCGACGTGGCCGGGGGTGTCGATCAGGTGGAAGACGTAATCCTGCCCGTCCTTGGCCCGGTAGGTCAGCCGCACCGCGTGCGCCTTGATGGTGATGCCGCGCTCGCGCTCGAGGTCCATGTCGTCGAGCACCTGGGCGTGCATCTCGCGCTGGGTGAGGGCGCCGGTGCGCTCGAGGATGCGATCGGCCAGCGTCGACTTGCCGTGGTCGATGTGGGCGACGATCGAGAAGTTGCGGATCCGGGCAATCGGGTGCATGGGGCCTTGGCGCCGGCCGGCGGGCGACGGCCCGGGCGGGGCCGGGAAGTCTATCGGAATCCGCGACTTGCGCCAGCCTTCGACGAGGGCTTGGGGCCCGCTCTGTGCCCGCCTCGTCGGCCCGGTAGACTCCGCGACCCGGCCGTCGTCCGGGAATCGACGCCATGAACTCCCTTCCTGCTGCCGCCCTGGTCTGTCGCGCGCTGGTCAAGCGCTACCCGGACGTCGTCGCCGTCGACGGTCTCGATCTCGAGATCGCGAGCGGAGAATGCTTCGGCCTGCTCGGACCCAACGGCGCCGGCAAGACGACCACGGTCGAGATCCTCGAGGGGCTGACCGAGCCCACCGCCGGCGAGGTCGTCGTGCTCGGCGAGCGCTGGCAGGGGGACGGGCGGGCGCTGCGCGCGCGGCTCGGCATTCAGCTCCAGGAGACGCGCTTTCCCGAGAAGCTCAAGGTCCGCGAGGTGATCGAGCTGTTCCGCAGCTTTTACCCGAAGGGGCTCGAGCCGCACGAGGCACTCTCGCGCGTCTCGCTCGAGGACAAGGCCGGCAGCTTCGTACGCACCCTCTCGGGCGGCCAGAAGCAGCGGCTGTCGCTCGCCTGCGCGCTCGCCGGCGATCCCGAAGTGCTCTTCCTCGACGAGCCGACGACCGGGCTCGATCCGGCCTCGCGCCGCCAGATCTGGGAGATCGTCGAGGACCTGAAGGCGCGCGGCCGGACGATCCTGCTGACCACGCACTACATGGAGGAGGCCGCGCGGCTGTGCGACCGGGTGGCGATCGTCGACCACGGCAAGAAGCTCGCGGAGGGAACCCCCGCGGCGTTGGTCGCCTCGCTCGGTGCCGAGCACGTCGTCGAGATCGAGCTCGAGGGGGAGCTCGACGAGGCCGAGCTCGCGGCCCTGCCCTCGGTCGAGGCGGTCCACCGCGTCGAATCGACGTTGCGCCTGACGGTGCGCGACGTCGCCCGCGCCGTGCCGCCGCTGCTGGCGCTGCTCGCGTCCCGCGGGCTCGCGGCGAGCCGCCTGACGACCCACCACGCCACTCTCGAGGACGTCTTCCTGGCCCACGCCGGGCGCTCGCTCGAGGGCGCGGAGGCGGCGTCGTGACCCGCGAACCGTTCCGCGGCTGGCGCGCGGCGCCGCTGGTCCAGCTCACCCGCGCGCGCGTCGTCGAGTTCCTGCGCGAGCCCGAGGCGCTGTTCTGGGTGTTCATCTTCCCGGTGCTGCTCACCATCGCGCTCGGCGTCGCCTTCCGCAACCAGCCGCCCGAGCCGGTGCCGGTGGGGGTCGAGAGCGGGGCGCACGCCGAGGCACGCCGCGCCGCGCTCGAGGCCTCCGAGCGGGTCGACGCGAGGATCCTCGACCGCGAGGCGGCGCGCGCCGAGCTGCGCACCGGCAAGATCGCGCTGGTGGTGCTCGACACCGAGCCGCCGACCTACTGGTTCGACCCGACCCGGCCGGAGAGCCGGCTGGCGCGGCTCGAGACCGACGCCGCGCTCCAGCGCGCCGCCGGCCGCACCGACCCGATCACGCCGGCCGAGCTCGAGATGACCGACAAGGGGTCGCGCTACGTCGACTTCCTGGTGCCCGGCCTGCTCGGCATGAACCTGATGGGCACCGGCATGTGGTCGATCGGCTTCGCGCTGGTCCAGCAACGCTCGGGCAAGCTCTTGAAGCTGTTCGTCGCCTCGCCGATGCGGCGTTGGCAGCTGCTGGCGGCGCACGTCGGAGCCCGGTTGGTCTTCCTCGCCCTCGAGGTCGCGGTGCTGGTCGGCTTCGCGGTACTGGTGCTCGACGTGCCGCTGGTGGGCTCGATCGTCTCGCTCGCGCTCGCCTGCGTGCTCGGCGCCTTCGCCTTCGTCGGCCTGGGCATCCTGGTCGCCTCGCGCGCCAGGACGATCGAAGGGGTCTCGGGAATCATGAACTTCGTGATGTTCCCGATGTGGATCTTCTCGGGGGTCTTCTTCTCGAACGAGCGCTTCCCCGACGCGATCCAGCCGGCGATCCAGGCGCTGCCGCTGACCGCGCTGAACGACGCCCTGCGCGGCGTCATGCTCGACGGCGCCTCGCTCGCCGCGCTCGCCCCCGAGCTCGGCATCCTCGCCCTCTGGGCCGGGATCTGCTTCGCCCTCGCCCTCAAGCTCTTCCGCTGGCAGTAGTTCCCGGATCAGGCCGCGAACTCGGCCAGGCGCACCGGTCGGCGGCGCGAGCCCCAGGTGCCGGGGAGGCGCTCGAAGAGGCCGGGCAGCTGCCAACCGCACTTGTCGCAACGGCCGGCGGCGTCGAGCCGCCAGGTCGTGAGCACGTAGCCGTCGCGGCCGATCAGCTTGGTCTTGCAGCCGGGGCACCAGGTGGCACCCCCCTCGGCGTCGTGGATGTTGCCGGTGTAGACGTAGCGCAGGCCGTGGTCGAGCGCGATCCGGCGCGCGCGGTGGAGGGTCGCGGCCGGGGTGCGCTCCACGTCGAGCATCTTCCAGTCGGGATGGAAGGCAGTGAAGTGGAGCGGCACGTCGGGCCCGAGCTCCTCGGCGACCCAGGCGCACTCGGCGGCGAGCTCGGCATCCGAGTCGTTCTGGCCCGGAATCAACAGGGTCGTGATCTCGAACCAGACCGAGGTTTCGTGCTTCAGATAGGCGAGCGTCTCGAGCACGGGTTCGAGGTGGCCGCCGCAGATCTTGCGGTAGAAGTCCTCGGTGAATCCCTTGAGATCGACGTTGGCGGCGTCCATCTTCGCGTAGAGCTCGCGGCGCGGCTCGGGGGTGATGTACCCCGCGGTCACCGCCACCGGGTGGATGCCGCGTGCGCGGCAGGCGTCGGCGACGTCGCAGGCGTATTCCAGGAAGATCGTCGGATCGTTGTAGGTGAACGCCACCGAGCGGCAGCCGAGCTCCTCGGCGGCGCGCGCGATGGTCTCCGGGTCGGCGCGGTCGGACAGGCGGTCCCAGTCGCGCGACTTCGAGATGTCCCAGTTCTGACAGAAGCTGCAGGCGAGATTGCAGCCGGCGGTGCCGAAGGAGAGGATCGGGGTGCCCGGCAGGAAGTGGTTGAGGGGCTTCTTCTCGATCGGGTCGACGCAGAAGCCGGACGAGCGGCCGTAGGTCGTCAGCACGATCTCGCCGGCCTCGTTCGCCGCGCGCACGAAGCAGAGACCGCGCTGCCCCGGCCGGAGCTTGCAGAAACGGGGGCAGACGTCGCACTGGGTCCGGCCGTCGTCCAGCCGGTGCCAGAACTTCGTCGGAACCGCCCCCTCGTAGGACTCGACCCGCTCGCCCATCGCCCTCCATGGTACGCCTCCCGGGAGACGCTGGAGGAGTATTCTCGGAGCGTGAGAGTGCGGCCGCCCGCGGTGGCGGGCTCCTTCTACCCCGACGATCCGGTGATCCTCGCCGGGACCGTCGACGGTTACCTCTCCGACGTCCGCCCGGCGCGCACGCCGGCGCCGAGCGCGCTGATCGCGCCCCACGCCGGCTACCTCTACAGCGGTCCGGTCGCGGCTTCGGCCTTCGCGCGGCTGCGCGAGGCGCGCGGGCGGTTCGACCGGGTGCTGCTGCTCGGGCCGTCGCACCGGGTCGCCTTCCGCGGCCTGGCGCTGCCGGAAGCCGACGTCGAGAGCTTCGCGATGCCGGCGGGCGCGGTGCCGCTCGCCAAGGTCGGCGATGCCGCGATCGCCGACCTGCCCCAGCTGATCCGATCGAACGCGCCGCACGCGCGCGAGCACTCGCTCGAGGTCGAGCTGCCGTTCCTGCAGACCGTGCTCGGTTCGTTCGAGCTGATCCCGCTTGCGGTCGGCGAGGCGACGGCGGAGGACGTCGCCGCGGTGATCGGGCGGCTCGCCGACGAGCGCACGCTGGTCGTGGTCTCGACCGACCTGTCGCACTACCTCCCATACGACGAGGCTCGCCGGGTCGACGCGCGCACTTCGGACGCGATCGAGCGGCTCGACGCCTCCGCCATCGGCCGCGACGATGCCTGCGGCGCGGTGCCGCTCCGGGGCCTGCTGGTCTGGGCGCACGCGCAGGGGCTCGCCTGCGAGCGGCTCGACCTGCGCAACTCGGGGGACACCGCCGGCCCCAAGGAGCGGGTGGTCGGCTACGGCGCCTATGCCTTCACCTGAAGCACCACCGCTCGCCGCCGAGGAGCGCTCGGCGCTGCTCGACATCGCCTGGCGCGCGGTGCGCGCCGGCCTCGACGTGCCGTGGATCGAGGTCGACCTCGCGGCGCTGCCGCCGCGGCTCGGCGAGCCGGGGGCGAGCTTCGTCTCGCTCCATCGCGAGGGCCGGCTGCGCGGCTGCATGGGGCGTCTCGAGGCGACCCGGCCACTCGCCGAAGACGTCGCCGGCAACGCCCGCGCGGCGGCCTACTTCGACCCGCGCTTTCCCGCGCTCGCCGCCGAGGAGTTCGCCGGACTCGAGCTCGAGATCTCGGTGCTGACCCCGGCGGTGCCGCTCGAAATCACCAGCGAAGCGCAATTGCTCGCAGCGCTACGCCCGGGCGTCGACGGCCTGATCCTCGCCGAGCGCCAGCGCCGGGCGACCTTCCTGCCCACGGTCTGGCGCGAGCTGCCCGATCCGCGCGACTTTCTCGGCCACCTGAAGCGCAAGGCCGGCCTGCCGGCCGACTACTGGTCCGAGAGTCTCCGCTTCGAGCGCTACTCGACCGAGTCGATCGCCTGACGCCCACGGTTTCCGAACACCGCGCAACCCGCCGCCCCTCGGCTCCGTAGCCGGGAGAATCCGTTCGCGTCCGGCGGATGTCGATCCGCCCCGGTGTCGTTCGACCAGGAGGCGGACCGCAGCATGCAACCGATAGGGAGAGACCGATGAAGTACCTGCTGACGATCTACGAAGCCGAGGACGCCTGGAGCTCGCTGTCCGCCGCGGAGCAGGAGCAGGCGTTCGGGGAGTACATGGGGCTGTCGGAGGAGCTCAGGGCCTCGGGCAAGTACGTCGCCGCCGAGCCGCTGCAGCCGGTGGCGACCGCCTCGACCGTCCGAGTACGCAACGGCAAGACCGTGGTCACCGACGGCCCCTTCGCCGAGATCCGCGAGCAGCTCGGCGGCTTCTACCTGGTCGACGTCGCCACCCTCGACGAGGCCCTGGCCATCGCCGCCCGCATCCCCGGCGCCCGCACCGGCTCGGTCGAGGTGCGCCCGGTGATGGAGATTCCCGGCACCTGAGGAATCGGGGACAGCCACCGGTTTCGCGAAGGCCGACCGCGGCCAGGAGACGGTGGCTGTCCCCGATCGTGAAGTTCGCGAGAATCGGAAGGTGAGCGAGACGAGAGCGCGCGGCGCGCTGGAGAGGACCGTCGCCGAGGAGTCGGGCCGGATTCTCGCGACGTTGATCGGATTGCTCGGCGGCAATTTCGATCTCGCCGAGGAGGTCTTCCAGGAGGCCTGCGCCGTCGCGCTCGAGAATTGGCCCGAGGAGGGCGTGCCGGCGCAGCCGCGGGCCTGGCTGGTGTCGACGGCGCGCCACAAGGCGATCGACCGGATCCGGCGGGCGAAGAACTTCGACGCCAAGCGGCCGGTGTTCGCGGCCTCACTGCCGTCGGCGTTCGAGCCCGAGCTCCTGCCGGCGGCGCCGCTCGACGTCGACGAGCGGCTCAAGCTGGTCTTCACCTGCTGCCACCCGGCCCTCGCTCCGGAAGCGCGGATCGCGCTCACGCTGCGCACGCTCTGCGGCCTCGAGATCGACGAGATCGCCCGCGCCTTCCTGGCGCCGGTACCCACCGTGCAGCAGCGCATCGTGCGCGCCAAGGCCAAGATCCGCGACGCGAGGATCCCGTACCGCGTCCCCGAGAGCGAGCCGGAGCTCCTCGAGCGGCTCGACGGCGTGCTGCGCGTCGTCTACCTGATCTTCAACGAGGGCTATGTCGCGACCGCCGGCGGAGCGCTGCTGCGCGCCGACCTGTGTGCCGAGGCGATCCGCCTGGCCCGCCTGCTCGACGCGCTGCTGCCCGATCGCGCCGAGGTCGTCGGCCTGCTCGCGCTGCTGCTGCTCCAGGACTCGCGCCGGGCGGCGCGCGTCGACGGCGCCGGTGACCTGGTGCGCCTCGCCGAACAGGACCGCTCCCGCTGGGACCGGGCCGGAATCGCCGAAGGGCTCGCCCAGCTCGCGCGCGCGATGCGCCTCGCTCCGGCCGGCCCCTACACCCTCCAGGCGGCGATCGCCGGCGAGCACGCGCGGGCCGAGCGCGCGGAGGCGACCGACTGGCGGCGGATCGCCGCGCTCTACGACGCACTCGACACCATCGAGCCGTCGCCGGTGGTGGCGCTCCACCGCGCCGTCGCGCGCGGAGAGGCGTTCGGTCCGGCCGCCGGCCTCGCCGGCATCGAGGCGCTCGCCGACGACGAGCGGCTCGCGGCGAGCCACCTGCTGGCGACCGCCCGGGCCGAGATGCTGGCGCGCCTCGGGCGCTCGGCCGAAGCCGCCGACCACTTCGCGCGCGCCGCCGAACGGGCCGGCAACGAGGCCGAGCGGCGCTTCCTCGCGCGGCGCGCGGACGAGGAGCGCCGGCGCGCCGGCGCCTGAATCGCCGCCGGCCGCCGCCGTCAGGAAGGGGACTCGCCGGCGAGCAGCGCGGCGACCTCGGCTTCGGCGCGACGGGCGAGGCCGGCGCGGTTGCCGGGGCGGAAGGGCTCGACGGCGATCGGCTCTCCGATCAGGAGCTCGATCCGGCCCGGCCGCACCCGGAAGCCGTCCGGCGGCAGCACCTCGCCGGCGCCGACGATCGCGATCGGCACGACGTCGGCCCCGGCCTCGAGCGCGGCGCCGAAACCGCCGGACTTGAAGCGACCGAGCCGGCCGTCGCGCGAGCGCGTCCCCTCCGGGAACGAGATCACCTTGCAACCCGCGGCCAGCAGCTCGGCGGCGCGACCGACGGTCGCCTTGGCGCGGCGCGGGTCGGCGCGGTCGACCAGCACCATCCCCATCAACCGCATGTAGCTGCCGAGAAACGGCACCTTCGCCAGCTCGCGCTTGGCCAGGAAGTGGAGCTCGAGCGGCAGCGCGCGATAGAGCGCGGCGATGTCGATCCAGGAACGGTGGTTGGCGACGAACAGCGCGGGGCGCCCCGCCAGGTAGGGCGCGAGGCGCTCGAGACCGCGGACCTCGAGCCGCGCACCGGCGCCCACCAGCAGCCCCGGCGCCCAGATCCGGCGCGCCAGCGTCAGCGTCGGACGGGTGCTGCGGGTGAGCACCACCGTGACCAGCGCGACGGCGATCCAGAACGCGCTCCAGCCGAAAGTGTAGAGGAGCTGGAGCGCGTTGACCGGTCCCCAGAGCAGCCGCGCGATCGGCGATTCGGAACGCATCGACGGCGGAGAGCCTATCGGCAGACGATAGACTCCGGCGCCGTGACCTTCGAGACCACGCCGCTCAAGCTCTGGCGCGCGCTGCCGCGCGAGGACCGCGTCGAGGCCGCGCGCGCCTTCTGGGAGCGCCCGACCGAAGAGGCCGGGGCGCTCGCCGCGCGCGAGATCGTCAACATCCTGCGCGTACGGCCTCAGGCCTTCCACAAGATCCCGATCGAGCAGCGCGTGCGCGCGGTCGCCGGCCTCGCCCATCCGCCGGACGCGCTGGCCGACGCGCTGCTGCTCTCGCTCCACGTCGGAGCGCGGCGGGCGCTGCTCGGCGACTTCCTCGACGCGCTCGGCATCGAGCACGAGGAGGGGCTGATCGCCGACGACGTCGAGCTGCCCGCGATCGACGAGCCGCGGGTGCGCGCCGCGCTCGACGCGTTGCGCGCCAAGGGGCACGGCGCGGCGGCGATCGCCACCTACTGGAACGCCCTCTGGCTGCAGGACCCCGAGCGCTGGGGTCCGCTCGAGAAGGTCGCGGCCGGGCTCTGAGCGGCGCGGTTCAGCCGAGCGCCAACCGACTCGCGGCGGCGACCGCGCGCGGATCGTCGCCGCGCTCGCCACGCGCCAGGCGCAGCCGGGCCGCGAAGGCGATCATCGCGGCGTTGTCCCCCGAGTAGGCGAGCTGCACCAGGGCGAGCTCGACGCCGCGCTCGGCGGCCCAGCCGGGCAGTCGGCGGCGCAGCTCGCGGTTGGCCGCGGCCCCACCCGACACCGCCAGGCGGTCGAACGGCTCGCGCCGGTGCAACCGGGTCAGCCGGTCGAGCACCTGGCGCACCGCCGAATCGCGGAAGCCGGCGAGCAGGTCGAGCACCGGCGGCGGCAGCGGCGGCTCACGGTCGAGCTCGGCGGCGGTCGCGACGCCGGCGGCCTCCAGCCGCTCGATCGCCAGGATCGCCTGCGTCTTGAGCCCCGAATAGGAGAAGAAGAGCTCCTCGGTCCCCGCCAGCCGCGGCAGCGGGGAGCGCGCCGCTTCACCGAGCTCGGCCAGGCGGTCGACGACCGGCCCTTGCGGATAGGGCAGCCCGAGGCGTTTGCCGACCTTGTCGAAGCACTCGCCGAAAGCGTCGTCGCGGGTCTCGGCGACGGTGGCGACGCTCGCCCCGGCGACCCGATAGAGGCTGGTGTGCCCGCCCGAGACGACCAGCCCGACGAAGCGTTCGGGGATGGGCTCGGCGGCCGCGCCGTCGACGCCGAGGTAGGGCGACACCAGGTGCCCCTCGATGTGGTGGACCGCGAAGAACGGAAGCGCGCGCGCCCAGGCGATCGCCCGGCCGAGCGAGAGGCCGACCAGCAGCGAGCCGAGCAGTCCCGGTCCGCGCGTCGCGGCGACGGCGTCGAGGTCCCCCCAGCCGGCGCCCGATCGTTCGAGCGCCGCCGCCGCCACCGCCGGCCAGTTGGCCAGGTGCTCGCGCGAGGCGATCTCGGGGACCACCCCGCCGAACGGCCGGTGCGCCGCGAGCTGCGAGGAGACCACCGAGGCGAGCACCCGCCCGGCGCCGTCGACCAGCGCGCAGGCGGTGTCGTCGCAGGAGGTCTCGATGCCGAGGACGAGCGGGCGCTCCACGGCGGCAAGGATAGCGCCCGGTTCCGGCCGCACCGGGAGCAGGTGTGGAACCGGCCACCGCGGAGCCCGGCGGATCTGCTAACGTTCGGGATCTTCCCGACAGTGTCGCCTCGCGTCTCGCCCGAGGAGGATCGATGAGCAGCTCGTCTCCGCGTTTCGCCCGCGTCCGTCGCACCATCCGTCGGCCCTACCTCTGCGCGCTGGCCCTCGCCGGCCTGGCGGCGCCGATGATCGCCCTCGAGCCCGTCGCGCAGACCCCCGACCAGCGTCGCGCCGACTACTTCGCGCGTTTCGAGGCCGATCAGCAACCCGCCGAGCCGCTCTCGCCCCAGCACCTCCAGGAGTGCGTCGGCGGCATGGCCGGAATCTACCCCTGCGCCAACGTCGACCTGCTCGAGTTCATGCCGCTCGCCTCGATCGGCGGCGGCAGCGCCAACGACATCTGGGGCTGGACCGATTCGCAGACCGGCAAGGAGTACGCGATCGTCGGCCGCACCAACGGCACCGCCTTCGTCGACATCTCGACGCCGACCAACTCGGTCTACCTCGGCAACCTGCCCAGCCACACCGGCAGCTCGACCTGGCGCGACATCAAGGTCCACGCCGATCACGCCTTCATCGTCTCGGACTTCAACGGCGCCCACGGCATGCAGGTCTTCGACCTGACCCGACTGCGCAGCGTCGCCAGCCCGCCGGTCACCTTCACCGAGGACGCCTGGTACAACCAGATCAACAGCGCCCACAACATCGCGATCAACGAAGCGACCGGCTTCGCCTTCATCGTCGGCGGCTCGGGCGGCGGCAACACCTGCGCGGGCGGACTGCACATGGTCAACATCCAGAACCCGACCGGGCCGACCTTCGCCGGCTGCTACTCCGCCGACGGCTACACCCACGACACGCAATGCGTGACCTACGACGGCCCCGACGCCGCCCACGTCGGCAAGGAGGTCTGCTTCAGCTCGAACGAGGACACGGTGACCATCGTCGACGTCACCAACAAGGCGGCGCCGCAGCAGCTCTCGCGCACCGAGTACGCGGGTTCCGCCTACACGCACCAGGGTTGGCTGACCGAGGATCACCGCTACTTCCTGGTCGACGACGAGCTCGACGAGCAGGACTTCGGGCACAACACCTGGACCTACGTCTGGGATGTCTCGAATCTCGACGGGCCGGTCCTGCTCGGCCATTTCACCTCGCCGACGCCGGCGATCGACCACAACCTGTACGTGCGCGGCAGCTACGTCTTCCAGGCCAACTACCGCAGCGGACTGCGAATCCTGCGCCTCGACGACCCGGCCCAGGCGCAGTTGACGCAGGTCGGCTTCTTCGACACCTATCCGAGCAACGACAACGCCAGCTTCAGCGGCGCCTGGAGCGTCTACCCTTACTTCGAGAGCGGCGTGGTGATCGTCTCGAGCATCGGCGAGGGGCTTTTCGTGCTGCAGCCGACCAGCCTGTGCGAGATTCCGTCCGATCCGACCGGCCTGTCGGCCACCCCCAACGGCGCCAACCGGATCGACCTCGCCTGGACCGGTTCCGGCGTCTCCGGCAACACCTTCGTCGTCGAGCGTGCCTTCGGCGGGTGCGCCGGGACCTTCGAGGAGCTGACCTCGGGCCTGGTCACTCCGTCCTACAGTGACCTGACGCCGTCGGGCGGCATCACCTACGGCTACCGCGTGCGCGAACGCGACAGCTCGGGATTCTGCCAGTCGGGCTACTCGACCTGCGTCGAGGCCGAGACCACCGGCTCGTGCACCGCGGCCCCCGACTTCGCCGGCCTCGCCTCGGCGACCACTCCGGCCACGCCGTCCTGCCGAATCGATCTGGCCTGGCCGGCCGCGACCCCGGTCTGCGCCGGCCCGGTGAGCTACAAGATCTACCGCGACGCCGATCCCGACTTCGTTCCGGGCCCCGCGAACCTGATCGCCACCGGAGTCACTGGCACGAGCTGGCAGGATTTCTCCGCTCCGTCGCTCCAGCCGGTCACCTACGTGGTGCGCGCGGTCGACGCCAGCTCGGGCGCAGAAGACTCCAACGGCGTCCACCGCTCGACGCGGGCCACCGGGCCGATTGCCGACGGCACCTTCGCCACTGGCGGCGAGCCGGGCGAGCCACCGCTCGACACCTTCACCCTGCCGCTGTCGCCGCGATCGCCGGAGCACGCCGGCTGGCACATCGTCGACACGCGAGAGCACAGCGGCACCTACAGCTTCCACTCGGGCACCGGATCGAGCCTGTGCGTCACGCTCGAAACCGATCTCCAGCTGACCGCTGGGCAGGTCTCCCAGCTCGCGTTCTGGACGGCATGGGACATCGAGCCGGGCTGGGACGGCGGCGTGGTCGACGTCTCGACCAACGGCGGCACCAACTGGAGCCGCTTGACGCCCGCCGGTGGCTATCCGGGTTCGATCACCAACGCGGGCAACGCCTGCGGCCTCGGCGTCGGCAGCGCCGTCTTCAACGGCACCAATCTCACCTTTCAGCAGAAGACGGTCGGGCTCGGCGCCTATGCCGGTCAGTCGATCCGTCTGCGCTGGCAGTACTCGTCGGACACGGCCGTCAACCAGGAGGGCTGGTACGTCGACGACATCGCGGTGACCCACGTACAGGTGCCGGGCGCCTGCACGTCGGCGTTGCTGCTGATCGCCGACCACGAGGAGGGGGACACCTCCGACTGGTCGAGCACCCAGAACTGAGTCGCCCGCACTTCCGGGCCGGCCGCTCGGCCGGCCCGGCGCGATCCCCTCAGGGCGCCGTGGCGGTCTCCGCCGGCCGCGCCACGATCTCGACCACGAAGTGGAAGAGGTCGGCGTTGCGCACGGCTCCGAAGAACGCCGAGTAGGGCTCGATACCGAACTCGGTGAAGCGCGCCTCGGCCACGGCTTCGGCGCGCAGCTCGCCGTCCACCAGCTCCCAGCGCGCGGGGACCTTCTTCTCGATCGTGCGGCCGCGCACGGTCAGGCGGACGGTGGCGTCCCAGCCGAGCGCGACACGCGCCCCTTCGCCGCCACCGCGCCGCGTCAGGCCGGCGACCTCGGCGGTGACCGTCGGGAATCGGGCGGCGTCGAGCTGCCCTTCGTCGAGCATCGCCTCGCGCACCTTGCCGCGGTCCCCTTCGTCGACCGGTGGCAGGACGGCGTCGAGCAGACCGAGCTCGCGCAGCCGCGGCGAGCGCGCCTGGCGCTCGGCCGGAGGATCGACGTCGAGCGACAGCACCGGGATGGTGACGGAGAGCCGCGCCCGTTCCGGCGCGGACGGATCGAAGGCGAGCTCGACCCGCGGCGCGCGCGCCACGATCAGATGGTCGTGGGCGAGCCGCGCCGCCGCGCCGGCCTTGCGGGTCAGGACGGCGAACTGCGAGCGGCCGAGGTCGACCGACCAGGCCGGAGCGGCGGCAACCGCCGCACCGGCGGAGCCGGCGGCGGCGGCCAGAGCCAAGACGAGCAGGAGCGGACGGATCGGGCGCACGGTCGGTCTCCTTCGAACGGCGGGCGGCTTTGCCCACCAGTTTAGACAGACCGGGCGCCGGATCGGATCCGCCCGAAGTCAGGGCCCCGTCACTCCCCTTCGTCGACGTGCTTTTCGACCAGATCGAGGACGATCACCCGGTCGCCCGGCTCGCCCTCCTCGCCCCCCTCGCCGACGAACACGGCGCGCGGACCGGGCGCCGACTCGCGGATCGCCTCGAGCACGGTGGTACGGGTCGCCTCGTCGAGCGCGAGGAACTTGTCGTTCTTCTCGAGGCGAGCGATCAGGAGCTCCGAGAGCCCCAGCGGCGCACCGCCGAAGGCGAAAGCGTGGCCGTGACCGCCGTCGGGGCCGATCCGGCGGACGATGCGCACCGGGCCGTCGGCGTCCGACTCTTCGGTCAGCACGACGACCGACTTCGCTTCGCCGTCGCCGCCGTCCATCTCGACGCGGCGGGTCTTCCAGGTCATCGCCTCGCCGGCGACGGCGTGGTCGCCCACCCGCAGCTTCTTGCCGTCGACGTCGAGATCCCACCCCTCGTCGTCCCGGGTGACCGTGACCGGCTTGCCTGCCTCGGTGGCGAAGGTGCGCGTCTCGCCGACCTCCATCTCCCCCAGGTCGTCGACGACGAGCTGATCGGCGGCGCCGTCGCGGTCGAGCATCAGGCGCAACTTGGTGCGTCCGGCATCGGCGTCGTCGGCGACCAGAGCACCGGCGGCGAGCGCCGCGGCGAGAGCGCTGGCGACCAGGGCGAGAGCGATTCGCTGCTGCTTCATCGGAGTTCTCCTTTCGTTCGTTGCGAGGGGGCGACCCGGCTCGAGCCGCCCTGCCCTTCAGGGCAAGGCGGGTGCCAGCCGAAAACCCCGAAAATCGCCCCGCGGGCTCCTGCCCTGAGGAGCGACTTCCCCAAATCGGGAGACCCGTCGCCGTCGCCCGGGTGGCGGACTCGGAGCCCGGAGCGACCCGCATTCGCTCAGACCCCCGAGTCGCGCCCGGACGCGACTCGGGGGTCTGGGCGGAGGATCAGGCTAGGAGTCGGACTCCGCGGCGGGGACGGCGAGACCGTGCTTCTCGAGTCGGTAGAGGAACGCCTTGTAGGGCAGGTCGAGCAACCGCGCCGCGCGCGCCCGGTTGCCGGCGGCGAGCTCGAGCGCCTGACGGAGCAGCTCGCGCTCGTGATCGTCCCAGCGCAGGCCGCCAGCCGGCAGACGGAAGCTGCCATCGCCCAGGGCGCGCTCGGCCGGGCGCCCCGCGACCTCCGGCGGCAGGTCGAGCTCGCGCACCTCGCCCGCTTCGGCGAGCAGCACCAGCCGCTCGACGACATTGGCGAGCTCGCGCACGTTGCCGGGCCAGGCGTACTCGATCAGGCGCCGCAGCACCGCCGGCCCGAGCTTCGGGAGACGGACGCCGTGGCGCCGCGCGGCGCGCGCCGCGAAGTGCTCGGCGAGCAGCGCGACGTCCTCGCGCCGGGCGCGCAACGGCGGCAGCTCGAGCGGCACCACGGCGAGCCGGTAGTAGAGATCCTGCCGGAAGCGCCCCGCGGCGACCTCGGCGACCAGATCGCGATTGGTCGCGGCCACCAGCCGGACGTCGACCGCGATCTCGCGCGTGCCGCCGACGCGGGTGACGCGTCCTTCCTGGATCGCGCGCAACAGCTTCGGCTGGAGCGCCGGCGGCAGCTCGCCGATCTCGTCGAGGAAGAGCGTGCCGGAGTGAGCGAGCTCGAAGCGACCGGCGCGGGTACGGTCGGCGCCGGTGAAGGCGCCGCGCTCGACGCCGAAGAACTCGCTCTCGAGCAGGTTCTCCGGGATCGCCGCGCAGTTGACCGCCACGAACGGCCGCGCCCGCCGCGCCGAGAGCTGGTGGAGCGCGCGCGCCGCGAGCTCCTTGCCGGTGCCGCTCTCGCCAGTCAGCAGCACGGTGGCGTCGGTGGCGGCCAGTTTGCCGACCCGCGCGTAGAGCGCCTGCATCGCCGTCGAGCGGCCGACGAGCTCGACCAGCCGCTCGCGCTCGCCGATCTCCTCGGTCAGGCGCCGGTTCTCGCGCGCCAGGCGTCGGCGCTCGATGGTGCGCCCGAGCGAGAGCACCAGCGCCTGGCGCTCGAACGGCTTGGCCAGGTAGTCGTCGGCGCCGGCGCGGATCGCTTCGACCGCGCGCGCGATGGTGCCGTAGGCGGTGACCATCACGAAGCCGGTCTCCGGGTGGCGCTCGGCGAGCCGCGCCAGCAGCTCCGACCCGTCGCCGTCCGGCAGCTTCCAGTCCGAGACCACCAGATCGACCGGAGCCCGCTCGAGCTCGGCCGCGGCCTCGGCGAGCGATCCGGCGGTGGCCACCGCGCACCCTTCGGCGGCGAGCAGGTTGGCGAGCAGGCTGCGCTGGTCGGGCTCGTCCTCGACGATCAGCAGCCGCGCGGCGGCGAGCTCCGCGGCGCTCACGGCGCGGCCGCCAGCCGGTCGCCGAGCACCGCGACGAACGCGGCGCCACCCGCCGCGCGCTCGACCAGTTCGATCTCGCCACCGTAGCGCCCCACCGCGAGCCGCCGCGCCAGGAAGAGACCCATCCCCGAGCCGTGCGGCTTGGTGGTGACGTGCGGCGCGAACAGCCGGTCGCGCACGCTCGCCGCCACGCCCGGCCCTTCGTCCTCGACGCCGAGGCGCGCGCGACCGTCGGCGTCGCGCGCCAGGCGCACGGTGACGCGGCCACCCGGCGGCGAGGCCTCGCAGGCGTTGACCACCAGCGCCTGGACGATCGCCTTGGCCTCCGCGGCCACCGCGGCGACCACCACCGGCGCCGAAGCGTCGACCTCGATCCGGACGCGGCCGCCGGCGTCCTGCAGCGCCTCGAGCGCCACCTCGCGCGCGAGCGCCGCGAGATCGACCGGCTCCGGCTCGGCCGCCGGCGCCGAGGCCAGCGCCAGGAAGGAACGCAGCGCGCCGTCGATGCGCCGAATCTGCCGGCGACTCGATTCGGCGAGCTCCGCGGCGCGCCCGGCGTCGCCGCCGCTGGCGAGCTCCTCGATCGAGAGTCCGAGCGCGTTGAGCGGATTGCGCAGCGTGTGGGCCAGCCCGCGCGCGACCTCGCCGAGCTCGGAGAGCCGCTCGCTCTCGGCCAGGCGCCGGTTCTCGCGGTCGAGCTCGGCCAGGCGCGCCGACATGGCGTTGAAGGCCGCGATGGCCTCCCCGACCTCGTCGTGGCGATCGACCGGAACCTCCACTCCGAGCTCGCCCGAGCCGACGCGGCGCGCGGCGCCGGCCAGCGCGTCGAGCGGCCGGGTCGCCCGGTGAGCGAGCAGCGCGGCGCCGAGCAGACCGAGCCCGAGCAGCGCCAGCGAGCCGACGGCGAGCTCGGAGCGGAAGCGGTCGAGCGTCGAAGCCACCGGAGCGCGCGGCACCCGGATCCGCCGGTCGAGCGCCGGACCGCGCAAGAACAGCACGTCGGCAGCCCGGTCCGGTTCGAGCAGCACCTTGAACGGACGTGGTGGCTGGCCGTCCGGCCCGACGTCGAGCACGCGCACCTCGGAGCCGCTCTCGACGGCGCCGTCGGGCCGCTGCCAGTTCCACGACCGCTCGACCTTCCAGACGAGCGGAGGGTGCGGCGTGGCGGTCTCGGCTTCGGCCGGAGCGCCCGCGGCGGGCGCGGCGGTCTCCGGCGCGCTCGACTCCCTCTCCGGGCCTCCCTCGACCAAGGACCGGTCGCTCTCGGGAGCCCCGTGAGTCACCACGACCATGCGGGCGCGGCCGTCGACGACCACGGGTTCCTCCTCCGCTCCGTCCGTGCGGAACTCGAATCCCGAGAGGATCTCCTCGCCGACCCGCGCCGCGACCACGGCGACGTCGCGGTCGAGCCGCTCGGCGAGCGAGCGCACCAGCAGCGTCTGCCCGGCGACCAGCAGCGCGACCAGCCCGGCGAGCAGCAGAAAGAGGCGCAGACGCAGGCTCAAGGGACTCTCCTCCGGCCGGTCATCGGGCGAGTACGGAGCAAGGGGCGTGCCTCCGGATCACGTAGAGTCTCGCACCGTGAGCGTGCGGATCGGAATCAACGGTCTCGGGCGGATCGGGCGGGCGCTGCTGCGGGTCGCCCACCTGCGCCGGGAGCTCGGAGTCGAGGTCGTGGCGGCCAACGATGCGGCCGACGCCCGGACGCTCGCCCGCCTGTTGCGTCACGACACGATCCACGGCTCGTTCCCGGCTCCGGTCGACGCCCAGGACGGCGCGCTCGAGATCGCCGGCCGCCGCGTCCCGGTCGAGCGGGGCGCCGAGCCCGGCGCCATCGACTGGAGCCGCCACGGCGTCGAGCTGGTGGTCGAGGCCACCGGCCGCTTCCGCCGCCGCGACGCCGCCGCCGGTCACCTCGGTGGCTCGGTGCGGCGGGTGGTCGTCTCGGCGACGATCCCGGACGCCGACGCCACCTTCTGCGTCGGCATCAACGAGCGCCGCTTCGATCCGGCCGCGCACCGCGTGGTCTCGAACGCCTCGTGCACCACCAACTGCCTGGCGGCGACGCTGGCGGCGCTGCTTCCCGGGTTCGGAGTCGAGCGCGCGCTGATGAACACGGTGCACTGTGTCACCAACAGTCAGAACCTGGTCGACATGGCCCACCCCGACCCGCGCCGCGCGCGCGCCGCCATCGCCAACATCATTCCGACCACGTCGGACGCGATCCCCTCGATCGACTGGGTGCTGCCGGAGCTCGCCGGGCGGGTCGAGGGCATGGCGACGCGGGTGCCGATCGTCGCCGGCTCGCTGATCGACCTGGTGGTCGAGCTCGGCCGCGGCGCCGATCGCGACGGCCTGGCAGAGGCCTTCCGCGCCGCCGAGCGCGGCCCTCTCGCGGGCATCCTGGGCACGGCCGAGGAGGAGCTGGTCTCCTCCGACTACGTCGACGATCCGCGTTCGGCGGTGGTCGACCTGCCGCTGCTCCAGCACGTCGGCGACCGCCTCTGGCGGGTCATCGCCTGGTACGACAACGAGTGGGGCTACGCCCACCGCCTGGCCGAGCTCGCCGCCCACCTCGCCCGTAGCGGCGGCTAGAATTCGAGGGCTCGATTCACTTCGAGCCTTCCGGAGGGATCCCGATGGCCTCGCTGCTGACGCTCGAAGACCTGGGGCTCGACCGCCTGCGCGGGGTGGCCGTGCTGGTGCGGGTGGACTTCAACGTGCCGATGAAGGACGGGGCGGTGACCGACGACACGCGCATCGTCGAAGCACTGCCGACGATCCGCGAGCTGTCGAACGCCGGCGCGCGTCTGCTGCTGTGCTCGCACTGCGGGCGGCCCAAGGGAGAGCGCAATCCGAAGTACAGCCTGCGCCCGGCGGCGGCGCGGCTCGCCGAGCTGCTCGGTCGCGAAGTGCCGTTCGCCGAGGACTGCATCGGCGAGCCGGTGGCGAAGGTGGCCGGCGCCCTCGCCGACGGCGGCGTCGCGCTGCTCGAGAACCTGCGCTTCCACGCCGGCGAGGAGAAGAACGATCCGGAGTTCGCGCGCACCCTCGCCGCGCCGGCCGCGGCCTATGTCGACGATGCCTTCGGCGCGGCCCACCGCGCGCACGCCTCGATCACCGGCGTCGTCCCGCACCTGCCGCGCAGGGCGGCCGGACGCCTGCTGGTACGCGAGGTCGCGGCGCTTTCGAGGCTGCTCGGAGAGCCGGAGCGGCCGTTCGCGGCGATCCTGGGCGGCGCCAAGATCGAGGGCAAGATCGACACGCTCCAGAATCTGCTGCCGCGCCTCGACGTGCTGATGGTCGGCGGCGGCATGGCCAACACCTTCCTCGCCGCCCACGGCTACGACCTCAAGGCCTCGCTGGTCGAGACCGAGCGCATCGAGCTCGCCGGCGAGATTCTCGCCGACGCGGCCACGCGCGGCATCGAGATGCTGCTGCCGACCGACCTGGTGGTCGCCGACTCCTTCGCCGAGCCGAGCGAGATCCGCACCGTGGCCGCGCAGGAGATCCCCGACGGATTCCTGGCGCTCGACGTCGGGCCGGCGACCCGCGCCGCTTTCGCCGCGGCGATCGCGCGGGCGAAGACGCTGTTCTGGAACGGCCCGCTCGGTGTCTTCGAAAAGCCGCCGTTCGACGCCGGTACGCGCGCGGTCGCCGAGGCGCTCGCCGGCTGTTCCGGCTTCACGCTGATCGGCGGGGGCGAGACGGTCGCCGCCGCCCACCAGGCGGGGGTGGCCGAGCGCATCGGCCACGTCTCGACCGGCGGCGGCGCGTCGCTCGAGTTCCTCGCCGGGCGTGCGCTTCCCGGCGTCGCCGCGCTGGCGCGCCCATGACCGGCGCGGCGGCGTCGCCGCGCGAGCGCCGGCCGCTGCTCGCCGGCAACTGGAAGATGCACCTGGTCCGTGCCGAGGCCGAGGCACTGATCGCCGAGCTGGCGGCCGCGCTCGCCCCGTGGGCCGCGGCGGCCGACGTCGCGGTCTTCCCGTCGCATCCGCTGCTTGCGCCGGTGGCGTCGGCGCTCGCGGGGACGCCGATCGAGCTCGGCGCCCAGGACCTCCATCCGCAGTCCCAGGGCGCCCACACCGGCGACGTCGCAGCAGCACAGCTGGTCGACGCCGGCTGCCGCTGGGTGATCTGTGGTCACAGCGAGCGCCGGCGCGACCACGGCGAGACCGACGCCCTGGTCGCGGCCAAAGCGCGTGCGGCGCTCGCCGCGGGGCTGGCGCCGGTGGTGTGCGTCGGCGAGACTCGCGACGAGCGCCACTCGGGACGGACCTTCGAGGTCCTGGCCCGGCAGCTCGCCGAGCTGCCGGCCGATCCGCGGGTGGTGGTCGCCTACGAACCGGTCTGGGCCATCGGCACCGGTGAGACCGCCACGCCGGAGGTGGCCGCCGACGCCCACGCCTACCTGCGCGATCGCGTGGCGCGCTCGGCCGGCGCGCCGTTCGCACGACGGCTGCGCATCCTCTACGGCGGATCGGTCACGCCGGGGAGCGCGCCGGAGCTCGCCGCTCGGCCGGAGATCGACGGCTTCCTGGTCGGCGGCGCCAGTTTGGACGCGACCCGCTTCCTTGCTATCCTTGACGCCTTCGCCCCCCCCGGGGCGGTCCTCCGAGGTCAACCGTGATCTACCTGCTGTACACGCTGCACGTTCTGCTCTGCATCTTCCTGATCCTCGTCGTCCTGCTCCAACAGGGCAAAGGGGCAGACCTCTCGGTGTTCGGCGGCGGCTCGACGATGACCGCCTTCGGCGCGCGCAGCGCGACCAATCTGCTCCACCGGCTGACCGTCGGCGCCTTCCTCGGCTTCGTGCTGACGACGCTCGGGATCGCCTACGTCAAGGGCTCGGTCGAAGGGGGCTCCGTGCTCTCGGGCGCCGAGACCAGCGCCCCGGCGGCCGCGACGACCACCCCGGCGACGGCACCGGCGACCGCGCCGGGCACGCCCGCCGTCGAGCCCGCGACGACCGACGGTACGGCCGTCGCGCCGGCGGCCGAGGCCACGCCGACCGAAAGCGCGCCGGGCGAGGCACCGCCGCCGGTCGAAGCGGACCCGGCCGCGCAGCCCGCGGGCGAGGCGGCGCCGCCGCCCGCCAACTAGCGGCGCCGGAACCGACTCGCTAGAATGATTTCGATGCCGAAGTGGCGGAATTGGTAGACGCGCACGTTTGAGGGGCGTGTGGGGCAACCCGTGCCGGTTCGAGTCCGGCCTTCGGCACCAACCCTCCCGAATCCAGTGACTTCGCCGGGACGACCGGCCTCGAAGACCCCCGCGATCGCGGGGGTCTTCGCTTTCCGGACCGACTTCAGGGCAGGATCGTCGCCTTCTGGATGACGATCGGCTCGACCGGGACGTTCTCCATCCGCGAACGGGTGGCGGTCGCGACCTTGGTGATCGCGTCGACCACTTCCATCCCCTCGACCACCTTGCCGAAAACCGCGTAACCCCAACCCCGGATGTCCTTGCCGGTGTGGTCGAGGAAGGAGTTGTCGACCGTATTGACGAAGAACTGGGCGCTGGCGCTGTGCGGGTCGTTGGTGCGCGCCATCGCCACCGTGCCGCGCAAGTTCTTCAGCCCGTTGTCGGCCTCGTTGGCGACGGGCGGTCGGGTCGGTTTCTGCTGCATCTCGGCGGTGAAGCCGCCGCCCTGGACCATGAAGCCGTCGATCACCCGGTGGAAGATGGTGCCGTCGTAGTGACCGGCCCGGACGTAAGCCAGGAAGTTCTCGACCGTCTTCGGTGCGCGGGCGGCGTCGAGCTCGAGGACGATCCTCCCCTTGGAGGTTTCGAAGGCGACCCGCGGCGAGGCGGGAGTTCCGGCTTCACCGGATCCGCCCGAACCGGCGACGGCGGCGACGAACAGCAGGGCGACAGGGCTCATTCGTGAGATCTCCTTTCGATCCGGACGATCCTATCCCGCCCCCTGGTACCGAAATTGCTCGTTTCAGCCGTCAGATCCCGGACGGTCCGAACAGGACGGCCTCCGGTTCATCCAGAGGGAGAACGACGATGAAGCGCCTCGTGTTCGCCGCGGCCCTGGCCGCGCTGCTCGTCCCTGCCGCCGCCTCGGCGCAGGGGGGCTATCGTTTCGAGCTGACCCCGCAGGTCGGCTACCGCTTCGGCGGTGAAATCGAGGGCGGCGAGGACGCCCTCTTCGACACCGACCTCGAGGTCGACGAGGGCGCCGCCTTCGGCGTCACCTTCGACATCCCGCTGTCGCGCGACTTCCAGCTCGAGCTGCTGTTCAACCGGCAGGACACCGAGCTCACCTTCGACGAAGGGCTGTTCGGCGGCAACTTCGACGTCGCCGACATCACGGTCGACTACTACCACGTCGGCATGCTCTGGCAGGGCGGCAGCTCCGACGTCAGCCCGTTCTTCGTCGCCTCGGCCGGCGTCACCCGGCTCGATCCGGACGTCCCCGGCGCCGACAGCGAGGACCGCTTCTCGCTGTCGCTCGGCGGCGGCGTCAAGATCTTCTTCAACGAGCACGTCGGCCTGCGCCTCGAGGGGCGCGGCTTCTTCACCGCCATCGACGACTACGACAGCGGCTGCTACGACGACGACTGGGACTGCGACTACTACGACGACTACTACGACGACGGCGACACCCTCGCGCAGGGGCAGGCCAACGTCGGACTGATCTTCGCCTGGTAATCGTGGCTCAGCGGGCCGCGACCGCGAGCTCGACGCGGTTGCGGCCCGCGTTCTTCGCCGCGTAGAGCGCCTCGTCGGCGGCGGCGATCAAGGCGCGGGATCGTATCCGCGACTCGCCGCGAACGTCGGAGCGGCTGGCGACGCCTGCCGACAGCGTCAACTTCACCGTCTCGCCGCCGTCGAGACGGATCTCGAGCTCCTCGATGCGCTTCCTCGCCTTCTCGGCGAGCGTGCGCCCACCCTCGAGCGTGGTTTCGGGCAGCACGATCAGGAACTCCTCGCCGCCGAAGCGGCCGAGAAAGTCGGTCTCGCGCACCAGCAGGCGCAGCTCCGCGGCGACGCGCTTGAGCACGGCGTCGCCGCCCAGGTGGCCGAAGCGGTCGTTGACCTCCTTGAAGCGATCGAGGTCGGCGACGACCACGGTCAGCGGCCGGTCGTAGCGCACCGAGCGGCTCCACTCGCGGTCGAGGATCTCGAGCACCGCCTCGCGCCGGTAGAGACCGGTCAGCCCCTCGAAGGTCGCCGAGTCGAACAGTCGCGCGTTCTCGAAGACGGTCGCGGCGTGATGCCCGACCAGCGCGAGCAGCTCGATCTCCTCGGCGACGAAGCGCGAACGGTCGCGTTTGGTGCCGACCAGCAGCAGCCCCACCATGCGCTCCTGCGCGAGCAGCGGTACCGCGAGCTCGGCGCCGCTCGAAACCAGCCGTTCGGCCAGCGGCGGGCTGATCTCGGCGAGCCCCGCCGCCGGCAGGGGCCGGCCCTCGCGCGCCAGCCGGAGAATCGCCGGGTCGTCCGCGGCGATCAGCGCCGTGCGCTCGAGATCGTGCTCGCGGCGGCCGGTCGAAGCCAGCTCGAGCAGCTGGCCGTGGGGCGGCGCGCTGATCCAGACCGCGACCGGGTCGACGCCGAAGATCCGCCCCAGCTCGCGCGCCAGGTGCTCGGCCATGCGCGGCAGCTTGCCCTGGGCGGGCAGCTCGGCGGCGAGCGCGATCAGCCGCGAACGCAGCTCCTGGCGCTCCGGGAAGATCTTGCGATCGATCAACCGCTCGATCCGGAGCCGCAGCGGGTTGAACAGCAGGCCGAGCACCAGCGCCGCGCCCGAGACCACCCAGAGCGAGGCCTCCGGCCCCTCGAACTGGCGCGCGAAGAGCGCGCCGCCGGCGCCGACGATGCCGTAGAAGACCAGCACCAGCAGCGTCGTCAGCGCGCCGTAGACGAAGGTCTTGCGGATCACCAGCTCGAGGTCGAAGAGCTGATAGAGGAAGATCGCCGCGAAGATCGCCACCGGATAGGCGAGCAGCGCCAGCGACCAGACCAGGTCCGGAGCCTGCCGTTCCTCACCCGCCAGCGCCGAGAGCGACTGGTAGAGGATCACCGCCACCCACGGCGCGATGCCGTGCAGCACCAGCCAGGCCTGGTGACGGCCGCGCGGCTCCGGGTACCGCAGCGCCCGCTCGCCCAGGATGCAGACGACCGCCAGGGCCCAGAACGGCAGCAGCCAGTCGTTGAGCAGCGCGTCGGCGAACGCGCGGACCGGCGCCGCCGCCGCGACCCCGGCCTCGTCGGCGACGATCGCCAGGGTGTCGAACAGCCCGAGCGCGAGGCCGACGCCATAGAAGGCCAGCACCCGCCGCGGTCGGCGCGCGAGCCACGGCGCCGGCGCCGGAATCAACGACGCCAGGTGCAGCTCGAGGCCGAACTGCACGCCGGTCAGCAGCGGAAACAGGAAGGGCACCAGCAGCGCGACGAGCGAGTCGGAGGTGCTGCCGGGAAGGGCGAGCTCGATGGCGACCGCGAAGGAGAAAGCGGCGAGCAAGGTCGCCCGCCGGTCGCCGTGCGCGCGGGTCGCGGCCAGCAGCCCGAGGATGCAGTAGAGACCCAGGACCACCAGGTCGAGCGCCATCGCGAAGGTGTCGACCGGCATGCCGGGTGTCAGGCGAACCTGCATCGGCCGCTCGTCGCGCACCACCTCGAAGAGCACCGGCTCCCCCGGCTCGAAACCGGCGGCGATCCGATCGAAATCTCTCGCGACGGCGAGCGGCTGCCCTTCGAGCGAGATCAGCCGGTCGCCGCGCTCGAGACCGCCGGCGGCCGCCGGCGATCCGGCGCTGACGTCGAGCACGGCGAGACCGCCGGCAGCGACCGGCTCGATGAGGACGCCGACGCGGCGCGCGGCGAAGCGCGCCTCCCCGACCACCTGGGCGCCGGCCAGCACCGCCACCAGAGCGGCGGCCGCCAGCGCCCAACGGCGGGGCGCGCGAGGAGACGTCGAGGAGCTCACGTGGATCCGCTGTCGCGGAGTCTATGCCCGGACGGCTCGGGCGCGTCACGCCGGATCGTGGGTTCCGGCCGGCGTCCAGGGCCCGCATCGCAGGATCCGCCAGGCCGCCCGCGCGCTTCCCACGAGCGCGCCGTCGGCGCGGATCGCCGCCTCGGCGTAACGGCTGCACGACGGCTCGAAGCGGCAACGCACGCCGCCGCGCGCGAGCCAGGGCGACAGGACCGCGCGATAACGCCCGATCGCCCAGAGCTCGAAGCGGGCCGTCGACTGCAGTTCGGGCGCGCGCGTCAGATCGAACACCAGAGCGGCCACCAACGCTGCGCCGAGCGCCACCGCGAGGCGACGGCCGCGACTCCAACGGCGAACGGTCACCCCGGCAGAGCTCCGGTCGCCCAGCGCGCGATCCAGACCAGCACCAGCAACGCCGCGGTGGCGAGCGCGCAGGGCGCGACGAAGCGGCGGAGCTCGCCACCGCGTCCGCGCAGCCGCTCGCCCCAGAGCCACCAGCCCGCGGCGACCTCCACGGCGACCAGCGCGAACAGAGGGTGGGCCGCGAACGAATCCGCGAACCGGCCGCTGGCGGCGAGCCCCGCCGCCCGTGTCAGTCCGCAGGCCGGACAGGCGACGCCGGTGGCGCGGCGCATCAGGCAGACGACCGGGCCTTCGGCCCCGCCGCTGGCCCAGAAGCCCGAGAAGACGAAGAGGGCGACGAGCCCGAAGCCCGTCGCCCCCCAGATCCAGCCTCGCCGCGCGGCGGAGCGGACGACCTCCACGCTCGCGGCCCGATCTCCCCTCAGTTCGAGGGCGCGGCGTTGCCGAACATCGCTCCCATCACGGCCAGGCCACCGAAGAAGACGACCCAAAGCAGCGCGAACACCAGCAGGATCGTCCCGATGATGCCGAGAATCATGCCGGCCATCGCGAAGCCCTGATTGGTGGCCGGACTCGCTCCCGCCTTGATCGCCTTGACCTCCTGATTGCCGATGTACCAGGCGAAGGGGGCGCAGAGCTGGCAGCAGACGAAGCCGAGAATGCCCAGGATGAGCGCCGTCGTCGCACGACTCGAGGTCGACGCGGACGGCGGGGGCGGGGGTGCCATCGGCTCGCTCATGTCGACCTCAGAACTTGTCGGCGAACTGCGAGAGTCCCGGGATGATGAAGCGCGAACCCTGCGTCGCCTTGACGATCGAGATGATGGTGACGATCAGCATCGGGATCGGAAGGAAGAGCGAGATCACGCTGGTCAGGCAGCCGAGGACCGGGATGAACGACAAGAGGGTGAAGACCATGAAGACGAGGATCCACGCCGCCATCTGCACCAGGCCGTGCTTGGCGTGCCACTGGACCTCCTTGTCGTCCTTCTCGACCAGCAGCGGCACCAGCGCCAGCAGGCCGAGGTAGGAGAGCACCAGCATCAGGGTCTTGTTGCCCGAATCTCCGGCGGGCGCGGCCGGGGGCGGCGGCGGGACGGTCGGTTCGCTCATCGGACGGATCTCCTCCAGCGGGAACGTCGATCGACGACGTGATTTCGCGTTCGAACTGGCGCGCAGTGTACACCCCGCTCCGGGGGGCGACAAGCGCGCCTCAAAGCGCGCGCGCCGCCAACCCGAGGGCGGCGAGCGCGTCGAGCAGCTCGGCGCGGCGCTCCTCGACCACCGCCAGCTCGAGCTCCACCCGCTCCCCCCAGCGCTCGGCGGCGAGCTCGATCTCGGGCGCTCGCACCAGCCGGCGCACCGCGCCGATCCGCTCGAAGGGCAGCTCGACCACGAGGCGGACGCGGTGGCGGACGGTCGCGACCGGCAGCCGTTCGAGCGCCGCACGCACCGCGCCGCCGTACGCCCGCACCAGCCCGCCCTTGCCCAGCTTGGTGCCGCCGAACCAGCGCACGACCACGGCGACCACGTCCGAGAGTCCGGCCGCGCGCAGCGCCTGGAGCATCGGCGGCCCGGCGGTGCCGCCCGGCTCGCCGTCATCCGCGGAGCGCTCTGCCGGGGGCTCGCCGACGCGCCAGGCGAAGCAGTGGTGGGTGGCGTCGGGGTAGCGGCGGCGCAGCGACTCGACGAACGCCTCGGCCGCGGCGAGGTCGGCGGCCGGCGCCACGAAGGCGAAGAAGCGCGAACCGAGCTCGCGCAGCTCGCTCTCGGCGGTCCCGGTCGGGACCTTCCGGTTCACCCGGCCGGACCGAGCGGCGCGGCAGCGGTGGTGGCGCGCGCCGCGACCACCCGCTCGTAGAGGGCGCGGTAGCGCGCCACGATCGCGCGTTCGGAGAAGCGCTCGATCGCGTGCTGCCGAGCGCGCAGCGCGAAGGCGCGGTGGCGCACCGGGTCGGCGAGCAACGCGGCGGCGCCCGCGGCCATCCCCTCGATGTCGCCGACCGCGTAGAGCAGCCCGTTCTCGCCGTCGTCGATCACCTCCGGCAGACCGCCGGCATTCGAGGCGACGACCGGTACCTCGCAGGCGAGCGCCTCGAGCGCGGCGAGACCGAACGACTCGTTCTCGGACGGCAGCAGGAAGAGATCGGCGCCGGCGAGCACTTCCTCGACCGCCTGCAGATTGCCGAGGAAGGTCACGACGTCGCACGCCCCCTCGGTGCGGCAGCGCTGCTCGAGCAGCGCCCGCTCGGGACCGTCGCCGACCAGCAGCAGCCGCGCCGGGAGCTCCCGGCGCACGCGCAGGAAGACCTCGAGCACGTCCATCACCCGTTTGACCGGCCGGAAGTTCGAGATGTGGACGAGCACCTTCTCGCCCGGCTTCGCCCAGCGCCGCGCGCCGGCGCCGCCGCGCACCCGCTCGTAGCGCTCGGGCTCGATGAAGTTCGGGATCACCTCGATCGGCCGCTCGGGCACGCCGAGCTGCTCGATCGTCGATCGTCGCAGCGACTCCGAGACCGCGGTCACCGCGTCCGAGGCGAGCACCGCCCAGCGCGTGGTCTCGAGGTAGGACGGGTCGTTGCCGATCAGCGTGACGTCGGTGCCGTGGAGCGTCGTGACCACCGGCAGCCGGAGCGGCGCCACGATCTCGCGCGCCAGGATCGCCGAAACCGCGTTGGGCACCGCGTAGTGGACGTGCAGCAGGTCGAGCCGCTGGTGGCGGGCGATCTCCGCCATCTTCGAGGCGAGCGCCAGCGAGTACGGCGGATACTCGAACAGCGGGTAGTGCGGCACCACGACCTCGTGGAAGAAGAGCCGCGGGTCGGCCAACTGAAGCCGCGAGGGCAGGGCATAACTGATCACGTGGACCTCGTCGCCGCCGGAGGCGAGCGCCATGGCGAGCTCGGTGGCGACGACCCCCGACCCGCCCCAGGTCGGGTAGCAGCTGATGCCGATGCGCATGGGTCCTTTAACGGAGACCGCGGGGGAGAAGTTCCCAGGGGTCGGCGACCGCGAGCGGCGTCCGGCTCCAGAACGGCTCGGCGTACTCGACGCCGATCAGGTTGCCGTAGTGCCGGGCGCGCCCTTCGAGCATCCGGCGGGTCAGCGGCGAGGAGATCTTGGTTTCGGGGCCGGCCGCCGGGTCGGAGCGGCCGCCCGTCGGGGTGAGCTGGCTGGCGTAAGCGTCGAGCGCCCGCATCTTGACCTCCCAGCTCGCCGTCACGTCGACCACGAACGAGGGCTCGAAGGCGTCGTGCTGCTGGTAGGAGAAGAGGGCCGCCGGCCGGTGGGGCGTCGCCGAGCCGCGCCGGGCCAGGCCGGAGTAGAAACAGGCGTCGACCACCAGTCGGTGCGCTCGGCCGTGATCGGGGTGGCGGTCGACCGGCGGCGGCGCCAGGACGAGCTCGGGCCGCAATCGGCGCAGGATCTCGATCAGCTGGTCCTCCTCGGCGGCGCCGGTGCGCAGGCCGCCGTCACCGAGCGCCAGGAACTCGACGACGACGGCGCCGAGGATTCCGGCCGCCCGCGCCGCCTCCGCGCGGCGCCCCTCGGGGGTGCCACGCGTGCCGGCCTCGCCCGAGGTCAGGTGCAGGATGCCGACCCGGCGGCCGGCAGCGGCCTGCTGGGCGAGGGTGCCGCCCGCCGACATCTCGACGTCGTCCGGGTGCGCGCCGATGGCGAGGACGTCGACTCTCATGCGCGCACCTCGTCGCCCGCCGCCGTGACCACGGGCAGCGGCGAGCCGGAAGGTAGATCGAAGTCCCGGCGGCGCGCCGCGATCGGCGTGACCGACAGCACTCCGGCGACCGTCGCCGCCGCGACCGCGGCCGTTCGCGCCCCGTCGGGGGCGAGGGCCGCGGTAGCCGTGATCGTCGCGAGCCAGCGCGCGGCCTCCGAGACCGGCAGCCAGGGGCGCCGGTCGTGGAGCGCGCCGACGTTGGTCAGGCCCCAGACCGCGAACAGCGCGAGCGCGATCTCGACCGGCTTGCCGAAGCGGCCGGCGGCGAACAGCAGCGCGATGACGGCGCCCATCGCGCCCAGGAACTGGACGAAGGCGAGGACTCCCAGGCCGCGCGGCGGGCGCGAGTCGTAGCGGCGGCCGTCGACCGGCGAATAGGCAACCGGCTCGAACGGCACGTCGGCCGGGCGCCAGCCGGGCGGCGCCAGGAAGATGCGGACCTTGTCGCGCCAGCGCCGCGTGCGGCGGGCGACCGAGACGAGCTCGACGTAGTAGTGGACGTTGGCCCAGAGCGGGTTCCAGCTGGCGAGCGGCCGCGTCACGCCGTACGCCGGCTCCTCCTCCTCGCGCTGGAAGGTGCCGAACATCTTGTCCCAGACGATCAGCGTGCCGGCGTGGTTGCGGTCGATGTACTTCTCGTTCGAGCCGTGGTGGACGCGGTGATGCGACGGCGTATTGAGGAAGCTCTCGAGGAAGCCGAGCCGGCCGATCTTCCGCGTGTGGATCCAGAACTGGTAGAGCGTGTCGACCGCTTCGGCGGCGAGGTACATCAGCGGCGGCACGCCGAGGGCGGCGAGTGGCCAGTAGAACGGCATCGAGAAGAACTGCTGGACGGCGCTCTGGCGCAACGCCACCGACAGGTTGTACTCCTCGCTCTGGTGGTGGACGATGTGCGCCGCCCACAGGAAGTTGATCTCGTGGCTGGCGCGGTGGAACCAGTAGTAGCAGAAGTCGACGCCGAGGAAGGCGACCAGCCAGTGGCTGAAGCGCCCGGGGTCGAGACTCCAGACCGCGACCTTCTCGAAGATCAGCACGTAGCCGGCGAACAGCACCGTCTTGGCGAACAGCCCGACCAGCTGCTGCAGCGTGCCGCAGGCGAGATCGTTGATCGAGTCGTTGGCGCGGTAGACCGCGCGCCCCTCGCGGCGCCGCTCGCGCCGGTCGAGCGCCAGCTCGAGACCGATCAGCGCGAAGAAGACCGGGATCGAGAGCGCGATCGCGTCGATGCCCTGCGGGGTCATGGCCGAGGTCGATTCTAGGCCTTCGACGGCTTTCAGCCCGGATCGACGACCGAGAGCCGGCGCGGATCGAGGTCGAGCGCGGCGGCCAGGCGGCCGCCGAACGCCTCGCCCCAGCGGCCGGCGAACCAGGCGGCGGCGAGCGTTCGCTCCTGCGGCTTGCCGCCCGGGCGCACCAGTTCCGACAGCTTCTCGAGGCGAGCCGCCGAGTGCTGGTCACGGCGGGTCGCCGCTGCCGCGACCTTGCCCGCGAAGGACCCGAGCGCCCGACCCACGGTGGCGCCGGTCTTCCTCCACGGCCGTTCGAGCGCGGGATCGACCGCGAGAGCCGCGGAGCGCAGCTCTTCGATGCGCCGCGCGATCTCGGCGGCCGCCGGTTCGACGAAGCCGGCGCCACCTCGCCGGGCGAGGCGATCGGCGAGCGCCGACGGGTTCTCGACCAGCTCGGCGAGCGTCGCGCCGAGCTCGGCCAGGTGCTCGCGCGAGCGCCGGTCGAGGACCAGCGCCTGCGGCCGCAGCGCCACGGCCGGCGGCTCGATGCCGAGCACTTCGTGCGCCGCCGCGGCCTGCGCGAGGTAGGCCATCTCGCCCGGACCGACCAGGAACAGCGCGGTGCCGAGCACCGCGTCCTGGATCGCCGGGCGGGCGAGCACGCCGGGCGACACCGCCGACGGGTTGCCCGCGATGGTCTCGAGCAGGCGCGCGACCGGCTCGGCCGGCTCCGCGCCGCCGCGCAGCGCGAAACGGTCGCCGCCCTGCCATTCGATGCGCCGCCGCTCCCGGCCGCGGATCAGGAAGAGCGGGCTCGCGCCCGGCTGCGGCGCCACCTGTGGCTCGAGCCCGCGCGCGGCGAGCTCGCGCTCGCGCCCGGCGAGCGCGGTCGCGAAGGCCTCGCGCCGCTCGACCAGTGCCGCCAGATGCGGCTGCTGCGCGGCCTTGAGCTCGGGGAGCATCGAGTCGAGGTAGAGCGGCGCGCGCTCGCCGAGCAGCGCGACGTGGGTGCGGGCGAAAGCCTCGCCGAAGCGGGCCTCCGGCCGCCACCAGCCGGCCAGGCGCTCGAGCCAGGCGCGGAACCACTCGGCCGGGTAGAGCTCGGCGAGCTCGGCGAGCAGCGCCGCGACCGGCGCGCCGACGGTGCGCAGGCCGACCGGTGCGAGCGGCGACGGATCCGCCCCGAGCGACAGCGTACGCGGGCCATCGCCGGCGAGCACGGTGACACCTGCCACCTCCTGCCAGTCGTGGTCCTCGGTCGCCATCCAGAACAGTCCGACCGCCGGGCGGCCGTCGGCGGCCTCGAGCTCTTCGGCCCAGCGCGCCGCCGCGGCGGCCTTGACCAGGGCGAGCAGCGGCCCGCCGAACAGCCCGGTCTGCTGACCGGCGACGACGACGCGGGTGTCGGGGTCGGCGAGCTTCGCCGCCAGCTCGGCCGCGCGCGGATGCCCGGCGGCGGCGTTGGCGACCCCCAGGGCGCGGGCGAGCGCCGTCCGGTCCGCGCCGCGGGGGCGGCGGGCCGGGCGGCTGCCGGGCTCCAGGAACTGCAGCGGCGCGAGCAGGTCGCGATGGCGGCCGGCGACGAGCTCGGCGGCCAGTCCGCCGACCAGGCCGGCGGCGAGGGTCGAAGGCGGGGGGGACGACGTCACGCGGGGCCGGATCCTACCCGCGATCCGCGCCGACGTAGGATCCGCGCTTCCTGCTTGCCGACGGAGAGGCCATGGACTTTTCGACCCTGCTCGACCCCCAGACGCTGCTCGCCTTCGCGACCCTGTTGCTGCTCGAGGTCGTGCTCGGCATCGACAACGTCATCTTCATCTCGATCCTCGCCGGAAAGCTCCCCGAGGGCCAGCGCTACAAGGCCCGCCAGCTCGGCCTCGGCCTGGCGATGGGGCTGCGCATCCTGCTGCTGCTGACCGTCACCTGGATCGCCAAGCTGACGGCGCCGCTGTTCGCGGTGTTCGCCCACGAGGTCTCCGGCCGCGACCTGATCCTGCTCGGCGGCGGCCTCTTCCTGCTCGCCAAGGCGACCTTCGAGATCCACGACAAGCTCGAAGGGGAGGAGGGGACCAAGTCGTCGAAGGTCGCGGCGACCTTCGGCGGCGTCATCTTCCAGATCCTGCTGCTCGACATCGTCTTCTCGCTCGACTCGGTGATCACCGCGGTCGGCATGACCGACCGCATCGGCGTGATGATCGCGGCGGTGGTCGGCGCGGTCGCGATCATGATGTTCTTCGCGGGATCGGTCTCGGCCTTCGTCGAGCGTCATCCGACGGTCAAGATGCTGGCGCTTTCCTTCCTGCTGCTGATCGGCGTCACGCTGGTCGCCGAGGGGCTGCACTTCCACATTCCGAAGGGCTACGTCTACTTCGCGATGGCCTTCTCGCTCGGCGTCGAGACCCTCAACCTGCGGCTGCGGCGGGCGGCGAAGGAGCCGGTCAAGCTGCACGCCCGTTACTCCGAGCAGGAGGGCGCCGCGGAGACCCCGGGCACGGCGCGGTAGGCTGCCGCCGTGCCCCTGCTTTCCGGCCGCACCCCGGCGCGAGCCGCCGCGCTCTGGGCCTTCCTGTTTCACTCGGTGGCCGTCGTCTGGCTCCACTTCGGCTGGCGGCGGGGCTTGGGCAGCGGCGTCCTGCTCTGGATGGACTTCCCGCTCTCGCTCGCCTACGGCCACCTGTCGGGGGAAGCCTTCCTGGCGGCGGCGCTCGCCGCCGGCGGCGCCCTCTGGGCGGCGATGGCGGCCGCTCTCGCCCTGCTGTTCGGCCGCGCCGCCCGCCGACGGTAGAATCCTCGGCGCATGTTGCGCCTCGGTTCCGTCCCGGTCGATCCGCCCCTGGTCCTCGCCCCGATGGCCGGGGTGACCGACCGCGACTTCCGGCTGATCGTGCGCCGGATCGGCGGCGTCGGCCTGGTGACGATGGAGTTCATCGCCTCGAAGGCGCTGGTGCGCGGGGTACGCCGCACCCTCGACCTGATGCACTTCGTCGACGAGGAGCGGCCGCTCGCGATCCAGATCTACGGCTCGGAGCCGGAGACCATGGCCGAGGCCGCCCGTCAGGTCGAAGCGATGGGCGCCGATCTGTGCGACATCAACATGGGGTGCCCGGCCAACAAGGTGCTCAAGGGCTGCGCCGGCTGCGCGCTGATGGGTGATCTCGATCTGGCGCGGCGCATCGTCGCGGCGGTGCGCGGTGCGATCTCGATCCCGCTGACCGTGAAGTTCCGGCTCGGGCTCGACCAGGAACGCAAGAACTTCCTCGAGCTCGGCCGGATCTGCGAAGGCGAGGGGGCCGACGGTGTGGCCCTGCACGCCCGCACGGCCCGGCAGATGTTCTCGGGTGAGGCGCGTGAGCAGTGGGGAGAGATCACTCGGCTGAAGGAGGCGGTCGCGATCCCGGTCTTCGGCAACGGCGACGTCCGCGAGCCCGCCGACGCCCTCGCCATGATGCGCTCGACCGGCTGCGACGGCGTCCTGATCGGCCGCGCCGCGACCAAGAACCCGTGGATCTTCCGCCAGGCGGCCGATCTGATGGCCGGACGTCAGCCCGCGGAGGCGACGCTGCTCGCCCGCCGCGACCTGATCCTCGACCACTTCCGGCGGGTCGCCGAGCGCGAGGAGTCGCGCTGGGCGCTGCACAAGCTGCGCAAGTTCACCGGTTGGTACACCCACGGCGTGCCGCACGGCCGGGAGCTGCGCCAGCGCATCAACGAACTGCCCGACGTCCCCTCTTTCCTCGCCGCCGTCGAGTCGTTCTTCGACCAGCTCGCCGAGGCGGCCTGAGCTTGGAGCGCTGCGAAGTCGAGCTCGCGCTGGCGCCCGCCGAGGCGGCGAGCCGGATCGCGCGGACCGCCGAGCCGTGGGGCGCCGAGTGGGCGCCGCACGACGGCGGCGGACGGCTGTCGCTGCCGGTGGTCTTCGGGTTGCGCCGCGGCGTCCTGGTGGGCGAGGTCACGATCGCCCCGGCTGGAGCCGGTTCGCGCGTCGTCTGGCGCCAGCTCGAAAGCCACCTCGAAATCCACCGCTCCTCGGTCGCGGTGCTCTCGATTGCCGCCGTGCCGCTGCTCGGCGTCCTCGGCTGGCCGCTCTGGCCACCGCTGCTCTCCTTTGCCCCGATCGCCGCGGTGTTGGGCTTGCTCGCCTGGTGGCTGGTGATCTCCCGCCTGCGCTCGAGCGGCCCCGAGGACTTCCTCGCCGCCCTCTCCCCCCCACCCTCCCCCGGAAAGGGGGACAGGCAAGAAAACTCGTAGCCGCGGTCGCTCTGGTCCAGCGGAGGGCGCTGCCCATTCGGTCGGGAATCCCACCCAGATCGTCGTACTTGCCCTCCCTTTTGCGTTTTCGGCCACTCGGTTGCTCCGGACGTCCCAATGGACGCACCTGTTTTCCACTTTGTCGACGCGACGCTTCGGTGTTTTCTTGCCTGTCCCCGAAGGGTGCCTGTCCCTGAAATAGGCGGGGGGTGTGTTACGTTCTGGAACCTGCTGGGTCGTTCTTTGGACAAACTGGGGGCGCACCGGATTCGACGGGGGACACAGCGGTTCGTGGGTTGCGAGCCGAGATCACTCTCGTAAAACTGTCAGCGCAAGCTGCCAACGACAACTACGCTCTCGCGGCTTAATTGACCGCGACGTTTCGCACCACGGCCCGGTCCACGGCAGGGTGCGAGGCGACGCTAAAGTGGACCGAACGACGCGGTTGGTCCCGTACCGCGCCGGGATCGTCGAAACGGGACTGGCGCCGGCGGCAGGCTGCCTTCTGCCAACCGCCGGGGCGATGACCTGAAACGAAGGCTACGCTCGTAGAGACCTGCGGGACGCGTCTTCCGGACGTGGGTTCGATTCCCACCGCCTCCACCAAACCCCTTTCAAACCACCTCCCACTGCCGGGCGACGCGCCGCGCGATCGCGAAGAGCGCGACCGTCCAGAGCAGCAGCACGCCGATCTCCGGCAGCAGCGCCGCCAGCCCCTCTTCGCGCCAGAACACGTCGAGAAACCCCTCGAGCGCCCATGAGTTGAAGAAGACGAGGCTCGCCTTCTTGAGGCCCTCGGGCATCAGGAAGCGCGGGAACATCGAGCCGCCCAGCGCCGAGATGGTCAGGATCACCAGATTCGACGCCGCCACCAGCTGCTTGCGCGTACGGCAGACCGCCGCCAGCACCAGGCCGAAGGCCGAGCAGGCGAGCGCGGTCGGGATCGCCATGGCCAGGAAGCCGGTGACATGCCCCGGCAGCTCGAGGCCGAAGACCAGCCAGCCCCAGACGAACATCACCGTCAGCTGGACGACGCCGAGCGTCGCCAGGTGCGCCAGCTTGCCGGCCATCAGTTGACCCATCGTGATGCGGGTGGCGAGCAGGCGATCGAGCGTGCCGCTCTCGCGCTCTTCGATCAACGCGCCGCCGGCGCCGGCGGCCGAGAAGAGCAGGAACATCACCCCGAGGCCCGCGGCGTAGAAGGCCACCAGCGGGTTCTCCTTCGATTCACCCATCAGGTCGACGGTCTCGAGATCGATCGGCAGCCCGAGTCCACCGCTGTCGCTCTCGGTCGAGCTCGGCGGCTCGTCACGGGCCTGCTCGATCAGGCGCGCGAACGTCTGGCGCTGCTCGGGGGTGAAGGTCGCGACCCGGTCGAGTGCGTCGATGCCGCCCTCGAGGAACAGATCCGACTGCCCGGTGAAGAGCGCCTTCTGCAGCAGGCCCGCGGTCATCTCGCCGGCGATCGGATCGGCGGAGTCGACCAGCAGCACCAGCTTCGGTCGGGGCGCCGCCGGATCGGACGGCCCGAAGGCGAAACGCGCCGCGCCGAAGCCGCGCGGCACGACCAGCGCCACCGAGGCCTCGCCCGCGCGCACCGCCGCTTCGGCCGCGGCGCGGTCGTAGGGCGCAGGAGTCGGCGCCCCGTCGCGAGCCTCCGGCGCGCGGCGCAAGTCGAAGGCCTGTTCGGCGGCGAGCGTGTCGAGGAAGCGCTGCGAGCGCTCGCTCGCGTCCTGGTCGACCGCGATCAGCTTCACCTTGCGGGTGCCGGAGGAGCGCTGGCCGCCGAAGATCAGGGCGAAGACCGAAAAGAAGACGACCGGCACCACGAAAGTCAGCGCCAGCGCCGCCCGATCACGCCGGAGCATCGCCCACGCCGCTCGCACCACCGCCAGGATCACTCGCGCAGCTCCCGTCCGGTGAGATGGAGGAACACGCCTTCGAGCGACGGACGGTCGAGCTTGAGGTCGGCGACGCCGACACCGGCGCGCTCGAATGCCGCCAGCAGCCGCGGGATCGCGACCGCCGGCTCGTCGGTCACGAGCTCGAGCGTCGCGCCGTCGATCGTGGCGCCGTCGAACTCGACGGCGAGCGCCGGCGGCACCGGAGTGTCCGCGTCCACGCGCAGCCGTCGCGCCGAGCCGACCGTCGAGCGCACCAACTCCTCGCGGGAGCCGACCGCGATCAGGTGGCCGTGGTCGATCACCGCGACCCGGTCGCAGAGCCGCTCGGCCTCCTCCATGTAGTGGGTGGTGTAGAGGATCGACACTCCGCCAGCGCGCAGCTCGCCGATCATCGCGTAAATGCGCTCGCGCGACTGCGGGTCGATGCCGACCGTCGGCTCGTCGAGCAGCACGACGCGCGGCCGGTGGAGGATGCCGACGGCGATGTTCAGCCGCCGCTTCATGCCACCCGAGAACGGCTCGACCGGATCCCCCGCGCGATCGGCGAGGTTCGAGAAGGCGAGCCCGTCGGCGACCGCGCGCTCGAGCTCGCGCCCGGCGAGCCCCTGGTACCGGCCGAAAACGCGCAGGTTCTCCTCGGCGGTGAGCACCGGGTAGAGCGCGATCTCCTGCGGCACGTAGCCGAGCAGGTCGCGCGCCCCAGGCTCGTCCGCCGGCCGTCCGAACAGGCGGATCTCGCCCGAATCCGGCCGCACCCGCCCCATGAGCGCGCGCACCAGCGTCGACTTGCCCGCGCCGTTGGGCCCGAGCAGCCCCAGCACCTCGCCTTCGGCGACCTCGAGGTCGACGCCGGCGAGCGCCTGGAGCGCCCCGAAGCGCTTGGCCAGCGCGCGGATCTCGACGGCGGGCATCGCCGCGGATCCTACGCCCATCGGCTCACCCGCGGCGCAGCAACAGCAGGGTGCGGTCGTCGGCGTCCGGCTCGGCACCGACGAAGGCCGTCACCGCGCCTTCGACCGCGGCGACGATCTCGGCGAGGGGCTGTTCGCGCAGCTCGCCCAGGAGCTCCTCGAGCCGCCGGTCGCCGAACTCGGCGCCTTCGGCGTCGGCGGCTTCGACGTAGCCGTCGGTGTAGAGCGCCAGCAGATCGCCCGGCCCGAGCGTCAGCTCGCGGGCGGCGTAGACGCTGTCCGGCATCAGGCCGAGCGGCCGGCCGGTGGCGCCGACGGCCTCGACGCCACCGCCGGCTCGCGCCACCAGCACCGGCAGGTGACCGGCGTTGGCGATGCGCGTGCGTCCGCTCGCGAGCTCGACGCGAGCGAGCACGGCCGTCGCGTACTTCGACGGCGGCGTGCGCTGGTAGAGCAGGCGCGAGACGCGCGTGAAGATCTCCTCGGGCGGCAGCGCGGCCTCGAGCGGACCGGCCACCAGCGCCTCGAGCGAGGCGGTGAGCAGCGCCGCGGCGATCCCCTTGCCGGAGACGTCGACGGCCATCACGTCGAGGCGCCCATCGCGCTCGCCCGCGAGGTAATAGTCGCCGGAGACGAAGCGCGACGGCACGCTCGAGGCGCGCAGCGACCAGCCCGCCGGCGCCGGCAACGACTTCGGCAGCAGACCGATCTGGATCGAGCGCGCCAGCGCGAGCTCCTCCTCGAGCCGCTTGCGCTCGGCTGCCTCGTGGGCGAGCTGGACGTTGCGGATGCGCAGCGAAGCGACCGCCGCGAGCGAGGTCAGCAGCTCCAGATCCTCCTCGGTGAACGGTCGCACGAACGCCCGCGAGTCGAGCGAGATCATGCCGAGCGGTCCGCCCTCGTCGTAGAGCGGCGCCGCGATCAGGCTGCGCACGCCCGACAGGCGCAGGCTCGCGGCCTGACCGAAACGCTCGTCCGCGGCGATGTCGCAGACGATCGCCGCCTGTCGTTTCTCGACCACCTCCTCGAGCAGCGTGCGCGACAGCAGCGCGTCGCCCATCGAGCCCGGAGGGCGCCGCACCGCCGCGCGCCGGTACTCGCCGGGGCCGTCGCGCAGCACGATCACCCCTTCGTCGGGACCGAGGGCGCGGAAGGCGCGGTCGAGGATCAGCTCGAGCAGCTCGTCGAGCGCGACCGAGCGGCCGAGCGCGGCGTGGATCTCGTTGAGCAGCTCGAGCCGCTCGGTGCGGCGCCGCAATGCTTCGGGGTCGCCCGCCGCAGCCTCGAGTGGCCCGGAGCCTTGCGCCAGCAGCTCGTCGGCGCGCCGGAACAGCGACGTTCCCGGCGCCAGCGGAGCGGACGCCGAGCTGGGACGCGCCTGGCCGGAGTCGACCACCGCCAGGACGCTCTGGCCGAGGCCGACGCGGTCGCCCGGCGCGAGCCGGGTCGGTCGCGCGATCGGACGGCCGTTGACCCAGGTGCCGCCGCGCGAGCCGAGATCCTCGATCCACCAGCCGTCGGCCTGGGGCGCGATCCGCGCGTGGCGCCGCGACACCGAGCGGTCGGGCAGCACCAGCTGGCACTCCTCGGCGCGGCCGACCACCGTCTCCTCGGCCCCGAGCTCGTGGAGGACCGCGCCGTCGGGGCCGCTCCAGGAGAGCGCGAGGCGGCTCACCCGCCGGCGGCTCCGGCCGCGAGCGCGCGCGCGATCGACTCCCCGTACGGCGGCCGCAGGACGCCGACCTCGGTGACGATGGCCGTGACCAGCTCGGCCGGCGTGACGTCGAAAGCGGGGTTGAACCCGTCGGTCGCCGGCGGCGCGATCCGCACGCCGCCGAGCTCGGTGATCTCGCCGCCGTCGCGCTCCTCGATCGGGATGCCGCCGCCGTCGGCGGTCGCGGCGTCGATGGTCGAGCGCGGCGCCGCGACGTAGAACGGCACGCCGTGGCGCCGGGCGAGCACCGCGACGGTGTAGGTGCCGATCTTGTTGGCGAAGTCGCCGTTGGCGACGATCCGATCGGAACCGACCACCACCGCGTCGACCAGGCCGCGGCTCATCAGGGCGCCGACCATCGAGTCGGTGACCAGGCGGTGCGGCACCCCGAGCCGACCGAGCTCCCAGGCGGTCAGCCGCGCGCCCTGGAGCAGCGGCCGGGTCTCGTCGACCCAGACCCGCTCGACGCGACCGCGCCGCCACCCCTCGGCGATCACTCCGACCGCGGTACCGATGCCGCCGGTGGCGAGCGCGCCGGCGTTGCAGTGGGTGAGCACGCGCGAGCCCGAAGCGAACAGCTCGGCGCCGAAGGCGGCCATGCGCCGGTTGCGCTCGACGTCGTCGGCGTGAAGGGCGCGCGCCCAGTCGAGCAGCCGGTCGCGCACGCTCGCCGCGGCGCCCTCGCGGGCGAGCTCGGCGGCGCGTTCGCGCCCGCGGTCGAGCGCCCAGCGCAGATTGACCGCGGTCGGCCGCGTGGCGCCGAGCGTCGCCGCGGCGCGTTCGACCACCGCGAGCGGATTCACGTCTCCGGCCTCGTCGAGCGCGGTGACCAGGCCGTAGGCCGCGGCGATGCCGATCGCCGGGGCGCCGCGCACGGCCAGGCGGCGGATCGCGTCGGCGACCTCGGCGACCGTGGTGCAACGCAGCCAGCGCTCCTCGGCCGGCAGTCGCGTCTGGTCGAGCAAGTGGAGCGCGCCGTCGCGCCAGGCGATCGGGGAGAAGTCGTCGGCGCCGCTCACGGCCGGAATCCTACCGCCGCGCTGGTAGACTTCCCGCCCTGCGGCCGGCCCGGCTCGACCGGCGCCGCCCACTCCCCGAGGAAGGAGCACCCCCGTGAAGGGCGACTGGAAGTCCCGAGGCTTCGCAACGCGCGCGATCCACGCCGGCCAGCACCCCGACCCGACCACCGGCTCGGTCTCGGTTCCGATCTACGCCACTTCGACCTACGTCCACGACGAGCTCGGCCGGCACAAGGGGTTCGAGTACGCGCGCGTCCAGAACCCCACGCGCAGCGCGCTCGAGGCCAACGTCGCGTCGCTCGAGGGCGGCCACTCCGGCCACGCCTTCGCCTCCGGCATGGCGGCGATCGCGACGCTGATGACCCTGGTGCGCGCCGGTGAGCACGTCGTCTTCTCGCGCAACGTCTACGGCGGCACCTACCGCTTCATGACCCAGGTGCTGTCGCGCTACGGGGTCGAATCGAGCTGGGTCGACTCGACCGACCTCGGCAACATTCGCGCCGCGCTCAAGGCCACGACGAAGATGGTCTACGTCGAGACGCCGACCAACCCGATGATGGAGGTCACCGACATCGCCGGCGCCGCCGAGCTGGCGCACGCCCACGGCGCGCTGCTCGCGGTCGACAACACCTTCATGTCGCCTTACTTCCAGCGGCCGCTCGAGCACGGCGCCGAAGTCGTCGTGCACTCGACCACCAAGTTCCTGAACGGCCACTCGGACTCGATCGGCGGCGTGCTGGTGGCGCGCACGGCGGAGCACGGCGAGTGGTTCGCCTTCGTCCAGAAATCCGAGGGGGCGATCGCCTCGCCGTTCGATTCGTTCCTGATCCTGCGTGGGATCAAGACGCTCGCCGTGCGCATGGAGCGCCACGAGACCAACGGCCGGGCGCTCGCCGAGCACCTGGCGCGCCATCCCAAGGTGCGCAAGGTCTTCTATCCGGGGCTCGCCGATCACCCGGGGCACGAAGTGCAGAAGCGTCAGGCCACGGGCTTCGGCGCGCTCATCACCTTCGAGCTCGGCGGCTTCGAAGCGGCCAAGCGGTTCCTCGACCGGGTCGAGGTGATGTCGCTCGCCGAGAGCCTGGGCGGCGTCGAGACTCTGACGTCGCATCCGGCGTCGATGACCCACGCATCGGTGCCGCCCGACAAGCGCGCCGAGCTCGGCATCACCGACGGCCTGGTGCGCATCTCGGCCGGTATCGAGGACGAGGCCGACCTCGTCGCCGACCTCGACCAGGCGCTGGCCGCGGTCTGACGCGCGCGCCGATCGTCGCGCTTCAGTAGTTGGTTTCGTCGAGCGAGACGAGCGGCTCTTCGAGCTCGTCGTCGGCGTCTTCGCAAGTGCCCTGGGACTTGTCGAGCGCGGCGGCGAGCCAGGCGAGGAAGCTCGGTTCGCCGCGCGACGCCTCGAGGGCGAGGATCTCGGGTACCTCGTAGCTGTGGAGCTCGCGGATCTTGGCCTCGACCGCCGGGTACTCCTCCTGTTGGGTCTTGATCACCAGCAGGAACTCGGAGTCGCGGCAGACCTTGCCCTGCCAGCGGTAGAACGACTTCAGTCCGGGGACGACGTTGACGCAGCCGGCGTGGCGGCGGCAGACGAGCTCGCGTGCGATCTCGTTGGCCTGCTCTTCGGTTCCGACGGTGGTGATGACGACCAGCGCGCCCACGGCGGACTAGGCTACGTCGCGCTCTCCCGCGAGTCAAACGTTGCGCCACTTGGCGCGGCGGGTGTGCCGGTCCCCGGAGTCCGGGTCGTCGGCTCCTCGCGCTGGTGGAGTGCGCAGTGCTCCGACTATTTCCACTGTTCCGTGCGCGCGTCGTAGGCGATCACCCGCATCCTTCCGGTGGCGGCGAAGACGCGCAGCGCGGCGAGGCGGCTCCTGCCGTCGGTGACGTAGACCGACCCCGGGGTCGACCCGCCGAGCGGGCTGTAGGAGGCGATGTCGGAGCGGTTGAAGCGGATCGGGTCGTCGAGCCGGTCGAGCCGGCGGCGGGGGTCGGCAGGGTCGCGCGGCGGCGTTCCCGGAGGGAAGCCGAGGCGGACCTGACGGCCGAAGTGGAGGAGGTGGCGGGTGGGTGCCACCGGCGGGTCGACCCCGGCGTCGATGTCGTTGGTACGTACACCGTCACCGTCGCCGTCCCGGTGCAGGGTCCAGCTCACGGCGCCGCTCTCGGCGACGCGGAACTTGACCCCGACGTGAACGGCGTGGGTCACGGCGTAGGCCCGCGCCAGGGCGAGCGCCGAGCCGACTTCCCCGGCTGCCAGGCGGACCTGACGGGCGGCGGCCCACTCGAGGACCGGCGGCGTCGCGATGCCGATGGCGAGCATCGCGACGGCGGCGGTGACCAGGAGCTCGACCAGCTGGAAGCCGGACTCGGAGCTGCGCATGACGCGGGCCTCCCGGAGCTTCCGCCTCAGCCCTTCGAGGTCTCGGCCGTGCGGGCCGGACGCGGCGACGGCACGTCCTCCTTGAGCGTGGTGGCGCCCGAGGTCGCGACGTAGGGCTTGATCCGCTCGAAGCTCTTCTCGCCGATGCCGCGCACCAGCATCAGGTCCTCGACGCTCTTGAAGGCGCCGTTCTCCTCGCGGTGCTCGACGATGCGCTGGGCGACGGTCTCGCCCACGCCCGGCAGGCGCTCGAGCTCGGCGGCCGAGGCGGTGTTGACGTTGACCACGCCCGCGGGCGCGTCGGCGGCGAACGCTGGGGCGACGACGAGAGCGAGGGCGAAGGCGAGGGCGAAGGCGGTGAGGCGCTGGAAGTGACGCATGGGACTGCTCCTTTCCTGGGTCGTCCCGGCACCGGTCGTCGGGCCGGGGTGCTGCGTTGTCGATCTGCCGGCGGCGCACGGCGCGGCCGGGTGCTGCGGTGCGACTGCGAAACGTCCTGTCGTGGCGCGAAGCTCGGTTCGGTCGTGGTCGGGGCGCCGCCTCCTCTCTCCCGTGGTCCGGATCGCGTCCGGGTCGCCCCGACAGAGATCAAGCTCCCTGCCAGAACCAGGCAAGTGGTTCAAATGATTGATCTCGTTGAGGTTGCACCCCGAGGCAGGCGCGCGGGAGCGGCCGATGCGACTGCTGGAGTGGTCGGAATCGCGTCGCGGACTGCCTTCGAGCCGAAGCGAGGCCCGCGGATCCGCCAGCGCGGCGCCAAGTCCAGCGGAGTTTCCGGGCGCCGCTTGGCTGGACCGACCGAGCTCGCCCTCGCCGGCCGTGGGGCGATCCGCTAAGCTTCCCGACCCATGACCGCGGCCGCCGCTCCCCGCTCGACCTTCCGCGAGTACCTCGAGGCGCTGCTCATCGCCGGCCTCTTTCTCGGCTTCACCAACACCTTCGTGGTGAAGACTTTCTTCATTCCGAGCGGCTCGATGGAGGAGACGCTGCTGGTCGGCGACCATCTGTTCGTCAACCGCTTCATCTACGGCCCGGCGGCGAGCGCGCTCGAGCGCCGGCTGCTGCCGATGCGCGCGCCCGAGCGCGGTGACATCGTGATCTTCCGGGCGCCGGCCGAGCCGACGATCGACCTCGTCAAGCGCATGGTCGGGCAGCCCGGCGACGTCCTCCGCGTCAAGGACAAGCAGCTCTACGTCAACGGCGAACCGGCCGCGGAGAGCGGCTACGTGGTCCACAAGGACTCGCGGACCTACAAAGCCGCCCCCTACCTCGACCTCCAGCAGCGCCTCCGTGACAACTTCGGCCCCTTGACGGTCCCGGCCGGTCACTACTTCTGCATGGGGGACAACCGCGACCAGTCGAACGACTCGCGCTACTGGGGGCCGGTGCCCGAGCGCTACTTGAAGGGGCGGGCCTTCCTGATCTACTGGTCCTTCGGCGGCGGCACCTCGGACGGAACCTGGCGGGGCTGGCGCGCCAAGGCCGGCGAGCTGGCGCGCACCGTCGCCGGGTTCGTGACCAAGACCCGGTGGTCGCGCACCTTCCACCTGCCGCGCTGAGCGCCGCGCTCGGCGCCCTGCGGGCCGGCCTGATCGCCATCCTGCTGGCGCTGTTCGCGCGCGGTTTCGTCCTCGAGCTGCGGGTGGTTTCGGGACGCTCGATGGAGCCGGCGCTGCTGGCGGGCGACCGCGTCCTGGTCGATCGGATGATCTACGCGCCGGACCTGCCCGGGCCGCTCGCCCGCCTGCTGCCGGTGCGCGAGCCGCTCCGTGGCGACGTCGTGCTCGCCCGCTCGCCCGACGCTGGACGCTCGGTGCTGGTCAAGCGCTGCGTCGCGCTCGCCGGCGATCGGATCGGCTCGGGTAACGTGCCCGCGGGAGCGGTCTGGCTCGAAGGCGACCATCGCGCCGACTCGCGGGATTCCCGCGCCTTCGGAGCGGTCGACCGGCGCGCCGTCGCGGGGCGCGTGGTGCGGGTGCTGGCCTCGAAGGCGCCCGGCGGACCGTGGCGCTGGTCGCGCACCCTGCGAGCGGTGCGCTAGACTTCGCGCAACATCGCGGACGACGAGGAGGCGGTATGACCCGGAGGCGCGGACAGGCGGGGGACGGCAAGTTGGGCTGCATCCTGTGGTCTTTGCTGGTCATCGTCGGCGGGCTGATCGCCTTCAAGACGATCCCGGTCAAGATCGCCTCCTCGGAGCTCTACGACTTCATGGTCGAGCAGGCGAAGTTCGCGGCCAACGTCCGCCCCGAGGCCCTCGAGAAGCGGATCATCCAGAAGGGCATGGAGCTCAAGCTTCCGGTCGATCCCAAGAACGTCACGGCCCAGCGCTACGGCGACAACATCCGCATGCGCGCGGTCTTCACCGTGCCGCTCGAGTTCCCGGGCTACACCCACGAGTGGCACTTCGACCTCCAGGTCGACCGGGCGATCTACATCTTCTGAGGCATCAGGGGTCAGGCCGCGCCGAGCTCTCCGGCGAGCGCGGCGAGCGCCGCTTCCGGATCGCTCGCCTGCGTCAGCGGGCGGCCGATGACCAGCAGGTCGGCCCCGTCGGCGAGCGCCGACTTCGGCGTCGCGACCCGCTTCTGATCGCCGAGAGCGGCCCCCGCCGGCCGGATTCCGGGGGTCACCAGCCGGAAGGGGCGTGGCAGCTCCGGCCGCAGCGCCACCAGCTCGCGCGGCGAGCAGACGACGCCGGCGCAACCGCACTCGCGGGCGAGCCTGGCCCAGGCGAGCGCACGCTCGGTGGCGCTCCCCGGCAGGCCGAGTCGGGCGAGCTCGGCGGCGTCGAGGTGGGTGAGCACGGTCACCGCCAGGATCGCGACCCGATCCCGAGCGGCGGCCACCGCCGCTTCGAGCATCGCCGGACCGCCCCCGGCGTGCACGGTCAGCAGTTCGGCGCCGAGCTCGATCGCGGAGCCGACCGCGCCGGCCACCGTGTTCGGAATGTCGTGGAGCTTGAGGTCGAGGAAGATCCTCCCGCCCGCGGCGCGGGCGCGTTCGACCGCCGGCGGACCGAAGCGGACGAAGGCTTCGAGGCCGACCTTGAGCACGCCGACCCGCGGCGCGAAGAAGTCGACCCAGGCGTCGAAGCTCGAACGTTCGGCGGTGTCGAGCGCGACGGCGACCGGTTCGAGGCGCGGCACCGCGACGCTCAAGTTTCCCCCCAGGGGCGCACTGCGCCGACCAGGTCGGCGGCACGCGACACGCCGAGCTCGGCGAGCCGGCCCGGCAGCGCATCGACCAGCCGTTCGGCGGCACGGGGGTTCCGGAACAGCGCCGTGCCGACCTGCACGGCCGAGGCGCCGGCGAGCAGGAACTCGACGACGTCGTCGATCGACTCGACGCCTCCGATGCCAATAATCGGCAGCCCGACCTTGCGCGCGACGTCGTAGACGATGCGCAGGGCGATCGGCCGGATCGCCGGTCCGGAGAGTCCACCGCGGTTGGTGTGGAGCCGGGGGCGCCGGCTCCACGGGTCGATCGACATGCCGAGCACGGTGTTGATCGCCGAGAGGATGTCGGCGCCGCCGGAGCGCGCCGCCTCGGCCACCGCCACCGGCGAGCCGGCGTTGGGCGAGAGCTTGACCGCGATCGGCTTGGCCGTGGCGCGGCGCACGCTCGCCACCAGCCGTTCGAGGACCTCCGGATCGTGGCCGAACTCCATGCCGCCCTTCTTGACGTTCGGGCAGGAGACGTTGAGCTCGACCGCGGCGATTCCCGGGAACGGATCGACCCGCGCGGCCAGCCGTGCGTAGTCGTCGAACTCGTAGCCGAAGAGGTTGACGATCACCCGCGCCGGATAGCGCGCCAGGCCCGGGAGGACTTCGGCCAGGAAGCGCTCGACGCCGATGTTCTGGAGGCCGATCGAGTTGAGCATCCCGCCGCGGGTCTCGCCGACCCGTGGCGGCGGGTTGCCGGCCAGCGGCTCGAGCGACAGTCCCTTGGTGACGATGCCGCCCAGCTTCTCGAGATCGGCGAGGCCGGCGAACTCGAGCCCGTAGCCGAAGGTCCCGGACGCGGTGAGGATCGGGTTGGGCAGCTCGAGCGGGCCCAGCCGCACCGCGAGATCGACGGCGCCGCCGATCACCAGCGCACCTCGTCGAGTCGGAAGACCGGCCCCTCCTTGCAGCAGAGCGCGTAGCGGCCCGAGACGTGGGGAACGGCGCAACCGAGGCACGCGCCGAAGCCGCATCCCATCTCGGTTTCGAGGGCGGCCTCGCCGGCGACCCCCCGCGCCGCGGTGAGCCGCGCGAGCGCCGCGAGCATCGGCATCGGACCGCAGGCGCGCAGAGTCGCGTAACGGGTGCCGGCGTCGAGCTCCGCGGTCAGGGCGTCGGTGACCCGGCCCGCGAAGCCCTCGCTGCCGTCCTCGGTGGCGGTCAGCAGTCGGCCGCCCGAGGCGAGCGCGAGACGCTCGAAATCGTCGCGGCGCACGAGGTCGCGGCCGCTGCGACCTCCGTAGAAGAAATCGAGCGTGCGTCCGGCCTCGGCCAGCCGCCGTGCCGCCAGCAGCAGCGGCGCCGACCCGACGCCGCCGGCGACCAGCGCGAGGCGGCCCGGCTCGGGGGCGGCGAAGGGCCGACCGAGAGGTCCGAGAATCGCCCTTCGCTCGCCGGGGCGCAGACGCGACATCGCGGAGGTACCGCGCCCGACCACCTTGGCCAGGAGCTCGATCCGCGCTCCGCCGTCGGGGGCGTTGCTAACATCGGCGACCGAGAAGGCCCGCCGAAGGTAGGGCTCGAGGGTCCCGGTGGTCTCGAGCATCACGAACTGCCCGGGCTCGACGTCGCGGTAATCCGCCGGCACGTCGAGCACGAGCGTGAAGTAGGGGAGCGGATGCGGCACGACCTCCACGACCCGGGCTTCCGCATCTCGCGCGATCGTCATTCGGGCGCGAGACTCTAACAGAGCGCGGCGATGACACCCGTCCGAGCTCCACGCTGGCTGCTGTCGCTCGCGCCCTCCGTGCTGGCGGGGGCCCACCTGACCGGGCTGCTCTTCTTCCTCAACCCGGACCATCCGATCTCGCTCGCCGCGCTCGCCCGCGGCACGGCTTACTACGGGCTGCTGTTCGCCGTTCCGTCGGTGGCCCTGCACCTGCTCCTGGTACGGCTCGTCGGCGTGCCGATCCCGCGGTTGCTGCCGTGGACCATCACCCTGGTGGTCGCCGCCGGCGCGCTCGGCGACTGGGTCCACGCCTCGGTCTGGACCTACTTCCTGCCGCCCGGGATCAACGTCCAGCTGATCAAGACCGCGCTCTGGCTGACGCTGGGTGCGGTGATGCTCTTCTACACCGCGCTGCTGCACGCGATCCAGCGTCGACCCTGGGGGTGGCGCAGCCGTCTGCTGGTGGTGCTGGTCTCGCTCGGCAGCGTCTACGCGATGTTCGACCGGCGCACCAGCTTCCGGGCTCCCGAGGCGCTGCCGGCGCGCTGGGTGGCGCTCGAGCCGGCGGAGGCGCCCCGCCTGGTCGTCGTTTCGCTGCCGGGCGCGACGCTCGATGCGCTGCTGCCGCTCGCCGAGCAGGGCAAGCTGCCCAGCTTCGGCGCTCTGCTCGACTCCGGGGTCGCGGCGCGGCTCACCGGCTTCGCCCCTTCGCGGCCGACGGCGCTCGAGGCGAGCTGGGCGACCGGCAAGTACCCCTGGCGCCACGGCGTCTCCGGCGAGAGTCTGTTCGAGGCGCGACCGCTCGGCACCGGGCGGCCCCTGCGACTCCTGCCGTCGCGTGTCAGTTTCTCGAGCTGGGGACTGGCCGGTGGGCGGACGCTGCCGTTGACCTCGGCGCAGCGCACCGCGCTGCCAGTCTGGGAGATCGTCGCGCGCGCCGGACGCACGGTCGAGGTGGCGGGATTCCACGCCGCCCTGGGCCCGCCGACCCTGGCCTCGGATGCGGAACCGGCGGCCGCGTTGCGCGCCGAGCAGGCACTGGCCGGCAGCGGCTGGGATCGGCTCGCGACCGCGCTCGGCGAGGACCGGCGCCGGCTCGAAGCGCTGCGCGGACGGCTCGCGGCAGAGCGACCGCCGGACGCGAGCTTCGTGGCGCTCGGCGGGCTCGAGTCGGCGGCGCTGGCGACCTTCGGGGGCTTCGCGCGCGCCGAGATCGAGGGTTCGCGCGCCGGCGAAGTCCGGCGCGCGGCCGACGCGCTGATCACCTACCTGTCGGGGCTCGACGCCGAGCTCGGCGCGCTCTGGGAGGCGCTGCCGGAACCGCGGCTGCTGGTGGTCAGCTCACCGTACGGCGTCGCCGCACCGGGCGGCGTGACACGCCTGCTCCGCGATCTCGGGCGCGGCGAGCAGCGCTTGCGCGGCACCCTGTCCGGGCCGCCCGATGGCGTCCTGTTGGCCCGCGGTGCGGGGCTGCGGCAGGGCGTGCACCTGGCCGACGTGCGCGGGATCGACCTGGTGCCCACCCTGCTCTATGCCGCCGGGCTGCCGATCGCGCGCGACTTCGACGGCCGGGTGGTCGCCGAGGCCTTCGAACCGACGCTGCTCGGTCGGCGGGCACTGTCGTTCGTGCCGAGCTTCGAGGGACTGCCGCCGGTCACTTCCGCGGCGCCGCCGCGATGATCAGGTCGTAGAGCCGCATCAGCTCCTCTTCGGAGTGGAAGTGGACGCGGATGGTGCCGCCGCGGCCGCGCCGGTCGATCTCGACCCGGGTCTGGAGCCGCTGGGTCAGCCGCTCGGCCGCCGCGGCGGCGTTGGGCTCGGGGGCGGGCCGCTCGCGTTTTCGTCCCGGTCCGGCCGCGAGCGCCTCGAGCACCCGCGCCGACAGCCCCTGCTCGGCCGCGCGCTGCGCCAGTCTTTCGATCTTGTCGTCGGCTTCGAGCGCGAGCAGCGGCCGAGCCTGACCGGCGGTCAGTCGTCCGGCGCGCAGCAGATCGAGCACCGCGGGAGGGAGCTTGAGCAGACGCAGCGCGTTGGAGATCGCGGCGCGACTCTTGCCGACCCGCTCGGCGATCTGATCGTGCGAGAGGCCGAAGTTCTGCGCGAGGGTGCGGTAGGCCTCGGCCTCCTCGACCGGGTTGAGGTCGGCACGCTGGACGTTCTCGACCAGCGCGAGCTCGAGGAGCTGCCGGTCGTCGTCGACCTGACGCACCACGACCGGCACCACTTGGAGCCCTGCACGCTGTGCCGCCCGCCACCGGCGTTCCCCCGCAATAATCGCGTAACTATTTGAATCCTTGCGACTTACAACGATAGGTTGGATCAGGCCCTGGGTCCGGATCGAGGCCGCCAGCTCCTCGAGGCCCTGGTCGTCGAAGTGGCTGCGGGGCTGGTAGCGGTTGGGGACGAGCTGCTGGATCGGCAGCGTGCGCACCCCTTCCGGGGGCTCCTCGCGCGGGAGCAGGGCGGAGAGTCCGCGACCCAGGCCGCGTTTCTTGTCGGTCATGGCTTCCTTCCGGCGAGCTCGCGGGCGAGCGCGAGGTAGGCCTCGGCGCCGCGGCTCTTGATGTCGTACTGGAGGATCGGCTGGCCGTGGCTGGGGGCCTCCGCCAGGCGGACGTTGCGCGGTACGACGGTTTGGAAGACCGCTTCGCCGAAGTGGGAGCGCACCTCGGTTTCGACATCGCGGGTCAGCTTCGTCCGGTCGTCGTACATGGTCAGGATGACGCCGTCGATGGCGAGTCCCGGGTTGAAGGCGCCCGCCACCCGCCGCACCGTGGCAACCAGCTCGGAGAGCCCCTCGAGCGCGAAGTACTCGCACTGGAGCGGAACCAGGACCCCGGTGGCCGCGACCAGCGCCAGAACCGTGAGGTGACCGAGCGAGGGGGGGCAGTCGAGGAAGACGAAGTCGTAACCGTCGACCACCGGCGCGAGCCGCTCCGCGAGACGCCGCTGCCACCCCTCGAGGCCGACGAACTCGACTTCGACCCCGACCAGCTCGCGGTCGGCCGGGAGCAGGTCGAGGTTCGGGAAGCCGCTCGGGCGGATGGCTTCCGCCGCGGGGGCTTCTCCGGTCAGGACCTGGTAGAGATTCGGCGCCGGAGCGGACTGTCCGAGCCCGCGGGTGGCGTTGCCCTGGGGGTCGACGTCGACCAGCAGAATCCGCCGCTCGAGCGCTCCCAGGGCGGCGGCGAGGTTGATCGACGTGGTCGTCTTGCCGACGCCGCCCTTCTGGTTGGCTACCGCGAAGATCCGCTTCATCCGCTCTCCCGGAGCCGATACTCGCGCAGGATCCGCCCTCGTGTCCCGCCGAGCGGGGCCTGACGGAGCGGCAGGAAGTCGGGGGAAAGCGCGGGGAGCTCCGAGCCGGACCAGATCAGGAGGCGGGCGTCGGGTCGGAGCTTCCCGGCCAGGGCCGACCAGGCCGCCGGATCGAGTCGCAGCGCCCGGACCGTGACGACCGCGACGTCGTCCGGCAGCTCTTGGAGGGCGCTTTTTTCGACTCTAGCACCCGAGATTTCGACCCTCAACGCCGAGCGCCGGGCGACCGCAGCGAGAAAGGCCCGCCGGCGCTCGCGCGGCTCGAGCAGTGTGACCTCGAGCTCGGGCCGCGCCGCGGCCAGCACCAGCCCGGGGAATCCGGCTCCCGAGCCGAGGTCGAGGAGCCGCCGTCCCGCCCCTGGCAGCCAGGGGAGGGCGGCGAGCGACTCGGCGAAGTGCCTCTCGACGACTTCGGCGGCGGTCCCCGGACCGATCAGGTCGACCACCGGGGCCCAGCGGCGGAGCTCCTCGAAGTGGGCCCAGAGGGCGTCGACGCCGAGCCCTGCGAAGTCGAGCTCGGGCAAAGCCCCCCGCAGGCGCCGTTCGAACTCCGCGCGGGAGAGGGGAGGGATTTCCACGGCCTCCGATCCTACTGCCGGGGAGTTTCACGGGAAACTTGACGGTGAAACAACCAGCGGATAGTTTCACGGGAAACCCGACGGTGAAACATGGACCCCATCGAACTCAGCGACTTCGAAGCCGGCCTGCTGGTCGGGCTCCTGATCGGCGAAGGACACTTCGGAGGGGACGGCAAGCAGGCCCAGATCTCGCTGCGAATGCACACCGACCACGAGGCTCTCTTCCGTTGGCTGGTGGCGAAGTTGCCCGGCGGGCGACTCTACGGGCCGTATCACCACGGCGGCCGCTCCTACTTCCAGTGGATGGCACGGGGCCCGTTCCTGAAGGAGCAGCTGGTGCCGTTGCTCGACTCGAGGCTGCTCCCCGAGCTCGACGGCAAGACCACGGCGCGCTACCTGGCGATGAAGGAGCGCTACCACCTCGGTGTGCCGCGCGCCTCGCCGACCCTGGCAGCGCCGCCACGGCGCCAGCGCCTCAGCCGGACGGAGCGAAGATCCGAAGACGCTTGAGATGGCCGTCGCCGAGGCTTTCGGTCGCCACGCCCTCGCGGTCCACCAGGGTCAGGTGGACGATGCGCCGCTCGGCGGGGCCCAGGGCCTCGAGCAACTCCGCGGGACCCCCGGCGAGAACCCGCGCCGCCGCGGCCTCGGCGAGGTCGACCAACTCCCGCTCGCGAGCGGCGCGGAGCCCGGCCCCCTCGATCCGAACCCGGACCATGCGTCCGCACAGCCCGTGGATCGCACGCGGCAGCAGGTGCTCGAGCTCGTCGAGCAGCGCCAGGCCGCGCCGCGCGAGCTCCGGCTCGTCGCTGCCGCCGAGGCGTAGCTCGAGCCGCTCCGCCGTCCGTGTCACCTCGGGCTCGAGCGAGAGCCCGGCGAAGCGCAGCAGGCGGGAGCAAGCCTCTCTCGCGGCGAGCTCCGAATCGGCGTCGGGGGCGGTCCACCCTTCGGAGTCCGAACTCAACGTCGGGCGGCGCGGTCCTCGCCGCGACCTTTCGGGCCTCTCCGGCCTCCGGTCGCCCGTCGCGCCGCGCCGTCCGGGCTCGCCTGTCGCCCGTTCCGCGCTGCGCTCGCCCGTCGTCGTCCGCACCGGCGCCGGGGCTCTCGCCGGAACCGCGGCGGGCTCTCCTTCGGCCCGCGCGGGCGCCGCCGGGTCGACTTCGATCACCACTCCGCGCGGCGCCTTCAGGAAACCGTGGCGCTTGTCGCGGACGCGATAGTCGAGCCGCTCGGGGTCGACGCCGAACCAGCGCGACGCGGCCGCCACCGCGAGCGCGAGCGAGCTTGCCGAGAAGAACCGTCGCTCCGCCGTGTTCATCCCCGCTTCCCCTTGCCGCTGCGCGCCGGCACCGCCGACGCTCCGGCCGCCGCATGGCGATCCTGGTAGCGGTTGTAGATCCCCTGTTGGACGATCGACAGCACGTTGTTGGTCAACCAGTAGAGCACCAGTCCCGACGGAAAGCCGAGCGAGAAAACGGTGAAGACGATCGGCATCGCCTGGATCATCCGGCGCTGGATCGGATCCGGCGGCGCCGGGGTCATCCGCTGCTGGACGACCTGGGTCAGACCCATGACGATCGGCAGGACGTAGTACGGATCCGGCGCCGTCAGGTCGGCGATCCAGAGCGCCCACGGCGAGCGCCAGAGCTCCACGGTCGTCGACAGCAGCTGGTAGAAGGCGAAGAAGATCGGCAACTGGACGAGGATCGGCAGGCAGCCGCCGGCCGGGTTCACTCCCTCGGCGCGGTAGAGGCCCATGATCTCCTCGTTCATCTGCCGCTGCGCGTCCGCGTTGAAGCGCCCCTGCTTGTCGCGCAGCTTGCCGCGCCATTTCTCGCGGATCGACTGCATGCGCGGATTGAGCTTCTGCATCTTGCGCATCGACTTGAACGCCGCGAGCGACAGCGGCAGCAACAGCAGCTTGAGCAGCGTCGTCAGCACCACGATCGCCCAGCCGTAGTTGGCGACCACGTGCTCGTGGATCCACTGCAGCACCCAGAGCATCGGGCGCGCCAGGAAGCCCAGCCACCCCCAGCTCACGGTGCGCTCGAGACCGGCGCCGAAATCCACCAAACGGTCGTACTGCTTCGGGCCCCAATACGAGCTCGCAGCGATCTTGCCGTTGTCGGCGACCAGCACGACGCGTACCTCGCGCGGGCGCTTCTTGTCCTCGGCCGTCAGCTGCTCGGCGGCGGGAAGCGCGCGCGCCGCGAAGCTGCGCACGTCCTCGGTGGCGTCGAGCAGCACCGGCTCGACCCGTGCCTCCGCGACCCCTTCGCGCGGGACGAGTGCCGCCAGGAAGTAGGTATCCTCGATCCCGATCCAGTCGAGCCCGGCGCCCGGAATCCGCAACACCTCCTCGACGTCGTCGACGGTCTCGACCGTCTCCGAGCCGCCGACGCTCCACACCGCGGCCCGCTTCAGGAAGCGGTTCTTGAGCTCCTCGGCGTCGCGCTCGCGCAGGCCGGGACCGATCATCAATCCCAGGCCCGCGACGTCGGTCTCGACCTCGACTTCGAGCTCGCCGGAATCGCCCAGGCGGAAGCGCTTGCTGGCGGAGCCGGCCTCGCCGCGCTGCCGGAACACGACCTCCGCTGCCCGCGGGCCCGCCGGGCGTTCGACCACGAAGAGTGCCTCGTTCAAGGGGTGCCCGCCACCTCGCGCGTCGACCAGAGCGAAGGGATACGGGCCCGCCGGCCGGCGCTGAACCAGCTCGAGCGGCTCGCCGCTCTCGGCGGTCTTGCCCTTGACCACCAGCGAGACCAGCTGTCCGCCGCGATTGCTCAGCTCGACCCGCAACTCGTCGTTCTCGAGGACGACCCGCTCCTCCTCCTCGGCCGCGATCGGCTCGGCGGCCGGCGCAGCCGCGGGGGCCTCGGTAGCAACGGTCTCGCCCGGCGGCGCGGGAACAGGGGCCGCCGCGCCGGCGCCGGCGGGCGGCGGTACGGGCTCGGCCGCAGCAGGTACCGCTGCCGGTCGAGGCGCCGGCTCCGGCGGCGGAAACAGCACTTGCCAGAGAAACAGCACCGCCATCGACAGGATCGCGGCGAGGAAGAGTCTGCGGTTGTCCAAAGTCCCTCCGGGCGATCCCAGAATCAGGGCAGATCGACGCCACCCAGCCCGAACGGCTGGCAGCGCAAGAGTCGGCCGAGCGCGCGCCGGCCCCCTGCCCAGGCGCCGTGGCGCCGGATGGCGAGCCGGGCGTACTCCGAGCAGGTCGGGGTGAAACGGCAGGCGTCAGGCAGCAGCGGCGAGATCCGCCGCTTGTAGAAATCGAGCAGGGCGACCAGGAACCGGGTCATGGTCCTCAGGCGCGCGCCGCCGCGCGCGGCAGCGCCCCCAGCAGCCGATCGAACTCGGCGCGCACGGCGGCGTAGCTCGCCGCGCCGGCGGCCGGCTTGAAGTGAACGACCAGGTCGAACGGCGCCAGGCCGGCGCGCAGCTCACTGCGCCGGAAACACTCCCGCGTCCAGCGCTTGAGCCGGTTGCGCACCACCGCGCGGCCGACCTTGCGGCTGACGGTGATGCCGAGACGGGGGTGCTCTACGGAATTGGGCTGAAAATGCAGCGTCGCGAGGGGACCATGGCGGCGCCCCCCGGCGCGGTAGCAGCGCTGGTAGTCGGAGCCGCGGCGGAGGGTCTCCCGCCGCGGCAGCCGCTCGCTCGAGGCTGCCGGGGCCGCGGGCACGGCCCTCAGACGCTGAGGCGCTTGCGCCCCTTGCGGCGGCGGCGCGCGAGGACCTTGCGGCCGTTCTTGGTGCTCATCCGCTCGCGGAAGCCGTGGGTCTTCTTGCGCCGGCGATTGTTCGGCTGAAACGTACGCTTCACGTCGGACCGCCTTCCTTCGGGTTGTTCCGCGGATCGCGAGCCGTCCGGAGCCGGAACCGCCCGGATCCATTCGCTCGAGCCCGCCCCGCGGGGGACCGCGCCGCAGGCGCGGAGCCGCTGATTCTAAACGGAGCCCGGGGCTCCGGTCAAAGAAAAACTGGCGGAGAGGGTGGGATTCGAACCCACGGTACCCTCGCGGGTACAACGGTTTTCGAGACCGCCCCGATCGACCACTCCGGCACCTCTCCGCTCGAACTGCTGATTTTCTGGCGGAGAGGGTGGGATTCGAACCCACGGTAGGGTTTCCCCTACACACGCTTTCCAAGCGTGCTCCTTAAGCCACTCGGACACCTCTCCGCATTGCAGACGTCTCAAAGAACTTCCGGGCGGCTCCGCCGCAGCTCGGCGAAGAAACCGCGCAACAGCGCCGCGCTCTCGGCCGCGCGCACCCCCGAAGTCACCTCCGGGCGGTGGTTGAGGCGCGGGTCCCGGACCAGATCCCCCAGCGAGCCGCAAAAGCCGGCCTTCGGGTCGTCCGCGCCGAACACCAGCCGGGGGACCCGCGACAGCACGATCGCCCCGGCGCACATCGCGCACGGCTCGAGCGTGACGTAGAGGGTCGCCCCCTCCAGCCGCCAGCTGCCGCTCGACCGTGCCGCCTCGCGCAGGGCGAGGAGCTCGGCGTGGGCGAGCGGATCCTGGTCGATCTCGCGCCGGTTGTGACCGCGGCCGAGGACGCGGCCGTCGGAGCCGACCACCACCGCGCCCACCGGCACCTCGCCGAGCGCGGCCGCCTGCCGCGCCAGCCCGAGCGCCTCGTCCATCCAGCGCTCGTCCGCGCAAGGCCCCTCGCCGCTCAAACCCGCGGATTCTAGACCAAGCCGGCGGCATTCGACTACCCGCCGGTGGGCTGCGGGGGTCGGTCGGCTTTACAGGGGGGGAGACGCCGCGTACGATGCGTCCGGGCGCGAACCGGCGAGACGAAGGGTTCGGGTCCTGTGCACCGGACGGTTCCGAACCTCGTCAGGCCCGGAAGGGAGCAGCGATCAGGTCCTCGCTCCGGGTGCCGCAGGGGTGCCGGAACCCTTCGTCGCGCCGGCTCGCTCCCGATCCCGTCCAGCCATGACCTACCAGGTTCTCGCCCGCAAGTGGCGACCGCAGGCCTTCGAGGAGCTGATCGGCCAGGAGGCGGTGGTCACCGCGCTCCTGAACTCGCTGCGCGAGGGGCGCATCGCCCAGGCCTACCTCTTCTCCGGCATCCGCGGCGTCGGCAAGACCACCGCCGCCCGGCTCTTCGCCAAGGCGCTCAACTGCGAGCGGGAGGCGCCCGGCGAGCGGCCGTGCAACCAGTGCGGAACCTGTTCGGAGATCACCGCCGGCGCCGACCTCGACGTCCTCGAGATCGACGCCGCCACCTACTCGAAGGTCGAGCAGGTGCGCGAACTCGCCGAGAGCCTCAAGTACGGCCCCTCGCGGGATCGCCACAAGGTGGTCATCCTCGACGAAGTCCACCGTCTGTCGCGCCAGGCCTTCGATTCGCTGCTCAAGATCGTCGAGGAGCCGCCGCCGCGGCTGGTCTTCATCTTCGCCACCACCGAGATCGACGCGGTGCCGGCGACCATCCTGTCGCGCTGCCAGGAGTACCACTTCCGGCGCGTCGCCGCGAAGGAGGTCGCCGACCACCTCGCCGGAATCTGCCGCCAGGAGGGGATCGAGGCCTCGGAGCGGGCGCTGCGGCTGATCGCGCGCGCCGGCGAGGGGAGCGTTCGCGATGCCGTGGCGCTGCTCGACCAGCTGGCCACTTTCGGCAGCAACCGGATCGACGAGCAGGAAGCGCAGCGCCTGGTCGGCGGTCTCGATCTCGCGCTGTTCGCCGAGTTGCTCGCGGCGATCCTCGACGGCGACGCACCGCGGGTCTCGGCGCTCGCCCGCAACGTCGAGGCGGCCGGCTGGGATCCGCGCCAGGTCTACGCCCACTTCCTGGCCTACTGCCGTGACGGGCTCCATCTCGCGCTCGGCGGCGAGGGCGCCGCGCACGAGCTGCCCGAGGAAGAGGCGCGCGCGCTGGCCGAGCTCGCCCGGCGAGCCGGCTACGAGAATCTGCTGCGCCTGCTTCACCAGCTGCTCACGAGCGAAGCGCCGGTGCGCCGCAGCGACGCCGGCTCGCTCGCGCTCGAGATCGCCTGGCTGCGCGCCGCCGAGCTGCCGAAGCTGGTCGCCATCGAGCGCGTGCTCGCCGGTGGCGCGCCGCCGGCGGCGCCGGCCCGGATCGCGACCCCGACGGCGACCGCGAGAACTCGAGCGACCCCGGCCGACGAAGCGCCTTCGGCCCGTGCCACGAGCCGCCGCGAGGCGCCGCCCGCCGCGCCGGTGACGGCGCCGGCCGCGCGACAAGCCGAACCGGCACCCCCGGCCGCGCCCGCGCCCCCCGGCGTCGATGCCGCCGCCGGAGTCGAGCGGCTCCGCGAGGAGTTGACGCTGCGCCGACCGATGCTCGCCGCCCAGCTCGTGGCGGCGAGCTTCGAAATGGCGGCGGGCGAGCTGCGCATCGCGCTGGCGGCCGGCGACGCGCTCGCCTCCCAGCAGGTCCAGCGCCCCGCCAACCGCGAGGCGCTCGACGCGGCCGTGGTCGCCATCTTCGGCGCCGGTACCCGCTGGCGCCTGGTCGAGGGCGCGGCGGCACCGCCGCGCCCCCGTTCCGCGGCGGCGAGCGAGGCCGGCGAGAAACGGCGCGAGGAGGCCCGAAGCGACGCGGCCGCCGACCCGCGCGTCCAGGCCGTGCTCGACATCTTCGGCGGCACGGTCAAGTCGGTCGAACCGGCCGGCGACGATGGCGAGCTCGAGGAGAACGGATGAACATCCAGAAACTGATGAAGCAGGCGCAGCAGATGCAGGAGCGCGTCCAGCGCGAGATGGCCGAGCTGGTGGTCGAAGCCTCGGCCGGCGGCGGCATGGTGACGGTCAAGATGACCGGCCACAAGCAGGTGGTCGGGGTCACGATCGACCGCGAAGTGGTCGACCCGGAGGATCCGGGGATGCTCGCCGACCTCGTCCTCGCCGCGGTCAACGAGGCCGGGCGCAAGGTCGACGAGACGCTGCAGTCGAAGCTCGGCGCGCTCTCCGGCGCGGGCCTGCCGGGCCTGGTCTGAGCGGCGCATGGCCGACCCGCTCGCGCGCCTGACCGCCGAGCTCGCGCGCCTGCCGGGCATCGGCCCGAAGACCGCGGCGCGCCTGGCCCACCACCTGCTCAAGGTCCCCGAGGCGCAGGCGCGCGAGCTCGCCGCGGCGATCGTCGAAGTCAAGGAGAAGTTGTTCCACTGCTCGACCTGCAACGCGATCACGGCGATCGACCCGTGCGCGCTGTGCGCCGATCCGCGCCGCGACCGTACCCGCATCTGCGTCGTCGAGGAGCCGTTCAACATCCAGCCGCTCGAGCGCACCGGCGAGTACCACGGCCTCTACCACGTGCTGCTTGGCGCGCTCTCGCCGCAGCGCGGGGTCGGACCCGAGGAGCTGGCGATCGAAGGGCTGATGACGCGGCTCGACGGGGTCGAGGAGGTCGTCCTCGCCACCAACCCGAACGTCGAGGGCGAGGCGACCGCGCTCTACCTGGCGCGCCGGCTCGCCGGCCGCGTGCCGCGCGTCACCCGCCTCGCCTTCGGCATGCCGGTGGGCGGCGACATCGAATACACCGACGAGGTGACGCTCGGCCGATCGCTCGCCGGCCGGCGCGAGCTCGTGTGACGGCGCCCGCCCGGCTCGAGCGCGGCGACCTCCTGCCCGCCATCGTCAGCGCTCCCCCGGGGCCGGCGAGCCGCGAGCTCTCGGCCGTGCTCGCCGGCGCCGAGGCTCCCGGGATCAATACCCTCGGCCCGCGCGACGCGCCCGCGGTGGTCTGGGCCGAAGCCGTGGGCGCCAACGTCCTCGACGTCGACGGCAATCGCTATGTCGACCTGACTTCCGGCTTCGGCGCCGCGGCGATCGGCCATCGTCACCCGCGGGTGGTGGCGGCGATCGCGGCCCAGGCGGGGAAACTGGTCCACGGCCTCGGAGACGTCGCCGCGCATCCGGCGCGCATCGAGCTCGCCCGGCGGCTCGCCGCGCTGGCGCCGGTCGACGAGCCGCGCGTCCACTTCGCGGTGTCGGGCGCCGACGCGGTCGAGATCGCGCTGAAGACCGCGCTGGCGGCCACCGGCCGCCCCGGCGTCCTCGCCTTCGACCCCGGTTACCACGGCCTCAGCCTCGGCGCGCTCGCCGGGACTTCGCGCCCGGCCTTCCGGGCGCCGTTCGCCGAGCACCTGACACCGCACGTCCGGCGCGCGAGATTCGCGGCTCCGGTCGAAGAGGTCGAGGCGCTGTTGGCGACCGGCAGCTTCGGCGCGATCCTGGTCGAGCCCGTGGTCGGACGCGAAGGGGTGCTCGTCGCGCCGCCGGGTTGGCTGGTCGCGCTCGCCCGCGCCGCCCGCAGCCACGGCGCGCTTCTGGTCGCAGACGAGATCTTCACCGGCTTCGGCCGCACCGGCCGCCTCTTCGCGGTCGACCGCGACGGCGTACGCCCCGACCTGGTCTGCTGCGGCAAGGCGCTCGGCGGCGGCCTGCCGATCGGCGCCGTGCTCGGTGCGCGGCGGTGGATGGAAACCTGGCGCACGCCGGGCGAGGCGCTCCACACCGGTACTTTCGTCGCCCACCCGCTCGCCACGGCCGCGGCCCTGGCGACCCTCGAAGTCCTCGACGAGGAGCGCCTCGTCGAGCGCGCCGCGGCGCTCGAGCCTGCGCTCGCGGCCGGACTCGGGCGCCTCGCCGCGCGTTCGGGCCGGATTCGCGCCGTGCGCACGATCGGCGCGCTCGCCGCCCTCGAGCTCGAGCGCGCCGAGGACGCCTCGCGCCTGGCGCACGCCCTCGCCGCGCGCGGCGTGCTGGTGCTCGCCGGCGGCGCCAGCGGGAGCGTCGTCCAGCTGGCGCCGCCGTTCGTCGTCACCGACGCGCAGCTCGCCGCCGCGTTCGACGCCTTCGCCTCGGCGCTCGACGAGCTCGATCGGAGCGGCGATGCCTGAGCGACGCTTGAAGCTCGCCTTCATCGGTTCGCACGGCGTCGGCAAGACCACGCTCTGCTACGGATTGGCAGCGCGCCTGAAGCGCCGCGACGTGGTGCTCGACATCGTCCACGAAATCGCCCGGCGCTCGCCGCTGCCGATCAACCGGGAGACCACCGCGCCGGCGCAACGCTGGATCCTGCTCACCCAGATCGCCGAGGAGATCGTCGCCGCCGAGCGCCATCCGGTGGTGCTGTGCGACCGCAGCGTGCTCGACAACTACGTCTACCTGCTGCTCGCCGGGGGCCCGGACGAGGTGGTCGGCCCGCTGGTCGACCGCTGGCTGCCGACCTACGATCTGCTGGTCAAGGTGCCGATCGTCGCCGCACCCTCGACCGACGGTGTGCGCGCCGCCGACCCCGGCTTCCAGCGCGCGGTCGACGAGCGTCTCGACGCCGAGATCGAGCGCCGCGCCCTGCCGGTCCTCGCCCTCGATCCGGCGGCATCGGACACCTGGCTCGATCGCGTCGAGGCGGCCTGCCGGGAGCGTCTGGCACCGCCCCAGCTCGATCTGCTCTAGCCCGACGGCTCGGGCCCCGGGGGTTACGCGACCGGAACCGCCGGCACCACGGCGCCGAGCGGCGCGTCGCCCTCGTAGATCACCCGTTCGAGGAAGAGCCCGGACGGCGGCGCGGTGTGCTCCGCCGGTCGGAAACCGCGGTGCGCGCCGGCCGGAGCGTCGATCAGTGCCGCGAGCTGCGCGGCCGCGAGCTCGCCCGCTCCGACTTCGACCAGCGCGCCGACCAGCCGGCGCACCATCTTCCAGAGGAAGTGCGAGGCGGCGATCCGCACCAGGATCAACTCGCCCGCCTCGACGACCTCCGCGCGCTCGACCACGACCAGCGTCGAGCTCTGCTCCTCGGGCTGCTCGCAGAAGGTGGCGAAGTCGTGACGGCCGGCGATCGCCGCGGCCGCGGCCGCCATGCTGCCGGCGTCGAGCTCGCGCCGCACCCACCAGACGAAGCGTTTGGCGAGCGCGGTGCGGCGCCGCGAGACCTGGTAGAGGTAGCTGCGCAACTGGGCGTGATGGCGGGCATGGAAACGCTCGGGCGCCGGCGCCACCGCGCGCAGGTGGATCTCGGCCGGCAGCCGGTCGTTGACCTCGGCCGCGAAGCGCGCGCCCGGCGGCAACCGGCGGCCGACGCGCAGGTGAGCGACCTGCTCCAGGGCGTGGACCCCCGCGTCGGTGCGCCCGGCGCCGCCCAGCTCGACCCGCTCGCCGACGACCTCCTCGATCGCGCGCCGCAGCTCGCCGGCGACCGAGCGTGCGTTCTTCTGCTCCTGCCAACCGCGGAAACGGGTCCCTTCGTACTCGATCGCGAGGCGGTAGGTCGGCATCGGCCGGCGATCTTCGCACGCCGGCGCCCCCCGGCGCGGCGGTTTCGGGCTACACTCCGGCCGCTTGTCGATCGCCGACCGCCTGGCGCGCGCGCCGCTGTTCTCGCACTTCCCGCGCCCCCAGCTCGAAGAGCTGTCGGGGTTGGTCGAGGAGCGTCGCGTCCCCGCCGAGTCGTTCGTGATGCGCCAGGGCGACACCTCCAGGGACGCCTTCCTGATCGAGAAGGGCGGCGTGCGCATCCAGCGCTCGACGCCCTACGGCAACTACGCGCTGGCGGTGCTCGCCTCGGGCGACTTCTTCGGCGAGGCGAGTTTCGTCGACGACGCCGAGCGCTCGGGCGACGCCTGGGCTTCCTCCGAAGTGCTGCTGCTCGCCTTCACGCCCGAGCGCGTCCAGCCCGCGCTCGACGACGATCCGCGTCTGGCCACCGCCTTCTACTGGACCTGCTGGCGCAGCTTGTCAGCGAAGCTGCGTCGCACCAACGACAAGCTCGCGCGCTTCTTCGCCTCGGGGGCGCCGGCCGCCGCCCGGCGCGGCGGCACCGAGCGGCCGGCGACCGGCGAGTTCCGGGTCGATCTGCGCACCAAGCGCGACCTGTTCACCGAGCAGCGCCTCTCCTCGCTCGAGATCAACCTGCTGTCGACGCTGTCGAAGGAGCGCCAGATGCGCTCCGGAGAAACGCTGTTCCGCGAAGGCGACCCGGGCGACGCGATGTACATCGTGCTCCAGGGGCGCGTGCGCATCAGCAAGCAGATTCCGGGCGCCGGCGAGGAGGCGCTCGCGATTCTCGAGCGCGGCGACTACTTCGGCGAGATGGCGCTGATCGATCGTCAGCCGCGCTCGGCCGACGCGGTCGCGCACGACGGCGAGGCGGTGGTGCTGTCGATCCCGAAGATGGTCGTCGAGCAGCTGCTCGACATGCACAAGATCTCCTCGGTGCGGCTGCTGCGCATCCTGTGCGGCCTGGTCGCGCAGCGGCTGCGCGAGATCGACGACAAGCTGGTCGGCTGGTACATCCTCTCCGGCGGCAGCGACGCCCCCGAGGTGCGCTGAGACCTCAGCCTCCGGAGAGCCGCGCGAGCAGCTTGCGGGTCGCACCGGTGAGCGCCGGCGCCGCGCCTCGGGCCGGATCGAACCAGATCGCCGCGGTCGCTTCCGCGACCTCCGCCGGCTCCCACTCGGCCCGGTACGCTTCGAGCTCGATCGCGCGGAAGGTGACGCCGTGGCGCAGGCTCGCCGCCCGCTCGCGCAGGCGCCAACGGCCGCCGTAGCGCACGGCGAGAAGCGACTCGGCGACGGACACCTCCCCGGCCTCGACCGTCGGCAGTTCCCAGAGTCCGGCGAGGACCGCCTCCCCCGCTGCGCGGCGCACCAGCAGGATCGTCCCGGCGTGCCCCGCGACCACCGCCGCGGTCTGGCGCACCCGCACCGCCGCCGGGCGCCGGCGGGTGCGCGGAAAGCTCTCGGCCTCGCCGCGGGCGCGCGCGACGCAGCCTTCCGTCAGCGGACAGACTCCGCACTTCGGAGACTTCGGCAGGCAAACGGTCGCGCCCAGCTCCATCAGCGCCTGGTTGGAGTCCCCCGGCCTCGAGATCTCGAGGAGCGTCGCGGCCACCGCCAGCAGTCGGCCCCGGACGGCGGCGCGGGAGGGGTCCTCGGGTTCGGCGGAGAGCCGGGCCGCGACACGCACGACGTTGCCGTCGAGCACCGGCACCGGTTCCCCGAAGGCGATCGACGCGATCGCCGCGGCCGTGTAGGGGCCGATACCCGGCAAGCGCTCGAGCTCGGCTGCGGATCGCGGCAGACCGCCCCGCTCGACCACCTCGCGAGCCGCGCCGTGGAGCTGGCGCGCGCGGCGGTAGTAGCCGAGCCCCGACCACTGGGCGAGGACCTCTTCGATCGGGGCGGCGGCCAGTGCCGCCGGGTCCGGAAACCGGATCAGGAAGCGCTCGAAATACGGAATCGCGGTCTCGACCCGGGTCTGCTGCAGCATGACCTCGGAAACCCAGATCGCCCAGGGGTCGCGAGTGCGCCGCCAGGGCAGGTCGCGCCGGATGCGGTCGTACCAGGCCAGGAGACGGGCCGGAGCGCTCAAGGCCGGGAGTCTACCGTCGCGCCGACACCGCTGCTCGACCCGGTCAAGCTGGCCATCGGCCAAATCGGCATTCGCCGTTGGCAGACTCTTCCGCGGACCGGATCGGCCGAAAATACGACGGCCCCGAGTTTTGGCTCGGGGCCGTCGAAGGCAACTGTCGGAGGCGGCTCCTCGTTGGGATGGCTTAAGTGGCTCTACCCCTGTGGTTTAAGGGGGCGTTGGATAGAGTTCCAGAAGGGTGTGGAGCCCCGAAGGGCTCCGAAAACAGGAAGGTTTGCGGTACGGAATGCGGGGCCTGCCTCGGACAGCTTGTCAACGAACTTGCCTTCGGTTTTAGCAACACCCGTGCCAACCTCTGAATTCCCCCCGCCGCCCGCCCCCGCCGCCTCGCGATATTCTCGCAGATCGCCGGAGTCCCCGCGTGCGCCGCCTCGTCGTCATCTTCCTCGTCCTCTCGCTCCTCGGCCTCGTCATCGCCGTCGGCGGCGTCGTCCTCGCCCGCAAGGGCGCCGGCGTGCCGGCCTTCGACGGCGAGAAGGTCCTGACCCTGGTGCTCGACTCGCCGCTCGAGGACCACGCCGCGATGGTGCCGTTCCGGCTGCCCGGCGAGGACACCGAACCGACGCTCGCCCTGGTCTGGCGCGGCCTCGACGCCGCGCGCCGCGACCCCGGCATTCGCGGCGTGGCGCTGCGTATCGTCGACGCCGACTTCGGACTCGCCAAGGCCGCCGAGCTGCGGCGTCAGCTCGAGGCGACCGCCGCCGCCGGCAAGTTCGTCGCCTGCTACCTCGACACGGCCGGCGAGGGCTCGAACGGCACGCTCGAGTACTACGTCGCCTCGGCCTGCCAGCACTTGTCGCTGGCTCCGGCCGGCGAGCTCAACCTGCTCGGCCTCTGGTCGGACGCCATCTTCCTGCGCGGCTCGCTCGAGAAGCTCAAGGTCGAGCCCGACTTCCTCACCGCCGGGCGCTTCAAGAGCGCCGGCGAGCCGTTCACCGAGCGCGCCCACTCGCCCGCCGCGCGCGAAGCGATCGACGCCGTGCTCGACGACTACTTCGCCGCCATCGTCGGTGGCATCGGCGACGGGCGCGAGCTCGCCGCCGAACGGGTCCGCGCCCTGGTCGACAGCGCCCCGATCTCGGCCGAAGACGCGCTCGCCCACGGGCTGGTCGACGCCCTCGAGTTCCCCGACCAGTTCGAGCAGCGGCTCGAAGAGCTCGCCGGAGGCGAGCTCGAGAAGGTCGACCTCGCCTCCTGGTCGCGACGCCACCTGCACGAAGGCTCGGGCCGGAGGATCGCCGTGCTGTTCGCGCGCGGCACGATCGTGCGCGGCGGCAACGGCTTCGACCCCTGGAGCGGCGAGAGTTTCATCGGTTCGGACGGGCTGGGCGAGCAGCTGCGCCGCCTGGCCGAGGACGACGGCGTGGCCGCGGTCGTCGTGCGCATCGACAGCCCCGGCGGCTCGGCGCTCGCTTCCGACCTGATCCTGCGCCGCATGGAGCTGCTGGCCGAAGAGAAGCCCGTGGTCGTCTCGATGTCCGACGTCGCGGCCTCCGGCGGCTACTACATCGCCGCCAAGGCGACGCGCATCGTCGCCGAGCCGGGGACGCTGACCGGCTCGATCGGCGTGGTCACCGGCAAGCTCGCCACCGGACGCTTCCAGGAAGAGCTGCTCGGCGCCACCCACGACGTCCTCGCCCGCGGTGACCGCGCCGGGCTCTACTCGACCCTGCGCCCGTGGAACGAAACGGAACGCGCGGTGCTCGAACGGCGCGTCGACGACATCTACCGCCGCTTCGTCGGCCACGTCGCCGCCGGCCGCGAGCTGCCGATCGAGCGCGTGCTCGAGATCGCCCAGGGGCGGGTCTGGACCGGCGAGGACGCGCTCGCGCTCGGCCTGGTCGACGAGCTCGGCGGCCTCGACGCCGCGGTCGCCGCCGCCCGCGCCGAAGCCGGCCTCGACGACGACGAGGGGACGATCGAGCTCCATCCCAAGCCGCGCAGCTTCTTCGATTGGCTGTCGGCGTCGAAGGGTTCGCCGCTCGGGGCCGAGGCGGCACGGCTGGC